>NZ_JBPFDU010000034.1:0-66750 GCF_051062815.1 Methylocystis sp. | reverse complement strand
TCGGGTTCGATGGAACGGCGGACGGGCGGCCAAGCTGAGGAACGGGCTCGATCGCCCGAGGATGAGCCGGCGTCCCGTCCGCCACCGCAGCGGCAATGTTAGCCGATCCGGCACGGTTTAAGTTACAAGGATGAGGAAACCTCCGCCTTCTCGACAGGCAAATCGCGAAACCGACAGCGGCGGAGCGCCAGCAAAATAACCAGGAGCAGCCATGAGTTCGAAAGTTCACCCCCCCCTCGCCCTCATGCTGAGGAGGCTCCGCAGGAGCCGTCTCGAAGCACGAGGGCGAGTTCACGAAGGCGACGCATGAACATTTCCTCGTCCTTCGAGACGCGTGCGCCGCACGCTCCTTTAGGATGAGGAAACCTTCACCCGATCACGCGTTGGAAATGACAGACAGGAAGCAAGGAGCAGCCATGCAGTCGAAAGTCAGAACCTGTATCGCCTTCAAGGATCAGGCGGAGGAAGCGGCGCGCTTCTACGTCTCGATCATTCCGGACTCGGCGTTCGAAAGCGCCTTCCGCCGCGAGCCGGACGGGCCGGCGCTGCTGGTCTCCTTCACCCTCGCCGGCGCGCCCTATCAGGCGCTGAACATGGGCTGCGAGCCGAGCCACAATGAAGCCTTTTCGATCTCGGTGACGACCAAGGATCAGCGCGAGACCGACGCGCTATGGGACAAGCTGCTCGAAGGCGGCGGCGCCGAGATCCAGTGCAGCTGGCTCAAAGACCGCTTTGGCGTGCGCTGGCAGATCGTGCCGGAAGCCTTGCCGCGCATGTTCATGGATGAAGATCGCGCCGCGGCGGGCCGCGCCTTTCAGGCGATGCTCGGCATGGTGAAGATCAACATCGCCGCGCTCGAAGCGGCGTTTCGCGGCGATTCCGCTTAAGCCAAGCGCACGATCGGCGCGGCGTCGTACTTGGAGCGCTTCCCGATCACATGTCTCATGTGATCGATAGGAAGCGCCCAAAACCCTTGGCGCAGGTTCTCATCGAAAAAGCCTGTCAACTTTTTCGGAGCCTGCTCAAACATTGGCGCAGGTTCTCATCGAAAAAGTCTGTCAACTTTTTCGGAACCTGCTCGCGCGGCGACGGCGTTCCACTCCTTCTCCCAGAAGTCGGCGACGCCGAAGCGCGCGATGACCGCGCCTTTGTCGTCGAGAACGATCACCTCGTCGAAATCGACGACGTCGAGCGCCTTGGGACTGGAGAGCTCCATCTCGAAGAAGCGGCTCACCTCGGCGACGACGCTCGCCGCATCGGAGGATTCCCGCTCATATTCACGCAGCGGCTTCAGCTTCACATGGCCGCCTTCGGTCTCAATGAATTTCACTTCACGAACACGATAGATCGCCATTGTCTTACCCTCGCTCGCGCTGGGCGCATCTGTGTGAAATTGGTTGCGCAAGCGGCGCGTCAAGAGGGATAGCGGGACCGTCGCTGTGGTTGGAAACATGCGAGCAAAGCTGTCATTTCCAACGCGCGGCTAAGCATTGTCATTCCCGACGCGCGCGCAGTGCGCGATCGGGAATCCAGAAATGCCGATCATTCACGAATTTGCTCTGGATTCCCGATCAGGCCTTCGGCCTGTCGGGAATGACATTGAGGGCATCATCCCAACTCGCGCCCTCATGCTGAGGAGGCGCCGAAGGCGCCGTCTCGAAGCATGCGCGCCATCCCTGGCTGGAGAGTGGGAAGCGAAAGCTGTGTACTTGCAAACCGATCAGCGCTCATAGAATAGCATCGTGAAAGGGCGAACAGCGATCACGATCGTGAGCGGCACGACCCAGGCCATGTGAAGCAATAGGAGCAAGGGAAGGAGTGGAGTGTCAGTAAGGGCCTTACCTCGCCAGCTTTGGACCGCACCCACCACAAGTGACAACACGAAGGACAAAGCGAAGATGAGCGCCCAAATGTCTCCCGCGCGATTCAGCCACCAATTAACCATCCACAAGGTCGAATTGTTTGCGCAGATGTCGCTCGGCCTCATCAAGTGCATTGCCGAATCCCGCGCCGTGGCCGCTGTGCGCGATCTTCCAGTTTGAGCCGTCGTTCGGCACATCGAGTTTTACAACTCGCCATACCTGCGTCCCCGACATCTCACCACGATAGCGCTTCTCGACATATTCAGTAACCAGAACCCCCAGCTGCTCTGCGGTCTTATGCTGCTTCATGGCTGGTCCCTTGTGTGTCACCACCTTCCGCACCATTTCCTTGAACCGCTCGGGATCGGCGTCTATCCCGAGTTCGCGGGCGGCTTTGACGAAAGCTTTGCTTTGCTCGTTATCGGCGCGGCTCATCTGCTTAGTCATGCGGTATCCAATTGGTAGGACGTGACGTCCGCATTGGCTGGAATGACTATTCCGCCCGCCTGTGAAAGTATGGACCGTAACGCCGGTTCGGTGCGGTCATAATCAACAAGAGCCGCCGTAACGACAGGCGGAATTCTGATTGCCTTAGAGTCGCTAATCTTCATGTTGGCGAGCGCAACCGCTTGTGTGGTCGGCGAAACGAGAGCGAACAGGTGGACGATACTTCCGCCGTCTTCAACGCCCGCGTCAAACTCCCAGTTGCGACCGGTTGCGCCCTTGAATTCAAGGTCAAAGCGAACTTTTTTACCAAAAGCGGCTTGCAGCCGTTTATCGAACAGCGCACGTGAACGCTTGAGTCGCGGCTGTTCTAACGATGCGACTAGGCGCTCCATGGCACGCGCCGAAGAATTCGCAATTGCGCCTACCGCGACAGGTAGCGTGTCGCGCGAAATGTCCTCTAACAGAAATACTCCCTTTTCAAAGCTTACACCGCACCGCTGAGCGAAGCCTCCGGCAATGCGATTGAGTGCTGTGGCCGCTCCCATGGTTTCCGCTATCTGGGATGCATAGCCGTCGTCAGAAACGGTGTAACCATTACGGGCTTCATCGATCCGAACCGCTACTCCAACACCGTTGGGATACGTTACGCCCGTTGACACAAAAGCGGATGTATTCCGCACAATACTGCGGTATAGCGCCTTAGGCAGTTCCGCGACTACCTCGCGCATGTCTGCTTTTGCGGTACTCATACCAACGTCCTTGTCCATGGCGGAGGCGAAAGCCCCATCATGTCGGGGCATTTCCAGAGCCTCGCGCAAATGTCAGTATACTGCGAAAAGTTCCCTATCGCATCAGGCAAAGGCACGGCTATGCCGCATCCTGACTGATCGAATGCGTGCAGCCCATATGATGCATTCAAGTCGAATGGTAACCAACGATCCCAAAGGCGCTGGTTACGGTGCGGCGGCGGAGCTTTCGCGGGATTGTCATGATATCGCAGCGGTCTCCACTCAACCGGGTTTAAACGAAGTGCACGATTGGATCCGGGTAATCGCACTTCAATGTGCCCGTAAACGTCCTCTTCCCATGCGTCGGCTGGCGTCGTGATCCGGATCGAGACGCCGCCTCGGAGCGTGCCGTTAAGCCGGAGTGCGACAATGAGACTCAGCTTCGTCGAGGTTCGATTCGGCACGATTTCCCATGTAGGCGTCGCGTCAAAGCTTTTCTTTGCTTCGTCCACGAAGCGCAGCCGGTCTAAGATCTGACCGGCGTGACGGCCTTTCATACGTGATCAGCTGGCAGGTACGTGAGTCGCTTGCCCTTGATACTCATCAAGGCACGCTCCGCCTGTTGGACCGCATGGCTTCACGAATGCGATGCGCCAGAAACCACGCCGTCCTGTACTGGACGCCTAGAATGCGATGCAGCTGATGGCTGCTAACGCCCTTTTCGGAATAGCAAAGCAGGTGCAGCGCCTGAAGGAACTTATGAAGCGGTATGCGGCCATGCTCGAAAACCGTGCCAACCTTCACGGTGAACTGTTTGCTGCAATCGCCGCACTTGTGGAGGCCAAGGCGCACGCGCTTCTTGACGTTCGCTTTGATGTTGCTGATGCGACCCGTACAACCGCAATGGGGGCAGACCGGACCTGCTGGCCACAACGCTGCCTCCAGGAAGGCGAACGCCGATTCCTCATTATGAAAATGGTGCTGACTGAAAACCGAGATAGCCATGATCGCGTCTCTAGCAATTCTTGTAGCAAATGTCGGTTAGGTTTGCAAGATACATAGTCCCCCGGAGAAATAATTAGGCCGCGTTACAGGACATAATACGGATAGCTAGGAGTCGAGGCCGGTTCTTACGCGGCGAACAGATTTCCCGCCTCTTGACATTTCCGGAATAAATTCCTATCCTCTGCCTGCCTTCGTCAAGCGAGGGCGCGGCTCAGGGTCGAGCGGCGCCGGCGAAGGACGGATCCGGCGGGACGAACGACCCTCGTTCCCTGGTCCGGCGGCGCGTCGCCGGTCTGGGCTTCTCTCCTTTGCGCGGAGACGCATGAGCCCTTCGATAAGCGCAAGCTTACTGAAACTCATGTGCAGGCTTTGAAAGCCCGGACCGCAATATTCGAGGTTGGCGCAGGCGTCGGTTACCCGAACGATGGGGAGCGGCTCCCTCAGCCCGGAGGCGGCGAGACGACGCGATCCGTGTCCGGGAGAAACCGGCCGTCGAAGACACTTCTCTGCGCTGCGGCCAGCGACGGCCGGGGCGTCCCGGACCGCTCGCCCCCCGCGCCTTAACGGCGGCGGGACATCTTCGCGCGCGCTTTTTTCCTCAGCACACTTGCGCCACCACCATGGCGACGTCGTCCGACGCCGGCGCCTCGCCGCGGAAGGCGCGCACGTCGGCGAGCACCGCCTTGATGAGGTCGCGCGGCGAGAGGCGGCGATGCTGCATGAACGCGGCGGACAGGCGTTCGAGTCCAAAGAAGTCGCCCTGGCGGTTTTGCGCCTCGGTGATTCCATCGGTGTAGAACAGCAGCTTGTCGCCCGCGGCGAGTTCGAGACTCCCCTCCTTGAAATCGACCGTGCGCACGACGCCGAGCACCAGGCCGTCGGCGTCGAGCTGCACGCACACCGCGCCGTCGGCGCGCAGCAGCAGCGGCGGATTTTGGCCGGCGTTGGCGTATTGCAGCGTGCGCGTCTGCGGCAGGAAGCGGCAATAGAACATGGTGATGAAGAGGTCCGCGGCGGTCAGGTCCTCGTGCAGGAGCTCATTGAGGTCGCGCAACAGCTCCGCCGGCCCGCTCAAAGCGTTCGTCGCCTTTCGCGTTTCGGCGCGCAGCGTGCTGCGCACTTCGGTCATGATCAGCGCGGCGCCGACGCTATGGCCGGAAACGTCGGCGATGACGATGTCGATCACGCCGGAATTTTCGAAATAGTCGAAATAATCGCCGCCGACATGCGTCGCCGGCACGCAGATTCCGGCGATCTCCATATGCGGAGTGCGCAGCGGCGCGTTCGGCAGCAGCGACAGCTGGATCTGCTTGGCGATTTCGAGTTCGTGGCGATTCTCTTCGACGCGCCGCCGGTCGGAAATATCGGCGTGAACGCTGACGAAATGGGTGATGCGCCCCGCCTCATTGGCGACCGGCGAGATGGAGAGTTCGTCCCAGAAGGAGACGCCGTCCTTGCGGTAGAATTTCACCACCACCTGGCAGCTGGTGCGATGCACGATCGCGTTGCGGATCTTTTCAAGCGCCGCAGGATCCGTCTCCGGCCCGCGCAACAGATGCAAACTGTGCCCGAGCAGCTCTTCGCGGGTGAAGCCGGTGATCCGGCTCAGCGCCGGATTGACGTAGATGTTGGGAACGCGAGGCGCCTGCGCATCCCAGACCGCAATGCCGATGGGGACGGATTCGATCGCGCGATTGCGCACGCGCAGCGCGTCTTCGAACATCTTGCGCGAGGTGATGTCGTGATCGACGCCCCGCCATTTTACCAGTCGGCCGCCTTCGTCGAAGATCGGCGCGCCGGTCGACTCGGTGAAGACGTCGCCGCCGCTCTTGTGCCGATAGTGGTTGACGACGCGATGGAAGGCCCCGTACAGCGTGGTCAGGCTCGGCGCCGTGTCGGGAGCGGCGTCTTCTGCGCTCTCCTTGGCCAAGAGATCGAGATAGGACTTGCCGACTACCTCTTCGGGCGTCATGCCGAGCACGTCCTCGACGGCGCTGCTGCTATAAGTGTAGCGGCCGTCCGGGTCCTGCTCCCACAGCCAATCGCCGGCCATGTCGGCGATCTGCCGGAAACGCTGTTCGCTCTCGAACAGCGCCTCCTTGTCGCGCTTCTGTTCGGTGATATCCTGCTGAATGGCGAGATAATGGGTGATCTCGCCCTTCGCATTGCGCAGCGGCGTGATGATTTCGGAGGCCCAATAGAGCTTGCCGTCCTTTCTCTTGTCCTGGATCTGTCCACGCCATTCGGCGCCGGCGCGAATGCTCTCCCAGAGCCGCCGATATTGATCGCCCTCGGTCCGCTTCGATTGAAGCATCCGCGGATTCCGGCCGATGAGTTCATGCGGCGGATAGCCGGTCAGGCTGGCGAAGCGGCTGTTCACATATTCAATTTCGCCATCTTTATTGGTGATCATCACCGCAATCGGGCTTTGCTCAACGGCGGCGGAGAGCGTCAGCAGCCGTTCTTCGGCGCGTTTCAGCCGGGTCAGATCATGGGTGACGCCGACGAAGTAGCGCGTGCCGTCGAGCCGGATTTCGCCGATCGAGAGATACATCGGGAAGGTCGTGCCGTTCTTGCGCCGACCGACGACCTCGCGGCCGACGCCGATGATCTTCTTGACGCCGGTTTCCCTATAGGCGGCGAGATAGCCGTCATGCGCCTCGCGATAGGGCGACGGCATCAGCATCTTGACGTTTCTTCCGAGCGCTTCCTCGGTGCGGTAGCCGAACAGCTTCTCCGCGCCTCTGCTGAAGAGCAATATGTCGCCGGCCTCGTTGATCACGACAAGACCGTCGACCATGCCGCCGAAGATGGTTTCAAGCTTTTTCGTCGTCTCGACGAGCGCATCGGGCTCATTCGGCCCGTCGATAGAACGAAGTTTGAGCAACGAGCCGCCATCGCCATTGCCGGAAAGCGCGTCAATTTCGCAGCGCACGTCAAGCGTTCGTCCATCCTTGCGCCGAATGCGCAGGGACAGCCGTTCGCGGGCGCGCGGCGACGGCGACGGCGACGGAGGCTCGCAATCATCGGCGTCTGGCGCGAGAAGCCGCGGAAAGAAAGGCTGGCCGCGAAGCTCCCTTTCGCAATAGCCCGTGAGACGTTCGGCGGCTCGGTTCATCGATCTCAGGGCGCCTGACGCCTCGAGGATACAAAGAGCCCCATCGAAAGCGTCGAGAATGGCGCGATCGGCCGCGACCGTTTCCATGCGCTACGAAGCTCCTGCTTCCGAGGACGCGCGGCTTGGCTTTCGCGCCCTGTCCGCGTCCCCTGCCGAGCGGCTGCGATAAGCGGCGTCGCACGCGTCGACCAGGGCGTTCAGCTCGGCGACGAAGGCTGCGAAGGGCGTCAGCGTCGTTAAGAGCGAAGCCTCGAGTTTGAACGCCAGCCGCTCAAGCCCGGCGAGGCGAAACTCCAGGCCGACGTTTCGAAACAACGCCCGCGCGTCGGCGATTCCGCTCAGCAACTGCATGGACGCGATGCGCGCGGACGCATCCCGCATTCGCGCGTCGAGCGCGGCCTGCAACTGCTGCTCCCAGAGGTCTCTAGGCTTCACGTCCGCGAGAAGGACGGTAAGCTTTTGCAATCCAAACAGATTGGCGGCCTTATCAAAATACGCGCCGGCGACCCGCATGTCCTCTCCCGATTCGCGGGTAAGCGCGACAAGGAAAGGAAAATTCCGCAGCCGATCGAAATAGGGCGACGCCACAGACGGGTCATCCTGCGCTTCGCTCACACCCACGCGTTCACGATAGGCGCGCAGATCGGAACGCCAGCGCTCGATGTCTTCGTCGTCGGGGCTCAGCCGATGCCCACGTCGCATCGACCAATGGCACATGTACGCCAGCGCGTCTTCGAGTTGGAGAAGCAGCGCATACTGGCGCGCGGCGTCCAATTCGCGACTTTCGCGAAAACTGGCGCGCCATCGATCACCCTCGAAGATTCGATCGAAGGAAAGATAGAGTTTGACGGCATAGCTGAGCAGAGTTGGGACCAATCCCTCGCCCAGCAGCAGGAAGCAAACTCCTGCCTGATCAACGACCTTGTTGCAGATCACCGTGACGGCGATGTCCCGCGAGAGTGAATGACTCCTGATCCGCTCCGAAAAATGAGACCGCAAATATTCTGGGAAATAGCTCGCCAGAAATTCATACGACCACGAACCCTGCAGAAACGCCTCGTCTTCCAGCAGCCTCTGCTTCAGCGCCAGCTTCGAGCTGGCCATCAGCAAGGCGAGCTCCGGTCGCGTCAGCTCTTTCGTCTCGCGCGCCGAGACATCCTTTCGTGTCGGGAAGGCCTCGGCCGCAGGATTGATATAGCCGGCGTTTCCAAGTTGCTCCGCGAGGTCCATGAATGGATCGAGATTGATGCGGCACCGCACGCGATCCAATGACAGGCAAAGACTCTGTTGGTCATTGTCCTGCAATACGGACGCGCAAACCTCCTCGGTGAGGGATTCGAGCAAGCGATTGGGATCTTCGACGTCTGGCGCGTTTTGGTCCGGCCGCGTGTGCAGCAGAGTCTTCAAATTGACTTCGTGATCGGAGAGATCAACGCCGGCCGAATTATCGACCGCGTCGGTATTAATCCGGCCGCCTCTCAGGGCGTATTCAACGCGCCCCCGCTGCGTAAAGGCGAGGTTGGCGCCTTCGCCAACCACCCTGGCGCGAAGCTGCAGCGCATCGACGCGCGCGCCGTCGTTGACGCGATCGCCGACGCTCTCATTCGTCTCCGAGCTCGCCTTGACATAAGTGCCGACCCCGCCCATCCACAACAGATCCACAGGCGCGATCAAGAGCCAGCGGACCAGCGCTTCGCCATCGATGGCGCTGTGCCGCACGCCGAGCCATGCGCGCACTTGTGGACTTAGCGGGATATCCTTAGCGTCGCGCCGATAGACGCCTCCGCCGTGTGAGAGCAGCGCCGGGTCGTAGTCGCGCCACGTCGACTGCGGCAGTTGGAACAGACGGCGTCGCTCGGCGAAGGAAATGAGCGGATCCGGGTTGGGGTCGATGAAGATGTACTGACCGTCGAACGCGCCGAGCAGCCGAATGTTCGGCGTGCGCAGCATGCCGTTGCCGAAGACGTCGCCATCCATAGAGCCGACTCCGACGACGGTAATCGGCTCCGCATCGACGTCACGACCGAGTTCATGGAAGTGCCGTCTCACACAGACCCAGGCGCCGCGCGCAGTAATGCCCAGTCGCTTATGATGATAGCCATGTGCGCCGCCGCTCGCGAAGGCGTCGCCGAGCCAGAAGCCGTAGGATTTCGAAATCTCATTCGCGACGTCAGCCCAGGTGGCGGTGCCCTTGTCGGCCGCAACGACGAGATAAGGGTCGGGGCCGTCATAAGCGACCAGAGCCGGCGGCCGGATGATCTGCGAATCTTTCAAATTGTCGGTGAGATCGAGAAGCCCGCGCAGGAACTGCGAATATGCCTCCTTCCCGAGGCGCTGGCGCTCCGTCGCGTCTTCAAAGGGAAGCTTCAGAACAAAGCCGCCCTTGGCGCCCTGCGGCACGATGAGGGCGTTCTTGATCATCTGGGTCTGCATCAGCGCCAGGACTTCGCCGCGAAAATCCTCGGGCCGGTCCGACCAGCGTATGCCGCCGCGCGCGACTTTCGCGCCCCGCAGATGCACGCCTTCCATTGAAGGTGAATGAACGTAGATCTCCGCCATAGGCTTTGGAGCCGGCATGTTGAACACGCCAAGACTGCTGATCTTTAGAGCAATGAACTTCCGCGTCCAATCGCCGCAAAAATAGAAGTTGGTGCGCACCGTCGCGTCAATGAGATTGAAGAGGTCGCGAAGAATGCGATCGTCCCCACTATCCGTGACCTTGTCCAATACGTCGACAAGCTGAGCCCTGATCGGCGTGAGCGACTCCAACTCGATCTCAAAGGAATCGCGTCCGCCGCGATCCGGTTCGAACCGCGCTTCAAAGTAACGATAGAGGAGTTGGACGACCGCCGGACTATGCAAAAGCGCGCGATAGATGCGAGTGCGCTCGATCCGCAGGCCGAGCTGCTGATAGTAGTTGCTATAGGCGCGAAAGAGATCGATCTGCCGCCAGTCAAGCGCGGTGACCAAGACCAGCCCGTTCAAGGCGTCGCTCTCAACTTCGGCTGAGAGCACAGCTTTGAGCGCCTCCAACAGTCTACCGTGTGATCGTGCGACGCTCGCGCCGCTGCGCATGGAGGGCTCGACGATGAAGCTTCGAATGAAACGCGGGCCGATACTGAGATTGAGTGCGAACTGAATTTGGTCTGCGACGCGCAGTCCGAGGTTCTGCAGCATCGGCAGAAGTTCATCGAGCGCATGGACTTTGGCGCCAATCAGGCGAACTTCGTATCGGACGACATCGGGTCCGGGGCCGCGCAGCGGACGCAATTCGACGATCTCGCGCTCGTTTTTGGTCGCAATCAGCGCGAGATCGCGCGCGGCGCGCCGCGCCGGCACGAGATAGCGATAGGCTTTGGGCAGCGCGTCAAGCGCCTCGCCGGAGAGATTCAGCCCAGAACGGCGACCGGCGCGGCGGAGGAAATCCCGCACCGCGGAATCCCAGTCCGCGACGCGGGGCGTCTCAGACGTCAATGTGTCCGGAGAGCGAAGCACAGGCAACCATCAGCTAGGCGATCTTCTTGCGCATTTCGAGAACATTGCCCGACTCCGTCTTGTGATATTGAACAGAGTCCATCACGGAGCGAATGAAGAATATGCCGCGGCCGCGTTCGCGAAGTTCGTCGAACTCGGGCGTCGGCAGAGCAGCAAGGTCGAAACCTCGGCCGTGGTCGAAAACCCGGACGGAAAGATTGGAGTCCTCCACCGAAAAAGAGATCCGAACGGAGTCGGCCGAATTTGCCGCGGAGCTATATTGAATGGCGTTGGCGACGGCCTCGGTTAGCGCAAGATTGAGGTGAAAAGCGAGGGTGTCGCGCGTCTCCTCCGGAACGTCCAGCTCTTTCGCAAGCTGCTCGGCGATTGCGCCAACGAAACGCAGATATCGTGTCTGATTGGGAACGACGATGTCCAGATTGACGACTGTCTCGCACATCTCGATTCCCGCCCACCCCATTCGCGGACTCACGCGCTCAGCGCCAGCTGCAAGCTTGGATAGATATCGAAAACACGGTGCAGTCGCGTCAGTTCGAACATCGACCTGACACGCGGCTGCAGACCCGCCAAGGCGAACCCGATCGAGCGCAAACTCGCATTCTTGTAGCCGGAGAGCAGCGCCCCCAGCCCTGAGCTGTCGATGAATTGAACTCTCGCCAAATCGATAACGACGTTTTGAGCGCCGCCTTCGAGCGTCTTTAGCACCAAGTCCTTGAGCTCGCCCGAGTTGTGCGCATCGATGCGATCCTCCTGGATGCTCAGAACGGTTCGGTCGTCTCGCACTTCCTTCGCTACTCTCATTGTCCAGTCTCAGCTCGATTTATGGCCACAAGGTTCCTTGGAATAGATATGTCTGCGGCGCCCGATTAACAGGGCTTAGCGCCCAGCTTGCAGCAGCGAACGCTACGACGAAGATCAATCAATCGAACGCCTGCGCCAGATCGGCGATAAGATCGTCCGGATGTTCGATGCCGATCGATGCGCGAACGAGCGAAGCCGTAATGCCGATTTCGCGGCGGGCCTCTTCGGTGAGCCCCGAATGCACGGTGGTCGTCGGATGACAAATTAACGATTCGGTGCCGCCGAGGCTGACGGCGAGCTTGAAGATCTGCAGCCGATTGAGGAACGCGAAGGCTTCGGCTTGTCCGCCCACGACCTCAAAGGAAAAGGTGGAGCCGGCGGAACTTGACTGGCGCGCCATCAACAACCTTTCGGGATGATCAGCCGGCAGCAGCGGCGGATAGTGAACGCGGGCCACCTTGGGATGACCGGCGAGAAAGTCCGCGACGATCGCCGCGTTCTCCGCCGCCCGGTTCATGCGCAAAGACAATGTCTCGAGCGAGCGGCCGAGCATCCAGCAGGAATGCGCGTCGAGCTGCGTGCCGATGGCGCTACGCATCGCGCGAATGGGCTTCAGATGCGCGCAGGATCCGACAACCGCGCCGCCAATGAGATCGCTGTGCCCGCCGACATATTTCGTCAGCGAATAGAGCGACAAATCGGCGCCGTGCCGGAGCGGCGACTGGAAAACAGGGCCGAGCAGCGTGTTGTCGCAGCAAATGACCGGCCACGAGCCCTGTTTTTCCGCGATGTCTTCGGCGATACGTCGCACCAGCGCGATATCAACGAGGCTGTTCATGGGATTGGACGGCGTCTCGATGAAGATCATCGCGATCCGTCCGACGTCCATCGCGCGCGCGGCTGCGGCGCGGATAGAGTCTTCGTCGAGCCCGTTGGTGAAGCCGACGCCGGTCAGTCCGAACGGCGCCAGCGTCTTGTCGATGAGAACTTCCGTGCCGCCATAGAGCGGACGGCTGCGCAGGATCGTTTCTCCTGGGCGCGCGAAGGCAAGAATCGTGGTGACGATCGCCGACATGCCGGAGGAAAAGACGAGACCGCATTCGGCGTGCTCGTAGATCGCCAGGCGGTCCTCGACGATCTCGAGATTGGGATGGTTGAACCGTGAATAGACCAGTCCGGATTCTTCGCCTGCCGGCGGCGCACGACGACCGGCCATATAGTCGAAGAAGTCGCGCCCCTCTTCGGCCGTTCGAAACACGAAGGTCGACGTTAGAAATACCGGAGGCTTAACCGCGCCTTCCGACAGCGTCGGATCGTAGCCGTAGCCCAGCATGAGCGTTTCCGGCTGAAGCAAGCGGTTTCCGATGCTCGCCTTGTGGTAACGCGCGCTGTCCATGGATGCTTCCTCGGCTCTCGCCGCGCTTCGAAATCAGGCGGCGCCGCCACGGTAAATAGCGCCCTAAAGCTGCTTCGCCCGCGCCAGCGGAACATTCTCCTCTGCCATCTCGGCCAGCGCCTCCAATGCCGCGTCGATGTCAGCGGCCGTGTGATCCGCGCTGATCTGAAAGCGGATCTCCTCGTCGCCCCTCGGCACGACCGGATAGGTAAGCCCCGTAACCAGAATGCCTCGGCGCCGCAGATGCTCGACAAGCGCGACGGTGTGGGCGCTGTCGCGGGTCACGAGCGGCGCGACCGGATGCTCCCCGGGCAGCGTCTCGAAGCCAAGCCGGACGAGCCCCGACTTGAAGCGCGCGGTCATGGCGCGCAGATGCTCGAGCAACGATAGGCCGTTCGGACTGTCCAGGATGTCGATCGCCTGATGCGCGGCGGCGGCTTCCGCCGGCGTGATGGGGTTGGAGTAGACGTAGAAGGGCGAACGCTCGCGCAGGTAGCGGATGAGGATTTCGTCGCCGACGACATAGCCGCCATTGACGCCGAAGGCCTTGCCGAGCGTCGCTACGAGAATGTCGACCGGAACCGAGCGCGTATATTCCTCCGCGCCGCGCCCAGTTGCGCCGAGCGCGCCGACGCCATGTGAATCGTCGACGACGACGATCGCGCCCTCCGCGAAGGCGTTATCGCGGCTGCGCGCCAGCGTCATGATGCGGTCGAGCGGCGCGTGATCGCCGCGCATGCTGAACACGCCGTCGGTCACGATGATGGCGCGGGTGCATGATTTCGCGGTCTCGTCGAGACATCGCTCGAGTTCGCCCATATCGAGATGTTTGTAGATCCGCTTCTCCGCAGGCGCCGCAAGAGAAATCGCGTTGATGATGCAATTGTGGTTGAGCTCGTCGCTGATGACGGCGGTCTTCTTGCTGACGATCTGCGGAATGAGACCCATGATCGCCGCATAGGCCGACGAAAAGATGATCGCCGACGGCCGTGAATGAAAGGCGGCGAGCCGACGCTCCAAGGCGACGTGAGGCGACCAGGTGCCGCTGATGAAGCGCACCGCGCCGGGCCCGGCGCCATAGTACGTCGCCGCCGCTTCTTCGGCGCCGATGACCTCTTCGCGCAGCGACATGCCGAGATAATTGTTGGCGTTCATGCGCAGGAACGGCTTGTCGCCTTCGCCTTCGATGAGAAAGCGTGGACCGTAGCCGTCACGCGGCGCAATGACGCCACAGAGCACGCTTTCCGCGCCTTTGAGCAGCCCGGCCTGCGAAAGTTCGCCGAGCTGCGCGGCGAGCGCCTTAGCCAAACCCTGCATTGGCATTGGGGACCTCGTCAGAATTCGGATCGTCAAATGGATCTGTCGCCGCGCCAAGACGCGCGAGCATATCCCGCGTCATGGCGGCGAGATCGAAGCGCGGCGCAAACCCCCAATCTTCCCGCGCCGCGTTGGCGTCAAGCGACTGCGGCCAGGAGTCGGCGATCGCTTGGCGTAACGGGTCGACGCGGTAGTCCACGGCGAAGGAGGGCGCGTGCTTGCGAATTTCCGTGGCGATTTCTCGCGGCGTGACGCTCATGCCGGTGACGTTATACGCATTGCGAAACCGCAGGCGCTCGGGATCAGCCTCCATGAACTCCATGATCGCGCGCGTCGCGTCCGGCATATACATCATGTCGAGACGGGTCTCCGCGGCGAGGAAGCAGGAATAGCGCTTGCGCCGAACAGCGGCGCGAAACATTTCGACGGCGTAGTCGGTCGTGCCGCCGCCGGGCGGCGCCGCGGAAGAAACGAGACCCGGCAGGCGCAATCCGCGCGCGTCGACGCCAAAGCGCGTCGCGTAATAGTCGCAGAGCAATTCGCCCGCGACCTTGGTGACGCCGTAGATGGTCGTCGGCCGCTGAATCGTGATCTGCGGCGTGCCACGGCGTGGCGTCGACGGACCGAACGCCGCAATTGAGCTTGGGAAAAACACCTGGCAACCGAAGCGGCGCGCGGCCTCAAGCACATTGTAGAGGCCGCTCATATTGACGCTCCAGGCGGCCTGCGGCCTGTCCTCTGCGACAGCCGAGAGAAGCGCTGCGAGGTGGTACACGACCTCGATGTCGCGCCGGCGCATCAGATCGGCGACCGCGTCCGCCTGCGTACAGTCGAGGCGCTCATAAAGGTCGTCCGATGGCTGCGCCTCTGCGAGGTCTGAGGCGACGACGCGCGCCGCACCATATCGCTTTCGCAGCGCCAGCGTCAGCTCAACGCCGATCTGGCCGCGGGCGCCCGTAACCAGGATGCGTCGCATGCGCCTTCCGATACGCGGCGCCTCCGCCCATGCGTCGAGCGCCCTACTCCTCAGTTATGGCTGCTTTCCGCCGCGCCAATAGGCGCGGCGCCCGTTTTTGGCGGTTGAACCCAAGCGGCGTGATCGACGCCAAGCGCCTGCAGGCTTGCGCCTAGTGAGCGCATCTCCGCTTCCTCGTAGAGCGCGAACTCGTCAAAAACCGGCGCGCCGAGCGCGGCCTCGAAGGCGCGTCGGTCGGCGCGCTCGATTAAGTCCTCTTCACCCTGCTCCCCAAGATTCGAGCGAAAGATCCCTGCGGCGCTGACCGGCAGGAAATCCTCGTAAACGATCGGTTCGGCGCGCAGAGCTCCCGTCCGCAGAAGATCATCCAACGAGGGAGGAGACATCAGCTCCCTTCCTCTCCCGCTTGGATCGACCGAATAATGGAAGAAGGCGAGCCTTTCCCGCCGCAGCGTCTCATAATCGTCGGGGAACGGCGCGAAGCGCCGCGCCAGCTCTTCGTTAAAGGCGCGCGCATTGGCGCCGTCTGTCGCGAGCGGAACCGCGGCCTGAGCTTCGGCGAGAAGCCTGTCGTAAAGCGCGCGGCCCTTCGCGGTCAGCGCCACGCCTCTCTGCTCGATCTCGCCGAAGCGCGCGGCATGGGCGCCCGTCACGCGCCGGCCGTCTTCCTCGATGAATTCGACGGGCTCGGGGCGCGCCTTGAAGCTCGTCTGGCGCAACAGGATCGGGCAGCGGCGAAGCGGGGGCCCCTCGACAATCGCTTTCGGATTCATACCGCGCGCGGCCATGGCGCTGTGCGCGGCGTCGATATCGAGCGCGTGCAAGGTGAGATGATTGATGTGCGGTCCTTTGAAACAGACGATGTCGGCGAGCAGCGGATGCGTCTCATGCAGCGTCCGATAGACCGCCGATGAAACCGTCGCCTGCCCGTTCCAGCGAAAAATCCTCGCGGCCTCCAGGACAAATTCGCGCGCCTCTCCATCATCGAACCCACGTCTTTCGAAGAGATCGATCAGCGTTCGGCAGCGCGGCGTAAAAATGTCGCGCTGCGCCAGAACCTTGGCGGCGATCTCGCGCGCCTGCGCGTCGGCGACGAGATCCAGCCTGAGAAGGGAAGTGAAGATGCGAAAGGGATTAGTCCGCAATGCGTGTTCGCCGATCGGACGGAATGCCGTCGAATGCACCGGAATTCCGGCGATCGACAGATCGTAATAGCCGACGGGCGCCATTCCCATGATCGCGAAGAGCCGGCGCAGCATCGACAGTTCCTCGGCGGTTCCGACGCGAATGGCGCCGTGGCGCTCAACGTCGAGTCGCTCGAGTTCATTGTTTTCCACCAGGCGCCGCTTGAGTTGCGGCGCGTCGGCGAGCGTCCGCCGGTTTACGTCAGCGACGAGCGCCTGCATCGCGCGATACTGCGGCGCTTCGGCCTGATACATGTCCGAGACCGCCGAGGCGAACATCGCCCGAATCGAGTCAGCGGAAGCGTCATTCATTTTTTTGTGACCTTCGCTACCCTCAGGTATGTAATCCCTCAGCGGCGGAAATCATGAGCGTAGCGTCATGCGCTAAACGTCCAGATCGAATTTGACGCCCTGCGCCAGCGGCAGTTCGCCTGAATAGTTAATCGTGTTGGTGGCGCGGCGCATATAGAACTTCCAGCAGTCCGCCCCCGCTTCGCGGCCGCCGCCCGTGTCCTTCTCGCCGCCGAAGGCTCCGCCGATTTCGGCGCCGGAAGGTCCGATGTTCACATTGACGATGCCGCAATCCGATCCGTCGGCAGCCATGAAGCGCTCGGCTTCGTCCAGACGTACGGTAAAGATCGATGACGCAAGGCCATGTGCGACATCGTTGTTCAGCTCTATCGCTTCATCGAGGCTGCGGAACTTCATCACATAAAGGATGGGCGCGAATGTCTCCCGCCGAACGACGTCCGTCTGCCCCGGCATTTCCACGAGCGCCGGGCGGACGTAGAACGCGTCGGGGAATGTCTCCGTCAGCACGCGCTCTCCGCCGAGGATGACGCCCCCTGCTGCGCGCGCTTCGTCGAGCGCGGCGCGCATCGCCGCATAGGCGTTCTGATCGATGAGCGGGCCGACAAGCGCGGCGCCGTCTCGGGGATCGCCGACCGGAACTGAGGCGTAGGCGCGCCGCAAGCGGCCGAGAAGTTCGTCATAGACGTTTTCATGCACGATCAGCCGCCGCAGCGTCGTGCAGCGCTGGCCCGCGGTGCCCATGGCCGAGAAGGCGATCGCTCGCACAGCGAGACCAAGCGGCGCAGAGGCGCAAACGACGGCGGCGTTGTTGCCGCCGAGTTCCAGAATAGACTTCGCGAAACGACCCGCGAGGCGAGGCGCGATAGCGCGCCCCATCGCCGTCGAACCCGTCGCGGAAACGAGTTGAACCCGAGCGTCTTCGACAAGCGTTTCACCGACGTCGCGCCCGCCGACAAGCACGGTTGAAAGCCCGTCCGGCGCATCGCCGAAACGCGCCGCGGCGCGCTCGAATAGCGCTTGGGTCGCCAGCGCCACAAGCGGAGTCTTTTCAGAGGGCTTCCAGACCAGCGTATTTCCGCAGACCAGCGCAAGCGCCGCGTTCCAGGCCCAAACGGCGACAGGAAAGTTGAAGCTGGTGATGATTCCAACGACGCCGAGCGGGCGCCAGGTCTCCATCATGCGATGGCCGCGGCGCTCGGTCGCGATGGTCAAGCCGTGGAGCTGACGCGACAGGCCAACGGCGAAATCGCAGATGTCGATCATCTCCTGGACTTCGCCGAGACCCTCCGTTGTGATCTTGCCGGCCTCGATCGTTACGAGACGCCCCAGCTCGGTCTTGGCCGCTCTCAGCTCCTCGCCCAGCAGTCGCACGAATTCGCCTCGACGCGGCGCCGGGACGTTGCGCCAGATGCGAAAGGCATGCGCCGCTCTAGCAATGGCGCCATGCACAGTCGCCGAATCGGCGCTTTCGACGCGCGCGATGATCTCGCCAGTAATGGGCGAGCGGGTCGCCACCGAGCCGCGCTCAAACGCCTGTGCCTGGACCCCCAGCTTGCGCAGGAGGGCCGCGGCTTCCCCGGCGAGGCCAGGATCTAAAGCGCGCGCCTCCATTTCAACTCCCGATGTTCGCGGCTGATGCGCGGCTGGCGCCGCGCCCCGCATGTACCCATGTAATGTAGTCAGTACATGATCGTTCGCACGCATTTATCCAATACGAATGCGCGCCAAAAGCTCTCGGATATGGACAACTCGGAGTTCCGGAACCCGCACGTCGCCAGAAACTACGACCCGCTGCCCGTCGTACTCACGCGGGGACAGGGCGCATATCTGTGGGATGTGGAAGGCCGGCGCTACATCGATATGATGAGCGCCTATTCAGCTGTCAGCCTCGGTCACGCGCATCCCCGAATCCTTGCAAAGCTCGCTGAGCAGGCGCAGCGGCTCGCGGTGCCGTCTCGCGCCTTTTACAATGATCGGCTCGCGCCGTTTCTCGAGGAGCTCTGCACCCTCACGGGACTTGACGTCGCGCTGCCGATGAACACCGGCGCGGAGGCGGTTGAGACGGCGATCAAAGCGGCGCGCCGCTGGGCCAATCGCGTGAAGGGCGTCGCCAATCCCGAGATTATCGTCGCCGCAGGCAATTTCCATGGCCGCACCACCACGATCATCAGCTTCTCCTCGGAACGCGAGTATCGGGACGGGTTTGGTCCGTTCATGCCGGGTTTTCGCGCCGCGCCGTTTGGCGATCTCGCCGCCTTCGAAGCCGCCATCACCCCGCAGACCGCCGCAATTCTCGTCGAGCCGATCCAGGGCGAGGCGGGCATCATCGTGCCGCCGGACGGCTGGCTCACGGGACTGCGCCGACTGTGCGACGAACGCGGCGTTTTGCTGCTGCTGGACGAAATTCAATCGGGTTTGGGGCGCAGCGGCGCCTGGTTCGCCTTTGAGCATGAGAATGTCCTTCCCGACGGCGTGATGCTGGGAAAGGCGCTCGGCGGCGGCGTGCTGCCCGTCTCCGCCTTCGTGGCGAAACGCGGAGTGATGGATGTCTTCACGCCGGGCTCGCACGGATCGACCTTCGGCGGCAACGCTCTCGCCGCCGCCGTCGGTTTAGAGGCGCTGCATGTCCTTCGCGACGAACGGCTGGTCGAACGCAGCCAAGCGCTTGGCGCGAGAATGCTGCAACGGCTGCACGCGATGCGCGCTCCGGCGATCAGCGAAGTTCGCGGGCGCGGCCTATGGGCCGGCGTCGACATAGACCCGCGCTACGCGAGCGCGCGAGAAATCTGCGAGGGCCTGCTCGCTAAGGGCGTGCTGACGACCGCGACGCATCACACGGTCGTGCGCTTGGCGCCGCCCTTCGTCATTTCGCAAGACGACCTCGATCTCGCGCTCGACGCCGTCGAGGAGGCGATCTCGAAATTTCACGCGCCGCGCAATCTCCGCGGCGCCGCCGACGTCGGCCATTCACTTGAAGCGTAGTCGCAGCGGCTAAGCGCGTAAGCGTTCGCCTTTCGGGTCATAGAATGGCGAAAGCGAGACGGTCGCCGGCCGGCGCTCGCCGGCGATTTCGAGCTGATATTCGCCAGAGAGCACAAAAGCCGGATCGACGCCGTCGGAGTTGCGAACATAGCCGTAGCCGATCGCCTTGCCGATCGAATAGCCATAGCCGCCGCTGGATAGCCATCCGACGCGCAGGCCGTTGCGGTAAATCGTTTCGCGCCCGAGCAGCACGATCTCAGGATCGTCGACGGCGAAGCCGGCGAGAAGCCGCGGCAAGGACGAGCCAGCAGCTTGAACGAGCGCGTCTCTCCCCTGAAACGGGGCGCCGGACTTCATCTTGACGGCGAAGCCCAGGCCCGCCGTCGGCGGCGTGTGATCCGGACCGATATCCGAGCCCCACGCGCGGTAGCCCTTCTCCAGACGCAGAGATTCGATCGCTCGATAGCCCGCGTCGACAAGGCCAAAGGGCGCGCCCGCGACAACCAGCGCATCATAGACCGAGACGGCGAAATCGACAGGGATATGAAGCTCCCAGCCGAGTTCGCCCACATAAGTGACGCGGATCGCCAGCACCGGCGCGCCCGCCAAGCGAATTTCACGGGCGCTCAGGAAAGGGAAGGCCGCGTTGGAAAAATCATCGTCGCAGCACGATTGCAGAATCTCTCGCGCGCGCGGACCCATCAGCGCCAGCACGGAATTCGCCGAGGTGACGTCGATGACTCGCGCGTCCATGCCCTGGGGAATCGATCGCCTGATCCAGTCGAAGTCGTGCGTTCCGAAGGCGGTCCCCGTCACGACATAGAAGCGGTCCTTCGCCAATCGCGTGATCGTCAGATCGCATTCAATGCCGCCATTGTGGTTCAACAACTGCGTATAGGTGACGGCGCCCGCCGGTTTGGCGACATTGTTGGCGGCGATCCAGGACAGCGCCGCTTCGGCGTCTTTGCCGACAATGAGCGCCTTGGCGAAGCTTGTCTGATCGAAAAGCGCCGCCGCCGCCCGGCATGCGCGATGCTCACGTCCGACCGCATCGAACCAGCCGGGCCTGCCGAATGAATAGCGATCCCGCGGCGCTTCGCCCACGCTCACATCCGCGAACCAATTGGGCCGTTCGAAGCCCATTTTTTCGCCGAAGCACGCGCCCTTCGCCTTGAGGCGTTCGTAGAGCGGCGAGCGCCGCAGCGGCCGGCCAGACGTAAATTCCTCGAAGGGCCAGGCGATGCTGTAGTGGCGCGCATAGGCTTCGAGCGTCCGCACGCGCACCCAGGCCGGATCCTTATGCGGCGCGCCGAAGCGGCGGATATCGACCGGCCAGAGATCGAACGGCTGTTCGCCGTCCGCGGCCCACTCGGCGAGCGCCATGCCGGCGCCGCCCGCCGACGCGATGCCGAAGGCGTTAAAGCCGGCGCCAACGAAGAAATTGCGCACCTCCGGCGCTTCTCCGATCATCCAATTGCCGTCGGGCGTGAAGCTTTCGAGGCCGTTGATCATCTGCTTGACGCCGGCCTCGGCGAGCGCCGGCACGCGGCCGAGCGCGAGATCCATAATCGGTTCGAAATGATCCCAATCGTCTTCGAGAAGCCGAAAGGCGAAATCCTCTGGCACGGCGCCGGATGACCAAGGCACGGGGTTCGGCTCATAGCCGCCCATGACGAGACCGCCGACCTCCTCCTTGTAATAGGTGAGTCGATCCGGATCACGCAGCGTCGGCAGATCGCTGGTCACGCCATCAATTTTCTCGGTCACGAGATATTGGTGATGCACCGCCGAGAGCGGAACGGCGACGCCGGCGCGCGCCGCCAGCGGCTGGGTCCAGAGGCCCGCGCAGAGCACGAGCTTCTCGCAGGCGACGGCGCCGCGATTCGTGACGACGCCGCGCACGCAATCGTTCTCGATGAAGAAGTCCGTGACGGCGACGCCCTCGATCAGCTTCGCGCCGGCAAGCCGCGCGCCTTTCGCAAGCGCCTGGGTGATGTCCGAAGGATTCGCCTGACCGTCGGTCGGCAGGAAGGCCGCGCCGATGACGTCATCGACATTCATCAGCGGCCAGAGCGACTGCGCCTCCTTGGCGCTCAGGAGCTGCATCTCCAGACCGAAGCTCCTCGCGGACGTCGCCTGCCGCTTGACTTCGATCCATCGGTCGGCGTTGCAGGCAAGACGCAGTCCGCCATTGCGTCGCCAGCCCGTCGCATAGCCCGTCTCTTCCTCAAGCCGGTCGTAGAGCTCCACCGAATAGCCGAGGAGCTTGGTGATGTTGGCGTTGGTCCGCAATTGACCGATCAGTCCCGCCGCATGCCAGGTCGAACCCGAGGACAGTTGATGGCGTTCAAGCAGCAGCGTCTCCACGCCGCGCTTGGCGAGGTGGTAAGCGACGGAGCAGCCAACGATGCCGCCGCCGACGACGATGATCTGGGCGCTTCGCGGGAGATCCGTCATGCTCTTTCCATCTGCTGGAACGCCGCCCAGGCGTCATCGAAGCGCGTCAGATTTTGTTCTGAATAAGCGACGTAATCGAAATCAATCGTGGACCGACTCTCCGAGACAAGGCTCCACAACGCTTCACGCAACAGCGAGGCGCAAAGCATCGCCTTGAAGCGGCGCCGCAATGCATCGGTCGGCGCCGCCTCGAAATATTCCTCGAGCATCGCGTCGTCATCCGCGGCGTCAAAGCCATTGTTCGAAGAGAGTCCGCCCAGATCGAACAGCGGCGTATTCCATCCGGCATAATCCCAGTCGACAAGCCAAAGGCGACGCCCGTCGTCGATGAAATTGGCGGCAAGAAGATCATTATGGCCGAAGACGAGGTCGATCGCGCCCGTCGTCTTTTCCAAAATTTCGCTCGCCGCGAGCAAGCGCGGCAATTTCGTCGCCATCCGGCTGTTGTCCTCGACGAGCGTATGGGCGTAGTCGCGAATGATGTGGAAGACGTTGAACGCCAGGGTCGGCCCGCGCAAATGCAGCGCAACCTCGCGATGAACGCGCTTGATCAGATCGACGCAGCGTCTGCGGTTCGCCCGCATGTCTTCCGGCTCATAGGTGCGGCCCGAGATATATTCGAGCGCCATCGCCATCGGCGCGGCACACAGAACTTTCGGCGATATGCCTGCGGCGCCCGCGGCACTGCTCGCCGCCAATTCGTTAAAGCGCATGACGCCATGAACGGGGATGTCGCCGCCAAGGCGAACGACGGCGGATCGATCGCCATCTCTGACGATATAATTTTTATTGGTGATGCCGCCGAGCAACGGCGCGATCTCGATCGGACCGCGCCAGAGCGGAAGCGCGCGTATCAGAGTTTCTGGATCTGCGGTATGGGCTGACATCGGCTCCGGCGGGCAATAAAATAAACTCTGACTGAGCTAATATATGCGGCTGGCGCGCAAAGGCCATGGGCTACGAAGGGCCTTGGGGAAAACCCTAGGAGCGGACGGTGACATGTCCGCTGGGGCGCCATAGCCTGTGAGAAGGTCTTTCGAGGTCTGGCCATGTATGCGACGACGATACGTGGAACGAGCTACAGGTTCCCAGACCTTAAAACGCTAATGGCGAAGGCGACCCCATTGCGTTCCGGCGACTGCCTCGCCGGCATTGCGGCGGCGAGCGCGGCGGAGCGGGTCGCGGCCCAAATGGCCCTCGCCGATCTGCCTTTAAGCGTGTTTTTGAACCAAGCGCTTGTCCCCTACGAAGAAGACGAGGTCACGCGATTGATCCTCGACGGCCACGACCGAAACGCCTTTGCGCCGGTCGCCTCGCTGACCGTCGGCGAATTTCGCGACTGGCTTCTCTCCGACGCCGTCGATGAGGACGCGCTCGCGGCCTTGACCTTTGGGATCATCCCCGAAATGGCCGCAGCGGTCTCGAAGATCTGCCGCAACCAGGACCTGATCCTGATCGCCGCAAAGCGGCGCGTCGTCACGAAATTTCGTAACACGCTCGGCCTGCGCGGGCGGTTGTCGTCGCGCATTCAGCCCAACCATCCGACCGACGACGCGCGCGGCGTCCTCGCAAGCGCCATCGACGGACTTCTGCTTGGCAATGGCGATGCGGTCATCGGCGTCAATCCGGCGTCCGACAGTCCGGAACAGTGCTACGAACTCCTGAGCCTTCTCGATGAACTGCGCGAGACGCTGAACATTCCGACGCAATCCTGCGTGCTCGCGCATGTCACAACGACGCTGCAGCTGATGGAGCGACGCGCGCCCGTCGATCTGGTGTTTCAATCGATCGGCGGCACGCAGGCCGCCAATTCAAGCTTCGGGATCGACCTCGCGTTATTGCGCGAGTCGCGCGAGGCGGCGCTGGCGCTCAAGCGCGGAACCGTTGGCGACAATGTCATGTATTTTGAGACCGGCCAGGGCAGCGCGCTTTCGGCCAATGCCCATTGGAATTGCGATCAGCAGACGCTGGAAGCCCGCGCCTATGGCGTCGCGCGGATGTTCGATCCTCTGCTGATCAATACAGTCGTCGGGTTTATCGGCCCCGAATATCTCTTCGACGGCAAGCAGATCACGCGGGCGGCGCTCGAAGACCATTTCTGCGGCAAGCTGCTCGGCCTGCCGATGGGCTGCGACGTGTGTTACACGAACCATGCCGAAGCCGACCAGAACGATATGGATGATCTGCTGACGCTGCTCGCGGTCGCCGGCGTTAATTACGTCATGGGCGTCCCCGGCGCGGACGACGTCATGCTGAATTATCAAAGCACCTCCTATCATGACGTGCTTGCCGTTCGGCGTATGCTGAATCTGGCGCCCGCTCCGGAGTTTGCGCAATGGCTCGCGGATGTCGGTTTGACGGACGCGCGTGGCGAATTGCAGCCGCCGGCGCTTCCTGCATCCTTTGCGCCGCTTCTCGAAAGAGCCTGAGGATGGCCGAAGATCGCCCGACGCCTCTCGATAAGATGTCGATGCTGCGTTCGGCGACGCCGGCGAGAATATTCCTGCCGCGCGCCGGAGCGGCGCTGACGACGCGCGCTACTCTCGATTTCCAGCTGGCGCATGCCGAGGCGCGGGATGCGGTGGAAGAGCGACTCGACGCCGACCGGCTCTTCAACGCGCTGACCTCGCGCGGGCTGACGGTCGTCCGCGTGAAGAGCGCCGCGCGCGATCGGCGCAGCTTTCTGCTGCGTCCCGACCTCGGTCGAAAACTCGACGACGACTCCCGCCAGCATCTCAAAGCCCTCGCGGGAGATTATGACCTATCGTTCGTCATCGCCGAAGGGCTTTCCGCCCGCGCAATCGCCCGGCACGCAATTCCAGTGCTCGAAAGAGCGCTGCAATTCCTCGATCGAACATCGTGGAAAATCGCGCCAATCGTTCTCGCCGAACAGGGGCGCGTGGCGCTCGGCGACGATATCGGCGAAACGCTTGGGGCAAGACTCGCGGCGGTATTTATTGGCGAGCGGCCGGGCCTCTCCTCGCCGGACAGCATGGGCGTCTATCTCACATTTGCGCCGCGCGTCGGCCGAACCGACGCCGAGCGCAACTGCCTCTCGAATATCCGCCCGCAGGGCCTCCCCTATGCCGACGCCGCGCGCAAGCTGGTTTATCTTTGCCATGAGGCGCGCCGACGCCAGCTGACCGGCGTCGATCTCAAAGACGAAGCCGATACGCTTCCATCGGGAGACTTGCGCGCGATCGACGTCAAGCGTTAGCTGGCCCGCTCTCGCGCATGCCGCAGGCTTAACGATCCAACTTTGGCGCAAGCGCAAACGTATCGGAACTATCGTCATCGCCGCGAATTGGGTGTTCACGGCGGACTGTTTGGCGCGTCGTCCGCTTATGCGCCGCCGCAGGGCAATAGCGCGCGTAACGCCTCGATCGTGTCGGCGTCCTCCACGGGCTTGTCCTGTCGCCAGCGCAACATGCGGGGAAAGCGAACCGCGATGCCGCTTTTGTGGCGGTTGCTCGCGCCGATTCCCTCAAAGCCGAGCTCGAAAACCATGGTCGGGCGCACGCTGCGCACCGGTCCGAAATTCTCGATCGTCGTCCTTCTGATCGTCGCGTCGATCTTGCGCATCTCCTCGTCGGAAAGCCCGGAATAGGCCTTGGCGAAGGGCAGCAGCGTGCGGTCCGTCTGCTCCGGCGGGCCGCTCCACACCCCGAATGTGTAGTCGCTGTAAACGCCGGAGCGTCGCCCGTGTCCCCGCGCGGCGTAGATCAGCACGGCGTCAACGCTCATCGGATCGAGCTTCCATTTCCACCATAGATTGGCGCCGCTCTTCTGGCGTCCGACGCCATAAGGCGCGCCCATCGCCTTCAGCATCATGCCTTCGGCGCCGCGCGCCCGCGCCTCTTCGCGCTGTCGCGCGAAGGACTCCCAATCGGGTTGCGTCAGCGCTGGGCTCAGTCGCAACGGCAAATCGGCTCCGACCTGCACCGCGCAGGAATGCGCGCGCGACACGACCTCTTCGAGAAGCGCACGTCGCTCCCGCTGCGGCTTTTCGCGCAGATCGTGGCCGTCTTTCTCGAGCAGGTCATAAGCGATCAGCGCCACTGGCCTGTCGCGCAGCATTTTGGGCGTGAGAACCTTGCGTCCGAGACGCTGCTGCAATTCAGAAAAGGGGCGCAGATCGCTAAGGTCGTCCACGGCGGAACGCGCGTCCGAACGAGGCGCGACGACGATGAGCTCGCCGTCGAGGACAATATCGTCGGGGAGAAAATCGACGAGCGCGGCAAGCTCCGGAAAGCTGTCGCTGACAAGCTCTTCGCCGCGCGACCACACCCACCACTCTCCGGCGCGATGAATGAACTGCGCGCGTATGCCGTCAAATTTCCATTCAACGAGCCAGTCGTCGACTGGGCCGAGCAGCTCTGGAAAGGCGGAGAGCGGCGCCTGAAGCGAATGCGCGAGAAAGAACGGATAAGGCTGGCCACGCAGTGGCCGCCCGTCTTCGCCCGCTTCGGCCGGCGCGACGAGCGCCACGAAATCCTGCGCCTGAGGTGCGCGGTTCGCCTGCGTGTAGCCCATCATCCGCTGCGCGACGAGCTTGGCGTCAAGCTCGGTCGCCTGGGCGATCGCTTGAGTCATTTGCAGCTTCGAGACGCCGATGCGCAATTCGCCGGTGACGAGCTTGAAGAACGGCAAGCGGTCGTCGGAGGGCATGGCGTCCACCCAGTCGTTCAGCGCCGCGAGCCGCTCAGCATCATCGCGCTCACGCAAGGGCAATAGCCGTTCGTTCATCCAAAGATCGAGCGGCGCGTCTTCCACGCGGGTCGGCGGCGGCAACAAAAGCGCCAGCGTCTCGGCGAGGTCGCCGACGCTGTGATAGCACTCGTCAAGGAGCCACTCGGGCAGATCCGTCGCCTCCAAGGCGAGCTGGCGCAGGAGCTTGGTCGAGATCATCTGGCGCGGCTTGCCGCCGGCGAGAAAATAGACCGTCCAGGCGGCGCTGGCGTATTGCTTCGGATCGCCGACCGCAAGGCGCAAATAGTCGATCAGCGCCTGTCTCTTATGCTGCGTCGACGTCGCGGCGTCGATGCGCCGGTAGAGCGTGGCGAAGGTCTTCATGCGCCGTCTGTGTCGGCCTCGACGTTCGGCGCCGCCTCGCCCTCCAGAGTTTCGTCGCCATATTCTGTCGCCATCGGCCGCGCGTCATATCCTCTTTCGCGCAAATAGCGCGACAGCGCCTCCCCGCTTCCATGCGTGACAAAGATCCGCGCTGCGCCTGTCGCGGCGATCGCCTGCAAGAGCCCCGGCCAGTCGGCATGATCGGAAAGCGCGAAGCCTTGATCGACGCCGCGGCGTCGCCGATTGCCGCGCAACCGCATCCATCCGCTGGCCAAGGCGTCCGAATGATCGCCAAAGCGTCGAATCCATCCGCTTTGCACGGCATGGGGCGGCGCGAGCGCAAGGCAGCGCGAAAGCCCCGCCTTGTCGAGCACGCCGACGTTGAAGGTCGGCGGCAGCGCGATGCCGAGATCGCGATGAATTTGATTCAGCGGTTCGATCGCGCCGTGACAGACGATCGGTCCGATCTTCGTGTCGAGATGTTTGAGCAGACGTTGCGCTTTGCCGAGCCCGTAGGCCTGCATGACGCTGGCGCGTCCCGCGCGCGCATTTTCCGCCCACCATGAATTGATGTCCGCCATCACTTCGGCTTGTGGACGCCAGCGATAAATCGGAAGGCCGAATGTCGATTCGGTGATGAAGACGTGGCACCTGACAGGCTCAAAGGGCGCGCTAACGCCATCCGCTTCGAGCTTGTAGTCGCCGGAGGCGACCCAGACCTCGCCCCGGTGCTCGATGCGCACCTGCGCCGAGCCGATGACATGGCCGGCGGGATGCAGCGAAAGCCGCACCTCGCCGATATCTCGGCTCTCGCCATAACGCAGCGTCTCGATGCGAACGTCGCCGAGTCGTCTGCGCAGGATCGGCGCGCAATCCTCGTGACAGAGATAGGCGCCGCTGCCCCATCGCGCGTGATCAGAATGGCCGTGCGTAATCACCGCCAGAGCCGCCGGGCGCCAGGGGTCGATGTGGAATTTCCCACGAGGGCAGTAGAGGCCCTCCGCGGCGGGAACGATCAGATCCTTGGTCATCTCGCCGAAGATATGAAAAGCGCATCGGCGCGGCCCTTGAAGCAGCGCCGACAGCATAAATAGGAACTTGGTCGCACGGACTCACTCAGGCGGCGACGGCCGAGTTCGCGATGTGCCGCGAGACGCCACTTGCTCCCGCTGCGCCTGTGGCGGTCAAAATCGTCCATTGATCCTCAAGCTTGCGCTCGACTATATGAAGTGCTGGCGAATGCGCTTTTTTCATGCGCGCCTGACGCGTCAATGGAGCTGGGAATGCACCTAGGGGTCGATTTTATCCTCGAAGCGCTGGCGCGCGAAGGACTCGACCATGTGTTCATGGTGCCCGGCGGGCTCGTCGATCCTTTTCTGCCGGCTTTCGGACGACAGGAGGCGCTGACGCCGATCGTCGCCGCGCAAGAAGGCGGGGCCGCCTATATGGCCGACGGCTACGCGCGGGCGAGCGGAAATTTCGGCGCCGCGCTTTGCATCGGCGGCCCCGGCCTCACCAATACCGTCACCGCGGTGGCGACCGCGCAATCCGATGGCTCGCCGCTACTTCTGATGAGCGGCGAAGTGGCGACTGTCCTCGAGGGCTTGGGCGTATTTCAGGACGCAAGCCCCCAGACGCTCGACGACGTCGCGATCATGAAGCCGCTGACGCGCTATTCCTCTTCGGTCGACAATCCGAAGAATATGCCGCATCTGTTTGAGCACGCCCTGCTACATCTTCGCACCCGTCCCGCTGCGCCCGTGCACCTCTCATTGCCTGGCGACTGCCTGGCCGCAGAGATTTCCGTCAGCCATACGCCGATCGATCGGGCCTTGGTCGATTACAACGCGCTGTCGATGGCGGCCGCCGAGTCGTCGCTGCAGCATTTTCATGGCGGTTCTGGCGGCAAGTCGCCCGTCAAAATCGCCATATTGGCCGGCGCGGGCGTCGAGCACTCGAAAGCCGCCAATGCGCTGAAGGAATTCGCCGAGACTTGGCGCATTCCCGTCGCGACGACGCTGCGCGGAAAGGGCGTCTTCCCGGAGGATCATCCTCTCTCGCTCGGCGTGTTCGGCTATGCGGGGACGCACCACTCCCGCGCCGCCTTGATGGACCCCTCGCTCGATCTGCTGATCATTCTGGGGTCAGGACTGAACGAGCGCGACACGATGCATTGGGCGCTCCAAGTCAAACCCAATAAGACGATCTGCGTGAACTTGCTGCCCTCCGCAATCGGGACGCATGTCCAGGACGGCGGGATCGTTGGCAGCTGCGGCGCCTATCTTCGCTATCTGCTCGATCAAAGCGACAAGTTGCGCGCGGCTCTCGAGCCGACTCTCTCCGCACGCGCGGCTTGGATGTCCGAGATCCGCTCCCAACCGCGCCTGCAGGATCCGGAAAACTGCGAGAGCGATGCGGTTCCGATTCATCCGGCGCGAGTCATCAGCGAGCTGAGAAAGGCATTCCCGCGCGACGGCGTTCTGGTGGTGGATTCCGGCGCCCATCGCGCCTTCGCCGGCCATTACTGGGAAGCTTACGAACCCAAAACCTACGTATCCGCCACAAATCTCGGGCCGATGGGCTGGGCGATCGGCGCTGCGATCGGCGTGCAATGCGCACAGCCGCGCCGCCGCGTGGCGGTCGTCACGGGCGATGGATGCATGCGCATGGGCGGCATGGAAATCGCCACCGCGGCGCGCTACCAGCTGCCGGTGATCTATGTCGTCATCAACAATGCCGCGCTCGGCAATGTCTGGTTGCGCGCGCATGGGCTCGGTCCAACGCCCGACGAATTGACGCGATTGCCGGATCACGACTGGGCGGGTTTTGCGCAGGCCTTGGGCTCTCGCGCTGAAACCGTGCGCTCTCCGGGCGATCTTGCCGGCGCATTCGAGAGAGCATTGCAGGGAGAAGGCCCCTGCCTCATCGACGTCAAAGCCGACAAGGCCTTCACGACGCCGGTGAAGGACTGGGCCGAGGCCATTGCGGCCTATTCCTACCACGAGTGACAAGGGACGGCCGATGGCTCAATTGCCTTTTGATCCTTCGACGATGTCGCCAGCCGATCGCGCGCGCTACGACCGCATGGTCGAACGGCGGAAGGCGCAAGGCGCGGGCTTCGGCGGTCCTTACGCCGCCCTGATGAACCATCCGCAGCTTTGCGAAAAGATCGAGGACCTCGGCTATTATTTGAAGTTCCAGGGCCATCTGCCCCGCGAGGTGTATCAGTTTATCGTGCTGTTCGTCGCGCGTCGGACCGGCGCCGCCTTCGAATGGGTTGATCATGTTCAGCATGCCGAAGCGGCGGGCGTTCCATCCTCGTTGATCAGCGCTCTGGAAAAAGGCGACGACTTAGGCGCCGTCGCGTCGTCGCCCTATGATCTTGTCGCCGAGGTGCTGGCGTCGACATTGTCCTGGCGAAATATTCCGCAGAACGTTCAGGACGAAGCCATCAAGGCGTTCGGCGTCGAAGGGTTTATCGAACTCGTCGTCCTGTCCGGTTTTTATCAGATGTTTTCGGCGATCAACCAGGGTTTCCACGTCGCATTGCCGCCAGGCGTCGAGAAGCCGTTCAAGTAAATTGCGCATCGCCCGTTTCGTTACGCGCGGTGTTTAGCAGCCGCACCGAGCCTCGAGCTGCACGATACGCGACTGCGCGGATCTTTCGGAACATAGAACCCTTCAAATCAGTTTTCATCCTGACGGGCGGCCTTGGCCGAACCCAGGAATTGAGATTTAGGAGCATGGAATCAATGGATGCATTAGCTGAAAATGGCAAGGACCCCATTATCTGCGCCGACGACGAATGCAGTTTCGGCGATGCATCGAATCCACCGGCGCGGCCGGATAATTCCGTCGATTTAGAGCCGCCAACACGGGCTCGCTCCACGGTCGCCCAAGTGAAGGATTCGATGAGGGAGGCGATCGATAGCATCGTACAGTCGGGGACGACCGATCAAATGCGCGGCTATGCCAACGAAGCCATGGGCAAGACCAAGTTGACCCTCGGGCTCGCCACGCAGTCAACCCATCTCACGCTCACTGGTCTCGCGCAGATCGTCGTTGGTGAATTTCAAAAAACGATCGGCGAAGCGAAACTTGCTGAGGACGGGAAGGACATCTTTCCGGAACTGTGACGACGTTGCTCCCGCCAACAGGCGGGATCGGCGCGAACCCTCGCTCGATCTCCAGAGAATTTCTTCGTGGGCGCTCATTGGCATATTCTTGCTGACGCTCGTCGTCGCGATGAGAGCCTGGCCCGCTGTTAGCGCCGCTCGTTTCGGCAAGCGAGCTGGCTTTCATGCTCGGACTTTGGGTGACCGCCTTCGCGACGCCTCTGCTCATCGCCGGAACAGTGACCTTCGGCCACGTGTTCCCTCAGCACGAGATCCATCTTCCAGAGTAGCGCGCGCCACTTGGGACGCGGCGAGGAACAATCAACCGATCTGGAAGTTCAGTATTCGCCCAGCGGGGCAGTAACAGCGGAGAAGAGGGCATGAGCATAACATCTCAAGTCACGAACAAGGTCCAGGAGGCGCAAGACGCCGTAACCAAGGCGTCGGCGAACGCCGCCGCGAAGGCCGCCTCCATCGCCGACGACGTCAGCGCAAAGGTCGATGAAACCATGGAGAGGGCTGACGCCGCGTTAACGACAGTGAGCGAGCAATCTCGGCAAGTCGCGGAGAAGGCCAGGTCGGCGGGCGAAGGGCTGAAGACAACGGTCGAGGGCGTGGTGCGCGAACAGCCGGTGACGGCGCTGTTGCTTGCTGTCGCTGGTGGATTTCTCGTCGGGGCCATGTGGAAGGGCCGTGGCTAATCTCGGGCGGGCAAGATCATGATGTTGGATCCGCTATTCCACCGGGTCGACGAGAGTATCGCGAACGCGACGCGTAGCGCGTCGCGTCTCGCCATCGTCGCGACCCTCGCGCTGCTCGCACTCGGCTTCGCAACCGCCGCCGCTCACGCCTACGCCATGAGGACGTGGGGAGAGATCGCCGGCAACCTCGTCCTCGCCGGAGCTTTTCTCTTCGTGGCTCTCATCGTTTATCTCGCGACAAAGGACTCCGTCCCGCCGGAAACTCAAGCTCGAGCGGCTGAACTCGAACAGAGCAGCTTTTCGCAGCTCCCCTTCGTTGATCAGCTGTTCAAGCCGGACGGAAACCTGATGCGCTCGATCGGCTCGATGGCGCCTGTCGCGGCGAAAGCAGTGGCCGAACGCGTGGCGCCCAACCTCCATCTGATCATCGGCGCCGCCATCGGACTGATGCTTGCGTCGAAAATCTCAGAAAAGCTTGACAGTACGAAGTCTCCGGAAGCGTAATCAGCGGGCGAGCGTTCAGCCGCCCGCGAGCGTACGAGGTTTGCGTTGTCGCCGAGAGCGAACTGGAAGGGCTCTCTGAAGATTGCGGAGCTCACCTGTCCGGTGGCGCTCTACTCCGCGACGTCGACGTCTGACAGGATCGCGTTCCACACGATCAACCGATCGACCGGTCACCGCGTGCGGCGGACCTTTGTCGACAGCGACACGGGCGAACCTGTCGAGTCCGGCGATCAAGTCAAAGGCTATGAGGTCGGCAAGAACGAATATGTCGTTCTCGAACCGGAGGAAATCGCTCAGGCGACGCCAAAAAGCGTTAAGACTCTCGCCATAGACACATTCGTGGATTGCGGCGAAATCGACGCCGTCTATTTCGACAAGCCCTACTATCTGTCCCCCTCGCAAAGCGACGCGAACGAACTTTTCGTTCTGATCCGCGAGGGCATGCGCAGGAACAAAGTCGCGGCCCTGGCGAAGACCGTGCTCTTCAGGCGCGCGCGCACCGTTCTGATCAGCGCTTATGGCGACGGGCTTCTCGCGACCACGCTGAACTTCGATTATGAGGTGCGCTCGGCGCAGCAGGCGTTCGACGACGTGCCCGAGGTTAAAGTTCAGGGCGAAATGCTTCAGCTCGCCAAGCACATTATCGACACCAAGCGGGGCGCGTTCGACCCATCTACGTTCGAAGACCGCTATGAGGCCGCCCTCGCCGAGTTCGTAAAAGCGAAGCTGGAAGGCAAGCCGATCGCGCCGCCGCGTAAGGCTCGGGAAGCCAAGGTCGTCAATCTGCTCGAGGCGCTGCGCGAGAGCGCGGCGCTTTCCGAGCAGAGCGACAAAGCTGCAGCCAAGAAGCGAGCGGCGCAGCCTCGCAAGACCAGGACGGCCGCGACACGGCGGAAAGCGAGCTGACCTCGCATGTCGCTTGCCGATTACCGTAAGAAGCGCGACTTTGGGGCGACGCGCGAGCCGAAGGGGCGAGGCGCCCGAAAGACCGGCAGCAGCTTCGTCGTCCAGAAACATGCCGCAAGGCGGCTGCACTACGATCTTCGCCTGGAGATGGACGGCGTTTTGAAAAGCTGGGCTGTGACCAGAGGCCCAAGTCTCGTGCCCGGCGAGAAGCGCCTTGCCGTTCACGTCGAGGACCATCCTCTCGACTATCGCAATTTCGAAGGCGTCATTCCAGAAGGCCAATATGGCGCCGGCGAAGTGATCGTGTGGGACAAGGGCGTGTGGATTCCCGAAGGCGACCCGCATAAGGGCTATGCCAAGGGCCATCTCGATTTCGAGCTGCGCGGCGAAAAGCTCGGCGGCCGATGGCATCTCGTACGCATGGCGCGAAAGCCGCGCGAGAAGCATGACAACTGGCTTCTCATCAAAAGCGAAGACGAATTTGCGCGAACGCCTAAGGATGAAGACATACTCGACGAAATGCCGCGCTCGGTCGACACCGGGCGCACGATCGGCGATGTCGCAGAAGGCAAGCCGGCGCGGCGCTCCAAGAAAAGCGCCATGCCGAAGCAGAGCGCCGCGTCGCGCTTGGATAAAGCGAGTTCCCTTGCGACGCCGCAAGCGGCTGCGGCCGACATCTACCCGTCACGTCTCAAGGGCGCAAAGAAGGCGCCGCTGCCGAGTTTCGTTGCGCCGATGCAGGCCAGTTCCGGCGCCGCGCCATCGCGCAAGGAATGGATTCACGAAATCAAATTCGACGGCTATCGCGTGCAGGCGCGCATCGAGGCGGGACGCGTAAGGCTGCTCTCGCGCAGCGGTCTCGACTGGACGAAGAAATTTGGCGATGAGATAGCGTCGGCGCTGCGCGCCCTGCCTCTCGGCGCCGGGCTCATCGACGGCGAGATCGTCGTCGAAACGAATTCGGGCGCGTCGGATTTCTCCGCGCTGCAGGCCGATCTGAGCGCAGGGCGCACCGATCGCTTCGTCTATTGGGTCTTCGATCTTCTTTACCTCGACGGCTACGATCTGCGCAGCGCAACCTTGCTGGAACGCAAACGGTTGCTGGAAAGACTCTTGGGCGCCGAGGCCAACGACAAGGTTCGTCTGAGTCTTCACTTTGAGGACAGCGGCGCGGTCGTGCTGGCGCACGCGTGTCGGCTCGGCCTCGAAGGCGTGGTGTCGAAACTGCGGGATTCGCCCTATCGCTCCGGCCGCGTGAAGAGCTGGATAAAGGCCAAATGCTTCGCGAGGCAGGAATTCGTCGTCGCCGGCTATACGCCATCGACGGTGTCGCGCCGGGCGATCGGCGCCCTCGTGCTTGGCGTCTACCAGAATGGCGTCCTTTGCCACGTTGGCCGCGTTGGGACGGGATTTACGGCGGATATGGCGCATGAGCTTTTCACGAAGCTCGATCCCATGCGCGTCTCCTCGAATCCCTTTGGCGCGCGGCTCAGCGCGGACGCGGCGCGCCATGTGCGCTACGTGCGGCCCGAGCTGGTGGCCGAAGTCGAATTTCGCGGCTGGACGGGCGATCAAAATCTTCGGCACGCCTCCTTTCGCGGTCTGCGCGAAGATAAGGACGCGCGCGACGTCGTCCGCGAAAAGGCGCCGCCCGTTGAGCGGGCGACAGCGGCGAGAGCGGAGCAGAGCGTCGTGAGGCTCACCCATCCCGATCGGCTCTATTGGCCGGACCAAGGCGTCACCAAACAGGGGCTGGCGGATTACTACGCCGACATCTGGCGCTATATCGCGCCCTTCATCGTCAATCGCCCGCTGGCGCTGCTGCGCTGCCCCAACGGCGTCGAGGGAGAGAAGTTCTTCCAGAAACACGCTTGGAAGGGCATCGATCCGAACATCGTGCTCATCGACGATCCGAAAGGCGAAGAGGAGCCCCTGCTCAGCATCAAGGACCTCAACGGCCTGATCGCGCTCGTTCAATCCGGCGCCTTGGAAATTCATCCCTGGGGCTCGACGGCGTCTGATTGGGAGCGTCCTGACGTCATCATCATGGATCTCGATCCCGGCGAACAGGTCGCGTGGGAGTCGGTCATTGCGGCCGCGGAAGAAACGCGGGACCGTCTCCAAGCCCTTGGGCTCGCCGCCTTCGTGAAAACATCCGGCGGAAAGGGGCTTCATGTGGTGGCGCCCGTGACGCCTAAAGCGGAATGGCCAGAGGTGAAGGCTTTCACCAAAAGCATCGCCGATGCGATGACACATGACAGCCCGAGCAAATATGTTGCAACGATCACGAAATCGAAGCGCCGCGGCAAGATACTCGTCGACTATCTGCGCAATCAGCGCGGCGCAACGGCCGTCGCGCCCTACTCCACGCGCGCCCGTCCCGGCGCCGCCGTGTCGATGCCGCTCGCCTGGGACGAACTGAGTCCGGCGATCGGACCTGACTATTTCACGATCGTGAAAACCCTCGCGCGCCTCGAGTCGCTGCAGAGCGATCCCTGGGGAGACTTTCGTCAAGCGGCGGCGCCGATCGAAACGCCGAACGCGCGGAGAAAGAGAAAAGCCTAGCGACGTTTGGCGCCGCGCTTTTCCGCATCGATGCTCTTGCGGAGCGCATCCATGATATTGACGACGTTGCTCGGAGCCGCCGACGCCTGTTTTTTGCCGCGAGCGGGTGTGTGCTCCTTCTTCTTTCCAGAAATAATATCCAGCAACTGCGCTTGCACGGGATCATGGGTCATCGCCGGATCCCAGTGAGTCTTGCGCTCCTCGATCAATTTGGAAATCAGGTTGAGAGCTTTCGCGTTCGGCGTCTCGGCGCCAATCTTGTCGAGGTAGTCCTTCGGATCGCGCACCTCGTCGGCGAAGCGCAATGTCCATAGCACAAGCCCCTTGTCGCGCGGCTCGACCATCACGGCGCGCTCGCGTCGATACATCACGAGCCGCGAAAGGCCGACTGTGCCCGTCGCCTTCATCGCGTCGCGAATGACGGAAAAGGCCTCAACGCCGATCGGATCGTCGGGCGCAAGATAGTGGGGCTTATCGAACCAAATCCAGTCGACGCTCGCGGCCGGCGCAAAGGTCTCGATATCGATCGTTCGCGTGCTTTCGAGGCTTAGGGCGTCAAGCTCCTCATCTTCAAGCAGCACGTAATCGTCTTCGCCGCGCGGATAACCCTTCGCCGCATCGTCTTCGCCGATCGGCGCGCCGGAGACCGCGTCGACATATTGGCTGACGACGCGGTTGCCAGTATTTCGATTAAGGATGTGGAAGCGAACTTTCTCGCCTTCAGTCGTGGCCGGCGTCATCGCGACCGGACAGGTCACAAGCGAAAGCTTCAAATAGCCTTTCCAGAATGACCGCGGCGCCATTCTAAACCCCTCCGAGGGCAGGGAACTCTCCCATAACGTTCCGTCGAACGCATCGTTCCGCTTCCGCCCTCTTCGCCGCGCGCCTTGGGAACATTTGGCCCTCGAATATTGTTGAATTCAAGCATGACTCATCATCTGCCCGTTGTCATTGGAGTCGACGGCTCCCACATCGGGAACGCCGCCCAAGGGCTCTTCAAATGGAAAAGAAGGCTGAAAGGCAAACGACGCATGGCCGCCGGGGCGCGCCCAGGGCGCAGCGATATGACGCGCCCCAGCTCTCTTTCCTTGGGATCGATGGGGAATTGACCTCCGGGCTGCGCGACATGTACGCGACAAGCCTCTTAGAACCCATGCCGGATAAGTTTGTCGACTTACTCGTACGACTTTCGACGTCGGCAGCCAAATAGATTGGGGAGCTTGCTCCGGCGCGCTCCTGAAAACGCGCGACCGGCGCCTTGAGTTGAGTCGCGCTGAAGCGACTAAAAAACAATGGACAAAAAAAATGATTGCCTGTCGTTCAACAGGCAATCATCGCGGATCAATCGTCGAGGGAGTCATTTTCGGTTGCGCAGCCAATGTTCGATCTCCGCTTGTCGCGGTTCGCGAACATGAATGAGACGCTCCCGCGGCGCTTCGACTTGCGACAAAAGCAGCGTCTTGGCCAACGCTTCCACAATGCGCCGCCAGTCTAATCCAAGTTTCGGCTTCGAACTCATTTCGGCTCTCCTTTCATCGGAGAAGGATAAGAAAACAACTCTCCCTTTTTAAGAATGTTCCAAAATGCCGGCAAAGCTCGGTGCTCCCCTCCTGGCCGAAGGAATGGCGGGCGCGCGCCGCTTAAAAAGCCCGAACCTAAGCGCCAGGAGACGGCGTCGCGCCAAGCTTGCGGCGCGCTAAGGATTCACGACTTCAGAGTCTTCAGCCAGGTGTCCACCTCTTCGCGAATGCGGTCCCGCCCTTCGCCGTAGCGTTCTTGGAGAACGCCCTCAAACTGCTCGCGCTTGCCGTCCATGCGCGCGAGATCGTCGTCGGTCAGTTCCGCCCACTTCTCTCTCACCTTGCCCTTGAACTGTTTCCAGTTGCCTTCGACACGATTCCAATCCATCGCCGTTCTCCCAAGGTTAAGGAGCGCTCCACGCCGACGGAACGCGGGCGCAACCGCTTTGTTCCAGGATACTGGCTGCAGGTGAATCGAATCGTAGCGCTCATCGCCGTTTACGCGGCGACGCCGCAACACTTCTTGAACTTCTTGCCGGAGCCGCACGGACAAGGATCGTTACGGCCCGCCTGCTTGCCCTTCACGACGGGCGCGCTCTTGCGATTGGCCTCTTCGAGGAAATACCAGCGGCCATCCTGCGCGTCACGTCGAAACAGCGATCGCTCCCGATGCGCATAGCGTTCGCCTTCGCTGGAGAAGTGCGCGACGAATTCGACGTAGCCGGTTTCATCGCCCTGCTGCCCCTGTTCCGTCGACAGGATCTCGAGTCCAAGCCATTGCGAGCTGCGCGACCAATGCGTGATGGCCTTGCGATCGAAATCGTAACGCGACTCCGGCGCCAAGGAGTCGACAAGGTAGTCGATGTCGCCCAGTGCGAAGGCGGTGTAACGTGAGCGCATGAGCGCTTCAGCGCTTGGCGCCGGCAGTTTCTCTTCGATGTAACGAGCGCAGCAGGCCGAATAGGAATGCTTTTGCGCGTCCATCGCGCGGCAGGGACATGTCTGGTCGGTCATCGCTCAGTCGTAGCATGAATGATCGCGCGGCTGCGCCTGGGTCTCAGACCTAGGCGACGAACGCGCCGACGTCCAATAGTATTGCGAATCGGCGGCTTGCGCCCTCGAGCGTTCGTCAGCCGTCGGCGCCGCCTTCGCCGGGAGGCAGTTCGGAAGCAGCGGCGCCCGCCGCGTGTTTGAGGCGCTTCACCGCCTCCATCGCGATCGGATCGAGCCCGGCGCCGCCGTGATCGACATGCGCGAGAATGGCGTTCCGCATACGCGGGTCCCAGAACCTCCTCAAGTGATCCGTCATGCTCGCGACGCCTTCGGGATGCTTCTGAGCCATGAAGAACGTGCCGATCTGGTTAGCCATTCTGACGAGCTTATCGACCGAATCATGCGACATGTGCGGAAACCTGTTCGAGGATGCGTCCTGGATGGGTGAAGACTTCGAAGTCGCGGCCGCGCATGACCGCAACGAGCGTCATGCCGCAGTGCTGCGCGTTGCGCACCGCGAGCGCGGTCGGCGCCGAGACGGCGGCGATGATCGGCGCGCCCATGCGTGCAGCCTTTTGCACAAGTTCGACCGATACGCGGCTCGTCATCAGCACCACGCCTTGCTTGGCGGCGATGGCTTGGCGCGTCAAGGCGCCGGCGAGCTTGTCGAGGGCGTTGTGGCGGCCGACGTCCTCGCGCGCGATCAGCGCGCCGGAAGCTGGATTCCAAAAGGCCGCGGCGTGAATGGCGCGGGTTTCCTGATTATATTTCTGAGCCGCGGGCAGACGGCCCATCGCCTCGATCAAGGCGTCGGCGCGCACCGATAAAGCATTGTCGAGCGTCGGTAGAACGCGGGTCGCCGCCTCCAGACTCTCGATGCCGCAAAGACCGCAGCCCGTCGGTCCCGCCATCGAACGGCGCCGCTCGACATAGGCTTCCTGCCGACCGCCCTTGAGCCAGGCGCGTAGTTCAATGCCGGCGTCGGAGACGACGATCTCGACGTCGCCCGCCTGCTCCGGAGAATCGATCAGCCCCTCCGTCAGCGCGAAGCCGATCGCGAAATCCTCGAGATCCGCCGGCGTCGCCATCATCACCGCATGGGTGGAGCCGCCAAAGGTGAAGGCGACCGGCGTCTCTTCGGGGATCACGCGAGAAGAACGCGCCATCACATCGTGACGGCGCGCCAGGCATTCCACCCGTAGTGTCGGCGACGGCGTCTCCGTCATTCCGCCGCGTCGATCGTGCTCGCGATGCGACGGCTCTGCTCCGTCAGCTCGCGATACTGATGCTGCCAGTCGGTCGGTCCGTTGGTGGTCGAGACCTGAACCGCCGTGACCTTGTACTCGGGACAATTGGTGGCCCAATCGGAATTGTCGGTCGTGACCACATTGGCCTGCGTGGTCGGATGATGGAACGTCGTATAGACGACGCCCGGCGCGACACGATCCGTGATCTTGGCGCGCAAGGTCGTCTCGCCGGCGCGGCTCGCGACCTTCACCCAGTCGCCGTCGCGCACGCCGCGATCCTCGGCGTCATGCGGGTGGATCTCGAGGACGTCCTCGGGATGCCACTGGCTGTTCTCGGTGCGTCGCGTCTGCGCGCCGACATTGTATTGCGACAGGATGCGGCCGGTCGTGAGCAGCAACGGGAACCGCGGCCCCACCTTCTCCTCGGTCGGAACATATTCGGTGATGACGAATTTGCCCTTGCCGCGCGCGAAGCTTTCGGTGTGCATGATCGGCATGCCTTCCGGCGACTGATCGTTGCACGGCCACTGCACGGAGCCGACCTCGGCGAGACGCTTGAACGAAACGCCCGCGAAGGACGGCGTCAGCCGCGCGATCTCGTCCATAATCTCGCTGGCGTTGGCGTAGTTCCAATTTAGTCCCAGCTTGTTGGCGAGCAGCTGGGTGACTTCCCAGTCCGCGTAGCCATTCTTCGGCGACATCACCTTGGCGACGCGCTGAATGCGGCGCTCGGCGTTGGTGAAGGTGCCGTCCTTCTCGAGGAAGGTCGCGCCCGGCAGGAAGACATGCGCGTAGTTCGCGGTCTCGACCAGGAAGAGATCCTGCACGATGACGATGTCCATATTCGCTAGCGCGCGCGACACATGGCGCGTATCGGGGTCGGACTGCAGAATGTCCTCGCCTTGGACATAAAGTCCCTTGAACGTGCCTTCGATCGCCGCGTCGAACATGTTGGGAATGCGCAGGCCCGGCTCCGGATCGAGGGAGACGCCCCAATCCTTCTCGAACGCCTGGCGCGCCGCATCGTTGGAGATGTGGCGATAGCCCGGCAACTCGTGCGGGAACGAGCCCATGTCGCAGGAGCCCTGCACATTGTTCTGACCGCGCAGCGGATTCACGCCGACGCCGCGGCGGCCGAGATTGCCGGTCGCCATGGCGAGATTGGCGATGCCCATGACGGTGGTGGAGCCTTGGCTATGCTCCGTCACGCCAAGGCCGTAGTAGATCGCCCCATTGCCGCCGGAGGCGTAAAGACGCGCGGCGCCGCGAATGTCGGCGGCCGGCACGCCCAGCACGCTTTCAAGCGCCTCGGGGCTGTAGCGGTCGTTGGCGACGAAGGCGGCCCAGTCCTGATATTCGTCCCAGTCGCAGCGCGCCTTCACGAAATCCAGATTGGCGAGATTTTCTGTCACGATGACATGCGCCAGCGCCGTGACCATCGCGACATTGGTGCCGGGCTTGAGCGGCAGATGGTAATCCGCCTCGATGTGGGGCGACTTCACGAGGTCGATACGGCGCGGATCGATGACGATCAGCTTGGCGCCCTCGCGCAGGCGCTTCTTCATGCGCGAGCCGAACACCGGATGCGCGTCGGTCGGATTGGCGCCCATGACGAGAATGACATCGGCGTCGTCGACCGAGTCGAAATCCTGCGTGCCGGCGGAGGTGCCGAAGGCCTGCGCCAGGCCATAGCCCGTCGGCGAATGGCAGACGCGCGCGCAAGTGTCGGTATTGTTGTTGCGGAAGCCTTGACGCGCGAGCTTCTGAACGAGGTAGCTCTCCTCATTCGTGCAGCGCGACGAGGTGATCACGCCCACGGAATTCTTGCCATATTTCTCCTGCGCCGCCTTCAGCCGGTCGGCGGCGAAGCCGACCGCTTCGTCCCACGAGACGACGCGCCAGGGCTGGTCGATCGATTCGCGGATCATCGGATTAAGAATTCGGTCGCCGTGATGGGCGTAGCCATAGGCGAAGCGGCCCTTGACGCAGCTATGGCCATGGTTGGCCTTGCCGTCCTTCCAGGGAACCATGCGGACGACTTCCTCGCCGCGCATCTCCGCCTTGAAGGTGCAGCCGACGCCGCAATAGGCGCAGGTCGTGACCTCGGAATGCTCGGGCTGGCCGACGGCCACGACCGATTTCTCGATCAGCGTCGCGGTCGGACAGGCCTGAACGCAAGCGCCGCAGGACACGCATTCCGATTCCATGAAGGCTTCGTCCATGCCGGCCGAAACGCGCGATTCGAAACCGCGACCCGATATCGTCAGCGCAAAGGTGCCTTGCACTTCCTCGCAGGCGCGCACGCAGCGGTTACAGACGATGCACTTGGACGGATCATAGCTGAAATAGGGATTCGACTCGTCCTTCGGCTTCCAGTCGAAATTCACTTCGCCGCTATTGCGCGCAAAGACGTGATTGGCGCCGTCATAACCGTAGCGGACGTCGCGCAGGCCCACCGCGCCCGCCATGTCCTGCAGCTCGCAATCGCCATTGGCCGCGCAGGTCAGACAATCGAGCGGATGGTCGGAAATATAAAGCTCCATCACGCCGCGGCGGATCGCGGCGAGCCGCGGGGTTTGCGTCTTGACCGAGATGCCGGGCGCAACCGGCGTCGTGCAGGAGGCCGGCGTGCCGTTGCGGCCCTCGACCTCGATGACGCAGAGCCGGCAGGAGCCGAACGCCTTGATGCTGTCGGTGGCGCAGAGCTTCGGGATTTCGGTGCCAACCTCCATCGCCGCGCGCATGATCGACGTGCCCTCGGGCACGGTGACGCTCTTACCGTCAATGGTCAGCGTGACCGATTTTACGGATGGCGATTCGGGCGTGCCGTAATCGATTTCTTTGATAAGCGTCATGGCGGCTACCTCACTCGGCGGCTTCAAGGGCCGGCTTGCGGAAGTCCTCGGGGAAATGTCGAAGCGCGCTCTCGACCGGATACGGCGCGAAGCCGCCCAATGCACAGAGCGAGCCAAACTTCATCGTGTGGCAGAGATCCTTGAGGAGCTCGATATTCGCATCGACGTCCATGCCGTTGCGAATCTTGTCGATCGTCTCGACGCCGCGCGTCGATCCGAGTCGGCACGGCGTGCACTTGCCGCAGCTCTCGATGGCGCAGAACTCCATGCCAAAGCGCGCCATCCAGGACATGTCGACGGTGTCGTCGAATACGACGAGGCCGCCATGGCCGATGAGACTGTCCTTGGCGGCGAAGGCTTCATAGTCGATCGGAAGGTCGAAAAGCGACACGGGCACATAGGCGCCGAGCGGGCCGCCAACCTGAACCGCCCGGACGGGACGACCCGAGCGGGTGCCGCCGCCGATTTCGTTGACGACCACGCCGAGCGGAATCCCGAAGTCCGTCTCGAAGAGGCCGCCATATTTAACGTTGCCGGCGATCTGCAGCGGCATGGTGCCGCGCGAGCGGCCGACGCCGAGATCGGCGTAATGCTTCGCGCCCTTTTCCATGATCATCGGTATGGTGGCCATGGACAGCACGTTGTTGATGACCGTCGGCTTGCCGAAGAGCCCGACATGGGCCGGCAGCGGCGGCTTGGCGCGCACGATGCCGCGCTTGCCCTCGAGAGATTCGAGCAGCGAGGTCTCCTCGCCGCAAACATAAGCGCCGGCGCCGATGCGCAGTTCGACGTCGAAGTCGAAACCCGAGCCCTTGATGTTCTTGCCGAGCCAGCCCGCCTCAAGCGCCTTCTCGATCGCCGCCTGAAAGACCTTGGCGACGATCGGATATTCGGAGCGCAGATAGACATAGCCCTTGGAGGCGCCGACGGCGTATCCGCAAATCAGCATGCCTTCGATCAGCGAGAGCGGATCGCCTTCCATGATCATGCGGTCGGCGAAAGTGCCGGAATCGCCCTCGTCGGCGTTGACGACCACATATTTCTGGCCCGGCGGACAGTCCGCCACGGTCTTCCATTTGATGCCTGTCGGAAAGCCCGCGCCACCGCGGCCGCGCAGGCCCGACTTCGTGACCTCTTCGACGACGGCCACGGGCCCGATCTCGAAGGCGCGCGTGAGGCCCTTGAATCCCTCATGCGCCTCATATTCGGCGACCGACAGCGGATCGATGACGCCACAACGAACGAAGGTGACGCGGTTCTGCTTCTTCATCCAGGGATGTTCGTCGACGATCCCGATGTTCAGCAGATGCGCGCCGCCGGTGAGGAGCCCGGCGTCAAACAGCGACGCGACGTCCTTGACCTTGGCCGGCCCATAACCGACACGGCCCGCGGGAGTCTCCACCTCGATCAGGGGCTCGAGCCAGAGCATTCCACGCGAGCCGTTTCTCACGATCTCGACTGTTTCGCCGCGGGCCGCAGCCTCTTGCGCGACGGCGGCGGCCAGTTTGTCGGCGCCCATCGCAACGGCGGCCATATCCAGCGGGATGTAAAGCTTCACCATCAGTCGCGCGCCTCCGCGGCGATTTCGTCAAGCATTTCAGCGTCGACGCGGCCGATCGGCTCGCCGTCGTAAAGCGCTGAAGGGCTGTGGGCGCACAGCCCCAGACAATAAACCGGCTCAACCGAAAGGGCTCCGTCCGGCGTCGTTCCGCCCCAGTCAAGCTTCAACTTGTCGAGAAACGCCCGCGCCTGTCGCTCCGCTCCCATAGATTGGCAGGATTCGGCCCGGCAGATCTTGAGCGTATGGCGGCCATGCGGAGCGCGGTGAAAGTCGTGATAAAAGGTGACGACGCCATGCATTTCGGCGCGCGAAATATTGAGCGCCTCGGCCATTTCCTTGACGGCGGCGTCGGGCACATAGCCAAATTCTTTTTGAAGCGCGTGCAGAATGGGCATCGCGGGTCCCTCAAGACCCATATGGGCGGCGATGATTTCCCGCGCGCGCTCGTCGCTATACTGAGCAGCGCCAGACATTTCTTCCCTTTCAGTCCGGACGTTGCGCATATGCGGTCGTCCTATTTAGACTAATTCCGAGAACACTGCCGGAAATCCAAGGCCCGATCAATAGCGACCATCCGTTGTGCGATAGGGCGATCCTATCAACCGTCGAGCGTGTGGCTTTCAGCAAGCTTCTTGGCCTCCGAGACCAAGGCGGCGACCAGTGGAATCACCGGTTCGCGCTGCGGCGCCACAAGGCCGATTTCATGCACAGCCTCCGGCTCAACGATGGGGATGGACCGCAACGGCGCCGCCACGTTTAGGGTCTTCGCGAGCTTCTCCGGCAGCACCGTGGCCCAGTGGCCGGATCTCACATGGTCGAAGAGCAAGATGACATCGTTCGACTCGAGGATCGGCATGGGCTCGGAACCGCCCTTGCGAATAAGCTGCTCGACGATGCGACGGTTCTGCATGTCCGGCGTGAGAAGACAGAGATCGATGCGACCGACCTCGCCCCATGTCACCCGGTCGCGGTTCCCAAGTGGATTGTCGGCGAAGGTCAGCAGCCGGTAGCGTTCGGAGCAGAGCGGCACCGTGCGCACGCGGCCAAGCGGCTCATTGTCGAGATAAGTAATGCCGGCGTCGATCTCAAGATTATCGAGCATGGTCAGCACCTCGCTCGACGACGCGGAGATCACGGAAAAGCGCACCCCCGGATGCTTCTCGCGATAGGGCGTCGTCAGCGCCGAGACAATGCCAAGCGCGGTCGGGATGACGGCGATCTTCAGCTGGCCGGTCAGGCCTTCCTTGAGCGTGCGAACTTCCTGGCGCATCGCCCGCGCGTCGCCGACGATGCGCTTCGCCCATTCGAGCACCCGTTCGCCTTCGGCGGTCAGGCCGTGGAAGCGCGAGGAACGGTTGACGAGCAACACGCCGAGCGAATCTTCGAGCTGCTTGACGCCGGCCGAGAGCGTGGGCTGGGTGACGCCGCAAATCTCCGCCGCGCGCGAAAAGCTCTTCTCCTTTGCGACGGCGATGAGGAATTCAAGCTTGTCGATCACGACCGAGTCCACAATCGGGTCGCCAGGACGCAGCATCCAGGGCGTCACTGGCGCTTTCGTCAACCCGCATGGGCGTCACATTAGCATATCCGCCCAGGCCGCGCCGAAATTTCGAAACGAATCCAAATCGCTCGCGCGCCACTAGGCAATTTGCCCGATCAGGGCCTAAGCGCATGATGCGCGTTGGACCTCCTTTCGATTCCTGCTCTACTGAGCGACGGGTTTTTTTGTCGGGGGATGCGCCGATGCGGTTGATCGTTGGGCTCGTCTTGCAGCTTGTCGGCATCACCCTCATCTGCCTTACGCTGACCGCGGGCTGGGTGATGGTCGACGCGCATCGCGCAATCGAAACGGAAGCGGCGACGTCCGCCGAGCGCGTCGCACACCAGCTCGAAAATCTCTACTGGTATGCCATCCGCTGGCGGGGCAGCATGCGGCGTGACAACATTTTGCCCGTCCCCGACTGGGAGTCGCTTTCGACCTTGAAGCTCGTTTCGCCGGGCGTCTGCGTCAGCTATGCGCCGGGGGACGACGAGCCGCAAACCCTTTGCAGCCAGCTCGAGGGCGTCGGCTCCGCCGCGCCGGCATGGTTTGCTGCGGCCTATGAGCGCGTCTTCGGCGCGCATGCGCCGATCATTCGGCCCTTGACCGTGCGGCAACCGGAAACCGGCGCAATCCTCGTCAGGGCGGACGCCGGCGCGGCCATCCGACAAGCCTGGCGGCAGATCTCGATCATCGTCGGCGTTGCGGCCTCGATGGCGGTCTGCATTTGCCTCTTGGCCGCGGTCGCCATCGTCCACGCTCTGGCGCCGACCCGGGCCATCGTCCGCGGGCTGCGCCAGTTGGAGCAAGGGAATTACGCCACCCGGCTAAACGCCATCACGAAAAGCGAGTTCGGCCTGATCGCGCGCGCCGTTAACGACCTTGCCGAGCGGCTGGCGCGGACGACGGCGGAGCGCGCCGCGCTCACGAAGCGGCTGTTCGAGGTCCAGGAGGAGGAACGCCGCGCGCTCGCCCGCGACCTGCACGATGAATTCGGCCAGTGCCTGACGGCGACCCTCGCCTTCGCCGGCTCGATCGAGACGGCGGCGGCTAAGAGTGACCCGGGCGTCGCCGAGGACGCCCGCTCAATCGGGCGCGTCGCCAAGCGCATGATGACGACCCTGCGCGACGCGCTTGCCCGGCTGCGCTCGCAAGACCTCGACGAACTCGGGCTCGAAGCCTGTCTCGTCCAGCTCGCGGCGAGCTGGAACGCCAAAGCGGGACGAAAGGCGGTCATCCACCTGCGGCTCACGGGCGACCTCTCCAACCTTCCTCAGACGATTTCGACGAGCCTCTATCGCATCGCGCAGGAATGTCTGACCAACGCCATGCGGCACGGCGACTCGAAAAACGTCTATCTGCGCGTCGAGCGCGCGGCGGCGGCCGACGGGCTCGTCGCGCTGACGGTCGAGGATGATGGCGGCGGCGACGCCTCCCGCCTCGCCGCCGCCTCCGGCCACGGCATTCTCGGGATTCGCGAGCGCATCGCGGCTTTTGGCGGAAGTCTGTCGATCAGCGACGCCACGAAAGGCGTGCGCGTCGTCGCCCGCATTCCGCTCATCGCCGTCGCGCCGGCGCCGATGAAAGGTCTCGCGCTCGCATGACCACAATTCTTCTCGTCGACGACCACCCGATCGTTCGGGAGGGATATCGGCGGCTCTTGGAGCGCCAGCCGGATTACAGAATCGTCGCCGAAGCCGCCAACGCCGCGGAGGCCTATCAGGCCTATCGGAAGGTTTCTCCCGACATCGTCATCATGGATCTTTCTCTCCCGGGCGCGAGCGGCGTCGAAGCGGTCCGCCACATCAGGCAATGGGATAAGAGCGCGCGCATTCTGATCTTCACCATGCATAGCGGCGCGGCCTTTGCGCTGAAAGCGTTTGAGGCCGGCGCATCCGGCTATGTCACCAAAAGCAGCGACGCCGCGGAGCTGCTCCGCGCCGTGGCGATCGTCGCCAGAGGCGGCCGGGCGCTCAGCGACGACGTCGCGCGCGAGATCGCCGCCGAGCGATTGGGCGAGGGCCGCGCGCTCGTCGATGAGCTTGGCCCGAGAGAGACGGAGATCTTGCGGCTCGTCGCGTCGGGCCGAACGACCGAGGACATCGCCAGCACCTTAAATCTCAGTCCGAAAACCGTTCAGAACTACCATTATCAGATCAAATCCAAGATCGGCGCGCGCACCGACGCCCATCTGGTCTGGCTCGCCATCGGCGCAGGACTTATCGGCGACGCGTCGGCGACCTGATCGACCGCCCAAAGGAAATATGCCCAGACCGCCGCAGGCGAAAGGCCGAAGCTTCCAACGCTTCGCGCAGCTACGCCTTCAACTGCAACAGCGGAGCCTGGCGATGGTCAAGAAGACGCTCACTCATCTTTTGTTATCGGCGCTCATCACAATCGCGACCGGAGCCGTCGCGATCGGCGCTCGCGCGCAATCATCCCCGCCGTTCAAACTCGCGGTCTTCGACATCGAGCTCGACGACTTCACCGCCGGGGGTCCGATCGCCGGGGAAAGCCCCGAAGAAACCGCGCGCCTCCAGCGGATGACCGCGCTGGCGCGGGAGCTCCTGACTCAATCCGGGCTGTTCGAAATCGTCGACGGAAGCGCGGCGACGGATCAGAGGGTCAAGGACCATTGGCTGCGCAAGTGCAACGGCTGCGACGCCGACATTGCGCGCAGGCTTGGCGCAGACCTGTCCTTCGTCTGCTTCTTTAGAAAAGTCAGCGTGATGGAGCAATATCTCGAAATGCGCATTCGTGACGCGCGCACGGGAGAACTGGCGCATATCTCACAGACGGATCTGCGCGGGGAAACCGACCAGTCTTGGACCCGTGCGCTGAAGTTCCTGATGAGACATCACCTTGTCGGGCCAGAACTCGCGCGTCGAAACCACCCGCTTCAGCCGTAAGGGGGGCGCGCGCTTTCCCTGTCGTGATGGTTAACAGGTTATAACCAACCGCCCCCGAATCGCCCAATTCCAAGCCTATTCCGGCTAAGCGCCTCAGGCGCTATTATATAGATGGCGTTTCATGCGATCCCGCGCGTTCAGCGCCGGGTAACGGGGCTAGGCGGATGATCTTCTCGAAGTCCACTTTGATTGCGGCGGCCAGCGTATTGTTGATCGTGTTTGGCGCCGCCGCGCCCGGCCGCGCGACCCCGTCCATCGTCATCGATGTCGCGTCGGGCGCCGTGCTCTCGCATGATCAGGCGACCGCCTCCTGGTATCCCGCCTCGGTGACGAAGCTGATGACGGCGTATGTCGCGCTCGACGCGGTGCGCCAGGGGCGCATCTCGCTCGAGACGCCGGTGATGATGTCGCCGCGCGCATGCGGCATGGCGCCTTCCAAGATGGGCTTCAGACCCGGCTCGGAAGTCACCCTGCAAAATGCGCTCATCATGCTGATGGTGAAATCCGCCAATGACATCGCCGTCGCCATCGCCGAAGGCGTGTCCGGCTCGGTCGAGGCCTTCGCCGACGAGATGAACCGCCACTCCGCCGCCCTCGGCATGACGCAGTCGATATGGGTCAATCCCAACGGCTTGCCCGATACGCGGCAGGTCACGTCGGCCCGCGACCTCGCCATTCTCGGCCGCGCGCTCTACCTGCAGTTTCCCGAGCACGCCAATCTGTTCAACATCGGCGCGATGCAGCTCGGCAAGCAGATCATCCCCACGCACAACCATCTTCTCGGCCGTTATGCCGGCGCCGACGGCATGAAGACGGGTTTCACATGTTCGGCCGGATTTAATCTTGTCGCCTCCGCCACACGCGGCGGCCGGCGTTTGATCGCCGTCGTCCTCGGCGCGCCCAATCCGATTCTGCGCACCGCGAAGACGGCGGCCCTGCTCGATCGCGGCTTTCAGAGCGGGGCTGCCGTCGCCTCTTTGGCGTCCCTGCCCAGCTCCGGCCCAACGGCGGCGCCCGACTTGCGCGAGTCCGTGTGCCACCACCGCGGCCCGGCGGCGGCGGAATTCATGGCCGAGATCGAGGATGCTTCGGTCCCAGTCGGCTCTGGCGTGCCGCTGCTCGACGCGCTCGGCGGCGCTCCGCAGCAGAAGATGAACGCCAAGGAAATCGCGCATCTGCCGCGCCCGCGTTTTGAGCCCGTGTCCGTCTATGTGGGACGCGCGCCGGGCTATGCCGGTCCAGTGGCGCGGGCGCGCGCGCCGGGAGCGCCGGTTGGCGAGCAGCCTGATCTTGCCGCCTATGCGGCGCAGCCTGAAGCCGGCGACGCCAGCGCCTCGCCGATCAGTAAGCCCGCGCCCGACGCGGTATCGCTGCGACGCGCCAAACACGCCAAGGCCGCGAAAGCGGCGCGCGCCGCCAAGGCGGCAAAGGCGGACGCTGTAAAGGTCGACGCCGTCATCGCCGAGGAGCCACCCCCCAAGCCCAAGGCGGCGAGAAGCGCGACGAAGCCGAAAGCGGCCGCAGCGCAAAAGCCGGCGGCGTCGAAGGCGCACTCCGCCGCCGAACCGGGCAAGAGCTGAGAATCGCCGTAGGATCGTTCGTTCTGGAAACGCGCGGCGTTTTCGGCGATGATGCGAGCCTTCCGCGAGCAGGAAATTTCTCCAGCTCCGGCGCGAGTTCCGCTGAATGAACGATCTGACCAAGGCCGCCGCGAGTCGCGCGACGCGCTCGGCGCCGCCGCCAATTCCGCTGACCGTCATCACCGGCTTCCTTGGCGCCGGCAAGACCACGCTGCTCAACCGACTGCTCGCCTCGCCGGCGCTCGCCGATACGCTCGTCCTCATCAATGAGTTCGGCGAGATCGGCCTCGATCATCTCTTCATCGAGAAGATCGACGGCGACATGGTGATGATGAGTTCGGGCTGCGTGTGCTGCTCGATCCGCGGCGATCTGGTGAACACGCTCGAAGATCTGCTGAAGAGGCTCGACAACGGCCGGATCAAGCCGTTCAAGCGCGTCGTGCTGGAAACGACTGGCCTCGCCGATCCCGCGCCGATCCTGCACACGATCATGTCCCACGCCTATCTGATGATGCGCTATCGGCTCGACGGCGTCGTCACGCTCATTGATGCGGTGAACGGCGAAGCCACGCTCGACGCGCATGAGGAAGCCGTCAAACAGGCCGCCGTCGCGGATCGGCTCGTCATCGCCAAGACGGATCTGCCGCAAGGCGCCGAGCGTGTGGATGCGCTGAAGGCGCGGCTGGCGCGGCTCAACCCGGGCGCCCTACAGCTTGACGCCGCCAAGGGCGAAGCGACGCCCGACGCGCTCCTCAACTGCGGCCTCTACGATCCCGCGACCAAGACGCCGCGCGTGAAGGAATGGCTCAACGCCGAAGCGGTGGAAACAGCGCAGTCGCATGATCACGCGGGCCATGACCATGGCCATGAGCATGACCATCACCACGAAGCCCACGACCATCGCCACGATGTGAACCGGCATGACGCGCATATCCGCGCCTTCTGCTTTTCCTCCGAGACGCCGCTGACGCCGGCCTCCTTCGACATTTTCATCGACCTTCTACGTCACACGCATGGACCGCGCATGTTACGCGTGAAGGGAATCGTGGCGCTGGCCGACGATCCATCGCGCCCCGTGGCGATCCATGGCGTGCAGCATGTCTTTCACCCGCCACATCGCCTCGACGCTTGGCCCGATGCTTGGCCCGACGCGGACAGGCGCACGCGCATCGTCTTCATCGTCAAGGATCTCGACGAGGGCTTCGTCCACGGGCTCTACGGCGCGCTCGTCAATCACCCCGCGCCCGACCGTCCCGACGCGCAGGCGCTCGCCGACAATCCGCTCGCGCCCAGAGCGGGCGGCCTGCTCGGCTAAGGGCGGTTGAACAGGCCGGAGACGCGACGCTCGGCGTCCTGGAGCGTCTCGATCCATCGAGGCGGCAGTTTGGCGAACACGGCGGACGCTTGCGAAGAGAACCAATCGGCGACGGCGTGAGCGATCGACGATATGCCGCTCTCAAGGCGCGATGGCTGACGCGTTCCACGCAGCCAGAAGGCCAGCGTCGGGAACGCCGTGACGGTCACCATCGCGGCGCCCACAAGCGCGGAAGCCGTCTCTGGCGCCATCTGTCCCCTCCCGACGCCGAGATAGGTCAGCGCGACGACAAGCGGCAGGGTGGTCGACGACAACAGCCCCAACGCCGGAATGTCCCGCTCGGGCAGCGTCCCGCGAAAAAGATTCAGCGGCGCGAGACGAATGAGCAGGAAAGCGACGCAAAAAAACGCGAAGAGCGCGACGGTCGCCGGGCTCCTGACGAGCGCCACAAAGTCAAATGACGCGCCGCTCTCGATAAAAAAGAGCGGAATCAAAAAACCGGAGCCGATGGCGGTCAAACGATCATTGAGGATTTCGGCCTTGGTGCCCCGCACCAGGACCGCGACGGCCATGCCCGCCATATAGGAGCCGACCACAAGCTCCATCCCCAGCCTGTCGGCGAATGAGACGAAGCCAAGCAAAACGACGAGCGCGATTCGAATAGGCAGAAGCTCGCTGTCGCCAAGCCAATACACAATGCTTTCGGCCAGCCGGTCCGAACGCGCGGTCTTGAGGAAAAAGATCGCGGCAAGCCCGAGCGCGATGAAAAGCGCGCTTAACAGCGTCTGGTGCAGATGATGATTGTGCTGCGCCAGAACGATCGAGGCGAGAATGAGCGGTCCAAGTTCGCTGATAGCCGCGACGCCAAGGACGTAGCGTCCGAATTCATTATCGAGATCCCCCGCCTGCCGTAAAACGGGGATCAATATGCCGAACGCCGTGGTCGGCAAGATCAGCGCGACGAGAAGCGGCGCCTCCACGAGGCCAACGAGATAAAGCAGTCCGGAAATAACGACCGAGAGGCTCAATGAAATGAGCCATGCGAAAAGTCCCAGGCGAAGCGGCTTTCCGCTTATTTCCTTCTGATTGAACTCGAAGCCCGCCTGAAAAAACAAATAGACCAGGCCAAACTCCATCAAAAAATTGACGGCGCCATCCCCCGCCACCAGCCCCGCCCCGCTTGGGCCGACGAGCATGCCCAGCAACAGTTCGATGGCGACGATCGGCGCGCGCGCAAACGCCGGAACTCTGTTGAGCAGCGGCGCGAGCACGGCGATGCAGGAGATGACGAAGATCGTGTGGAATTCGCTCATGGGGGCGTCAATCTCCTGAGGGTCCGCTTGGCGCGGTAATGGCGGCCTTGCCGCCCGGCTGGACAATGATTCTTTTGCTGACCCCTACGATGCGTTAGGGTCCCGCCTGTGCTCAAGTCCTGATTTGTGACCAAGGGTTCTTCGCGCCGCGCCTTGCGCGCATCAGGTCGCAAAGAGCGGCCTGCCAAGCTTCTTGCAAGGCTTACTGAGTAAGGTTTCGGATGACGCGGCTCGGAGACATGGGTCTGCTTCGACCCCTTGCGCGGGCGGGACATGCGCTTCTCGACCTCATCTATCCGCCCTCCTGCCTCGTCTGCCGAAGGGCGGTCGCCGCCCATGGCGCGATCTGCGCCGAGTGCTGGCGCGACATCGCCTTCATCGAGCGCCCCTATTGCGAGCGGCTCGGCACGCCGTTCGAACGCGATCTGGCGCAGCCGGGGTTGATCTCGCTGGAAGCGGCCGCCAACCCGCCAGCCTTCGGCCGCGCCAGGGCCGTCGCGCGCTACGACAGCGACAAGGCCCGCGCTTTGGCGCACCGGCTGAAATATTACGACCGGCTGGAGCTCGCCGCGCCGATGGGCCGCTGGATGGCGCGGGCCGGCGCCGAACTCCTCGCCGACGCCGACGTCATCGTGCCCATCCCCTTGCACCGGCTGCGGATTCTGGCGCGGCGGTTCAACCAGTCGGCGGCTCTCGCGCAGGCGATCGCGCGCGAGAGCGCCGTGCCGGTGGAGACCATGGCGCTGCAGCGCGTCAAGCCGACGGCGCCGCAGGTGGGCCTGACGCGGGCGCAGCGCGCCGCCAATCTCTCCGGCGCCTTTCGCGTCGAACCGGAGCGGGCGGACGCCATCCACGGGCGCAATGTCGTGCTGGTGGACGATGTGCTGACAACCGGGGCGACCGCCAACGCCGCGACTCGCGCTTTGCTCAAGGCGGGCGCGGCGCGCGTCGATCTCCTCGTCTTCGCGCGGGCCGTGACAAGCGCATGAAGGCCGGCGTATAAGCGCGAATGGCCCCCCGCATCGAAATCTACACCACGACGACCTGCCCCTATTGCCTCGCCGCGAAGCGGCTGCTGACGCAAAAGGGCGCCGAATTTGAAGAAATCTCGGTGGCGTGGGACCCGCTGGGACGCCGGCGCATGAGCCAGCGCGCCAACGGCCGCTCGACGGTGCCGCAGATCTTCATCGACGGCAAGCACATCGGCGGCTGCGACGAGCTTCACGCGCTCGAAGGCGAGGGAAAGCTCGACGCGCTCCTCGCGGGCGGAGCGACGCCATGATCCGCTACTCCCTCATCTGCGACGCCGGACACAGCTTCGACAGCTGGTTCCGCGACAGCGCAGGATTTGAGAAGCAGGCGGCCGAAGGACAGATCGCCTGCCCCTTCTGCGACTCGACGAAGATTACGCGCGACGTCATGGCGCCCAATATCGCCAAGCCGCGCGACGACGCGGCGCATGATCTGCGCGTGAAGCTGCGCGAACTGCACGACACGGTGGTCGCGCATACCGAAGACGTCGGCGACCGCTTCCCTGAGGAAGCGCGCGCCATGGAGGACGGCGAGACGGAGCGACGCGCCATCCGCGGCCGCGCCACATTTGAAGAAGCGAAGGCGCTGCTCGAAGAGGGAATCGAAATTCTGCCGATCCCGGGTCTGCCCGGCGACAGCAATTAGCGCGCGCCTGTCGCGCCAACCCCGCAGCATGTCATGCCCGACAAGGGGCTTTTACGATGTCATTTCCTTACCCTGCGGCTTCTCGAAACGCTGGCGCCCGATCGCGCTAGTCGGTTTCGCGAGCGCTCCTGGTCAAAATCAGAAAGTTGCCAAAGAGGTTGATAGCAACGGCGACAAGTCCGATACTTAAAAAAATCAGAATTTTTGCCAGTCTAAACCCCTTCAATTCATGCATATAGTTGATCTGCGCGTAAATTGGCAGCGCGGGCTTACTTAATGTGCTAATAATAATGCCGTTAAAACCTACAAAAAATAGGGTGAATAGCAAGCCCCAAGTTAATAGTTTTCGCGGCGTTACGCTTGTGGCAGCAACGCGGCGCCGTAACGCATCTCGCGCGAGATACATAAAAAAAATCATACCCGATATCCACATAAAATAATAAACAAGTATAAGCCAATCTAAGGAGCAAGCTTCTGTAGCGGTCACTATGTTCAACCTGATTAAATCTTGAACACGCTTGAGAGATGAAAGCCATCTCAGATTTGAAAAGCATACGTCGATACCAGGCGAGATATAGAGTGGGAGAACAAGGCCGAGTAATGTGACGGTCAAAATAAAATGGCCCAAATTCCGTTCTTCGCGCGTGCGACGAGCTTTTGGGGCGATCGGGGATTCATCGCGATTATCTATCATAATCAATCTCTTTATAGGGCGGAGCACGCTCGAGGCTCGTCGCCGGACTCCGCAAACAGCCATCGCATGCATTCACGCAAGAACCGGCGCCCCAATGAAACGGGCTTCGCGTCGACGAATGGCCAACCGACAGGCGTCGAGCATGACGATGTCCGTACGATTGAGCGCCGTCATCACAATTGTCCTTCATTCAGTTCGCCAATTTCGAACGTGTCCAACAGCCGTTCCAGCTTCAGCTTGATCTCCGGCCACATCGGCATGAATATTCGTGGAAACTCGGCTGTGATCACAGCGTCCAGGCGCGCATAGCGAAAAAACATCTGGCATTCGGGGCGGCGATCCCATCCCGAGTCTTCCGTGTGATCCTTGATTTCTTCCGCCTGACACTCGAACCATAGATCAATCGGTTTTCTGTCGACATAATAGAAATCGACGGCCTCAGCCCCACCGAGCTCGGTCTTGTAGCGGCTCATATCTCCTATGACGCCGACGCGCTTCAAATTGAACTTGTCCGGCTTTGGGCCAACCGTCAGGTTTCTAGATTTCAAAGACACGCTTTCTGGATCAAGAAAAATCCGCTGTGTGTTATAGAAATTTTTTTGAATCACTCGAACCTTTTCAGCCTCCCCGCCCTGCACTTTTACTTCGGAATCCACGCTCACAATCATCTTTGTCCTGTCGAGCCCTCGACGTCGGATGTGTCGATCGGTCGGTTGCAGGACCGTGAAATCCGGCAGATCGACTCCGATGCTGAACCCATGCACATAGACGTCCCGATAGTTCGGATCTGGATATCCGCGTCCCAAGGCGGGTTCGCAGCCGACATCGGCCCATGTCACATATTCGGCGGGCACGCGCAGGCGGACGCGCCAGCCCGGCGGGTCCATCAGCCAGCGCAGTTCGAGAAAAGGACGCCCGTCGGGATCATTGACGAAGCGTTCGTTGGGGATGCAGTCGGTCTTCTCGGTTTTCACCGCGAAGACATTGCGGCCGACATGGTTCGCCACCCAAAAAAGCGCAGCGACAATTGCGAGAGGGCCAATAAGCCAGCCCGCAAACTGATGAATGGAAATGCCGGAAAATAGGGATGTGAACGCAGCGGAGCGGATGCGGCTCCCGGCGAAAAAGCTGGCAAAGGCGGATAAGCTCATGTGAAGCCCGCGCGGCCGAACGATGCCGCTCATGGCCTGCTCCGACGAAATGGTGCAGCCGTTGTCAATGCGCTTCACAACCTAGTATCGGCCCACACGCCAGCATGTCGCATTGAACGTAAGAAGAATTGCTGCCAACAAACTCCACGCTTATCCCGTCAGCTTGAAATGGATATGTCGCATCTTCCCTTGAAACGCCCCAGCCATAGTCTTCTGATTCACGATCATCTCCTACGCCACGAGATATTTTATTATAGTCTGAAGATATAGTGGCATGGCGGTATGAGTAGTACCCTAACAATTCTGATTCTATATGTTTTTTAAAATGAGATATAGCCTCAGAGTCAGTAAAAGTAAAATTCTTATCGACGCACTTGAAGACAGAATATCTCAAGAAATGATTAACCTCCGCGTGAATAAGAAACAGAAGCACGAACGCGGCCCCTGTTATCAATATTATTTTCGCCACGCCCCATACGACGCTCCATAAGAATTTCAACATGGCGCTTTCACGCCGTCATTCCCGACGCGCGAAGCGCGATCGGGAATCCATAAAAAAACCGATCATGCACGGCGTTTGCTCCTGGATTCCCGATCAGGCCTGCGGCCTGCCGGGAATGACGCGGCAATCTGAGTCGTCATTGCGACACGCAAAAAACCATCGTGCCCATTCGTGCAAGAACCGACGCCCGAATGAAACGGGCTTCGCGTCGACGAATGGCCCGCCGACGGACGTCGAGCAAGACGATGTCCGTACGATTGCGCGCCGTCATCACGATTGTAATTCATTCAGTTCGCCAATTTCGAATGCTTCCAAAAGCGGCTCCAGCTTCAGCTAGAACCACCATCGATTCTCCTACATATTCGCACGCCTCTGTGGATCGCTAAGACGTTTGACACAAGCAAGGCCACCAGGGACACCAGCAGAGGAATCATACAAAATTCCCCCACTAGCCTTCTTATCGACCCATGATCCAGAAATTGACGAACATGTTCAGGGAAATCAGGAACCACAAAGTAAAAACCAATCCCAAACAGAAATAGTGAACCCATGTATATTGACACCAACATCAGCGTAAATTGCACGCACGAAAGCCTTCTACCAGCTCTTAAGAAGGATAAGTACAGAGCGTCAACGCGAGAAAATATCGCATAGAGCATCAAAACGAGAGCTGCAGTAAAATACAAGACAACCGCATAATAAAAAGATTGATAGTCAATCCTCCCTACATGAAATAGATAATCTAGTATATAAAGCAACACAACGAAGCCGGCCGCAGATCCCCAGATACATGTCCCGGCCAACTTCGTATGCGAGGTATAGATGCCCACGTATTGTCCTCCAGTTTTTGACTCGACCAGCCAGGAGCGAACCAGCATGCGCTTTCAAGCGCCTCTCGCTTACAATCCTGAAGAAAGGGGGCGCACGTTGAGCGCCACGTTAAATTCGTAATATTGAGGCGCCTTATGCTTTCGGCCGCGCATGCGCCGGCTCTCCGCCGCACCTTCAGCCCCTCCCCTGAAAAATAATGCCGATAGGCCGGGTGCCCGGGCGCGTAGCCGGACGTCTCATGCCGCACGACGATTTAAACGCTACACACGACCGTCCCTGTCGTCGAAAATTGACCAAAGGACGTGAAAGCACATAAAACCAATCACCCAGATACCTGCACAAAGCGACAATTTCGTAGAAAACCAAATTTTAGCTACAATGATGCTATCGAGATTAGACGCATAAGGCTCATACTGATAGATCAAAAACAGCAATGCCACCCCAACTAGAATCAAACTACATACAATAATCGTGTCTCTCCAAAACTTTATTGGAGGCTTACCGTTTGAGGCCGCTCGGCGGTTTAGCAGCTGAGGCATTGATCGCCCAATCAACATGCTGCCTATAATAACAGTGATACCATACGCCAAAAAAAGCCGCTCGAAGGAGCATACTTCCTGCGCCGATAAAAACTTGTATTTAATAAATGCTTGAATTGTGGGCGCCGCAGAAAAGAATCTAAGCGGTCCACGACATAAATCCGCGCTTGAGCCCGCTATCGGTATAAGAAGCCCCAAGACCGCAGCAGCTCCCATGAAGATCTCGAAAATCCTTTCCTTGCCGGAAATTCTCTCCTCAGGAATCATGACGGTCGCTGCCATAGAAAACCGACCAAAGCACAGCCTCATCATCCGAAGTAGCGACAATAACGTGAACTGGAAAATCAGAGCGCAACCGCTCACGCGATGAGGTCCATCGGCAGCGTGGCTCACCCCTGCGGCAGATCGAATCGCTGGCAGCTGATCGCGCTCAATCTGCTGCGCGCGCGCTCCTGGTCGGAGGCGCGCTTGGCCAAGGAGCGGATCAGAATGAAGCCGCGCTTCGCCGGCGCCGTGAGCCGCACTTCCTGCGGCGGCGGGGCGTCGCCCTCATCCGCGCTCGTCAGCGCGTCGATCTGGCGCGCGTCGCCGACGACGATGTCGATCTTGCCCTTGATCGCCGAGCGGTCGGTCATCGAATGATAGATGCGGCCGGCGGTGGCGTGAAATGAGAGTCCGAGAAAATCCTCGCCGTCGACGTTCGTCTTGACCCGCAGCGGACCCTTGGCGAGATCATAGACGCAGACCGCCTCGGCGAAGGCCGGATCCTCGAAGGGCAGCGTCTCGGCGCCGGGCGCCATCTGCGGCAGCATCACCAGTCCTTCCGCCGGCGCGGCGCTCTTCACATAGGACGCGAGTCGCGCGAGCGCGTCGTTCGGCGCCACCGTGGGCATCAGCAGCACCGAAACGATATGCACGATTCCCGCGACGAGCAGCGTCGCGAACAGCCACGGCAAGAGGTCGAGATAGCGATCGGGAATATTCAGGCGCATCCGAGTTTCACGATTTTTGGAAAGGAATTTGGATCTGGAGCCGACTCGATGTCGAGCGGCGTATCATAGAGCCGCAGCATGACGACAAAGTCCTTCGCCCCGCCCGGCGACAGCCAATTGCCGGGCCGCGCCTCGCGCGCGACGTCGATCTCAAAGGCGCCGCCCTCATTGCGCAGAACGTCGACCGAGGAATAGCCGTAGCGCTCGGTGGGATTGGCGAGGAGCCGGCCGTCGGGGCTCGCCAACGCGATCGTCCAGAAGCGCGCGGCGGGCAAGGGATCGACAATGCGATATTCGCATTCGGCGCTGAGCGGCGCGCCATTGGAGTCGGCGCGGGCGATGAAGGCCAGTCCCTGATCGCGGCCGAGCGGCGCTTCTCCGGAACGCGAGATGACCGCCCGCGCATAAGGGTCGATGTCGGCGCCGCCGATATGCGGCCAGGCGGTCCACGCCCCGGCGCGCAGTGAATTGAAGCCATAGCCGGCGTTGAGCGACAGGACGGTCGCAAACAGGCCGATGCCGACGCCGGCGATCATCGCCGAGGCGGCGCGCAGATAATTTGCGTAAGGCTTGAGGTCCAAGGGTGCGCTCCCGCCGCTTAACGGATGACGCCGACGGCGGCGCCGCTCGCGCGCTGCGCCTCGCGCCGATCGACGTCGGATGCGGCGGGTTCAGGCGCTTCGAGCCCGCTCTGCTTGTCGCCGCCGACAGCCTTGATCTTCATTTGAAGCGCTTCGAGCGCCTGCATCGCGCCCTTGGACAGGGTCGCGGGACGCTGCGGCGCGCCAAGTTCGAGCGGCTTGACGACATTGGCGTTGGCGGCGGCTGTCGCGCCCTTGGGATCGGGCCTCAGGCCGACGATCGGCTTTAAGATCGCGCCCTGATGCGCATAGGCCATGATGTCGTGCCAGGTGCTTGCCGGCAGCGTGCCGCCGGTCATGTTGTTCATCGGCGCGTTGTCGTCATTGCCGTACCAGACGCAGCCGCCCATCGTTCCGGAATAGCCGCAGAACCAGGCGTCCCTATAGCCATTTGTGGTGCCGGTCTTGCCGATCACGTCGATGCCCTCGCCGAGCTGCGCGCGCCTGCCGGTGCCTTCCTCGACGACCTTCTTCATCATGCCGGCGAGTTCGACGACCTTGTCGAACGGCACCGCCTGCGTTTGCGGCGGCGCGTCGCGGTCGTGGCGATAGAGCAGATCGCCCTGGCGGTTGCGAATTTCGACGGCGGCGTAAGGCGTGACCTTTTTGCCGCCGTTGACGAAGGCCCCATAGCCCGCCGAATGTTCGAGCAGGATCACGTCGCTCTGTCCGACCGGAAGCGAGGGCGTGTCTTCGAGCGGCGTGGTGATGCCGAGCCGCCGGCAGGTTTCAATGATCTTGGCCCGGCCGATGCGGGAATCGCCCTTGCCGATCGCCTGCGACAGTTGAATGGCGATCGTGTTCAAGGATTTCGCCAGAGCCATGGCGAGCGGCATGGAGCCGGCATAGCCGCCGCTGTAGTTATGGACGCAGTAATTGCCGATGCAGGTCGGCCTGTCGGTGACGATGGTCGTCGGCTTGAAACGGCCGGTCATCAGCGCTGTGAGATAGACATAGGGCTTGAAGGAGGAGCCCGGCTGGCGCGCGGCGTCGGTCGCGCGGTTGAACTGGCTTGCGCCATAATCCCGGCCGCCGACGATGGCGCGCACGGCGCCGTCCGGCTCCACGACGACCGCGGCGCTCTGCTTGACACGGAAGCTGCGGCCCTGCTCGCGCAGATTGGTTTCGATGACGTCTTCGGCGCGCTTCTGGACGTTGGAATCGAGCGTGGTGCGCACGCTAAGCACGCGATTGTCGCCGAGCTTGCCGTCCTGCGCGAACCTGCGGATTTCGCCATAGGCGTAATCGAGATACCAGTCGGGGCTCGTCTCGCGGGCGCGGTCGATCGGCGTCGCCGGACTGCGCTGCGCCGCGATGATCTGGCTATCGGTCATGAAGCCGGCGTCGACGAGATTGTTCAAGACGTCATTGGCGCGCGCGCGCGCCGCCGGCAGATTGACGTGCGGCGCATATTTCGTCGGCGCCTTGAACAGGCCCGCGAGCATCGCCGACTCGGAGAGCGTGACGTCTTTGACCGACTTGCCGAAATAGAATTCGGCCGCCGCCTGGATGCCGAAGGCGCCGCCGCCCATGTAGACGCGATCGAGATAGAGCTTGAGGATTTCCCGTTTCGTCAAATGATGCTCGAGCCACAGCGCCAGAAAGGCCTCGTTGATCTTTCGGGTGATGGTGCGCTCATTCGAAAGGAAAAGATTCTTGGCGAGCTGCTGGCTGATGGAGGAGCCGCCCTGCACCACGCCCGATGACCGGGCATTGACGGTGAGCGCCCGCAGCGTGCCGATCACGTCGATGCCGAAATGTTCGTAGAAGCGGCGGTCTTCCGTCGCCAGCACCGCCTTGATAAGATAATCGGGATATTGATCGAGCGGCACGGCGTCGTCGTGCTTGATGCCGCGCTGGCCGACTTCCGCGCCGTAGCGATCGAGGAAGGTGACGGCGAGATCGGTCTGCTTGAGCCAATTCTCGTCGCTGGTCATCTGGAACGCCGAGGAGGCGAGCGCCATGGCGACGACGCCGGCGCCGAGGCCGAGCGTCAGCGCCTCGCAAGAGAGCTCCACGCCAACCCGGGCAAGGCCGGTGACATGGAACCGCTCCATGAAGGTCGAAAAATCCTCATAGAGTTCGCGGGCGCGCCGCCCGCTCTGGAACATGGCGGAATCGATCAGCGCATCGATCGCGAGCAGGATGCGCCTCAAGCGCTTGGCGAAAGCAGAAGCCTGGAAACGCTCCAACACAGCTCAATTGCTCCCCGCGCCGATAAGACTTATCGGCGCATTGTGGACATTAACACTTTTTTAACCATCTTGACGACAGTCCGCGCGACCCACACTGCGTTATGGTTTCTGTCGCGCAAAGCGCAAGTCGAAAGAGAAGGATGGCGTTAAAAAAAGGCAAAAATGCCCCAGATCACGCTGCAGGCGGGAGGAACCGCCCGAATCCGAATCATGTGACCGGGTTTAAAAGCGTCGAGCGCGCCGAAAAACCGGATTCGAGTTTTTCGCGGCGCGCCCTCCCGGTCGAGGCCGCGCCGACCGAGACGCCATTCTGGGAAAAGCCGCTTTCGGACCTCACCCGCGCCGAGTGGGAACAGCTCTGCGACGGCTGCGGCCGCTGCTGTCTGGTGAAGCTCGAAGACGAGGACACGGGCGCGATCTATCACACGAGCGTCGCCTGCAAACTGCTGGACCAGCAGAGCTGCCGCTGCGGCGACTATCCGCGGCGACGGCGCTACGTGCCGGACTGTGTGCGGCTCACCCTGGAGAAACTTGCTGATATTCCCTGGCTGCCGCCGACCTGCGCCTATCTGCTGCGCTTTCGGGGCAAGCCGCTGCCGCCCTGGCACCCGCTGATCTCCGGCGATCCGGAAAGCGTCTCTCGCGCCGGCGTGTCGGCGCGCGGCCGGATCGAGGCCGGCGAAGACGACGTCGAGACCGACGATCTGCCGGACTTCATCAGGCTGTGGCCGAAACGCTGGCCGAAGAAGGCGCGATGGTGAACTGGCTTTGCGGACGAATTTCTCAAATGCGGGACTTATTCGGATATACTTTTGCGCAGCCGACCGAGGATCGCCGGCAATTTTGCGCGGACATCCATCAAATGGATCTGGCTATCGCTTCAGCGCGACGACTTCGTCGATTCGATCGTCCTTGTCGTATCTCACGCGGAAGACCATTTCGTCGCCGGTGAAAAATACGCCTTCCGTCGGAGTCCCCACGACTTCCCATAACCCCAGCGTCACGACGTCGGCGGCGCCGTGAAAAACGGCGCGTCCCGCTTTCGCCCCCGCTGAATAGCCGTTCACGAATTTAAAAATTTCATATGTTCGGCCGTTCTTGGTTTCGGTTGCGGCGGGCATGCCGAATTCCGCCAGCATCAGCGTCCTGGACGTCCCAACCGTGAACAAATCGACATTCTTTGCGTCCGGCTGCTTCGTCGCCATATAGACGCTGCATCCCGCCAACGCCCAACAGAGCGCCGCGCCAATCAATATCCGCATGAAGCCCCCACCCGTCAAAATGTGTTTTTTTAGCGTCGCGCCATTCTAGAGTCGACTCTTCCTCGGCGCTCCCCTGTTGATTCCGCCGATCGCGCGGCGCGAGTAAAGACCAGCGCCGTCAAGCAAACCCCGACCGCGCGAATCGCCAATAGCGCCAGTTCGCCGCGCCCGGTCTTGCAACGGCTCGATGAATCTCTGTTGACAAGGGCGCTCATTCGCAGCGAGGGGGTTTTTCAGCGTGAACAGCCGTGGCGTCGGCGGCGGATTTCTAAGCGCTCCTTCGTTAACCATTCGCCCAACAAAAACACATTCGCCGGCGCTGACCCACCACGGCCTCAATCCCGTCGGGGCTTTTCCGGCTTCGCGCGTCAGGCGCTTCATTGGCCTCCACACGATTCGCCGCGCCGGTGCTCTTGCCCAACTTTTATGATTTTATTCCTTGACAGCAGGACGTTGGTCCTATAGAAAAGCGCCATGCTCCAAAATTGCGCTTGAGCGGCGCGAACGAGTTTACCGGCGCGGCGTCCTCTCCTCCCGTTCCCCCGCGTCTTCCCGTCCCCTCGCGCTTTAGGACGCTTCGCGTCTTGAGCCGAGGGGATTTTTTTGGAGCGCCGAGGCAAGAACGGCGCAACAGACGCCCACAATGTTTGTGACTCTGCGTTCTCGATCAGGCCTTCGGCCTGTCGGGAATGACAGCGCGCCAACGCTTCAGCAAAGCAAACCCTAAGTCGCCAACCCTTCGGAGACTGGCTGATGGCGGCCAAATCCGTCCCGCCCTGCGATGAAAAGATCGCGCAGGCGAAGCTTCTCTATGACTCGAGCGTCACGCCCATCGGCGAAATTCTCGAACTGCTCGGCATGAGCGTCGGGCAGTTCCGCCGCTTTCGCGAAATTCACGGCTGGCCGCTGCGCGCCTCCGCCTGCGCGCCGAAAAAGCCGCAAGAGGCTGCGCTTGCCGCAAAGAAGCCGCGCGACGCGGGCCGGCTCATCGCGCGGCTCGAAGACGCCGTCGAACAGGAATTCGCCCGCGCCGAAGCGGCGCTCGCCAAACATGCGCCAAAGACCATCGAGGCGAGCGCCCGCACGCTCGCAAGCCTCGTCAAGACGCTCGCCGAATTGAAGCGCATGCGACGCGAGCACGAGGATAGAGAGAACGACGCCGACGATGACAGCGACCCCTCCGCGAGCGAGCGAGGCGGCGACGCGCCGCCCCGCGAATTGGCCGAACTCCGCGCGGAGCTTGCTCGACGGCTTGAGCGCCTGCGCGGCGCAGGGCCGACTGAATGAGACGCTCGAAGGTCTGAGCGCGAGAGAACTGGCGCGGCTTCTCGACGAGTGGGAATTCGTCGCACGGCGCGATCAATGGCCGCCGCACCTGGCCGCGAGCGGCGCGCCTTGGCGCACATGGCTGATCCTTGGCGGGCGCGGCGCGGGCAAGACCCGCGCCGGCGCCGAATGGGTGAAAGCGCTGGCGCTCGGACGCGCGCAATTTTCAATGCGACCGCTCGGCCGCATCGCGCTTGTCGGCGAGACGGCGGCCGACGTGCGCGAAGTGATGGTCGAGGGCGTCTCCGGCCTGCTCGCCGTGCATTCGCCGCGCGAGCGGCCGCGCTGGGAGACGACGCGAAAGCGTGTCGTCTGGGACTCGGGCGCCGTCGCGCAGGCGTTTTCGGCGGAAGATCCGGAAAGCCTGCGCGGGCCGCAGTTTCACGCCGCCTGGTGTGACGAGCTCGCCAAATGGCGCTACGCCAGGGAGACATGGGACATGCTGCAATTTGGCCTGCGTCTCGGCGACTGGCCGCGTCAGCTCGTCACGACGACGCCGCGTCCGCTGCCGCTCCTCAAGGAGCTGATCGCCAATCCGGCGAGCGTCGTGACGCGCGCCTTGACGCGCGAGAACGCCGCCAATCTTGCGCCGTCGTTTCTGGAAAGCGTCGTCGCTCAATATGCCGGCACGCGATTGGGACGTCAGGAGCTCGACGGCGAAATCCTCGACGAGCGCAAGGACGCGCTGTGGACGCGCGACATGCTGGAGCGCGCCCGCGTCCATGAGGCGCCGCCGCTCAAGCGCATCGTCGTCGCGGTCGATCCGCCGGCGAGTTCCGGCAAGCGCGCCGACAATTGCGGGATCGTTGCGGCAGGGATCGAACAGGCCGGAATGCTCTATGTTCTCGCCGATGCGACATTGTCGGCGGCGCGGCCGGGACAATGGGCGCGTGCGGCGATCGCGCTCTATCACAAGCTCTCGGCCGACGCGCTTGTCGCCGAAGTCAATCAGGGCGGCGAAATGGTGCGCGCCGTGCTCAACGAAGCCGATCCTTCGGCGCCGGTGACGATGGCGCGGGCGACGCGCGGCAAATATTTGCGCGCCGCGCCGGTCGCGCAGCTTTACGAACAAGGCCGCGTCAAACATGTCGGCGCCTTTCCGGCGCTCGAAGACGAGATGTGCGATTTCGGCGCCGACGGACTTTCGTCGGGGCGCAGTCCCGACCGGCTCGACGCGCTGGTCTGGGCGATCACGGCTTTGGCGCTGACGCCCAAGGCGCCCGAGCCGCGGATGCGGCGGGTTTAGCGAAGCATTGCAGGCTCTCCTTCTCCCGCGTGCGGGAGAAGGTGTCGCCACGAAGTGGCGACGGATGAGGGCCCTCACCCGACCCCGCTTCGTGGGGCCACCCTCTCCCGCAAGCGGGAGAGGGTTTAGCGCCGCGTCAAACGCTTTCCTTTCAAAGGACCTTTCATGCCCTCTCTGCTCTCGCGCTTAGTCAGCGCGGTCACGCCGGCGCGCGAAACCAAATATTCGCGCGCCGCGAAGCTCCTCGCCATGCATGCGCTCGGACAGCCGCATTGGAGCGCGCGCAATTCGACGGTGCTGACGCGCGAAGGCTATGAGCGCAACGCCGTCTGCCATCGCTGCGTGCGCATGGTGGCGGAGGCCGCCGCCTCGGTGCCCTGGCTCGTCTATGAGGGCCGCGAGGAGGCGATCGACCATCCGCTCCTCTCGCTCATCGAGCGCCCCAATCCGCTCGACACCAGCGCCTCCTTCATCGAAACGATCTGCGCCAATCTGCTGCTTTACGGCAACGCCTATATCGAATCCGTGCTGATCGACGAGGAGCTGCGCGAGCTTTACGCGCTGCGGCCCGACCGCATGAGCATCGAGGCGGGGCGCAACGGCTGGCCCGCCGCCTTCATCTATCGCGCGCTCGGACAGGAAGCGCGCTACGAGACGCGCGGCGAAGGGATCGAACCGATCCTGCACATCAAATTCTTCAACCCACTCGACGATTATTACGGCTTTCCACCGCTCGCCGCCGCGCAGGTGGCGCTCGACACGCATAACGCCGCGAGTTTCTGGAACAAGGCGCTGCTCGACAATTCCGCGCGGCCATCGGGCGCCCTCGTCTATGCGGGGCCGGAAGGCGCGCATCTCACCGACGAGCAATTCTCGAGGCTGAAAGAAGAGCTGGAGGAGAATTTCTCCGGCGCGAC
>NZ_JBPFDU010000033.1:0-8486 GCF_051062815.1 Methylocystis sp. | reverse complement strand
CCCGTCGAGTCGATGACCAACTGAAAGCGCCGACCCTTATGGAAAAATGTCAGCCGATATCGCCCCGCATCCTCGTTCTCACCCTTCTCGCAACGGCTCGTCACTTCCCCGTTGCGCATTAGCGATTGAACCGCAGGGATTTCAAGATCGAGCCCATGTGCGATAATTGCGGCGGGAACCTGAATCGTATCGTTCTCGAACGCGATCATCATAGCCGAGGTAGCCAATGGCGAATACTTTTCTTCTCGCGCTCGCGCTTGGCGCGGCCGCATCAGCCAATGGCCGCGATATGATTGTCGAGGGCCTTGGGCTGGTATCCCTGATCGCGCTCGCGCCCATGGTTTCAGTCATGACATTGGGACTTCTCATCCGTTGGACTAGGCGGCCACAGGAGTGACGACGATGTTGTTGAATGCTTCTCTCATAGTGACGGTCGTGCGGAAGGGTTGGGGCAACACGGTTCTTGAAGCTTCCGTAAAAGCCGGCGCTCGAGGCGGCACGGTCGTTTACGGGCGCGGTATCGGCGTCAACGAGCACGATAAGATTTTTGGCATCGCGATCGAACCGGAAAAGGAGATCGTGCTGACCGTCGTTTATACCGAGGAGGCCGACGCAATCTTGCAAGAGATCCTCCGCGCCGCGGAGCTGACCGAGCCGAACAGAGGCCTCGCTTTCGTCGTGCCGCTTGAGAAAGTGGTTGGGGTCTCGCATCTCCACAACAAGCAGCCTCAGGGCTGAATGCGCAGCCGCGCGACCCATTGGAAGCCCTCCATGTCCACTTCCTAACGAAGCATATCAATCACGACCGGGACTTATTCAGACGAAGGCGCTTGCACGAATAAGGCCGAAAGCTTTCGAACGCTGCCCTCTCAGCTTCGGGCGCACATGGTCGGATGGCGCCGCAGTTTATCTCATGGCTGCAGCTGTTGGTGCCGCTGCAACGGTGGATCTGGCACGCGCAGCGGGGACTTGCCCTCGTCTAATTCGATGCGCGCCGGCGCTTCCATTGCGGGCCGAAGCGCTAGGTCGGGATTTTCTGCCTCAATCACGATGTCAACTGTTGGGCCCTCCAGCGGCGTCGCGGGCCGGCGCACCTTGACACCTTACCCAGAAAGGCGCGTTCGGGCGCAGCCTCGCTGGTCACAATCGCCTCAGCGCCGGGTGTGATGGCGAAGGCTCGATCGTCACTGGCCTTTGCACGGAGGCGAATGATCTTCGCGTCGCCGATCACGAAGAGAGGCGCTCCGGCGGTGACGCGCTTACCCACCGCCGCTGGGTGCTCGACGATAAAGCCGTCGACGCACGCGGCAATCTCGACGCCGGCGCGTGCCGCCTCGGCTCTCGCGAGCGCGTCGCGCGTTCGGCGACGACGGCTTCGGCGCGAACGAGCCGCGTTTGCGCGCGCGCCAGAGCGCGTCGCGACGCTCCGATCGTCTTGCAGCCATGGGCACAGGGCCGCGAACGCACTTTTCGTTCAGCGACGACCGCCTGCGCCCTGTCCCGCGCTTTCACGCGCAGAGGCAGTGCCGCCTCAGCCGCCGCCAGCGTGGTTTTCTCATGCGTGAGCGTTTCGTCGAAGGGATGCGGATCGAGCGTCGCGCATATTTCCCCTTTCTTCGCTTTCGCGCCGAGTTCGCAAAGCACCGACTTCACAATGCCCGTGTCAAGAGTCAGGACTGGCGTCCGCACGATGGGATCAATAAATCCGCTCATGGTGAGCACGCGCGCGATTGCGCCGCGCGGGAGGCGCGCCTCCTCACGCGCGAGATTTGCGCGCGTGTGAAAATAAATCGCGTCGCTCGCTCCGATGATCATCAAGCCCAATATCCCGCGAGAACCGGCTTCTACTGATCCTATCCTGGGAGAGCCAGATGGCTGATCCCGAAGAGAAGCGCGGACACGCGGATGTCATCAACCGTCAACGTCGGAGAAGCTGAGCGGATGCACGCGGTTGACTCCCAAGGGCCGCCAAAATGGATCCTGACAGCGCGACAGTCGCCAAAGTGGGGATTTGGCTTTCATCCGAGCAGGTCGGCTCGATCGCGTCGATCAATGGTGATGTGCGGCGAGTTCACTCGCCAGAGCGCGGCGCGTCAGGCCGCCGCGCTCGACCCATTTCTGGGTGTTCTCGGCGGCGCGTTCGATGAGATATCGCGACGCCGAAAAGTCAAACGGGGAAATCTCGAGCGGACAGAGCGCCGGCGCGAGATGCACATCGATCCAATCTGGAAGGTGTTCAAGATCGTTCATGAGCCGCCATGCGATCAACAACGTGATTGCGTGCAGCGTCTTGGCGACGGCTCCCCTCGGCGGTTCCTTCAATGCGCAGGCGTAGCCCGTCGGGAGGATGATAATTCGCAACGCTCCCAGTTTCGCGGCCATTCGGATCGAAGTGTTGGCGGCGACGGCGCCGTCCATCAAAATCTGACCGTCTATTTCGACGGGAGGGAAGACGCCGGGAATTGCTGCGCTCGCGAGGATCGCCTCGACCGCTGGTCCGTGTGAAAGAGCGACTGCTAAGCCTTGCAGATCGGTCGCAACGACGTGCAAAGGAATTTTTGCATCCTCGATACGCGAGAACGCCAGGTGAGTTTCGATCATGCGCCGCAGGCGAGAGGGATCGATAATGTTGTCGGGATGCCGAAGCAAGCCGAATGCACTTGCCCAGGTGATCGGAAATATGTCGACGCGCCGCAGTCCGCACCAGATCTGCTCGAGCTTCTTCACGCCTTCACGCGTTGGCGCGCCAGCAAAGTAAGCTGCGTTCAGTGCGCCGACCGATGCGCCAACGACGAGATCCGGCCGCTCACCTGCCGCCAAGAGGGTGCGCAACATGCCGACCTGCACCGCTCCCAGGCTCCCACCGCCCGCAAACACAAACGCCGTCTTGCGTGTGGCTTCGTTCATGGCGGACCATCCCCCTTCGCGGTATCGACGAACCTAATTTAGGACACTCCACGATTTGATAGCTCCACCACGTCGAGTGTTCGCCTCGGCCGAGAATTGGCGAGCAATTCTGACGATTGCTAGCCATAAAGGCGTTTCGTCCAATCCTCGATGTTGCCGCTGTTCAATCGCCGCCGCGCCAGTTCGCGCCAGCTTTGCGCAAGCTCGGGCAGCGCCATCATGCCGGCGAAACTCTCGAGATCATCGGTGTCGCGGTAGAGCAGACGTGTCATACGTTCGAGGGTCCAATTGGCGCAAGGTCTGTCGATGAGCCGCAGAACGTCGCCAGCGTCCGCTACACCGGCTTCGAGCACGCGGTAATACCATCCGACGCGGCCGCTCGATTGCACGCGCAAAGCCATATCGGGTCGGCCGAAACGGCGATTGAGCTTCCAGCAAGGCTGGCGTCCCTGGCTGACCTGCAGCAATGCTCGCCCGAAGCGCACGACATCGCCGATGCAGACATTCACTTCCGTCCAATCCGTGGTCGAAAGATTTTCGCCAAACGCGCCGGGCATCCGCATCAGGGGATTGTCGCCAATCTCGTCGGCCCAGGCAGCGTAATGTTCGAACGGATAATGATGCAGCGCCTTCTCCAGTCCGCCGTGGTGCTTGAGGTCCGCCTGCGCATCATCGGCGAGGCCCGTCGGGGCGATGCGCCAGGGGCCGGGCGTCGGCCGCTTGTCGATGGCGCTCAATCGTCTATCGTCGCCAAGCGGCGCGATCCGTCCCGCCAACACAATCGGGCGAACAAGCGGCGGCGTCATGCTAGGGCTGGCGTGGGCTCGGCGAGCAGAGATCCCAGCATGGCGCCAAGCGCCAAATCATCCTCCCGGCCGAATCCATGGTGACGGATGCGGCCGTCGCGTCCGATGACGATCGTCGTCGGCGTGCCGCGCATCTCATAGCGGCGCATGGTGACGGGGATCGGCCCGTCCTCGCCCTGTTGGTCGACGCCGATCGGAAAGGTCAGACGATATTCGTGAATGAAGGCTTCGAGGGAAACAGGCGTCATGGCGGCGTGATGCTCGAATACCGTATGCACCCCGATCACGGTGAGGTCGGCATTGGGAAACAAATTGTGAGCGCGCTGCGCCTGCGGCGTCCCATGCGCGACGCAGCCTGGGCAGAGCATTTGGAAGGCGTGCAGCATCACCACGCGGCCGCGAAGCTCTGTGAGCGAGATCGGCGTCGGCGTGTTGAACCATTCCGCGACTGCGAGTTCCGGCGCGAGCGGGAGGGTCATGGTTGTCGCTTATTTTCTCGAGTGTTCGGGATTGGTCGCTGCAAGCAGCGGTCGATGCGGGCGCGCGGGGCGAGCGTGAGGGGCGGGCCAGGGATTGGCCCGCCCGCGCGCGAAAGGGCCAGGCGCTATTTCAGAGCGGCCAAGTCAGCCCCGAAATTGATGTGATAGGGGTGGCCGCCTATCACGAAAGCCGGAACCGACTTCACCCCCGCCGCCTCGGCCTCGGCGATGCGATTCTTGGCTTGGCCGAGATGCACGATCTCGATGTCGTATTTCCTGGGGTCGAGGCTGTCGGCGAACTGCCGCTCGGCGTCGGCGCAAACTGGGCAGCCGGCGTGGTAGAAAACCGCTTTCTGTGACATGCTGTAAGCCCTTCTCTTTTCGCTGGAGGGGGACCAAAGGGCGGTTCGCCGGTTGCCGCCAGGCGGGCCGCCTGCTCACCTGGCGCGCTCAGTGCGCGTCAGGAATCAGTGGCGCTCTCTCACGGAGGCGCTGGTCGAGCGGCCTCGTGAGCGGCGAGGCCTTTGACGTAAGAGTTCCAAATGGCTTGTTGCTGTTCAGCCGACAGTGCGTTGTGCTCGGTGCAATCGAGGCGCAAACCGTCGGCGCGCAAGGCCGCGTTCACATAAGCGCAGTGATGCGGCGCCGGAGCGTCAGCATAGGCGTGGGGACGGAAATAGCGGCAGGTCACGCACATCCGCTGTGGCGCGATCGCCCCTTCGATTTGCAGATTGCGGATCAGCTTTACGAGCAGTCTGAGCAATTCTTGCTGCTCGAGCGCAGAAAGCGCAGCGAGCGCCCGATCGGTCACCGTTGCGTGGGCGGCGATTTGTTGCGCGAGAGCGCGTCCCGCATTTGTGGTCGCAACGACGACCGCGCGGCCGTCGTAAGGGTCGGGACGGCGCGCGGCCAATCCCTTCTTTTCAAGCGAGAGGATGGAGTCTGTCGCCGTTGGCTGACTCACGCCGATGTGCTGGGCGATGGCGCTGACGCGCGCGCCCAAGTCGCCTCTCCCGAAGAGAAAGGCGAGAATTTGCGCCTGGGTGGGATTGAGCGGCGTTTTCTCCAACGCGCCCCAACGCTCCGAACGCAGAACGTTGGCGATTCGCTCCAATCCCTCGCGCAACCTGCGGGGCAAGGCAGACGATGTCTCGGCGGGCGAAGTCATGCGGGATTATTATAGGACTCCTATGTAATGTCAAGTCAGCCGGCGACCATCGCGTTTGCGAGGAAGTGGCCTCCAAGCCGTAAACGACCCGCATGTGTTTTAGGCTCGCATCTTCCTGTCCCGTGCCAGCGGGCTCGGAGGCTTCAAGTCGGGATTTAATTGCGTTCCGATAAGAATTCTTGGCTATTGCGCTCGGCGCGCGCCGCGTGAGCCGGCTTCGTATCGCAGCCGAAATTTGGTACGCATGTTTCTTTTGGGTTAACACGGGACAAAGTCTAACTCTTGTCTTGCAACAATCCGATGCTGGCCATCACACGATTGGATAGCGCGTTGCATCGCGCGCCGTCGAAGGGGAACACGTCAGAGAGCGCGACCATGACGCTTTTCTCAAGCTCTTGGCGCAACAACGCGCGGGCGCGGTACAGCCTCGTTTTGACAGTGGCTTCCGGAATCCCCAACTGTTGCGCGACTTCTGCGCCGGACACTTCTTCGACGGTGCGCAAAACGAAGACAGTGCGAAAGTCGGGTGGAAGCGTATCGATCGCCCGTTCGAGCAAATGCCGGACCTGGGTCCTCGACATCGAGCTTTCCGGATCGACCCTGCAGCTGGGAAGCATGATCACGCTCGACATTTGATGCTCGTTTGTCTCATCTAATTCTACGGTCGGTCTAGCGCGCCGCTTTCGTCCAAGCGCTTCGTTTAAGACGATGCGGACCAACCAAGAGGAAATTGCGGATTCATTGCGGAAATCCGGGATGTGCGCGTAGGCGCGCGTCCAAGCTTCCTGCACAATATCCTCGGCCTCGCCATCGTCGCCCGTCACGGCCCTCGCAGTGCGATAGAGTTTGCGGTTGTAGCGCCGCATGAGTTCGGCAAATGCCTCCCCATCGCCCGTCGCGACCCGGGCGACGACGCCGACATCGGTCAGTCCGATCCAGTCAGCGTCCGCGATTCTCGCCTTGGGTTTTTTCATGGCACCTATCTGGCATCGGTTCCGATAACCGTTAGATGCGACAGGAAGAGAAAGGTTCCCGATAAAATTTATCGGGAACCTTTGGAGCGTCCCCGCATCTAATGAGGCGGCATCACCCGCATGAGCGGAAATTCGATGTCAAGGAGACACCACAATGTTCCGCAAACCGAGTTTTCTGCTCGCTGTCACAATGAGCCTCGCCGCGTCTAGCGCAATGGCTCAAATGGCGGCCAAAACAACCGATCCGCAAATTGCGCATATCGCGTATACTGCAGGGCAGATCGACATCGCGGCCGCAGAGCTCGCGCTGAAGACATCGCAGAACAAAGCCGTCAAGGACTTTGCCGAGGAAATGGTCCGCGATCATACCGCAGTGAACAAACAGGCGCTTGCCTTGGTTGAAAAGCTAAAGGTTAAGCCTGAGGACAATGATACCAGCAAATCCCTGACGGCGGCGGCCGCCAAGAAGCACGAGGAATTGTCGAAGCTGAGCGGAGCCGCCTTTGACAAGGCTTACGCGCAGAACGAGGTCGCCTATCATCAAACCGTCAATGGGGCGCTTGCAACCGTGCTCATCCCCGATGCCCAGAACGGTGAACTAAAGAGCCTGCTTGAAACCGGCCTCAAGCTGTTTAAGGAACATCAGCAGCACGCTGAGCATCTTGTCGGCCAGCTGAAGTAGGGTTCGATGGCCGTTCGATCCCTTATGGTGGCAAGCGGGGCGCTATCGCTCGGCCTTCTCGCGTTCATGCCCCTGCCGCGTGGCGCCGAGCCGCAAGTTTACGTGATCGAAATCGACAAACTGGCGTTTGGGCCTGCCCCAGCAGGACTGCACGTGAACGACATTGTCGAATGGCGAAATTCCGACATCTTTCGCCACACGGCGACCGCTAGCGACGGGAGTTTCGACATTGACCTCCCGCCAAGCGCCAAAGGCCAAACGGTTTTGAGGCAGCCCGGCGTGATCGACTACGCCTGTCGCTTTCATCCGGGCATGAAAGGTCGGCTCGAAGTCGTTCCCTAAGCAACACTGGGACTCCGCAATCATGCGGCGTCCCTGCTGCCTTGGCTTGCTTTTCGTTTGTGCGGTTATTGCGATGATCATGGGGTGCGCTCATGTCTTGGGCCTGTTGATGCATATTGCGGTGCCCTCAGCGCATGAGAAAGTCCCGCAGCACCACAGCTTCGTTGTGCAGCTCATCGCGAGCCGCGAACAGGAGCGTTAGTGGACTCTTTCGCGCGATTGTCCGAAGCTCGCTGAGTAGTTCGGATTTCTGCGAGAGCTCAGCCTCGTATCTGCGGCAAAACTCCTCCCAACGGCTTGGATCGTGTCCGAACCATTTGCGTAGCTCTGTGCTCGGAGCCACATCCTTGAGCCATCGGTCAATGGCCGCCTTTGATTTGGTAAGACCGCGAGGCCAAAGACGATCAACCAGGATGCGGATGCCATCCTCGGCCGATGGCGACGCATAGGCTCTTTTCAATTGAATGCGCAAAGGTTTCATTATCAGTGTCGGTTTGATTTCTGCCGGTGACGCCGAAGCTATTCGGAGCTTGACCAACCTATTCATAGGCTGAAGCGAAAAGGCGAAAGAACTCGACTCGGCGTCTCGGCTCCGAGTCGAACGGCTTCCGTCACTCCCATAGCATGCCGGGTGTCCTTTGAGCAGAATATGGGCGCCGAGTGACGTGCGCAATGACGATGGCGATCGTTTCTGGCGCGCCGTGTCCTGGGCGCGTTGAGCTAGGCACAGCTCAATCAGCGAAACCATACGTCTTTTGAGCCGCGTTACGACCGTGAGCCTCGATTTTCCGGGGAAAGAGATGCATGACGCGGGCTAAGCGGCGCTCGGTGATGAAGGCGAGGCTGAGGAGCTGCACGAAATTTTCCGGCTCGATCATGGTGAGGCCGATGCATTTGGGGATTAGGTGCTTGCGGGTTCCGAAGATGATGTCCCAGATTGCGAGAACGATGCCGTAATTGCTGTCGTACTCGCTCCGCTGTTGAGTTCTAGTTTTACTGTGTCATAAGATGGCAGAATGGGATATTTTGAGGATTCACGCTCGATTCGGAGGGGGCTGTGGATCGAAATGGCTTGGATCCAGGGAGTGAAGGTCGGTTCGTTGAGTCGATGTCGTCGATCTTGGGACA
>NZ_JBPFDU010000032.1:0-35593 GCF_051062815.1 Methylocystis sp. | reverse complement strand
CGCTTCGGCATCGGGGGCGAACGGACCCGTCGCTTCGTCCTCCAGCGCTTCGAAGGCGGCGATGATGCGCAGCTGCAACGATTCAAACCATGCGCGCGCGGCGTCCTTGCGGGCTTCGAGTTGATCCTGCGCGGCGTTCATGGACGTCTCCTCTTGTCGCCGCTTCATCCCGCCGGCGCCGCGCCTTGTCAATTCAGCAGGACCTATTGCGCCAGGGCGATCGGCTGAAGGGCCTCCTCATCCTGAGGAGCGTGCGCAGCACGCGTCTCGAAGGACGAGGAAGCCCGTTTTCGCGTATTTTTCCTCACCCTCGTCCTTCGAGACGCCGCCTGCGGCGGCTCCTCAGGATGAGGGTGATGAAAACTATCCTTCCCGATTCCCCTGACTATTGCGCCATCTCCGCGACTTTCATCTTGGAATCATGCCGCGCTGCTGGCGTTCCTGTCGCCGCCGCGAAGCCGGCGCGCAGAAACTGCGCGAGCGCCGTCTTGACGTTTCTGCCGCGCTCGGTGAGTTCGGTGACATAGCAGGAGCGGGGCTCGCCGTTCGGCCACCCACGGTTCCGCGCTTTCGCCTGGCGCATGTCTTCAAGCACCTGCGCCTTAACCTCGCGCGAGTCCTTCATCGTAATGAGTCCGTCGGCCGACAGATGCCGGTCCGCATTATGGTCTTCGACCATTTTCTGATTCGGCGACTCGAACTCGCACAGCTTGCCCTGGTCGCCCACATAAAGAAGTCGCTCCACCCAGCTGGCGCGAAGCGATCGAATGTCGACGGGCAGCATGTCCTTCATGTCCGCCGGCAGAGCCTGATAGATCGGCGTCGCCTGCGCGATTTGATCCACGCGGAACGCCGCCTTCACATTGAAGCCTTCGATGCTTTCAATCTGCGTGAACTTTACGAACAGCTTGCCGATAGCGCCGCGCGCCTCTGAGAGATTGGTCACAAGCGCATAAAGGGCGACGCAGAGAAGTGCGGTCAGCAGAGCCGCATTGAGAGATTTCAACAGCCGCTCCCAAAGCATCAGCGAGATGCGAATAGTCTGGTGGGTCATAGCGCCCTCCCGAATTCAATGAATATCGCCTTAATATGCTGCGACGATCGCAGACTAAAAGGTCGTTTCGCCGTTGCGCAGTGCGGCGGCGCACCTGTCTAAAGCGCGCGCAACTGCCGGAGCGCCTCGCCCATGACCATCGCCGCGGCGACGGCGACGTTGAGCGAGCGCATGCGAGGCCGCATGGGGATGCGGAGCGCCAGATCGGCGGCGGCGTGCACCTCTTCCGGCGCCCCGGCGGATTCGCGGCCGACGAGCAGAATGTCCCCCGCGCGGTAGTCGCAGTCGAGATAGGAGACCGCCGCCCGCGTCGATAGCAGCAGCAGCCGACGGCTCTCGCCCGCTTGGCCGGACGCGGCCCGCCACGCCTGAAAGGCCGTGAAGGATCCATGTCGGTCAATCGTCACGTGATCGAGATAGTCCATGCCGGCGCGGCGAAAGTCGCGATCGCTTGTGGGAAATCCGGCCGGTCCGATGATCGCCGCGGAGACGCCGAGGCACGCGCATGTGCGCAGCATGGCGCCGGCGTTCTGAGGAATGTCCGGCTGATACAAGGCTAGCGTAAGAGAAGTCATGGTCCATTCGAGTGGGAGGAGATACGAATTTGCGGCATATCGCCGCGAATATCGGCAGCGGTCTTGTGCGGCAAGGCGGATAGCCAAATTTCCCTGTGTCGGCTTGTGGACAGCGGCGGGGATTCGCGTCACATATCACCTCCGCCCCGCCGCAGCCTTGGCATTGCCATGGTGCGGCGCACCGCAGCGATTGGCCGGAAGCGGCGAAACGTGGAACGATCGCCTTGGGCGCAGCCGCTGCCTCGGCCGCGAAGACTTGAGAGCGTTGGGAGAGGTTCGAGCGTGACAAGCAAAGACACCGCCGTAAAACCGGCGGAGCCAAGCCGGCGGGACATTCTCTACATCGCGACGGGGGCCGCCGCAGCAGGCGCCGCGGCCGGGATGGTCTGGCCGCTGATCGCCCAGATGAACCCGGACGCGTCAACCCTCGCTCTGGCCTCGACGGAAGTCGATCTTTCTTCGGTTCCAGAAGGCCAGATCGTTACCGTGAAATGGCGCGGCAAGCCGGTTTTCGTGCGTCATCGGACGGCGGCCGAAATCAAGGCGGCTGAGGACACGCCGCTGTCGGCGCTGCCCGACCCGGAGCCCGATTCCAAACGCGTTCAAAAACCCGAGTGGCTCGTCGTCATCGGAGTCTGCACGCATCTCGGCTGCATTCCGACCGGCAAGGAAGGCGAATTCGACGGCTGGTTCTGTCCGTGCCACGGCTCGGTCTACGACCTCTCGGGGAGGATTCGCAGCGGCCCGGCGCCGACGAATCTGGAGGTGCCGCCCTACGCCTTCATCGCCGAAAACAAAATTAAGATCGGCTAGCCAAGGCCCAGCGCCTTCAATTTCCCGCGCGAGATTCCGAGAGCACCAAGCCCATGGAAGGACATTCCCAATACACGCCCAAGAGCGGCTTCGCTCGCTGGTTGGAGCGCCGTCTGCCGATTTTGAGCTTCATGCATGATTCCTTCGTCTCCTATCCGACGCCAAAAAACCTGAACTACATGTGGGTATTTGGCGCGATCTTAAGTTTCATGCTCGTCGCGCAGATTGTCACGGGCGTCGTCCTTGCGATGCATTACACCCCGGAGACGACGCTCGCTTTCGATTCCGTCGAAAAGATCATGCGCGACGTGAATTGGGGAACCATTTTGCGCTATGCGCACGCCAATGGCGCGTCGATGTTCTTCCTCGCCGTCTACCTCCACATCTTCCGCGGCATGTATTACGGCTCCTACAAGGACCCGCGTGAGGTCCTGTGGATTCTCGGCGTCGTGATCTTCATGCTGATGATGGCCACGGGATTCCTGGGCTATGTCTTGCCTTGGGGGCAGATGTCGTTCTGGGCGGCGACCGTCATCACCAATCTTTTCTCCGCCATTCCCGTCGTTGGAACCGCGATCACGACCTGGCTGCTCGGCGGCTATTCCGTCGACAATGCGACGCTCAACCGCTTCTACGCTTTGCACTATCTGCTGCCGTTCATCATCGTCGCCATCGTCGCGCTGCACGTATGGGCGCTACATGTGACGGGCCAGAACAATCCGGCCGGCGTCGAGGTGAAGGACGTCAAGAGGGACACGGTTCCCTTCACGCCGCACGCGACCATGAAGGATGCCGTTGGCATCGCGGCTTTTCTCGTCGTCTATGCCTGGCTGACGTTTTTCGTGCCGAATTATCTCGGCCATCCCGACAATTACATCGAAGCCAATCCGCTGGTGACTCCGCCGCATATCGTGCCGGAGTGGTACTTCCTGCCGTTCTATGCGATCCTTCGCGCAATCCCGAACAAGCTGCTCGGCGTCACTGCGCTCTTTGCATCGATTTTGATCACTGCGGCGCTGCCGTGGCTCGACACGTCGAAGGTGAAATCGGCCGTGTTTCGGCCGCTGTTTCGCAAGGAGTTCTGGATTTTTGTCGCGGTGTGCATCGGGCTCGGCTATCTCGGGGCGCAGCCCGCTGAAGGCGCATATCTTTGGTTCGCCCGGGTGCTCTCGGCCTATTATTTCCTCCACTTCTTGGTGATTTTGCCGGTCATCGGCAGAATCGAGAAGCCGGAGCCGGTGCCTGAATCCATAGACGCTTCGATCGTGCGAGGGGAAACCTCCCATGTCTGAGGCGCACAGAAAATCGCGTCGGCTCGTCTCTTCGATGAAGCGCCGGGCGCTCATTCCCGTCGCGGTCGCTGCGACGCTCGCGCTGCTCGGCCCTGCTTGGGCTCAGGAGGAGGCCCCGCCGTCCACAACCGATCAGCCCGCCGCGCCTTCCGCTCAGGAAACAGATCAAGGCGCCGCGCCTCCCGCGAAGGAAGCTGATAAGGCCGCCGAGCCTCCCGCGAAGCAAGGCGATAACGCCGCTGCGCCTCCCGCGAAGGAAGCCGAGAAGGTCGCGGCGCCTGAGGCCCAGGAGAAGGAAGCGCGGCACGAGAGCGAGCGCCATGAGCAGAAGCCCAAGCGCTTCGATTGGAGCTTCGCCGGCGCCTTCGGTCGCTACGACAAGGCGCAGTTGCGCAGAGGCTTCAAGGTCTACAAGGAAGTCTGCTCCTCCTGCCATTCGATCAAAATGCTCGCCTTCCGCAATCTTTCGCAGCCTGGCGGACCGGAGTTTCCCGAAAAAGAGGTCGAAGCGCTGGCCGCGAGCTACAAGATCAAGGACGGCCCGAATCAGGCGGGCGAATATTTCGATCGGCCGGGCCGCCCGAGCGACCGCTTCCCCCCGCCTTTCGCCAATGAACAGGCGGCGCGCGCCGCGCTGGCCGGCAATTATCCGCCGGATATGTCGGTCTTGGCCAAGGCGCGAGGCTATTCTCGCGGCTTTCCGCTCTTTCTGTTCGACGCTTTGCCGGGCTTTTCCTATCAGGAGCACGGCGTCGACTATATCGTCTCGCTGATGGAGGGCTACGAAGACCCGCCGCCAGACGTGAAAATGCCGGACGGACAGTTCTACGATCCCTATATGCCGGGCCGGCGCATCGGCATGCCGCCGCCGCTTTCCGAGGGCGTGGTGACCTATGAGGACGGCGCGCCGCAAACGATCGACCAATACGCCAAGGACGTCGCCGCCTTCATGATGTGGGTCGCCGAACCGCATCTTGAGTCTCGCAAGCGCGTCGGGCTCGGCGTTGTGGCCTTCCTGCTCGTTTTCGTCGGGCTGCTCTATTTCACCAAGCGCAAGATCTGGTCGAGCGTGCCGCATTAGGCGGGGCGCTCGCCGACGCGCCGCGCGCGCCCGGTCGAGCGCGAATTGCGCCGCGAAAGAGCGGCGAGCAGAACGCCGAGCTATTTGGCGACGACCATGTCGCCGCCATGAGTCCTCGCCGCGTCGCGCGACGCCGTCACTTGATCTTCTTCAGTTCGGCGAGCGCGCTCGTCGCGTGCTTGACGGCGCGCGCCGAGTCGCCAAACCGGGCGCGCATTTCGGCCAAGCGCAGATGCCGGATCGCGCGATGCAGCAGCTTGTTGGCGGCGCGGTCCCGTTCGATGGCCTTTTCGTGCAGCGCCTCGCGCGCATGGCCGAGCGCGCTCATCATATGCGTAACGATCTCTTTGGAGTCGCCCTTCGCGCCGTCGTCTATCGCCTCCTGAGCATGCTCAATCGCCGCCTGCACGTGCATGCCGATGCCGGCCAGCGCATAAGAACCGGAAAACGCCAGCGCCAAAGCGATCAGAATCGCGAATACGCTCATTCGACGCGTCATTGTCATCTCCTCATCGCCGCTATCGGGCTCGGCTTCAGCTTGCCCAAGAGTTAGGGCGTCGGGCGCAACGGCTCAATCCCCTCCTGGCCCCTCCTGGCGTCGGCGGTTTCTTGATTGAAGGCGCCAAATCGGGCACAAGGCGCTAGCGACTCTGGGCGTCCGTCGCCCGCCAAATTTTCCCGGAAAGGTTGCAATGTCGGAGATTATGCGCGTCGGCATCGCGGGGCTCGGCACCGTCGGCGCGGCGGTGGCGCGCCTGCTCCGCCGCCAGGCCGAGGCGCTCACGGCCCGCACCGGACGGCGCATCGTCCTGGCGGGCGTTTCGGCTCGCGACGCCGCGAAGGAGCGGCGCGCCGACCTTTCCAGCGCGGAATTTTTCCAAGATCCGGTCAAGCTCGCGGCCTCGCCGTCAATCGATCTCTTCGTCGAATTGATCGGCGGCTCGGAGGGGCCAGCGAGAGCCTGCGTCGAAACCGCGCTCGCGCATGGCAAGCCGGTCGTCACCGCCAATAAGGCCCTGCTCGCCGCGCATGGCTTGCATCTCGCAGCGCTCGCCGAGGAGAACCATGCCGCGCTCGCCTTCGAGGCGTCGGTCGCGGGCGGCATTCCGATCGTCAAGACGCTGCGCGAGGGGCTCGCCGGCAATTCGGTCGAGCGCGTCTATGGCATTCTCAATGGCACCTGCAATTACATCCTGTCGCGCATGGAGCAGGAGCAGCTTTCGTTCGAGGAATGCTTGAAGGAGGCGCAGAGGCTCGGCTACGCCGAGGCCGATCCGACCTTCGACATCGGCGGTTTCGACACCGCCCACAAGCTTGCGATCCTCACCTCGCTGGCGTTTGGCACGCGCATCGCCGCCAGCGCCATCGATATCGAGGGCATTGAGCGCGTGACGCTCGCCGACATCGACGCGGCGGCGGAGCTTGGCTACCGCATCAAGCTGCTCGGCGTCGCGCAGCGCACCGCTGAGGGGGTCGAGCAGCGCGTTCATCCGACGATGGTCAGCAAGAATTCCGCCATCGCCCAGGTGATGGGCGTGCTGAACGCCGTCACCATCGACGCCGACGCGGTGCATGAGCTGACGCTTGTTGGGCCAGGCGCCGGCGGCGACGCGACGGCCTCGGCGGTCGTCGCCGACATCGCCGACATCGCCAAGGGCGTGCGTTCGGCGCCGTTCGGTCTGCCGACCGCGAAGCTCGCGGAGCTCAAGCGTATGCCGATGCAGCGTCACGAAGGCGGCTATTACATCCGCATGTCGGTGCGCGACGTCGCGGGCGCCTTCGCCAAGATCGCGACGCGCATGTCGGAGCGTCGCATATCGCTTGAAAGCATCGTGCAGCGCGGCGCGCGGGGCGCGCCGGGCGATTGCGTCGATGTCATCCTCATCACCCATGCGACGAGCGAGCATCTCGTGCGCGAGGCGCTGGACCTGATCGATCAGGACGGCGTCATCGTTTCACGCGCGCAGGTCATCCGCATCGAACGCGAGTAGCGCGACATGACGCAACAGCCCGAACCCGACGCGTCGCAGATCGACCGCTACCTGACGCTGGAGCTGGCGCGCGCCTCAGAGCGCGCCGCGGTCGCCGCCGCCAGATTCCGGGGACGCGGCGACGAGATGGCCGCCGATCTCGCAGCGGCGGCGGCGATGCGCGAAGAGCTGTCGCGACTTCCCGTGCGCGGACGCATCGTCATCGGCGAGGGCGATGCGGACGCGGCGCCGCTGCTCTATGTGGGCGAAGAAATCGGCGCCGGCGTCGGTCCCCGCGTCGACCTCGGCGTCGCGGCGCTGGAAGGATCGACGCTCTGCGCCAAAGACATGCCGGGCTCGATCGCCGTCGTCGCCATGGCGCCGGCCGGTTCGCTCCTGCATGCGCCCGACGTTTACATGGACAAGATCGCCATCGGTCCGGGATATCCCGAAGGCACGATCGATCTCGATCGCGATCCCGGCGACAATATCAGAGCGCTCGCGATCGCCAAAGGCGTGCGCGCGAGCGAAATCACCGTGAGCATTCTCGACCGGCCGCGCCACGCCGAGATCATCCGCAATTGCCGCAACGCCGGCGCGTGCGTGCGCCTCATCGCCGGCGGCGATGTCGCGGCGATCATTCTCACCACCCACCCCTGGGAAACCGGCGTCGACATGTATCTTGGCCGCGGCGGCGCCTCGGAAGGCGTGCTCGCCGCCTGCGTGCTGCGTTGCGCCGGCGGTCAAATGCAGGGGCGGCTGGCGCTCGAGACTCGCGATCAGATCGCCAAGGCCCAGCGTTTGGGCCCGATCGATCCGCGCCGCAAATATTCGGTCGGCGACATGGCGGCCGGCGACGTCGTCGTTTGTGTGACCGGAGTCACCGCCGGGCCGCTCGTGGGCGGCGTGTCGCTCGGCAAGACGACGATTGACACCGAGACGATCGTCTATCGCTCGGCGACAGGCACGATCCGCCGCATCCACGCGACGCACCGCGCCGCCGGGAAGTTCGATTGACGTTGGCCTTAATACGTCCGGCCGGTCTCGAGCTGAGTTTTGGCGTCGAGCTTGCGCCTTGGCGGCGGCGGATAATCCGGCGGCGGCGGGGGCTGCGTCGCGCAGGCAGCGAGCGACAAAGCGATAAGTGAAGCAAGGATCAGATGAAGGCGTCGCATCAGTTTCGTCCGCATTTCTCAAGGTGGCGCGCACATTCGCGCCTGTTGCGTAAGAGCGTGGCTGTGGCGACGGAATTATGTCCATCGCGCGCCGGCGGGACGGCGCGCCGATGACTCCCGCCGCTCATATCTCCGCCGCGATCGAAGTGCTGGACGATGTTGCAAAGCGCCGCCGACCCGCCGCCGAGGCCTTAAAGGACTGGGGCATCGCGCATCGTTTCGCGGGCTCGAAGGATCGGGCCGCCATCGCCAGTCTCGTCTTCGATGCGCTGCGGAAACGCGCTTCGGCCATCTATGTCATGGGCGCGGACGATCCGCGCGCGATCATGCTGGGCGCGCTGCGCGAGGCGCGCGGCCTGGACGCCAAGGCGATCGCGGCGTTCTGCTCCGGCGCGGGCCATGCGCCGGCGCCGCTTTCCGGCGACGAGCGCGAACGGCTGGAGACGGCCGCGCTCGATGCCGCGCCGGATCATGTGCGCGGCGACTATCCGGAATGGCTGGCGTCGCATTTTGAGGCGGCGTTCGGCGAACGGGCGGTCGAAGAAGGCGCGGCGCTCGCCGCCCGCGCGCCTATCGATCTGCGCGTCAATATTCTGAAATGCTCGCGCGAGCAGGCGCTCGAAAAACTCGCGCATCTCTCTCCCGCCCCGACGCCGCTTTCGCCGATCGGCCTGCGAATCGAGGCGGGGCAGGGGCGGGGTCCGGCGCTGACGGCGGAGACCGCCTATGTGAAGGGGCTCGTCGAGCCGCAGGACGAAGCCTCGCAGCTTGCGGCGCTGCTCTGCGCCGCTGGGCCGGGCGAGCAGGTTCTCGATCTTTGCGCCGGCGGCGGCGGCAAGGCGCTGGCGCTCGCGGGGCAGATGCATAACCGCGGGCAGGTCTACGCTTATGATGCGGACGGGCGGCGCCTCATGCCGATCCATGAGCGGCTGGAGCGCGCCGGGGCCCGCAACATTCAGGTCCGTGCGCCGCGCGGCAAGGCCGACGTGCTGGCCGATCTCGAAGCGCGCTGCGACCTCGTGCTGATCGACGCGCCCTGCACGGGGACCGGCGCGTGGCGGCGCCATCCCGACGCCAAATGGCGGCTCGCGCCCGGCGCGCTGGACCGAAGATTAAAGGAGCAGCGCGAACTCTTGGCGATGGCCGTCCGCTTCGTGAAGCCCGGCGGGCGGCTCGCTTACGTCACCTGTTCGGCGCTGCGCGAGGAAAACGAGGACCAGATCGCGGCCTTTCTCGCCGCCAATCCGGATTTCGCGGCGCATTCCGCCGCCGAAATCGCGGAAGGCGCAGGACTCCCCGACCTCGCCCGCTTCGCCTCGCCGCACGGGCCAGGCATTCGCCTGTCGCCGGCGACGAGCGGCACGGACGGGTTTTACATTTGTGTCTTGGCGAAGCGCTGAGTAAGACCAATCCGAGTGCTCCACCGAGCGTCATGCCCGCGCTTGTCGCGGGCATCCACGCCGACATTCCGCAGAAGCCCGGCGTGGATGGCCGGGACAAGCCTGGCCATGACGGTGACTGCGGTTCAATCAGGTTTGCCCATGACCACCGCGCCCGACGCCTTCCACCACGACATCGCCGATCGCCATGACAAGGTGCTGATCGTCGATTTCGGCTCGCAGGTGACGCAGCTCATCGCGCGGCGCGTGCGCGAGGCGGGCGTCTATTGCGAAATCGCGCCGTTCCAGAACGCCGAGCGCGCCTTCGCCGAGATCCGCCCGAAGGCGGTGATTCTTTCGGGTGGGCCGTGCTCGGTCACCGACGAGGGGTCTCCCCGGGCGCCGCAAAGCGTTTTCGACTCCGGCGTGCCGGTGCTCGGCATCTGCTACGGCGAGCAGACGATGGCGACACAGCTCGGCGGGCTTGTCGAGGGCGGCCATCATCGCGAGTTCGGCCGCGCCGACGTGACGGCGCTGGAGCACAGCGCGCTGCTCGACGGCGTGTGGGAGAAGGGCGGCAGCTTCCCCGTCTGGATGAGCCATGGCGACCGGGTGACGAAGCTGCCGGAAGGCTTTCGCGTCATCGCCGCTTCGGAAAACGCGCCCTTCGCCGCGATCGCGGATGAACGGCGGCGCTATTATGGCGTGCAGTTCCATCTCGAAGTCGTGCATACGCCAGACGGCGCCAGGCTGCTTTCGAATTTCGTGCACAAGGTCGCGGGGCTCAAGTCCGACTGGACGATGGCGGCGTTTCGCGGCGAAGCGATCGCGGCGATCCGGCGTCAGGTCGGCGATGGGCGCGTGCTCTGCGGCCTTTCCGGCGGCGTCGACAGCGCCGTCGCGGCGGTGCTCATTCACGAAGCGATTGGCGAGCGCCTCACCTGCGTTTTCGTCGATCACGGCCTGCTGAGGCAGGGCGAGGCGGAAGAGGTCGTGCGGCTCTTTCGCGATCACTACAACATTCCGCTGCATCACGTCGAAGCGGCGGACCTGTTCCTCGGCGCGTTAGAGGGCGTCGACGACCCGGAAGTGAAGCGCAAGACGATCGGCCGACTGTTCATCGAGACGTTCGAAGCCGAGGCGAAGAAGATCGCGCAGGACGGGCGCGGCGCGCCGCAGTTTCTCGCGCAAGGCACGCTCTATCCCGATGTCATCGAGAGCGTCTCCTTCACCGGCGGCCCGTCGGTGACGATCAAATCGCATCATAATGTCGGCGGATTGCCGGAGCGCATGAACATGCGGCTGGTCGAACCGCTACGCGAACTCTTCAAGGACGAGGTGCGCGCTTTGGGCCGCGAACTCGGACTGCCGGAAGCTTTCGTCGGGCGCCATCCGTTTCCGGGGCCGGGACTCGCCATCCGTTGCCCCGGCGTCATCACCCGCGAGAAGCTGGCGATCCTGCGCAAGGCCGACGCCGTCTATCTCGACGAGATCCGCAAGGCGGGATTGTATGACGACATCTGGCAGGCCTTCGCCGCGCTACTGCCGGTGCGTAGCGTCGGCGTCATGGGCGACGGGCGCACTTACGATTACGTCGTCGCGTTGCGCGCGGTGACGTCGAGCGACGGCATGACGGCGGATTTCTATCCCTTCGACATGAGTTTTCTGGGCCGCGCCGCGACGCGGATCATCAATGAAGTGAAGGGCGTCAACCGCGTGGTGTATGACGTGACGAGCAAGCCGCCGGGGACGATTGAGTGGGAATGAGGGACAGTACAGTGGAGTAAGGTAGGATAGGATAGCGTGCTATAGACAATGCTGACCTAGAAAAAGTGGCCGATAGTTCTCAATTAACGATGACTGGGATCAGTCGGCATTAGCACCGGCTCAGCTGATACGAAATCTCGGACCACGGAGGTTGCGTTCCGAGAGTTCGTATCAAACCCGACTGCGTCTGGCGTGAGACGGCATGGCCAGCATTTCTTGTCAAGCGTCCGTGACTACGTCTGCTTCCGCGATGGCTTCTTTGCTTTCGCCGGGTGGATGGTTTCGCCCCGCGCCAGCATCTCCACATATTGCGCGATCCGCCTGCTCCGCGTCTTTGGCAGCTTGGCGTCACTGACGCGATAGATGATCGCATAGCGGTTCGCGCGATCAAGAGTCTCGAAAAATCGCTTGGCTTTCGTGTTACTTGCTAACGCCGCGAGCAGATCAGAAGGAGCTTCGGCCTTCCCCCGCGATTGGTACGCCGCGTCCCACCGCCCATCTGTCTTGGCTCATTCTATCTGCTCCAGACCGTTCGCCTTTAAACGTCCTTCGCGCGCCAAACGCTCCGCCGTTTCCCGGTTCTTGGCTGACCACCGGCTGCCCGCACGTCGTGGCGTCATTCGAATGAGGAAGTGGTGCTCATCGAACTTGGCGAGCTGGCCATCGATCCATCCGCAACAAAGCGCTGCTTCGATGGCCTCACCTTTACTGATCGTCGCTTTGGGTGCGCTGATCTTAGATAGCTTGAGCCAAAAGCCCGTCGACCGCGCAGGCTCGCCGGACATGTAAGCCTCGATGGCGACAACGTCCGGGAACAACAGGATTGGAGCTTTGGTTAGTATCATGAGGTCCACCTCGCTTTTGCCGAATGGCAGGTCATTTCGCTTCAGCGAGATGGGTGCAGAGCCTACAAAAATCATTGACCATCGCATGCTCGGCCGCCGCCTACAGGTTGCGAAAGCGGGTGACCTGACTCTGGGAATGGCGTGAGCGGCTGGACGGGCTGCGGGCCGGAATCGGTCGGCATGGTCCCCCCGCCAAGGCGCAGGAAGCAGAAATTCTCGAACGCGACCGGCAAGGCATACCCCGGCAGGCCAAAGCGCGTCAGCTCGGGGTAGATATATTCGCCGACCGGCGCCCCATATCTGCCGGAGGTCAAGCCATTTGCAAGTTTGGCATGCGGGCTGCCGACCACTTGTGCGATCGCGTCGCGCCGCACGGCGCGCGCCGAGTCTTTCGACGGCCAAGTGTTCCTGAAACGACCCAGTTGCGCGAGATTTGAGGGGGCAAGTCCATCCGGCCCCGTGAGGGAGACGCCGATGTCGTTGACGCCGCCAACTTCACGGCCAATGTCGGCGATAAGAATTTCGACATTGCGGCTGGGGTCGGTGGTGAAGCCGACGATACGGAAGCGCGTTGTCTCCTCTTGTGGAATATTCGGGAAAGCTTCGCCCTTCGTACCCTGTATCGCTTCCTCGACGAAAACATATACGGGCTCGGTTCCGGGCGAGGTGTAAACGCCGAGTTCTGCTTCGAGGCCGTGAGCGGCGATGATGAATCCTGTGCCGGGAAGCTCCTGAAGCATGCCTGCATAGGTCACATAATCGCCTACGCGCAACGGAATTGGCAGCTCAGGATTGCAATCGTGACGCGGCGCGTCGACCGCCGCGGCAGGTGCGCCGGGACGCGCACAGGTGAAGCGGCGGATGTTGGAATCGGCCGGACGGTTGCCGCGGGGGCATTTTGGATCGTTTGCCGTGGCTGATCGAGGAATGCAGACCGGGAATCCCGTTCGCGCGTGCACCGGCGAATTTTCCTTGTCGAGCTGGAAACGCGCATCGAGCGGTGGCGTGCTGGTCGCTCCATAGACCCCGTCCGGATCGTTGAGCCGCACATGCGCGCCGTGAGCGCCGTCTTGCGCACCGATTGTGAGTTCGCCTTTTTCGTGATCGATGCTCTGGATGAAGCCAGCGCCGGAATGAAGCGCGCCCTGCGAAATATGTGCGATACCCGCAACGTAAACGCCGTTGACAATATTGCCGACGAGTTCGGCCTCGAAGGGCACTCGCGGCGCTGACGCATCGAGTAGCGCAAGGCCGCTATTTTCGCCCTGCGGCGGCGCCTGCATCGTCGGTCCACGAAAGAGATCTTGTGCGGTGAGATATTGCCCCGGCATCGTGATCAGCAAATGCTTCGGAAGCACGACGTCGATCCCGCGCACGGTAATTTTCGCGGCGCTGAATTTGTCGGCCGGCGTATCCAGGCTGAAATTTTCGATATGGCCCGTCAGAGCGAAAGAAGGCGCCGCTGTTTGCGCCATTGCAGATTGCGCGCCGAACGTTACGGCGAATAGACCGAAAATGTGTCGAGGCGCGTGTCCGAATAAAGTGCGTGTCATCACAGTTTTCTCCCTTAAAATTGTTTGTGCCCAATCTTCGGCGCGCCTGCAGAAATAGTGATGATGTCGGGGTCCCATGCGTAATGGCGCGCGCGGTCAAAATACGCGGGCGCGCCAGCCTCAAGCTCGACGCGGGAACTCTGCTCGAGCGCCACGAGGAGCGAGCGCTCATTCACCCGCGAACCGGCGCGCGCGCAAAGTTCGACGACGAGACGTGCTGCTGCGCGACCGAGCGCATACCAAGGATTCGATGACTCCTCGCGGCTGACAAGAAAGATTGCGCCGGGAAACGGGAGAATGAGACGCTTCTCCCAAGTCACAGGCATGGCTGCATTGACCGCTGCAGAGTCGGATAGTCCATAGGCCACACAGCCGGGAGACGAGATTTGCTTCGCCGCGTCGGCAGCTTCGGCAGCACTTGCGAACCAGCGTTGGTCCGCTATCGGCGTTGATGCAATGGCGAGATTGCTTATAATCGCCCATTTCGGACCCGGTGCCGCACAATTCTTAAGCGCGGCTTCAATCGCGTTGCGCTGTTGGTCCAGCGGCGGAAGAAGATCGATGTCCCACGCATCAAGCGATAACGCGTCCTTATGCGGTGTCAGCGTTGCAATCTTCGCGATGCGTTGCTTCGCGAGTTCGAGGGAGATGGGCGCATCGAGCCGCCACATCCCGCCGACGACCGCGAAAGGCCTGCGCAGAGTGATGTCTTTTGCAAGCGCTTGAGCGTCCTGCTCAACATCGATCGCTTCGAGAACGAGCTTCCGTCCGTAAAGTCCCCCATTCGAATTTGCGGCATCAAAGGCGCCGCGCATACCGTCAAGGACTGCTTGACCGGCGGCGCTCGCAGCGCCTGAAAGCGGCAGCATCGTCGCCAGTCGAATTGTCTGGCGGTCGACGCCCGGCGGATAGTCATCGGCGCGCCCTATATGCCTTAGATAGGCAAGAAGCGCTGACATCTCCACGTCGCTCAGCGTGTAGCGTGGCATGGTTGGACCAAGAGCAGCGCCGCCACGCGCGACGCCTTTCGTGATCGCATCGAGGATCTGCGACTCGGCCTGGAAGGCCGGCGCTTCCCCACGCGGCGTCGTCAGCGCGGACCACGTGAGCGCCGGGGCGGTGACGCCGCCTTCGCGTCGGCCTTCGCCAAATGCGCCATGGCACTTCGCGCAGGCGGTAAACTCCGACGGCAGATGCAGATTGGTCGCCTCCACGCCGCGTGTAAAGCCTGCGTGGCCGTGGTAGAGCGCCCGCCCTTCGGCGCCATCTGCTTTCGCCATGATCGGCGATAGCGCCGCACAGGCGATCAGCGCTGGCGCGAAAAACGCAAACGTCCTTTTCATCGTGCGGTCTCCCGCAAGATTGACGCTAGTGCTGCTGGCGACGCCGCTTCTGCCGATGATGTGGGAATGCGCACCCAACGCCCGGTACTCTGGCTGCCAATCCAGATCGACCCGCTATGGTCGCCGGGCGCCGGCCCCGCCGTTTCGTCAAAAGCTGCAATGAGCGCGCTGGTCGCTTCGGGCGCGCCGGTAAGCATGACCCAGTCATGCGTCTCGCCGAGCGCAAGGTCGAAGCGCTCGGCATATTGCCTGATGCGCGTCGGCGTATCGAATTCTGGATCGACAGAGATCGATATGAAGAGCGGATTTCGATCTGCGGAGGCTTCTTTCTCGATCAGCTCCTTCGTTTGTCGCAAGATGGCTGTCTGCACCGGACATACGCTCGAACATTGGGTGAAAAAGAAATTCACCGCCACGACGCGACCGGCGACAAGCCTGTCGAGGGCAACAGGGTTTCCGTCGTGGTCGGTCAAAACGATATGTGGAAGCGCGGGACCCGGCGAGATCCAGGAGCGCGTTTTCGCGCCCGCGAGCCCCGAGAGCACAAGCAGCGCGATCATAGTGAAAGGCAACGTTCTCATGGCGCGCTCCCCAGCGAAACCTGACCGAGACGCCCTTCAATGAAGGAAATATTCCGCGAGACGCTTGATACATGTAAATCGTAGCGGCCTGCATGAGGCGCAGATACACGCGCTTCATATTCGCCCGCTTTGATCTCACGCATCGGCGCGCGAATCTGCCAGCCGCTGTAGCGATCGAAAACGAGCATCGTCAGATCCCGAAGGCCGCTGACGTTGTCATGGACGTGATCACCGGCCGCCTGCTGAAGGCGGATGCGAACGACGCGCTCGGCGCCTTCATCCGCAGCTGTCTCGGATAGGAGCGTCACGCTGTATGCGGGCGCCGCAGCGACATCGTCCTTAACGGGTGGCATTTGCAGTCTTGCGCAGACCGAGAAACGCGGACCGCGACCGGTAAGTAGCAGATCGTAGGCGCCGCCGCGGATATGCCGAACTGTTGTCGCGTACTTGCCGGGCTCCCTCTCGCGCAACGAAAGATCGAGCAGTATCATGGCGACTGGCTTGCGCGAATAGTTGGAAAAGCTGCCACTCGGCGCCATCATGCCTTCCGCATATTGGTAGAGCGTCGCGTCGGTGCGGCTTGCGAAAATGATTCCTGCGCCATCCGGCGAAGCGGCGGCGAACTGATTAAATGGCGTCACGACGCCGGCGTCGGTCGCGCCGGAGCGGCCCAGACTGGTCTCGATCGGCTGTGCGGATCCGCTCTTGAGATCGCTCAGCGACCACAGGGTCGCGCGCGCATTATGAGCGTCGATCGCATAAGCGAATGTTCGCGTAAGCAGAAGCTGATCCGCGGCTGTCGAAAATCGAAGTGGTAGGGTCACGCGTCCAGCAGCGAGGTCGATGACGCTGGCGTCACCGTCGCCGACCGCCAGCGCCATTCTGCCGCCATCGAAGATCGACAGGTTGCGCACGGTGTGCCTGAGCTGCACGCGCGTTTCGACGTCCGTCGTCTCAGTCTCAGGATCGAGAAAAGCGAGTGCGCCGTCGGTGCTGGCGACAATGATGCGGCGCGCGAGTGCGCTGTAGGCGGCGGCCGTCGGCCTATTGTCGAGGCGCCATGATTTCGAGCGCGTATTGCTTGCGCGCCAGATGAAGCCGCCATCCTCACGAAGCATGAAGACGCCATCAAGCGCCTGATCGCTGATAGCGCCATCGGAAACAGCGCCATGATCCGCCGGCATGATGGCGGCATCTGCGGCGAGCGGTTCGAAGATTGGCGTCGCGTCGGATCGCGTCACATCGAGATGGGCCAGCTCCTTTCGCCCCAACAGGACGATCCATAGCCGCGAGCCCGATCGATCGAAGGCAAGGCTGCGCGCACGCTCCTCTGCAGGCAGATCTATTTTGCGTTTGATTTGGCGTGTTTGGAGATCGACGCCGAACAGCGTCGACGGCTCCGCCAATATCCAAAGCTCCATGCGTTCCGCCGCATAGGCCCAGGCAAGCGGTTTGGCGCCGAGGCTTACGATTGATTCGAGTTTCGCGTTGTTGAGACTCACGAACGGATTGATGAACGCCACCACGCCGTCCTCATTGAGCGTGAGGAGACGATAGGCGGAGAGATCGATATCCGCTCGCTGCCCGATCCCCTGGCCGATCAACGCGGCGATCTGGTCAGAGCAGGGCGTCTCGGCGTCGGACAGCGCGGCGCGCGAGCGCCGAAGCCAACCCGCGAGCTGACTGGAGTTGTATTTCAGAGGCGCGCCGGATCGTGCGTCCGAAAGCGCGACTTCAAGCTTGCCGAGTCCGCTGCGTTCGGCGCGGCTTTCAGGCGTGTAGCGCCACTGAATTTTGACGCCATTATCTTCAGCGTCCGCAGTTTGCGCTTCATTCGCCAGCGCCGGGCCCAAGAGAAGGACGCCGGCCACGCTTATCCGTGTCAGAGTCGTCACGGCGAAGCGCATGAATCTGCGACGCATCGTCACAGCGCCCCGTAGAGCGGGGAAAGCGCAAGAAATTTGAACCGGCGATTGCCCATAAAGGTTGCATCGAAGCGGACTTCCGATATTCGCTCATTGCCCGATGCAAGTGCGCCGACAAAGGCGGCGGTATCCTGTTGACCTTGCGCGACCGGCAATGCTCCCGTTACGCCGCTCGCGACGACATGCGTCCAGCTTCCGCCCAACGGGCGCAGCCACATCACGGCAAGAAACACGAGGCCCGGCTGGACATCCGATCCGTCGACTGCGACGAAAGCGCCAACGCCGCGCACGGGATTGGCGAAGGTCAGCGTTATCGGCGTATTGTCCCGCGTCGCAGCGGTGCTCGGATCATTGGCGACGATGAGCGCGTCGCCGTCGCGCAAATTCAGGCGAATGTCGTTGAGGTTACATGCGCGTCTCTTTGCTGAGGGGCCGTTTGGATTGATCACCAGCCCACCGCCATTCACCGCATAGATGTCCTGTCGGTCGACCGGCTGAACGCCGACCGGCGCGCCATCAGCGCCGATAGACCAATCGACAATCACGCTAGGCTGTGCGCCAAACGCTTGCGGCTGTTCAACATGTATGAAACCGGCCATTTTGCGCGCTCCTATTCGCTGCGGCGTGATTGTTCGGAGGCGGATTTGGGCTCCACACGCAGTATTCCCCAAAGTCCTCCGTCGAACAGGAAACTTGCCTCGCTGCGGAAGAGGTAATCCATCGGCTGTTTCGCAGCGCCGCCTGCATCCACCTGCAATGTCACGCCCATCATCGGGCCGAAGCCATTGTAAACGCCCTGCCGGATGGAGGATCCTTTGGCGGGATCGAACACGCGGGAGTCGTCCGACCAAGGATAAGGATTCCAGCTGTGACCGCTGAACTCGAGACCCTGTTGCCGTGTATGTCCGCCGGGGTGCACGATGTTGAGGCGGAGCTTGTCGCCAGCAACAGCCACGATGACCGGCGTCTCTGGATCGCAAGGATTGTCGAGCGCTGGCGTCGGCGCTACGCCTGCGACACAGGGGCCGCGTTCGCCGACGCGCCCCGAACTCAGCGCCTTGCTGTAACCGAACTCCGTGTTGCGTTCGGGGAAACCAACGCTGGGGTCGGCGCCGCGCCGCGCCCAAAGCGGCTCCGTTTTGTAGTTGATGGCTTTGACGCCATAGTCGTCGGGCTCTTCGGCGCCTGAGAGATTGGGCACGGGAAGTCCGCCGCTTGTGGCGCTGACAGCGTCCTGCATCACGAGAACCTGATCAAGATAAGGTTCCCGGCCAGGCGCGCAAATCCGTGCGATCACGCTGCCGGGGAATGTCGGCTTGCCGGGCGCAGCACTGTCGCTCGCCTTGCAAACTTCCGACCCCTCGGGACCGATGACCAGTGCGCCGACAAGGCCGTGCGCCGGATGCTTGATCGGATCGCCAAAGCTGCGCAGCGGCAAAGCGCCAAATTCGATCGGCTTGCCGACCAACTTTCCGCTTTGGACCTTGAAGTCGGTGGCGCTCCAAATGAACGACCGCTTGCATCGCGCTTCGCGGACGCCAGGGACGCAGGGCGCGATCAACGAGCCTTGGCGCGCAAGCGCATCAGGTTTCGCGTTCAGCCAGTCGCCTTTCGCGAGTTCGGTGTTGATCGACTGGAACGAGACTGCGCCGTTCAGTCCGACATTGCTCCCGTCGGCAGTGACGACATGTTGCGCAACGCGCGGCGCCGACAGCCCGACTGAACCGGACATGCGAAACTGATTGATGTTGAACCCATCCGTAATCATCGGAAGGAAGTTGTGATACGCGCGTTCATCCGGAACGACGCCTTCCGGACCGGGGCCGTCCTCCATTTTCGCGGGCAGAAGATTGCGCAGATTGACATGCAGGCATTCACCCGCCGCAGCGCGCAGCACGAGCGGCTCGATGCGCCTTGTCGTAAACTCTGCTCTCATTTGATTCATCACAGCGCTGTTGCCCTGCGTAAACCAATTGGTTTCGTGCTCGTCGCATTTCTCATTTGCGGCGCCATCGCAATAGCCATCGGCGTTCAGCACATAGACAATGCCCTGCGTGTCTTTCAGATCCAAGCGCGTGCTGTAATTGATGCCCGTCGCATCCATTGCGTCGCAGGCATTGTACAGATCGCAGGCCCGGACCGCGCTGATGTCGAAATAGCGATTCCGCCCGCTCGGCGAAGCGGGACAAATATCAGGCATATCGCCGTGCCGTTCGGCGACCTCGTCCTGACGCAGCGGCGCGAGGAAACTGGCTGGCGTGAAAGTCACAGGGGCAGTGCTCGCGGTTCTGAGAATGTTCGTCGTTTCATTGCGCTTCGTGAAGCTGCGCATGACGCCCCACAGGCCGTCCCACAACTGATCAATAGATGAACCGAAATAGAGATAGTCCGTATGCGCGCCGCCGAACTGGTTCACGTTGATGTCAAATTCGAAATGTTCGGAAATACCGAGCGCCTGGGCGTTGACGAAGCCCGAGTTGTTTTCGAACATGACAGAGGCGTCACTCTGTGTTTTTGACACGCCGCCGGGAAGGCGCGGCCATTTCAGGCCGTTCATGGTGAAGACATGCTGCGCCTCCTGCGCCCCCTGGATGAGTCGGATCTGTACGGGATCACGTTCATAGACCGGCAGAATGGGCGTCGCGGGATCGCCGAAGCGCCGCCACGGCTCGAGGCGTGACTGGTTCAGCCGGTCCGGGCAGCCCTCCTTCTTGCCCATGAGCGTCGTCGGATAGAGCATGCAGTTGAAGTCGCGCCGCCATCGCTCCACGGACGAAAGCACGGGCGCGAGTTTGCTCTCGACCGGCGTCTTCTTGATGAGGTCGCGCGTCGTCGGCGAGACGGCGATCGAGCTCGGCGTTGTCGCGAGCTGTGCATCGCGCTTTGCATGCACCGCGGTGCTCATGCCATTCGCCGGATCGCCGAGACAGTCCTGGTCCCCGCTGTCGAGCTTGCATGAAGTCTTGAGGTCCGAGCGTTTCGTCGCCTGCGAATAGTCCCAACCGCCAAGATGCTTGTTCAGCGTCTGATTGGAAAGACGCAAGGCGAGCGGCTCGTGCCGATAGTTGAAATACTGGCTGCCGGGATCTTCCGATGAAATTCCAAGCGGCCGCGCCAGCGCCTCGGCGACGTGGCGCTTGCCGAAGCGAATAGCGCTGTTGTCGCGCAAGGCGCTGCTGTCGCCGCGCGGCTCCGGATTGATCGGTTCAAGCGCCATATTGTAGGCGATGCCGAAATCCGCGATCGCCAGCAGAAATTCGCGTCGCGTTTCATGCGCGTCGAGAGCTTCCTTGCAGGCCGGGCTTTTGTAAGCTTCCGCGTCGGAGAAGCAGGCCGGCGTCAGAATATTCGCCATCGTCGCGGTCGGGCCCCCGTCGGCGCGAATCCGCAGGGGCTCATGGATGGACGCCACGGTCGACGAAAGCGGATCGGAGCCGCCGATGAGCTTGTCGCAAATGAGCGACCGATTGGGATCGCCGCCGCGCAGGTGACAATTCAGCGGCCCGCCCGACGAAACCGTCTCCCCGACTTTCTTCGGCTCAAGATCAAGGCGAGTCCAGAGCGTGTTGGACGGCTCGATCACGAGCCCGGCATAAAGCCCATGCTGCTGATGCGAACTTGGGCCCATGTGATCGTGCGTGAACACTGTGCGTAGCGTGTCATCCTTGGCGTTCCGGCGATTGATGAGGGGATCGGCCCACCAGCGCTGCGTCGTGCGCTGCGCGCCGCAATAGGGGTGCTCCTTGTCAAGCAGATGCTCATAGGCTTCGTCGCTGAGCGATCCCTGCGGCGGACATTGGCCTTTCACAAGCAGGCTGGCGCTCTTCTTGTCGGCGGCGATGTCGCCGGTCTCAATGACGGAGACGCCGCCATTTTTCGGATCCTTCGGATCGTTGAAGAGCGGATGAACCTTTGGATGCAGCTTCTCTGCCGGGTTCGTCGTCGTGCGATTGACAGCGAAGATCCGCTCGCGGACTTCGTCGGGCGAGAACGTCGAGTCTTCGTAATTGTAGCCGTTGCCCGACCCGTCCGATGAGGTGACGTCGAACTTTACGAGATGGATATGCTGGCCGATCGTGTCGGTCGGCATGTAGATCTGAAAATCGTCGACAGCGAGCGCGCTCGGAGCAAAGTTGGATGATTTGAAGTTGATGCATTCGCGTGAATTGGCTCGGAAGAAAAGCGGCTCCGGCAATTGCGTGCGCGTGTTTGGATCGATGACATACTTGATGTCATTTTCGAGGATGACGATACGTCCCTGCGGATCGAACCAGCCATGCTTGTTGTAGGTTAGCTCGGTTTGGATGAACGCGGCGCGATAATTGCGCTCGGGCGTGTCGTCCGTCGGGCAGGGATCGGCGAAGGGCGCGCCGGGCTTCGGCGCTCGCGAGTTGACAAAGAACAGGGGCGGGCGCGCCTTCGTTTGCGTCGGCGTCAGACTGGCGACATCCGTCGGATAGGCGCGCGTCCCCGGCCACTGGTCGGGATAGGTCGATGGCGCGTCGACAGGGCGCAGTTCGTCGAGGCGCCCCTGATGGAAGCGCATCGCCGCCTGTTCCTGCGGCTCGCCCGTCTGATTAAGTTTGCGGATAGTGAGCGTGTCCCAGCCGAAGGCGAGCGCCAGCGCCTGCGAATCCTGCTTGGCCACACGCTGCGCGATGATCTGCGCCGCATCGCCGCCCTTGGTCAGCGCATGCTCGTGATTGGCCTTCACCGTTCCGTCCACGACAATGTGGCGCGGAAGACCGCCATCGACGATCGTTTCCGGTTTGGGCGCCGGCGCGTTTCGCCAGTCCTTCGCCCAGGCGTCATTCCAGCCCTTGTCCGCGACGTCAATGTCGAGGGGCGGCTGTGGCGGCCGGTGCCCCGCTTCGCCCGCAATGTAGAAAGGATAGCCGCGGAACGCCGCGGACGGCATCGGCGCCAGCGCGAAGCCCGGGAGCGGAACAAGCGCTGGCGTCTGCGTGCCCGTTGCGATTTCGCCGTCCGGCAGATTCATCATGGACGGATCCGTGGCCGGATCGTCGGGCTTGAAAAGACCCGGCTTGCCGTCCCGAAACGCGTCATGCACCCGCCACAGCTCCCACATGCCCTGCGCAAAGTGCGGATACAGGTGGCAATGGAAGATCGAGTCGCCGGGCGTGTAATTCCTGTTTCCCGAGCCGCCAAAGGCGATGCCGTAACTGAATGTCGCACCCGGTGAAATCGTCTGCGAGTCGAGATAGCTGGAGCCGGGATTGGTCGAATCCTGGAACCATTGATGCGCGTGCAGATGAAAGATGTGCGTCTCTTTCGGCCCCGCGTGCAGATTTCGGAATTTTACGGGGTCGCCGAGATAGGAGTGATGCACGTTGGACGGGTCGTCCGGGTAGCGCGCGCCATTCGGCTTACCGGTTCTCTCGTCATAGGAGAGGACAAGCGCCGGATCGCCATTCGCCCACGAGGTCAGGAAGAATTCTTCCGCGCGGCATTCGGGACATTTGGCGACAGGCCCGATGGGCGGCTTGTTGCCACGAAGCGCCGGGGTGGCCATCGCCGCGACGCCCATGCTCGAGACGCCATAATTTATGCCCATCCCGTCGCGGACCTGGTGCAGCGGGTTGTTCTCATCCGCGAGTTCGGGAAAAGCCTGCTCGGCATGCACTTCATCGTGAAAAATCACGGTGAATTCGCGGAACGGGCTGTCGCAGTCATGATCATGCGTATTCGTCTTGCAGTCGAGGTCCGAACCTTCCCTGGGCACGACGATCGCGTTGATATCGCTGTGAATGATGTTGTTGTCCGCGTCGAGAATGGCGAGAATCGGCTGCGGTTTTCCGCCCAGCATGCGCTTGCGCTCGTAGTCGAGACGGCTGTAACGATGATGTCCGTCGCTGGCGTCATCACGAACAAGCTGCATTTCGTCGTGCTTCACCTGCGAGCGATACCAGCGCGACCCTTGCGGCTCGACGTTGACGGCGCCGAAGAGTCCCAGCCCGATCTGGCCGCCATCGCCTTCGCCGCCGACCGGCGCTGCCGCCGAATAGGCGAAGAATGCACCCTCGTCTGTCGCAAGCCATCGCGATTTGACTGTCTGGCCGGGCTTCGCCAACGAGCCGATGTCGTAACCGCCTTTCACCGCATCGCTTGTCGCCGGGTTGAACACGATGCCCTGTTTTCCTGGCAGACCGACATTCGTGCCATCGCCCCCGCAAGCGGCGTCTTTCGGGCAGGCGGCGGCCAAAATCGGCGCGACTGACAGGCCTGTGATGTGAAAGGACGCGGCGCGTGTGCGCGGGCGGTCGACGCTGACTTTCTGCGGCGAAGACAGCTCGTTCTTGCCGCTCCCGGGCAGCGCGTTCACATGCTCGGGCAGGCGTCCGCCATGGTCGGGCGGCGTGCCGCCTTCTTCGTCCGCAGTGGGTGACAGAAGATTGGTGAAGGTGACGTCGAGGCAATCGCCCTTGTTCACGCGCAGAACAAGCGGCCGTGGTCGCTTGTCGGATCGCAGTTTCACCTTGCCGGGCTTCAACTCGGAACCGCCATCCAGCGCGACGACATCGCTGCGCAGTGCGAACAGCATGCCGGCCGGCACATAAGCGGAATAACGATTAAGGATGTAGGCCTGCTCGAGTGCGACAATATCCGCGTTGACGAAGCCCGCGCACACACCTGGACCACTCGTGTTATCAAGGTCTTGCCGTGGATCTGTCTCATTTGAGCAGGCCATCAGGCTTAGGCATGCGGACGTGATGAAAATGGCGTGAACGGCACTCGCAAACTTAAAACGTAGCATGTCAACATCCGTATAAACGAAATCGACCCAAAGACAGCCGAAGCTAAAGTGCAAAGGATAACGCCAGCCGCCAGAATGGGTTCCATCGAAGCGCGATCAGCTCACTGGAGCTCATGCGGATGAATATCCTGAATGTGCACTCCGATGCCGATCCCGCCGGACAAACTGGTACGCGTGCTGGCTCGGACTATTGCCGCCATTGGGGACGCCATTCGGGATGCGACGACGACGGGCGACCTTCTGCTTGTGCGCAACACGATCGGTAACCGGGTTTTGTGCTGGCGTACCATCTGACAAAGCAGTCCATGACGGCTGAGGAATGGACCGGACGGAGCGCGCGCGCTCGGCGTCGATGTGCTGAGGATGGGTGCTGACGGTACTTTTGCGCGTTCGCGGCTTGGATGTCAGAACTGAAATGGCGCGCTGTGAGATGATAGTAGTCGATAGATGGCTTGCGGGGATCGTAGAAAATTCTTCAACGATATCAGTAGCGTAATTTTCTGACGGGTCGCGGGCCGGTAGTATTTTAACAGGAATATATTTTCATCAAAGAATTCAACTGGCTGATATGACCCTGAACGATCGAGTGGGAATGATTCAGGCCCTGCCGCGAATATCCGGCGGCACGCCATAATACGACATAACTAGCTAATACTGACGTACTCGTTGACGGTATGTTTCCCATTGCAAAAGCGAATTTCGTCCGATACCCCGGCGCAATGACAAGTGGAAATATGTAACGTGTTGTGAAGGCGAGCGGTGTTGAGCAATGCGATCGACGCTTAGTCGAGGAAGGCTGATCGCGCCCCCATTTCGATGGGCTTGTTGCCTCCAGGAACGCAGCAAGCGTTTCTAAATTTATGAGGGCATATCTGCCCAAGACCGCAACGGCCCAACGGTCAGTTTGCGACGCACATTTTATTCCTTCGCTGCCGCCAAAGCGGCCTCGAGCAACACCTGCCAAGCCCAATCACTGGACGAACGGCAAAGTCGAAAAAATGAACCGAACGCTCATAGCGCTCTGGCGCGATGGATAGACGGTCCATCTACGGTTCGTTTCTAGGGCTGAGCTGACTCTCAGACACCAAACCTTTTTAGGCTTCGATCAATCACCACAGTCATTGGCGCCATGGTGGTGCATGCAATGAGGAAGCGGCTAAACCGCGTTGAGCTGCGCAATCTAAATCGTTCCCTTGAGATTTAGGTTCGCGAGCACGGCAGAAATGTTCGTGTCGCAACTGAAGCGATGTCAGCCGATTTCCGCGCATCCTCACCAATTTGCATGATCACAACCGCGCCGAGCGAACTAAGATGTGTCAGCGGCTCACGAGCGGCGTGCAAATGAGAGGACGAGGGATCGTGACGCAGGTCGCAGTAAGTATGAAAACGATCGACCTCCGGAAGGCCGAACGGCGGCCAGTCGCGGGCGACGACATCAAGACGCTGCAGGCGTTACTTAATCTCTTCCTCACCGCTGGCGATGTCGGCGAGGATGGCAGTCCAATTCCGCCCCTGATTCTGGACGGGACAGCCGGCGCGAATACCAAGCAGGCGCTGCTCGCCTTCCAAACGGCGGCCCATCTCGCCACGGACGCAATCGTGGGCCAGCTGACTTGGAGGAAGCTCATCGAGCAGGACTTCTAAACGTGAGCGACCGATGAACGAGGGGAAACTCGACATGCCGGCGACGATCAAGTTAGGCGATACCGGAGATGACGTGAAGCGACTTCAACGAGTCTTCGCGCGCAACAAGGTCTTGGGACCAGACGAGGTCGACGGGGTCTTCGGACCGCGCACGGAACAGGCCGTGAGGGATTTCCAGCAATCGAACGGGCTGGCGGCAGACGGCGTCGTCGGGCCGATCACATGGAGCCACGTGCATCCGTATCGCGAGGCGTCACCGACGCTTCAGGCCGGGTCCCTAGGGCCGGTGGTGGCCATGCTGCAACGCGTGCTTAAGACGGGCTTTGGTTACACCGGCGCGATCGACGGCATTTTCGGCCCCACGACCGAGAACGTCGTCCGTCAATACCAGACTAACGCCGGTCTCCCAGTCACCGGCGTGATGGATGAACGGACATGGATGGCTCCCGCGGGCGCCGCCGGAGCAACGCTCGAGAGCCTCTCTGGTCTTATCCTTTAATCGTGGCTCATGCCTGCCGAACTGGTGGCGCGGCCCGTATTGACCGCCGTCGTCATCTTTCAGCCGAGGCTCATAGATTTTTTATTCCCATTAGTATTGCGGGGAGGCATCGTAATGTCTGGCAGCATCAGCCCTTGGCCAGTGGTCAAAATCGGCTCCAGCGAACATCCCATCAAAACGCTGCAATATCTGCTGCGGGCGCGCGGACATAGCGCTGTCGTCGACGGCGTGTTCGGTCCGAAGACCGAAGCCGCGGTGAAAGCTTTTCAAGCAAGCCAGGGGTTAACGGCGGATGGGATTGTCGGGCCTTTGACTTGGACGGCTCTTGTCGTGCAGGTCAAAAAAGGAAGCCAAGGCGACGCGGTTAGGGGGGTGCAGGAGGAATTTCAGTTCCGCAACCTGTCTGGCGATCCCAGCAACGGACCGCAAGTCGATGGAATTTTCGGACCGGTGACAGACACGGCGGTGCGTGGTTTTCAGCAAGCGCTTTCGCTCGACATCGCTTCCGTGAAAGTGGACGGAATTGTCGGTCCGATTACTTGGCAGGCTCTGGTGAGCAGCATGCTTTCTTTTTAGCGTCGGCTTCAAGGTGGTCCGGAGGACAACCGGGCTCATGTTTTTTGACAGGACGGCACGCCATGGCGGAACCGATATTGAAGAAAGGATCGAGTGATCCCGCCGTGCGGGACCTGCAAGAGGCCCTTAAGGCTCTCGGATACGATGTCGGCTCCGTTGATGGACTCTTCGGGGCGAAAACTGAGAGCGCAGTTAAGAAGTTTCAGCAGGCGCGGGAGATCGCGGTTGATGGCGTGGTTGGCCGAATTACGTGGATCAACATTGACGAAGCTGATCAAAGCCATCCGGTGCTGAAGGTCGGCTCGATTGGCCTACCTGTCCGTCGTTTGCAGAGCCGGATGAGCGCAGGCGGTTTCAACACAGGCGGAGTCGACGGGCGCTTCGGCGCCAAGACTGAAGCCGCAGTCAAGAAGTTGCAGCAAGATTATCGCCTAAGCATGGACGGCATCGTTGGTCCGCAGACTTGGCAAGTTGTCGACGCCCTAGAGAATGAGGGTGGCGCAAGCTGATCTGATCACGATTTGGCGCCATTTCGCGCCTCAAGTTTCTCACACCTCGGCTACTGACGCTCTGCCTCCGTCGTCTCGCGTAGACGGACGTTGGCGTGTGGGGTCGTTTCAACTCGGCGGCAGAGAGATCACGAGCCGAGATATTCTTAGCCGCGCCATCCCAGCTATTCGTAATCACTCTCGCTCGACGACAACTTGAAGCAAGACCGCTTCAGTTAGAGGATTTGCTGTGTTTCCAGCATTTTTTGAGAGGCTTGACAAAACTCTTGCCGTCTTCAGCTGATTGAGGAGATTCAACGCAAGACTCATCCGCCTCTGGTTGCAGCCCGCCTTCTTTCAAGCATCGTTCAACGTACTCTCCAATTCCAACGTGCTTTCTTTCGTCCGTTAGAGTCGAATCCGCCAGCGCATAATGAGCCGACATCTGGCAATCCGTGATTAAACGTCCGAGGGCTTCATCTTTTTCGCCACTGCCGCACGCGGATAGGGATATTGCGCTTGACATGAAAACGAAGCCACATATTTGGGCTGGCTTAGGATACATGTCACCCTCCCTTAATTTTCTGCTCGCTGATTTTTCGGAGCAACGGCCGAAGTTACCTTAGAGTGTTGAACACTGCTGCAAGAACTTTGCGCCGCCATTCGGGGGCCCCGAAGCGTCCGCTTTGGCGCAAAGCAGCAGGCGGACCGTCCTTGGCGCGTCGTTCGTGCGCTATGAGCTAATTCCAAGAACTGACGGGCGTTGTAAGTTACTATTGCTTATAGCCACCCTTGCGTATACTAAATAAAACTCACATATCAATTCCGCAATCTTAAACGGGAAGGGCACACAAATCACTATGAGCGATAAGACCACCGATAAGCGTGTCAAATATGGTTTCGGCGAGTTCAGTCTGGGCGACGCGTGGCGCTACTACAATGTGCCGCTGGAGCGCGTCCGCAGCGCCGCCAAAATGTTCGGTCAGCGCCATGGCATGAAGTTCCGGGTCCGGCAGAGCGCCAAAGCGGTGCTGGTGGAGCGGCTGGCGTAAAGACCTCCAAAGCTGGAGACCATCAACGGGCCCGGACCATGCGTCCGGGTTCTTCGTTGCATGCGCCTGCGATAGACAAGCCGCCTTGGATTTAGCGCGCGGCTAAGGTCAGCTTCCTGGCGCTTTGCGGCCTCTGCGCGAACTGTAGAATTTAGCGCATTGAGGTCACCGCATGTCGTCACATGAGGCGCTTCCCAACCAAACGAAGGGTTATCAGTGATTCCCTGGACCCTGCTCGACACAGCGCCGATACCCGGCGGCGAGGGCGAGCTCCGCCTCAAGCGTCGCGGCGCAGAATTCTCGATCACGTTGGGCAATATCGAACTGATGAACAGTCGCCTCAGTGGCTCGGAGGAGGCGCTCGCCACGCTCTCTTGCGAGAGAATTCAGGCGCGCCCACAGCCGCGCGTTCTGATCGGCGGGCTGGGGATGGGCTTCACACTGCGCGCCGCGCTCACTGTCCTCGGCGCGAAAGCGCGGATCGTTGTCGCCGAACTCATTCCGGCGGTCGTGGCCTGGGCGCGCGGTCCGATGGCGGAAGTCTTCGGCGCCAGCCTGACGGATCCGCGCGTCAGCATCGAGGAAGGTGACGTTGGGCGCCTGATCCGGTCTGGCCGCTCGACTTATGACGCAATCCTTCTTGATGTCGATAATGGCCCCGAGGGCCTGACTCGCGAAGCCAATGACAAACTTTACGATATTGAAGGGTTGAGGGCGGCCCGCGAGGCGTTGCGCCGTGGTGGGGTGTTGGCCGTCTGGTCATCGGGGCCGGATCCGAATTTCACGTCGCGCCTTCGCAAAGCCGGGTTCCGTGTGGATGAAGTCAAGGTGCGCGCTAACGGCCAACGTGGTGGCGCGCGGCACGTCATCTGGATCGCGACACGTCTCGATTCGACACCTCAGATGCAACGGAAAGCCAATCCCAATTGAAACCGAAATCGACAGCGCCCCGGCCTTTTTTCTGGTGGGAAGGCGACACGCTCATCGTCAACAACGCCCTTGGGATGGCTTCTACGTCGCGTTTCTTTGGTTATTTTAACAGCGAAATTGCGCACTTTTGAGGAGAGCAACATATTTCGAAGGATCTTCACGGCTTCGATCTTCGCCTTCGGCGTTTTGATTGCTGGCGCTGCGCTCGCCGCCGCGGTCTCTTGCGAAGCCGCCGCGGTCGAAAGGAAATTAGCGGGCGCCGCGAAAACGTGCTTCACGAAGAAGTGCGTTAAGGACGCGACCGCGAAGCCGAATGCTCAATAACGCGCTGCGCGGGCGCGTGGCGCCGTCGCCGATGCGCTCGCCGAGAGGCTCGTGAAATGAATGCAGGAAATAGAGGCCGGCGGGGTCGGAGAGCGCTTAGCGATCTCCGTCGCGCGGCGGGCGTCGTCGCGATCTATGCCGAGATCGCGAGCAGCGGCACGGACTCCGCCTTCGTGTGCGATGGCCCAGATCGCTTCGTTTCATTTGGCTCAACTCGAGCCGATTGAAGATCGGCCAGCCAATCCACTCGGCGACATGCTCATCGCGCTCAAGCGCGGTCAGTTCGGCGCGGCAAGGTTTTCGCTAATCTCCCACTGTCGACGAATAGTTGATCGCGCAACTTCTCCCGAAGAGCCGCGATCCACACCGCATTGGCGCGTGGCGTGAAATGCACCCCGTCGTCGCTCATCTCTGCGCGGCGCACGCCATTGAGCGAGACATGCGGATTGAGGTCCAGCACCTCGATGCCTCGCTCTCGGCAAAGCTCCGCCATCATTGCGTTCGCTGCATCTATGAGCGGCGCTACCTCTCTCTGGGCGATGTAAGGCATCAAGGTGAAGATCGCGGCAGCGCCCGGATCGAGGACTTGCAGCACGCCGCGGAAATCGCGTTCGATGTCCCGGATCGGCGCGGCGGCGCCGAGAAGATCGTTCAGACCTCCGTCGATGATGAAGCGCCGCGAGCGATTTCGTTGCGCACGCTCCAACTGCCCGGCGATATCGGCGAGCCGCGCGCCGCCCTTGGCGAAATTTATCACCTCGAAGGGGCGACACGACAGCGTGCGGAATGGGCAGCCGGCCGCGAGACTATCGCCGACGACGGCGATGCTGGCGACGGCGGGTCCTAGAGCGACCGCCGCCAGTACTGGCGCGATCGCGCCAAGGAAAAGGCGTCGCGAGGGAGCAACGATATTCGATCTCATACAAATCCTTGTCGGAAGGATGCGTCGCTCGCGACGATAGGCATCGATCTCCTCGCCAGGTGTCGCCGGTATCCAAGCTGGCAAGATGAGGCCGGAATATGGCGGCTTCAGCTTCATCGCTCATTTCGCTGTTGCCAAAGTGGCTTGAGCCTCCCGTCTTGTTTCGCTGTTTCCAAATGTTGGAGATCGGGAGAGTGAAGTCCGGCGCGAGTAGTTTCTAAACTGGATTCTCAGGCTTGCAGTGCCCGCATCCCGTGACATTCTTGACGCCGGATCCGCGAGCGGTTGCAAACGCTTTTTTGCTATCTAGATGTGGGCCAAGCCATTCCGTAGTGAGATTTGCTTTTAGTCCCGGCCTTCGCTGGCCCCTGCCTTCATTGCAGTGAGGACAAGATCCTTTGTGAACCGTCGCCGACTGATGGCTTGGGGCCAGGAAAACGTAAAAATTCATGACTGGTTTCTCCGCCGCGATCACCGCCAGCGGTTTACATCCGCGGGCTTTTCAGCTTCACGCTCGCTGCTGCTCGAGCAAATCGAGCATCCCTGTGCGGACGTGCGCTTGCGTTACTTTTTCGGCTTTGTGTGGCCCTTGGCGCTATCGTCCTGACTATGGGGACGCTTCACGCAGCATCTGTCGTGGGAGGAACTTCGCCCGCTTGCCGGGCTGATCGGTCAGCCGCGTCGGCAATCCTTTTGGACAGCGCCTCCCAAATTGCGGAGCGGCCGTTCTGCATAGCCGCGATCTCTCTTCCCGTGGCCGCGCCAGCAAACGTTCGAATTGCTTCGAAAGTCCAGCTTCCAACTAAATCAGGATCCGTCTGCTTTTTCATGGCGAGCGCCTGCCTTCTTAATTCCGTCAAGCTCCCTTGGAGCGCATGACAACATGGCCGACAGTGGCGCATATCCACTCTGCGGCGGTATGCGCGGGCACACAGCAGATTCCGCGCAAAAAAAGGCGCGCGGTCGCGCGCCATGCAAACGGCGGTCGAAGCGATGTCTTGCCCGCTTTGTTCCTGCATCCGCGGCGGAGGACGCCTTGCAGGAATGGATCGTCTCGCCGCGGCTCAACAGACCAGCCGTCGGCGATGATCAAAGGCTGGCGCGATCGCACGCGCGACTTCTTCCGGTTTCGACACGTCACAGACGACAAAATCTCAGCGCCTGTCGCCTTTCACTTCTTTGGCAGTCGGGCGAAGCGCCTCCTCATTCAGCGAACATTCAGTGGCTCGATGGGAATGAATGGCGAGGGGCAGAAGGAGATCAGCATGTTGCGCAAACTGTCTCTAGTTACGACTTTGGCCGCGGCTTTGACGCTTCCGACTGTCGCTGCGGCCTGGGATGGTCATGGCGGCGGCTGGGGAGGCGGCGGTCACCACGGCGGTTGGGGCGGCGGCGGTTGGGGTCACGGCGGAGGATGGGGAGGCGGCGGCTGGGGCCGTGGCGGCGGTTGGGGCCGTCGAGGATGGGGCGGCTATGGAGGCTACGGCGGCTATGGCGGTTACGGCGGCGGCTATGGGGGCTGCTGGCGTTGGTATGGACAGTGGGTCTGGGTCTGTTGAGGATTTGCAATGTCGCTGCGGCCTTTGTCCCAAACGACGAAGGCCGTAGCGTTCTGTGAAACAGGTTTGGCTCGGCAGTCCTCGCGGGTCGTCCGCCATGCTGTGACGCGATCAACCTTTAGTCCTATTGATCAACTCTGCTGCCTTTGATCTGCAACGGAGCGGGACACTAATGAAATCGTTTGCATGTGGTGCGCTTGTCGCAGTGACCACACTTTCACTTGCCGGTTGTTACACGCCCCAGGATCGCGCGCTCGGCGGCGCTGCTATTGGCGGGCTTGGCGGCGCTGGCATAGGCGCTCTGGCGTCTGGCGGCAGAGCCGGTGGAACTCTCGCCGGCGCCGCGATCGGCGCTGCGGGCGGCGCCGCGGCTGGCGCGCTGACTGCGCCTCCGCCGTATTACTATTGAGTTCGCGTGAAAACGCCCGCGGCCCTACACTTTGCCGCTGCGCATCCGCGAGAGCGGCGAAGTTCTTCGGGCGTTAGGCGGAAGCCGCTGTATAGCCTTCCTCGCTAGACCAGGCCTCGATCAAGTCAGGTCCATCGTAAAATTCGATCCGATGGTTGTCGCCTGAATTCTTGTATCGCGCGACGGCTCCGCCGAAAGAGCTGCGCGCCTGGATCGTTTCCCGATCTCGCAGCGTGCCGAGCTCTTTGCCGTTTTTTGAGATCACAATGGTATAGCGAGGTTCGCTCGGCCGATAGGCGTTCATTGTCGCCCTCCTAAATTCGAATCGCCAGACTCAATGCTCTCACGCTCGATGAGTCATGATGATGGCGGAAAGTAAGAAGAAGCACGCCACGGCCGCGATCGAATGCGCCGAAGCGGCGTTGACACATCTGGAAGCGGCGCGGAAATCGATCATCCTGTGCGCCCGCGCACTGCGCCTCCCGACCAGACGCGCAATAATTTAAAGGTTGCAAAAACCTTCCGCTTTTCGAAGCGATCAGGGGCCAGCCCCCAGGGGCGGCCTCAAAGGTCGGCGGCCAAATCTGCTTCGGCAACTGACGAACGCCTTCGCGGTGTTCTGCATCGCAACCGTCAGCTATTGATTGTTAGTTTGAGCCCAATTTTGATAGATCTTCCGCTGTATCTCCTTCAACAATGAATGAAACTCGTTTTTATGATGCGCGCACGCCTATGGCCGGAAGGACCACTATATAGAATCCGCGAATCCCGCCCCCTTTGGCTTGGCGGTATCGTGGTTGGTATGGCTGTCGAGAGAAGGCGGAAAGCCAAATAATTACAATGAGATATCGAGCCAGTTGACCATCGAGTGGGAGTGAAACGACACATCGACATATGAGGCCCGACGGGAATTCGAATGGACGTTGTCGAAACCGATCGACTGATCTTGAGAAATTTCAGGCAGGGTGATGCGGCCGATCTGTTTGCGTATCTGCACCAACCCAGGTCGAGTTGCTTCTTGTCTCTCAAACTGGAAGATCTCGGTGCTGCGGAAGCGGAAGTTGCGAAGCGCAGCAGGGACGACGCGCATATTGCCGTGTGTTTGCGAAGCTCCGGCAGGCTGATCGGTGACCTTTTCTGCGTACATGAGCCTCCCGACACATATTCGGTCGGGTGGAATTTCAACGCGGATTTTGGCGGCGCCGGGTTCGCCTCCGAGGCCGCACGGGCTCTCTTCGAACATCTGTTCTCGGTGAAGCGAGCCCGGCGCCTCTACGCTTATGTCGAGGAAGACAACATCGCCTCGCAGCGCATGTGTGAGAAATTGGCGATGAGGCGGGAGGGACTGTTCAGAGAGTTCGTATCCTTCGTGACGGATGACGAAGGCGTCCCGATATTCGAGAACACGATGCAGTACGCTATCCTGCGAAAAGAGTGGGCGACGTGATGCGCGGCATCACCCGCGTGACCTACGACATCACGAGAAAGCCGCCCGGCACGATTGAGTGGGAGTGACCGGGGAGTGTGCGGATACGTAGGGATAGCCCAGGATAAAAAAGGGCCTGCCCCGCGGAAGGAATTGTGGGTGATAGTTTCTGAATGTCTCGGATAGCTGGACGGGGATCACGCCGGTAATTGTCCGCAAAACCTGAGGCTGGCCATGCCGCGTGAGGATAATCTCCTCACCGGCTTCGGCGCGCCGGACAAGCTCGGTAAGCTGCCCCTTGGCTTCGGTCACGGATATCTTCATCGACGCCTCATATGGACCAATAAATCGTCCAATTTCCTCGCGCGAATATGATCGCTTTCCCAATTTGCCGGGAACGCTAATTAACGAGGCATTCTAAGTTCTCTCAATTTAAAGGAGTCCGTTATGCGTAATCTCCTAATCCTCGCGATCGTCGCGTGCATTGGTGGCGGCATTATCACCTCCGCGGCCAGCGCACGTCCCGTCACGACGGACGAGTGCCTGGCGCGCGGGCTGTGCGCTTACGTCAGCCCGAAAGGTCGCGTGACATGTGGAAAATGTCCTGGCCAGGTGAAGTCAGTCTGGTTCGCGACTCGCAGCCAGGCTTCGAAGCATCGCAAGTAAGGTGCATCGTTTCGTTGGTCCCGTGCATCGCTCCGGGGCGGACCGACAGGTTGGACCTATGATTTCCATGCATCCGCTGCTGATCCGCGCCCTGGCCGTGGCGCTGTCCATCGGCCTTTATCTGGCGTTGGCGATCCTTGGCGCCGGCGGGGTTGACGCCTACTTCGCCAATCCGGCGCGGACGGCGCTCGTCGTCGTCACAATCGCGCTTGGAGTCGCGTCGCTCTTCGTCGGTGGCAATCTCAGCTCCGGCCTGCGCGAGGACCGCGGCAATCGATGGGTCATCCCGGCTTTTTTCGTCATCGGACTTCTCGGCGCCTATCTGCCCGCCTGGGCCGATCGGCAGGGACTGTGGAGATTGGACGGCGACGCCGTGCGCTGGCTCGGCGTCGCGCTCCTCGCGGCGGGCGGGGCGTTGCGGCTGTGGCCGGTCGCCGTGCTCGGGCGCCGCTTCAGCGGCCTTGTCGCCATTCAGCCGGGACACGAACTCGTCACCACGGGACTCTACAGCCGCATCAGACATCCGAGCTATCTCGGCTTGCTGATCTCGGCGCTCGGCTGGGGACTGGGCTTCAACACGGCGGTGGGCGTCCTTATGGCGTTGGCGAATATTCCGCCGCTCGTCGTGCGGATGAACGCCGAGGAACGCTTGTTGAGCTCGGAGTTCGGCGCGGCCTATGAGGCCTATCGCGCCCGAACGGCGCGGCTCATTCCGGGCGTATATTAACCTGCGAGACTTGGTAGCAGACCGAGCCGGCGGCGCCATCGCTGGGATTGTCGATGCTGCAAAGGAACACGTTATGAAGCGTCTGCTGTCGCGCCTGTTGCTGAGTAAGCATCCGGTGAGGCACGTGGGCTGATCATTTTCAGCCAAGGACGGCTGCGCGTAGATCAGGCGGCGAGCTTTTTGGCTTGTAGGTCGGCGGCCCAGCGCCACGGTAGCAAGGCGGCGAGATCGGTTATCTTGTGA
>NZ_JBPFDU010000031.1:0-35470 GCF_051062815.1 Methylocystis sp. | reverse complement strand
GCGCGAGATCGCGCTCGCCTTCGGCGTGCCGCCGCTGCTGCTGGGTCTTCCCGGCGACAATACGTTCAGCAATTACGCCGAGGCCAATCGCGCCTTCTGGCGCCAGACCGTGCTGCCGCTCGTCGTGCGCGTGCAGAAGAGCTTTCAGGCCTGGCTGCGGCCGGGCTTCGGAGCTTTCCAGCTCGACTATAACGCCGACCGTCTCGAGGCGCTAGCAAGCGAACGAGCAAGCGAATGGGAGCGCGTCGGCAAGGCCGCCTTTCTCACGCTTGACGAACAGCGCGAGGCGGTGGGCTGCGGCCCGGCGCCGAAAGAGGCGCTCTTCGCCAAACGCGATGTCGGTCTGGAGCGCCGCTATAGCCCGGATCAGCCGCGCGTCCCGGCGGGAAGTTCCGGCGGCGGGCGATGGACGGACGGCGGGGGCGGAGGTTCGGGAGGCGGGTTTAGCGGCGCGCGAGATGATCGCGCGCGGCGGCGAGATGTGGAGGACCGAGTCCAGACTGCGCAGAACACAGATCCGAAAGTGGCGAGCGACGTCGACGGGTCCATCACATTGGCCCAGGCGCGCGGCCGCGGCAGAGGCGGACGATTCAGCGGACCCGGCGAAGCCACTCCCTCGCAACTCGATCGACTGGAAGATACGGCGCGCCTGGCGAGGGAAGCCGAGACGCGCGTGCGCGAAATCGATCCAGGGTGGAAACCCGAGCCGACTCTCTCGGACCCGACAAATATAGAAAGTCGCATTGAGCGAAACGAGAACCTGACGCGACAAGCGAACGCGCGCTACGCTGAACATCTTCGCGAAAGATATGGGGAGATCGCGCGGGAGGGCGATCACGCGCCAACAGGCAATCTCACGGGGCCAAGAGCGCCCATACGCGAGAATGACAACGCCGAGACGCGGCGCGGCAGGAATAGGGAAGACGAGACGGCGGAAATCGCCTGGCTCAACGGCCACAATGTTGAAAGACTGCATCAACGCTCGAACGCTGAAGGCGTCAAGCAACCCGACTATCGGATTGATGACGAAATGTTCGACGCTTTCGCGCCGAGAACGGGTCGGGCACGGAACGTATGGAGTTACGCTGAGCGGAAAGTGGCTGGAGGGCAGTCCAAGAATGTCATAATCAACCTGAGCGACTCGCAGGCGACTTTGGAAGAGATCATCGTGCAGTTTCGAGCCTTTCCCATTCCTGGTCTCAAGCGCCTTTGGGTCATCGACCAGAATGGCAAACTCCACTACCTCTTTGGAGGCCGGTAATGTCCACCTGCTTTTTCTTCGATAGCGCGTTACCGCTCGACCAGACCAAGGAACGAATCTCCCAAGCTCGTGAAAAATATCGAGACATTCTCCGCTACTTCTGGCTTTCGGAAGTTGGAGAAGCGAGGCCTCCTAATATCGAAGACGACGCCGAATATGGTTTCGTTCCCAAATGCACGTTCCTGATCCAGTGGAACAAGGAACGCTCGGAACTGCTCGAACTCATCCCAGCGATCTTTTATGAGGCGTTCGGAAAGGACACTATCCTTGTCCGCGACAACAACTACGACGTGGTCCCGCCTCTCTAAATAGGTGATTGCCAGCGGCGGCGCCCTCGCCTTCGGCGTGCCGCCGCTGCTGCTGGGTCTTCCTGGCGACAATACGTTCAGCAATTACGCCGAGGCCAATCGCGCCTTCTGGCGCCAGACCGTTCTGCCGCTCGTCGCGCGCGTGCAGAAGAGCTTTCGCGGGATCACGCATTCTAAAGAACGGCGCCTAGCGTTATGTCGCTCCCGACGCTTCGCAATAGCGCAGCGATCGGGAATCCATAAGCAAACATCGAGACTCGATTGCAGTCCTGGATTCCCGATCGCCCGCACAGCGTGCGTCGGGAGTGACACCATAAGCGCGTCGCCCTGCCGCCTTAGAAATTGAATGCAGCCATGTCCGACATTCTGAACGCCGTCTTGGAGCGCGGCGACCTCGCGCATCTCGCGCTGTTCCTTTGGGCCTGCGCCGCCACCGCGCAAGCCTATCTCGCCTTGCGGGAACTCGGCGAGGCGACGCGCCGCCTCGACGCTTTCGTGCGCGAACTCGCGCGTTTCAACCGACGTTGCAGGAGCGATTCATGAATAAAGAAAATTGGCTTGCGCATTTCGTCAAGCGTCCGCGCGCCCGTCGTGCGCGCTTGCGCGAAGATCCTTCCGTCGTCTTCAAGGCCTTCGTCGAACTCCTGGCGCAACTGCGCACTGAAGCGCGCGCGGCGAGCCATACGCCAGCGAGCGCCCAGGCGGAGAAGAGCTGATGACGGCGTTGCAAAACATGCCGTCGAGCGCGGGCGCGCCGGAAATCAAGCGCGCCGAGCAGCCGTTGCTGCAGGCCAACGAAGCCGGCGCTTTCTCGGGTTACGCCAGTCTCTTCGGCGTGGTTGATTCAGGCGGCGACATGGTGATGACCGGCGCCTTCGCGCGTTCGCTGATCAAGCGCGGCGCGGGGGGCGTGAAAATGCTGTGGCAGCATCAGGCGGCCGAGCCGATCGGGATGTGGTCCTCGGTCGTTGAAGATACGCGCGGCCTCAAAGTCGAGGGCCGCCTCGATCTTTCGGTGGCGCGGGCGCGCGAGGCGCTGTCGCTGATGCGCAAAGGTGCGATCGACGGCCTCTCCATCGGCTTTCGCACGCGGCGCGCCACGACCGAAAAATCCAGCGGCGTGCGCCTTCTGCATGAGATCGACCTTTGGGAGATTTCCATCGTCACCTTTCCGATGCTCCCGCAGGCGCGCATCGGGGTGGTGAAGCAAAGTCGCAGTGGCGCGTCACGCATGGAGGCGCTCGGCGCGAAGCTCGCGCGCCTGAAGGCGCAGCGGGCCGCGCTTGAATTCGCGGAGGCGCTGCGGCGCGCCTCCGCACGCGGCTGACCGACGCAGAAGAGAACAATCGCATCGATTCCCGCCTTGCCGTCGGGCGCAAATGAACTCTCGAGACGGCTTTCCCAAGCGCGCGGACTTCATCCCGGCGGCTCCAGCCGCCGGGGCGTTTTTCCACGCGCCGGCGCCAAACATGAGGCTCTATACATGTCAGCAGTTGAAACGAAATCCGCCGGTGACGATATTCTCGCCGATCTCAATCGCGCCTTCAGCGCCTTCAAGGAGACGAATGACGAGCGCCTTACGCAGCTCGAGAACCGCCTCGGCGCCGACGTCGTGACCGAAGAGAAGCTCGCGCGCATCGACCACGCGCTCGACGACACCAAGAGCCGGCTCGATCGCCTGGCGCTCGAAATGTCGCGACCGCGTATTGGCGGCAAGCTCATCGACGACCACAGCGGTCGCGAACATAAAAGCGCGTTCAATCACTACATGCGCTCCGGCGAAGCGAGCGGCCTCAAGGCCCTCGAAGCCAAGGCGCTGTCGCGCGGGTCGGGCCCTGACGGCGGCTATCTCGTGCCGCTTCCTACCGAGCGGGAAGTTCTGCGAAGACTCGCGAAGTTCTCGCCGATCCGCGCCATCTCCAGCGTGCGCGAAATCTCCGGCGCGTCGCTGCGCCGCGCCTTTTCAACGACAGGACCCGCGGCCGGCTGGGTCGCCGAAGCTGATCCGCGCCCGCAGACCAACAATCAGCAGCTTGCCGATATGACCTTCCCGGCGATGGAGCTTTACGCCATGCCGGCGGCGACGCAGGCGCTGCTCGACGATTCCGTCGTCGACATCGAACAATGGATCGCCGAGGAGGTGCAAACCGCCTTCGCCGAACAGGAAGGCGCGGCCTTCGTCAGCGGCGACGGCGTCAATAAGCCGAAAGGCTTTCTTTCATATACGAGCGTCGCCGATGCGAGCTGGACCTGGGGCAACATCGGCTATGTGGCGACGGGCGCCGCCGGCGCTTTCGCGGCGAGCGATCCTTCCGACGCCTTAGTCAATCTCGTCTATGCGCTGCGCGCCGGCTTTCGCCAGAACGGCAAATTCGTGATGGGGCGGCGCGCGCAGTCGCTCGTGCGCCAGTTCAAGACGACGACCGGCGATTACATCTGGGCGCCGCCCGCAACCGCCGACGCCGGCGCCTCGCTGATGAACTTCCCCGTCGTTGAAGCGGAAGACATGCCGGACCCCGCCGCGAATTCTCTCTCCATCGCCTTCGGCGATTTTGAGCGCGGCTATGTGGTGGTGGACCGTGTCGGCATTCGCGTGCTGCGTGATCCCTACTCCGCCAAGCCCTATGTGCTTTTCTATACGACGAAGCGGGTCGGCGGCGGCGTGCAGAATTTCGAGGCGATCAAGCTGTTGAAATTCGCCGCATCCTAATCAGCCCGCCCCGTTGAGGCCGCGACCAGAAACGTTGCGGCCTTCCGCTCACCACAACCTAGGAAGCGCGATGCGACCGATGCTCATCGGCGCGCCGGCGATCGAGCCTGTCTCGCTCGCCGACGCAAAATCATGGCTGCGCGAAGACGGCCTCGAAGAAGATGAATTGATCCAGGCGCTGATCGTCGCCGCGCGCATGACGCTCGAGGCCCATACAAGGCGCTTCTTCGTGACGCAAAGCTGGCGTCTCGTGTTCGACTGCTGGCCGACCTCGGTTGGCTCGAGCGCGACGCTCCGCATTCCCTTCGCGCCATTTCAGTCGGTGACGGCGATCCGCGTGTTCGACGCAAGCGACGCGCCGCAGACGCTCAATGCCGCAACCTATCGCGCGCCATCAGCGAATGAGGGCGGCCGCATCAACTTTACATCGGCGCCCGCGGCGCCCGGACGCGCGAGCGACGGGATCGAGATCGACTTTGACGTCGGCTATGGCGCCCTCGCGAGCGACGCGCCGCAGCCGCTGCGCCAAGCGATTTTGACGCTCGTCGCGCATTGGCGCGAACATCGCGGCGATAGCGGCGACGACGCCTTGCCCAAAGCGGTCGCGCAACTCGCGGCGCCGTTTCGGCGGGAGCGGCTGCTGTGAGCGGCCTCCCCATCGGCGCGCTGCGCCATCGCGTGACGCTCGAGGCGCCCATCGACGCGCCCGATGGCGCTGGCGGCTTTTCGCGCAGCTTTACGCCCGTCGCGACTCTTTGGGCGCGCATCGCGCCTTCCGGCGTTCGCGAGGCCTTCGTCGAGCAACGCGCCGAGCAGGCGACAACTCTCGTCGCAACGATCCGCTGGCGTGGCGATGTCTCAAAGGACATGCGCTTTGTCTATCGCGGCCGCAAGCTTCGCATCCAATCGGTTCTCGATCCCGATGAGCGTCGGCGATTTTTGATCTGCGCGTGCGAAGAGATCACTTAAAGGACTCGCCATGAGCGTTTCACCCGTCGTCGCGCTGCGCAAGGCGATCCGCGCCTATCTGCTCACGGATGCAGGCTTCGCCGCCGCGCTCGGCCAAAAGCTTTACGACGAAGCGCCACGAGGAGCCGAACCGCCCTATGCGCTTTTTGGCGAAGCGCAGCTGCGCGACTGGTCCGCCGATCTCTCGCCAGGCGCGGAGCAGCTCTTTATCCTCAGCGTCACGTCGACGATGCGCGGGCTCAGCGAGGCGCTGGAACTGGCGCAGCGCATCGCCGATCTTCTCGATGAGGCGCCGCTTAATCTGCAGGACCACCGGTTGATCGACTTGCGCTTCCTCTCCTTGGAAACGCGTCGCGATCAGAACGGCCGCTTCGCGCGGGTCAATCTGCGCTTTCGCGCCACGACCGAATATCTTTAACGGAGCTCAATGATGGCCGCCCAGAAAGGCAAGGATCTGCTCTTGAAAATTCATGACGGCGCGAGCTTCGTCACGGTGGCTGGCTTGCGCACGCGACGCCTCGCGCTGAATGCCGACACGGTCGATGTGACCGACGCCGAGTCGAGCGGCCGCTGGCGCGAATTGCTGGACGGCGGAGGACTGAGGCGCGCGAGCGTTTCCGGAACAGGCGTGTTCAAAGACCAGTCGTCGGATGCGCTGCTGCGCCAGACCTTCTTCGACGGGCTGCTGCGCGAATGGCAGATTGTCATTCCCGACTTCGGCGTGCTCTCGGGCCTGTTCCAGATCGCCAATCTCGATTACCGCGGCGAATATTCCGCCGAGGTGACCTTCGATATTTCCCTTGAATCGGCAGGCGCGCTCGCCTTCGCCACGCTGTGAGGACGCAATGGCGAATGAGAAGCGCGGGGAAATCGCCGCAACGATCGACGGCAAGAGCTACACGCTCTGCCTGACGCTCGGCGCGCTCGCCGAACTCGAAAGCGGCTTTGGCGCCAGCGACCTTGTCGCGCTCGCGAGCCGCTTTGAGGAACGACGACTTTCCGCACGCGACATACTGCGCATCATCGGCTGCGGGCTGCGCGGAGCGGGCAACGACATAGCCGACGAAGACGTCGCGAGAATGAAAGTTTCGGAGGGTCTTGCAGGCTATGTGCGTATCGCGGCCGATCTCCTCGCCGCGACCTTCGGCGATGCGCCGGAGCGGAGCGCCGACGCAAACCCTCCGACGCCGCAGGACGCCTGAGGCAAACGGAAGAAGCGGCGCGCCACGCCTCCCATCGCGCGCCCTTTCCGTTCGCGCGCGCCATGGCCTTCGGGCTCGGCGTCCTGCGGCTCCCGTCGCGCGATTTCTGGTCGATGACGCCGCGAGAACTTTTTTGCGCGGCGGAGGGCGTTTACGGCTCAGCGCCGGGCGCGCCGACGCGCGCGGCGCTTGAAGACATGATGCGCCAATTTCCCGATTCTCAAGGATCGACATGACGACAAATTTCGACCCCTTCCCGGACCCGTTCAACGCGCCGGGCGCGAATGAGCGCGTCTCGACAGCTAACCTGCAAGCGACGAAACTTCTGCTCGATCAGATCAACGTCTCGGCAGGAAATGTCACGAAGACGCTTCACCTGGGTTTTGGCTCGGCGGCGGCGAGCGGCCGCAGCTTCAACGACGTGCTTTCGACGATCGCACAGTCGCTGACGCGCATGGCCTTGCGAGCGGGAACCAAGGCGCTCGCCGAAGGACTGGTGAGCGGATTGAGCGGCATGTTTTCCGGCACCTTCGGCGGCGCCGGGACCATTGCGCCTTTCGCGCAGGGCGGGGTCGTCGCAAGTCCAACCTATTTTGCGAGCGGCGGCGCGATGGGGCTGATGGGCGAGCGCGGCGCCGAGGCGATCTTGCCGCTCGCGCGCGGCGCGGATGGCCGGCTCGGCGTCGTCGCGCAAGGCGCCGCCGCGCGTCCGGTTGCGGTCACGGTCAACATCGCTGCGCAGGATGTCGAGAGCTTCCGCCGTTCGGAGGCGCAAATCACGGCCGCCTTGGCGCGGGCGGTCGCGCGCGGCCAGCGCAACCTCTAAGCGGGCGCAGCCGGCATGAGCGACTTTCACGAGATCCGCTTTCCGCTTGATGTCTCGCTGGGCGGGCGCGGCGGACCGGAGCGGCGCACCGAGATCGTGACGCTCGGCTCCAATCGCGAGGCGCGCAACGCCCGCTGGGCGCATTCGCGGCGCCGCTATGAAGCTGGCTACGGCGTCAAGAGTCTCACGCAGCTTTCGCAGATCATCGAGTTCTTCGAGGAGCGGCGCGGCCGGCTTTATGGCTTTCGCTGGCGAGATCGGGCCGATTGCGCCTCCTGCGCGCCGGGCGCGACTGCGAGCCCAACGGATCAAACAATAGGAATGGGAGATGGCGTGCGCGCCGCGTTTCAGCTTGTAAAGACTTACGGAGGCGCCTTTTCCGCTTATGCGCGCGACATCGTAAAGCCCGTCGCTGGAACAGTGCGGGTCGCGGCCGATGGCGTCGAGACGTTCACGCCGGATGTGAGCGTCGACGTCACCACAGGAATCGTGACCTTCGCGCCGGGCGCCATTCCCTCGGCGGGAGCGGTCGTCACGGCTGGCTTTCTCTTCGACGTGCCTGTTCGCTTCGATACGGATTTTCTCGAAATCGACATGCACGCCTTCGAGGCCGGCGCGATTCCAAATATTCCGATCGTCGAAATCGTTCCTTAGCCGTCGAATAAGCGCGAAGCGAAGCCATTCAGCATCGCCATGCTGAATTGCCGCAACACTTCGCGGTTCGCAATGACGTCGAAAATTGGAAGACAATGATGCTCTCGCTCTCTCCTTCGATGCAGGCGAAGCTCGATCAGCGCGCCACCACCTTCTGCCATTGTTGGCGCGTTGCGCGCAACGATGCGACAGCGATGGGCTTTACTGACCATGATCGCGATCTGACGTTTAATGGCGTGACCTTTCGCGCAAACACCGGTCTCTCAGCGTCGCAGCTCGAATCGAGCGTCGGCTTTGCGCCGGGAACGGGCGAAGCGACCGGCGCCTTGAGCGACGAGAGCCTCACCGAGGCGGATCTGCTGAACGGCCTCTATGACGGCGCCTCGGTCGAGACATGGCTCGTCGACTGGACGAATGTGACTGATCGCGCTTTGCTGGATATCGCGACGATCGGCGAGATACGCCGCGGCGAGATGGCTTTCGCCGCGGAGCTGCGCTCGAGCGCGCACCTTTTCGATCAGCAGCAGGGCCGCGCCTTTCAACGCAGTTGTTCGGTTGATCTCGGCGACGCGCGCTGCGGTTTCAATGTTTTGGCGCCCGGCTTTCACGCGACGAGCGTCATCGCCGCCTCCGTCGGCGGCGCAATCGACATGGATCTTTCCGAAATTTTCGACTGCGGCTTCTTTGCAGGCGGCGCGCTAACCTTCACAAGCGGTGCGAATGAGAATGCCCGTTTCACGATCAAATCGCATTGGCAGGCAAATCTTCGCGCGAGCGTCACGCTGTGGACGCCGCCGGGTGGCGCGATCCTCGCCGGAGACGCCGTTCTCATGACGGCGGGATGCGACAAGTCGCCGACAGCCTGTCGCTTGAAGTTCGACAATATCGTCAACTTTCGAGGCTTCCCGCATATGCCGGGCAATGACCGCGTCATCGCCTATCCGAGTTCGCTTGCGCCGGCGATGGACGGCGGGAGTTTTTTTAAATGACCCGCGCCGACATTGTCGCGGCGGCGCGGCGCTGGCGTGGCACGCCTTATGTGCATCAGGCCTCGCTCATCCATGTCGGCTGCGACTGTCTCGGGCTCGTGCGCGGCGTCTGGCGCGACATCATCGGCGACGAGCCGGAGGCGGCGCCCGCATATACGCCCGATTGGGCCGAAGCCTTGAGCGCCGAGACATTGCTTGACGCCGCCCATCGCCATTTCAGAGTGGCGGCTTTAAGCGAGTTTCGTGAAGGCGACGTTCTCTTGTTTCGCTTTCGTGAACATCTCCCGGCGAAACATCTCGGCATCGCAATATCGACGACGCATATGATTCACGCCCATGCCGGCGCCTGCGTCGCGCAGGTCGCGATTGGCCCGCATTGGCGCAAGAAGCTCGTCGCCGCCTTCGCCTTTCCGAACGTTGTGGATTGAAGACGAAGCGCGTCCGTCATTCCCGGCGCGCGCAACGCGCGCGATCAGGAATCCAGGACAAAACCCGACATTCCTGAAGCTGCTGTGGATTCCCGATCAGGCCTTCGGCCTGTCGGGAATGACATTGCGAGGCTCTCCGAGACGCTCATGGCCACTCTTGTTCTGCAGACGATCGGCTCTGTCGCCGGCGGCGCGATCGGCGGACCTATTGGTTCCTCTATCGGCGGCGCGCTCGGCGGCTTCGGCGGCTCCTTCGTCGACGCAGCGCTGCAACCGCATGCATCGCCCCGCTATTCGATCGGTCCGCGGTTGAAATCGATGGACGGGATCACCTCAACGGAAGGCGCCGGCGTGCCGCGCGTCTATGGCCGCGCGCGCCTCGGCGGACAGATGATCTGGGCGACGCGTTTTCTCGAACGCGTCAATGTGTCTTTTACGCAGACACAGCATCAGGGTAAAGGCGGCGGCGGCGGCTTCAACATTCAGTTCACCTATGCCTATTCGGCGAATTTCGCGATCGGGCTGTGCGAAGGGCCTGTCGCTTTCGTGCGACGCATCTGGGCTGACGGGTCAGAGCTCGACATGACGACGCTGCCGATTCGCATCTACGCCGGGACTGAAGATCAGGAGCCAGATCCGCTGATCGTCGTCAAGGAAGGGACCGAAAACGCGCCCGCCTATCGCGGCCTCGCCTATATTGTTTTCGAGGATCTCGCGCTGGCCGCATTCGGCAATCGCATTCCGCAATTCACCTTCGAAGTCGTGAAGCCCGTCGAGGGACTCGGCGCGATGATCCGGGCCGTCGACCTCATTCCCGGCGCGACGGAGGCCGGCTATCACCCTTCCCTCAAGCTCAATTTCTACTCGCCCGGCGCCACGGCGGCGGAAAATCGCCATCAGCTCACCGCGGCGACGGATTGGACAGCGTCGATCGACGCCCTGCAGGCGCTTTGCCCGAATCTCGAAAGCGTCGCGCTGGTCGTCGCCTGGTTCGGCGACGACCTCCGCGCCGAACATTGCACGATCGCGCCGCGCGTCGACGCGACATTCAAGACCATCGGTCAGTTCAACTTCATTCTCGGCGGCTTCTGGCCGCCCGACTGGTCGGTCGCCGGGCTGACGCGCGCAACCGCGCGGCTCGTGTCACAAATCGATGGACGCGCGGCCTATGGCGGAACGCCCAGCGACGCGTCGGTGATGGCCGCTATCGCCGACCTCAAGGCGCGCGGGCTCGCGGTGACCTTCTATCCTTTCGTGATGATGGACGTGCCGCCGGGCAATGCGCTGCCTAATCCTTACACAGGCGCCGTCGAACAGCCGGCGTTCCCCTGGCGTGGACGCGTGACGTGCGATCCCGCGCCGGGTCGGCCGGGTTCACCTGACGCAACCACGACTGCTGCGGCGCAGCTCGACGCATTCTTTTCGCGCTATCGCGGCTTCATTCTGCATTACGCCAATATTTGCGTCGCGGCCGGCGGCGTCGACGCCTTCCTCATCGGCTCCGAGCTGATCGGCTTGACGCGCGTGCGCTCGGCGCCGGGCGCATATCCCGCCGTCGGCGCGCTGATGACGCTCGCCGCGGACGTGAAGGCGATCCTTGGCGCGCAAACAAAACTCTCTTACGCCGCCGACTGGACGGAATATGGCGCGCATGTTCCTGCAAGCGGCGAAGCGCGCTTTCCGCTCGATCCGCTGTGGGCGTCAAGCGCCGTCGATTTCGTCGGCGTTGACGTCTATTGGCCGCTCTCCGACTGGCGCGACGGCGACGCGCATCTCGACGCGCAGGACGCGGCGAGCATTTATGATCTCGATTATCTCAAATCTCGCATCGCTTCGGGCGAGGCCTATGATTGGCATTACGCCGACGCCAATGCGCGCCTGGCGCAAGATCGCACCCCAATCAGCGACGGACTCGGCAAGCCTTGGATCTTCCGCCAGAAGGATTTTCTGTCGTGGTGGTCGCAACCGCATTACGAGCGCGGTGGCGGCGCTGAGCTGGCGGCGCCGACGGCATGGGTCCCGCAGTCGAAGCCGATCTGGATCGTCGAGACGGGATGTCCCGCGGTCGACCGCGGCGCCAATGCGCCGAATGTTTTTCCGGACCCGCGCTCGAGCGATGGCGGTCTGCCGTATTTCTCGCGCAACGGCCGCGATGATCTCATGCAGACGCGATTCATCGAGGCGATGATCGCGCATTTCGATCCGACGGCGCCCGGCGGCGGGGCGCGCAACCCGACGTCCAACCTCTACGCCGGGCCGATGGTCGATCCGGCGCGCCTGCACATATGGTGCTGGGACGCGCGCCCCTTTCCGGCCTTTCCAACGCAAGCCGATGCGTGGAGCGATGTCGCCAATTGGGAAACCGGCCATTGGTTGAACGGACGACTCGAAGGCGCGCCGCTCGACCGCCTCCTGCCGGCGCTCGCCGGCGCCGTCTCCGCGCCTGAAGTTGTCACGCAGCGGCCGAACGTCGGCGGATTTCTCGACGGCTATGTGCTGGAGCGGCCGATGTCGCCGCGCGAGGCGATCGATCCTCTTGCCGCGCTTTACGGCGTCGACGTCGTGGCGAGCGCGGGCGCCTTGCGCTTCGTCGATCGGCGCGGGAAGCCGGTGTGCGAAATTGACGAAGACGATCTCGTCTCCGGCAAAACCGCGTCGCTGGTGACGCTGGCGCGGGCGCAGGAAAGCGAACTGCCGCAGGAGATCGCGCTTTCCTTCTGCGATTCCGAAAACGACTTTCAAATGGCGCGAGTCTTATCCCGCAGACTCGAGGGCCGCTCGGCGCGCCAGAGTGAAGCGCAAGCCGCGGTGATGACGAATCGCGCCAATGCGCAGTCGCTTGCGGAGAGCTGGCTTCAGGATTTGTGGATCGGACGCGAAACCGCGGAGTTTACGCTGCGGCCCGGCCTTCTCGCCTTGCAGCCCGGCGATCTGGTGCGGCTCGGCGCCGCGGGCGGCGGCCGACTGTTTCAAATTCAACGAATCACGGACGGCGCCGCACGGCAAGTAAGCGCGCGCGCGGCGGACGCTTCCGTCTATGACGCGGCCGCGCCGCTGCTCGGGCGCACGAAAGTCGTTTCGCCGAAGATGGTCGGACCGCCGAGAGTCGAAATTCTCGACCTCGCGCTCTGGCGCGACGAAGAAGCGCTCTCCTATGTCGCCGCCTTCGCCGATCCCTGGCCCGGGCCGCTCGCAATCTGGAGGATGACGTTCGGGGGCGGCTACGAGCAGATCGCGATCATGAACAAGCGCGCGATCATCGGCGAGACGCTCGACGTCCTGCCCTCGGGTCCCGTCGGACGCTTCGACAATGGAAGCAGCGTCACTGTCATGATCGGCGCCGGGCAGCTTTCATCGGTCGGCGACCTCGCCGCGCTCGCGGGGCGCTCGGCGATGGCGATCCGCGTCGACGGCGACTGGGAGATTTTCGCTTTCGCGCACGCCGAACTTATCGGCGAACAGACATATCGTCTGTCAAGGCTCATTCGCGGCCTCGGCGGCGAAGAACATCTCGCCAAGCGCGATGCGCCGGCCGGCTCAACTGTTGTGTTGCTCGATGATGCGATCGCGCCGCTGGCGCGCAAGGTCGCCGAAATTGGCGCGCCGATCACCTATCGAATTGGTCCGGCGGATCGCGACTATGCGGAGCCGATCTTCGTTCAGCCGACGGTCGCCGCGACAAACAGGGCGTTGCGCCCCTACGCGCCGACCAAGGCGCGCGCCCGGCGCACGCCGGCTGGCGTCGTCATCGATTTCGTGCGGCGTGGACGCATCGACTCCGACGCCTGGGAGGCGCTCGACATTCCGCTCGGCGAGGCGAGCGAATCCTACGAAGCCGATATCTCGCTGCCGGCCAGCGGAAAGCGCACGCTCACCGCCGCCGCAGCGCCGATCCTCTATCCCGCCGCCGATGAACTCGGCGATTTCGGCGCGCCGCAAAGCGAACTGACGCTTTCACTTTATCAGATGAGCGCGACGGCTGGACGGGGTTTCCCGCTGACGACGACGCTCCCCGTCCAATAGGAAAAACGATGTCGCAAACCACGCATCTTGCGCTGCCCTTCGTCGAGGCGGCGCAAGCGCAAAAGCACGTCACGCACAATGAAGCTCTGGCGCTGATCGACGCGCTGACGCAGCTTTCGGTCTCTGCGCGAGGCGTGACGTCGCCGCCCGCGACGCCGGCGGAAGGCGACCGTGTGCTCGTCGGCGCCGGCGCGACCGGCGATTTCACGGGCAGAAGCGATCAGATCGCGACATTCCTCACGGGCGGCTGGACCTTCCTTTCGCCGCACGCCGGTTGGCGCGCTTATGTCGAAGCGGAATCGCTTCTGCTGCTCTATGACGGCGCGGGATGGATTGATTGCGGCCTGTCCTTGCGCCAGCTGCAAAACCTTGCGTTGCTCGGGATCGGCGCGACCGCCGACGGCGCCAATCCGCTGCTCGCCAAACTCAATGCGACGCTCTTTACCGCAACGAGCGTCGGCGAGGGCGGCTCCGGCGATCTCCGCTTCGCGCTCAACAAGGAGAGCGCGGCGAACACTCTCTCACAACTTTACGAGTCGAACTATTCCGCGCGCGCCGAAACAGGGTTGATTGGCGACGATCATTTTCGCGTCAAAGTGTCGCCCGATGGTTCGATCTGGAAGGAAGCGATCGTCGTCGACAGCGCCACAGGCGCAGTCGCCTTTCCAAGCGGCGGCCCGGCGAAGGTTCATCTGTTTGCGGCCACGGATTCTTATACGCCGACGCCAGGAACGCGCTTTGTTGACGTGATCCTTTTCGGCGGCGGCGGCGGCGGCGGCGCAGGCGCGCGACAGGCAGCCGGCGTAATCGCCTCAGGCGGAGGCGGGGGCGGAGGCGGCGGAATTGCAAAAGGCAAGTTCACCGCAGCTCAGATCGGCGGGGGCCTCACCGTCACGATCGGCGCGGGCGGCAATGGCGGCGCAGCGCAAACGGTGGATAGCGCGGCAGGCAATAGCGGCTCGTCCGGCGGCGCGACCTCTTTTGGATCGCTGATTAAAGCGTTCGGCGGCGGAGCCGGATCGGGAGGCGGGCTCGCGTCAGGCTCTGGCGGCGGCGGTGGGGGGAGCCTCATTGGCGTGGGCGGTAACGCATCTGGCGCTACCGGCGGCGCTGGCCAGGGGGCCATCGGCAATGGTGGCTCGGCGGCTGGCGCAGCCAGCGTTCTCGTCTTTGGCGGGTTTGGCAGCGGCGGCGGCGGCGGTCCAGCGACGGGCGCGACGGGCGGCGCTGGCGGCACCACCTTTTTCGGTTCTTCGGGCGGCGGGGCTGGCGGCGGCATTACCGCCGCCAATGCGACGAGCGCGGGCGGCGTCGGCGGCGTCATCTGGGCGGCGGGCGTCCTCACATTCGCGAGCGGCGGGGGTTCGGGGGTCCCAGGCTCTTCTGGTTCATCCTTCGCGAACGCCGCCGGTCCGCTCGACCAGGCTGGGAACGGCGGCGGCGGCGGCGGCTCGAACGCCACGTCGCCTGGCGCCGGCGGGACCGGCGGCATGGGCGCCGGCGGCGGCGGCGGCGGCGCGTCGCAGAACGGCGCCAATTCCGGCGCCGGCGGCAATGGCGGCGGCGGCTACGCCGTCGTCTTTGAATATTTCTGATCGCAAAACATCAAGCGCGTCGCGCGCGATTCCTCATCAACAAACGACATCGAAAGAAAAGGAGTCGGCTCATGGCCTTCGCCGTGAAGAATCACGTCCTGCACCAAAACGACAAGCCTGTCGCTCAAAAGCCGACGCCCAACGTCGGCGGCGCTTTGAAGCCCTCGCTGCTGATCATGCATTACACCGCCGCTCAGTCGGCGAAGGGCGCGATCTCCTGGCTGTGCAATCCCAATGCAAAAGCCTCCGCCCATCTCGTCGTCGATCTCGACGGCGCGGTGACGCAGCTCACGCCGTTCAATCGCGTCGCATGGCACGCGGGCAAAAGCGTTTGGAAGCGGCGCTCGAACTGCAACGCCTTTTCGATCGGCATTGAGCTGACCAACGCCGGACCATTGACGAAGCTCGCCAACGGAAAATTCGCCGACGCATACGGAAAAAATGTGCCGGCGAGCCAGGTCGCAATGCTCGTCCACAAGCTCGATAGGGGCGGCGAAAAGCCCTGGATGATCTATCCCGCCCTTCAGATCTCGGCCGCCGTCGATATCGCGAAGGCCATCTGCCAGACCTACGGCATCAGCGACATCGCCGGTCATGACGACATTGCGCCGACGCGCAAGCGCGATCCGGGTCCCGCCTTCGCCATGGAATCATTCGTCTCGCGAGTCCTCGGCCGCAAGTGAAACCGCGCCGGCGGCTTCCGGCATCAAAAAAGGAGCTCCCAATGCAAGGCTATCGCACCTATGTCGCCGCTGGTCTCGTCGCGCTGTTTGGCGCGCTCGCCTCGACCGACTGGATCGCCGTTCTCAATGATCCGAAGGCCGGCGCCATCGCCATCGGTTCGGCGGCGTTGATGGCGATCATGCGCAGCATCACGTCGACGCCGCCGGGAACGGCCTGACATGTCCAAGCTCGCCGCGCTGAGTCTCGTCGCGGTGGCCGGCGTCGTCGCCTATGCGCTTGGGCGCGCCGTGTTGGCGCGACTTGTCGCCGGCGGCGCCGCTGAGGAGAGCGCGCGGCGCGCCGAATCCAATATGCGCGCCGCCAAGCGCCAAGCCGAAATCATGGTTGAGCGCAGGAGCGTTGAAGATGTTTCGCAAGATCTCGATCATGGTCGCTTTTAGCCTCGCTCTTGCGGCATGCCAGTCGACGGGCGGCGGCTGTCCGCCGCTCGTCGCCTATTCTCTCGATGAGCAGAAGATTGCGGCGAAGCAGTTGCGCGCCCTGCCCCAAAACGCGCCTCTCGCCGCCATGATCGTCGACTACAAGAAAATGCGGGACGCCTGCCGCGCCTCGGAGAGCTGAGGCGCGCGGCCGCATGTCTTGACTATTCATTGCGCATTCAGGGCTTTCGGCCGAGTATGCGCCGGGGAGAGGCGCATGCGGGCCGCCGGAGGTTGTTGGAGACGGGCGCTCGCCGTCGCCGCTCTCGCGGCGACGGCCGCTTTCCTGCGCGCCGCCGCCAGCCGCGCCGAAGAGGCTCCCGCGCGGCTGCAATGTTTCACCATGGCGCAGGCGCGCAGCAAAATGGAGGCGCAAAAGCTCGCCGATCCTTTCCGGTGCATGCGGGATGTCGCCCTCCGGCTGCAGGCCGAGCCGCTCGGCGCGCGGCTGTGCCAATTGGGCGAAGGACTTATCTATGAGATCAGCCTGCTGCGCCGGGACGGCCACATCGTCAAGATTCTTGTCGACGCATTCAGCGGCCGGCCTCATTCTAGCTCTAAAGGCGCTGGCTCTATAGGCGCTGGCTCTATAGGCGCGGGCTCTATAGGCGATTGAGTCTCGCACGCGGGAGGACACATTGCGGCTGCTCGTCGTTGAAGACGACAAGGATTTGAACCGCCAGATCGTTCGTGCGCTCGAGCAGTCGGGCTATGCGGTAGACCGCGCCTTCGATGGCGAGGAAGGTTGCCATCTCGGCGAAACGGAGCCCTACGACGCCGTCGTCCTCGACATCGGTCTGCCGAAGAAGGACGGCGTGACCATTCTCGAAGAATGGCGCGCGGCGGGACGCGACATGCCGGTGCTGATCCTCACCGCGCGCGACCGCTGGAGCGACAAGGTGCAAGGCTTCGACGCCGGCGCCGATGATTATGTTTCAAAACCATTCCACATGGAGGAGGTGCTGGCGCGCATCCGCGCCCTGCTGCGCCGCGCGACGGGCCATGCGACGAATGAAATCGTCTGCGGCGCGGTGCGACTCGACACCAAAGCCGGCCGCGTCGTCGTGGACGGCGCGCCCGTGAAGCTCACTTCGCACGAATACCGGCTGCTTGCCTATCTGATGCATCACAGCGGACGCGTCGTATCCCGCAGCGAAATCATCGAGCATTTATACGATCAGGACTTTGACCGCGACTCGAACACGATCGAAGTCTTCGTCGGCAGGCTGCGCAAAAAGCTTGGCGTCGATCTGATCCAGACCGTGCGCGGGCTGGGCTACATGGCGGCCGCGCCGGCAAAGGACGCCGGCTATAAACGCTAGGCGCATGCCCCTTTCCTTCATCTCCATTCGCTCCATCGCCGCGCGTCTGTTCCTGACTGCGGCGGCGATGAGTTCGGTCGTGTTGATCGTCGCCAGCATTCTTCTTACCGCCTACTACCGAAGCGAAGCTGAAGAGGTCTTCGAACGGCGCCTCGACGTTTACCTGCGCGCCATCGTCGCCGACGTGTCCGAGTCGGGACAGGAGGGACGCACCGGCCCCGGCCAGCTCGGCGACCCGCAGTTCGAATTGCCGGGCTCGGGCTGGTATTGGCAGATCACGCGCCTAGACGACAAGTCGCATGACATCAAGGCGTCGCGCTCGCTCTTCGCCAACACGCTGCCCAAGCTCTCGGATCTTGGCGTCGCAGCGGAGGTCGGCGGCTTTCGCCGCGGCTACGGGCCGGGCCCGGACGGGCGCAGGCTGCGCATCGTCGAGCGCGTCATCGACGTCGGCGACGTCGGCATCTATCTCGTGCAGGTCGCAGGCAGCGGCGAAGAGATGGAAGAGCAAATCGCCCGCTTTCGATTCGCGCTGATCGTCGCTTTCGCGGCGCTCGCGATTGCGCTCGCCATCGGCGCCGCCTTCCAGGTTCGCTTCGGCTTGCGGCCTTTGAGGCAATTGCAGCGTGAACTGGCGTCGATCCGCGGCGGCGAACGCGAGCGGATCATGGACGCCTACCCGAGCGAAGTCGCGCCGCTCGCCGAAGAGCTCAATCTGCTGATCAGCGCCAATCGCGACATTCTCGAACGCGCGCGCACGCAGGTCGGCAATCTCGCCCATGCGCTGAAAACGCCGCTCTCCGTCATCGTCAATGAAGCCGATTCCGCGCCCGGGCAACTCGCCGGGAAAGTTCAAGAACAGGCGCAGATCATGCGCGATCAGATCTCCTTCTATCTCGACCGGGCGCGGGCGGCGGCGCGCGGCGGCGCGCTCGGCGCCGCGACGCAGATCGCGCCGTCGATCGAGGCCTTGCTGCGCGCCTTCAGTAAAATCTATGGCGACAAGGGCGTGATCTTTTCTGGCGGCGCCGATCCGCGTCTGCGCTTTCTTGGCGAGCGCCAGGATCTCGAAGAAATGATCGGCAATCTGCTCGACAACGCCGGCAAATGGGCGAAGAGCCGGGTGACGATCGATGTCTGCGTCGAAGGCGCATCGCGGCCGACGCTGCGCGTCACCATCGACGACGACGGGCCGGGACTTGCTTCGCACTTGCGCGCCGCGGCGACGCAGCGTGGGCGGCGTCTCGACGAAACCAAGCCCGGATCAGGTCTCGGCCTGTCGATTGTCGTCGATCTCGCCGCCGCTTATGGCGGCTCGCTGCAACTCGACGACAGCCCCAGCGGCGGTCTGCACGCAGAGCTTCGACTGCCGGGGTTTTGAGCTGCGTGGGGCCAGCCCTAAGCAAGCCGGGACCGGATCAGCGATCGAACGGGCGCCCCGATTTCGTGCAGCGCGTCACTCTTCTTCGAGATCGAAATCGAGAATCGCGACTTGCAGCGTGAAGCTCGACAGCTTCGGATCGTCAGCGGAGATGACGCCGAGAAATTCGCCGTCGGCGTTGAGTTCGACGGAATCGGTCTTGCGCCCGCGCGCCACGATCGACAGGCGATCGTTTTCGAACAGCTTGCGCAAATAGGACTGCAGCACTTCGCGTCCGACCGGAATTTTCATCTCGAAGGCGAAGGAACGATCGCCGTCTTCGTCGTCGACCGAGATCGAAGCGATCCTTCGCTCGCCAAGATGCACGGCGGCGTCGTCCGGATTCTTCGGATCCGCTGTGACGCGAACGCCCTCATTGCCGAGCGAACGGCGCAGAAAAGCCTGCAGTTTTCGCAATTCGGTTTTATCCAAACGCCCGCCCCCGTTCAGCGATCAGCATCATTCCTCTGCCACGACGCCTTTCGCCGAGCAAGAGCACATGAAAAACGCCCGGCGGAGAGCCGCCGGGCGACGTCAAAAGGCGCGAAAAGCGTTATTCGCCTTCGGCTTTCAGCCTCTTGTTGCATTCGCTCCAATATTTTGGCCAGGTGATTTTTGAACCGGCCTTTTTGAGCTCAGCCTTTTTCGCCTTCCATTCCGCGGCGCATTTCTTCTGGCGCGCGCGCGTCGCGGCTTTCGAGTCCGTCGCGGGTTTGGGGCTGGGGGTCGCTTCGGTCGCAGGCGGCGGAGTCGGCTCGACGGGCTTGGCTTCCGTCGCGGGGGGCGGCGTGGGCGTCGACTCTACGGCGGCCGGCGGCGGCGTCTCGGGCTTCGCCTCGGCAGGCTTGGCTTCCGCCGGCTTCTCTTCGCTGGGCTTGGCCTGCTCCGCCAATCGCCCGCGACAGGCCTTCAAAAATTCCTGCCAGCTCTGTCCGCCGAGTTCGTTGGCCGCCTTAGCCGCCTGGTATTGCGATCCGCATTCCTTCAATACATTGGCCTGCGCATACGCGTCCCCTGAGCTCGCGGCGAGGGCGACGGCCACGGCCAGAGCGCCGCCGGCCGCAGCGTAAGAAACAGCGATACGGATCCCCATATAAATCTCCATTGATCGACGGCGCGAACTGAGCCGCAACAACTGCGACGGCGCATAGAAGCATGACGCGCGCCATCTGCGCCCGCCGAGGGCGACGATAGTCCCAACTCGGTTGTGAACGCAATCCAAACGCGCGATAAAGCCCGAGCACGCGGCGTTTTTTCGTCCGCTTTTTAAGGGTGAGTCTTGGCAAGCGTTCGGGAACAGCCGGCAAGTTGGCGCGACCTCGCGGTGGTGTCGCATCCCGACGGGCTGAAACGCTGTCCGTGGCCCGGCGTCGATCCGCTTTATCTCGACTATCACGACAATGAATGGGGGCGGCCCGAACGGGACGGCCGGGCGCTCTTTGAAAAGCTGACGCTCGACGGCTTCCAGGCGGGCCTCTCGTGGATCACCATCTTGCGCAAGCGTGAGGCGTTTCGCGCGGCCTTCGACGGCTTCGATCCGGCAAAGATCGCGAGATTCGATCAGAAGCGCGTCGCGGCGCTGATGCGCAATGATGCAATCGTGCGCAACCGCGCAAAAATCGAAGGCGCCGTGCTCTCGGCGCAGGCGTGGCTGGAGATCGAGGCGACGACCGGCTTTTCGGATTATCTGTGGGGTTTCGTGGACGGCCGACCGATCGTCAATCACTGGACGCGCATGAACGACGCGCCGACGCAAACCCCACTTTCCGAGCGCCTCTCCAAAGATCTCAAAGCGCGCGGCTTCAAATTCTGCGGACCGACGATCGTCTACGCCTTCATGCAGGCGGTCGGCATGGTGGACGATCATCTGACGGGCTGCCATCGCCACACAGGGGGCGAGGGCGGCTGACGCGATGCGGGCTCCTTCCACGAAAAATCGTGGGCGGCCGTCGCCCGGCGAGGCGCCCCGCGCCTGGCAGCGCATGTTATCCGGACGCCGCCTCGATCTGCTCGACCCGTCGCCGCTCGACGTGGAGATCGAAGATATCGCGCATGGGCTCGCGCGCGTCGCGCGATGGAACGGTCAGACCGTCGGCGCGCATATTTTCTCGGTCGCACAACACAGCATGCTTGTCGAAAAGGTCGCATGCGCGCTCGATCCCGCGATCGGCCGAACGGAGCGGCTTTACATGTTGCTGCATGACGCGCCTGAATATGTGATCGGCGATATGATCTCCCCGTTCAAGGCGGTGATCGGCGACGCATACAAAAGCGTCGAGGACCGCATATTGGGCGCGATTCTCCTGCGTTTCTCTCTGCCGCCGACGCCCTCTCCCGCACTGCGGCGCCTGTGCAAGGAAGCCGACCGCGCCGCCGCTTTTTTTGAGGCGGTGCAGCTTGCGGGCTTTACACGGGGCGAAGCCGAGCGCATCTTCGGCCGCCCGGCGATCCCGCCGCAGCCCTTCATGGACGAACTCGCCCCGGCTCCCATTGAGGAGACGCAGGCGCGTTTTCTCGCTCGGTTTCGAGCGGTCGACGAAAGTTGAAGAAGAACGTCGGGGAGAAAAATGCCGAATGGGCGCCTGTACGTCTGTTCCCTGACTAAGGTGGTCGACACGGTGCGCGAAAGTGGCGCACGCTCGCTTGTCACCATTCTTACCGCCGGGGCGTCGCTTGTTCGGCCTTGCGAAATCTCCCGCGAGCGCCATTTGCGCATCGCAGTCTCCGATATCGACGCGCCGCGGGGAGGGCACGTCCTCCCGGGCGAGGAACATATCAATCGGCTGCTTGCTTTCCTTGAGGAATGGGACCGCTCCGCGCCGCTCGTCATACACTGCTACGCTGGGGTGAGCCGATCGCCCGCGGCGGCTTTTGTCGCGGCCTGTGCTTTAGCGCCGCGTCGCAGCGAAATGGAGATCGCGCGCGAACTGCGCCGCGTCTCGCCGACCGCGACCCCGAACAGACGGCTGGTCGCGCTCGCCGACGAAAGGCTCGGGCGGAACGGGCGAATGTCCGCCGCGATCGCCGCGATCGGACGCGGGACCGACTGCTATGAGGGAACGCCCTTCGCCCTGGAATTCGCCGACGCCTAGCCGAGCCGCCGAAGAGCTCGCGCCCCTATCCCCGCCCGTCGAAATCGGCCTCACCGCCGCAATCGTCGCCGTTCGAGACGACGAGCCCTTGATCCTGACGACGCGCGCGGACGGGCCGGCGGGGGTCGCCGCCCTTCCCTCCGGACCCTTCGATCCGATCCGCCATCGCACCTTCGAGATCGGTCTGCGCGAATGGGTCGCCGAGCAGACCGGCGCGCCGCTGGGCTATGTCGAGCAGCTCTATACATTCGGCGATCGCGGACGCCACGCCCGCGCCGGCGACCGTGATCCGCACGTCGTCTCGGTCGGCTATTTGGCGTTGACGCGCATCCGCGACGACGCCGATCGGCGCGCAAGCGTCTGGCGGAGCTGGCATGATTTCTTTCCTTGGGAGGATTGGCGCAAAGGTCCGCCCGTGGTCCTCGAGGAAACGATCGCGCCGGGATTGACGGACTGGGTGGCCGAGGCGCCGGACGCCGTTTCCTCCTCGGGCGTCTCGCGCCGGGTGCGGGTCAATCTTCTCTTTGGCGGCAAGGGACGCACGTTCAATGAGGAGAACGTTCTTGAGCGCTACGAGCTTCTTTACGAGGCGGGACTCCTCGAGGAGGCGCTGCGCGATGGTCGCGAATCGGCGGAGAAACGGGCGCCGCTGACGCCGCTCGGAACCCCGATGCGCCATGACCACCGCCGCATTCTCGCCACAGCCATGGGCAGACTGCGCGCCAAGATGAAATATCGGCCGGTGATCTTCGAGTTGATGGCGTCCGAGTTCACGCTGACTGAGCTGCAGCGGACAGTAGAAGCCATCGCTGGGCGACATCTGCACAAGCAGAACTTCCGCCGTCTGGTCGAATCAACGGCCATTGTCGAGCCGACAGGGGAAATGTCCTTAAAGACAGGCGGACGCCCAGCCGCTCTATTTCATTTTCGCCGCAATGTTCTGCAAGAAAGGCCCGCGCCAGGGCTTCGCGTCGGCATCCGAGGCTGATGTCGCTCCTTTAAGGCGATGTTCACCGCGACATGGTGAATGTTTGCTGAAGCGAAGCCCGCCATGCGTAGAGTAGAGGTGCGTCTTGGGCTATTTGTCGCCGCCCCCCATGCCGGCGCCGGTCGTCGTCTACAAGGACGTCGGCGGACTGGTCAGCGATTATGAAGCGCTCACCGAACGATATCGCCGCGAGAACCGCGAGGTCAGGCTGCATGAATGCCGCTCGGCCTGCACGCTGGCGCTGAGCCTGCCCAACGTCTGCGTCTATCCGGACGCAAAGGTCAAATTTCATCAAGCCTATAACGCCATCAACCGGGAGGTCGACCTCGGCGTCTCGTCGCAGCTGTTCGCCTCCTACCCGGCCGCCGTGCAGGCGCGTCTTGGCCATTTGACCAGAGAATATCGCGTGTTGACCGGGACGGAGCTGATCGCTCTTGGCATGCGCAATTGCGAAGGCGGCCCGACCATGATCGCCAGCCGCAAGCAGCGCGCGCCTTCGACCAGCGTCGCCAGCGCACGGCTCGATGGGCAGTCCGGCGCGAGCCTCGCCGGCTTTGGCGACATCGCGCAGAAGGTGCAGTCCGCGGTCGCCACCGCCCTTGCGAGCACAGGCGGCCAGACGAGTCCGATCCATGTCGCCGTCGCCGACCGGCAACAGCTGACGGGGTTGGCGCGCGGCGGCGAAGAAGCGAATGCGCTTCCTGAGCCCGCGCCGCTGCCGCCGCGCCGGCCGCCGTCAGAGGCCTTTGGGGGGTTCCAGGATACGGGCTCGCTATCTCCGGCCTATCTGCGCCTCATCAGCGGAGCGCAGCCCATCCTCGGGCCGCAGCTCGTGCGCACAGTGGCGTCGAACTGAAGCGGCGACGTCGCAGACTGGCGCCGGGCCGCAGCTGTGAGGGCCGTTTAGAATTCCACGCGCCCAGTTTGGTCCCACAAAGAAAAAGCGCACGCTTTTGATCGGCCGCTCCGCGCGCTATTCCACGCCGTGAGCATAAGCATTCCTCGCGATAAAGGCGCCTGGGCGCGGCTTCGCCGGGTGCGCGACAGTCTCCAGGAGGCCGCTTGAAATCAAGCGGCGGCGAACTTTTCAAGGCCTGCAAAAGCAGCATATACGTCTTATGTTCTTCTCTCGCGTAATTTGCTCTTATCGAGCCGCGAATACGGCGCGCCGCGGGGCTGAATCAACTCGATAAACGGAAGTTATGGCGTCGGATTCGCGATTCCCCATCGTTGGCATTGGCGCTTCCGCCGGTGGGCTGCGTGCCCTCGAGCAATTCTTCCAAGCCGTCCCCGCCGATCTCGGCATGGCCTTTGTGATTATCACGCACCTCGCCCCAGATCGCGAAAGCTTCCTCACGGACATACTCGCGCGCCACACCAGCTTGACCGTCCATGTCGCGAGCGAGGGCCAGAAGGTTGAGCCGAACAGCATTTATGTTTTGCCGCCCAACGCATCCCTGACGATCGAGGGAGGGACTCTCCGACTCCATCAGATCGAGCACGGCCATGCCGAGCGCAGCCCGGTCGACGTGTTTTTCAGTTCGCTCGCCCAGGATTACGGGGAATACGCTGTCGGCGTTGTGCTCTCTGGGAGCGGCAGCGACGGCGTTCTCGGCATCAAAGCGATCAAGGAACAGGGCGGCCTTGTCCTTGCACAATCGAGCGATGGAACTCAGCCAAGTTTCACCGGCATGCCCGACAGCGCGATCGCCAGCGGTCTCGTCGACTATGCGATCCCCGTTGAGGACATGGCCGCGAAGCTGTCAGAGAACAGGCAAAGCATTGGATTGGTCGATGCACTTGCGGAAAGGGGCGCCGCTCAAGGCGACCATCCCGACGCCAAGTCGCTCGAAATGCTCTACGCCATTCTTCGATCTCAGATGGGGCACGATTTCAGCGGCTACAAAAAGCGCACGTTCATACGACGCGTTCATCGCCGCATGCAGATCAATCATTGCGATTCGCTACAGGCTTACGTCAAATTCCTGCAACGTGACCATGAGGAGCCGACGCAGCTGTTTCGCGATCTTTTGATCAATGTAACAAGTTTCTTCCGTGACGCCGAAGCTTTCGACGCTTTGGAGAAGATCGTTATTCCGCATCTCTTCGAGGGACGGGGCGCCGCAGACACGATCCGCGTTTGGGTCCCCGGCTGCTCGACCGGGGAGGAAGTCTATTCGATCGCGATCCTGCTCCGGGAGCATATGGACAAAACAACCGGGTCGCCGCGCGTCACGGTCTTTGCGACGGACATCGACGAACGCGCGTTATCGGTGGCGCGCGCCGCCCGTTATCCGTCGGCGCTGATGAAAGGCGTGTCGCCTGAGCGGCAAGAGCGGTTCTTTACGAATAACTCCGGCAGTTTTGTCGTCGCCAGATCGGTGCGCGATCTTTGCGTGTTCTCGGTCCACAGCATATTACGTGATCCGCCATTCTCGCGCATGGACATGATCTCCTGCCGTAATCTGTTGATCTATTTCGGCGCCGATGCGCAGCGCCAGGCGTTGCCGACTCTCCATTATGCGCTGCGACCGGGTGGCTTTCTCTTTCTTGGAAAAGCCGAAACGATCGGTCGCTTTTCGGAATTATTTGCGCCGGTCGACAAGACGAGCTGCATCTTCCAGGCGCGCGACATCGGCGCCCCGGCTCGCATGCCGACATTCGTTAACGGCCTGCGTCCGGCGCCATTTGTCTCGCATCGGATCGATCATGTCGCGCCAGGAGGCATAGGCGCCCGACAGTCGGCGGAGGCGCGAATCGCCGATCGTTTTGGACCGCCGCATGTGATCGTCAATGAGGATGGCGACATCCTCCATTACTCAGCGCGGACGGCAAAATATCTCGAAGCGCCCTATGGCGTGCCCACGCGGCAATTGCTGACCTCGGCGCGCAAGGAATTGCGTCTCGATTTACGCAGCGCGCTACGTGAAGCAATCGAGACGCGACGAGCCGCGACACGCGATACTATCGCTTTCGAAACTGATCATCATGTCGAACATGTCTCGGTTTCGGTCGAGCCTCTGCCGAGCGGAGCCGATGGCCGATCCGCGTTTCTCATTGCCTTCGAAGAGAAAGAACTTTCGAAAGATGAGGTGGTCAATTCGAACGAAGCGCCTCAACCGCAGGAGTCCGCTGACACATCGCCGATCGAAGCGGAATTGCGCGACACGCGCGAAAGACTGCAAGGCACCATCGAGGAATATGAGACGGCGCTGGAAGAGCTGAAATCCGCTAACGAGGAACTTATTTCACTCAACGAGGAGTTTCAGTCGAGCAATGAAGAACTCGAATCCACAAAAGAAGAATTGCAGTCGCTGAATGAGGAGCTGCAGACCGTCAATCAGGAATTGCTGGCCAAGGTGGAGGATCTCGACCGGGCGAACAGCGACCTCACGAACCTCTTCGCGAGCACCAATGTCGCGACAATTTTTCTCGACCGTGATCTCGTGATCCGCAGCTTTACGCCCGCGGTCACGAGCCTCTTCAATATTATTGCGACCGACAGAGGCCGTCCTTTGGGAGACCTGGCGATCAAGCTCGATTATCCGGAACTGCAAGACGACATCAAGAGCGTCATGAAGACAGGAACGCTGATCGAGCGACGGGTAAACCAAAACGTGGCCGGAACGCCGCATTTTCTATGCCGCTTGACGGCCTATCGGAACACAGAAGGCAAAATCGATGGCGTTGTGGCGACGTTCGTCGACGTCACCAGTCTAGCGAGATCAGAAGAACGCCAAAGGACATTGGTCGCCGAGCTCAATCACCGCGTGAAAAATATTATCACCGTTATCTTGGCCCTCGCCAAACAGACGTTGACTCGGACGCAGGGATCGGAAGCCTTGATGACTAGACTTTACGCCTTGGCGAGAAGTCACGAGTTGCTGGCGCGGGAAAGTTACGGCGCCGTCAGTCTGGAAGAAGTGGTGCGCCAGGCGCTCGCGCCCTATTTCTCAGAGGAGAGTCAGCGGCTGACCCTTTCAGGACCGCCGATCACGCTGCCGCCCAAGGCCGCGATGAGCTTTGGCATGATCCTGGATGAACTGGCGACCAATGCGGTCAAATATGGCGCGTTGTCGAACGGTTCGGGCCATGTCTCGATCGACTGGTCTTTGACGAAGGGGTCGGATGATAAAGCCTCGACGTTGACCCTTAGGTGGCGCGAGGACGGCGGACCTCTCGTGGCGGACCCAAAGAAAAGGGGTTTTGGTCTGACGCTCGTCGATCGCGAAGTGAGTTACGGGCTGGCCGGCAGCGCGACATATGAATTTGGCGAGACCGGATTCTCGGGAACGTTCATAATTCCGTTGAAACAGAGGCCCGAATAGCGTGGGAGCTAATGGCGAGTTCAAGGATAGCAGGAAAGCGCGTCCTCATTGTCGAGGATGAATCGATCATCGCGATGATGCTTGAATGCGAATTGAACGACGGTGGCTGTGAAGTCGTCGGCCCCGTACCCTCCGTCGAAGACGCCTTGCGGCTCATCGATAAGGAGCGTCTTGACTGCGCCCTGCTCGATTACCGACTTGTCGACGAGACCAGCGGAAGAATTGCTTCCGTGCTGACTGAGCGAAATATCCCGTTTTTGCTGATGACGGGACATTGCGCGAGCGACCTGCCGTCTGAATTGCGTGACAAGACTCTCCTGCAGAAGCCGGTGACGGGCGCAGTTCTTCGCGCCGCCCTCGAGGCTATTTTGGATTCCGCAGCGTAAAACGACGCCGCGCCGTTTTGATCCGGCGAAGCTTGAGCAATTTTTCGCCACGATGTTACCATAGCCTCCGAATTGGTGGGGAATCAGGGCGGTAGTGACCGCCGAGGGGCAAAGCGCGTTTAACTGCGCATTCCGCATGTGATTTTTCGCCGTCGCCTCGCGCCGCCCGGCGCAAAGGGCGCCTTTCGGCCGAAAGGTCGGAAGGCTTGTTAGTATCTGGGGCGACGTCGGATGAGGCGCGCTTCAAGCGAGACGGGAAGCAGCTATTGACGACGCCTCGCTCCAGCGCGCGCCTAATTTCCACTCCGCTTTCGACGGTTCTTGGCCTCGTGGTCTTTTGTCTGGCGACGCTCGCGCCGAAGATGACCGAAACCGCGGTCGCCAATGGCGACACAAGGACGATTCATCTCTACCACGCCCATACGCATGAATCGATTTCGGCGACGTATCTCGTCAACGGGCAATATGACGCCCAAGTCCTTCAGCAGTTAAACTGGTTCCTGCGCGACTGGCGACGCGACGAGGCGACCAACATGGACCCGCGCCTCTTCGACGTCGTCTGGGAGGCCTATCGGTCCGCCGGCGCCGGCGATCAGGTCGTGCATGTCGTCTCCGCCTATCGCTCCCCCGAGACAAACGCCATGCTGCGCGCCCGTTCGCGCGCCGTCGCCAAATATTCGCAGCACATGCTCGGCAAGGCGATGGACACCACCATGCCGGGAATGCCGATGTCGCAAATTCGCGAGCTTGGCATGCGCATGCAGCGCGGCGGCGTCGGCTATTATCCGACGGCGGGCACGCCCTTCGTCCATCTCGACGTCGGCAATGTTCGAGCATGGCCGCGCATGAGTTACGACGAACTCGCGCGGCTTTTCCCCGACGGCAAGACCGTGCATTTGCCGACCAACGGCCAGCCGCTCGCGCGCTATGAAGAGGCGCGCGCAGAGATCGAGGCGCGCGGCGACGGCGCTTATGTCGTCGCGCCTCGCCGCACGTTTGGCGGCTTCTTCGCCATGCTGTTTGGCGGCGGGGGCGGCGAAGAAGAAGACGCTGAGGTTGCGGCGCCGGCGCCGAGCGCCCGAAAGCAGTGGGCTTCGCTCGCGCCACGGCCCGCACGCGGGACAAGCGGCGAAATGGAAGAGCAAAGCGCGGCGTCCGCCACGACCGACGCCTATCGCTACGGCGCGAAAGAGCTTTCGCGGGCGGAGGCCGATTTGCCGCGTGGCGAGACGACTCTGTCCACGCCGGGCGCAGAAGCGCCCGAGCAACAGCCGCCCGCCGCGAAGCTTCCAACAGTTCGAGCGCCGCTGCCGCCGCAGCGTCCGTCCTCGCTCGCCGCACGCTTCGACGCGCGGACGGCGCATGACAGGCCAGCCGAGCTGCAAAGCGCGGTCGATTTTCAGGACGCCGACCGCGCTGACCGCCGTTCAGGCAGAATGCCCGCAACTGATGCGCCGCCACGCCGTCCAAAGCTCGCGTCTGCGCCCCTGCCCCCGACTCGGCCCGGGATCCCCCACGCGAAGGCGACGAGCGCGATCGCACGGCTGGTCGACTCGCCCAAAAATGAGACGAGAAAGTCTAGAGCGGCGGCCGGCCACGAGTCGCTCGCCTATGCGCCAGAGCCGACACAGGGCGCGGAGCCGTCGGACGCCGCCGCAGGGGAAAACACTGGGAAGGCAGTCGCCGAGGAGACAACAGCTCGCGGCGCAACCCCCCTGCTAGGCTCATCAACCGGCCTTCGCGCGGCCGCCCGCTCCCGCGGACGCAGTCCCACGAACAAGGGCGTCTCTGACGCGGAAACCTCCGCGCGGTGAAACTGGCGCAGGGAGCAGTTTTTTGAGCTTTGCAGAGTCCTGCTGAAACAGTTCCCCAAGCCACGCCGTCGCGCCAGACGTATAGATCAAGCCTCGAGTTAAAACTCAGGGTAAAAGAGCAACGGCGTTTATCGCCGCGACGCCGATAAGGATTGCGCCGCGGACTGCAAAGTAAAGCGTGCCGGCGATGGCGAGTATTTTGATAAAGCCAATAGCGTCAGGGTCAAACATAGCTTCGCATCCACTCGAGCAAGCCTGAACCTCTCGGGGAGAATCAGTCTTTCAGACAGTCTAACCCCCAACTTGCAAGGAATGTTCCTACAGTCGCGCCAGAGCCCCGGGGCGCCGTCCCCGCGCTTGCGCCGCAAGAAAGTCGCCGACCGGATCGCCGGGCGCCGCCTCAGAGAGGCGTTCAGGCGAAAGCGGGATCGAGCGCCTTGGCGGCTTCCAGCAGCGCCCGAACCGATGCGACGGATTTTTCAAACATCGCCCGCTCGGCCGCGTCGAGCTTTATCTCCATCACCCTCTCGACGCCATTCGCGCCAATGACCACGGGAACGCCGACATAGAGTCCGTTCACGCCATATTGGCCGCTGAGATAGGCGGCGCAGGGCATCACCCGCCGCTTGTCCTTGAGATAGCTCTCGGCCATGGCGATCGCCGCGGTCGCCGGCGCGTAATATGCCGAGCCGGTCTTGAGAAGGCCGACGATCTCGCCGCCGCCCTTGCGCGTGCGCTCGACGATCGCGTCGATGCGCGCCTGCGTGGTCCAACCCATGGCCACGAGATCCGGCAAAGGCACGCCGGCCACCGTCGAATAGCGCACCGACGGCACCATGTCGTCGCCATGGCCGCCCAGAACGAAGGCGCTCACGTCTTCGACCGAAACATTGAGCTCTTCGGCGAGGAAATAGCGAAAGCGCGAAGAATCGAGCATGCCCGCCATGCCGACGATCCTCTGCGTCGGCAGGCCGGACGCCTTCTGCAGCGCCCACACCATGACGTCGAGCGGATTGGTGATGCAGATGACAAAGGCGTTCGGCGCATAACGCTTGATGCCCGCGCCGACCTTGGCGATGACGCCGAGATTGACCGACAGAAGATCGTCGCGGCTCATCCCCGGCTGGCGCGGCACGCCCGCCGTAACGATGATGACGTCCGCCCCCTCGATCGCCGAATAGTCGGAGCCGCCGGTGAGCTTGGCGTCGAAGCCCGCGACGGGAGACGACTGGGCGATGTCGAGCGCCTTGCCCTGCGGCACGCCGTCGACGATGTCGAAAAGAACGATGTCGCCCAATTCCTTGAGGCCGGCGAGATGGGCAAGCGTTCCGCCGATATTGCCGGCGCCGATCAAAGCGATTTTTCTTCGCGACATAATCAAACTCGTTCTTTGCTTCTGGGAAACAGCTACCGCGCTTTTGCGGCGGTGGGAAGACTTCTCGGCGCTTGTCGTAAGCAGAGCCTTACACGTCGGCGGCAGAGCGCTCCGCGACCCGACATCGCGCCCTGCGGTTTCCTGGCGCGCGGAATGTCGCAGGGATTGCGGGCCCTCGCGACGCTCCTTACCTGCGAAGCTCGAGGGGAGCGCGCGCAAGCCGCTCGGAGGAAGGGCGACCCATGAAAAGCGAGTTTTTGCTGAAATACCTGTGCGCCGCCACACTCGCGGCGAGCGCCTGTTTCTTTGGTCCCGCCGCGGCGCAGGCGGCGGACCCGGACGAATCCGAGCTTCTGCAGCATTTCGAGAAGGTCGACGTCTGGCATGCTCCCGTCGACTATAACGTCCGCTACAACAACCAGGACGTGATCGTCACCCGAGAGATGGTCGCGCAGCCCGCGCCCGAGGGCGAGCTCTGCTACATCCGCTTCGGTCTCATCAGGGGCGAGGGCGATTACGGCTACGGCTTCAAGCCGGGAGCGCCGCGTGACGCGCATTGGGGGGTCAATGTGCTGAAAAGGGGCACGATCCTCAACCAGCTGGCGTCGCAACTGAAGATGAACGTCATCTATTTTTACACACAAGGGCCGAAGACCGAGGCGGCCAGGGCCGTTTGCGCGCGCAAACAGGCCGCGCCCACGCCCGCCGCGGGCAACGCCCACAAAGGCCCATGGGCCGAGCTCGTGACGAAAGCACGTCTGATCCACGGATGGCCGGCGGCGCGCTCCCCGTAATCCGGAGCAGGAAAATGCGGGCCGCCGCGCGTAACGCTGGACAGCGGCGAGCGGTTTTGATATTCGCACCGCTCGTTCGAAGCAGCGTCGCGCTCGCGGCGCTCGACGGACGGGCGCATAGCTCAGTTGGTAGAGCAGCTGACTCTTAATCAGCGGGTCCAAGGTTCGAGCCCTTGTGCGCCCACCACTCAAGCAATCCGTTACGCAAAATTCGGCGCCAGCGGAAATACCCACAAAATTTGCTGGGGGCAGCTTTAGGGGTCGCTTCTCTCACCCCCTCCGCTGGGCCCGTCTCTCGCCTCCGCATTCGGGGGCGCGCCCGCCTATGTCGATCTTGAGGATGACCCGAGCCGGCGCGGACTCGTCGATCGGCTATCGGGCGCCGACGCCAAAGCCGTCGCGCAGACGATCGCAAGGGCTCTGACCGCGGAAAGAACGAGCAGCCCGGAAACGTAAACTCTCTCGCGATCTTCCTCGCCGAGAATTGGGCTCTACAATTTCAAGGGGCTTAGGGAGGGCAACGCCAAAACAGCAATTTTGGAGATTTGCCATGAGGACGACCTTTGCACGAACATGCGCGCTCGCACTTATTTTTTCTGTGACTGTCTCGGCTGCGATTGCGGCGCCGGTTGGCGCCGTTATCTCGGCGTGCGATCGGATGCACGATGCAGGACAAACCTGCAATTACGGCATCAAAGGCAATTCTTTGGTCGGATGCACAAACGACGTCGTCTTCGAATGCCCCGCCGACGGGAGCCGCCAATGCACTGGCTCGAAAAACACGAGCGGGAAATGCAACGAAGACGGCGCCGCCGCGCGCGTCTCAACGCTGAAGGGCAAGGAGCTGTTGGACGCGCTTCATGCGAAAGATCTTCACCAATCCAAGTAGGGATTCTCTCGACCAGGGACTCCCTGAATAATGGAAAAACGCTCCGCGCATGATTCCGGGTCGGGGCGTTCTCTCCTATCCTGGGAAATCCAAATTTATAGGGCTCAGGCTCAACCGGGGACGCAGCGCGAGCGCAGCGCAGGGCGCTACCCGTCGATCGGCGCCACAAAGATGCAAATAGCAGCCGGCGCGCCTTACGGCGGAAAGATGAAGAAGAGTTCCACTCTGGGTCAGGTGCGAGGATTGTCGAAGCTCGCTTGCCTCCTGATCCAACGCTCGTCTTCAACTAAGCTACGTCAACTAAGCTACGTCGGCGCCCCTCTGACTGATACGCTCAAGTGACTCCTTTTCAGTTGGTCGACTCTTGCCTTCGGTCCAGAATTGCGCGGACCGATTTGCGCGTGCGATAACGCTGGCGATCGGCGTCCCCAGCTCGGATTGAAAGAAGCTCATGGATCATTCGCGCAATCCCGGATCCCCGCTCCACCTGAGGCTGGCCAGAGTCTTCCTCGGGCTGCTGAACGTCGCCCTGCTTATCGCCGTTGCGCTCGTCCTGCTCCCGCTCGTCACGCCTTATTTCAAGCATGCGGGGTCATACCGCTGGATTGAATATGTTGAAGTCTTCGACGCGCGGATGATCCGGTGGGTCAAGTCGGTAATCCCCACGAACTTCAAAGGCTATGAGCTGGCGCGTTGGTTTATCGTTGGCGGACTTCTCTTCGGGCGCATGTGGGTCGACAGCTTGCGGCGCAAGATTACGACCACGATCTACCGTGCGACGGTGCAGCGTGACTTCGAGGCGCTGCAGTCCGCGGTGCCGGCCGACGCGCGGGTGCTTGCGCCGGTCAAGGAAAAAATGAAGACGATGGATGCGCGCAACCCCAAGAGCCGCGCGGAGTTGCTCAAGGTCATGGGCGACGCCAAACGTCAGTTGGAGTCGATGGGCCGCGACCTCGCCTTTCTCTCTATCGACGTCGTCGATTCGACCAAGATGAAGCTCGGCGAGGACAAGACATTCATCGAGCATGATTTTCGTGAATACAAGGATCTCGTCGACAGCAAGCTCCGCAGCAACGGCTCGCTGAAGGCGGCGTGGACGCCCGACGGCGTCATGGCCTGCTTTCCCTCCATCGACGCAGCGCTGAAATCCGCCAAGGAAGTGATCGCCGGTCTCGACGCGTTCAACGCGAACGTGAAGATGATCAAGTCGAACTTCACCGTTCGTTGCGGCATCAACGCCGGACACGTTTATTACGACGAGCACACGCCGATGGAGGAGATGAGCGACCGCGTCATCGATATCGCCGGCCATATGCAGAAATATGCTCAGCCCGGGACGATCGCCTGCGCGAAGCAGATCATCGAGCCGGTGCAACAGCGCGGAGGCTTCAACGACGCCGGTAAGGTGGTGGACGGTTACGAGGTCTACCAATGGACCCCGGCAAGCCGTCTGCAGGACGAACGGGCGGTTTCCTAACGCAGCCTCAAAACGTGAGATGGGTTTGGCGCGCTCAACGATCGCTTGATGCGACGTACGCGAGCAGCGAAATCGAGCCGCGGCCGTCAAGCTCATGCGCCAAAGAGCCTGTCGCCTGCGCGCTCGGGCCCATTAAGCCTAGCCGTGGAATCCTCATCGCCGATCGGCAAAGTTGAGTAAGTTGCGGTCTCGGAGCGTTGCGTTTGCGAGTGGGGGGCCATCCGTGGCTTGGCTTAAATGAAATGGGCCTTTTTGCTGAGATCCATCGCCTTGGCGTCGATTTCATTGGCCGACGCCGCCGCCGAGGATGCGTCGACGCGCCCGGAGGCGATCAGGAACGCTCCCATCACAGCGCTGTCGGCGAAGCCGACGATGATCAATCCAGGCCAGTCGGCGACTTTGGCGTTTTCCGCAACGAACGCCGACGTCTGCACGGGTTCGAGCCGCCCGCGCGATCCTCACTTTGTGGTCCGTGAATTGTCGGGCGCTGTCCTCGTGCGCCCCGCCCGCACGACGACCTATACGATCAAGTGCAAGAAAGGCGCGGCGTCCACGTCGCATCGCGCTGTCGTGACGGTAACGCCGGAACGCATCATCCTTTCCGAGATTTTTGACGGCGCGGTTCCTCACGCGCCTGAAACCCGGATCGAAGATGGCGCGCTTCTCGCTCACAATTGGAAGTCCGTTTATCACGGCTATGGTTCGAACTCGGTCGCCCGCCAGTTCGATGGCCAGGCGCTGGCGATACGCCCGAAGGAGTCAAATTCTGGGAACGAAACGCATGCCGGGCTGATCAGTGGGCCGCATCCGTCTTGGCCCGTCGATATCAAGGGCAATTTCACCATCGAGGCCTCGCTGCACACAGAGGAGCAGTTGCGGCGGCAGAACGCGCCAAATCCGTGGGAAGTGGGCTGGCTTTTGTGGGACTACGTCGACAAAACGCATTTCTATTACTTCATCCCGAAGCCGAACGGCTGGGAGCTCGGCAAGGCGGACCCTGCCTATCCCGGAGACCAGCGCTTCTTGGCGTCGGGAAATCGACCGATTTATCCGATCCGAAATCGATATGTCGTCAAAATTGTTCAGGCCGTCACCCCGACGTCGACGACGATTTCGGCATTCGTCGACGGCGTTCTCTTGACCACCTTCACTGACCGAGAAAGGCCCTATTCGAATGGGCTTGTCGGATTCTATTCCGAGGACGCCGCAGCGTATTTCCATTCGGTCGTGGTGACGATTCCTCGCGCCGTCGCGACTTTGAAATAGGGATGCGCCGCAAGGTCGGGGTCCCGGGCGAGGGCCACGTCGCGCTGTCTGGACATGCATGCGGTCAAAAGGAAATTCCGATTGTCGCGTTGAGACCGCCTTGACGGCGACTCTCCCCGAAGGGGAACAAATAGCCAATTTGTGCAGTCAAGATGCCGTCATAGGCGCGGTAGAAGTCGCCGCCCTGAACC
>NZ_JBPFDU010000030.1:0-66909 GCF_051062815.1 Methylocystis sp. | reverse complement strand
GCCAGGAATCGGCAGGCGAGCGCCGCTCCGCCAAAAAGCGCCAGCCTGTCCAGCCATAAACGTTGTGTCGTCGCCCCGCGTGCGGTCGCCACTGGAGACCGGCGGGCGAAGCCACTATGGTCAGCCCGCCGCAATCCTAGCGTGCGCCGGAGCGCCTTTTGAATCTTTCGCCTGAAGAGATCGAACGCTACGCAAGACATCTCGTGCTGCGCGACATCGGCGGGCCGGGCCAGAGCAAGCTCAAACATGCGCGGGTTCTCGTCGTCGGCGCCGGCGGGCTCGGCGCGCCGCTGCTGCAATATCTCGCCGCGGCCGGCGTCGGCGCGCTCGGCGTCGTCGACGACGACGCCGTTTCGCTGTCCAATCTCCAGCGTCAGGTGATCCACGCCACGCAGGACGTCGGCCGTCCCAAGGTGGAAAGCGCGCGGGACGCCATCGCGCGCCTCAATCCGCATGTCCTCGTCGAGCCGCATGCGTTGCGACTTGACGAGACGAACGCCCGGGCGCTGATCGGGCGCTATGATGTCGTGGCCGACGGCTCGGACAATTTCGCCACGCGCTATCTCGTCTCGGACGCCTGCTATTATGAGAGAAAGCCGCTGGTGACGGCGGCGCTTGGCGGCTTCGACGCCTCGCTGACGACGCTGCGGCCGTTCGAACGCGGCCCCGACGGCCCCAATCCGACCTATCGCTGTCTGTTTCCGACGCCGCCGCTGGCGGGGGAAATCCCGACCTGCGAAGAAGCCGGCGTTCTCGGCGCGCTTGCCGGAATGGTCGGCGCGATGATGGCGCTCGAAGTCGTTCGCGAGATCGTCGGCTTCGGCGAGGGATTGGTCGGCCGTCTGCTGCTCATCGACGCGCGCGGCATGCGTTTCGAGACCGTCCGCTATGCCTTCGACCCGGAAAATCCGCTCAGCGGCGCCAGCACGCGACGATGAATGCGCGCCGTTTTTTTGTGGCGCATTTTCAGCGCCGAACCGGCGTCCACTTCGGCGGAAATGCTCTAGCTGTGGACCAGGTTGTCCTCGGTGATGCCGAGGCGACTGATTGGCGTTTGGTATTTTATCCCGCCATGGGGGCGACGCCAGTTGTATCTGTGCATCCAGACGGGCAAGCTTACACCTGCAGCCCCTCAGCTCGACGGTTGTTGGCATTTGGTTGCAGGAAGGTTGAGACTGTCGAGCGTTGCATGCAGGCGCGGCGCGGCGAAGTCGATGAATGCTCTCAGCTTGGGAGAGATCAGGCGGCTCTGAAGATAGACCAGATGCACGGGAACTGGCGCCGGCGTGAAGCTGTCGAGAACAGGCGCGAGTCGGCCGTCGCGAATCTGGTCGGCGACCATGTAGGACAGCGCCACGGTGATCCCATCCCCCATTTCCGCCGCGGCGATGGATGCCGCCGCGTCATTGATCTCGAGCCGCGGAACAAATGAAACGCTGTTGCCTTTTTTGCCGTCGAGAAAGCGCCACTCCCTGTTCGGCATAAGACCAGTGAACGCAATCATTGAGTGGAGACGCAGATCCGCTGGAGCCTGCGGAACGCCCCGCCGCACGAGATAGTCCGGGCTCGCAACCAATATCCTTCGAACGGTTCCGATCTTCTTCGCGACCATATTTGAATCCGGCAGGGGACCAATACGAACGGCGAGATCGATCCCTTCTTCCACGAGATTCGCGATGCGATCGAGCAGCAGCACCGACATGGTCATGCGCGGGTGCTGGCTAAGAAACGCGCCCACGACGGGCGCAAGAGCTGATCGACCGAAAGTCACTGAGGCCGTGAGCGTGAGATGGCCCTTCGGAACTGTCGTTTCGCCGACGGCCTCCTTCTCGGCGGAGTCGAGATCGATCAGGATACGCCGCGCGCTTTCGAGGAAGCGCTGACCGATGTCGGTGATGGTCAGGCTGCGGGTCGTGCGGTTGAAGACGCGGGCGCCGAGACGCTCTTCAAGCGCAGAGATCGCACGGGTCACCGCGGGGGGAGACAGGCGCAAGCGCGTTCCGGCCTTGGCGAAGCTGCCGGCGTCGGCGACCGCGACGAACACCTCGAGCTCGTGGAGACGATCCATTTTATTCCTCTAATCGGAATAATGAATTCCATACGTAAGATATTCTTACAAGAAAAATAATGGGCCATTGTCTGGAGGAGCGGCGCCGAGGCGCGCCGCGCCGTCAACGAAACAAGGATTGACCCTATGGCTCGAATTGCCGTCATCGACCCCACATCCGCCACTGGCGAAGCCAAGAAATTGCTGGACGCCGTCCAGGCCAGTCTTGGCGCGGTCCCCAACTTCATCCGCGTGCTGGCCAATTCCCCGGCGGCGCTGAACGCGTTCCTCGGCATCCACGCGATCGCCGGCGCGGGTTGTCTCGACCCGAAAACGCGGGAGCGTATCGCGCTGGCCGTCGCCGAACAGAACGCCTGCCAGTACTGCGTCTCGGCGCACACGGCCATCGGCCGCAAGGCCGGCCTCGACAGTCAGGAGATGCTGGAGAACCGCAAGGGCCGTTCGTCGGACGCCAAGGCGGAAGCCGCGCTCGCCTTCGCCCGCGCGCTCGTCGAGCATGCCGGACAGGTAAGCAAGGCGGAATTCGACGCCGTGCGCGCGGCCGGCCATTCGGATGGCGAGATCATCGAGATCATCACGCATGTCGCGATGAACATCTTCACCAATTTGCTGGGCAAAGCGACCCAGATCGAGATCGACTTCCCGGAAATCGAGCTGAACAAGGCCGCCTGACTTACTCGGGACCGGCGCAGAGGACCCTGCGCCGGCTCCTGACCGCGAGAGGAGCGTTCAATGACCGAGATGACCAAGACGACCCAAGATGCCGGCGCTCGTCCGCCGCTGCCGCCGTTCACGCGCGAAACCGCCATACAGAAAGTCCGCATGGCCGAAGACGCCTGGAACACGCGCGACCCCGAGCGCGTGTCCCTCGCGTACACCGAGGACAGCCGTTGGCGCAATCGCGCGGAGTTCCCGGTCGGCCGCGCCGAGATCGTCGCGTTCCTGAAGCGCAAATGGGCGCGTGAGATCGAATATCGCTTGATCAAGGAACTCTGGGCGTTTGCCGAGAACCGCATCGCGGTGCGTTTCGTTTACGAGTGGCGCGATGACGCGGGCGACTGGTTCCGCAGTCACGGCAATGAGAACTGGGAGTTCGACGAGCGCGGTCTGATGCGACTGCGCTTCGCGAGCATCAACGATCAACCGATCCGCGAAAGCGAACGAAAGTTCCGATGGCCGCAAGGCCCGCGGCCTGCGGATCACCCGGGTCTGTCCGATCTCGGCCTTTAAGGCGCGGGCGCGGGCCCGCAGGAGGACGCTATGCCGCATCGCTACGCTGAAATCGCCTTCACCCCGAGGGTGAAGAAGGCGCAGGAGCAATTTGGCAGCCGCAACGCTTATGCGCGTATGGAGGGAGCGCCGGAGACCAGGAACCATCGCCTGAGCGAGGCGGAAGCTGAATTCATCGCGGCTCGAAATTCGTTCTACATGGCGACGGTCGGCGAGACCGGCTGGCCGTACATCCAGCATCGCGGCGGGCCGACGGGATTCGTGCGCGTGCTGGACGACGCCACGATCGGCTTCGCGGATTTCCGCGGCAACCGGCAATATATCAGCCTCGGCAATCTCGCGAACGACGATCGCGTTTCGCTGTTCTTCATGGACTATCCCAACAAGACTCGGCTGAAGCTCTTCGGGCGCGCGAAGATCGTCGGTCTCGACGACGAGGCGACCTTGTCTCGGTTGGAAACTCCGGATTACCGCGCTCGTGTCGAGCGCGGCTTCCTGATCAAGGTCGAGGGATTCGACTGGAACTGTCCGCAACACATCGTCGAGCGCTATACTCTCGACGAGACGCGCGTGATGACGGCGCCGCTCACGGCGCGGATCGCCGAACTCGAATCTGAACTCGTCCGGCTTCGAACTGCGGCGTCTGTTGCGGGAGCATCGGATCACGCCGGCGCTTGATTTGACGTAACCTTGGGCAAAGTTCGCGCGAACTGGTGGCGTGATCGGCGTTTTGTCGTCCCCCAAGTGCGAAAGGCGCCGATCATCGCGAGGATAGCGCTGTCCTCGTGTTTCGTTCCCCTACTCAAGCGGCGGAATCAAACGGGAGTCGCTTGATCGGTTATCTCTTGCCGTGAGCAGATTCTACGATCTGCGATCAATGGCCCCCGCACCCCTTAATTTCCCAAGGTTCTCTCGTAGAGACGAGGTCATGGTCGAGATCGGAAGCACAATCAAAAGGTGAAAGCTGGTGCAGCGAATAGAGTCGAGAAACATCGACGACTGCGTAACCCGCCGAGGAGCGTTCTTCGTTCTCGGCGCTCTCCCATTGATCATAACATCGGCGCATGCGGATGCAGATCTCAATTATGCCGCGCGCGCCGAAGATGGCGCGTTGCCGGAGACATTTCGCATTCCGTCGAACCTTTATCCGTCGTCACTGCCGGGCGTCGTCTGGAAAGGAGCGACGTCGGCCGACCTCGAACTTTACGAATTTTTCGATTATAACTGCGCGTATTGTCGAAAAGCGGCGCGGGAGATCGACGAAGTAATCGCCGCCAATCCGGACGTGAAACTCGGACTTATCAACAGTCCCATATTGTCGGTCGGTTCGGTTCAAGCCGCGAAGGTTCAGCAGGCCATTTTTAGACTGTACGGCCCATCCGTCGCCTACGCATTCCATCAGCGAATGTTCGCCAAGCGCGGCCAAAGTAACGGCGTCTCTGCGCTCGCAATCGCGCGCGAGATGGCTCTCGATCCCGCCAAAGTAGAAGAATCAGCCGACAGCGCCGTCGTGGCGGGCGTGTTGCGACGGCAGGCGGAACTTGCCACCAGTTTAGGCGTGTCAATGACGCCATCATTTGCGATCGGCGGGTTTGGATTTCCGGGCTGGCTTGGCAAGAAAGCGTTGCAAGCGATTATCTCAAACATGCGTCGTTGCGAGCGCCCGACATGCGACGACAAGGGATAAGGTCAGCCGTCAATGAAATACTTTAGGAACGTGATCGCGTCGGCCGACAACCAGTCAACCTCGCCGGTGATGTAGCCTATGGCTGCGCCGGTACTCCATCGAAAGCGTAAAGGCCAATAAATTTAGTCGGGGGGATCGACGGTAACCTATCGCCGTCTCTGATTCCGCCTGCCGAGGCGGCTTGGAGACGTGTCAGCTGCTCCTCGTAGCGGGCGAGAATCGCCGGATGCAGGGCGACCGCCTCGGTGGTCGGAGCCGTCTTCGCGAACTCGGCGGCGAGCCGGCCCGCGTAAAGCTCGTCGTTCAAAATCCCGTTTCCGCGCTGCATGTTCCCGTTGATCGTAGAAGCGTTCCACGCCCTACCACGAGGCGGGGTAATCCGCTCCGCATTGAGATCGTGAGCTATGTCGCGCGGTTTGCGTCCATCGACGTCGTCACCAAAAATGCGAACGCACGATGTCCGCTTCCGATCATGCGCTTCCCCGGATCGCCGGGCACGGGCTCGTAACCATATGTGAGTCCACCGGCATTGAAATCAATTGGGTTCCGTCGCGGACGACGGGGGAAGCCTGAGTTTTTCTGAAAAGTTTCCTGGTCTTTCCCGTGGTCGGGGAGGGGAGAGAGGCGAGACCGGTTCGCAGGAGACTGCGTCACCAGCCAGAGCTAACCCACTTTGCTGTCCTTCAGCAGGCCGACGAGCGGATTTGGCGTCGGGGGCGCGATCCGCCGCAGTGTGTTTGTGTCGTGGTGGTTGAATGCTGGCGCGGCGCCGCGCAGGGCGAGATCCGTTCGCGTCACATAGGTCCAGCTGCCGTCGTCGTTGAAGGCGATGTCGATGCGGTAATAGTCGGTGCGAAACGCTTCTTCCAGGAAGGTCGTCGAGCAAATGCCGAAGCGACTGTCGCCACGCCGCGCCTCGACCGAGATGCGCGCGTCATCGGGTTTCGCCGTTCCACCCGCCAGCACGACTTGTCCGCGCGGGATCGCGATGGTCTGCATAATCAGGCCCGTGGCTGGCTCCCAGAGCCAATACCCGACCTGGTCGTGAAAGGTGATCGCCTCCTCCGGGGTGTTGATATGGATGTGATAGCGCAAACCATAGAGTAGCTGGGGCCCGTTCGTCTGCGGGTCGATTGGATCCATCCGGATATGCTCGCGGTACGCCCGCGTTTCAGGCCCTTCGGCCTTGGGATTGACGTCCACGCCTCGATCGGACTGCCACACGCCCGCCAAGCGGCGCAACGGACCCAGATTAGCCAGCGTATCGGGGGAGAACTCAGGCTCGGTAAAAATATCGTCCGGAATGCTGCGCACTTTTTGTGTCCCTTTCCACTCATCTGATCGCGCTGGTAATTGAGAAACGTGCGCGGCCTGATTTCAAGCGGCAAATTTACCCAATCCGCTGCCGACATTTGTCGCAGCGGCTTTTGACCGAGACAGAGCGACCATGCAAATAGACGCCGGCTCGGCGGGCGCTTTGGATGTAAACCGCGCCGAACGCACACGTGCGCGGGCGCACTGTGCCCTTCAACGAGGCGCGCAATGATCCGAATGTTGCAAAAACCCATAGCTTTTCGGGGCCGGCCGCTGCGGCCGGCCCTTTTTTGCGCCGCCTGCTCGGCCTCTTGAGTGCAGCGCCCCGGGTAAGCTGCCGCGATCACCCGAAGATGGCTGATCTCAAGCCGATGCGTTGCGTTGCGGCCGCATTTGCTCTCAAATCGCAACTCTTACGCATCACATTGGGTCGCCCGCATGTTGACGGTTTTCTGCGCTCCCGCGAGATATGTTCAAGGCCGCGACGCGACGATGTCGCTCGCATCGGAGCTTTCGCGGCTCGGCATTGCGGGAAAGGCGCTGATCATCGCGAGTCCGACCGCGCGCAAGACGTTGGAGCCGGTTTGGCGCGAGACGTTCCCAGCCGCCGGACTCGACTATGCGATTCTGGATTTCGGCGGCGAATGTTCCTTTGCGGAGATTGCCAGGGGCAAGGAAGAGGCGCGCCGGGTCTCGGCCGCGTCGATCGTCGGCGCCGGCGGCGGCAAGACGTTGGACGCCGCCCGCGCCGTCGCCGCGGAACTTGCGCTTCCCGTCGCCTGCTGTCCAACGACGGCGTCGAGCGACGCGCCCTGCAGCGCGCTTTCGGTCGTCTACACCGAGGACGGGGTGTTCGAGAAATGCCTCTTTTACCGGCGCAACCCCGATCTTGTTCTTGTCGACAGCACGGTCATCGCGCGCGCGCCGGTGCGCCTGCTGATTTCGGGCATGGGCGACGCGCTCGCCACTTTTTTCGAAGCGGACGCCACGATCCGCGCGCATCGCAAGAACGTCGCCGGCGGACTGAGCACGATCGCCGCGGCCGCGATCGCCGAGCTCTGCTACAAAACGCTCCTCAACGACGGGATATCCGCCGTCGCCGCGGCGCGGGCCGGGTCGATCACGCCCGCTCTTGAGCGCATCATCGAAGCCAACACGCTGCTCTCCGGCCTCGGGTTCGAGTCGGGCGGCCTTGCAGTGGCGCATTCGGTCCACAATGGGCTGACGGCCGCGCCGGAAACGCATGATCGGCTGCATGGCGAAAAGGTCGCTTTCGGCACGCTGGTGCAGCTCGTTCTGGAAGGACGGCCGCGTTCGACGGTCGACGAAGCGATGGGATTTTGCCTTTCGGTCGGCTTGCCTGTGACGCTTACCGAACTCGGGCTCGCAAATCTTTCGCGCGAGACGGCGCGGGCGATCGCCGAGCGCGCCGTCGCCGTCGGCGAGAGCGCGCATAATGAACCCTTTGAGGTGACCGCTGCGACTCTCATGGACGCGATATATGCCGCCGACTCCATGGGCGCCGCCTTCAAGGCGCGCGTTTCATAGCAGGCAGGCGCGCAATACTCCGACCGACGCGCGCCTATTCCGACAAAGACGAAAGAATGGCGTCGGCGGCGCGAAGGGCGAGCGCGGCGATGGTGAGCGTCGGGTTGGCGGTTCCACCGGTCGGGAACACGGCGGCGCCGACCAGAAAAAGATTGCGGTGCGCATGGGCGCGCAGGTCCTTGTCGACGACCGACGTCGCCGGGTCCGCGCCCATGCGCGCCGTGCCCATGATATGCCCGGCGCCTTGGGCGTCGTCCTTGTGCCAAAACGCCTCCACGCCGATCTTCGCAAACATGTCTTCATGCAGATGTTTGGCGTTGGCGAGCGCGCGTTTGGTGTAGCGGTCGAGTTGAAAGAAGATCGTTGGGCGCGGCAGACCGGTCTTTTCGATTTGCGTCCGATCCAGCGTCACCCTGTTGCTCGCCAGAGGGAGTTGCTCCGTCAATGCGGCCACGCGAATGTGACGCGACGTCTGCTCCCTGAGCGCCGTGTCGAGCGCCTTTCCGCGCAGGCCGCTCAGCGCCAGTTCGCGCGCGGTCGATTCAGGCGCACCCGTCGGCCAATTCCACCCTTCATTGCCAAATTCGAATCGCAAAGCCGAATTTGCGCCGCGGTCTTTCAGATCTCGATAATTCTCGATCCCCGATGTCGCTCCAGGTCCCCGATAAGGCCAGACGGGTTGGCGCGTGAGGGCCCAGCTGAGCTGGATCGGATGGTCCATTAGATTTCGGCCGAGCTGATCCGAGCGATTGGCGACGCCGCCAGGAAAGGACTCGGAGGCCGAGGCCAGCAGGAGTCGCGGCGTCTCGACGCCGTTGCCGGCGACGCAGACCGCGCGCGCGAACACGCGTCCGGTCGCGCCATCGGATCGTATGAACCTGACCGCTTCGACGCGCCCGTCCGGGCGGCATTCGATGAAATTGGCGCAGGTCTCCGTCAGCAGCCGCGCGCCGAGAGATTGGGCGCGCGCGACGTGAATGGTCGCGTCATATTTCGCTTGGATCGGACAGATGGGAATGCAGCTGGCGCTGCCGTGACAGGCCGGTCGATCGCCGGACGCCTTCGAGAGTCGCGCCTGCGGGGTCGGGCGGACCTTATAGTCGGCCTCCTGCAACGCGTTGCGCCATGCGCGATCGAGAAAGCTCTGCGCGATCGGCGGAAAGGGGTAGGGCGCGGAGCGTGGCGAGCCAAGATCGTCGTCATTGTCTCCGGCGACTTCGAGTTCCTGTTCCGCCTCGCAATACCATGGCTCGAGATCGGCGTATGAGATCGGCCAATCAATGCCGAGGCCAAAGCGCGATTTCATTTCGAAATCGTCGGGAACCAGTCGAATGGCTGTGCCCAGCCAGTGCCACGTCGTGCCGCCGACCTGGCGCAAATAGGTCGAGTTGAATGGGCGAGGCCCTTTCTGCGCGTAGAACGCATAGGGCTTGTCCGACTCGGGGTGCGGCGCGAACGCGGCCTGCTCATAAGCCGACTCGGGAGTCTTTGCAGAAGCGCTCTGGTATCGTCTCACCGAGGCGGCGCGGTCGACGCGAGGGCCGGCCTCCATAATAATGACTGTCGCGCCTTTGCGCGCTAGGCGAGAGGCGACCAATGCGCCGGCGACGCCAGAGCCGATGACCAAGACGTCGGCATGAATATCCATATGGAACGCCTCACTCCTTGGTCGGTGCAAGCGCCCAACTCGCGGCTTCGCCGGGAACGCCGCCTGGGCGCGCAAATTCCATCGCGTCCCACATCAGCGCGCCCGTGTAATCGACGCAAATCATGCGTCCAGAGTCGACGGTTTGACCGGAATACCAGTCCGCCACAATTCTTCGCGCAAGACCCTCCGAGTTTTTGTCTTGTAGAGGGACCAAGCTGCTCAACGCGCCGCGATCGAGTCCAAGACTCCGCAGATAAATCCGAGCCGAATCGACCTGAAGACGCGTGCGTCCCGTTAGCTCGGCGCTGAGGCGAAGAAAATCGGCGAGATCGGAGGTCTCGGCCAAACCGGCCCGATCTGCGATGCAGGGCGTGAGCGCGCCGAGCGCGCAGCCGATCAGAAGCTTCCGACGCGAGACGTCACGATTCTTTGCGCGCATGGCATTCTCGTTTTTCAAAGGGCCCTTCGGCATGGCTGCGATAATCGTTTGCCCTTCAGCGTTCCCGTAAGATCTTCTTGTCGAAGGCTTCGATAGCCTCCTGCGACGGGGCGGACGTCAGCAATTCGCCGAGAACAGACGGCGGCGCCGTGATGTCGTGACTATACCGCAGCCCAGCTTCGACGGTTTGTCGATCGGGGAAACTCGCAAGCAGCAAGGTACGTTCGGCGCTCTTGACGATCGCGGCGACGCTTTCGAGCTGCTTCTCCCAATCTTTTTCATGCCGCATGAGCCTGCCGAGATATACCGCGACGCCATCCGCGCCCGCCTCCATCGCGACATAGGCCTGCGCCGCCGTGAACACCGCTGTCGCCAGAGATGCGCAGCCTATGTCTTTCAGCGCCCGGCAGCACGCGAGGCTCGTTGCAGTCGGCGCAAGTTTGATCCAAAGCTTTTTTTCGCGGGCGGTCTTCAGATCGTCGAGATAGAGAATTGCTTGCCTCCGGGTCTCGTCGGGGCCTCCAACCGCCTGAATCATCAGCTGCCGAATTGCGCCGATCTCAGCGGACATTCCGCAAAGCTTGCGCGCCGCGGCGACGTACGCATCCAATGACAACGTTTCCGCGCCGGCGGCGCGGGCCATCAGCGCCGGATTGGTGGTGAATCCCTGCACGCCCGGAAATTTCAGCGCGTCCAGGATAGCATTTTGATCCGCCGTATCGACGAGAAGCATCGCGTCTCACCTTATTCTGGCTGGGGACGTGTTCACGCAGGCTTTTTCCTTGCGCTCAACACGACGCTTTTCGGATTGGCGAGAATGGCGTCCCAGAAGTTTTGTCCGTAACGCTCAATTCCTTCCTTAGACACGGCGAACGGCGTCCATTCGGCGTCAGCAAACCCTGCCTGCGCCAGCGCGTCTTCATAAGCGCGACGGCTCCACTGGGTGAATTCGATCCAAAATTTTTCTTCGCCGACAAACGTCATCCGCACGCGCAGGCGCATGGGACCTTCCCCGATCTCCTCGAGAAAAAACCCATAAGGAAGCGTATCCTCGCGGCCGTTGATGAAGTCCGGATTGGGCACGACGGCGACCAATCTGCCGTCGGGAATCACATTCGCCGCTACAGATCTGAACATTCGCCCGAGCGTCTGCTCGTCCTCGGCATAATTGAACAGAAAGGCGGCGGTCGCGACGTCGAATGCCCCCAAGACCGCCGTCGTTGCGGCGTCGCCGACCTCGTAGGTGACGCCAAGTGGATTTTGGATCTCTTCATGTCGGGCGACGTCAATCATCGCGGGCGACAGATCCACGCCGAGCACATTCTTTGCGCCAAGTCTTTTGAGAAGCCGGGAATAATGGCCCGTCCCGCATGCGTAGTCGATCGCGCTCGCGCCTGAAAGATCGCCGAGAATCGATTGGACGGTCGGCGTTTCAAGGAAATTCGTATGGTCATCCTTCCGCGCCGCCGAATATTGCCGGCTGATTGTTCGATATTGGTCGCTCATGCGTATGTCCCGGAAAGTCGCTGCTAGATCACGCTGCATTTGGGCGGAATCGCCCAAATGCAGATAACGTGATCGATTCCCAAAGTTTAGAGTGCGCTCTACGCGAAAAACCGGTTCCCGCTTTTTCGCGGCGCGCTCTAGGCTTCAAGATTTGGAACTTATTCCTTCAGCTCGACAGTGACCATGGGTTCACCAAGGAACGCTGCCGCGACGGCCTCTTGAGGCGATTTGGCGAGGCCTGCGCTTGCGAGCTGATCGCATCGTGTTCCAACCCTATCTCTCTTACGGACGCCACTGCGTCGGCGACGCTGCTAGGCTAGCGCCAAGTATGGAGATCGGTATGGAGAGAACCGAACAGTCAAACGCGACGGGCCCCCGATGCGCCGGCGCAGCGCGGCGGTGACGCCAGGTGGCGTTCGCCGGAAAAGCTCTACTCGCCGGCGTCGGGGTCGCCCTCGTTCTAGCTTTGGCCGTCCTGTTCTTCGCGTGGTCGGGTCTCTACAACGTCGCGGCCAGCCAGCCTCATTGGGCGCTCACGCGCTGGTTCCTTGACTTTGGTTTGCGGCGTTCCGTTGCGACGCACAGCGCCTCCATCACGCCGCCGCCGCTCGATGATAAAAATCTGGTGATCCTCGGCGCCGGCCATTTCGACGGAGGCTGCGCGTCTTGCCACTGCGCGCCGGGGGGGCACAGCGACCCGATCGTCGATCGCATGCTCCCAGAGCCGCCCGAACTCGGCCACGCCGCAGCCAACTGGCCGACAGAGCAGCTCTTCTGGATCGTCAAGCATGGTCTGAAGTTTACTGGAATGCCGGCGTGGGTCGCGCAGCAACGCGACGACGAAGTGTGGGCCGTTGTCGCTTTTCTGCGCGCCCTTCCGCAGATGAGCGCGAGCCAATATCGGCTGTACGCCATCGGCGACCCCGAGGCGCGGCCGAATGATGGCGCGGAGATCGCCCGGAACGGCATGACGATGGAGGCGCTGACCCGATGCGTGCGCTGCCATCGTGGCGATGCGCAGCCCAGAAGCGCGCTCGTGCCCCGCCTTGCCGGACAGTCACAGGCCTATGTTGAACGCGCGCTGCGCGATTTCGCCAGCGGTTCGAGGCCGAGCGGAATCATGGAGCCGATCGCCGTGGCGCTGGACGCCGCCGCGATCACGGCGCTGAGCGCATATTACGCGGGCGCGCCGAACCCAGCGCCGAGCGCGCCGCCGATCGAGTCGAACGCCGATCAGATCGCGCGCGGCAAAGAAATCGCGACAAAAGGCGTCGCGGAGTCGGGCGTCCCGCCCTGTCTGGTTTGCCACGGCGACACACGCGCGCCGTCCTTTCCAAAGCTCGACGGTCAATACGCGCCCTATATCGTCGGCCAGATCGAGAACTGGAAACGCGGGCTGCGTAAAAAGTCGGGATATGGAGCGATCATGGGGACGATCGCTTCGCGTCTGACGGACGAGCAGGCGCGAGACGTCGCCGCCTATTTCGCGAGCGTCGCGGCTCAAACTGCGGAAAAACTGAAACCGCCTAACCTGCCGTCGCGCCGTGGAGGCCCCCGTGCGCGATAGAAAGCGATCCTTGCGCATCGCCCGCGCCGCTCCGGCCTGCCTGCTGCTCGCGGGATGCGAGGGCGTTCAATCGACGCTCGCGCCGACCGGACCACAGGCGCAACATATTGCGCAACTCTTCTGGGTCATGGTCGCGGGAAGCGGCGCGATCGTGCTCATGGTCACTCTCCTGACGGCGATCGCGCTATTTGCGCCGCCGCGCCGCAGGGCGTTCCTGGCCGGCGATACTGTCGTGCTTGCCGGCGGGCTGGTCTTCCCCGTCGTCACGCTCTCCGCGCTCCTCGTCTACGGACTGGTTATGCTTGGCGCGGGGCCGGGAAAGATGGCGGCGAGTCCGGTTGGAATAGAGGTGGCGGGCGAGCGCTGGTGGTGGCGCGTCGTCTATCGCGACGGCGCCGGCGCCGCGGTCGAGAGCGCCAATGAGTTGCGCATTCCGCTCGGCCGCGCGGTCGAGATCGAACTCACGAGCGACAATGTCATCCATAGTTTCTGGGCGCCGAGATTGGCCGGCAAGCTCGATATGATTCCGGGCCGCAAGACCGCGCTGACGCTGAGCGCCGAAAAAGCTGGCGTGAGCAGGGGCCAATGCGCGGAATATTGCGGCGGGCCGCATGCGCTGATGGCGTTCAACGTCGTGGCGATGCCGCAGAATGAATATGACGAATGGCGATTACGGGAGTTTCAGCCTGCGCAGGAGCCCACGACGCAGGAGACGCGAGAGGGCAAGGCGCTGTTTCTTTCGCACGGCTGCGGCGCGTGCCACACAATCCGCGGAACGCCTGCGGCCGGCCGGCTCGGACCCGATCTTACGCATGTGGGCGGCAGGATCTCGATCGGCGCCGCGATCCTCGCGACGGACGAAGCCTCCATCGCGCGATGGATCACGCACAATCAAGACATCAAGCCCGGCAATCTGATGCCGGCCTTTGACATCTTCAGCGGAAGCGAACTGCTCGCCCTGTCGCGCTATCTCGCGAGCCTGCGTTGAAGCTCCGCCGCCGTCTGGGCGCAGCTTTTTACATGCCCTGGACGACGGGTTCGCCGGCGTTGAGCCAGGCGAGGATGCCGCCGCCAAAATGTGTGTCGGCGTCGCGACGGCCCAGGAGCCGCGCCTGCTCCATCGCCGACACCGAGCGCTTGCCGGAGCGGCAATAGATGACCACTTGCTGGCCCTCGCCGGCGACCGGCAGTTGGCTCGGATCGAATTTCGACAGCGGATTGAAGATCGCGCCGGCGATATGGCCCGCCGCATATTCGTCAGCCTCTCGCACGTCGACAAGCAAGACCCGCCCTGTTGCAAGTCCTGACTTCAACTCTTCCAGACTGATGTCATTGAATGGGCTGCCTGTGCTCATGATGCTCAATCCTCCTATGATCCAGCATGACATTCTCAACGCCTCGCGCTTAGAAGTCCTGCGGCGAAGTCCTGCGGCTGACGCGATGCTTGCGTCTGACGATGCGCTATCGGGCCTATACCACGGTTCGCGGCGCGCTCCAGGCGTTCCATCGCCATCTTTATTGCAGGCTCGATCCGCTTTACGGGCGGGCGGCCCCATTCTAGAAATTCTCGCCGCCGACTGGAACACCGAAAAACCGTAGCATTCATCTGACGGCCAAGAACGAAAAAAGGGCGACGGTCAATAGCTCGACCGAGCGCCGCCGCACGCGACGGTCGTCGACTTTGGAACGTTGCATATGCTGGGCGCTCTTGAGATTGCCGGGATCGAATCCTCGCCATTGCCCCTATGCACGGGAAACACGGATCATGAGCATGGAACGCCGCGCCTTTCTTCTTGGAGCGTCGACTCTCGCGGCCGGCGCAGCCGCGACGGCTTCGCCGACGACAAGCGAGACGAGTTCGCCGGACGCGGCGGGTCACCAAGACGGCGCGCTGGCGCCCAATGGCGGCCAGAGCCTCTTCGCGCGCGTCAATGGCGTCAAGCTGCATTATGTGCGCGTCGGCGCCGGCCCTAACGTGGTCTTGCTTCACGGCTGGCCGCAGACCTGGTTCGCGTGGCGCAACACGATGGAGCGCCTCTGCTCGCGGTTTACGCTGATCGCCCCCGATCTGCGCGGACTCGGCCTGTCTGAACGGACCGCGGCGGGATATGACAAGCAAACCGTCGCGGGCGACGTTCGAGCGCTCATTGACCAGACGGCCGGGGGGCGCGCCCATGTCATTGGCCATGATATGGGCGGGAAAGCCGCCTTCATGCTCGCCCACCTTCACCCTGAGCATGTCGAAAAGCTCGTTCTGGTGGATTGCCTGATTCCGGGCACGGAGAACATGGACGCGTTGCGCGGCGGCGCCTGGCATTACGGATTTCACATGGCGCCAGATTTTCCGGAAATGCTGACCAAGGGCCGCGAGCGCGATTATATCACGGCGCAGATCCGCGCCTGGTCCCACAAGAAGGACGCGGTCCCAGACGCCGCGATCGCAGAGTTCGCCAAACATTACGCCTCGGAGGGCGGCATGACGGCGGGATTCAACTATTACCGAGCGCTCAAAGATGACGCCGCCGCGGCCGCATCCTTGAAGGGCCGCAAGCTCGACATGCCGGTGCTGGCGATCGCAGGGCGACACAGCGTTGGCGAAAGACTCGCGGACGCGCTCCGACCGCAGGCGAAGAATTTAAGGTCTGTGATCGTGGACGACAGCGGCCACTTCGTCGCCGACGAAGCGCCGGAGCAATTTTGCGCGCAGATTGAGGGATTCCTGTCCGCTTAACGGCATTGCGGGATATCCCGAACGCGCCGTAGCGCTCTGCGCGACTGGGTTAACCCGTATTGCGCAAGCCCGCCGCAATGCCGTTGATCGACATCAGGATGCCTTCGCGAATGTCTTCGCCGCGCTCGCCCGCGCGATGGCGGCGGATCAATTCGACCTGCAGATAGTTGAGCGGCGCGATATAGGGGAAGCGGTGCCGGAGCGATCGCGCGAGCGTCGGATTGTCCGCGAGCCGCTCCTTGGAGCCGAGAAGTTTTTCGAGCGCGTCATTGGCGCGCGCATGTTCCGCCTCGATCATGCCGAAAATGCGCGCGGCAAGCGCCTTGTCCTCGACGAGTCCGGCGTAATGATGCGCGATCGACATGTCGGTCTTGGAGAGGATCATGTCGATGTTCGAGAGCAGCGCGCGAAAAAACGGCCATTCTTCGCTCATCCGGCGCAGAAGCGCGAGCCGCGCTTTCTCGTCCTCTTCGATGAAATGCGCGATCGCCGATCCAAAGCCGTACCAGCCCGGCAGCGCGACGCGCGCCTGCGCCCAGGAAAAGCTCCACGGGATGGCGCGCAGATCCTCGATGCGGCGCGAAGGTTTGCGCGAGGCGGGACGCGAGCCGATGTTGAGCGAGGCGATTTCCGAAATCGGCGTCGACGAAAAGAAGAAATCGACGAAGCCTTCGGTGCCATAGACAAGTCCGCGATAGGCGGCCATGCCGGCCTGCGATAATTCTTCAGCAGCCTCCAAGAACTCCGGCGCCGGAGTCTTGTGCGCGGAGAGCAGCGTCGCTTCCAGCGTCGCCGCGACGAGCAGTTCCAGGTTGACGTGGCCGATCTGCGGATTGGCGTATTTCGCCGCGATGACTTCGCCCTGCTCGGTCAGGCGGATCTGCCCGTTCACCGTGCCCGGCGGCTGCGCGAGAATGGCGTCGTAGCTCGGTCCGCCGCCGCGTCCGACGGTTCCGCCGCGCCCGTGGAAAAGGCGCAGGGCGACGTTCGGCGCCGAGGCGAAAAACTCCGCGAGCGCCGTCGAGGCGCGGTAGAGCTCCCAGATGCTCGTCAGGATCCCGCCGTCCTTGTTGGAGTCGGAATAGCCGAGCATGACGTCCTGCTGCCCGCCGGAATTGACGACGAGCTTGAGGATGCCAGGGAGCGCATAAAATTCCTGCATGATCGGCGCAGCGTTGCGCAAATCCTCGATCGTCTCAAAAAGCGGCACGATGATGAGATCGGCGATGACGCGCTGCGCGTCGCGCGGATCGAGCGTGCCGCGCATCAAGCCGCATTCCTTCTGCAGCAGCAGCGCCTCGAGCAGGTCGCTGACCGTTTCGGTGTGGCTGATGATGTAATGGCGGATCGCCTCGTCGCCATAGAGCCGTCGCATCTCGAGCGCGCGTTCCATGATCGTCAATTCGCTCGTGGCGCGGTCGCTGTATGTCGCGCCCGGCAGGCGCACCGGCCGCGGATCGCCGAGCAGCCTCAGCAGCAGCTGCTGCTTCTCGGTTTCCGGGAGCGCGGCGTAATCGTCGACGACGCGGGCGGCTCCGAGAAGCTCGGAGATGGTCTCCTCGTGGCGGTCGGAGCTTTGCCGCAGATCGAGCGTCGCAAGGTGAAAGCCGAAGACTTCGACGGCGCGGATCAGCGGCTCGAGCCGCTGCGTGGCGATGACTTCGCTGTGATGCACCCGCAGCGACTCATCGATGGTGACGAGATCGGCGAGCAGCGCCCATGAATTGGCGTAGGGCTCGCCCGGCGCCACGGCGTGGCGCGCCGCCTGGCCGCCGGTCAGCTTCTCCAGCGTGCCGGCGAGGCGCGAATAGACGCCGATGAGCGCGCGGCGATAGGGCTCGTCGTCCCGATGCGGATTGTCGTCGCCCGAGCGAGCCGCAAGCGCCTCGAGCGCCTTGGTGCAGCCGGCGTAACGCCGCGACATCGAAAGTTCCGCGCCGAGCTCATGCACTTCGATGAGATAAAAGCGCAGCACGGTTTCGCACTGCATGCGCAGGGCGGTCGAAAGCGACTCCGCCGTCACATTCGGATTGCCGTCGCGGTCGCCGCCGACCCAGGCGCCCATGCGCAGGAACGGCGGCACGCGCAGTCCGTCGAGACGCTGTTCGATGTCGGCGTAAAGGCGTGGGATCTCGCGCAGGAAGGTGCTGCGATAATAGCTCAGCGTGTTCTCGATTTCGTCGCGCACGGTCAAGCGCGAATGACGCAACAGCTCGGTCTGCCAGAGCTGCGAGACGCGGGCGCGAAGCTGCATCTCGTTTTGCGCGCGCTCGGCCTTGCCGCGCATATGCTCGCGCGCGGCGAGCAGTTTGAAGATCGCGTGTTCGGCGTCGAGCAGGCTCTTGCGGCGCACTTCCGTCGGATGCGCGGTCAGCACCGGCGAAATCCAGCCGCGCGCCAGCGCCTGGGCGATCTTGCCGGCGCCGACGGCGGCCTTGCGCAGACGCGCGAAGGTTGTGGCGAGGCTAGGCGCGCCGGTGAAGGCGCCGCTCGCCTGGGCGCGGGCGCGCTGCTGCAGCGGATGCAGGTCTTCGGCGATGTTCGCAAGATGCGAGAAATAGCTGAAGGCGCGAATCACGGTGCGCGCCTCTTCCGCCGTCAGCGCGCGCAGCAGCGCGTCGAGATTCCTGTCGGCCTCGGCGTCGCCGTTGCGGCTGGCGGCGACGGAGAGCCGCCGGATCGTCTCGATGCGTTCGAAGGCCGCGGTTCCTTCATGTTCACGAACCGCGTCGCCGAGCAGGCGCCCGAGCAGGCGAATGTCCTCGATGAGGGACTCGTCGCCTTTCGTCGTGTCGGGCTCCGCCGGAGCGGTCGTAACGAGATTTTCCTGCGCCTGCGCCTCGAGCTGCATGATCTGTCGCGACCTTTAAACTTTCCGCGCCTCAAGGCGCCTCTATGCCAGCTATAGCAGGCTTCGGGCGCCTTTTCGACGCGGCACTTGTTCGAGGCGACGTCGCCCCTTATAGACGTCGGCGACGATGCGTTCCGCCTAATCTCCGCACTTTGCGGCGCTAATGGTCAAAGCCATGCTCGACACAACCGAAATTCTTATCTTCGCCGGGGTCGGCCTGGTCTTTGCCTTGGGCCTGCTTGCATTCTGCAAATGGTCGGGCGCGGCCGTCCAGCGGATCGCCGCCTATGCGCTGATTGCGCTGTGCTTCCTCTACGTCGGCTTCGCCTTTCGCGCCGAGGAGCCTGGCCCCTGGGTCGGCGTCGAAATGACCGGCGTCGCCGTCTTCGGCACGCTCGCCGGCATGTCGATCATCGGCTCGCCGTGGTGGGTCGTCGCAGGCCTCGCGCTGCATCCGCTCTACGCGATTTACTTTCACTATATCGGCGCCGCCTCGCAGTTCGCCCCCGCGCCCTTCGTGATCGCCAATGCGGCGTTCGACGTCGCGATGGCGCTTTTCGTCGCTTATGCCGCTCTGCGCGGCGGGCGAAAGAGCGCGACGCGCGCCGAGGAGACGTTTGAGGCGCCGCAGCGCAAACTCGCCGCGCGGTCACAGCATCGGTCGCAAAGCCGCGACGCCGGAGGTCCGGCGTGAACGCGCCCGCCGACTTCTCCTTGCGCTACGACTGGGGCGTCGAAGAGATCGTCGCGATACATGATCAGCCGCTGCTCGATCTCGTCGCGCAGGCGAACGCCGTTCATCGCCGCTTTCACGACGTCAGTGACGTGCAGAAGGCGGCGCTGCTGTCGATCAAGACCGGCGGCTGTCCGGAAGACTGCTCTTATTGCCCGCAATCGGCGCATCACCGCGAAGTGAAGCTCGACCGCGTCGATCTCCTGGAGACGGCGGAGGTGCTCGCCGCCGCGAGAACCGCCAGAGAAGCCGGCGCAGATCGCTTCTGCATGGGCGCCGCCTGGCGCTCGGCGCCCGAGGGCAAGCGCTTCGACGCCGTGCTCGACATGGTGCGCGGCGTGCGCGGGCTCGGCATGGAGGCCTGCGTCACGCTCGGCATGATCAACGAGTCGCAAGCGAAGCGCCTCGTCGACGCGGGGCTCACCGCCTACAACCATAATCTCGACACCGGCCCGGAATTCTACAACGAGATCATCACCACCCGAACCTATCAGGACCGTCTCGACACGCTCAAGGCGGTGCGCGGCGCGGGGCTCGAAATGTGTTGCGGCGGCATTATCGGCATGGGCGAAAGCGTGAAAGACCGCGCCGGCATGTTGCAGACGCTGGCGTCTTTCGATCCGCATCCGGAAAGCGTGCCGATCAACGCGCTGGTCGCCGTCGAGGGCACGCCGCTCGCCGGGCGCGCGCGGATCGACCCGCTCGATCTCGCGCGCATGATCGCGACGACGCGCATCGTCATGCCGAAGGCGCGGGTGCGGCTCTCGGCCGGCCGTTCTTCGCTGTCGCGCGAAGCGCAAATTCTCTGCCTCGTCGCCGGCGCCAATTCGATCTTCTACGGCGAGAAGCTGCTGACGACGGGCAACGCCGGCGTCAATGAAGACGATGCGCTCTTCGCCGCGCTTGCGGCGCGCGAGGCGCGCGCTTCCGCCGCGTCTTAAGAGTCCTCGGCTGGGCCGAAGATCAGCTCGAAATTCCTGCGCAGCGCCGCGTCGACGGAACGCATCTCCGCCGTCACGCCGAGGTCCGCGAGGCTGGTGACGCCAAGGTGGACGTCACGCACGCCGCAGGGCGCGATGCCGGAAAAATGCGTCAGATCCGGCGCGACATTGAGCGCGACGCCATGGAAGCTCACCCATTGTCGTAGCCGAACGCCGATGGCGGCGATCTTGTCCTCCGCCATTTCGCCGTCCCGTCCTTTGGCCTTCTCGGGCCGTTCGACCCAGACGCCGACGCGCCCGGCGCGCCGCTCGCCCGTGACGCCGAAATCGGCGAGCGTCGCGATGATCCATGATTCAAGCGCGCAGACGAAGGCGCGCACGTCGCGTTGGCGTCGCGAAAGATCGAGCATGACGTAAGCGACGCGTTGTCCTGGCCCATGATAGGTGAATTGTCCGCCGCGTCCGGTGCGATGGACGGGAAAGCGCGCCTCGAGCAGATCCTGCTCCTTCGCCGAGGAGCCGCCGGTGTAAATCGGCGGATGTTCGAGCAGCCAGACGCATTCGCGCGCTTCGCCCGAGGCGATCGCGGCGGCGCGCGCCTCCATAAAAGCCACCGCCTCCTCATAGGGGACGAGATCGTCGCTGACGCGCCATTCCACCGGCGGCGCCCCTGTGGGCGCGCGCATCGCCGTATCAGCGGCGGGCGCAGGAGGGCAGGCGGCTTGGCTCATCGCGTCACTCGGATCTCGCCCTGGTCAGGCGGTATATATATATAATATGCTGGTAGAAAGGTTCAGGCATGGCCCTCAACATCAAGAACGCCGAAACCGAGCGACTGATCGATGAATTGGCGCGCGTCTCAGGCGAAAGCAAGACGGCAGCAGTGACGATCGCGGTGCGCGAGCGCCTCGCCCAGTTGCGCGCGAAAGAAAGCGCGCCGCTCGCAGAGAGGCTGGTCGCCATCGGCAAGGAATGCGCGGCGCGTCTCGATCAAAAGACGTTATCCCTCGATCACGATGCGCTGCTCTACGATCGGCGCGGCCTGCCGAAGTGATTCTCGACACCTCCGCCCTGATTGCGATTTTGCGCGCCGAGCCGGAGGCGCTGGCTTTCGCGCAGGCCATCGCAGCCGCAAAAATCCGCCGCGTCTCGGTCGCCAGCTATGTCGAAACCGCCGCCGTCATCGACTCGGCCGGCGATGCCGTGGCGAGCCGCCGGTTGGATGAACTTCTCCAAGAAGCCGGCGTCGTCATAGAGCCGGTGACGGCGGAACAGGCGCGACTCGCCCGCGCCGCCTATCGCGATTTCGGCAAGGGCCGCGGCCACAGGGCAAGACTGAATATGGTCGATTGCTTTTCCTATGCGCTGGCGAAGGCCTTTCGCGAGCCGTTGCTCTACAAAGGCGACGACTTCACGCATACGGATGTGCGAAGCGCCTTGTGAAGGACAGCAGCCGCTTGTCATCTTGGAGCCGATTTGTTAGACGCAGCGCGCCGGCGCTTCGCGTTAAGCGGAGCGTCCTTGCGGCCGTGGCGGAATTGGTAGACGCGCTAGCTTGAGGTGCTAGTTGGGCAACCAGTGGAGGTTCGAGTCCTCTCGGCCGCACCAAAAGCCATCGGCTTTTCAGCAGAGACTTAGTAAGTCGAAGGGGCGGGTCATCGGCGCCCGCCACTTCCGTTTCTTTGTTGCAGCCGCGCGCGAACGCTCAGTCAAACATCATGCCGTGATGGCCGTAATAGCGCTGATCCGGCCAGTTATAGCCCTGACGCTTCACCGGGGCGCCGGCGCGGCGCGCCGGATCGCAGGCGGCGGCGTAACGATCTTTCGCCTTCATTTCGCAATTCAGGCTCCGATTGTCGCCGACGTCGTCGAAGAGGTGGAAGGCGGCGGCAGGCGCGCTGAAGGCCAGCGCACTGGCAAGCACGGTGGTCAGGGCAAGCAAGCGGGACATTGTCTCGATCCTTTCAGTCGCTTCGGCAAACTGGCGTAATCTCCGCCGCGCCAAGCGCATGGACGTAATATGTGTGCAGCCCGATCAATTGAAAATTAGAAAGAATGAATATTATTCATTCGTTTAATCTATGCACTCTGCTGCATTCCTGAGCGAATTCCTAGGGAGCGGGCGAAAACTACCAATAGCTTAGACAGCCGAGAACTGAGGCCTGCGTCTCGGCGGCGCCAAGGTTAGCGCCATAAGAAGCGCCCCGAACTCGCCCGGCCGGTTACGGCGCCGCAGCGGGCAAACATCAGCCACATTCCCCAAGGCAATATGGTCGCGCTGGCGCTTGGTCAGTGCAAGCCGCCTGCTCGATCTTCGCAAATGAGCGCGCCGCGCGCCTTGTGCGCAGACGCGAGGCGTTCAACGCCGCTCTTTTGGTTCGACGGCGCCCGGAGAGGGAAGCATGGCTGTGTCGTTAAGAGACCGCAGGCCGCCGCCAAAGGCCGACACTATCGAGACGCGCGCCCGCTATGCCTGGCATGATATCGAAGGCGATTGGCGCGCGGCGTCGCCGCGGCCGGCGGGTTCGCGCCGCCAGTCCTACGCAAACGCGTCCGAACGCAACTTCGAAAGGGTTGAGCGGTTCTTCTACATTGGCGCTGCGGCGCTTGTCGTCGTCGGCACCGCGATCGTCGTCGGCTCCGCGTTCTGGGGAGAGCTTCCGCAGAATGGCGATCCCGCGGATTCGATGACGCCTCAAAAAATAACGCCTCCCGCGCCGCGCGGGGCGCCGAGCCAAGCGGGTTCGGGGGCGCCGGCCGCCAATTTGCGATCGCAGGATCAGCCCCCTTCAATCATCGCCGGACCGGTGGCGCCGACAGCGACGCCAGAACGCGCCGCATCGGCGCAGGACGGCGCAGAATCGGCGCCGGGCGCTCAAGCGTCGAACCCTCTCGCGTCATCCATCGCCAACCTCGAACTCGAGCCTGAATTTCTCAGTGACGGCATCGCGGGAAAGCGCAGATCGGCGCGCCGCGGGGCGCAAGATGATTCGTCGGCGACGGCGTACGTCGCGGCCGAACAGGAGCCGCCCGCGTCCGAGGCGCGAACCGGCAAATGCTACGTCAGGATTTCGGGACGCGTGCTCAATAGCGGGGTCTGTCAGATCTCGCGAAAAGGCGGCGCGGTGGTCTTCCAATATTCCGGTCAGACGCTGACGCTTTCTCCGGCCAGGGGGAAAAGCTGGTCTGCGGCGCTCGGCGGCAAGACTCTCGGAAATGTTTACAAGAGCGGATCCTGCTGGAGTTCAAAGAGCACCTATATCTGCGATCGGGGCGGCTAGCTAGAGCGCCGCGATGACGGCGATCTCGACCTTGTAGGCCGGCGCCACGAGCTTCGCTTCGACGGTGGCGCGCGCGGGCGGATTGGCCTTGTCGACCCATTCGTCCCAGACGCCGTTCATCTCCGCGAAGGTCGCGATATCGGCAAGATAGATCGTCGCGGACAGGATATTCGCCTTGGCGCTGCCGGCTTCAGCGAGAAGCGCGTCGATCTGCGCGAGGATTTCGCGAGTCTGATCGGCGACCGATCCGCCCTTGGTTTTGTCGGCCACCTGGCCGGCCGTATAGACGGCGTTGCCGCGAACGACCGCCTGGCTCATGCGCGGACCCGCGCCGATCCTTTTAATGTTGCTCATCTCGCCTCCATGCTGCCGCGCCGGTCTAGGCGAAGCGCGTGTCGCGGGCAAGCCGGGATGAAGCCGAACGCGGCGAAACCGCCGCGCGGCGCCTGGACCACGGCAGGAAAGGCGGCGCAAGCATCAGTGCTAACGATCGATGCGCAATAGTTTGGCGTGTTTGCAACTATGAAGCGGAGGCGGGTCGAGTCTGGCGAAGCGCAATCCATTGCGGCGAATTAGTCGCGCTGCGAGCGTCTGGCCACCGAAAGCTCACGGCGCAAGGGCCGCGCTTGGCCGCCTGTTTGGCTTAGACGATCAGCGCCGCCTCCCGTGTCCTGCTTTAGGCGCGCTTTAGGCGCGCGCTCGAAGCGAGCATATGGGGTTGTTCAGTCAGTTGCGCTATTCCGACTGAGTGGCCGTTGCGGTCATGCAAAGGCAGCCTTTCGCCAGGCGCCAAGCCTTGGTCCAACAAATCCGCGGCGACGGCGATTAGAATGTTGGCGAGCTCCTGGCTGCGCGAGATGGAATCCCCTCCAAGCGCCGGAGTGCTACATTCGATTGTGAGCTGGAAAGCCATAATGCAAGCCTCCTAATTATTCAGATAAGGCAGTGCGCCCGGCGACAAGAGCCAGCATCTTCAATTAACTCTCTTCGAAACGCCTCACAAGCGATTGTCAACTATATCACGCGGCCGAACACTTTGAAGTCCATTGATTGTGCATGATCTCTGGGCTGGGTCCGGCGGACACCCTGTTCTACGTCGATCCGCCCCTAGACCGAGGGCTACTACTGCGCGGCCTTCCCTCGCGCCGATCACGAGGCTTTGGCGGCGCTTTTAAGGGGCATTAAAGGGCGCTTTGTGCTGACCATGAACGACAGCAAAGAGACGCGCGCCATCTATCGCGAAACCGGCGGACGGATCGAGCGGGCGGCACTGACCTACACCGCCGCCGGCGCCCGTGGCGCAAGCGGGCGGCCGGGATCATCGTGGGAGCCGGTGAGCGCTGAGCCCGTGCTACGAGGGGTGCGGCGAATCTGATCTGTCGCGGGAGGCCATTCGTTTTGTCGCGCTACAGCTACACATCTTGCCGCCCTGGCGGGTCTGGACAAGTCGTTGCGCGCTTTCTATAAGCCCGACACATCGCGTCCGCGCGAGCCCAGGTAGCTCAGTTGGTAGAGCATGCGACTGAAAATCGCAGTGTCGGTGGTTCGATCCCGCCCCTGGGCACCAGCCATTTTTACGAATTGCTGCGATAATCAACTATAATCATATAGTTGCGATAGGCGCGACGCACCCATGCGTATCCAATTCTGCGCCCCGATATCCTGCGACTTGCTGTCTCCGTCTTGCTGACGCCTTGCTGGAACGGTGCTCGAACGCTAACCTTTTTCTCGTTTCGAGTGACGCCTTCCAGCAAAATTGGAGGAGGCATGCGCGACAAAATCACTAAGCGATCGGTCGACGCAATCGAGCCTGCGCTACGCGACACGTTCCTGTGGGACACTGAGATTCCTGGATTTGGCTGCAAGGTCACCCCTAAGGGGGCCCGCATCTATGTCTTGCAATATGGGCGATCTGGTCGCGACCATCGCGTCACCATCGGACGCCACGGCGTCGAATTTACAGCCGAGCAGGCGCGCAACGAGGCACGCCGTCTACGTGGTCTAATCGCCTCTGGCGGAAACCCAGCTCTCGAACGATCGCGAGATCGCTCCGGGCCGACCGTCGCCGCGCTCGGACAGCGTTATATTGATGAATATGCTCGACCGCATAAGAAGCCTTCAGGACTAGCTCAGGATCGACGAAACCTCGACAATCACATCATCCCGCTGATCGGCTCACTCAAAGTCTCAGAGGTCGAGCGCCAAGACATTGCGCGCGTCATGCGGGATGTGGCGGCTGGTAAGACCGCGAAGGACGAGAAGACGAAACTTCAGGGCAGGCGCATTGTGCGCGGTGGCGAAATCGTCGCCAACCGTGTTCAAGCGCTCTTATCGAAAATGTTCGAACTGGCCGAGGACTGGAAATTTCGTCCTCCGAATTCCAATCCGTGCCGCGGGGCCAAGCGCTTTGCGGAACACAAGATAGAACGTTACCTGTCGTTCGATGAATTCGCCCGTCTGGGAAAGGCGTTGGCCGCAGCCGAGGAGGGGCGCTTCGTGCCCGACGTTCAAGGTGCGCCAAGCGAACCCCAAAAAAGTCGCAACGACGGTTGTAAGAAACATCCGAAGCCGCGTTCACAGAATCCACATGCCGTCGCTGCGATTCGACTGTTGCTGCTCACGGGATGCCGACTCGGCGAAATTCTGGAACTGCAATGGTCAAACGTCGATCTCGAACGACGTTTACTACTCCTTCCTGACAGCAAAACTGGGGCAAAGACCGTTTATCTTTCAGAAGCGGCGCTGACGGTTTTAGCACGCGTTGAGCGGATCGAAGGCAATCCGCATGTTTTTCCAGGCAAGCGGCTATCGGAACCGCTCCGATCTATACGGAAACCGTGGGAACATATTTGCAAGGCTGCGCAGCTCCAAAATATCCGGCTGCACGATTTGCGCCACAGTTTCGCGAGCATCAGCGCTGCTAACGGTCTCAGCCTCCCCATAATTGGCGCGCTGCTCGGCCATTCGCAACCGAACGCCACCGCGCGTTACGCTCACCTTGTCGCGTCCCCACTTCATCAGGCCGTGGACGCCATCGGCAAGCAAATCGCGGGCGCGATGAATCGTTTGCCTTAACGACTTGCCGACAGCCGCTCGCTGCTCTCGAGACTTGAGTGCAGTTAATGTTTTCTCTAACGACATCGCTTCCTGCTGCTGACACCCTGTTACAGACGCGGTTGCAGCTCAATAAACTGGCTACCGTTCGTTCGTAGAGTTGGCGGCGCATCTGTTTGCGCCTGAGCAGCAAATGGAGCAGCGCCGTTAGCAATGGCGTTGCGATAGCAAAAGCGGTGAACGAACTATGCACTACATGACCTTTATTCTTTTGAGCTTCAGCGAGCTCAGAGAGCGAGACCGCGAACAGGGCGCTCGCGCTCGCACGGTCGTAGCCCACATGCCTAGAAAAGCTTCCCGAGCGCGATGAGGCGCTTCTTATTCACCTTCGCCGCGACCACGCCCGGAAAGCAGCTCTCAAGATACTCGGTACGGTGGGGCAGAAGATCTCGGGAGCCGACTTATCTTTCGATGCAGGAGGCAAATAGGTTACGGCAGGTCCACTGTCGGGCAGTCAAACTGCTGGCGATCGATCGTTTTTGGAAAGGGGAGCGGCTTATCGCTCATCTGAGTCTTCGGCCGTTCGACGCTGTTCACACGATACGAATTCATTTTCGCTGTGTAGCGCCGCGAGGTTACATCCGAGGCGCGGGTAGTTGCGCGGAGCGCCAAACGCGCGTGCCTGGCGTGTCTCGACGCATAACTCGCGCGTCTCTGGCGCTACATTGTTGATGAACGGCCCGAAGGCGTCATGCTACAGCAATCATGGATCGCCCCACTGAGGAGAGGATTTTGACGCACTGGACATTGGGAATAATAGGTGGATCGGGCCTGTACGAATTCGAAGGCCTGATGGATCGCCGCTGGGTCAAGGTCGACAGCCCATGGGGCGAACCTTCCGATGAATTGCTCTTTGGCGTGGTAGAAGAGACTCGTTTGGTTTTTCTGCCGCGGCATGGGCGTGGTCACCGTCTTCCGCCCAGCGCCATAAACTCGCGCGCCAACATCGACGCCCTAAAACGGGCTGGCTGCACAGACATCTTGTCGGTTTCGGCCGTGGGGTCGCTGCAGGAGGAGTTGGCGCCAGGCATGTTCGCCACCGTCGGTCAGTACGTCGATCGAACGGAAAATAGAGCGAGATCGTTTTTTGACGCAGGCTTCGTCGCGCATGTCTCCATGGCTGACCCAGTTTGCCCTCGTCTGTCCAGCTACGCCAAGGACGCCGCTCGCCAAGTTGGCCTGAGACTGATCGAGAGCGTGACCTATCTTGCAATGGAAGGACCGCAGTTTTCAACGCGCGCGGAAAGCCGGCTGTATCGAAGCTGGGCTTGCGATGTCATTGGCATGACCGCGATGCCGGAGGCTCGACTCGCCCGGGAGGCGGAGCTTCCTTACGCCAATCTTTGCATGATCACGGATTATGATTGTTGGCGCGAAGACAGCGCCGAGGTGGACGTTGCGAGCATTTTGGCGGTGATGCGCGCGAACGCGGGAGGCGCCCAACGTCTGATCGTCGAACTCGCGAAGCGCCTCCGCAACCCCCGGGCGCCTTCGCCGATCGACAGCTGCCTGGATTCCGTTGTTATCAGCGATCCATCGGTGTGGGATCCAAGCCTCCTATCGAAATTGGACGCCATTTGTGGTCGTCTCCTGAAGAAAGCCCGAGAGCCCGCTAGCTAGCTACGAGCCGGGCCCGATTAATTGCGCGCGGGCTCCAACCGATACATTCTCTGTAACTTTAGGCGCGCTCCGCGCGAAACATGTTTCGTGAGGCTCGTGAGGGGTCCTCACCGCTGTTCGCCAGTTGAGCGAACCAATAAGGAGATTGACATGAAGGTCAGTATCGTTTCGGGCTCGACTCTCGCCGCCGCGGCGATTGCGCTGGCGCTTAGCGGCGCGGCCTCGACGCCAGCTGCCGCGAAAAAGGGCATGAAATCCGTTCATTGCGTGGGCCTCAACGCCTGCAAGGGCCAGGGCGCCTGTCAGACAGCGAGTAGCGGTTGCAAGGGCCAGAATGCGTGCAAAGGCCAGGGCTGGCTTCCTGCAAAATCGAAGGGCGCCTGCGAGGCGCAGGGCGGCACTGTCGGCTAACGGATCAGCATAATCGGGCGGACCCGCTGTCCGCCCGCTTCTCCATTGCCGCCCACGTATTCTGAGACATTCGCCATGAGCAAGCCTTTGTCATTGGGTTTTGGTCTCGGGCTGCGGCCGGTCTATTATAAGGACCTGCTCGAAATCCGTCCGAATGTGGACTGGCTAGAGATCATCACGGAAAATTATCTTGTTCCGGGAGGACGGCCGGTCGCCATGCTCGAACGCATTCGAGCCGACTATCCCATTGTCATGCATGGCGTGTCGATGTCTCTGGCGTCCACCGATCCGCTCGATTTCGATTATCTCAAAGCCCTCAAGAAACTCGCTGATCGTATCGAGCCACGTTGGATTTCCGATCATCTCTGCTGGACGGGCGTCCATGGCGTGAACATGCACGATCTACTGCCCGTTCCGTACACATTCGAGGCGTTGCAACACGCTGTCGACCGGATAAGCCGCGTGCAGGATTTTCTCGGACGAAGGATCGCGATCGAGAACGCGTCCACCTACGTGACGTTCCATGAATCCGAAATGGACGAATGGACCTTTGTCCGAGAGATGGCGGAGCGCGCCGACTGCTGGCTGCTTGTCGACGTCAACAATATTTACGTCTCTGCATTCAATCATGGCTTCGATGAGCGCCAATTTGTCGATGCAATTCCAGCAGAGCGTGTGGTGCAACTACACCTCGCGGGCCATTCGGACGCTGGAACGCATAAGATCGACACGCATGATCAGCCAATTTGCGCTGACGTGTGGAAGCTTTACAAACAGGTTTGCCGCCAATTCGGCGAGGTCTCGACGATGATCGAACGCGACGACAACTTTCCGCCATTCCATGAACTGGTCGCCGAACTCGACCGTGCAAGGTCGATATACGCCGCCGTCGTCCACTCACGAGAGGAGACGGCTGCATGACGCTCGCCGAGCTGCAAGAAAGATTTCAGGCCGGGATATTGAGCGAAGAAGCGATCGCGCCGCGTTTCGTCGCGAATTCAAAAAAGACGAATGCGGAAACGCTCTTTGCCGTCTACCATAACGCTTACCGACTTCGCCTCGCGGAGTTTCTCTCGAACGACTACCCGGTTCTGCGAAATTATCTTGAGGACGAGGATTTCGGATCTCTCGTCGAGGCGTATATTTCAGCGGCGCCGTCGCGCGTTCGAAACGCGCGCTGGTACGGTGCGCGTCTTCCTGAGTTCATGAGAACGTATGCGCGTTTGGAAAATGACGTACAAGCGATCGACCTCGCGCGCTTCGAGCGTGCGCTCGCCGATGCGTTCGACGCCGCCGACGGACCACGGCTCTCTATCGACGTGCTTGCAGCTGTTTCGCCCGAAGGCTGGTCATCGATTTCTTTCAAATTTCACCCCAGCTCCAAGTTCTTGGATCTCGCCGTCGGAACCGCGGCGCTGTATGAGGCGGCGCGTGATGGGCGCGAGTCTATTCTGATCGAGGAAGGAGAAGAACACATCCTGTTTTGGCGTAGCGGCGATCATCAGTCGTGTTATCGTCTCGTTTCGCCCGACGAGCGGCTTGCCCTGATTGAAGCTTCGGCGGGAAAGTCGTTTGCCGAGATCTGTTCGCTTCTCCAATTCCAGGGGTCCGGCGAGAACGTCGCTGCCCGAGCCGGGGAGTTCCTCACGCAGTGGTTCGCGGCAGGGATCATATCCTGTCTGGCGCTCGATGACTGATCCGCCATGTCTCGCGCAGAGCCGCTCGCGATGAGAAAGATTCTCGGATGGTTCGGCGATGGACTGGCGCGCTTCCTGACGACTCCGACCCATGTTCATAGCTCCGGGCCCGTAACGAACCCGACGCGTCTGTTGGCATGCCTGCGTCCGGCCGATGTTTTGCTCGTAGAAGGGAACAGTCGAGTCAGCGCAGCAATAAAATATCTGACACAGTCCCCATGGTCGCATGCGGCGCTCTATGTCGGCTCGCACCTCACGCAGACTGATAGCGATCACTGCTTCGTTGAAGTTGATCTGGTGGACGGCGTTCGTACCGTCGGGATTAGCGAATTCGAGAATGTCCAGACACGTATTTGCCGGCCACTAGGGCTCGACGAAACCGAACGCCGCAAGGTGACGTCCTATGTCATCGAGCGTTTGGGCAATCACTATGATCTTCGCAACATCATCGATCTTGCACGTTATCTGTTGCCGAACCCGCCGATTCCGCAGCGGTTCCGTCGTCGCATGATCGCCTTGGGCAGCGGCGATCCGACTCGCGCTATTTGCTCCACGTTGATTGCGCAAGCGTTCCAGTCGATCCGCTATCCGATTCTGCCGATCGTGAATGCTCGGGATATGAGCGCGCCTGATTGCCCGGGATGCATTGAAGAGATCTTCACCATTCGCCACCACGGGCTGTTCACGCCGAGGGACTTCGATGTTTCTCCCTATTTTCAGATCGTCAAACCTCTCATTGATGGTGAATTCGACTTCCGCTCATTGCGCTGGGACGATGCCGCGTCGCCTGCGCGCAACGCCGTTTTCAAGCATCCCTGATGTTAGTGTGTGGGCCAATTTCGCGTGCGCGCTTCGACCCACGATCTGATTCCAAATAAGGTTCTCGATTCTGGCTCCACTTCTTGATCATGGCGCGGGTCGCGAGCGCTGGAGCTGCGTGCAGCTCACCAGAATGCCCATTCGCACCAGCTCCAGAACTTCCGAAGCTTGGCGGCACGCCTGCGATTTCCTCGAGCAGGCGCGAAAAGTCGGCTGCGTCATCGACATCGTACCACATCGGAAGCTCGACGGTAGGGATATCCAATTCCCGCGCGCGGTCGCGCGTCATTCGCGCGACCTCATTCGTGCTCCAGGGAATGTCTCGAAACAGCTCCCAGTGAGCATGCTTGAGTCCGATCAAGTAATATCCGCCATCGAATGCCGGACCAAGAACGATGCAATCTTCATGGCGCCGGAGCGCATCCGACGCCATCGCTAAAATCTGCGGAGGAAGCGTCGGACTGTCAGAGTTAATGAGCATCGCGCCGCCGCGATGGCGTTCGAGGAGACTGGCGATTGCGCCATGGACGATTGACGAGAAGTCATCGCCATGTTGCGGAACGAGACGAAATGAGCGGGGAAGCAACGCCGCGATCTCGGCGGCGGCGTCGATCGGGGCGTAAAGCCCATAGCCCTGCAAGTTGTGGCTTGATTGGAGGGTCTCGATAATTTTCGCAACGTCGCGCAGGAAGCATTCAGAAAGCAAGGCTGCGAAATCCGCGCCGATCGTGCGACCCAGGCGAGTTTTCGCGTGACCGGGACGCGGCGCTTTGCACATAAGCCCAACAGCGATCACCTCAGCTTGGGGCAGGGACCATATCGGCGGGATCGCCTGAGGCATTTCAGCTCCTTCGCTCGGTTATGCGAGGCTATTCGCATTGGAGCATCCCGAAGTTACGGGGCTCTGCGCCTGTTATTTCGTCGGCTATCGCCATGGTGAATGTAACTTTTCGCTTAGCGGCTCGAACTAGCTCTCGACTGTCCAACCGGATAAGGATGAATGGCGTCAAAGCAGGCAATCCAACGTAGGGGGCGGCTATGGAAATCCTCTAATTTCCTCCGGGCTCTTACGCTTGTCGGAATAGTCAGCGGCGTCACCTTTGTTGAACTTCGCCCTGTATCGATCCCAAATCCTGCATTGAAGAACGTCGCTTTGGCGGACGTGGAGCGCGCCGTTGCAGCAAAGTACAATGTTCGCAACATCGTAAGCGCTGAAGCATCTCGACTAATCGCGTCAGGGGACGCCGTTCTATTTGATGTTCGCGAGAGTCGCGAATTCGACGCGGGACACTTGCCGGGCGCGCTCCATGTTGATCCCGCCGAATCGGCAGATCGTTTCCTCGCCGAACATGCAGCGGAGCTGCGCGGGCGCGTCGCGATCTTTTATTGCTCCGTTGGCGTGCGCAGCTCAATCCTGGTGGAGCGCATCGCGCAGGCGGCCGCAGCGCATGGATCCCTCGCGCTTTACAATCTCCGAGGAGGGATTTTCCGCTGGTTCAGCGAAGGGCGGCCTGTCGTCGATTTGATCGGGTCCGTCAATCGAATAGACCCGTACGACGAGTCATGGGGCGGATTGCTTCAGCGCGCCATGAAGGCGCGCGGTTGATGAGCATTTGGGTAGGCGCTCTGCTGGCGGCGAGCCAGATTGCGCTCGTCGTCCTGAGCCCTGGGCTAACTCATGCGGAGGTGAGGGATTTCGCCGACGTCGCGCCGCTCGTCGGCCTTCTGTCGGCGTCGGCGGCGGTCGGGCTCGTTTATATGCGTAGTATACGCGCGATATCCGCGAGGCTGAGTCGTGCGTCGCCTTTGTGGCCGATGGTTGGACTTGGCCTCGCCATGAGGCTCGTCTGGTTCGCGACGGCGCCGCCGCTCGAAGACGACTTTTACCGCTATCTTTGGGACGGAGCTTCCGTCGCCTCGGGTCGCAGCCCCTACGCGCTATCGCCGGCACAAGCGGCGACAGGTCAGAGCGGGACGCCGCCCTTCGACCAGCTGGCCGAGATCGGGCGCTCGACGCTCAAACGCATCAATTTCCCGGAATATACCTCGATCTATCCTGGCGCTGCGCAACTTGCCTTTGGCGCGGCGCACATTGTCGCCCCCTGGAGCGTCGACGGCCTTCGGCTCATTTTTGCGATCGCCGACGTTGCGACGCTCGGCATCATGTTCCGGCTTCTGGACGAACTAAACCGACCGCGCATGCTGGCGGCGCTTTACTGGTGCAATCCTCTCGTTGTTTTTGCGGGCGCCGCGACTGTTCATGTCGATCTTCTGCTTGGCCCGCTGGTTCTCGGCGCGATGTTCGCCGCCTATCGCATGAGGTCCATTGCGTGCTCGGCGTTGCTCGCGCTGGCGGTCGGCGTCAAAATATGGCCCATACTTCTCGCGCCTCTCATCGCGCGCGCGCATCTCGATGGGCGGCGCTATCCAGTCATCGCCATTTTTGTCTTCGGGATTGCCGCGGCAATTCTGCTGGCGCCGCTATTCGCCGCTTCCTTCACGGATCGCTCAGGTCTCGCGGCTTATGCAGCGCACTGGCAAAACAACAATGCGCCCTTTACATGGCTGTGCAGGCTGTTCGACTGCGTCAGTGGCGACGATTCTCGCTGGACGGCAAAAACCTTGCGTTATCTTTCTGGCGTCTCCGCCGCGGCCGTCGCCGTCATCATCGCTATGCGTCCGATCGAGGATTTGCGTGACCTTCTCGGCCGTGCGCTCATCGTCGCCGCAACCGTTTTCTATCTGTCCCCGGCGCAATTCCCCTGGTATGCGCTGTGGTTCCTACCGCTCGCAGCCGCGGTACAGTGCTGGCCGCTGCTTCTGGCTTCCGTGACGCTTCCTGCATATTATCTGTTCTTTCCGATGGCGGCCATGGGCGAGCGCGCGCTGTTTCAAAACGGGGTCGCAATTTTGCACGCGGCGCCGGTCTGGGCTTGGCTTCTATGGCGCCGAATTCATGACCAGAAGACGCACTGCGCGAGCCGCGCATGAACAACGCCGTTGCGCCGGGCGATCTTTCCATCGGGGTCGTCATTCCAGTGAAGAACGAAGCCGCCGCTTTGCCGGTGGTGTTGTCTGCGATTCCCGATTGGGTGAAGATCGTTGTCGTCGCCGATGGCCAGTCGAGTGATGGTTCGGGCAAGATTGCGAGAGATCTGGGTGCGGTCGTCGTCACGGAGCCACGCCACGGCTATGGACGCGCATGTCTGACCGCGCTCTCGGTCATGCCATCCATGGATGTGATCGTTTTCATGGACGGCGATGCAAGCGACGATCCGGCCGACATGTTGGCGCTCGTCGCGCCTATCGCCGATGGCGCTGCCGATCTTGTCCTTGGATCACGAACGCTGGGAAAACGGGAAGCGGGCGCACTGACGCCGCAGCAATTATTTGGAAATTGGCTTGCCTGCCTGCTGATGCGGTGGATCTGGGGCGCGCGTTATACGGATCTCGGACCCTTCCGCGCCATAAGGCGCGACGCCCTCAGCCGACTGGCGCTGACCGACGAGAATTACGGTTGGACGGTGGAGATGCAGGCGCGCGCAGCGAAACATGGCTTGCGCACGCTCGAAGTGCCGGTTCGCTATCGAAGACGCATCGGGGCGTCAAAGATTTCGGGCACGCTTAGGGGCGTCATCGGCGCCGGCGTCAAGATCCTCTACGTCATCGGCCGGGAGGCCCTTCGGCAAGGCTGACGGCTTCGCTCGGCCTTCCGTAGCGCACGCCTCAACCGCTTCGCCCGCCAACATAAGCCGCCGTCAGTTCATGGCGTGGCGACTCAAAAATTCGCTGGCAATGATCAAATTCGATCAGCACGCCGGCGCGATCCTTCACCCAGAAGAAGCCGGCATAATTGGCGATGCGGCGCGCCTGGGCCAGATTGTGAGTGGCGATGACAATCGTGTAGCTGCCTCGCAGACTCGCGATCAGATCTTCGACGATTGTCGAGGAAACGGGATCAAGCGCGCTGCACGGCTCGTCCATCAGCAGGACGTCCGGCTGCAGCGCGAGGGCGCGGGCGATACACAGACGCTGTTGTTGTCCGCCGGACAGCGCGAGCGCGGGAGCGTCGAGCCGATCTCTGACCTCCTCCCAAAGGCCAACGTCGACGAGCGACCGCCACACGGCCGCATCGAGATCGGCGCGGCGCCGAACGCCATGCTCCTTCAGCGGCATCTCAAGATTGCGTCGGATGGAGAGCGGAAATGGATTGGGCCGTTGGAAGATCATTCCGACGCGACGCCGCAGCGCCCGGACATTGGTGAGCTGATCATGAATATTCTGGCCATCGAAAAGAATTCGCCCTTCGACTTCGCATCCCGGAATGAGATCGCTCAGCCGGTTGAGGCTCGACAGGAAACTCGTCTTTCCGCAGCCTGACGGACCAATCAGCGCTGTGACGCAACCGCGGAAAATATCGAGGCTCACCTCCTTGAGGGCCGCGCGTCCATCATACGTCAGCGTCAGATTCTCGACGCTAATCTGTGGCCTCGGCTCACAGCAGGCAGGCCCGGCCGCCAGCGGGCCGAGGGTATAGGCGGCGCGGCCGGAGCCGGCTGTTGCGTCTGTGTCTGCAATGTACGCGATCATGCGCGGGCCATCCTTCGGCCGAATATTCTGTTGGAGAACCAAAATGCGAGACTGTTCGCGGTGATCAGGAAGGCGATCAGAACGAGCGCCGAGGCATAGGCGTTGGCGTCGCCGCCGCTGACATTCATCGTGAGATCATAGATATGGACGGAAAGCGCTCGGCCGGAGTCGAAGAGAGATGACGGCATACGATCGACATAGCCACTTGTGAAAATGAGCGCCGCCGTTTCCGCCACCGCCCGGCCAATTCCAAGGCTCAGGCCGGCGGCGAGCGACGGCGCGGCGGCGGGCAGCAGGACATGCCAGAGAAGGGTCGCGCGTGAGAGATCAAGAGCGGCGGCGCCGAGGCGCCACTCGATCGGCGAAGACCGCAGTCCTGATTCGATCGTACGGATCAGGATAGGAAGCGCCATGCACGCGAGGGTCATGCCGCCCGAGAGAATCGAAAAACCGAGGCCCAGAAAGACGCAAAAGAATGCGCCGCCAAAGAGACCGAATACGATGGACGGCGTACCCGCGAGGACGTCCAGACTGAGACTCATCCAGCGCGCCAAGCGTCCGCCTGCAGGCGTGAATTCCGAAAGGAAAATCGCCGTGGCGACGCCGAGCGGCGCCGCGACCGACATCGCTACTAAGATAATCAGAGATGTCGAGACGAGGATGGGCGCGAGACCGCCATCGCGCCCCGCATTGCGCGGCGGAGTGGTGAGAAAGGCCCAGTCGAGGCGGCCCAGACCCTGCCGCGCCAGATCGGCGAGCAGCCAGAAAAATATCGCGGCGACAAGCAAGGCGGCGATGCAAATGCCGAAGCCGTACAGCGCGTCACGCAGGGAGGACGTCGGCAGCATTGTCGACGCCGCCTGGGGCCTTGCAACCTCATCCATGACAGCGGTCCCCCGAAAGGCGCCAGGCTGCCGCCGCCAGTGCGATGACAAGAGCTGTGAGGATCAGTCCGGAAACGAACAGCGAGGCGCGGTGGCTGCCGGTCGCGTAAGCCATCTCCAGCGCAATATTGGCTGTTAGCATCCGCACTGGGTCGAACAGGCTCAACGGCGCCTGCACGACATTGCCGCTGACCATGACGATCGCCATCGTCTCGCCAAGCGCGCGCGCCGCGGCAAGCAGAATGCCGGCGGCGACGCCGCCGCGCGCGGCGGGAAGCAGCACATGCGCCAGCGTCGCCTCGCGCGACAATCCCAGCGCCACAGCGCCCTGCTCATATGCATCGGGGAGGGAATCCAGCGCCGCCCCGCTCATCAAAGCGATGGTCGGCGTAATCATCACTGTCAGGATCAGAATCCCGGCGAGCAGGCTGGCGCCGGGCGGCTCGAAGCGGCCGATTAGCGGGACGATGGCGGTCAACCCCCAAAGTCCGATGACGACAGATGGGACGCCAGACAACAGAGCCATCGACCAGCGATGAATCCATCCGATTGGGGGCGGCGCGTAATGGCGGCAGAAAATCGCCGAGGCGACTCCGAGCGGCGTCGCGAGGATAACCGCGCCGACCGAAGCCGCAAGCGACGCCGACAGCATCGGGGCGAGGCCGAAGAGGCCCTCGGTCGGGCGCCACGCCGGGTCGAAGAGAAATCGCGCAGGACCAATCGTGGATAGCGCCGGCCACGATTCCTTCAGAAGAAAGCCGACGATCAATACGAATATGGCGGACGAGCCGAGTGCGGCCGTCGCCACCGCCGCGACAAGTCGCGTATCACGGCGCGACCGGGACGAAGAACTGCGATTCGACAATGTCATGAACGCTCCTCGATCGAGCGAAATCGATGAAACGTCGCGCAACCGCTCCGGGCTCTCCCTTGCTAACAAGATTGAGCGGGCGGGCGAGCGGAAAGGATCCGCTTCGAACATTCTCAACAGACGCTGCCACGCCACTCATCGGCAAGAGCCTGATGTGAGCGCCGTGATCCGCCTCATATTCCGCCGAACCGATCGACACATAGCCGATGGCGCCACGATTGCCGGCGACCGTCTTTATGGCTTGCTGATTCTCGCCGATAATGACATGCGCTTTCACGTCGCCGCCCTTCAGCTTGAAATAGTGGAGGAACAGTTCGAGGGTCGATCGGCCTTCAGCCTTGTTGACGACCGTAATCCGTCCGGCTGCGCCGCCAGCTTTGCTCCAATCGGTGATTTTTCCCGTATAGATCGCGACAATCTGCTCGTCCGTCAGAAACCGGACCGAATTATTCATATTCACGATGATCCCGACGCCGTCGCGCGCGATCGTAAAGAATTGTAGGTCCGTCTCGTTGGCGTTCGGCGCGCGCGACGCCATGCCGAGGTCCGCGAGGCCTGAGCGGGCGTCGGCGACGCCGCGAGAGGAACCGCCCGATTGCACGTCGACGCGGATGCTGGGGTTTTGCTCCTCGAACCGCTTGCCGATCTCCGCCGCGAGCGGCGCCACGGTACTCGAGCCAGTCAGCACGAGCCGGTTGTCGGCCGCATGCCCGAGAGACGACGAGAAAAAAGCGATATAGACCGCGCAAACGCGGCCAATAGACGCCAACGCACGTCGGTCCTTTCCGCGAAACCAAGAGACCGACATCAGCAGCAGTCGCCGAATTCGCCGCCGCGACTGGGGTCGAGGGAGAAGGGGATGTTTGTCCCACAGCCGGGAAACACGCCGTAATGATGGGAGAAATCGCCGATAAACTCGAAATGCGGCGCGAAGCGGCTTTCCTTCAGCATCCGCCAGCTATTGCCGCAGACCGGGAAAATCCGCCCCTTTTCCATCGCGTGATGGCTGTCGAGCGAGAACACATGCGGCGCTTCCGGAACGCCGCCTTTGTAAATCACCGCCTGACCATAATCCTCGCAGGCGGGTTCGAGCGCATCGATCTTAAACAGGCGATATGTCGCCGAATAGAAGCGCGCCACGCCAATTTTTTCTTCGACTCCCGGGTCAGTGATCTCAAGTGGCCGGCTTGTCACCAGACGCGGATCGCCAAAGCCCGCGGACCTTGCCAGGGCGAGGAAATCTCCCCAATAGAGCGCTCCGCCGAGGCATTCGCCATACAGAACGGGATCCCCGCGCACCGCCTCATCAAGCCGCCGGTCGGCATAGACGTCGGCGAAATAAAATTCGCCCCCAGGCTTGAGCAGGTCGAAGACGCCCTCGAGGACCGCCGGCTTGTCGATCGACAGATTGACGACGCAATTGGATACGACGACGTCGAAGCTGCCCGGCTCCAGTCCGAGCGTATTGAGCGCCTCGATATATCCTCTGAGAAATCGCACGTTCAGCCGATCGAAGCCGAATTTCGACATATGCCAGTCGGCATGCGCCTCAGCGACCGTAAGCTGCTCCGGCGTCATATCGACGCCAACGACCTCGCCCGACGGTCCGACGAGTTGGGCAAGCGCATAAACGTCGCGACCCGATCCGCAACCAAGGTCCAGGACGCGGCGCCCCTGCAAAAGCTCCGGAACGACGAGCCCGCAGCCATAATATTTCGCGAGAACCTCATCATGAACATTGGCCAGCAGCGTTTTCACGCGCTCTGGCATATTGTCCGGCGTGCAACACGCTTTGGTTTTGAGGTCCTGCGATCCCTGAAGGATCTTGCCGTAATAATCCTTAACGACCTGAATGTTCATGAGCGCGCCTTTTTAGCCGACCGTCACCCTTTCGGCGTAATCCCGTTAGCAGTGAGGTGTCGTTTGATTGTCGAGCGAACGCATATCGACGGTTCGCCAATACAGGACATGCCGACCGAAGAGCGCAGCAAGTCCTGAGAGGACAAGGACCGAGCCGAACTGCCAGACAAGCGCCATGACGCTCGATTCTTGCTGATGGAACAGGAGCATGCCGGCCGCGACCAGCGACGCCGCCGCGAGCGTCGCGAGCCCGGTCGTCAGGTAGGGCGCAATTGGCGCGCCCCGGCGAACCATAACCAGGATCAGGACTAGCGGCGCCGCGCTCGTCGCAACGATTTTCCAGAAGCAGCTAAATTCCTGCTGAATGGCGAGACCCTGAAATCCATGCAGCGTCCAATCGCGCCAGCAGCCTTCGCCAAGAGACGCTAGCCAGACGAGTAAAAACGGGAAAGGCGCCAGGCGCTCCCACAGCGGCCGGCCGGGGCAAGTCGAGCAAAACGCGGCAGCAGCCGCCATCATCGACGTCAGAATGGCGGCCGAAAGCTCGATCAAGAAGCGCGGTTCCGCGATTCGAACTGAGAAATCCGCGCGCAACCCTATGACGAACACCAAGCCCGCTGCATAGGCGAGAGAAAGCACAAACCACATCATTGCGCGCCATATGGGGTGCGGCAGACGGCGGACGGGCTTGGCGCTTGCGGCGAGGCGACGAATTAGTTCTTCCGAATTCATTGCGTCTCTCTTTTCAACACTTCACGCATCGTCTTGAGCCCGCGATGCACGCTGACCTTCAACGACGCCACGCTCTTGCCAGTCACGGCGGAAGCCTCCAGGAGCGACAGACCTTGCACTTTCATCAGCTCCACCGCCTGGCGTTGTCCGTCTGGCAATTGCGCCAGGGCGCGCCGTATCGCCTCTTGATCATCGCTGATCTGCTGTTCGTTCTTCGCGTCGTCTCCCGAAAAGGTTTCGGGCATGATGTCGACCGTTGTTTCATTCGCGGATCGAGCTGTCCGGCGACGCGCGGCGTCGATCGTCCGGCGCATCGCGATCGTCATCAGCCAGGGCATGAAAGGGCGAGCCGGGTCGTAGGTGTGCCTCACGGTATGGACCGACAGCAAAACCTCCTGGACGATGTCTTCCACGTCCGGCGCGCTTGGCCATCTGTAAGCGACGAATCTGCGAAGGACGGGAAGAATTTCAGAGAGAAGCGCAGCATAGGCGGCGTTGTCGCCGTCTTGAGCGGCGCGCATCAGTTGCCGCCAGCGTTCCTCGCGCTCCAACCTCGCGCGGTCGTCTCGGGGGGTAGACATGCCGTTTTGACCCTCGGCGCAGAAAGAAGAGCGCTGCTCAAGTGCTTGAGCGCAGGATTTTCTTTTCAGTCGAGCTTGAGGCGGGCTCCGGACTGGCCTCAGGCTGTTTTCGCTGTATGTGCGTTTGGCCCCATTGATAGAGCTCCCGCAGCAATGGCTCCAATGTCCTGCCGAGATCCGACAGGGAGTATTCAACCTTGGGCGGCACCTCGGCGAAAACTTTGCGCAGGATCATGCCGTCGGCTTCGAGCTCACGTAGCTGAAGGGTCAGCATTCTCTGCGTAACATTCGGCATAAGTCGGCGAAGTTCATTGAAACGCCTTGTGCCGTCGAGAAGGCGAAACAGAATCGTCGCCTTCCATTTGCTTCCCATCACGTCCAGGGCGGCTTCGAGCGGGCAGCATGTGTAGGTCTGATGTCGCTGTTTCCTCATGCGCGCTCCAAAGGTATCAAAAAAGACACTATAGCTAATATTAGTGCCTACTTGTGAAGTTTGCAAATACATGTGGATATTGCTCCATTCACGCTAAGCCAAAGGAGCAGCGGCATGCCACTCGTGAACATCAAGGGAATCAGCGGCTATCTGACGCCTGATCAGAAGAAGGACCTCATCTCGGGGGTGACGGAGGCCGTACTGGCGGTGGAAGGCGAGGGCCTGAGGGATGTGACCTGGGTCATCATCGAGGACGTGGCTCCCGGCGCCTGGGGAGTTGGCGGTCGGCCCATGACGGACGCCGATCTTCGTCGTCTGGCGAATCGTTAATCGGAGAGTGAACGCAATGAGCAACGCCTATCGAATTAAAGACCTCCCCTTCCTCACGATCGAGACGGCGACGGGAAAAGCCCGGAGCTTGCTCGAATCCGCTAAGAGACAAATGGGGTTCACGCCAAAAATGTATGGCGCGATGGCCAATGAGCCGGCGCTATATGAAGCCTATTCCTCCAGCTATGCGGCCTTTCGTCAGGAATGCGGATTCACTCCCATCGAGCAAGAGATGATCTTTCTCGTCATCAGCCGCTGGAACGGGTGCCACTACTGCATGGCGGCGCACAGCTTCGTCGCCGACAAGATGTCGAAGGTTCCGCCCAATGTGACGGACGCCGTCCGCGACGGCCGGCCAATTCCCGACGCCAAGCTGCGGGCGCTCGCTGAGTTCACGCGGATCATGCTCGAAAAGCGAGGGCGTCCAAACGAAGCCGACGCACAGGCGTTTTTTTCCGCGGGATACAGCGAGAGAAATATTCTCGGAATCATCCTCGCCATCAGCGTCAAGACGATCAGCAATTATGCGAACCACGTCTTTCACACGCCGGTAGACGAGGTCTTCGCCACGCGCATGTGGGAGATGGCGTAGACGTTAGGCGATTGATGTTCGCCTCGGCGTGTCTCGTCGAGTGTTCCGTCATGGACGGGACACGCCGGTTTCGAGGAAACGACAATGAAGATCTCGATTGAAACACAAATCACTGTCGAAGCGCCACCGACCAGGATTTGGCGGATCCTCACCGACTTCCCAACTATGTCGTCGTGGAATCCCTTTATTCGTTCAATTTCCGGCGCGCTCACCCCGGGGGCAACCAACTTAGCGTGCAAATTGCGCCGCCTGATAGAGCCCTCAGCTGCGAAATTAGAGCAATCAGAGATTCAGCTCTCAGTGACTGCTAGCGTCCGTTCACAATCGGCCCGAACAGGGCGGATGCGGGCTCATTCGTCTGATCATTGTCGTTGAACACGGCGATGAATTTCAACTCTCCTGGCTCCTTGCCGAACACGTTTCTATAGTCTGCCGCGACGTCACGCTCTTCGACGCGCACAAGACCGATGTCGGCGCTTCCGCGGAGTTGGATATAGGCGAGGCTTTGGTGTCGGTGGGAGCGGATGATCGATCCGTTGCGCATAGGCGTCGCCGTCCAAACATAGCCCAACGTCGGAACGTCGCGATTGAGAAACGACGGCTTGCCGAAAACAAACATGATCATTGCGCCGAAATCTTCGGTTGCGAGCTTGCGCAAATCTGCCGTGGCCTGGAGTTGGTCGACGCGCCATCGCCACCGAACGCGCGTCAGCTCAGCGCCGTCTCGTTCAACTGGTTGATAGAGACCGGATGCGGATTTATGAGGGATGCTACGTAGCATGGCGCCCTGCGCGCTCTCCTCGATGCTGAAATCGTTTCGGCCAACGAAGTCGATCCGCTTCGCGCTAGTCAGCGCTCTTGCAGGATCCAGCAGTAGACTTTCCGCCCGCGCGACGGACAAGGCCGTCCACGTCATCCAGAATATCGAAATAGCTCCTGCGCCGAGCTTCGCTATTGTCAATTTCGTATCGCTCCCCGTCTTATGACGAGCCAATATTCCATGAACCAGTCATGGCTGACGACCAGCGACATGTCGCTCATGAAAAATTTGCGTGCCGACGCGCGTCCTGCTGGAATAGCGGAGCGCCGCTTCACCGCACGACATCGTTGAGCGTCCAATCGTACTGATGACTGCTGATCGATCTTACAGAGTCGAGTTTTAACCTGAGAGACGGAGTCGCATATTTGCGGAGATGCTTCAGCACTCCCACATCATCGCCGCCGAAGTCCGACTTGAACCATTCGTAAATCGACGAAACCACGAGCCGGCCACCGGAGAAATTCGTTCCTCGCGGGTTGTTGACATAGGCTTTCGCCGCCGCGTCGAGTTGCGCGTTGAGGTGGGCGCCGGTGAAGGCGTGCATCTGTAGATTGGGACAGCCGACAGATGCGCAATTTACGGAATAATGCGCTCGCGGATCCTTGAACAGCGGCCGCAGCACGCCGTGCTCGATGTCGTCGAGGCTGAATTCGACGCCCTGCAATGTCAGCACTTTGGCCTTCCAGGGGCCGCCGGTGAACGCCGCAAAGAGCCCGCCGCCGAGCGAGACGTTTTTGATCGACGAGACAGGATAGTGATCCAGCACGATGTCGATCGTCTTTGCATTGTAAAGATTAGCGAGGAAGGCGAATTGCTCCGAACGGCTGAGCGTTCGCGGGTCGACGGCGCGCAGGCTTTCAAGATACTGCTTTAACTCCGCGTGGCCATTCGCTTGAAAGCTCCCATAGTCCACCCGGTTCAGTCCGTCATCGCCCGGATGCACATAGGTTTGCAACAGACGGTCCCACGCCGAGTGATCGACAACCACGGAAGGAACATTTGCAGCTTCGCGGAAGAGATCCGCGGGCTCGGCTGTCGCCGCGGCCGCGTAAGATATAAGCGCGAGAAGTGACGCCACGCGCACACCCCCCCAAAACATTGCGCCAATCACTTCAGCAGTTCTTCGCATTCGTGGCTCCTTCTGGGCAGCAATTTCCGCTGTCGACTTTGGCGGCTCCTTTTGGTTCATGCATCCAGGAGTCGACGTACCTCGCGATGTGCGCGGGGTATCGCGGACATCACATCGTCGGCCCGGCGGCGAGCGCCGGGATCGCACTTGCTTGACGGCTTGCTCGACTAGAATCTCGCCAGGATCGGCGCGGGCGCAAACAGATTGAAGTGATAATTCACGCCCGCGCGGACGGTGTGAAATCGCGTTTCCTCGCGATTGCCGGCAAAAAATGCGTTTCCGCCGTTGTTGCTCAGACTGGTGTAGAGATATTCGACTTTCGCCGACCATCTGGGAAAGGCGGCCGGGGCCCATTCGCCGCCGCCGCCCGCTGTCCAGCCTGTCTGCGTGTCCCCGTATTCGTTGAAGAGCCCCGCCTGCTTCACTCGCCCATATGCGAATCCACCGCCGCCATAGACGAGCAATCGCGAATTAAACAGCGCAATGCCAGCGCGACCGCGAACCGTGCCAAACCACTCGACCTTCGTCGGCCGCACGCCAAAGATGCTGACATTAAAGCCGCCGTTTCGCGTAGAAATGTCGGCGCCCTGAAAGTCAGTTTCGAGACCGGCGACCAACAATGGCGTCAGCTGATAATTGAACCCGACCTGACCGCCGCCGACGAAACCGTTGAAGTCTGAACGCTGGCCGAAGCCATAGCCCGCATTGAGGCCGACATAAGGACCCGTCCAGGAGAACGCCGGCGGCGGAATGTATGCGAGAGACGCTTTTCGGGAAGGAAGATCGGCCGCATTGGCCGAGCCTGTGGCGAGAACTGTGGCGAGAGCCAAAGCCGAGATTCGCTGCTTCATCTTGCCGTTCCTTCATACTGGTTTTGATCTGGAGCTCGCGGCCTTATTGCATCGACTGCATTTGCACGCCGGTCACGAAGTGACGTTAGCGGCGAACGCTCTCCATGTTTCCCAGTTCGCGCGGCGGTGAGGAAAGTTACATGTGGACAAATTCATCGATGCGAGAACGACAAATGAAACGTGTCGTACAATTGCTCCGACGCGCGTCTTGAAGTGAAAAAACAAAAACGTGAAGCGCCTGAGTGAGAGACGCATTGCTGCCGCTCTCGTCGAGAAAGGATCAAACGCCCTCGACCATGCGCTACGATGGCGCTCAACCGACGGCGATGAGCGTGACGACAAGGATGACGACAGCAGCTGCGGCGTAGATCGAAAGTGCAGCCGTGATGGCGTTCATGAGCGTCCTCCTGTCTTGCGCGGCGAAACAGGCGTTTAGATCTCGCGCCTCGAAGCGTTGGCCGCATTCGACAATGGACTCTTCGAACGAACTGTCTGAAAGTTACAAACGCCGTGGAAGCGTCGCAATTGCGATGCGTGCCGATCGGCAAACATTTAGTGTTCAGCAATCCCGTCACGGAATTGGGCGCGTGCGAGCCTTCGTCGCTCGCATTGTGATAATGGCGCGCGCAGTGACTCATGGCCGTCGAGCGACGGACTGGACTATAAGGAAAGCGAGCTCGCGCTCGGTCGCGCCGGCGCGACGCAAAAGCCCTGAGGCGGGACATCGAGCGCCGCGTTGAATTTCGATGAAAGGTTCTGAAACGCGATTAGACCGGTCAATTCTACGATGGCGTCGTCGGGCCATCTCAGTTTTAGTTTCGCTCGCAAGTCGTCGCTTACGCCCGGCTCAGTGATCGTCATTGCTTCGGCGTATTCAAGAGCGAGCCTTTCGTCCACGGTGAAGAGCGCGCTCGCCCGCCATGCGGGGAGCGCCTCGATTTTCTGCATTGGGACGCCGCGCTTCGCCAGCGTCGCCGAATTGATGTCGACGCAAAACGCGCAATGATTGATTTGCGAGACTCGCACCGTCACCAGAGATCGTAGCGCAGGCGAGAGCGGGGACGACCGCCGATCCAGTGCGCCATAAAGTAATGCGACGGCCGCGAAAACCCAAGGTGAGCGACCCCACAGCAGGCCGGGATCGAGCACGCGGCCGTAGGTTCGCCGTTGCTTCCAGAAGAAAAGGCGAATGAACCACGGATAGTCGGTTATCTCTTTCGCCGGCACAACGGACATTTGCGGATTTCCATCAGTGAGAGAGATGAGGCTCAAGACGGCGCTTTGCGCAATCGGCGCAAGGCGACCGGCAGTAGCGACAAAAGACCGAGCCCAACAAGGGCGGCGATCAGGGTCGGGCTGAACACGTCTTTCAGCCGCACATCGTCTCCGGCGTCGAATACCTGCCCCAGGCTTGCGCCAAAGGCAGTGTAGACCGTAGTCCCCGGGATGATCCCGAGAGCGGTCGCTGCAACATAGGGAGCAAGGCGCATATCGAGGAGCGCCGGGACCAGATTGACGGCCCAGAACGGGAAGGCCGGAACAAGGCGCAGGAAGAGCAGATAGCTGAAGGCGTCCTTGCGAAAGCCCTCGGCCATGCGGGCGAGAAAAGGCCCAGCGCGTTGACGCAGCAAGTCGCCAAACGCCGAACGCGCGATAACAAACAGGAGCGTCGCCCCCACCGTCGCGCCAATGACGGTCAGCGTCGCGCCAAGCGGCACGCCAAACAGGAAGCCGCCGGCCAGCGTCATGATTGTCGCGCCGGGCAGGGAAAGCGCGACAACGGCGGCATAGGCAAGAACAAAGCCGATCGCCGCCAAAAACGCGTGAGACTCGACAAAGACGAGGAGTAGTGCGCGATGGTCTTTCAGAGCTTCGAGCGTCAGGTAGCGATCGAGCCGGAACGCAAAGGCGGCCGCGACGAGCGCCATCAGAACAAAGAGAGGGGCGACGCGTTTAAGGTTCATCCGAAAAGTCCCAGAAAGCGTACGAGTTTGCGCGTGCGCGGAGAAAAGAGCGTCGGCGTGTAGTAGCTCCCAGCGGCCCGCTTGGAGATTTCGCTTAGCGTCGGATAGGGAGCGATGAGATTGGCGATGGCGCCGATTTTCAGGCCTTGAGAGATCGCTAACGTCCAGGGCGCGATCAATTCGCCGGCCTTTTGGCCGACCATCGTCGCGCCGAGCACCCGCCCGCGCTTGGTCGTAAGGACTTTGAGAAAGCCGCGAGTCGTCCCCTCGGCGCGCGCGCGGTCGTTGTCTCGAAATTCGGCGCGCAGCACTTGCGCGCCGTCGCCATAGTGGTCCCGCGCCTGTTCTTCGTTGAGACCGACCTGCGCGAGTTCGGGGTCGGTATAAGTGACCCATGGAAAGGGCGATGGCTTGCTTTTCGCGGGCAACCGGAAAAGCGCATTACGAATGATGATGCCGGCATGATAGTTCGCCATATGCGTGAATTGAAGTCCGCCAATCACATCTCCGGCCGCGAAAATCCGTTTGTTCGTCGTGCGCAGGCGCGCATCAACCTCGACGCCCTTGGCGGAGTAGCGCACGCCGGCCGCCTCTAAGCCAAGATTTTCGATATTTGGCTTGCGGCCCGCGGCAAGAAGCAGATGCGAGCCATCGAGGCGTTTCTCTCCAGCCTCCGTCTCAATCACGAGCGCGACGCCGCGATGTCCGTTCTCTACCCGTGCGATTGTTGCGTTTTCCAGTATGTCGACGCCCTCTTCGGCGAGCATCTCGCGCACTACGGCGACCGCGTCCGGATCATCCTTGGGCAAGATGGGACCAATATCGAGCAAGGTGACTTTCGCGCCGAGGCGCCGATGCGCCTGCGCCATTTCACAGCCGATCGGCCCGGCGCCAACGATGAGCAAATGGTTCGGTAGGACCGAATTCTCGAAGATCGACTCGTTCGTGAAATAAGGAACCTCGTCAATTCCGGGGATCTCTGGGATCGCGGCGCGGCTTCCGGTCGCGATAACGAAGCGCCGCGCGCGGACTGTTTTTCCGCCGGCTTCGATCGTTCGTTCATCTATAAACCGGGCGCGCGCCTGTATTACCGTACAGCCTAACCCAACAAAGCGCTCAACCGAGTCGTGCGGCGCGATCGATGCAATCACGTCGTGCACATAGGCGTTGACAGCCGCGAAATCTACGCGAGGCTCGCCGCCATGAACGCCGAAGCGCGTCGCTCGCGAAACCGCGTTCGCGGCCTTGGCGGCCGCGAGCAGCGATTTCGACGGCACGCAGCCTGTATTCAGGCAATCTCCGCCCATGCGATTTGCCTCGATAAGAATCGTCTGGGCGCCCATCTGCGCCGCGCCCGCGGCGACAGAGAGACCGGCGGAGCCGGCGCCGATAATGCAAATGTCGCACGTGATTTGTTCGCTCACGACCCATTTTCTCCCTTCGCGCTGCACGAAGCGCCGCCAAGAACGCAGAAACGCGAGCAGAAGACATGATTGAGACTGACCGAGCGAAATGACTCCGCGAGCGTCGTCCCCAACTCGAAACCATGCGCGTCCGGCAAAAGCGTGCATGACACAACGACAGGCCGCTCCGCTCCCTTGCGCTTGATCACCATCCGCGAAGTCGCGCACATCATGTCCATGGGGGAGCGGCCCAATATGCTCCAGCAGCCTTCGCTGATCTCAGGCACATCTTCGCGCGCGTCCATTTCCGGGAAGAGGACCAATCGAGCGGCATCGTCTGCGTCGAGGCGCAGCCCCAGCCTGTCGAACAGCGCGCGAAATCCGCGTCGCGTCTCGGCTTCGGTCTCGTCCCATACGAGACGCGTAGCGATGGTCAGATCGAAATTATTCGACGCGAGCCAGCGCAGGCCGTCGATGGCTGGTGTCCAGCTGTTGGGTCCGCGAATTTTTTCGTGGCCGGCCGCTTCGTAATGGTCGAGCGATACGCGTATCGTCAGCCTGCCAGCGAATCTGGCTGAGAGATCGAGCAGCTTCGCCTTCGCGTGCTGCATCGGTTTCATCCCATTCGTGAGGACAACAACCCGATGGCCCGCGGTGAGGCAATCTTCGAGCATTCCCGGCGTATCGGGGTTCATGAAGGGCTCGCCGCCGGTGAATCCGATTTCTAACGGTCCACCAAAGAGCCCCGCCGCTTCCATCAGGAAGGCCGCCGCCTCAGCGCGCGTCAGATAGGAAAGGCGGTCGTTGCGCGGCGAGGATTCGATATAGCACCCGTCGCAGGCGAGATTGCAAAGCGTCCCCGTGTTGAACCACAAGGTTTCAAGACGGTGAAAGGGAACCGACGCGCGGCGCTCACCCTTGGCCGTGACGTCTGGATCAGCGAATTGGGCCGCAGCCGGGGAAATGTCTGCGCGAACGCCTTCCCCATTCAAGACACTGACCGAAGGGACTCTCATACGACGGTTCCTTGATGTTCAGTTAAGCAATTCGAATCTGCGCTACAAAAGGTTTCACCGCTGCGGCGGATATGTCGCGCCGCAGCTATATAGTCGGCCAACTGCCTTCCTCTAGGATGTTTTCTAATCTCCGGCATGGAAGTAACCTTTCCCGGGTCGCGACGAAGGCCTCAATAGGCGGTCAGCATGAGCCTATCGATTGTCATTCCGATCTTGAACGCTTCGCAAACGCTGCCAGGAACACTGGCGGCGCTGTCTGGCGTCGACGGCGAAATTCTCGTCGTCGACGGCGGCTCAACCGATGCTAGCGCAAACATGGCGCGTGACCGGGGCGCGCGGGTCATTGTCGCGCCGAGAGGACGCGGCCCGCAGTTAAGCGCCGGCGCCGAGCAAGCAAGGGGCGACTGGCTCTTGTTTCTTCACGCCGATACTTTGCTGGAGGAAGGCTGGCGGAAGGCCGTGACCCATTTTTGCAAGGACCCGGCAAATCGGACGAAGGCGGCGACCTTCCGCTTCGCTCTGGATGATCCATCACGGCAAGCGCGACGTCTGGAGCGAATGGTCGCCTGGCGCGTTAGGAGACTGGGCTTGCCCTATGGCGATCAGGGCCTGCTTATTCATCGTGACCTTTATCGCGCTGTCGGCGGCTATAGGCCGCTGGAGCTGATGGAGGATGTCGACTTCGCGCGCCGGATCGGTCGTCGCCGCGTCGTAGCGCTTCCCGTAACGGCGCGCACCTCCGCCGCGCGGTGGCGTCGGGAGGGATGGCTGCGGCGCAGCGCCCGCAACCTCCTTTGCCTCTCGCTATATTTCGCAGGCGTTCCAACGAAGTTCATCAAGCGCGTCTACGGCTGACCATGGGTCTTCGCGCGCATCTTGTCATTTTTACGCGCGCGCCGCGATACGGCGCCGGCAAACGGCGCCTCGAGGCAGGCATAGGGCCTATGCAGGCGTTGAGGTTTCAGCGCGTTATGCTGACGCAGACACTTCGACGTCTCGGGGCCGATCCGCGTTGGACAACATGGCTCGCGGTGACGCCCGATCGCTCCGGACCTTGGCCGCCTCGCTTTGGCGTTTTGCCGCAAGGCAAGGGCGACCTCGGCGAGCGCATGGCGCGGGTCGCAAAAGCGTTGCCGGCGGGACCCGTACTCATCATCGGCTCCGATGTGCCGAGCGTCACGATTGCCGAAGTGGCGGACGCTTTTCGGGCGTTGGGCAATCATGACGCGGCTTTTGGCCCTGCAGCGGACGGTGGCTATTGGGCCGTTGGCTTTCGCCGCCGACCCCGCTTCGTTGATCCCTTCCGCGACGTGCGGTGGTCGACGGAACATGCGTTATCCGACAGTCTGGCGAATTTAGCCGGCGCCTCGGTCGCGATGCTCAATATGCACGAGGACGTCGACGACGCCGCGTCGCTCGCGCGTCTTTCCGGTTGGGAGTTTCTATACGGACGCCGCCACAGATAACCGAGGTCCATTGGAGGAATGCCCCGCCCCCTCTATTAGAACCGCGAGATCGACTGGATAGTCGACGCCCGCAATTTCGCGCCCAAGACGATAACCCCACCTTTCGGTTGATGCGTAACCTTGGGACCGAGCAAGTTCAAACGTCGCCGAATCCGTTACGGCCGTCACCCGCTCAATCTTGGAGTGCTTTTCGAGCCGGGCGCCGAAATTGACGGCGTCGCCTATAATCGTGTACTCAAGCCTGGTGCTGTCGCCAACCGCGCCAAACAAAACATCGCCCGTTGAGACCGCCAAGCCAAACGAGGGCGCCACTAAGCCAGCCTCGATGCGCGTAGCGCGCCACGTCTCAAGCTCCGACGCGATGGCATCGACAGCGCGGAGCGCGTCAGCGGCATAAGTATCGTTTACGATCACAGCGCCAAAACTCGCGAGGATGCCGTCGCCGAGGAATTTGTCGATGAATCCTCCGCTACGCTGAACAAGCGGTATAACGCGCCTTTGATACTCGCCGAGCAGCTGCATTACCTCCTGAGGCGTCAGGCGGCGAGAAATCCTTGTGAAATCACGCAAGTCGATAACGAGGGCGGCAGCCGATCTCAGTTCCGCCTGACCGGGCTCGATCGGCGCCTCGGCGCGCGCGATTCTCTGCGCCAGGCCTCTTGCGACGAAGCGAGACAACTCGTTGGCCGCAGCATGATCGACGACGCAACGCAGAACAAGTTGCCGCGTTCTCCGCAACGCTAACGCCAGCACCGCCGTAACCATGAGAATCGAGACAATCTTGTCAAATTCCGCGCCGAGCAGAATGCTCGACGAATTCATGTAATGGACATAGTCGTGAGTGACCGGTGGATTATCCGATTGCGCCACGATGGCGTAGAGTAAGAGAGAGCCCCAGCCGGCGGCGCTGACCGCTCCTGCGAGCAACACCCATCGCGCCTCGAAACTCAATGTGCGCAAGGCTATAAAGATAAAGACATAAAGCAGTGTTGGCGCCTTCAGGTAAAAAGCTGGCGGCTGACCATATTGAAGATGAAAGCTCCAAATCAGCAACATCAACACGCCGATATCGACGATGATCGAAAGCGCTACATGCCAATCTACGAGTCGGTCTTGATAAATCAGGATGAGCCTGACGATGATGAACGCGCCATAGGCCGCCAGCGTCCACGGAACGGACTCGAATGCTTGCGAGGGTAAAGCTCTTGGCGCGAGCGCATAGAGCGCGCTCCAAATCAGCAGCAATGCGCCTTGCGCCCAAGCGATAAGCAGTTCTCCCCGCTTATGTTCCTGCGCAATCACTCCTCTCAATCGTGACGGAATATGAGCCGGCGCCGGCTCGCCGAGTGGAGCCGCCGCTAACGAGCGCCAGAATTGCGAAATTGCGCGTCGGAACATCGTCGTTGTGTGAGCCAAGGAGTTCATGGATGGTGAGCGGCATAATCTTCTTTCGGCCATTTGTGGGCCTTTGCTTGCTCCCATGCAGTTCCAAACGATTCCGTCAGGCTCGGGTCACTGGCAAATTGCGTAGCCAAGGCAGGGGTCGCTGGCGCCGGACCTGAGTGAATTGACGATTTTTGCGCTACCGCCTGCGACGCCAATGAATAGCAAGAAAGCGAGCAACGCGATTTGAACTGCCTTTTTCATGTCGTCCTTCCTCATTGGCTCCATCCTTGGGGGCATGGAACCCTTTCGCGCTTTACCTTATTCGCTCGTCGGCGCACCCCACAATTCCGCCTACGAGCGTGCGTGCTCCGATCGTGAAGCAGATCAGGGATCGTGAAGCAGGATCAGGACTCGACTGCGAATCCGGTACGCAGATACGCCAATAAGAAGGGCTAAAACATTCTTCGAAATAGACCGGTTTCTGGTTACGGAGCTGACTGAAATTCTTTTCTGGAGAGATTTCGAGAACTTGAGGGGTGTCACCTCCATCGACGATTGGCTTGCAAAGCGTCGCCGAAATTGTACTTCGTCAAGCGTTGAATCAGGCGTCCTTACGCGGTGAAGAGGATGTTGACATGATCTTCTTGACGCTCCTCAAGTGGCGCCGAGCATTTCAGGTCTCGGATTGAACTGTAAATCGACACACCTCAAGGCCTCTGTGTGCCAGACATGACCTTCGTCGAGTTCCTCCTTGCCTATGAACCCCCGATCCGACTGGGGGCTTTCGTCAGCGTCCTCGCCGCGATGGCGTTCTGGGAACTGCTGGCGCCGCGCCGACGCCAAGCCGTTGGCCGCCTCCAGCGCTGGCCCAGCAACCTCGGCGTCGTCGTGATCGACGCCTTGCTCGTTCGCTTCACCTTTCCGGTTGCCGCTGTTGGCGTGGCTCTGGTTGCCGACGACCGCGGCTGGGGGTTGTTCCGGGCGTTAGGAGCGCCAGCTTGGCTCGCGCTCATCGCCGCGATCATTCTCTTGGACCTCGCCATTTACCTGCAGCACGTATTGTTCCATGCCGTGCCGGCGCTGTGGCGGTTACACCGCATGCATCACTCCGACCTGGAATTCGATGTGACCACCGGCGCGCGTTTCCATCCGCTCGAAATCCTGCTCTCGATGGTGATCAAGATCGGCGTCGTCGCCGCGCTGGGGACGCCGGCGGTGGCAGTGCTACTTTTCGAAGTGCTCCTCAACGCGACCTCGATGTTCAATCACGGCAACGTCCGCCTTCCGAAGCGGTTCGACAAAGCGCTGCGCTGGATTCTCGTCACGCCTGACATGCATCGCGTTCATCACTCGGAGGCGCCACATGAAACCAACAGCAATTTCGGCTTCAACCTGCCCTGGTGGGATCGGCTGCTCGGGACCTATCGCGCCCAGCCGGCGGCCGGTCACGAGGGCATGATCATCGGCATCGAGCAGTTCCGCGACCCGACCGAACTGCGCCTCGACCGCATGCTTCTGCAGCCGTTCCGGGACGACGACCGCAGCTATCCGTTGGGCCGGCGGGGCCCCGCCTCATGACGCCGCAGGTTCACGTGCGAGTGTATTGGCAGCGTTCGACGAGCCCGATCGCCAACCGAAGTACAGAGCGCTCGATGGGCGCTCAAATGCGTGGTCGCCAATCTTCTCGACAAGGCGCTTCGAGCGGAGCCGGAAGGCGCACCGTCCAGGTTCGCGTCCTTCAGACGGCCACAAATGAGGTGATCGATCATGGCCTGACGTCGCGCCATCGGATCGCGAAAAGATATTCGAACCTTTCTGGCGGAGCGACAGGAAAGGAGCGGGGCGTTGGTCTTGGGGGTCGAATTCGAGGAGACTCATCGAACGGATGTGAGGATCGATCTTCGTCAGAGCCACGCCTGGCGGCGGCGCGACATTCAGGATTGAAGGGATGCGACGCTGGTAACTCCCGAGTTGACGGCTTCGGCGCTCAATCGCGCCTGATACAGGCGGGTGCGAAGATCCCGACGGACGGACCGACCTTCACGTCGTAGGCGCTTCCCACCTTCGGCCGGCAGGCTCAAGCGCAGGCGCGACGCTCAAAGGCGGGTTGCCGCCGCGATCATGAGGTGGACGAGCGGGAAGTCCGCATCATGGGCCACAAGAGCGCCTTGCTGTACACGCTCGTCGCCGCGTCAAGCGGAACTGGCGTCCGCCACAGTTTTGCGGGCCGAGCAGTCCGTGATATCAATCGCACAGAGGACGACAATGAAGCAGAACTGGCTGCGCCTAATCGTCTCCGCGATGGTTATCATCGCCGCGCTCTCGGGCGCGGCGTCCAGTTTTGTTGGGCCAGTCGGACATTCATGCGAGGGAATGTCGGCGATAGAGGATTGTCCGGACCATCCGGTCGATCACTCGGCGGCGCTGAGGCACTGCGATTCTCTCATCTGCGGGGCGATTCAGCTCGCGCCTCACGCGACTTTCACGCAAGCGCGCAGGGTGGAGGTCGGGCTGCGGACGCAGGTTCCCGACGATGCGACGCATCGAGGCGTCTTGAGCCCACCGGGCCTTCGTCCTCCGATCTTCTAAAGCTGTACTAGCGCCAATTTTTCCAGCGCCTCGGCGCTTCGACGGTTATGTCGCCGAATCCCTTGCTTTGCGCTGTTCAAATCGGCCCCGCGCGTCGCGCGTGCATTTGCGCAGCATCGTCGCGCGACAGCTATTCCAGCAGCACCAGCTTCCGAGAGGAAGCAAGAGATGACGCTAATGCCAAAGAAACACATGCAGCTTGCCAGGGGCGCGCTGCTGGCGCTCCTCATATTTGGCGCAGGACACGCCCGCGCCGCCATCGACGACTATGCTTTTGAGCTGATCCAGCCGACGCTCAAGAGGGGACAAGGAGTCATTGACGTGCGGTTGATTCACAAGCCGGACGGGAAACTCGTGTCCGACGCCGTCATCTTCGCCATGAGGCTCGACATGGCGCCGGACGACATGGAAGCGATGACAGGCGCCATTGAGTCGACAAGAGCCTCGCAGCCTGGTCTCTATCGATTTAAGGTCGACCTGACCGACGAGGGACGCTGGCGCATTTCCCTTGCGGCGAAGCTTCAAGGAGAGGTCGGAACGCTTCAGAACCGACTTGTCTTTCGGGTTACGCGATGATGCAGCGCCTCCGTTTGCCTCTAATTGCTTTCCTGGTCTCGAACCTATCGATCGCGTCCGCTTCGGCGGCCGATCGTGACCTTCCCGGCGCAACGGCCGAGAGCGTCGTTGCGTTGGCAAAAAAACTCAGCCCCGAGGTGGCGGCCGCGGTTCTCGACGCGGATTCCGCCGCCCAGCGCGTCGGCGCTGCAGGCGTCCAGCCGGATCCCGTGGTCACGTTACAGGCTTGGGACGTGAACAGTCGTGGTGTTGGTCAGAGGTGGATCGGCGCCCAGCAGACGTTCAGGCTTTGGGGGAAGACAGATCTGGAGAGGGGCGTCGCAGAAGCGGACGCCGACGCCGCCTGGCATCGCAGCCATGCAATTGAGATTGACCTCATCGCACGCGTCAAGACCGCTTTCGCTCAATACAACGCCGCGCAGCGCGCAGTGGCGTTGTCGAAGTCGCTGAAGCAACGGGTCGACCAACTGCTTGAGCTGTTGCGCCTGCGCTATGGCGCAAGCTCAGTCGAGCAGGAGGATGTCATCAAGGCAGAGCTCGAAGCCGCCAACGCCGCCGCAGATGTCGCGCGCCGCGAAGGGGAAGCGAAATCTGCGGCCGCGAGATTGAACGCTTTGATCGGGCGCGACGCGCGCTCGCCGCTTGGCGCACCCAAGGGTTTTCCCTCTCTCAAAACAAAATTGACGCTTGCGGGCGTTCAGGACCTCGCACGCGCGTCCAACCCGCAGCTCGCCGCCACGCATGCTCAAGTGCGATCCGCTACGACGGCCAAGAAGCTCACTGATCTGAATTACTATCCGGACATCACCGCTGGCGCGAACTTCGTGCAACGCCAGACCGGCGAAAACAGCGGCATGTTTATGCTCGGTTTTACTGTGCCGCTGCAATATGAGGCGAAGGACGCCGAACAGCGGGCGGCGAGCGCCAGCGTTGGGGCCGCGCAGGCGCGCAACGAGGCGCTCCGCATCCGCCTCGACGGCGAAGTCGCTGAGGCATGGTTCCGGCTCGAGGCCGTCCGCAAGGCGATCAGGATATTCGAACAGCGACAGCTCCCGCCGGCGAAACTGTCGATCGAAACGGCTCGCAGCGGATTCGACGCCGGCACGACAAGCTTGGCCGCGCTCCTCGACTCTGAGCGTCGCTTGCGCGCCATCGAGCTGGAGCTCCTCGGCTTGAAAATCGAGGAGCAGAGTAGATACGCCGACCTCGAACGCCTCGCCGGAGGTTCACTATGAAGGGCGCGAAACTTCTTTTCGGGGCGGCCCTCGCCGTGGGGGCATTCGTCGGCGCTGGCGTCGTGCTTTGGCGCGCCAAGGAGCCAGTGCGCGCGCCTACCGAGATCCATGCCGGAACCGGGCCGGTGATCTACTACCGGGATCCGGACGGTCCCTTCTATTCCGCCGAGCCGAAGAAGAACGCAGCGGGCAACGACTATGTCGCCGTCCGCGCCAGCGAAGACGTCTCCTTCGAAGACAAGCTGGCTGCGCCTGGCCATCAGGAAAGCCGCGGCCGTCGCATCCGCTATTACCGCAACCCGATGGGCCTCCCCGACACGTCGCCTGTTCCAAAGAAAGACCCGATGGGAATGGACTATGTGCCCGTCTATGAAGACGAGACGCAGGACGCCTCCACGGTCGTCATCAGCGCCACCAAGTTGCAAAAGACGGGCGTACGTTCGGAGCCTGTCCAGCGGCGGATGATCGCCGTTCCTGTTCGGGCGTCTGGCCGCGTGGACTTTGACCCGCGACGCATGTCGGTCGTGTCGCTTCGTTTCGAGGGATTCGTCGAATCCGTCGAGAAGTTCGCGGAGGGCGATTATGTGCGCAAGGGCCAGCCGCTCATGCGCATCTATGGGCCCGACCTCTCCAACGCCGCGGCCGAATATGTCGCGGTGCTGAACGCCCATTCCTCGGCGCGAATCGAAGGCGCACGGCGGCGGCTCGTCAATCTTGGCCTCGACGACGCCATGATCGCCGCTATTGCGCGGAGCCGTCGCGTTCCCCGCGTCATCACATGGCCGGCGCCGCAGGATGGCCACGTCATCGAACGCAAGGCCTTGAGCGGCATGCGCGCGGCGCCTGGAGAAATGCTGTTTCGCATTGTCGATCATAGCGTCGTGTGGGTGCTCGCGGATATTCCCGAGCGAGACGTGGAATCCGTCGCCGCGGGTCAGACGGCGATCATCCGCGCGAGATCCTATCCGGATCGGCCCATCAAGGGACGCGTCGCGCTTATCTATCCCCATCTGAACATGGAGACGCGCACCGCGCGCCTGCGCATCGAGCTGCCGAATACGGATGATTTGCTGCTCGGCGACATGTATGCCGACGTCGAGATCGAAACCGGCGGCAAGGGGAAGGTCCTCGCCGCGCCGGAAAGTGCGATTATTGACGCGGGCAAGCGACAGGTCGTGCTTCTCGACAAAGGCGAAGGCCGCTTCGAGCCGCGACAAGTCAAGATCGGCCGTCACGGAGACGGCTATGCGGAAATCAAAAGCGGCGTCGCCGAAGGAGACCGCGTCGTTACTTCCGCCAACTTCCTGATTGATGCGGAGAGCAATCTGAAAGCGGCGCTAGAGGCGCTCGATCATGGCGAGGCGGGCAAATGATCGGCCGGCTCATCTCCTGGTCGGCCCGCAATCTCGTGCTGGTGTCGGTTGGGACCTTCTTTGCGATCGCCGCCGGCCTCTATTCGCTGCGAACTCTGCCCCTCGACGCCATCCCGGATCTTTCGGACGTGCAGGCGATCGTCTTTACCGAATATCCGGGACAGGCGCCGCAAGTCGTGGAGGACCAAGTCACCTATCCATTGGCGAGCGCCATGTTGACGGTTCCGCGGTCGAAGGTGGTGCGCGGCTTCTCCTTTTTCGGCGTCTCCTTTGTCTATGTGATTTTCGAAGACGGGGTGGACGTCTATTGGGCGCGTTCGCGCGTGCTCGAATATCTGAGCGCCGTGACAAAACGCTTGCCGGCCGGCGCCTCGCCGGTTCTCGGTCCTGACGCGACGGGCGTCGGCTGGGTCTATCAATATGCGCTCGTCGCAAAGCAAATGACGCTTGCCGAATTACGCTCGCTTCAAGACTGGACGCTGCGTTACGGCCTCGCGAAGGCCGAAGGAGTCGCCGAAGTGGCGAGCGTGGGCGGTTACGTGCGACAATATAATATTGTCGTCGATCCAAACCGGCTGCGCGCCCTCAACATTCCACTTTCAAGGATTCGTGAAGCCGTTCGCGCCAGCAACGCGGATGTCGGCGGCCGAACGGTGGAGCTTTCGGAATTCGAGTTTATCGTTCGGGGGCGAGGCTATCTGAAAAGCCTCGCCGATCTCGAAAATATCGTTTTGCGCGCCGGCGAGGGAACGCCGCTCCTTCTCAAGGATGTCGCGCGCGTTGAGCTCGGACCGGATGAGCGGCGCGGCGTCACCGAACTCAACGGCGAAGGCGAAGTGGCGAGCGGAATCGCCTTGCAGCGTTATGGCGCCAACGCCCTGACCGTCATCGACAATGTTAAGGCGGCGCTGGCGCAGATCACGCCGAGCCTTCCCAAGGGCGTTGAGATTGTCCCGGTCTACGACCGTTCCGAACTTATCCACGCCGCGATCGAAACCCTTCGCGGCACGCTTGTCGAGGAAAGCGTCATCGTCGCGCTCGTTTGCGTTGTCTTCCTTTTGCATTTCCGCAGCGCGCTGATCGCGATCATCATGCTGCCGGTCGGCGTGCTCATGGCCTTTGCGGCGATGAAGACGCTCGGGCTCGGGTCCAACATCATGAGCCTGGGGGGCATCGCCATCGCCATCGGCGCGATGGTCGACGCCGCGATCGTGATGATCGAGAACGCTCACAAGCGGCTGGAGCGGGCCGCGCCCCACACGCCGCGCCTCGACATTTTGATCGACGCAGCGACTGAAGTCGGTCCGGCGCTGTTCTTCAGTCTGCTGATCATCACGGTCTCGTTCCTGCCAATCTTTACGCTGGAGTCTCAGGAAGGTCGGCTTTTCAGCCCATTGGCCTTTACAAAGACTTTCGCCATGGCGTCAGCGGCGCTGCTATCCGTTACGCTCGTGCCGGCGTTGATGGTGGTTTTCATACGCGGCAAGATCGTCTCAGAGGAGAGAAACCCGATCAATCGGGCGCTGATATCTGTCTACCGGCCGATCATCCGCCTGGTCATGCATGCGAAGGTTCCAACGATCCTTCTGGCCGTCGGCGCTCTCGTCGTCACGATTCTTCCCGCGCGCCAACTCGGTTCGGAGTTCATGCCGGCGCTCAACGAAGGCGCGCTGCTCTATATGCCGACGACCCTCCCGGGTCTTTCCGTGACCAAGGCTGCGCAACTGCTGCAGACGCAGGACCGGATCATTAAATCCTTTCCCGAAGTGAGGTCCGTTTTCGGCAAGGCCGGCCGCGCATCGACGGCGACTGACCCCGCGCCGCTCGAAATGTTCGAGACCATCATCAATCTCCAGCCGAAGGATGAATGGCGGCCAGGCGTCACGATCGACAGCCTCGTCGCGGAGATGGACGCCGCATTGCAGTTCCCAGGCGTTTCCAACGCTTGGACCATGCCGATCCGCAACAGGATCGATATGCTCGCAACCGGCATCAAGACCCCGGTCGGCGTCAAAATCATGGGCAATGATCTTTCGAAGCTCGAAGGGCTCGCGCGGCAGGCCGAAAAAGTCATTAGGGGCGTGCGTGGCGCCGCGTCCGCCTATGCCGAGCGCGTGATGGGCGGGTATTATCTCGACATCGAGCCGGATCGCGGGGCGCTTGCGCGCTATGGACTGATGATCGACGACGTGCAGGCGACAATTGCGACGGCGCTCGGCGGCGAAGTCGTGACCACCACGGTCGAAGGACGCGAGCGCTATGGCGTCAACATCCGCTACCCCAGGGACTTTCGTTCAAGCCCTCGAGCGATCGCGAGCGATGTCCTCATCTCGCTTCCCGGCGGCGGAACCATTCCGCTTGGCGAGGTCGCAAGGGTTGAGCTGGTCCGCGGCCCCACCTCCATCCGCACGGAGAATGGACAGCTCGCCGTCTACATCTTCGTCGATATCCGAGACCGTGACATCGGCAGTTTCGTGGCCGAAGCCCGCAAAGCGGTTAGTGACGCAATCGATTTTCCAGCGGGCTCCTATGCCATCTGGAGCGGTCAGTTCGAATATCTGCAGCGCGCCGAGACACGCATGCGCATTGTCGTTCCAGTCACGCTCGCGATCATATTCTTGTTGCTCTATCTGAACTTCAGGCGAATTACCGAGACATTGATCGTCATGCTGTCCCTGCCTTTCGCCCTCGTCGGGGGCGTCTGGCTAATGTGGCTCATGAAATTCAATATGTCCGTCGCTGTCGGCGTGGGCTTCATCGCGCTCGCCGGCGTCGCCGCGGAAACCGGCGTCGTCATGCTGATCTATCTCGACGCAGCGATGAACGAAGTCGCGGAAGCGCGCGCCAATCAAGGCAAAGCGTTCACAAAGGCGGATCTTCGCGAAGCCATCATGCTCGGCGCCGTTGAACGGGTGCGCCCTAAGATGATGACGGTCGTCGCCATCATGGCGGGCCTCGTGCCGATATTGTGGAGCACGGGCGCCGGCTCGGAGGTCATGCAGCGTATCGCCGTGCCGATGATCGGCGGCATGGTCTCCTCCACATTTCTGACGCTCATCGTGATCCCGGCGATTTATGCGCTGATCAAAGGCATAGGATTGCCCGTAACGGGACTTGAAAAGAGCCAAGAGATGCGGGCTTTGAAATCTGAACCGCCGCAAGCTGGGTTGAACGTCTGAGCTGTTACGAAGCGACTGTACAATAGTTCGGCGCCAAGCCCTGCAAGCATCGCGACAGGGAGCGCCCGTTCGATCCGTGAAAGGAATTCGTCCAGAAACTTTTGGTTGTCATGGGCCGGCCTTGGATGAACCAGGCGTTCTTGGATCTGAAAGTCCGCTACTTTGGGATCACGCCCAGGGAGACGCGGCGATTCTTCCTTCGTCCGTCTTCTGTGTCGTTGCTCGCGATAGGATGCTCCTCTCCATACCCCTTCGCCTCGACGCGTGAATTGTCCGTCCCCATGCGAATCAGTTCCCGGCGTACGAATTCGGCGCGCGCCTGTGAAATTTTCTGGTTAGTTTTTGCGTTGCCAACGTCGTCGGTAAAGCCGCCAATAATGGCGCGCGCCTGAGGATAGGCGGCGAGAATCTTGGCGATGTTGCGCAGCTGCTCTTGCGAACCCGGTCGGGGCGACTTCCGACCCGAGTTGAAAACAACATGGTCGAGGTCGAACCAGGTGACTTTTTTTGACTGAGCGGTTCGATTCTCGAGAAAGTCAAGCAATCTTGCCTCGACGTCGCTTTCAGACAACGTCAACTCGACCCCATTGGGAAGGATTTTCGCGACGCGTTGGCCAGCAGCGGCATTCTTTTTCGCCGCCTCGGACTCTTGCTCTTTCGTCGGCTCGTGAGGCGTCGAGATCTGCGCCTCTGTTTCGCGAGACGATGACGGAGCCTCTGTTGGCTGAGGCTTTGCCACCTGAGGCGCTGGAGCAGTTTCGAGGGTCTCGGTTCCCTTAGGCTCAACCAACTGTGGACCGTGAAGCTGAGGCGTATAGGCGAAGAGCAGGGCGCCGAAGACGATGAGCGCGGCGATCGACGCGACCCATGCGGCGACCCGGCGAGACCGCCTGGGTGCAGGCAAACGCGACGAGGTAAGTTGCTCGTCAGGATTAACGTTGCGCAAGCGAAGAGAGTTGAGGATGACGCTGAGCGATGAAAGCGTCATGGCGGCGGCGGCGATGATTGGGGACAGCAACACGCCAAAAAATGGGTAAAGCGCGCCAGCCGCGACCGGCACGCCCGCAGCATTATAGATGAAAGCGAAAAAGAGATTCTGTCGGATATTTCGCATCGTCGCCGTCGACAGACGACGCCCTCGAACGATGCCTCGAAGATCGCCCTTCAGCAGGGTTACGCCGGCGCTTTCGATCGCTACGTCAGTTCCCGTCCCCATCGCGACGCCTATGTCTGCCGCCGCCAGCGCTGGAGCGTCATTAACGCCGTCGCCCGCCATGGCCACGATGCGTCCCTGCTCGAGCAGGCGCGTCACAACCTTGCTCTTGTCCTCTGGCAGAATCTCGGCCTCGACTTCCTCTATGCCAAGGCGTTTTGCGATGGCGCGGGCAGTCGTCCAATTGTCGCCAGTGAGCATGACGACCGAAACGCCGTCATCTCTCAATGCGTGCAACGCGGTTGGGGTTGTCGCTTTGATGGGATCTGCGATTGCAAGAACTCCTGCCGCCTTGCCATCGATCGCGACGAAGATTGCGGTGGCCCCGTCTTCACGCAATCTTTCTGCTTCCTCAACGAGTTCAGTCGCATCGATCCCATTTTCATCGAGAAATCGTCGCGTGCCGATGACAAGCGACCGTCCCTCGACTTTGCCGATCACCCCCTTGCCGACCGGGGCGTCAAAGTCGTCCGCATCTCCAAGTTTCAGATTTTTTTGGATGGCCGATTGAACGATGGCCATCGCCAGCGGATGTTCGCTGCCGCGCTCGACGCTCGCCGCCAATCTCAAGAGATCGTTCTCTGTAATCCCCGCAACTGGATGGATGGCGATGACCCGCGGATGGCCTTCGGTGAGCGTACCGGTCTTGTCGACGACGAGCGTGTCAACCTTTTCGAGACGCTCCAGCGCTTCGGCGTCCTTGATGAGGACGCCGGACTGCGCGCCGCGTCCAACGCCAACCATGATCGACATGGGCGTCGCCAAGCCAAGCGCGCAGGGACAGGCGATGATGAGGACGGAAACGGCCGCGACAAGGCCGTAGGTCATCCGCGGCTCAGGGCCAAAAGCAGCCCATGCTATGAAAGCGACCGCCGCCACGGCGATGACCAGCGGCACGAACCAGCCCGAGACCTGGTCGGCAAGCCGTTGAATCGGGGCGCGACTTCTCTGCGCGGCGGCGACCATCTCGATAATGCGCGAGAGCATCGTGTCGCGACCGACTTTGTCCGCGCGCATGACAAAGGCGCCAGTCTGATTCATCGTTCCGCCTACGAGTCGATCGCCGACGGTCTTCGTAACGGGCATCGATTCGCCGGTGACCATGGACTCGTCGACGGAGCTGCGTCCTTCGAGCAGCTCGCCATCGACAGGGATCTTTTCGCCCGGTCGCACCCGCAGGCGATCGCCCACGACGACCGTTTCGAGCGGCACGTCCTCGTCGGAGCCGTCCGGCGCTATTCGCCGCGCGAATTTCGGCGCGAGGTCGAGCAACGCGCGAATAGCCCCTCCCGTTTGCTCACGGGCGCGCAGCTCTAATACCTGTCCGAGCAGAACCAGAACGGTGATGACCGCCGCCGCCTCGAAATAGATCGCGACAGAACCGTCCGCAGCCCGAAACGCAGCAGGAAAGACAGACGGGGCAATCGTTGCGATGGCGCTGTAAAGCCAAGCGACTCCCGTGCCCATCGCGATGAGCGTGAACATATTCAATTTGCGGGTAATCAACGAACGCGCCGCGCGGACGAAAAAAGGCCAACCAGCCCAAAGAACCACCGGCGTCGCCAGAGCAAATTGAATCCAGTTGGAAAGCTGTGGCTCAATGAAACGATGCAGTCCAAAAAAATGTCCGCCCATCTCAAGTACGAGAATCGGCGCGGTAAGAGCGAGACCGATCCAGAAGCGACGCGTCATGTCGACGAGTTCGTGGCTCTGCCCAGTTTCGGCCGTCGCCACAACAGGTTCGAGGGTCATTCCACAGATGGGACAGTCGCCAGGGACGGGCTGACGAATTTGTGGATGCATGGGGCAGGTATAAATTGTCCCAGAAGTGACCGTCACGCTCGAGTCACCAATCTGCTGAGCTGGAGGATGATTGTGAGCTTGGTCACGGCCTTGTCTCGCCGCCTCACGCGACCCATGATCGTGATGATGAGGGTGATCCATAGAATTATATCTATTCAGGCTCATGAACTGCTCAAGGCGGCAACCATCGAGAAGCCGCGCTTGCCCCCGTATCGCGGATTGGAGACGTCGTTCTATTATCCAAAAAATCGCGACCGTTTGGGTCAGCGCAAACATCCCAGCACCCAGGGTCAGTATCGCAGGCCATGTTGGGTGACCATCGACGTGCCGGGCGAACAGATTCTGGCCCGCCAGCTTGCTGTTTACACGATCAATTCCCTCATCATTTTCGCAAGGCCGGCCTTGGCCTAGGCAACACCTTTCTCCAAGGCAACGCCAAAGAGATCAAAACTGACAGCCAATTCGATCGCGGGTCAAGGAAAGACCGAGGAAGCCGCGCAACCCTTGTTGAAGCCTTGCTGAAAAAATTTCATTTGGCAAACAAGGGTAAAAACAAATCGTTAGATACACTTACGTCGCGACTGAAAATCGTAGTGTCGGTGGTTCAATCCCGTCCCTGGCGCCATACTCAAGCTTTGATGGAGCGAGGCGGCAATCTCGCTATTCGTCGTGCTAAGATTCCTACCATTTTGATATGACCACCCCCCAAGCGCCGGGCGGGTCATCGCTCCATGACGGTCCGCTTCAAACTCCGTTGTTCAAGCACACGATTCTTGACGACCCGGCAACACTCAAGGGGACTGTGTTCGTTACGCGCGGAGCGGAATTCTACGTAGAATTTGCGAAAACAACTGTGGGAAATTCAACGCGCGCCTTTGCGCGGGTGAAACCGTCCACTCGGGCGACGAAGCCTGGGGAGAGCGAAGATCGCTTGGGCGGAACAAGGTCGCGCGGCTCGCATCATCATTGGCCGCGCCCGCTGGTCAGCAGGTTGATATTGCACTAATATTTCAACTTGGCCGTCCCTGAGAAAGACCGATCGATGATAACTATCAAAAGATTACGACGGACAAGGCTGCAATGACGCAGCTGGGGCGGAAAGCGAATTTCGGACTTAAGGCCGCCCATGAGGAACGGGCGCGACGCAATGAACTTGCGCTGCGCCTAGCGCTGCGCGCGGTTCCCATGATCAGCTTTGAGTGGGACATCGTGCGGGATATCGTGCGGCGGTTTGATCCGTTTGACTCCGACATGTCCTCGTCGAGCACAGGCATGTTCAGCCGTTTTGCCGCAGTCCGGGATGCCGTCCATCCAGAAGATCGAGTGCGATTTTGCGCAGATATCGAAGCAGCGCTGCTCGGCGAGACTGAACGGTTTGAGACCGAAATCCGAATCCTTGGTCCGGATGGAATAGTAACATGGTTCCGCGAACGAGGGGTCGTCGAGCGAGACCAGCGAGGGCGTCCGCTTCGCATGATCGGGGTCGCCCACGATGTCACCGCGCAGCGCGGTAAACCTTCATTGGAAGCGGCGTCCGCCTGCACGGCCGCGAACGCACCCCCGTCGCTCAGGGCTCTCGTGATTGATGAAAATCGTGACGCCGCTGACGCGCTTGCGCTGCTGCTCGGAACATTCGGGACCCGTGTCCGGCTTGCTTACAGCGGCGCGGGCGGCCTTGCCGCGCTGAATGAATTTAAGCCGCCACTGGTGTTTCTTGATATGGCCATGCCCTATTTGGATGTCGTTGATCTGATCCGTCGCATGCATGTCCCCGAAGGCGACAGAATCTCTCTCGTCGCCCTCAGCGCTTCGCGCGCCGAGCGCACGGTTCAGCTCGTTAAAGATGTCGGCTTCGACGGTCTACTTATTAAGCCGGTCCGATTTGAAGCGCTTCTCGACCTGCTGGAGGAGTTGTCTTGCCATGAGACGAAGCAAGGCTAAGGCGCGACGGTAAACATAGAGATCAGCGGCATTGCTGGCGTTCTTCCCCAAGCCTTGACCTGACGAGACGTCTTCAAAGCGATCGGTCCCGCTCAGCTGGCGGAGCCGAGCCGCGCCGGGCGCATTGGTTAACGGCGCGGATTTAGCTATATTGGCGGAAGCAGCCGAGGACGGTGATCGCCTATGCCTTCCAAAATCCGTCATATCCTGATCTTATTCGCCTCAGCAGCGGCTGGGGCGGGCCTTGCCGGATGCGTCAGCACGCACACGCCTCCGACCCTGAGCGCCTCAGCCGTCGCGCCGACGCCTCGCACCGATCCTGCCGAGCCGGCGGGACGCATCGACGCAGTCGCGGTCCAGGGGGGCAACTTCTACGGCGAGATGAAGGACGCCGGCTTCATCGTTCCAGCGGTCAGACCGGGCCTCGTCGATTCAGCATTCCATCGCGCCAACGTCGCCTACTCGACCAGAGAAACTCCAGGGACAATCGTGGTCGATCCCGCCCGGCACTATCTCTATTACGTCGAGGCGGGCGGCCGGGCGACCCGCTATGGCATCGGCGTCGGGCGCGACGGGTTCGCCTGGTCAGGGGAAGCGACGATCAAGAGTAAGCAGGAATGGCCTGACTGGTATCCGCCGAAAGAAATGATCGAACGCAGGCCCGACCTTAAGAGGCAGTTGGTTGAGCTGCAAAGCGGTCTTGGCATGCATGGCGGTCCCGGCAATCCGTTAGGGGCCCGCGCGATGTATCTCTGGCAAGGGGACCGAGATACGCTCTTTCGCATCCACGGCACGAATGAGCCATGGACAATCGGGAAGAGCCAATCGTCTGGCTGCATCCGGATGATCAATCAGGACGCGATGGATCTCTACCAAAAAACCGCCGC
>NZ_JBPFDU010000029.1:0-111857 GCF_051062815.1 Methylocystis sp. | reverse complement strand
ATGAACGCCGCGCAGGATCAACTCGAAGCCCGCAAGGACGCCGCGCGCGCATGGTTTGAATCGTTGCAGCTGCGCATCATCGCCGCCTTCGAAGCGCTGGAGGACGAAGCGACGGGTCCGTTCGCCCCCGATGCCGAAGCGCCAGGGCGCTTCGTTCTCACGCCCTGGAGCCGGACGGACCACGGCGGCGCGACTTTAGGAAGCGACGCGCGAAACATCGGCGGCGCGACTTTAGGAAGCGCCGCTCCAAACATCGGCGGCGCGCCGGGGGGCGGCGGCCGCATGGGGATGATCAGGGGCCGCGTGTTCGAAAAGGCCGGCGTGCATTGCTCAACGGTCTTTGGAACCTTCGCGCCTGAATTCGCCAAGCAGATTCCCGGCGCGGCGGAAGACCCGCGGTTTTTCGCGACCGGCATCTCGCTGATCGCGCATCCCTGGAACCCAAATGTTCCCGCCGTGCATATGAACACGCGCTTCGTCGTGACGAGCAAAGCCTGGTTTGGCGGCGGCGCCGACCTCACGCCGGTGCTCGACGCGCGCCGCACGCAGGACGATCCCGACACGATCGCATTTCACGCCGCGATGCGCGGCGCCTGCGAGCGTCATAAAGTCGCCGACTATGCGCGTTTCAAGCAATGGTGCGACGACTATTTCTTTCTCGCCCATCGCAACGAGCCGCGCGGAATCGGCGGGATTTTTTACGACTATTTCAACAGCGCCGGAGACGCGCAGAATTCCGCCTGGGATGAGGATTTCGCCTTCACCCGCGACGTCGGCGAAAGCTTTGTCGAGATCTATCCCGAGCTGGTGCGGCGCAACTTCGCCAAGCCCTGGAGCGAGGCGCAGCGCGACGAACAGCTCGTGCGGCGCGGCCGCTATGTCGAATATAATCTGCTCTACGACCGCGGCACGATCTTCGGATTGAAGACTGGCGGCAATGTCGACTCGATCCTCTCGTCCATGCCGCCGCTGGTGAAGTGGCCGTAATTTCTTTCGTGCATTATTAGAGCAGCGTCATGCCCGCGCTTGTCGCGGGCATCCACGCGGCGCCGCTGCGGCCTCCTTGCAGCATTCATGGCATGTCACAACGTGGATGGCCGGGACAAGCCCGGCCATGACGGCCAGAAAGCGCTTCACCCAAATGTCCATCGCCGGTTGAGCGCGAAGGTGACGAACATCGCCAGCACGGTCGTGACCATCTGCGCCGGGAGATAAGGCGCGCCCCAGCGATCGACGAAGAGGCTCATCAACGCATAGGTGACGCAAAAGCCGACGAAGGCGACCAGCGCAAAGCGCCACGTCGCCTCGGCATGCGGCCGGTCGCTTGCAAAGGTGTGGCGCCGGTTCAAGAGATAGGCGATGAGCCCGCCGACCACATAGCCGCATAGCGTCGCCGGCACCGCGTGCCAGCCCGCGCCTTCGACCAAGGCGATGAGAATGGCGTAATGCGCAAGCGTCGCGCCGACGCCGACCGACGCGTAAGTCGCAAGCTGGCGCGCCGTCGACATGCTCAGCGCGGCATCGCGGCGTAATGGCGCGCGATGTCGCGCATCTCGGCTTCCGACATTTGGCGGCTCATGTAGCGCATCTCCTTATGCGCCCGCCTGCCGGTTTTGAACGCCTTGATCTGGTTGAGGAGATAGAGTTCGTGCTGGCCGGCAAGATGCGGAACGTCGGCGCTTTTGGCGATCCCGTCCGCGCCATGACACGCCGCGCATTGCGTCAGAACGTCGGAAAGCTCGCCGGCCTGGGCGCGCCCGGCGCCGGCGATGAAAAGCAATATCGGAAAAAGCAATGAGGTCGTAATCCGCATGGGCGCCATTTCGAAGGAACGAGGAACGGGAATGATAGCGCAATTCGCCGGCCTGCGGCGCGATCCCGCCGCTCCGTGGCCCCTATCCCGCCACCGCCGCCCCTTCACATAACCGTCAATCTCGTCTAGACAGTCGGCGACTTTCGAGCCGGGCGCGCCCCGCTCGCCGCCCGCATCGCCGGTTCGCCGACAGAATGACGGGCAAGTTCGGGACGCGTTCCGGTCCAGGGGCCGGAAACGCGGCCCTTTTTTATGCGCGCTCGCCTCCCGCGCGGCGTGCGCCGGGCAATAGACGAAAGGTTTCCTCATTCTGAGGAGGCGGCGCAGCCGCCGTCTCGAAGGACGAGGAAACCGCTGGACACATCTCGCCCTCCTGCTTCGAGACGCGCCTTACGGCGCTCCTCGGCATGAGGGCGAAAGAGCGCTGACGAGCGGATGACAACTGAGGCGGCATGCCGAAAAGAACCGACATTTCCACGATCATGATCATCGGCGCCGGCCCCATCGTCATCGGCCAGGCGTGCGAATTCGACTATTCAGGCACCCAGGCCTGCAAGGCGCTCAAGGCGGAAGGCTATCGGATCGTTCTCGTCAATTCCAATCCGGCGACGATCATGACCGACCCGGACATGGCGGACCGCACCTATATCGAGCCGATAACGCCCGAAATCGTCGCCAAGATCATTGAGAAGGAGCGCTACGCGGCGCCCGGCGGCTTCGCGCTGCTGCCGACGATGGGCGGACAGACGGCGCTCAATTGTGCGCTCAGCCTCGAAAAAATGGGCGTGCTGAAAACATTCGACGTCGAGATGATTGGCGCGACCGCCCATGCGATCGACAAGGCCGAGGATCGCGAACTGTTTCGCGAGGCGATGACGAAAATCGGCCTCGACACGCCGCGCTCGCATCACGTCAAGACATTGGCGGCCGCGCTCGAGGCGCTCGACGATATCAGCCTGCCGGCGATCATCCGGCCGTCCTTTACGCTCGGCGGCACCGGCGGCGGCATCGCCTACAATAAGGTGGAGTTCATCGAGATCGTCGAGCGCGGCATCGACGCCTCACCGACCAATGAAGTGCTGGTCGAAGAAAGCGTTCTCGGCTGGAAGGAATATGAGATGGAGGTCGTCCGCGACAAAGCGGACAATTGCATCATCATCTGCTCCATCGAGAACATCGATCCGATGGGCGTGCACACGGGCGACAGCATCACCGTCGCGCCGGCGTTGACGCTGACCGACAAAGAATACCAGATCATGCGGGACGCCTCGATCGCGGTGTTGCGCGAGATCGGCGTCGAAACCGGCGGCTCGAACGTGCAATTCGCGGTCGATCCCTCAAACGGCCGCATGATCGTCATCGAGATGAACCCGCGCGTGTCGCGTTCGTCGGCGCTGGCGTCGAAAGCCACTGGCTTTCCGATCGCCAAGGTCGCGGCGCGACTGGCGGTCGGCTACACGCTGGACGAGATCGCCAATGACATCACCGGCGGCGCGACGCCTGCGTCCTTCGAGCCGACGATCGATTATATCGTCACCAAAATTCCGCGCTTCGCCTTCGAGAAATTTCCAGGCTCCGAACCGATATTGACCACGGCCATGAAGTCGGTCGGCGAAGCGATGGCGATCGGACGCAATTTCGCCGAGTCGCTGCAAAAGGCGTTGCGCTCGCTGGAGACCGGCCTTTGCGGGCTCGATGACATCGAGATCGAAGGCTTCGGAAAAGGCGACGACATGAATGTGCTGCGCGGCGCGCTCGGCACGCCGACGCCGGACCGGCTGCTCGTCGTCGGCCAGGCGCTGCGGCTTGGCATGACCGCTGACGCCATTCACGAGGCGAGCAAGATCGACATCTGGTTCATCGAGCGCATCGCGGAAATCGTCGCGCTCGAAAACAAGATCAAGACATATGGCCTGCCAGAGGACGCCGAGAATCTTCGCAAGCTCAAATTCGCGGGCTTCTCCGATTCGCGCCTCGCGACGCTTACGGGCCTGGAAGAAGAAGACGTGCGCGACATGCGCCACCGTCTCGACGTGCGGCCCGTCTACAAGCGCATCGATACATGCGCGGCCGAATTCGCCTCGCCCACAGCCTATATGTATTCGACCTATGAGACGCCGTTCATAGGGAGTCCCGCGAATGAGGCGCATCCCTCGGAAAAGAACAAGATCGTCATTCTGGGCGGCGGCCCGAACCGTATCGGGCAAGGCATCGAATTCGACTATTGCTGCTGTCACGCCTGCTTCGCGCTCGCCGACGCCGGTTTCGAGACGATCATGATCAATTGCAATCCGGAGACGGTTTCGACGGATTACGACACGTCCGACCGGCTGTATTTCGAACCGCTGACGAATGAAGACGTCGCCGAAATTCTCGATGTCGAGAAGTCCAATGGCGTGCTTGTGGGCGTCATCGTGCAATATGGCGGGCAAACGCCACTGAAGCTTGCGCACGGCCTCGAGCAGGCGGGCGCGCCTATTCTGGGCACGCCGGTCGATTCGATCGACCTCGCCGAGGACCGCGATCGCTTCAAGCGGCTTCTCGACAAGCTGGGGCTGAAACAACCCAAAAACGGCATCGCCTATTCCGTGGAGCAGTCGCGGATCGTCGTGCAGGAGCTTGGGCTGCCGCTCGTCGTGCGCCCAAGCTATGTGCTGGGCGGCCGCGCCATGGCGATCATCCGCGATCAAAGCGATCTCGACGATTATCTTCTCGGCACGTTGCCAAGCCTTGTGCCGTCCGAGATCAAGGCGCGCTACCCGAATGACAAGACCGGGCAGATCAACACGGTGCTCGGCAAGAATCCGCTGCTCTTCGATCGCTATCTGACCGACGCCATCGAAATCGACGTGGATTGTCTCGCCGACGGCGACGAGGCCGTCATCGCCGGCGTGATGGAACATATCGAAGAGGCGGGCATTCATTCAGGCGATTCGGCCTGTTCGCTGCCGCCGCGCTCGCTCGCGCCCGAGACGATCGCCGCGCTCGAGGCGCAGACGGAAAGCCTCGCCATGGCGCTTGGAGTCGTCGGCTTGATGAATGTGCAGTTCGCGCTCAAGGACGGCGAGATCTACGTGCTCGAGGTGAACCCGCGCGCCTCGCGCACCGTGCCGTTTGTCGCCAAGGTGATCGGCAGCCCCATCGCCAAGATCGCGGCTCGGGTGATGGCCGGCGCGAAGCTCGTCGACTTCGATCCGCTCGACACGAAGCCGGCGCATGTCGGCGTGAAGGAGGCCGTTTTCCCCTTCGCGCGGTTTCCAGGCGTCGATACCGTCCTTGGCCCCGAAATGCGCTCAACGGGCGAAGTCATGGGTCTCGACACCTCGTTTGACGCCGCCTTCGTCAAAAGCCAGCTCGGCGGCGGCACCAAGGCCCCGCGCGAGGGCGTCGTTTTCGTCTCGGTCAGGGACGCGGACAAAGGCCGAATCATTCCGGCGGTCCGCCTGCTGAAGGAGGTCGGCTTCTCCATCGTCGCCACGGGCGGCACGGCGCGCTACCTCGTCGAGCGGGGAATTCCCGCCCAGAAATTGAACAAGGTGTCGGAGGGACGGCCGCATATCGTCGACGCCATCAAGAACGGCTCGATCGCGCTCGTCTTCAACACGACCGAAGGGGCGCAGGCGCTTGCGGACTCGCGCTCCTTGCGCCGCGCGGCGCTTCTGCATAAGGTTCCCTATTATACGACCCTGGCGGGGGCGGTCGCGGCGGCCCAGGGAATACGCGCCTATGTGTCTGGAGACCTGAGGGTCCGGGCGCTGCAGGACTATTTTCCGCCCAACGCGACCAAGTGAATTTGGGAGTTCTGCGACGCAAGCGGCGGTGCGGTAACATTTGACCACCACTTGGCGGCCTACGCTTTAGCGCATGGCCGCAGTTCGGCGGGCGCAACCTCCGCCGATGCGCCGCGTGATTGGCGAAACTCAAGAAAAGACTAGAAAGCGAAAGCAATGGTGGACAAGGTACCCATGACCGCCGGCGGCTACGCCGCGCTCACCGAAGAATTGCGCCGCCGACAGCAGGAGGACCGTCCGCGAATCATTCAGCAGATCTCTGAAGCGCGCGCGCACGGCGATCTTTCGGAAAACGCCGAATATCACGCGGCGAAAGAGGCGCAGTCGCTGAATGAAGGCCGCATCGCCGAACTCGAGGACAAGCTTTCGCGCGCCGAAGTCATCGACGTATCGAAGCTCAAGGGCTCGACCATCAAATTCGGCGCGACGGTCACGATCGTCGACGAGGACACCGAAGAGGAGAAAGCCTATCAGATCGTCGGCGAGACCGAGGCCGATGTGAAGAGCGGCCGGGTCTCGATCACGAGCCCCATCGCTCGCGCCCTGATCGGCAAGACCGTCGGCGACACCGTGGAAGTGACGACTCCGGGCGGCGGCAAGAGCTACGAGATCCTCAAGGTCGCGTTTGGGTGAGGCGCGGGGCGGCACCCCCTCCCTGTCCCTCCCCCGCTAAAGCGGGAGAGGGAACCCTAACCGCAAAGGTTGCGCGGCTTGTGCCACTGGCCCAGATCTGACCCCCTCTCCCGCGAAGCGGGGGAGGGTTGGGGAGGGGGCGCTTCGAGCATCCCGGGCCTCCCGCTGCATACGACAATCCGCATTCTCTCCGACGGCCGGGCCGGGCATGAGGCGCAGACGCTCGGCGTCGCCGAAGCGCTGGGCGTGGCGCCCGACATTCGCTGCGTCGCGCCGCGCGCTATTTACGCAGCGCTCGCGCCGTTTGCCCCAGCCGATCCGCGGGACGCCTTGGCACTCGCCCCGCCCTACCCGGATATCGCGATCGCCGCGGGACGGCGAACGATCCCAGCGCTCCAGCGGCTGAAGAACGGCTCCGACGGGCGAACATTCACGGTTTATCTGAACAAGCCCGCGAACGGGCCCAGCGCCGCCGATCTCATCGTCGCGCCGCGCCACGATTGCCTTCGCGCAGCCAATGTCTTCTCGCCGCTGACGCCCGCCAACCGCATCACCCCCGAGCGGCTCGCCGCCGCGCGCGCTGCGCCCGATCCGCGCATCGCCGTCCTGCGCCGCCCGCGCATTGCGCTCATCGTCGGCGGCGACAGCCGGCATGGCGCCTATCGCGCGGCGCACATCGCCGAACTGGAGCACATCGCCGTTTCGTTGCTCGCGAGCGGGCGCGGCGTGATGGCCACCGCGTCGCGACGCACGCCCACAGCCCTGCGCGAGAGGCTGCGGCGCGTTCTTGCCGCCCCGAGCGGCTTCTTCTGGCATGGAGAGGGAGAGAACCCCTATCTCTCGATGCTGGCGAACGCCGATGCGATCATCGTCACTGGCGACAGCGTCAATATGGTGGGAGAGGCGATCGCGACCGCCGCGCCGGTCTATGTCATCCCGCCGCCCGGCCGCCGAGGCAAGATCGACGCCTATCTCGGCGCTTTGCGCGACGCCGGCGCGATCCGTATCTGGAGCGGCGCGCTCGCGGATTGGCGCCGCACGCCAGTCAATGCGACGCCCGATATCGCAAGCGCCGTCGCACAGGCCTATTTAGCCTTTACCGCGCCGCGTCGTTAATTCTGAGCTCCCAGCCCGAATTGTTATCGGCCCTGCCCTGGCAAGGCGCGAGGCTGCTTGAAAAACCCGCCGCGCGCCGATAAGAGTGACCCGCCGCGCGCCTTAGGGCGTCCGCCAATCGCCGCTTTAGCTCAGCTGGTAGAGCACCTCATTCGTAATGAGGGGGTCGGGGGTTCGAATCCCTCAAGCGGCACCAATGAAATCAAATAGTTGTAAAAAATACCAGATTAAAGATACCGAACCCAAGCGGACTCCGTTCAATGAAATGCCCACACTGCTCGATCGCCTTCCATGACAATTGGATAGATGGGCTTATTACTTCGAAGAAGAAACCCACCAATGGATGGACCACCCATTGGTGGGTTTGGAAATTGTGCTGCGAAATCAGGACGAAATCCTGAGCTTCTTGGTGCTGATGTAGGGGTATGCGGGTGTTTCGACTTATTTTTCCAGTAGCTTTATTGTTGATGGCGGCGACAGCCTGCGGAAGCACAAGCGAAAACGCAACCGCCGCCGATGCCGCTTCCAGTCAGATGGCTGAGCAGGCAGCACAGGAAAATGCAACGACCGTGCAGCCCATCGATTACCTCAGCTTCGCGCAAGGGGCGGTTCCGGTGCGGATCGGCGGCGCGGCAGAAGCGCTTAATGTAGGAATGGAGCAGGCGCTTCAAATCATCGATGGAGACGAGGGGGGCTTTTCCGCAACACCAAAACCGGGAGCTGGCGACAGCGCGATTTGGTTCATCTACCGCCTTCCCGCAGCCACCACATTTACCCGCTTTGCCGTTCCCAACATCCTTGAAACGCCGAGCCCGTCGCAAACTTTTTTCCGTGAAATCCAGGTCTTTGGGGGCAATGATGGGCCTGATGGCGAATTCATGCCAATTGGCGCCGCAACGCTCGCAACCCATGATAGCCGGGGCAAACGCACGTTCTTTGCGGCTGATAAGGAGCGAGCCGTAACATGGGTCAAGGTGCAACTGGCCGGCGGCATCAACGTGGAACGGGATCGGACTTTCTTCGAGTTCAGCGAATTGATCGGCGAAGGCCGGCAGGAACCGGTTGCGCTCTCCACCGCATTCGATGGGAAATGGCGCGGGCGCGGCGTGGTGCTGGAGCTTGCGCAGGAAGGATCGCTCGTTTCCGGCTGCTATGACCGGGTAGGCGATCTGGAGGGCGCTGTTAACGGCAATATCTTGCGCGCCACCGGGACGAACCGGACCAGCGGCGTACGCAGCACCTTTGTCCTCTCCGTTGTCGATGGCAACATCACGGGCGTGCGGTCAACCAACGGGGGGCCGTTCCGGCTTTACGAGGGCGACGCCGACGCCGATCTCGTGACCGGATGCGGTTCCGCCAAGGTAGAACCGCCGGGCTGCGGCGATACGCTATACGGCATTCAGTTCGACTATGATTCGGCGGTTATTCGCCCGAAATCCTTTGATACGATCGATGCGCTCCGCAGCGGGCTGGAAGGGTCTACCGAATCAGCCGTAACCATCGTTGGCCACACGTCGAGCGAAGGCAGCGATGCCTATAATCTCGATCTCTCGCAGCGCCGGGCCGAGGCGGTCGTTGCGGCCTTACAGGAACGTGGGTTGAAGAATGCGAAGATCTCCGCCCGGGGCGCCGGCGAAGCGGAACCCATTGCCGACAACGGCAGCGAGACCGGCCGTTCCCTGAACCGCCGGGTGGAAATCAGGTGTCAATAAGGCGATAGGCGTTCAGCGACGGCCGGTCCTTCCGGCCTGGTTCGTCATGCGCTGGTGGAGGGGGAGGAAGTGATTTCTCACTCCCCGCCAAGCCAAGCATAAACCAACAAGCCCGCCAGGAAAATCGCCAGCAGCGAAAAGAAACCGCCGCTCAACCAAAGCGGAATGCGAGAGAGCCAATAGGTCAGTCCGGCATCCTTGCCGGCCGGGCGGAAGGCATCAGCCACGCCGGCAGCGAGCAGTGCCGCAAATTGCCAGCCGAGAAAGGCGGAAATCCGGTTGGAGCCGCGCGTGAAACCACTCCCTGAGGGTTCGAGCGTCGCATAAGCTGCGAACCCCCAGGCCACCAGAATCACCCAGATCGCTGCAATCAATGGAATTAGCCAGCGAGACACCCCACTCATCGCCTCAGTCCCCCTGCCATTCGGAGGAAAATTCCTCCCCGGTCCAGATAATATCGACCGAGGATGAATCGTCCTTGCCGATTGTTAAGCTCTGGCCAGGCAAAACCGGCGGTACGGCGTCCCCGTTCTCCAGGCTGACTGGAGGATTGACCCGCCACCAGTCAATGGATTCAAAATAGGCCGGGACAAGCTCCTCGCCGATCCGGTCAGTCAGCCAGAGCAAATGCAGCCATGCGCCGGCGCGGCAGATTGCTTTGCCGCGCTTGCCATCTCGCAACCGTGTGACCGGCGCCGCATTGTCCAGCGATCCGTCATTGTCGAAGCGCGCCGCCACTCGTTAAGCTTCTGTCCGGGCGAAGTCTTCTGCCATTGCCGCTCTTCGGATGACCTTCCACGGCAGCACTGGCTCCACCATTTTTTCCCCGCGTGGCCCTTTAGCTCAGCAGAAGCTTGTGAATAATTATTGTGCAGCATGACTATTCAGTAGGCTCACATTGATCACGGAAGTGGCAGGCTTCCATTGATGCAGGGGAATAAAATGGACAAAAGCGGTATCCTTCGGCCAGCAACCCTGGCCTTTGCAATTGTCGCCGTCCTGAGCGCCTCGATTGCGCCGGCTGCGGCCGCAAGCCGGGCGGCGCGAGCGCAAGCCCGCTATACTGATTATTACGCCCTGGCGCCCTCAGAGATGGACGCAGGCGCCGCCATCCACCACGTCGGCAACTGCTTCCACACCAATAGCGCAGTCGAAGCCGCGCGCGGCATCCGCCATTGGACAGGCGCTTGCGCTGGAGGCCATTGATCACTGCCGGACCTCGCGGCATGCTTGGATGGCCTTTCGATCAACTCAACCAAGTCTGCGACCCGTTGCGGCCAAAGCCGCTCACTGCCCCATCTCCTGCAGCGCCGTCAGCGACTCAGGCAACACCTGCCCGCCATCGATCACCAGCGTTTGGCCGGTGATATAGGCGGCTTCGTCGCTCGCAAAAAACAGCGCGGCGTAGGCGATATCCTCGACGCTCCCGAGCCGGCGTTGGGGGATCGAGGCCGTCATCTGCGCCAAATAGTCTTCACCGAGCGCGTCGAGTCCTTCGGTGCGCACATTGCCGGGCAGAACGGCGTTGATGGTGATTCCGTAAGGCGTCAGTTCCAGCGCCGCCGTGCGCATGAAGCCGAGTTGTCCCGCCTTGCTCGCCGCGTAATGCGTCCAGCCGGGATAGCCGGTGATCGGACCCGTGATCGACGAGGTGAGCACGATCCGCCCCCGACCGCTGCGCGCCAGCGCGGGCACGCAGGCCCGCACGCTCAGAAAGGCGCCGGCAAGATTGGTCGACAACACCTCGTTCCATTGCTCCAGCGTCATCTCCATCATACGGGCAGCCGGAAAGACGCCGGCGTTGGCGCAGAGAATGTCGACGCCGCCGTGCCGCTCGAGCGCCGCGGCCGCCATCCGCTCGACATCGCCCGGAGCGCCGACATCGGCGGCGAAACCGCTGGCGCGTCCCCCTTCCGCCCGAATCGCCGCCGCCGTCGCCTCGGCCTGCGCGAGGTCACGGCCAACCACCAGCACCTGCGCGCCCTTGGCTGCAAAAACACGCGCGACGCCACGGCCGATGCCCCGGCTGCCGCCGGTGACGATGACCGACCGACCGGCGATGGAGGTGAGCATATGATGGGACCTCTCTTCTGGCGTCCCCTTCGGGCGAATCAATATTTCGCGACGACGGGCGCGGCGCCCCAGTTGAAGTGGTAGTTCAGACCGACGCGGACGACATGACCGTCAAAGCGCGTGCGCGCCTGAGTAGCGTTGGCGAACAACAGGTTCGTGAGCTGCCAATCGGTGGTGATCGCGACGGGATAGGCGGCGGCGCCGAGATCGTAAAAGAGATATTCGATCTTGGCGCTCCATTGCGGCCAAAACATCCATTCCAGTCCGCCGCCGGCCGTCCAACCGACCCGCGTTTGCGAAAATCGTCCCTGACTGGCGCCGATCAACAAAAAGCCGGAGAAATCATTCGGCACGTGTTGGAAAAAACTCGTGGTGGACGTCGCCTGGCCGTAAGCCAGTCCGCCCGTCGCATAAGCAAGCAATGTCGGCGTTATGAGATAGCCGAGCCGACCACGCACCGTGCCGAGAAAATCAAGCGACTTGCCGCTCGCAACGCTCGTCAGCAGGTTGAGCCCCGGCGCCGGCGTGGGCGCGAGCGTCACGACGGCGGCGGCGCCGTTCGAGCCGGCGACGCCCTGAATGTCAGTTTCTATTCCAGCGAGAAACGCGCCGTTGAATTGCAAATCATAGCCGAGTTGGCCGCCGCCAATGAAACCGGCGCCATTCGTCGAGACGCCGCCCGTCCCTGTGATGGCTGCAGCCGCCGCCCACGGGACATTGTCGGCGCCATTGATGAGAAAGGGCGCCGAAGCGAAATTGGTCCCCGTGCTTGCGTTCCATGCGCCGCCCGCATTCAAACCGGCATGGAAGCCGGTCCACGCCGGCGGCGGGGGCGGAAGATAGGCCGGCGGCGCCTTGCGGGAGGGCAAATCCGCGGCGATCGCCGATCCCGTTGCGAACGCCAGCGCCATAACAGCGCCTGTCAAGAATTTATGGACCATCATTGTCCTCGCCGTGAAGAACTCCAGAAAGACGGCAAATGAGCAAGGCGAGAGGCGTTTCGCAATTCGAACCTTTCGCTTCGACCGCGCGTTTACGTCGTTTCGCGACGGATGTGCCTTTTCTGCAACAGCAATTTCTTTTGGAATTGGACAGGGCGATTCCATTTGCTCCTGCCGCAGCGACCGCCGCGCGCCGCGTCGCAATCACTTGGCCGCAGCATCACCTGGCCGCGGCCGTCAATCCTGCCGTTTCAATCGTGTGGCGCGCAATCATCGCTTCCTCGTCGGTCGGCGTCACGAACACGGGGATGCGCGATTGGGGCGCCGAAATCACCGGGTCGTTGCGCGAATTGGCCGCCGTGTCGAGCGTCAGCCCCAGCCAGCCGAGGCCCTCGACCACGCCGGCGCGCACGCGCGGCGAATTCTCTCCAATTCCGGCCGTAAATACCAGCGCGTCGAAACCGCCGATCGCCGCCGCGAGCGCCGCGATCTCCATTTTGATGCGATGAATGAAATAGGCGATCGCGGCTAGGGCGCGGGGTTCTTGGGACGCCTCGAGCGTGCGCATGTCATGCGAGACGCCGGAGAGGCCGAGTAGGCCCGAGCGTTCATAAAGGAGATGCGACAGCTCCTCGGACGTCATGCCCTCGCTCTGGAGCAGATAAAGCAGCAGTCCGGGATCGATCTGTCCGCAGCGGGTGCCCATGGGCAGGCCTTCCAGCGCCGAGAAGCCCATGCTGGTGGCGATCGAACGCCCGCCTTTCATCGCGCAAAGCGACGCGCCATTGCCAAGATGCGCGACGATGACGCCGCCTTCGGCGTGAACCGGATCGATCGTGCGGAGGCGCCGGGAGATATATTCATACGACAACCCGTGGAAGCCGAAGCGGCGCAAGCCATGCTCGTAATAGGAATAGGGAAGCGCATAGGCGTCGTCGACGAAGGCGTGTCCACGATGGAAAGCCGTATCGAAACACGCGACCTGCGGCACATGCGGAAAGGCTTCCCTGGCGCCTTCGATTCCGGCAAGGTTGTGCGGCTGATGCAGCGGCGCCAGCGGGATCAATTCGCGCAGTTCCGCGATGGCTTCCGCATCGACGATGATTGGCGCGGCGAAGCTCAGCCCGCCATGCACGACTCGGTGCCCGATCGCGCTTACCGCCGCCGCCGGGTAAGCGTCTTCGATCCATTCGAAGATCGTTGCAATCGCCTGCTTGTGAGTGAGCTTGGCGGCGAGCCGCCTGTCGCTTGCGTCTCCATCGACAATGGCCGCGCGAAAGCGCGGCTTCGCGCCGAGCCCTTCGACCGCGCCCGAAACGATCAGCCGCGGCCAGTCGGCGTCCGCCGCGAACAGGGCGAATTTCACCGAGGAAGACCCGGCGTTAAGCGTAACGACGCGATCGGCCATGTCCCCTCAGCCTCCAGGCCGCTACCAAACGCGGCGACGCTTCTCCGCTTCGAACGTCTTTCCAAGGTAGACGACGCGCTCCAGCCGCAGGTCGCCCTTGGGATGGAAGGCGTCCGGGCGCGGCTGCAACTCGCCGTTTTCGAATTCCAGGCCAAGCAGCGCATATGCGGCCGACAACATGCGGGCCGCCGCGCCGGTGTACCAGCTCCACCCGCCTCGCCCTTCGTAGCCCTCGCCATTATAGACGTCGGCCGGCTGCTGATGCGGCGGCAGCCCGTAGATGTCGGCGGCGGCGGGCGTCGCGAGCTTGGAGATCGGCGAGATCGCAATCCATGTCTCGAAGGCCCTGCGAAACAGTTCGTCGGCGGCGCGCGAGTCGCCGTCCTGTTGCGCCTGCGCGGCGAGCTTGGCCAGCGCGTCGACGAACCAGGAAACGCCATGCGAATACTGGCCGCCGTTCTCCCGCACGCCCGGCGGATATTCGGCGCTGCGCCCGGGATAAGGCTGCGAGTGTTCGTCGAATGGCGGATGGACGAGCAATACGCGATCGCCAAGACCGAGAACGGCCAAGGCGTTCTCGATCGCCTCGCGCCCACGCGCGGCGTCGACGGCGCGCGCCAGAGTCGGCCATGAGGACGTCATCGCGCTCATCGGCGCGACTTCCTCGCCATCATCGGCGTAGGCGCGGATGTAGCGGTCGCCGCGCCAACAATTCTCGAGCGCGGTCCGAAGCTTCGCGGCGCGTTCGCGATAGCGCTCGGCGCGGTCGGCGTCGCCCTTCGCCTCGAACAACGGCGCGATGTCGAGCAGGATCCCGTGCAGGAAGAAGCCAAGCCAAACGCTCTCGCCGCGGCCTTCCTCGCCGACGAGATTCATGCCGTCGTCCCAGTCGCCCGATCCCATCAGCGGCAGGCCATGCGCGCCGAAACGGTCGAGCGTCCAGTCGATGCCGCGCGCGCAGTGGCCGAGCAGCGTATCCTTGTCGCGCGACGTCAGCGGCACGGTGGCTTCGCCCTCCTGATCTTTCGGGACAGGACTTGCCTCGAGGAAGGTCTCGACTTCGTCGAGGATGGCGTAGTCTCCACTCCCGCGGACATAGCGAACCGTCACATACGGCAACCACAAGTGCGGATCCGACGAATGCGTGCGGTCCGCGAGGCCCGTGCCGCCGTTGGGCGCGCGATGCCACCATTTGCAGGCGTCGCCCTCGATATATTGATGCGCGGCGTGCAGCAGAATTTGAGCCCGGGCGCGCTCGGGCGCGAGATGGATGAGGGGTATGACGTCCTGCAGCTGGTCGCGATAGCCGGTGGCGCCGGAGCGCTGTGAAGGACCCGTGCGTCCCCACAGGCGCGCGGCGAGCAATTGGTAGGGCAGCCAGTCGTTGACGAGGCGGTCGAACTCGGGACGATTGGTCTTGATGCGCAATACGGACAATTGATCGTCCCATGCGCGCGCATTCGCCGCGAGCTCGGCATAGGCGTGCTGGGGATCGCGCGCATAATCGGCCAGCCGCTTGGCTTCTTCGATCGTCGTCGTCTGTCCGAGCGCCACGACGACGACCGCCTCTTCTCCCGCCGGCACGTCGATCGCGCCGCTGAACGCGGCGACTTTCCGTTCATGCGCGGGCGCGCCCGCGTCCGGATGGCCGTGCTCGACCATGTAAGGCAGGTAGGGGTCGCGGCTCTCATGCCCCAAGAAGCGGCGACGCGACGTCTCGGCGAATTCCGCCGGTATCGATGTCGTCACAAAGGCCCAGCCCTGCACGAAATTATTGCGCGGGTTGCGGAAGTAGATCGAATGCACATTTTCGTCGATGATCGATTCCAGCACGCCGAGACTTTCGTTCGGCGTTTCCGCCAGTACGATTTCCATTGACGGCGTGATCTGCAGCAGACGCTCATGGTCGGTCTTGTTGCGGATCTTTAGAATCTTGAATTCGATCGGCTGCGTGGGGCTGACGAATACCGTCATCTCGAGCTGAAGATGATCGCGCTCGGAACGATAGACGGCGACGCCCGGCGAAAACGTCACCTGATATTCCGCGTCGCGACGGCGCAGCGGAACGAAGGTCGGACTGTGCGCGTCGGTTCGGGCGAGATCATAGACGTAGATCCTTTGCCCGGCCGGCGCCATGCGCCCCTCGCCCATGCGAAACGGGGTGAAGCTGTTCAGTCGCGAATTGCCGTGAAAGGAAAAAATTTCGCCGTCATTCGTGAGCACCGCGCCCTGCCCGAAGGCATTGGCGATGACGTGACCGAAAGGACGCGGCGTTCCGGGCGCAAGCGCGACGCTCCGGCCGTCTTGAGAAAAGGCGTAGCGCGGCTTCTTGGGCGGGGGCGGCAAGATGAGCCCGCGGCGGCGCGACAACGCCCTGTTCAGCGTCTCCGGCGCAACGGGAGCGATCCCCAGATGCCGTGCAATGGAATCCGTCGCGCGTCCCATGTCGCGCGCCCAGCCGTCGACGATGATCAGTTCCGTCGCGCCGGCGGCCGCGAGTTCGACCTCGACGCGCAGACTGGCGCAGGGCTCGAACCCATAGAGCAGACCTTCGTCTTTCGGATCACGGGGCGCCGCCAGTCCAAGCAGGCTGTCCGGCGCATAGGTCGATCCCATTCCGTAGAAGCGCGACTTCACATCCTCATAGCCGACGACGGAGATCTTCGCGGCAGCGCCGGCGCCGATGGCGTGAAAGCCGATTTCCGGTGACAGCCGGCGATCGGACTGGCGCCGCGCCCCGCCCTTCAGCAAACGGTTCTGGGCGAAAATCGCGTTCAGCGATCGGACGTACCAGGTGCCGATGTGAATCGCGTTGTACGCGGCGTCGCGAAGCTCGACGCCGGTTTCGTTGAGCACCCATTCACGCAGCGACGCGAGCATCAATTTACGATGGCGCTGTTCGAGATTGACGATCTTCAGTCGGGTGATCTCGACCGCTTCGTCGGCGGCGAGCGAGACTCGCGCTTCGATCGCGAATCCGTTGCGCTCCGCCATGAAGAACAGGTAGTTCTCGCCGGCGTCGGTGAGCGACGCCTGAGTGGCTCTGCAGCGCGTCGGCTCCTCGCCGATCGACCATAGCTCGCCGCCGTCTTCACGCAGAAAAAGGAAGCGTCCGCGCGGGTGGGCGTGATCGTCGGGGCGCCGCGTCAAGTCGATCGGAGGGCCGCCGCGCGCCACGCCTTCGATGCGCATGGCGCCCTGCCCGTCCTGAAACCACTCGCTGATCATCAACCCGTTGGTCAGTTTCAGCGGCCGCGAGCCCGGCACGCCCCCAGCGCCGGTAATGCCTTCAATCGTCACTTTCTGCGCGCGCGCAAGCCGTCCCAGAAGGAAGAGGACAAGGCCGAAGGCGACAATGCCGGCATAGATGAGATATCCGCTGACCAGATAGGCGTAGGACGGCGGCCGCGTCTGCGACATCTGCTCGGCGGCGCTCCACGCCTTGTCCCATTCGACGCCGCGCGGGATATAGAAGGGCAACAGCAGCGGCGCCCATGTGCCAAAGCGGCGGATGCCTTCTGGGATCGCGCGGCTCGTTTGCGCCTTTCCAAGGAAGCGCGCGGCTTTCTCATCGGCGACGTCGCCGCCGACGAAGGACAGATTGACGAGCGTCGCGACGCGCAGGCCCATGTGGTCGAACCAGATCAGCACCCGCAGCGCGTCATAGGCGAGAAGCGCGGTGAAGATATCGAGGCTCCAGGCGCGAAAATCCGAGTCCGGCAGGATGTAGCTCATCCAGCTCGCGACGCCGGTGCGGATGAGTCCGTCCTGATTGTACCAGGCGGGGTCGGGCGAAGCTTTCAGGAAGGAATAGATCACCGGCGCCATCCACAGGCCCCAGCGCAAAACGCGCACGGCGTTTTCAATGAGCATGTCGAGGCCTTGCCAGCTCGCGAGTTGGCGAAGCGGCTGCAGGCTGCGCTGAACGAGCGCTGTAAGGAAGAAAAGATTGATCGAAAAGAGCGGCGCGGCGAACACCCATTGGATGACGCCCGAGAGCGACTCATCGAACAGCAGCCTCACGCCGCCGTCGACCCTGCCGAGATCCGTCGCGCCCCACTTCGAGAAGAGCGGACGAATGACATATTCGGTGATCGGGCGTCCGTCCGCGCCATAATCGAGCGACGTATAGGCGAAGAATTTCGCCGTGATGTTCTCGACCTGACCCACGTCGAGATACCAGGCGACGGCGCCGGCGACGAGCGCGCCGAGAAGCGCGCCCAGCGAATAGACGCGCCAACTGCGCAGATGCTGCCGGCGCCCTTGCGTCAGCGCCGCGAAATCAAACGCCGCATCGACGCCGGCATAGGCGAGCGCTCCCGCGACCGCGCCGAAGAGAAACCGCCCGCTCCCACTCGCCTCGGGAAGCCCGATCATCAGGGCCAATCCGATGGCCGCGCCGGCGACCGCGCCGCGAAAATAGTTGGAGGGATGCAGATAAAGTTCTTCGACGCGCGCAAAGAAGGGCGGAGTCGAATCGGTGCTCTCCACGATCGCGCGCGCGAGCGGAAAAAGCGCTGCGCCGATCAGCGCGCCGCCGATCGGGCCGGAGGCCGAAATGACGGCGACGGCCGGCGCAAAAGACACGACCAGTCCAGCCGCGAGCAGCAGCGCCATGAACACAAAGCCATAGACGGCGCCCTTTTCGGCGCCGGTCCGCCAATCGTGGAACACCACGACCTGCAGCGACGGCGTCGCCCGCAAAAGGCCAGCCATCGCCTGGGTCACGAGATAGGTTTGGCCCCATAATCCTGCTTGCGCGAGCGCCGCCGCCACCGTCGCGACCAGCGCCGTCACCGGATAGGGCAAATAAGGCGCGACGAAATACGAGACCGAGGTCGCGATATAGGGCGTCAGCGAAGCGACGAAGGCCGAGGCGAGCAGAATGCTATGCGGACGCCATTGTCGGGGCAGAAAACGACCGAGCGCGAGGGGGATGCCGACGACGATCGATTCGTTGAGCAGAAACAGGATCAGCGTATGCCCGACGATTTTTCTGAAGGCCTCCGGAACGTCGAGGCCAAGGAGCAGCGCGCCGCCGATCTGGGCGACGGGCGGCGAGCCGAGGGCGATTAACAGGCTGAACTGCAATGGCAAAACGAAAAGCGCCGCACGTACCGCCATGCGCGAACGCGCTCTCAGCGTGACGACCCCGGCGAGATAGAGAATGGTGGCGGTCGCCGCGCCGACTGGCGAGAGCCGGAACAGTTCGGCGAAGGTTTCCGGCGATCGCCACAACAGGCCTGCGCGGTCGCACAGCAGCGTAAAAGTCGCGACAGCGAGGAAATCCACGGCGAAATCGGCCGCCTGGCGCGCGCTTTCCGAGGAGCGGCGGAGCACGAAAATCGTCGCCCCGGCGAAAAAACCGGCCACGATCGCATGCTCGCCGCCGCCAGCCGCCTCCAGCGCAGCGAAGACCGCAAAGCCCATGCCGATCAAAATGCGCTCGAACAATGCGCTGTTGACGTCCGATTCGCCGCGATTGACGGCCATGGATTCCCTCCGCGCCTTTTGTTGAATCCGGCGTTTTTTAACGTTAATGGCCGGAATCAGCGGCGATCGTATGGAATCCCTTGCCGGAGCCGGGAGAAAAAGTCGACTCCCGCCTCCCTTCGTCGCGCTTGCGCTTCGCAGCGCCGCCGAGAGCCGCTATAGTCCACAATGCTTTAATGCCCCGGCCGCGCAGCGAGGGCCACAGCGAGTGGACGACATGGAAGAGCCCCTGCCCGCGCCGCCAGCCGACACTCGCGACGCCGACCACCCACACGCGTCCACAACGCCCGCGGAGCGTCTATCGCTTCTTGTGGAGCGCGAGCGAGTCGCCCGCAAGGGACCGGCGGGTTCGCTTGACGAGCGTATGGCCAGTCTATCCGGCGCGCTGCGGCGCGCGCGCCTCGAGAACGCGGAGCGCTCCGCCGCCATTTCCGATTTGCGCGCCGCGGAAATCGCCCGGCTGGAGATGCTCGGCGAGGCTCTGTCGCCGGTTTTGGCGCAGGTGCCGCGCGATTGCGACATTTTCGACGTTGGCGTTGCGCCGGCGGAGCGACCGCGCCTGTTCATCGACCAGATCGGCTTCGTCGAGATGGATCGCGACAGGCGGACCTATCGCTTTCTCCAGGACACGCGCCACGGCCGGGTGACGCTTCGCGAAAGCGACAGCATCGACGACCTCGTCGAAGCAATCACCAGCTACATCGCGCATCGCCTGATCGAGCGCGAAAAGGCGCTCGCGGTCGATTATGCGAGCGGCGGCGCGGCGCGGGCGCTTGGCGTGAAGGTCGCCGCAGCGCGCGAGAGAGCGATCGCACGCGAAAACGACAAATCCCTCTCCGGAAAAACGACTCGCGTCGCCGCGTTCATCGCCGAGTTTTTTGGCGCAGCCGCCTTTTTCGCATTCTTGGCGGTCTTGGCGGCATGGATCTATCGCGCCTATTTCGCAGGCTAGAATATCCACTATGCGCAAGGGGCGTTTTGGGCCCAGGGACGGTTGTTTCGCAAGAGGGCGTTGGCGAGGACGACGAGCTTGCGCATGACGGATACTCGAGCGTTCAAAATACGCGAGCCAAAACATTTTCATTTTAGCAATGCGCAAGAAGCGGACGTCCTGCGAGCGTCGTCAGCCCCCTTAAGCGACCATGGCGATGAGCGTTGCGCCGAATGCGCCGAGGATGACGACTAGCCACGGCGGCGTCCGCCATAGGACGAGCAAGAGGAAAGCCAGGAGGCCCAGCCCGAAATCCGCTGGGCCAAGGATCGCGCTCGTCCAAACAGGGGTATAGAGCGCCCCGAGCAGAATGCCGACGACCGTCGCGTTGATCCCCTTGAGCGCCGACTGCGCCGCCGTACGATGACGCAAAGCGTCCCAAAAAGGCAGTGCGCCGACGACCAGAAGGAAAGACGGCAAGAAAATCGCGGTGAGACAGATCAGCCCGCCCGCCCAGCCGTTTGGCTCAGAATTCATCGCTGCGCCGAGATAGGCCGCGAAAGTAAATAGTGGGCCTGGAACCGCTTGCGCAGCGCCATAGCCGGCAAGGAATGCATCACGGTCGATCCAGCCTGGAGATACGAAGGCTTGCTGCAGCAGCGGCAGCACGACGTGCCCGCCGCCGAATACGAGCGACCCCGAGCGATAAAAGCCGCTGATAAGCTCGATCGTGGGATTGGGGTTTGCGTTCGCCAGAATTGGCAACCCGACCAGCAAACCGGCAAACAGCGCGAGCGAGGCGATGGCCGTGCGCCGGGTGATGGGGATCGACAGAGGCGCCGTGGCTCCGTTGTTTTCCCCCGAGAGGAACAGCCAGCCAATGACGCCCCCCGCCGCAATCGCGCCAATCTGACCGCTGGCGGTGGGGACCGCCAAAGTCAGCAGCGTCGCCGCCACGGCGATGGTCGCCCGGTCCCGATCCGGACAAAGGTTTCGCGCCATCCCCCACACCGCTTGCGCGACGACCGCGACAGCGACGACTTTGAGGCCGTGCAGCCAGGCGACCTGCGAGAGATCGCCGAGGCGACCGACTCCATAGGCGAAGCCGATCATCGCAAGCGCTGATGGCATGGTGAACCCGATCCATGCCGCCAATCCGCCGGCAACGCCGGCCCGCAACATGCCGATGATGATGCCGACCTGACTGCTCGCGGGGCCGGGAAGGAACTGGCAGAGCGCGACGATATCCGAGTAGGCGGCCTCATCGAGCCATTTGCGGCGCCCGACGAACTCAGCGTGGAAATAGCCAAGATGGGCGACCGGCCCGCCGAAACTCGTGACGCCGAGGCGCAGAAAGACCCCAAGCACTTCCAGGAGGGAGCCACGCCCCTTCTTGAGCGTTGTCCCGCAATCCGCGCTCATGGCGAGCTCTGAGCGGCATAAATGGGGGCGCTGTTTTCTTGCTGGCTTTTGGCATTTACATGATGGTTGTTGGGGACCATTCGCGCCTCGCGTATCGTGCTCCTACACCACCGCGCGGACAGTTCAATGTTTGCGTGAGGATGAAGCAAGAAGCAAAGCGTGAGCATATCTCATCCATGTCCGACCTCACCGAAATCGGCGGAGACACGCCTCAGACCAATACGCCTGAGATCAGCGTCTCTGAACTCGCGAACGCGCTGAAGCAGACGATCGAGGATCGCTTCGGACGCGTGCGCGTGCGCGGCGAGATCTCCAACTATCGCGGCCCGCACGCCTCCGGACACGCCTATTTCTGTCTCAAGGATCAGAATGCGCGTCTCGACGCGGTGATCTGGCGATCGACTTTTCTGCGCCTGCGCACGCGGCCGCAGGAGGGACTGGAAGTCGTCGCGACCGGCCGCGTCACAACCTTCGCCGGCAAGTCCTCCTATCAGATCATCATCGAGTCGCTGGAGCCGGCCGGCGTCGGCGCGCTGATGGCGCTGCTCGACGCGCGCCGCAAGGCGCTCGCGGCCGAGGGCCTCTTCGATGAAGCGCGCAAGCGCCCCCTGCCCTTTTTGCCGCGCGTCGTCGGCGTCGTGACCTCGCCGACCGGCGCCGTCATCCGCGACATCCTGCATCGTCTCAGCGACCGCTTCCCGCGCCGCGTGCTGGTCTGGCCCGTGCGCGTGCAGGGCGAGAGTTGCGCTGAGGAGGTCGCCGCGGGCATTCGCGGCTTCAACGCGCTGCCTGCCGGGGGCGCGATTCCCCGCCCCGACGTGCTGATCGTCGCGCGCGGCGGCGGCTCGCTCGAGGATTTGTGGGGCTTCAATGAGGAGGTCGTCGTTCGCGCGGCGGCGGAGAGCGCCATTCCGCTCATTTCGGCGATCGGCCATGAGACCGATACGACGCTCATCGATTTCGTCGCCGACCTTCGCGCGCCGACGCCGACGGGCGCGGCGGAGAAAGCCGTTCCGGTGCGCGTCGAGCTGTTCGAACATCTCGCCATCCGCACAAGCCGGCTGGAGGGCGCGCGCCGCCGCGCCATGGAGCAGCGTCGCGTCCAGCTTTCAACCTACGCGCGCCTGCTGCCGGCTGGCGACGGCCTGCTCGCCAATCCGCGCCAGCGTTTTGACCGGGCGGCGGAGCGGCTGCGCGGCGGCGCCCGCGCCGCCCGAGACGGACGGCGTCTTCGGCTGTCGCGCGCCGCAACGCTGCTCGCCCGCCACTCGCCGCAAGCGGAGCTGGCGCGCGTGCGTGAGCAGCTGCGCGGTCTTGGCGCGCGGCTGCGGCAGGGTTATCGCGCCCGGCGCGTTCTCGCGCGTCAGGAGAACGCCGCCGCCAGGCTGCGCCTCGCCGGCGCGGCGCAGCGTCTCGACCGCGCCGTCGCCGGCTTGATCGGCGGCCATCAGGATAGGATCGACAGACTGGCCCGGCTGCAGGAATCGCTCAGCCATCGCTCGGCTTTGGCGCGCGGCTTTGCGCTGGTGCACGATGACAGCGGCGCCCTGGTGCGTAGCGTCGCGCAGGCTCCTCCTGGAACGGGTCTCGATATCGAGATCGCCGACGGCAGAATCCAGGCGCGCGCAGGCATTGCGATTCCAGATCCGCCGGCGCGCCCGCGCCCGCGGCGCCGCCTGAAAAGAGCCGACAGCGACGATCAGGGATCGCTGTTCTGAGCTATTCGAATCGCATCTGCCACGCGACGATGCTGCGCTGCATGGCCGCCCGCGGGAGATAGCAGAAGACATTGGTGGAGATCGGCGCCTCGACGCAATGATAGTGCTCCTTGCTCCAGTCGTAGCCGAGCGTGTCCATACAAGCGACGATCTTGTCGTGAATGAGCTTCGGGTTGGATCGCCGCTCCGCCGGAAAATCCCGCTCCGCCTGGTATTCGCAGTCGGTGACGTCCATCTTCTGGCCTTCGAAATAGCGGCCGCTGGCGCCGCTCGTGACGAACATCGCCTCGGTGGCGAAAATGAAGACCAAGCCGACCGCCAGCGCCAGCTTGCCCTGCCACTTGGTCTTGAAGAAGTGCAGATCGAGTAGCGACAGCAGTCCGACCGCCAAGAGTCCGCCGCCGAGAAGCAGCGTCAACGGCGATAAAAAAGGCGCGATGCCTTCATTCATGTCACGCTCCTGACCGCGCGCGCCGCCGCTTCGCGCGTCATTGATCAATATTAAGAGCGAGACTCTCTGCAAAGCAACCGCGCGCACATCGCTTGACAGCGGACGCACGTTCTTTTCTCGGACGCGAAAGCGCCGAACCGCCCGGCGCGTCAATCTACGCAATGTAGACGTGCTATACGCTGGATGCGCGCGGACGCGCGCCGCTCCGAATGCCGCCAAATTCGCGCCGAAACAGGTCGTTAAGCTTCTGTTAACCAGTTAACCTTCTATTAACGAAGCGGACGAATTTGCTCAAATGCAACAGGCCCAAGATACCTGCGATCAAGGTTGACGGAACCTTCGCTTAACCCTGGAAGCCTAGGACTATCGCCCAGTCGGTCGTCGTAACAGGAGTTCTTCATGCTGCTTTCGCAACGCGCCTTCGGCGCCAAATTCGTCGTCGCGCTGACGGCGTTCATGGCGATCCTGGCGCTCTCGGCCTGCGCCAAGAACACCGCGGATGAAGCCGCGAATGATCTGGCGGGCGGAGGCTATGGACGCGGCGGCGTCGCCCGTCCCGGAAGCCATCAGGATTTTGTGGTCAATGTCGGAGATCGCATCTTCTTCGAGACCGACTCCACCGATCTGACGTCCACCGCGCAGGCCACGCTCGATAAGCAGGCCGAATGGCTCAACCGGTACTCGCGCTACAGCTTCACGATGGAAGGCCACGCCGACGAACGCGGCACCCGCGAATATAATTTCGCACTCGGCGCGCGACGCGCCGAAGTGGCCAAGAATTACCTCATCGCGCGCGGGGTCCCGGGGTCGCGCATCCGCACGGTGAGCTACGGCAAGGAGCGTCCTGTCGCCGTCTGCGACGACATCTCCTGCTGGTCGCAGAACCGTCGCGCCGTCACGGTGCTTTCCGGCGGCAATTCCTGATGAGGAAGCCCGCCGCACCCCTTGCGTCCGGAGCGTCGTTGCGGCAATGAAGGCGCGCGCCTTTTGGGCGCCCGCAGGAGTGTAGCTCAACTGGTAGAGCACCGGTCTCCAAAACCGGGGGTTGTCGGTTCGATCCCGGCCACTCCTGCCATTAAAATCAAATAGTTATAGCGAAAGAAGTGGGCGCTTATTGGAACGGTAAGCGTTGAGTGAGCGGCCACCCTCGCACCTTTGCTCCCTTGCCGGTCCAAAAAGAGACGCTGAAAGAAAAATCGTTGACTATCTGACATGTAACGCGACGGCAGCATGAACGCGGCACGCGCAGCGCCCGCCATATCTGGCGGGCGTCTCTTCGTGCGAGCGGCTAGGCCTCACCGGCAATTCCATACCCAATGGCCTTGATCCCACACCCAACAAGGACCGTGAACGTGTCCGCCTCCGCCGTAACCATAGCGATCGCTCCAATCCCTGTGCTGATGGCGGCCGTGCCCTCCATAGTCTGGCAAATACCGGCCGTGGTGAAATGTGCCGGCGTGCGCGAACGACACCCACAACATTGCAGCTGCTAGAGTTGCGCCAAGCTTTAAAGTTTTGCGCATAGCGTCCTCCCTATTCTTCTGATGGAGAACTATGGCGCTCGGGCTTAATTTGAAGGGCGCAGATGGTGGGTGGCGAGAATGCGCTCGGAATGGGTTGTGTCGCCGCGCGCAAATAAGTTCGAGATCGGCGATGACGACGCGAGCTTGATTGAGAAGATCGCAGCGCCGTAACGCATCAAGCGAGCCACCCGTCGCGCTTTTACGCGTCGCTAGACTTTAGAGCCGTCAACGGCAAACGGCGAACGTAACCGACGTAGGCCGCCAAGGTCGTCAAGTCCCCGAGAGCAGCAGCGTTGAAACGTTTAAGCCTTGGGTTGATTGCCGACGCCTCCAAGCGAAAGGCGGCCCTGCTCTCGGTCAAAAGCAAGGCCGCCAGCGAGGCCGGAAGAAGAGTGACGTAGGAAGGTCGTCTAACAATAAATTTGGACGGCTTCACCCTTCGTCAAGCTCCGATTTCCTGCGATCGAACGCGCTGCTCAATTCGTTGCAAAAGCTTGTCCATTGCAGCAGGCAGAGGCTCAGCGGCTACGCCTGATAACATGGCTCGCAAACAGTCAGCGATGGTCGTGACCATCGCATTATCGAGCATAGATTGCTTGGGGTTCTTGTTGGTCGGCGACACGATTCAGGTCCTCCCCTTTCAGGACCTATAATTCCTGAAGCCCGCTCACGGTTCCGCCTTAAAGACGGAACGGCCCGCGCCTTTTCGACGCGGCCGCCCCCTGCCTCACGGTAGGATCGATCCCCGCCGCGCGGTTCAGTTAGCGCCGGACCTCTTGATATCGAGCTAAGGCGTCGACAAGCCAACGAAGCGCTCAAAAAAACGGCCCCGCCATTGCTGACAGGGCCGAAGGCTTGATAGAGGCTCGCCACCCAGTCGAGACAGCGAGCGTTAAGAGTGTTGCGCGGCGATGGCGGGGACGTCAATCCTCTTTCGCCGCTCGGGGTGGCCTAACGCTGTCTTCGTCATCGCCGATCGCAGCCTTGATTTCCAGCACTGCGACTACTTCTGCGCGATCGATCGGCGCATCGCGATTCCGTGTCCGCTCTATGGATCGGCCGATTTCTGCGACGCCATGACGCCCGAGATCGCCGAAGCGGAAGACCGGATCCGCAAAAAGCTGTCGGACGTCTAGCGCCGGATAACGCCTGCTTCTCTCGCGCCGCGGCGCAATCCTCAGCCGGGCTGCCACATTGCGCGGCAGAACCAACGATCGCCGCTTAACAGGCTGCGCCGCCGCATCGGATCCAACGCTTTGGCCATGCTAAGGCTTTAATTTTAAAACACTTTGTAGGGGAACAATGCAAACATGACGCAGTTTCTCTCCCTTAAGGAGGATGCGTCATGCCGGACAGAGCGCCGGGCGATTGGCGGAACGCGGCCGCCGGCAAGATGGGTGCGCGGCGCGACGCCGCAATGGAATCGATTAGCGAGCATCTGAGATCCAACTTCGACAAAGTCCTCACAGAGCCGCTGCCCAAGAAGATCATGGATGTGATGGCCGAGTTGGATTGGGAGCGCGCCGGTAGGAGCCCGACGCGCAGCAACGGTCGAAATCCCGCCGGCGCCAAATCTCGGCGCCCCTAGCGAGTTCGCTCTTTGCGGCGCTTTCGGCTCATCCATCGCCTGGTTTGGAAACCGCTGAGCCCGCCTCTGGCGCTCGCGCTGGGCCGCACCCGCAGCTAGGATCATCCCACGGAACGCGCCCTGCTCACGCATTCGATCAGGACAGCGCGAGCGCGCCGTCTCTAGCGGAGCAGACCCATGGCCAGCGAAGCGATGCGGCTGACGTCCGGCGATGCGCTCATCGTCCTGGACGTGCAGCGCGATTTCTGCGCCGGCGGCGCCTTAGAGGTTTCCGGGGCCGACAAGATCGTCTCCGTGGTCAATGAACTGATCGAGGAAGCCGTGGCCGCCGGCGTTCCCATCGTCGCGTCGCGAGACTGGCATCCGACCGGCCATGCGAGCTTTCGTGACTGTGGCGGACCATGGCCGGCGCATTGCGTTCAGGACAGCGCCGGCGCGCAGTTCCATCCCGATCTGCGCCTGCCCGAGCGCGCCATCATCGTCAGCAAGGGAGAATCGCTCGAGCGCGACCAGCTTTCCGCGCTCAACGGCACGGGGCTCGCCGAGCGGCTGCGGCGTCTTGGCGTGCGTCGCGTCTTGATCGTCGGACTGGCGCTGGACGTCTGCGTGCTCGAAACGGCGCTGGACGCCGTCTCGGAAGGATTTGAAACGCATGTGCGGCTTTCCGGCGCGCGCGCCATCACGCCGGAAGGCGGAAGAGACGCTGTCGAAACGATGTTGAAGGCGGGCGTCTTCGTCGAAGACAGCTGAGCGGCGCTCTCACAAGACGCGTGACGCAGCGTGCGCCCTAACATTGCCCGGCCCGGAAGCCATGGCTATGGTCCCGACGGGCGCGAGCGCTTCCACCATAGCCAATCGCGACATGAAAAGGAGCGGTCGTGTCCAGCAGCGCGCTCTTCGCGGATCTCTATGAATTCACGATGCTGCGCGCCTATTTCGAATTGGGCATGAACGCGAAAGCGACATTCAGCCTTTTCGTGCGCAATATGCCACCCCAACGCAATTTTCTGATCGCCGCCGGCTTGAACGATCTTCTTCATGAGATCGAGCATCTGCGTTTCGAGCCGCGGCACATCGACTATCTGGCCTCGCTCAAAATTTCTTCGCCGCCGTTCCTCGACTGGCTCGCGGATTTCCGCTTCTCCGGCGACATCTATGCGATGCGCGAAGGCACGCCGTTCTTTGAAAACGAACCGATCCTGGAAGTGATCGCGCCCATCGCCGAAGCGCAGCTCATCGAAACGCTCGTTCTCAATCAGATCGGACTGCAAACGATACTGGCGTCGAAAGCGGCGCGTGTCGTCGCCGCGGCGCGCGGCGCCAGCGTCGTCGATTTTGGCGCAAGACGAGCGCAAGGCTTGGATGCGGCGACAAAGGGCGCGCGCGCGTTCTACATCGGCGGAGTCGAGTCGACCTCCAATGTCGCGGCTGGGCAAGCCTATGGGTTGCCCGTCGCCGGAACGATGGCGCACAGCTTTGTCGAAGCCTGCGCCTCCGAGATGGACGCCTTTCAGTCTTTCAGCAAGGTCTTCCCCGACACGACGCTTCTCGTCGATACCTATGACACGCTCGAAGGCGTCAAGAAGGTCGTCGCGCTCGCGAGGGCGCTCGGGACGAGATTCAAAGTCCGCGCGGTGCGCCTCGACTCCGGCGATCTCGACATGCTGTCGCGCCAGACGCGCCGCATCCTCGATGACGCTGGCTTGACCGACGTGCAGATCGTCGCCAGCGGCGGCCTCGATGAAATCAAGATCGACGCTCTGACGTCGCGCGGCGCGCCCATCGATGTCTTTGGCGTCGGGACGGATATGGCGGTGTCGAGCGACGCGCCAAACCTCGACATCGCCTATAAGCTGACCGAATACGCCGGCAAGGGACGCATGAAACTGTCGGCGGGCAAGCGCTCGCTGCCGGGCCGCAAACAGGTTTTTCGAGAGTTTAGAGACGGCGTCGCGGTCAGGGACGTCATCGCCCGAGAGGGCGAAACTCTGCCGGGCGCCCCATTGCTGCAGCCATTCATGCTGTCAGGTCGCCGGGTCGCGGAGCAAACATGCGACCTTCCGCAAATTCGCGATTACGCGAAAGAGCAGCTCGCCGCGCTGCCGTCGCAGCTGAAAGCTCTCGGATCGCATGCGCGCTATGACGTGGCGATCAGCGACGAGCTCGCCAGCTATGAGCGCGAGACTCGCGCGCAGTTGATCGACTGACGGTTTGGCAAATTGGCGCGGCCGAGCGCGAGGCTGCGAGACGGGACGAGTTCCCTCTCCCGCCGACGGAACTTCTCCGCCGACGGAACTTCGGCGCAAGCGGAGCCTAGCGCCGATCCTTCCGGTCGATGAATTCGGACGTGAACCGCTTCAGCGCGACGCGCAAATCGTCGGCATATCCTGTCGCGCCCAGCGACTGGAACCTTTCGATATCGGCGAGCATCAGTTCTCTCACCGGCGCCGCGCCACGATGCAGATTGACCAAATAGCCGGATAAAAGCCGGCCGTCGCGGCCCCCCGCAGCCGCCTTGTTCTGGCTCCCAGACGAGCCGATTTTCTTGGCAATTCCTATCATGATTAGCTCCGAAGGGCGGACACCGCGCCAGATGTCCGCGATCTATCTAAGCAAGAATTGCGCTCACCTAAGCTCGGCGAACGCCGCCGCTTGGCCAAATCTGAAAAAACCGTCAACCATCGCAAAAAGACCGCTGTCATGCGGCGCCGTTTCCCGCGTGGCGGCCGTGTATTCCGGCGCGCCGCACACGAGCTTCATGCCCCAATCGGGGAAACTGCGCATCGAAATGCGTTCGTGAACGAGCTTGACGACGCCGGAGTGACGGGAATCCGTCCGTATCTGCAAATAGAGCGGCGTCAGCGCTTGCCTCGGACCCTCCAGTATTTGCAAAAAATTCAGCCCGTTGTAGAGGAGCGCCCCGCTAATGTGACGCGGACGATTTCGCTCTGCGGACGTCTCGACCATTCCCTCGATGGCGGAGAGGTTCAGATCAAGATTTGCGTTACTGAAATAGACAAGTCGATGCATCAATGGCCTCCTGCCGCCAGGGCGATCGGGTGAAGGGCTTCCTCATCCTGAGGAGCGTGCGCAGCACGCGTCTCGAAGGACGAGGAAGCCCGTTTTCGCGTATTTTTCCTCACCCTCGTCCTGAGGAGCCGCCGCAGGCGGCGTCTCAGGACGAGGGTGAGGAAAACAATCCTTCACCCGATCGCCCTGCCTCCGAACGCAGCCGCAATCCACCCCGAGAATTCCGACTCGCGAGTCGCCCGTCAAATGCCACAAGCTGAGACAGGGATATAGCCAAAACAAAAATTATGCAATAGTTTCATATGCTTGACCTAACTCAAACCCCGCGCCAGAATCCGTCGCTCCAGTCATAGGTTCGTATCAAGCGGACGCTATTTAGAGGGAATATTGGATCACTTTTCAGTGGCGAGGGAGACGCTGGCGCGGCCGCGTCTCCCTCCATATTTTGGCGATGGGCGCTCACAGGCCGGCAACTTCTGAGGATAAGATAATGTCGCCAGACCCTTCCCCACTCCTCACTTCGCTCAAGACCTGTCAGGACTGCGCATCGAGAGTCATGGACTTCGGCCTGATCAACACGCGGTCGGCGCTGCAATTCGGGCAAGATGTATGGGCGGCGAGATCGCCGCACGACGTCGCCGAAGCCATGGTCGACTACGGCCGCCGGCAATTCGAATACTGGACCGAGGAACTGGAGGAGTTCTCGATTGTGGCCGGCGGCAAGAAGCCCCCAGACGCCGAGGTCGTCGGACTCGGAGACTAGTTTTCCATCGTCCGATCTTCCAATTGAGAAGATATGATGATGAGCGCAACGACGGCGTTTGACGTCACGGCGGCGGCGATCGCCGCGCTCGCCATTCAGGCCGGCGCGCTATGGGCGCTGGGGCAGCCGTTTCTCTGTTCTCATGGCGAATTCAAGCTCTGGGAAGGCGACGCCTCCTCTCCCTGCCTCTCCCAGCATCTCATGGACTGGTACAGCTTCACGCATATCATCCACGGCGTGCTGTTCTATTTCCTGGTTTGGCTCGCGGCGCCGGGACTGTCGGTCGCGCAGCGCTTCCTGATCGTGCTGGCGGTTGAAGTGGGATGGGAGATCCTTGAAAACACGCCCTTCGCCATCCGCCACTATCGGAAGCAGCCGCCGGCGCAGGACTACGCAGGCGACAGCATCGTCAATTCGCTTGCCGATACGCTGGCGATGGCGTTGGGCTTCGTTCTGGCGTGGCGACTCCCGGTTTTAGCCGTCATAGCGATATCCGTGCTTCTTGAAGTCGGGGTCGCGCTGAACATTAGAGACAATTTCACGCTCAATGTGCTGAGTTTCATCCATCCGTTCGAGTTCATCCGCCGCTGGCAGAACGGCGCGCCATAGGCGCCGATTTGCGGTCGTTGGCGGGCTGGGCTAACTCAAGCGTTCCCTAAGCCGCGCTCGCAAACGCCCTATCCCTCGGACATTTCGCCCCGCCCGCATGACCAAGCGCGCTCCCGTCCTCGCCGACTTCAAACGCATCGTCGTGAAGGTCGGCTCATCGCTCATCGTCGACCCCAATAAGGCGTCGGCGAAACGCGCCTGGCTGAAGCGCCTCGCCGACGACGTCGCCGATCTGCATCGCGCCGGCGCCGACGTGCTGGTCGTGTCGTCCGGCGCCGTGGCGCTGGGACGGAGCGTGCTGGGCTTTCCGCGCGGCGCGCTGAAGCTCGAAGACAGCCAGGCGGCCGCCGCCGTCGGCCAGATCGCCCTGGCGCGTCTCTGGGCCGAGACGTTGCACGATCGCGGCCTGGTCGCCGGGCAGGTGCTCGTAACGCTCGGCGACACGGAGGAGCGCCGCCGCTACCTCTACGCGCGCGAATGCCTGACGCGGCTTTTGTCGCTGCGCGCCGTGCCGGTGATCAACGAGAACGACACGGTCGCGACGGCCGAAATCCGCTATGGCGACAATGACCGCCTAGCCGCCCGCGTCGCCACCATGGCGAGCGCCGATCTGTTGATCCTGCTGTCCGACGTCGACGGGCTCTACAGCGCCCCGCCCGATTCCAATCCGGACGCCAGGCACATCGCGATCGTGCCGCGCGTGACGGCGGAGATCGAAGCCATGGCGGGAGGCGCCGCCTCGCAATATTCGCGCGGCGGCATGCGCACCAAGATCGAGGCGGCGAAGATCGCCACCACCGGCGGCGCGCATATGGTGATCGCCGACGGTCGCGAAGAGGCGCCGATTTCGCGCATCGCGGCGGGCGGGCGCTGCTCCTGGTTTCTGACGCCGTCCAATCCGGTGACGGCGCGCAAGAAATGGATCGCCGGCTCGCTGGAGCCGAAGGGCGCGGTGCATATCGACGACGGCGCGGCGAAGGCGCTGCGATCAGGCCGGAGCCTGCTGCCGGCGGGCGTGACGCGGATCGAAGGCGGCTTCGCGCGCGGCGACTGTATCGTGATCCGCAACGCCAAGGGCGGCGAGATCGGCCGCGGCCTCGTGACCTATGACGCGTCCGACGCGGCGAAGATCGTCGGGCGCTCGACCAAGGACATTGAGGCGCTGCTGGGCTTTAAAGGCCCCGATGAGATTATTCATCGCGATGACATGGCGCTCGGCGGGGCGTGATCCTTTAAAGCTATATGATAGGCGTAAATTAGAATGCGCATGGTTGCATCCAGGATACAGAAGCGCAGAAATTTTGCGTCCTTTTCGTAGGAAGCGATCAGGTCAGTCTCGTCATAAGTAGCGATATTGCAAATGCCCTTGATAATTTGCGATTTGTCCGACCGCTGCTTTATTAACTCGATCAGAGCGAGGTCTGCGAGTTTGATATTATGGGCGTAGGCGTTCCGTACACGTCTAATAGACTCAACGAAACGAGAATCCTCCGGTGGGCAACCCGACGCTTTTAGTAAGTGGAGAAGCGAGGTCTTACCGTTCATCGGTAAGCTGTCCACGAACTCGCCCAGAGCCTCTACGCCGACAAAACGATTAAGGATTTTCAATTTTAGCCCGCTCTTGACGATTTCCTTGGTCGCGGTCTCGAGCAGAGCATCAATTTTCAGAATGAACGTCCAGTCGTTTTCCGCTTCGAAAATCTGGTGCATCAAGTCTCTGTGAAGACCGACCGCCACACAAAAACTTTGAGCTTCCTCGAATAGGATTTTAGCCCGGAATGAAAGCTCGTCCTCTGGTGTGAGTTTTTTCCTTTTGACTTTGACGTTTGCTGGGGGGCTACGCTTTTTCGTCACTCGGCTCCTGCCTCCAATAAACCTCAAGAGACATGTTTAGAACGAAACCCTGTTTGGGGGAAACGAGCTTCACGCACTACTTCTCGCCAAGCCCTCCTCACGACCCTGCCCGCCTCGCCAACTGCGGCGCGGCACCATAGTCACCTCATCCTGAGGAGCGCGCGCAGCGCGCGTCTCGAAGGACGAGGGGACGGCGCTGATATATTCCGGCAAAAATTAAAGCTGTGATTTTGTGCTTATATCTGGTTTTCGCATGCGGTGGACCATCCGGCAGCGGTAGGTTGCTGGCATGTACAGAATCGCCGATCGCAAAAAACAAGATCCCGGGCTGCGATGGAATTTACCTGACCGAGTGTTTTTCGCATGCGGGGGTTGTCACATCTTGGCTTACGCGTTTTTCGAAAAATATGGCGATGCCGACGCAGAGGCGCTTTGGATCAAGCCCGCGACTGGTTTTACGGGCAACCACATTATTGTCTCTGGCGGTTCATGGGCCTTTGATTACCATGGCTACTCAAGCGCCGACCGTCTTCTTGCGCATATCGAACAGAAGGCCTATCGCTGGTGGCCGGGATGGCGCGCGACTTTAGTTCCGCTGCCGCGCGATGTGCTGATCTCGGAAGCGAAATCGCGTTCGTATGACGGCCTCTGGCTTCGTGAGCCTACCCAATTCCTGCACAATGCGCTGCCGCGTGCTCACGCTTATCTGTCACGCTTCCCTGCCCCTCCGCAGGTTGGTTAGTTGGCAAGTGTCGTCTTCTTAGCGGAACGACTCCACAGCCGTCATGGCCGGGCTTGACCCGGCCATCCACGCAGCGAATTTGTGCAAATGCTGCAAGGCGCATGCAGCGGCGCCGCGTGGACGCCCACAACAAGCGCGGGCATGACGGCCGCAGTATTTCAGAATTTCTAATACCGTGTTAAATTCGCGCCATGCGGCTCACGACCTTCACCGACTTTGGCCTGCGCGCCCTCATTCTCCTCGCCGACCGCAATCCTCAAGTGATGAGCGCGGCGGCGATCGCCGATCATTTCGACGTTTCGCGCCACCATATGGCGAAAGTGCTGCAGGAGCTCGCCGCCGCCGGATATGTCGAAGGCATCCGCGGCGCGCAGGGCGGCGTGCGACTGGCGCGCGATCCGCGCGACATCCGAATCGGCGAGGTGGTCCGCAGGCTTGACGATCAACCTCTGGTCGAATGTTTCAGCCCGCAAGGCAGCAATTGCGCGCTTTTGCCGCGCTGTCGATTGAAGGGCATGTTAGCGCGCGCCGAACAGGGATTTATGCGCGAACTCGATCGCTACACCCTGCACGACTGCCTCGAAAAAACCGCCGCTTTTCCCCTCGCCGATCTCTCCGCCTGAACATGCGCCGCGAACATCGCGCGTCACGGCTTGACTTCCAACCTTTTTAATACGCATTCTAAATACCTAATAAGGGAGCCAGGAGGGAGCTGACATGTTCTGTTACCAATGCGAGCAGACCTACCGATCTGATGAAGGCGCCGGTTGCGCGGGCGCGAAGGGCATGTGCGGCAAGGATGCGACGACCGCCGATCTGCAGGACATTCTGCTCTATGTCTGCGAGGGCGTCGGCCAATATCTGCATCGCGCGCGCCAGCTTGGCGCGACGGATATCGAAGCCGACCGCTTCATCCTCTTCGCCTTCTTCACCACCCTCACCAACGTCAATTTCAATGCGGCGAAATTCGTCGAGCTGATCCAGCAGGCCTCGCAGATCCGCGACCGCGCCAAGGCGCTTTACGAAGACGCCGCGCGCGCCGCCGGCAAGTCGCACGAGACTCTCTCCGGTCCCGCTTCTTTCGCGCCTGCCAGCGACATGGCCGGACTTTCCGCACAAGCCTCGGAAGCGGCAGTGCGCAAAGACGCCGCGATCCTTGGCGAGGACGCGGTCGGCGCCCGCGCGCTCATCCTCTATGGCCTCAAGGGCGTTTGCGCCTACGCGCATCACGCGCGCGTCTTGGGCGAAGAGCGCGACGCGATCTATGCGACGGTCGAACATGCGCTCGACATATTGGCGCGCGAAGAGCGCGACGTCGCGACGCTGCTCGATGAAGCGCTGGCGCTCGGCCGCGCCAATTTCCTCGCCATGGAGGCGCTCGACGCGGCGAACACCGGCGCATTCGGCGCGCCGTCGCCGACGAATGTGCGCGTAACGCCGATCAAGGGAAAAGCGATCCTCGTCTCTGGCCATGATCTGAAGGATCTGCACGCCATCCTCGAAGCGACGAAGGACAAGGGCATCAACGTCTATACGCATGGCGAAATGCTGCCGGCGCATTCCTATCCCAAGCTCAAGGCCTATCCGCATCTTGCCGGCAATTACGGCGGCGCCTGGCAGGATCAGCAGAAGGAATTCGCCGAATTCCCCGGCCCGATCGTCATGACCTCAAACTGCCTCATCGAGCCGCAGCCGCGTTATCGCGGACGCATTTTTACGGCGGGTCCGGTCGGTTGGGCAGGCATTCGCCACATCGCCGACGAGAATTTCGCGGTCGTCGCGCAGGCGGCGCAGGCCCTGCCCGGCTTTACTGAAGACGCGCCGGAGAAGACCATCACTATCGGCTTTGGGCGCGAGGCCGTGCTTGGCGTCGCCGACAAGGTGATCGACGCAGTAAAGAGCGGCGCCATCCGCCACTTTTTCCTCGTCGGCGGCTGCGACGGCGCCGCGCCGGGCCGCAACTACTACAGCGATTTCGCCGACGAAGCGCCGAAGGATACAGTGATCCTGACGCTCGGCTGCGGCAAATATCGCTTCAACAAGCATGATTTCGGGACGATCGGCGGGCTGCCGCGGCTTCTCGACATGGGCCAGTGCAACGACGCCTATTCGGCGCTCGTCGTCGCGACGAAACTGGCGGAAGCCTTCGGCGTCGGCGTCAACGAACTGCCGCTGTCGCTCATCGTCTCCTGGTTCGAGCAGAAGGCGGCGGCCGTTCTTCTGACGCTGCTCGCGCTCGGCGTGCGCAATGTGCGCATCGGTCCGACGCTGCCGGCCTTTCTCACGCCCGCGCTCGTTGACGTGCTGGTGGAGAAGTTCGGCGTCCAGCCGATCGGCGACGCCAAATCCGACATCGCAGCTTCGCTCGCCCGCGCCGCCTAGCCACCATGCAGCGGACGCCCGACCTCGGGCGTCCGCCCCTTCGCCGGAATCCGCCATGTACAAGGTCAGCCTGCTCACGCGCGACGGCGCGACGATCGCCTTCGACGCCGAACCATCCGACACGCTACTGGACGCCGCCGAACGCGCGAGCATTTATCTCCCCTCCTCCTGCCGGGAGGGCGGCTGCGGCGCATGCCGCGTCGCTCGCGCAAGCGGAGAGGTCGAACTCATGTCCTACAGCAGCGCGGCGCTAAGCCAAGATGAGCGTATGGCGGGCGACATATTGCTGTGCCGTGCGCAGGCGCGCAGCGATCTCGCATTGCGCGCGCCCTTCGACGAGGCGGCGGTCGGCTTTGCGCCTGTTCCCGAGCGGCGCGCGACGCTTGTGGCGATTGAACCAGCAGGCTCGGGGGCGGTGCGCCTGCAGCTTCAATATGAAGACGATCCGACATTCGGGCGCGCGGCGCAGTTCACCGCCGGGCAATTCATCGAACTCACGCTTCCGGACGGCTCCGCGAAGCGTTCCTATTCGCTCGCCAATGCGCCGAACTGGGACGGAACGCTCGAGCTGTTCATCCGCCTTCAGCCGCACGGCGCCTTTTCGAGTTATCTTCGTGATCGCGCCGCCAGCGGCGACAGGCTGCTTGTCCGCGGTCCGCAGGGGCAATTCACCCTCGACGAGTCGAGCGCGGCGCCGCGCTGGTTCGTCGTCGGCGGCACCGGCCTCGCGCCGGCGCTCTCGATGCTGCGGCAAATGGCGGAATTCGCCGATCAGCGTTCCTGCCGGCTGTTCTTCGGGGTCAACAAAGTCGACGAGCTTTTCGCGCTCGACGTGATCGAGGAGCTCAAGGCGGCGTTGCCGCAACTGGTCGTGACGCTCTGCGTCTGGAAGCCGGAACAGGAATGGCGCGGATTTGTCGGCACGCCGGTCGAAGCGCTTGCGCAGGCGCTGTCAAGCGCGACCGAGCGGCCGGACATTTACGCCTGCGGCCCGCCGGCGCTCATCGCCGCGACCGAGGCGGCTGGCCAGTCCGCCGGCGTCCCGCATGATCGCATCTTCAGCGAGAAGTTCACGGCGGCGTGAGCGGCCTAGGCTGACAGCCAAAGGTGTCGCGTCATGGCCGGGCTTGTCCCCGGCCATCCATGTATGGATGCCCCCGTTCGCGCAAGGTGTTTTCGAGCGGCTTGGTCGCGTGATCGGGTGCGGTCATGTATCAGGCCTTTTTATGCGGCCTGTCGCGACCGCTGGCCGGTATGGAGATTGAGCGCGATCGCCACGAGTTTGCGCGGCTTGCGCGCCAGCAAGCGATGCAGCCACGTTCCTTCCGGCGCGGTTTTTCGGCAGGCGCGGCGGATGAGGGACATCGCGCCGATAATCAAAAGCCGCCTGATATCGCGCTGGCCCATTTTCGATATTTTTCCAAGCAGCGGCTTGCCGCCGGTTGAATGCTGACGGGGAACGAGCCCGAGCCAGGCGGAAAAGTCGCGCCCGCGCTCAAAAACAGTCATTGGCGGCGCGAAAGTTTCGATCGCCATGGCGGTGATCGGCCCCACGCCCGGCAGGGTTCGCAGGCAGCGCGTTGTCTCGCCGCGCACGCTTTCATGCGTCATCGCCCTTTCCAGTTCGGCGATCTTCTTTGACAGCTGGTCAATCTGCTCGAGGAAAACGCGCGACAACTCCACGACGAGCAGCGGCGGCGACGTCGTTTCGTCCTCGAGAGCCTCTGCAAGCTTTTTCAAATTCGCAGACCCTTGTGGCGCCACGACGCCATGCTCGGCCAAATGGCCCCGCAGCGCATTGATGAGCTGCGTGCGCTGGCGCACGAGAAGATCGCGGGTGCGAAACAGCATGGCCCGCGCCTGCTGCTCGCTGGTTTTCACCGCGACGAAGCGCATGGTCGGCCGCATCGCCGCTTCGCAGATCGCCTCGGCGTCGGCCGCGTCGTTCTTTTGGCGCTTGACGAAGGGTTTGACATAGGCGGGCGGGATCAACCGAACCGCGTGCCCGAGGGCGCCGATGGCGCGCCCCCAGTGATGCGCGCCGCCGCACGCTTCCATCGCGACAATGCAGCGCGGCTGATCGGCAAGGAAGGCGAGAACCTTCTGGCGCGAAAGCTTCTTGCGGAACGCCACGCCGCCATCGGCGCCGGCGCCATGCGCCTGAAAGGACCGCTCTGCAAGGTCAAGCCCGATAATGCTAACTTTTTCCATGGATGCCCTCTCCGTTCGTGGGATGCGCAAACATCGCCACACTGGCACATCGCGATGCCGTCAGGAGGGGGCATCCACTCCATCACGCCGGAGCATTACGAGTTCAGCCCGTCTCCATCGGGCCGGCGACGATCGCTTCGAGCTTCCTGCGATCTTCCGGCTCGTTGATCTGCGCAATCGTCCAGCGAATCGCCTGCAGCTGAGCGAGCAGAGCCTCGCGTTGCTCGGGCAGTTCCGCGCCGTGCAGCAGGTCCTGGATACGTTCTGTGAGCACCATGAGAACTGCCGGCATGCCCTCGGCCGCGGCGCGAATCTGGGTGAAGGCGGTCTCGACGACAGGTCCATAGCCGCCGTTCGCCGCGACGACCCGCAAACGACCGGCTCTGTCGCGGTGGTATTTTGTTGATAGCTCGCGAGCGCCGGCTTTCTCGAGCGAGGCGGAGAGCCGGTTGATGACGGCCGTTGCGGTGTAAGGATCGTTGACGCTCGGCGACAGGGCGCGCAATGCGATTTCAACCAGTTGGCGCACGGAATATTGCAGATCCTGCGTGGGAGTGCGCGCGGGGCCGATCACAAAGCAATCTCGAATTTGGCGCTCCACTCGCTCCCCGACAAGCGCTTTCGAACGAACCTCGACCGTGTCTCCCTTCTGCAAAAGGAACGCGCCCGGTTCGGTGTGAACGATCAACACGGTGTCGTGACGCCCGGCGGTTTTGACCAGCGCGTCATAATCGACGAACTGCACATAGCCGCTCTGTTCGAGTCCGATGCAGCGCCGCGTCGGGTGCTCTCGGCTTTCCTCGTCGACGTCGATCTTTTCGTCGGCGTGATCGGAGCGGCGGGGACATTCGTCGATGGCGGCGTCGAGATTGTCGCCAACTTCGCGGACGACGGTGTCGGAAACGATCGAATGTGCGAGCTTGCTGATATATGCAAGCAGCGCAAACAAACAGGCGATGGTGAGAAGGCTCGCGAGAGTCACCGCGTAGCGCGGCACGCCTTGCGGCCCGAGCTGCTCATTGATGCTCCGCAAGATGAAGAGGCAATAAAGGATCGTCGCCACGAAAAGACCGAGAGCGGCCTGGATGGAGCGGTCGCCAATGAAATTATAGATAAGCCGAGGGCCAAGCTGGCGCGCCGCCTGCGCCAGCACAAGGATCGTTAAGGACACGACGAGAGACGTCATCGTAATCATGCCGGAAACGATCGTAGAGAGAAGGCCGCGCGCGGTGGCGGGGTCGCCGCTGAACAGCCACAGCGAACCGCTGGCGTCGATCGGTATCTTGAAGCTGTAACGCACGAGCGCATAGCCGGCGCCGAGCGCAAGCACGCTCATGCCAGCCGGAATCAGCCAAAGCCGGGATTTGAACCAGCTCATCGCGTTTGAGAGGCGACCCGCTTTTGCTCTGCGCGCCATCTGTTCCTTCGACCTAACTGAGGCGCTAGCGCAAGCGACCTCCTCGGGACTGCCGGACATATAGCGCGGGAAACCATGCCTCAGCTGCCGGGCCGAAAGGCCCTGCGACGCCATCGTTGCGCCGAGCCTGTCGACGGAGCCGTAGCTCCTCTGCGCCGACCGGACGAGCGCGACGTCGTGAGCGTGGCGGGCGGACGTCGCCATTTTGACCCATTTCTTTCAAACAATGGGCCGTGCGCAATGGGTCGCTGTGCGAAATTCGCGCCTCAAGTCCCCAGCCGGATTGCCGCCAACTCCGTATCCTGCGAACCGGCCTCTGACGAAGAAAACCATCGAGGGCGGTCCAAGAGAGGGTCACAAATGTTTCCAGCGCGCCGATTCGCTGCATTCTTGCCTGTCGCAAGCGCCTTTTTTGCCTTTCTTTTTCCCTTCTCAAACGCCCAGGCTCAAGATTCGCCCTGCGAGGAATCGGCTGAGGTCGCGGTTGTAACGTCGCCGGCGTCGCCTTGGGCAGGCGCGCCCTTGCGTATCCTCGTCGCCGCCGAAAAGCCGCTCGACGGCGAGCTTTCGCTGATTGCGCCTGACGGAAGGGTCGCGGCCAGATCGCGCGGACAGCGTGGCGGACCGCCGTATGTCTGGTTCGCCGAGGTTGCGTCGCCGGCCGCCGGCGCGTGGCGCGCCACGCTCGACACGTCTTCGTTCACTTGCGGCACGATTACGAAGGACATCGTCGTGAGCGCGCGCAAATCGTCCGCCTCGCATGCGGCGGAAGGCAGCGTCTGGCGGGTGCACAATTCATGGAACCGCGCGACTGAAAATTTGTATTCGGCATGGATCGCCAAACTTTTTGACGCGCCGCTCGAAGCGGAGCAGTCCTGGAAGACGTGGCACCAGGTGCTGCGCGATCCGTCGCGCAACGTCTTGTTCAATCATCTCGGAAAAGGCGAAGACAGCTTCACCCTATCGCTGAAACCCGACTGCGCCGATTTCGTCTACTTTCTACGCGCCTATTTCGCCTACAAGATGGGGCTGCCTTTCGCCTATTCGAATTGCTCGCGCGGCGCCGCCGGCGCGCCGCCGCGATGCAATGAGCGCTTCGATATTCTGCATCCCCAGCTGACCCGACCCGCGCCGCCGCCCGAACAAGCCGTGGCGTCGGCCGCCGCTCCGCCGGCCCCTACCCGCATAGCGGCTCCTCCCACGAACTTTTTACAGCAGCTGTTTGCGCAGCCTCAGCAGGTCCAGCCGGCGGCGCCGACGACTGGGCCGGTCGCCCCTGCGAAACCGCCTGCGCCGAAACGGCCGGCCGGCGTCGCCGGATATTTACGGGCCGTGGGCGACGTCGTTCATTCCGGTTCGGTGCGAGCGTCGGCAAACAGCGACAAGTCGGACTTTTATACGATTCCACTGACGCAGGAGACGCTGCGTCCCGGAACCGCCTACGCTGATCCGTACGGGCACGTCATGATGCTCGTGCAACGCGTCCCACAGACGGCGGACGCCGCGGGCGTGTTTCTCGCCGTCGACGCCGAGCCGGATGGCACCGTCACGCGCAAGCGGTTCTGGCGCGGCAATTTCCTTTTCGCGAACGGAGCTTCCCTCGGCAGCCCGGGCTTCAAGCGCTTCCGGCCGATCGTGCGAGAGAACGGCGGATTGCGGGCGCTCACCAATGCCGAGATCGCCAAGAACACGGATTACGGCGATTTCTCGCTGGAGCAGTCGCAGTTCGGCGCCGAGGATTTCTACGATCGCATGGATGAGGTGATGTCGCCTGAGCCGCTCGATCCGACGCGCGCGATGATGGCGGCCATCACGGCGCTTGAGGAGCAGGTGAAGACGCGCGCGACGGCGGTCGAAAACGGTCGAAAGTTCCAGAACGGCGGGCGCGGCGAGGCATCAATGCCGGACGGTCCCGCCATCTTCGCGACCAGCGGCCCATGGGAGGATTTCTCGACGCCGGCGCGCGATCTCCGGCTGCTGATCGCGATCGACGTGGTGCGCGGATTTCCAGATCGTGTCGCTCGGCGCAGCGAGCGCTACGCCATGCCGTTTGGCAGAGGTCCGGCGGGCGTTCAGGCTCAACTGCAAAGCGCGCTCGCGAGCGAACTCGCGGCCCGCACCTTTTCCTATACCCGCAGCGACGGCTCCGCCTGGACGCTCTCACTCAAAGACGTCATGGACCGCGCGGCGGACCTTGAGATGGGCTACAATCCCAACGACTGCGTCGAACTGCGGTGGGGCGCTTCGGACGGGAGCGCCGAGGCGGCGACGTGCTCGCGGCGCGCGCCGGCCGCCCAGCGCGCGAAGATGACGGACTATCGTAACTGGTTCCGCGAACGCCACTGGCCGCACGCGTAGCGCGGAGATCTAGCGCGACCCGGCCTTACGCTAGATTTCGAAAGTTTAATCGGCCGCGTTTGCGCTTGGGGCTTGGCGGCGTTTTGCAGCGGGGCCATATCTTGCTGCGCCGCGCCTTCGAGGGCGGCGACTATGGAGAAACCCTATGTCACCGGAAGAACGCCAACTCATCGCTGGTCTGTTCGAGCGCACCAAGAGCGCCGCCTCGACGCCGCGCGACCAGGAGGCGGAGGCTTTCATCAGCGAACAGATCAAGGCTCAGCCTGCGGCGCCCTATCTCCTGGCGCAGACCGTGATCGTGCAGGATCAGGCGCTGCAAGGCGCCAATGCGCGCATCGAGGAGCTCGAGGCGCGTGTGCAGGAACTTGAGTCGAAGCCCGCCGGCGGTTTCCTTGGCGGCCTGTTCGGCGGTGGTCCCCGTCCGGCGCCGCCACGTCCTCCCCAGCAGGCTCGTCCGAGCGGACCTTGGGGCGGCGCCCAGCAGGGCGGCATGAATCCCGTGGCCGGCGGCTACGCGCCGCAGGGCTGGGGCCAGCAGCAGCCGCCTGCGCCTGAAAGCGGCGGATTTCTGAAGGGCGCGCTGGGCACCGCCGCGGGCGTCGCGGGCGGCGTGCTGCTCGCCGACGGCATCCGCAGCCTGTTCTCGCATGGCGGCGGCTATGGCGGGATGGGGAATCTCGGCATCGGCTCCGGCTTTACGCCGACCGGCGGCGATACGGTGATCAACAACTATTATGGCGATGAGTCGGGCTCGGGCGCCACCGACGCCGGTTACGACTCCGGCTACGACAACGCCGGCGGGGTGGAGGACGCCGACTATGGCGCCGACCCCGGCTTCGATGACGGCGGCGGCTTCGACAGCGGCGGCGACGGCGGCTTCGACGTCTGATGCAGCTTGGCTCCCGGCCCCACAAGGGCCGGGAGTTCTCGCATCTGGCGCCCTGTGCGCCAGCGCACCGCGACTCCCCGAGCGGCGCTCTAGGGTCCAATCATCCGCTGATCGAGCGGACGGACCACGGGGAACTCGCCATGAACCGTTCAATGAACAACACGACGAACCGCACGACCAAGACCAGCTTCGCTTCGCGACCGATTCGCATCGCGCTGGCCATGAAGATCGCCTTCGCGATCCTCGCCGCCAATGTCAGCTTCGCGGCCGCCAAGGCGCTCCTCGTCAAGGCGCCGGACTCGCAGCCTGCGCGCGTCGCCGCCGACGCTTCGTCGGTGAAGCCCTTCATCCTCCCCATCGACTGGCAGGAGTCGACCGCCGTCGCGCAGTCAGATCCGACGCAGAATTGCCATGGCGTCACCGTCGAGACCGACGAGGGCTATGGCGTGCGCGGACAAACGATCCGTTTCGTTTGCCGCAAGGCCTTGTAAGCAAGGCCTTGTAAGAGGCTCACAGGAGTTCGAGCATGTTTCGCGTTTCGCTCCTCCCGCAGGCTGCTCCTTTCGTCATCGCAGGCGCCCTGCTCGCCGCCCCGGCCATGGCGCAAATGTCGAGCACGCCAAACGACGCGCCCAATTCGCCCGCCGCCGCCGAGCGCGGGGCGAGGCCGGCGCTAGAGGGCGAGACCTCCGACCGGCCGGCGGCCGACGCGCCGCGGGAAGCCGATGAGCAGCAGCAGACCGATGAGCGCCAAGAACTCGACCAAGCGCTCGAAAAGCGGCAGGAAGCCGACGCGCCGCAAGGCGTCGATGAACAGCAGAGGGCCGATGAGCGGCAAGCGACCGATGCGCGCGAAAGCCTCGCGCGGGCGCTGCGCGACTGGTCGAATGAGGAGCCCGACGTCGGCCGAAGCGTCCAGCGTTCGGAAATCGCCGCTTATTACAAGAACCGCGATTATGCGCCGATCTGGCGCGATGCGGACGGCTTCACCAAATCGGCGAAAAGCGCGCTGGACACTCTGCGCGACGCCGGCCACGACGGCCTGCGTGTAAACGCGCCTGCGCAAGAGTCGTCCTGGAGCGCCGCGGGCGAACTGGCCCTCTCCGAGGCCGTCGCCGATTATGCGGCGCAAGCGAGCGGCGCCCGGGTCAATCCCGCAACGATTTCGCCTGACATCGAGGAGCGACCGTCCGTCGTGAAGTCGCCCCAAGCGCTCGACGCCGTCGCCGAGGCTGGAGAAGAGGCCGGCGCGCGGCTTGCCGCCTTCAATCCGCCGCACCCGGCGTACGCCGCCCTTCGCGAAAAACTCGCCGAACTGCGCGCCGCGCGCGGCCATCCGCGCCGCGAGGCCGCGACGGCTCACGAGTCGGATGCGCGGCCCATCACCAATTTTGCGTCGCTGCCCGAAGCCACGGCGAAGCGCGTCGAGGCGGAGATCATCGCCAATATGGAGCGGTGGCGTTGGGAGCCGCGTGAAATGGGCGCGACGCGCCTCGAAGTCAATATTCCGCAATTCGAGACGACATTCACGCGCGACAATCACATTGTGTTGCGCGCGCGCGTCGTCGTCGGGAAGAAGACGTCGCCAACGCCGGTGTTTTCCGACGTGATGCCATATATCATCATCAATCCGACCTGGACCGTTCCGGAGTCGATTATCGAGAAGGAGCTGGAGCCCAAAACCGGCGGCAAGCTCTCCAAGCTTCGCAAGCGCGGATATAAGGTAACCTTTCGTAATGGCCGTGCGATCGTTCAGCAGGAGCCAGGCGAGAAGAATGCGCTCGGCCGGCTGAAATTCGTGTTTCCGAACGATCTCTTGATCTACATGCACGACACGCCGCAGAAGAAACTCTTCGCCCGCTCCAAGCGCGCATTCAGTCACGGATGCGTACGAGTGCAAGATCCGTTCAAGCTCGCGGAAGAGGTCATCGCGCGTCCTGGCTACGACGAAAAGCGTCTGAAAGCTCTAATCGGCAAGAAGGAGCACCGCATCAATCTCGCGACGCCCGTTCCGGTGCACATCGAATATTTCACGGCCGTGGTCAACGACGAGGGCGCGCTGAAGCTTTACGACGACATCTACGGCTATTCGGCGAAGGTGCGCTCGGCGCTCGCACTGTAACTACGCCGATGAAGCGAGGCGCGCCACCTGTCGGCGCAATTGCTCCTGCGCGCGCGCGAGATTTTGATGCGCCCGTGCGGACCAGAGCTTGCGCGATTCGTCGCGACGGTAGAGCCCGTCTCCGTGCGCGGCGAATGTGTCGATCATCTGGAGCCGCCCGAGACAAAAGAGCGGCTCGGGCACCCAGGCGTATTCGAAACGAAGCCGCGCCAGATTTTGCTCGAACTCGGACCAGGACGCGCCGAGCGAGGAAAGATCGAGGTCGAGGAAGAGGTCCAGATCGCGCGAAAAGCCGGGATAATGCTCAATCGGAGCGCGCGCGTTGAGGTGATTCGATGTCGCCATGATTAGATCATGGATGGCCTGCGCATCTGTTTCATCGAATTTCGAGTGACGTTCGAAGAGCGCCGCGCTGGCGCGAACATTTTCGGCGTCGGGACGAAGCAGACCGTCGGGCTCGCGTGTCACATACACAGCGTCATGCCAGAAGATCGCGGCGGCGATCAGATCGGGCCGGACGGCGAGCGCCTTCAAGGAGTCGAGCTTCGTCAGCAAATCGACGATATGACCCCAATCATGATACCCGCGTTGCGGTTCGCGATAGGCGGCGTCGATGACCGAAAAAGCATCCGCGTCGTGACGCCCTGCAATCATGGCCCAATAATTCTGTACCGGATTTGAGATCATGCGCGAGTAGCGATCATAAGAGAAACCCATAAGGCGTGCGGCTACACGGCAGGACAGGAGTCGCGCTCGGACGAAGACGTCACTTGCTCGAAAGATTCCATACCGAAGACCAGTTATCCTGCGACCCTTCCCTGGCGAGACCGCGATACCGCTGCTCCAAGACGACATAGAGCGCAGGCCAGGGCTCGGGAACCGATCGCGCCAACGCCGAGGCGCCCTCGGCGGCGGCCTCGAATCGGCCCGACTCATATTCCTGGCGCATGAGGTCATGCGACTTGCGCCAGCGCACATACGAGTCCGAGACCGCCATCCTGCGGTCGCCGGCGAGGGCGAAAACCCTTGTCGGTTCGCTCTTTCCGACGACGCGGACACGGCCAAGATCAATCCAGGCGAAGTCGGGCGCCGCGTCGCGCACCGCGCCAGAGGCCACAATGTCCGTCTGAAACGCCTTGCTCGCCCCTTCGAGCCGCGACGCGAGATTCACCGTGTCGCCGAGAATCGAATAATCGAAGCGGCGGATGGATCCCATGTTGCCGACGCTGCAAGGGCCGAGATTGAGGCCAAGCCCCATCGCCGCGGGCTGCGCATCATTGCCCGACGACGCAGCGGCCTCGGCGCGCCTTTTGTTGAGGCTGACGAGAGCCTCGCGCATCGTCAGGGCGGCCCGAACGGCCTTGCGCGGATGGTCGTCGATGTCGAGCGGCGCGTTCCAGAAGGCAAGCACCGCGTCGCCCATATATTTGTCGATCGTGCCTTCCTTTTCGAGGATGGCGTCGGTCATCGGAGTCAAATATTCATTCATGAACTGCGTGAGTTCGCGTGCGCTCATGCCTTCCGAAATCCCCGAGAAATTGCGCAGATCGGAAAACAGCACGGTCAATTCGCGCGTCTCGCCGCCGAGCACCAGCCGCTCCGGGTGTTCGGCGAGGCGATCGACGACGGCGGGGGCGACGAATTTGCCGAAGGCCTGGCGCACGTGGCGGCGCGCGGAAGTTTCGGCCCGCCAGAGCGTCACTGCGCCGAAGAGATAGCCGCCAATGATCGCGAGACTCGGATAAGAGGGATCGAGCAGCACGCCGCGGCGATCGAACAGATAAAAGGCGCCGGCGAATAGCCCTGCGACGGCGAGCGGCGCCGCCGCCGCCGAGACGAGCGGCGGCGCGACGAAGAGCAGGCTCATGATCAGAAAAAACGAGAAGGCGGCGACGACGAACTCCAGTCCGGGCGCCCAGTCCGGGCGCGCGAGCAGCGAGCCCGATGCGATCGATTCGACGATCTGCGCATGCACGTCGACGCCGGGAACGACCGGCTCCAGGGGCGTCGCGCGGACGTCGCCAAGACCCGTCGCCAATGCGCCGACGAAGATGATGCGCCCCTCGATTTCGTCGCGCGCAACACGGCCCTCGAGCACGTCCTTGGCTGAAATGTCTCGCACTGCGTCGCTATGCGAATAGCGTGGCCGGACCTCTGCGTTGGGGCCGGTCGCAATTTCGAAGGCGCCGACCTTGATCGCGTTGACTCCCGTCTGCTTGCCGAAAGCCGTTTGTCCGCTGGCGTTTGAAGACCGAATGATGATGGCCGACTCGCCCTGGGCGATGCGCAGGGCTTCGAGCGCCAGGGAGGGCATGAGAACGTCGCCGGCGCGCGTCACCAGCGGCACCCGACGAACGATCTGGTCGTGATCGGTCAGCCAGTTTGTCGCGCCCAGCCCTCGCGCCGCTTCCGCAAGCTTTCGTTCCGGGCCCACCGCGCCGGCGAACGCGGCGAGGAAGGGTGCGGGATCGTCGCCGGCGGTGACCAGCCCCGACTTCGCCGGCAGCGGCGCGGAAACGGCGTCGGTCAGCGTGACTCCAAGCGTGGCGGGCGCCTTCGAGAGCGCCTGAGCCAAGATTTGATCGCCGCTCGGCGCTTTTGCGACGAGCTTCGCCACCTCGGCGCGGGCGCGGGGGTCGGAGATCGCGTCGAGGAGCTGAGAGGCTCCGGCGCGATCCGCCTCCGCGAAAATGAAGTCGAATGCAATGGACGCCGCGCCGAGTTCGCGCAGGCGGTCAAGAAGTTCGGCGAGCCGGACGCGCGGCCAAGGCCATTGCCCATAGGCGCTGAGACTTTTCTCGTCGACGCCGACGACCCGCGTCGGCGCCTCTGGATCATAGGCGCGAGGAGCCAGACGCTGAAACGTGTCGAAGACAAAGTTGCGAAGGTCGTCGAGCGCCCGGGGCTGAATGACGCCCCAGGGAAAAATGAGAGCCGCGGCGGCGATAAGCGCGAGAAGGTAGGCGCGGCGCCGCTTCAACATCTCCACCTCGCATGACGGTCACGCCGCCACCGCGGCGATCGGCGAGGCTGGCGATGCCGGAGAACTAGTCGCCCGGACCGTCAATCGCAACCGGCCCGCCTCCGTGACCGCTGCTCCCATGACCGCTGCTTCCATGACCGTCGCTTCCATGACTCCCTTGGCCGCCGCCGTTACCATGGCCGCCCCCCGAGTCGCCGCTCTCGAAGAGGCCTCCACCGCCGCCTTCGCCGCCCTGGCCACCTTCGCCGCCGCCGTACTGGCCGCCCTCGCCGCCTTCATAGCCGCCGCCGTGGCCGCCTTCGCCATGACCGCCCTCGCCGTGGCCGCCTCCATAACCACCGCCGTGGCCACCTTCGCCATGACCGCCTTCGCCGTGGCCGCCATGACCGCCGTGACCACCTTCGCCGTGACCGCCATGACCGCCGTGGCCGCCCTCATGACCACCGTGATCGTGTCCGCCGTGGCCGCCGTGATCGTGATCGTCGTGGTGGCCGTCGTTTCCGCCTTGGCGCGCTGGCGTCAGCAGCGGAGCAGGCTGATTGTCGACATTGGCGCGGCTCTGCACGAGCGCATTGCCGAACCAAACCGGCCCCAGCGCGTCTAGCCCCGGCGGACTGACGACGTCCGGCGGACGATCATTGCCGAGCGCGAGGTTCGCCTCTTCGTTTGTCGGCGCGCGCTTGGCGCCGCCACGCTGCGTTTTGCCGCTCTCCAACGCGGCGACGATTTCCGCGATCGTCTCGGGCGGCACGAGAAAAGGCTCCGACACCGGCCCGCCGCTCGGCGCGCAAACGCCATAGCCCGGGCGCGTGAGCGCCTGGCCGCCAACGTCGATGAAGCCATATTGGTGCACGATGAGCGTGCCGCAGGAGCCGCCAATACGAACCAGCGCCGTCCCGCCGCGCACGCCGATCGACGCCGTCGGGGTCCGCAGCCTTGTGCCGCCTTCGTGGCTGACGCCGCCGCCGACGAAGCGCATGACGCCCTTCGCCATCGACACGCCCTGCTGACCGCCTCCGCCTCGTGAATAGACGAAGTCGTCAACGGTGACGGCGCTGTTGCGTCCGACGGTCATCGTCGATGTGTCGTTAAAGACGATCTGGGCGCTGCCGTACGGGCTCGTCTCGATGCGTTCGCGCCGCTGCACGCCAAGACCGACCGATAGCGAGCGCTTCGCGGCGCCCGGCGGCGTGCCGTGCGCACTCTGATTGACCGCGCCGACGTTCCCGACGTTATCCGCGAGCGCGGGGCCGGCGACGAGCGCGAGAGCGGTTGTGGCTGCCGCGGAGAACTTTTTCATTTATCGTCTCCGTCAGAACTTTGCCGTTGGCCCGAAACTGACGGACACGTTGTCCGTCTTGAAATTCGGCAGATTTGAATCATTACGCGCATATTCGACGTTGCCGGCGAAACCGAAATACGGGGTGACCGGCAAGTCCACCATCAGGCCGCCGATCCAGACGGTGTCTCGACGCGCGACGAAGGGATTGATCACCGGATTGGCGGCGTCGAAGGCAAGATGCGTAAAGCGGCCATAAGGCGCGAGGGTCCATCGGCGCGGAATGATCGGAAATGGCGGATCAACCTCGAGCCGCAGCATCGCCTGAACGTCCACCTGATCGGAAGATTGCTGCGGATTGCCCGCCCAGGCGCGCGTATAGGCGACGCGACCTTCAAGCCTCAGATCGTTGGTCAGTCTGTAGGAGCTGCTCAAGTAGCCCGTGACGACGTCGCCGGTCGCCAACGTCGATACTGTCGAATAGGGCGAGAAACCGGCATAGCCGAGGAAGCCCGGCGAGGGGTCAACCCAGATCGCCCGCCATTCGGCGCCCGGCTCGAACCACAGGTCGCGACTGAGTTCCGCGCCGAAACTCATGCCGGCGCCGCCGGCGTTCAGATAATTGCTGCCGCCGAGCAGCGCCACCGCGCCGGTCAGGTATGGCTTGATGGAGAGGCCCGGATAAAGATCGGGCGCGATATGGATGCGCGGTCCTACGGAGCCGGCGAATAGCGCGACGCTGTACTGAGGCAGGCGAAACTGTTCGGTGGCGTAGCCCGTCACGCGCGTCTCGAGCTGGTCGCCGCGCGCATTCTGAAAATCCAGGTCATGCGCGGCCTGCACCAATTGGAAGCTGTTGATGTCGCCCTTGCGCGAGGCGGCCGACGCGACGCCGACGCCGCCGACCTGGAAGAGATTATTGGTCGGGAAGAAATTGGCGTTCGATTGCGCCCGCAGGCCGACGTGCATCCGCAGATAAAGCCGGTTGGCCTGCGTGCGCTTCTCGATATCGGGCAGCTGCGCTTCAACCTGAGCCACCTGAACCGCATCGAGGCCGCCTTCGGCGAGCGCGTTGCGCAAATGCTGCGCCGAGAGCTCATAGGCCCCAAGCCGCGCATAAAGGAAACCAAGCTCTTTTCGGGCGCGGGACAAGTTCGGGTTGAACATCAGCAGGCGCTCAAGCGCGCCGATTCCCGCTTCATAGTCGCGCAGCTCCGTCGACAGCAGGACGTAACGATAGGTCGCGTCATAGTCGGTTGGATTATGCTGAATATAGGCCGCGAGGCGCTCCTGTTCGGCGCGCGGATCCTCCTGCGCCAGAGCCGGACTGAAAAGTGCGAATGCGGCAAACAATGCGCCCAAAAGCCTCGGCGCCGCTCTATATGCGAACATAAATGGCAAGCCCCCGTAAAAAATCGGAAAACGGCGATCGAAGCCGTGACCGTCAGCTGAACCGGAAGCTGACTCATGTCGCCTGGAGTAGCAAGCTAGCGCCCGAGGATGCGCCGAAGAGAACGACGCGACGGCGCAATGCGTCTGCTACGAATTAACGCTTTGCAGCAACGGCTTATGGGTATTTCTGTCCATCCTCCGCGCGCAAACGGCGGACACAACAAATTCTCGGGTGTTGCCTTGAAACCACAGGCGCGACGCGCGGCTAGCGCCGGAGTCCGCCATCGAAGAGAGAGACGACTTCGCCGCTTTCAGTCGACGACTGCTCGGCGACCAGCGACGGAACGACGCCCCTGCGCCAGCGCGCCGAGAACGTGCGGCGGCGTGGACGCGCGATGACGCGTGAATCGTCGCAAGACGCGCCTGGCGCGAGCAGCCAGCGCAGCACGATCAGCAGGTCGGCGGCGCGGCGCGACGCGCCGATCTCCACCGCGTTGCGGATGTCGGCGACGACTCGCCCGCGCGCGGCGTCGAGCGACACGGCCCGGCGGTATCGCGCCAGCATGCGATGGTGCTTGTCGCTGGGGCTCACGCCCAGGATGAGTTCATGGCCGCGCAGACCCGCCACTTCGGCGCAACGCTCGATCGGCGTCAATTCGGGAATCATTTGGGTTCTCCCAGTCGCTTGCTCTGCCGGGTCCTTTGCCTCTTGTCGGCAGCATAGTGACGGTAGCGCCTCGTCCCTCATCTGTTTGTGCGGGAACGCACAGGGTCATTCGGCTTCGTTGAGCGCCTCTTGAACCCGCTTCTCCAGGACCGACGGGCGCAACAACACGAGACCGCCGCGAATTTTTTCGGCGAGGCCTTCGTCGATCATGGCCGAGAGTTCGCGGCTAACCTGTTCGCGCCGACAACCGATTCGGGCGGCGAGATCATGCTGAAACGGCGGTGGCGATACGATCGACTGCCCCGTCGACCCTTTGCGCGGCGCCGACATGCGCAACAATTCGGAATAGAGCCGATGCTTGAGGTCGAGCACCGAGCGCTCGAACAGACGCGTATTCAGCTCCCGCACCCGCGCCGTCAGCAAACGCAGCAGCCGCTCGCAAATCTCCGGCTCGCCGAACAGGATCTCCTTGAAGACCGCTGGCGGCACCAGCAAAAGTTCCGCGTTGGTGAGCGCCGTCACATTGGCGGAACGCTTCGCCCCGTCGACCGCCGCCATCTCGCCGAAGAATTTGCCCGGTCCGAAATCCCCGAAGATCATCTCCTTGCCGGCGGCGGTTCGTATCAGCACCCGCACGTCGCCGCTGACGATGAAATACACATCGGTCGAAGGGTCGTCGAAATCGAGGACCAGCTCATGCTCGGCGTAGCGCCTGCGCACGCATTGGCGCGCCAGCTGTTCGCCGCGCGTGGGGTCTAGGCCAACAAAGAAAGGAATCCCGTCAAATAGGGACACATCGCGCTCCTGGATTGGAAATAGCGCCGATATTGCCGCTAAATGTCGACCCCGTCGAGGCGCAATCTGCTGGCGGATGCAGACTCTTCGGGCGAGGATTGACGATGCAAGCGTTCCGACTCGCGACCTTCAATCTCGAAAATCTCGATTGGTCGGGGACCAAACCAGAGGCGTTTGCGCGCCGAAGCGACGCGCTACGCCCGCTGCTGGAGGCGCTTGACGCCGATATATTGTGCCTGCAGGAAATCCATGCGCAGAGGCTTCATAAGCACGGCGCGCGGCAATATATCGCGCTCGATCAGTTGTTGGCGACCACCAGATACGCGAACTTTCATCGGGCGACGACCGTCAGGCCAGGCGGCGACGCCCCCGCCGACGTGCATAATCTCGCAATCCTTTCACGATGGCCGATGCGCGCGCATCGGCAGATCCACCACGACATTGTGGCGCGATGGGTCTGGCCGCCGCCGCGCGACGCCGACGGCTCCCAGCCGGAGCCGGTCGAGATCGCTTGGGACAGGCCCCTGCTCTACGCTGCTGTCGCGCTTCCCAACGGAGGCGCGCTCCACGTCGTCAATCTGCATCTACGCGCGCCGCGCGCCATTCCTATCGCGACGGCGCGCGGCTTCGGATCGAGCCGCGCGCAAATCGAGGGCCAGTTCGTGGCCGCGCTCAAGCGCGAAGGGCAAGCGTTGGAGGCCCGGCTGTTCGCCGAGACTCTCTTTGACGCGGAGCCGGAGGCGCAGATCGCGATTGCCGGCGACTTCAACGCCGACGAGCATGACGCGCCGACGAGACTCCTGCGGGGCGGCGGAGACGAAGCGGCGGAAGGGGACCGGGCCCTCGTCGCCTTGGAAGAGCGCGTCGAGCCGTCGCGGCGCTTCACCGTGGTGCATGCGGGACGTCCAACGCTGATCGACCACCTCCTTGCCTCACGCGCATTGGCCGCCAACTGGCGCGAGACCACGATCTTGAACGAAGGGCTGCAGGACGAAGTCTACGCGAAAGAGCCTGTCGAGGGATCGCTTCACGCGCCCGTGGTCGCGCGGTTTGAACTTGTCGCAAAATGAGCCGCGGCGCTGCTTGTGACCCCGAACGCGCCGCTCAAGCGTAAACCGTTCCCCGCTAGCCGGATGCGAACGATCTCAACTCTTCGGCCAGGGCGCGCGCTTCGCTCCAGTCCAGTTTGACGTCTCCGTGACCTTCAGAGGAGAGGACAACGCCGCTCTGTTCGACTCTCGCGTCGAAGTCATGATCGCTGGCGATGGGGCTCATATAGATCTGCTGTTCGCCGCGGTCGCCCGTCGCGACGGAGTCGAGGGCCCGCGAAAGGATCGCCGCCTCTTCTTTGGTAAAGCGCCGCAGGGGGTGACCGGGAAGGCGGAGCGTCGCCAATGCGACAAACGACCGATGCGTTGAGGCGACAAGTTCGAAGCGCTGAGACATTTTCAAGACCCACGGCAGTTCTACACAGCAAGCGACAAGCTTTTGCACGCCTCGCGCAGGCGCCCTTCTGACAGGAACTGTCAGGCGCCCGCCTTTCACACGTGACGCGCATCAAATTTCATGCCTACCGGCGAGCCAAGGGCTTCGCTTTGAGTGGATGACTGTAGGTAAATCGCTCCGTTTCGACGTAGCTTAAGCCCACGTCATGAGTGTGCAATTTGAACACCGTAGAGCTTCTTTAGCGTTGCTCCTGCAATTGAGAGAAAAATATGAATGACGAGCGGCTCTTCGCGCAGCATCCGCCCGGGCTGACATTCTGTCCGTCGGAACCGAGCGGTGAAGCGCGCGAGAGCATTTCCGCCTGGACTAGCTCCATGGAACTTGCCAATTTGGATGCGCCGCTTGCGCTGAAGGTAGAGCAAAATCCCTGGCCGATCCGTGCGGCGGACGCCATCATCTGCATAAAGGCGGACGCCATCATCTGCATAAACATGACGCACATTTCCCCCTGGAGCGCGACAGAGACTTTGTTCGAGAGCGGAGTCAGGACCTTGTCCGCGGAAGCGCCGCTCTATTTATAGGGTCCATACAGGCGCGGCGGCGAGCCGCGCCGAATTTGATGCGCGCCTTCGCGCTCGCAACGCCGTGTGGGGCGTCCGCGATCTGGAAGATGTCGCGGCCCGCGCGCGGGAGAAAGGTTTGGAGAGCCTCAAATCGTGGACATGCCCGTCGTGGACATGCCCGCCAGTAATCTCAACGTCACCTTTCATCGCACATGACGAGACGTCGATACACAACCGCCTTCGACCCGAGCATCACGGTCACAAATGAATCCCTCGAAGATGACATGAGCGCAGCCATCCCGATGGAACCCGCGAGCGGGTCCCCTCGGTAAGTATAGTGAAGCCCACCTGGAGAAAGACCATGGAACGTCGCGAATTCATTGCAGTCGGAACCGCCGCCGCCGTCGTGTCCGCCACACAAGCGTTTGCTCAGGCGACCGGCCAACAGGACAGCGGCGCCAAAATGGAGGATATGCATCCGCCGCTCTACAAAAACCTGGAAAGCGCGAGCATCGAATGTGTCTCCACGGGCAATGACTGCCTTCGGCACTGTCTTGGCATGTTTGCGATGAAAGACACGAGCATGGCCGAATGTGCGGACGCCTCGCTGCAGCTTGTCGCCGCATGTAATGCGCTCGCATCGCTGGCGGCGCTCAACTCGTCGCATACCGTCGCGCTGGCGAAAACGGTCGCTTTGATTTGCGAGGACTGCAAGAAGCAATGCGACAAGTTTCCGAAGATCGCCGAATGCGTGGCCTGCGGCAAAGCGTGCCAGAAATGCGCCGACGAATGCCGTAAAGTCTAGCCGACCTCAGCAGCAAGATCGGGAACTTCGATGAAGACGCGATTTGCGCGCCTCGCGGTGTGCGCCGCCATCTCTATCGGGATTGGCGGCGCGGCGGTCCAAGGCGCGCCGCGCTACACTGTCGCCGAGGCGACGGAACAGACCGAGAAGACGACGGGGCAAGGCGAGGGCGTCGTCCGGGCGGTCGACGCGGACGAGCGACGGATCATGATCACGCATGGTCCGGTCTCGGGTCCCTTGGAAATGTCGCCCATGACAATGGCGTTTCGCGTCGCGCCGAACGTCGACCTCTCCAGCCTGTCGAAAGGCATGAAGATCAAATTCACGATCAGTCGCGACGCGAAAGGCCTCTATGTCATTGAGGACGTGCGGCCGGAGAAACCCTAATGCGCGCTCGCGTCCGTGCGGCTATATCCCAGTCCGTCCATGCCGATGCGGTGCATCAGATAGCATAGACAATCCTGCTGCACGGCGCGGGGGTCAACTGTCAGCATGGCCGGAATGGCGGGGCGCGCGAGCCTGATTTGGCCACCCGCATAATCGAAATAGTTGATCGGCTGCGTGTCGAACCCCTCGCCGGAGAGGACTTCGAGGCGCGCGTCATCATGACCCAACGCGCCGAAAGAGGCGCCAGCGCCCAGCTCACTGAAATTGAGATGGTCGATATCGGGGCGGAAGACAAAATCCGCCGGCGTTCCGTCGAAGGAAAAGCTTGCGCCGGCAGGCGGCTTCACGATGGCGCATGTGCGCAGCAATTCGATGTCCTGCGGGGCCGGCGCGTGGTCGGGAAGCTCTGCGATCGAGAGGCAGGCGTCGAGCAATTCGACGGCATGCGCCACGCCTGCATCGGCGCCCGACTTGCCGCATTCGACCGTGATCGCCGGACATAGTTCGGCGAAGGCCGCTGCGCTAGTGCCGCGCGGGCGCTGAAAATGCACGACAATGCGGGAGAAAAGCTGCGCAAGCGCGACATATTTCGGCTCAAGCTTGGTGATGCAGCTGTAGTGAGGATTGAAACCGGTGTTGTTGTGGATGTCGACGGCGGCGAAAGCTCTGCGCTTCTCGACGTATTCGTAAATCCAGCGCGCCATATGCGCGAGCGGATCATCGGGAAAAGCCGTCCCGCGCCACACCCGGTTGAAGTCGCGCTGGTTGGGTAGCGTGCGCATATTCGCCGCCGCGGCGTCGACATTGCCGATGAACAGAATGAGCGACCGATTGAGACCGCGCGCGGCGTGACGGCGCAGAATCTCCTGCACGGCGGCGAGCCCGCTCGTCTCATTTCCGTGCAGCAGCGTAGACACGAACAGCGGTTGCGGGTCGCGGCCCGGAAGGTCGAACAGGGTCGGTCGGGGAAGGACGTCCTTCAGGCGATTGGCGGGACAGTCGAGAAATCCGTCGGGCAGCCGGTCGAGCAGGGCGCAGGGCGCGTCGGTCACTGTTCTCCTCACGTTTCCCACTGATGGACGGGCGCGCCGCTCCGCTGGCGCTCGCAATAGGCCGCCATCAGGCCATAAAGGTCCCCGCCGCGCGCCTCAAGGGCTTTTCGCTGCCAAGCCGCCCCGGTCTGCCGCGTCTGCACCCGAGCTTCGATGATATCGAGGAAATCGGCTTCGGCGACGCCCAGGTCGCGCAGCCCCGCCCTGGCGTCGGGAATGAGCCGTTCCAGCAGCAGACGATCGGCGGCGATCTGCCCTTCTCCCGGCCATTCGAGCTTGGCGTCGAGGCCAAAACGCGCCGCGGCGTAAAAGTTTCGTTTGGCGTCAGCGAAGCCGACGCCGCCGGCGCCGCAGTTCCCGCTCATCGCGATGGCGCGCGCGAGACCCAAATAAAGCGCGGCGTTCGCCATCATATCGATGAAGGTCGGTCCGGCGGGCAGAATGCGGTGTTCGACGCGCAGATGCGGCGCCCCGCTTTCGTCGAAGCCGATCAGCGGACGGTTCCAGCGCCAGATGACGCCATTATGCAACCGCAGGTGACGCATCGCCTCGGGCGGATCGTCATAGGCCATCGGAAGCAGCGAGTCATAGTCGCGCAAATTCTCCTCGAAGATTTCGATGAGAGAATCCGTCGCATAGCCTGAACCCATGCTGACCCTGGCCGGGCCTGGCACCTTCACCGCCTGTTCGAACAGCGGAATGCGCGTTTCCTCCCATAGCGCCTTGCCGAACAGGAAAGGCGCGTTGCCGCAGGCCGCCAGGATCGGCCCCGACGCCGCCACCGAGGCGTTGTAATAGAGATGCGCCAGATCGGCCGGGGCCTTGAGATGGATCTGAAACGAGGTCGTCGCAGCTTCGAGCATCACATCCTTGTGCTCGGACGCAAGCCGGTCGCGGCCGGCGATGTTGACGTGCAAGGGCTGTCCGCCGCGCAGACGAAGCACTTCCTTGTTGAGCGCATAGTAGCGGTTGAGCGGCGACATATTGGCGAGCGTCAGATCGGCGTCGCGGATCGTGGGCAGCGTGCCGATCATCACAAGATTGGCGTCGAGCTGATGGGCCACGTCGTTGCATTTCGCCCATAGATCCGTCAGCGAATTATGCGCCTGCGTCAGCGCATCGCCTTTGAGGCGGAAGGGCGCGCAATTCAACTCGACGTTAAAGCGCGACAGCTCCGGCACGACGAGCGGATGATTGAGGGTTTCCAGGAGATTTTGGTTGATCGAGGACGGCGCATAATTGTGGTCGACGATCCAGGTTTCGATTTCGAAGCCGACCATGTGGCCGTCACGCGAAAATTTGTCCTGTTCAAATAGGGCGCGGGCGAGATGCGTTTCCTGCGCGAGCCGGCCGGCAAAGCGCGCCTTGTCGGCGGGCGTGAAGCCCGTGGTCTTGATTTCTTCGCCCAAGTATCCCCCTTCCCGCCCGTAGGCGGAGTTTTCCGCTTCTCACGCGCGCCAGCGCAACGGCGTCCGCGACCGAGGTCGCGAGGGGCCCTCATGAGCGATCCGCCGCAGATGATTCTATTTAGGCATCCCCCGCCCTATCGATAGAGCCCGAAGCGTCGGCAGGACAAGCCGCGAGCGCTGCTGTAGATTGCGCTCCCCTCACCCGGAGCCGACCGTGTCTGATATCGCTTACGTGAACGGAGCTTACACCCCCATCGACGAGGCGCGCGTGTCGATTCTCGACCGCGGCTTCCTGTTCGCCGACGGCGTCTATGAGGTTGCGGCCGTCATCGGCGGAAGGCTGATCGATAATGAATCGCATCTTTCGCGCCTCGAGCGCTCTCTACGCGAACTGCGTATCGGAAGTCCCATTCCAGTGTCGCGCATCGCGGAAGTTGAAGCCGAACTCGTCGCAAGAAACGGTTTGAGCGAAGGCCTCGTCTATCTGCAGATCACCAGAGGCGCCGCCGCCGAACGCGAGTTCGGGTTTCCCGCGGAAGCGGCGCCGACCTTCGTCGCCTTCGCTCAGAAGAAAAACATCATCGCCTCGCCCGCCGCCGAAACCGGCGTGAAGGCGCTCACTGTTCCGGATCTGCGATGGGCGCGACGCGACATCAAGAGCGTCGCGCTTCTCGCGCAGGTTCTGGCGAAGCAAGCGGCGCTCGAGGCAGGTTGCCAGGAGGCTTGGATGGTCGATCAGGATGGTTTCGTGACCGAAGGCTCATCCTCGACCGCCTTCATCCTCACCCGCCAGGATGTGCTCGTGACGCGTCTAAACTCCTCCGCAGTTCTTCCGGGCTGCACACGGAGAGCCGTGCAGGTGATCGCGGAGCGGGAAGGGTTGACCGTCGAGGAGCGGAGTTTCTCGGTCGCCGAGGCCTATGACGCAAAGGAAGCCTTCCTCACGAGCGCCTCCAATCTCGTCCTGCCGGTCGTCTCGCTCGATGGCCGCCCCATCGGATCTGGCGCGCCGGGCGACACGAGTCGCCTGCTGCGCCGGCGCTACATCGAATGGGCGACGAACACGTCCCGGACCGACTAGCGCTGCATTTCCAGCTCATCGTAGTCAGAACTGCGCTCTTCTTCGATCGCGAAGGCAATGACAAAACTGAACACCGCCGCAGCGAGACACCACACGGAATACCAAGCCGGTCGATTTGCTGCGAGCGCCATGACAAACGTCAAGAACACCGCGACGCCGAAAATTTTGATCGCCCTGCGCTCGCTCAAGATGAGCGGCGCGACCGTCAACAAGAGATAGAGAAAGTCCGTCGCCAGCGGCGGGCGCTCGAACAACGGATCATAAGCGAGCGAGTGCCGATAGACCGACAGGTCGATGCCGTCGGCGCCGGCGAGTTTGGCGATAAGATAGGCGGCCAGGATAAAGCCTACGCCGCCCATGGTCCACCAAAGACGATTTCGCTCCGGATCCGATTCCGCATAAGCGGCGGCCGCTGGCGTCAGCACAGGCCACATCGCAAAGGCGATTAAGGTGTAGAGATAGCGGAAGGGCTGCCCGGCGACGGGATCGTTCCGCGTGAGCCACACCGCAGCCTCGACGAACTGATGCGCAGAAAACACCAGCGGGAATGCGGCGAACAGCAACATGCGCCGGTCGTGGCGCAGCGCTTTTGCAACCATGCCGTAGCCCGCCAACCCCAGGCCGAGCCCGGCCGTAATGCTTGCCTCAAGCGAATAGCACATAGCATTTCAGCCCAAATGGACGTTAACGCTTCGAACTACTTTAATTGCGGATTTCGCCTGCGTCGAGACCTGAGCAATAGCTGGGATGAGTTCGCGCCGGAACATGTATGGAGCAGACGCGTTCTAGGACGTGAGTTCACACGCGGAGGTCAAAATGGGCAACCTTCTGTATTGGGCCGTCGTGTTTCTGGTCGTCGCTCTCATCGCCGGCTTTCTGGGCTTTGGCGGCGTCGCCGGCGTCGCGGTGGATGGCGCGCGGATATTGTTCTGGCTGGCGCTGATTCTGCTGGTCGTGTCGGTCGTTCTCGGCCTGATCCGGCGCGCCTGAGCGGTCGTCGCTCGTCCGCTCGTTATGAGCCGGCCGCTTTTCGTGAGCGGCCGGCTTATCGGCGTCAGGGAATGTCGTCGAGCGAACTCAGCCACGCGTCCGCAACCGAATCCGATGGCGCGCGCCAATCGCCGCGCGGCGACAGCGATCCTCCCGAACTGACTTTCGGGCCATTGGGCAGCGCCGATCGCTTGAACTGGCTTCCCTCAAAGAATCGCTTCACGAAAACGCCGAGCCAATGTTTGATCGTCGAGAGGTCATAAGCGACCTTGTCCTCTTCGCCGACGCCTACAGGCCATGAGCCCGCGGCCGCATGCCGCCAGGCGCGCCAAGCGAGAAAGGCGATCTTCGCCGGCGTAAATCCATAGCGCGTCGCATAGTAAAGATTGAAATCCTGCAGCGCATATGGCCCGACCGTTTCCTCGGTCCGCTGTCTCGCTTCGCCGGGCACAAGCTCGGGGGAGATTTCCGTCGCGAGAACGTCCTCAAGCACCGCCGCCGTTTCCGCGCCAAATCGCGCGTCTCGAGCGCACCAGCGGATGAGGTGCTGAATCAGCGTCTTGGGGACAGAGGCGTTGACGTTGTAATGCGACATCTGATCGCCAACGCCATAGGTGGACCAACCGAGGGCGAGCTCGGACAGGTCGCCAGTGCCAATGACGAGCGCCCCATGGCGATTGGCAAGACGAAACAGCAGCGACGTGCGCGCGCCCGCCTGCACATTCTCGTAAGTCGTGTCGTAAACCGCCTCTCCGCGCGCAGCCGGGTGATCGATGTCGGCGAGCATTTGCTTGCAAGCCGCGGTGACGTCGATTTCTTGCGCGGTGACGCCGAGCGCGCGCATCAGCCGCCAGGCGTTGGCCTTGGTGCTTTCGCTCGTGGCGAAGGCCGGCAGCGTGAAGCCGAGCACATTTTCGCGCGGCAGACCGAGCGCATCCATCGCCGTCACCGCGACCAACAGCGCCTGAGTAGAGTCGAGTCCGCCAGAGACGCCGATCACCGCCTTTTTGATTTTCGTGGCGCGCAGCCGTTGTTCGAGGCCGTGCGATTGTATGTTGAACGCCTCGAAACAAAGCTCGGCGAGCCGCGTTTCATCCGCCGGGACAAAGGGAAAGCGTCCGACCTCACGCAGAAACCCAAGATCGCGGTCGCAAGACGCGGCGAGTTCGAAGGCTATGCGACGATAATGCGTCGCGCCCTGCTCCACGTCGGCGCAGGCGCCGAATGTCCCCTGCCGCATCCGTTCGGCGAGAAGACGACCGATGTCGACATCGGCGAGAGCCAGCTGCGGTTCGTCGGAAAAGCGCGGCGCCTTGGCGAGAACCTCGCCCTTCTCGCAGATCAGCGCTTCTCCGTCCCAAGCGAGGTCCGTCGTCGATTCGCCCTGCCCCGCCGCCGAATAGAGATAGGCCGAAAGGCAACGCGCCGAATGCGCGCTGCATAGCGTCTCGCGATAGTCGGATTTGCCGACGATCGCATTCGACGCCGAGAGATTGAGCAGCACGGTCGCCCCCGCCAGCGCGGCGCGCGCCGAAGGGGGAATGGGAACCCATACGTCCTCGCAGATCTCGGTGTGGATCACCAGTCCGGGAAAATCCGTCGCTTCAAGAAGCGTATCGGAGCCGAACGGCGCGGTTTGTCCGGCGACCTTGATGTCCTCGCCGGAGATGAATGCGCCCGAGGCGAAATGGCGCTGTTCGTAAAACTCGCGATAGTTCGGCAGATAGACCTTGGGCGTCACGGCGAGCACGCGGCCGCGCAGGATCGCTACGGCGCAGTTGTAGAGACGGCCTCTGTGGCGCAGCGGCGCGCCGACGACGATCAGCGGATGAATGCCGCAAGAAGCCTCGACGAGTTCGACGAGCGCTGCCTCGACGGCGTTGAGCAGCGCCTCCTGCTGCAAGAGATCGTCGATCGCATAAGAGGAGATCCCCAACTCGGGAAACAGCACGAGCGAAGCGCCGTGCTTGTCAGCTTCTTGGGCCAATTCGATCGTCCGACCGACGTTGAAAGCCGGATCGGCGACCCGCACATTCGGCGTTGCGACGGCGACTCGGACGAAGCCATGCGTGTGCAGACAATAGAAAGGATGGGTCATGTCGTCCGCCTGCGCCGCCCAAGCTGCAACGGGGGCGCTCGTCGGCCGCGATAATGCAAGACGCCCGCGGGAAAGTCACATGGCGCGGACTGGCCCGCGCCAGTCGTCGAGAGGCGCAGGTGGTTCAGACGTAAGCTGAATGCTTTCATCGGCAGTTCTGGCGCAACCACGCCTCCAACGTCTCGAAGCGAAACGCGTCTTTCTCGTAGAGCGCAGAAGCGAAGGTCCACGCTTCGTCCGCATTCGCCGTAAGTGAAATTCCATTGACGGTGAGAAAGGCGAACATCGCTGCGAAGGCGACACGCTTGTTGCCGTCGACGAAAGCGTGGTTCTGTGAAAGACTTTCCCACAACGCAGCCGCTTGCGCGATCTCGTCGGCGTAATAGCCCGTTTGCGGGCGAAACAACGCCGCTTCGAGCTGACCAAGATCGCGCCCGCCCGCCGCGCCGCCGTATCGTTCGATCAGGTCACTGTGAATGGCGAGTATCTCGGCGACTGTCAGATAGTCGGTTCGCCTGCCGCTCACTTGGCGAGTTTTTCGTAAAGCCCGCCATAGCGCGACACGCTCGAACGATAGGCGTCCATGACGTGACGCCGCGGCTTTGCCTTGCTGCGTTCCTCGACATGCGCGCGCAGCGCGTCCTCGATGACGGACTGAAGCTGCCGCCCCTCATCCTTTGCGATCTTGCGGATCTCGGCGAGCAGATCCTTATCGACCTGAGTGGCGAATTTTTCGCGCATGGCGGCCGTCGTCTTCCTGCAGACTGAAATATCTATCTTGTTTCATCAAGAACCGTCAAGATACGTCAGTGGATCGGTTGGAATTCCAGCAAGGACGGAAAGCGAAAGCTCCGCTCTGCAATCGGCCGAAACATTCCATTCAGACAGGAGGGTTAACGACCCGTCCGTTTTGTAGAGCAGTCAATCTATGATGGTGCCTGGCGATGGAGACCGGAATGGACGCGGAAGCCCTCTGCAAAAGCTACTTGAACGCGCTGGACCGGAGCGATCTATCCGCCGTGTGCAGCCTTTTCACCGCCGACGCTGTTGCTCACTCTCCGCTTTATGGCGTCCGACCCGCCAGGGAGTTCTATGCCGAGCTGTTTGCAGGCACGAGCCGTTCCGAAACCACGCTCCTGAACATCTTCGACAGCTCCGCCAGCGGGTCTGCGGTGGCGCTTCATTTTCGCTATGTCTGGACATTGAAGAGCGGCAGGGCGGCCACCTTCGAATGCGTAGATGTTTTCGAGCTTTCGGAGGACAGAAATCAGTTCACGAAAATCGTGATCATTTACGACACGGCGCATCTTCGGGCGGATTTTGAGACATCCCGGAGGTGAATGAAGGGGAGAGCGGACCTTTCCCAAAGCAAAAGGGCGGGGTCTCCCCCGCCCTCTCAAAATTGCCTTGCGCGACGCCTCAGTGCGCCAGGATCGCCAGCATCAGCAGCGCGACGATATTGGTGATCTTGATCGCCGGATTCACGGCGGGGCCGGCGGTGTCCTTATAGGGGTCGCCGACCGTGTCGCCGGTCACCGCCGCCTTGTGGGCCTCCGAACCCTTCTCATGCTTCACGCCGTCCTTGTCGATGAAGCCGTCTTCGAAGGATTTCTTGGCGTTGTCCCAGGCGCCGCCGCCCGAGGTCATCGAAATGGCGACGAAGAGCCCGTTGACGATAACGCCCAGCAGCAACGCGCCCAGCGCCGCGAAGGCGTTGGCCTTGCCGCCAAGGATCCAGGCGATGACGAAGGCGACGATCGGCGCCAGCACCGGCAGCAGCGAGGGCACGATCATTTCCCTGATCGCCGCCTGCGTCAGCATATCGACGGCGCGGCCGTAATCCGGCCGGTCCGTGCCCGCCATGATGCCGGGCTTTTCCTTAAACTGGCGGCGCACCTCGACCACCACCGAGCCCGCCGCGCGCCCCACCGCCGTCATGGCGATGCCGCCGAAGAGATAGGGAATGAGGCCGCCAAAGATGAGGCCCGCGACGACATAGGGATTGGAGAGCTCAAAGTCGATCTTCCCCAGCCCTTTGAAAAACGGCACGTCGGTGTCGATGAAATGCTTCAGATCGTTCGTATAGGCGGCGAAGAGCACCAGCGCGCCGAGGCCCGCCGAGCCGATGGCGTAGCCCTTGGTCACGGCCTTCGTCGTATTGCCCACGGCGTCGAGCGCGTCGGTGTTGCGACGCACCTCCTTCGGCAGACCCGCCATTTCGGCAATGCCGCCGGCGTTGTCGGTGACGGGGCCGAAGGCGTCGAGGGCCACGACCATGCCGGCGAGGCCGAGCATCGTCGTCACCGCGATCGCCGTGCCATAGAGCCCGCCAAGCTCATAGGTGAGGATGATGCCGAGAACGATGACGAGCGCCGGCGCCGCTGTCGATTCAAGCGACACGGCGAGGCCCTGGATGACGTTGGTGCCATGTCCGGTCACCGACGCCTGCGCGATGGAAACCACCGGACGCTTGCCTGTGGCGGTGTAATATTCGGTAATGTAGACGATGGCGCCGGTGACGATCAGGCCCAGCACCCCGGAGAGGAACAGGCCGTAGCCGTGGATAGCTTCGCCATTCGCCCTGCCGATTTCGCCCCAGCCGACGGTAAAGGTCGTCGCCAGAAAGAGCCCTCCGACCGACAGCACGCCCGCGGCGATGAGGCCTTTGTAAAGCGCGCCCATGATGGAATCGTCGATGCCGAGCTTCTTGAAATAGGGCGCGGCGAATTTGCCCCATTCCGTGTCGTCGTCGCCCATTTTCACGAAATAAGTGCCGGCGATCGAAGTGAGAATCGAAAGGCCGCCGATCGCGAGCGGATAGATCATCGCCGACGACAGGCCTTCCTGACCGGCGAAAAAGATCGAGGCGAGCACCATGGTGGCGACGACCGTCACCGCATAGGTCTCGAAGAGGTCGGCCGCCATGCCGGCGCAATCGCCGACATTGTCGCCGACGTTGTCGGCGATCGTGGCGGGATTGCGTGGGTCGTCCTCGGGAATGCCGGCCTCGACCTTGCCGACGAGGTCGGCGCCGACGTCAGCGCCCTTGGTGAAGATGCCGCCGCCGAGGCGGGCGAAAATCGAGATCAGCGATCCGCCGAAGCCGAGCGCCACCAGCGCATCGACGACCGTGCGATCGGAGGGCGCATAGCCGGCGAACCAGGTCAGGATGGCGTAATAAACCGCCACGCCAAGCAGCGCGAGGCCGGCGACCAGAAGTCCGGTGACCGCGCCGGCCTTGAAGGCGATGTCGAGGCCGCCGGCAAGCGATTTCGTCGCCGCCTGCGCGGTGCGCACATTGGCGCGCACCGAGACGTTCATGCCGATATAGCCGGCCGCGCCAGAGAGCACCGCGCCAAGCATGAATCCGAAGGCGACAGCCCAGCCGAGCAGAATGACGAGAATGACGAAAATCACGCCGCCAACCATGGCGATGGTCTTGTATTGGCGGTTGAGATAGGCCTGCGCGCCTTCGGCGACCGCGCCCGAAATCTCCTGCATCCGCGCCGACCCCGGATCTGCCGCCAGCAATTCCTGAGACGTCTTGACGCCGTAGACGATAGACATCAATCCGAAGACGATGGTTAGAAACAGAACCATTTTGGCTTCGCCTTTTCGTTCTTCGACCCCGAATTGGCCGAATTGGTCGCGTCGCCGCGAACGGAGTCGCGCAACAAAAAAAGGAGCAGCGGCCCCGCCGAGCGAATCGGGCGGGGACAGCAGCTTTCCGGCGGGCTTTCTGCCAGAAACGTGGCCGCACGGCAATGCTGCGCGCAGAAGCCAGGAAAATCCGGATAAGGAGTTCCTCCCAATTTCCGGGGGGCGCCGCCGCCCCGCCTTCTAAAATTTCGCAGCGCGCCTAGTTAAATTCTTTGCAACCGGCCGGAAGGCCCCGAAGGGCCCCAAGCAGCGCTGATCGCGAGCGGCAGCACGATAAGGCGAAAATGGGCGACCGGAGCGCACAGCGGGCACATTCCAGCATCGGCGTGACGATCATGGTCATCGCCGCGCTCGCCGCAGTTTCGCAGCGCGCTCACTCATGCGAAGCGGAGAATCTAGGCGTCCCCGGCTCCGAGAAACCGCCTGAAGCCAAAAAAAACGTCATGACGCTTGCAGATCAAACATTTGGGGAGACAATTGCCTGCTCGGGCCACGCCGACGGCGGAATAACGCTCGGCGAACAACCCCAGCGCATCATCCTCACGCCTGCGACCAGCCTGCTCGCCTCGCCGAGGACGTCTCTCGCTTCTCGCTTGCGCTCCCTTGCTTCGGACCATGCGATCTACATCGTTTTTGAAGGCCTCAGCGCGCAGACGCCTCCGGGGAATGTCTATAACGCTTTCTTCGATCTTGAGGAGGCAGTCGCGCCTCCGGATGCGTCTGATCCCCGCTACATGGGCACGTTGCAATTCTATGACGCGCCTGACGCGGCGGAACGGAAAAGCGCAAAGAGCGTTGCCTTCAACGTCACTAATCTCCTGCGCAAGTTACATGAATTGAACAAGGCCCAGATGAGCGTCACGTTGGTTCCCGTGGGAAGTCTTGCGGAGGGCGCCCGTCCGAGGATCGCCGAAATCAAACTTGTCATGAAATGAGGTTAAAATATTTCCCTGATCGCGCTGCTTGCCTCATCGAGGAAATTCTCTATCATAATCATATTGTTAAGTGATGTGGTTCAAAACTTTTATCGAGGAAGTTAAAAATGCCGAATTTCTCTCGCCGATTTGTTCTCGCCGCCGGCGCCGCTTCCGGATTATTCACGCCTGGCTGGCTTAAGGGAGCCGAGAAGGCCTATAGCGGATCCTACACGCGCTATAACGCCGCCAGTCCCGAAGGGCAAAAAATGCTCGCCAAATATGCGCGCGCCGTCGCGCTCATGAGCGACGCGACAAACTATCCCTTTGGCGATCCGCGTTCGTGGTCTTTTCAGTTTCACACGCATTGGCTACCGCCGGGTCCAAGCGGGAACTATGCTCTGTCGAGCCAGCAGAAGGCTGAAATGATCAAGCAAGTTCCCGCCAAATTCCGGCCGATCGCTCAAGCGATGTGGAATGACTGCCAAGCCCATAGCAGTAATCCAGCCGATCCAACGGAGTTTCAGGAGACCTTTTTTTGCCCATGGCACCGTTGGTACCTGTATTATTTCGAACAAATCGTCAGATATGTACTCGGGGACGATGAGTTCTCGCTTCCTTATTGGAATTATCTCAGCGGCGACGTTAAAGACCTTTCCATCCCCGAACCCTTCCGCGACAGCGCGAGCCCGCTGTTCCGAGCCAACCGCAATCCCTGGGTGAACGCGGGCGAACGCATAGATAAGCAGAATCCCGGTTCACTGAGCCTCGACGCTCTCGGAGAACCAAGTTATATCGACCAGCCGAATGGCGGCATCGGCTTCTGTCCGCAGCTTGACGGCAATCCGCACGGCTTGGTGCATGTTTATGTTGGCACGTCCAAGAACATGGGTGCCGTGCCATTCGCCGCAAATGACCCGATCTTCTACTTGCATCACTGCAACATCGACCGCCTCTGGGAAAGCTGGAGTAGGGCTGCGGGCCACAACAATCCGACCTGGACCCGCAAGTTCGCGTTTGCCGACACAGAGGGCGATCAGGTTAATCCGGAGGCCTCAGGCGCAAGCCGCGTCACCATGCTCCACTATGAGTATGATAGCTATGTCGCCGCGCCGGCCGTCGCTGTGTCGGAGTCGGAGCTGCGCGCGGCGCAGGCGACGCCCCCCACCATAATGGCCAGAAGCACGCAAGAGATCACGCTCGGTCTCCAACCGACGCGCGTTACGTTGGCGCCGCAAAGGGCGTTGACCGAAACGGGTCCCGGCGCCCTCGCCACGCGCACCGAAAGATTGGCGCCGGGCCGGCAGCTTTATCTCGTAGCGAGCGCGATTACGGCGGATGTCGACCCAAATGTCACCTATAACGCCTTTCTTGATCTGCCGGAGGGGACGACTGCGGCGGCGGCGAACGATCCGCATTACCTCGGCACGGTGCAATTCTTCGGCGCCGTAGGACTCCCTGCTGGCCATGATGCGCAGGAGCATTCACATAAATTGGCGTTCAACGTCACTAAGACGGTGCGCAACCTTGGAGCGGCCAACGCCTTGCGCCCTTCCGAAAATGCGATCACCCTCATTCCCGCCGGAACGCCCGAGGAGGGCGCGAAGGCGAGAATTGGCGCGCTCGAACTGGTTGCACGTTGATCGAAGTCACGCATAGGCGAACCGCCGGACCCTCTCCCCGCTGCGGAGAGGGAAAAACGCTCGCTTTCCCCCTGCTCCACTGAGCCATGGCAGTCGAGTGAAGGATTTCCTTGTCCGGCGGAGCCCGCGTGGCGGACGACTCGAAGGATGAAGAAATCCATCAAAAATGACGATAAGACGGGCGTTGGAAACTCACGACCTGCCCGTACCGGTCACGAAACGCCGGCGACCCGTCGTAGGCGATCGCCTTGCCGATTGTGGTTACGCGCGCGCCCGCCGCGTGCGCGGTTTCTATGAAATTGGTTGAGTCGGGCGGGACGCATGCCAGAATTTCATAGTCGTCGCCGCCGGTTATCGCCGTTTCGAATAGGGCGGGATCAATCGCGATCGCCTCGTGCGCGGCGTCCGAGAACGGAATCAGCGGCAGATCGACGACGGCGCTGACGCCCGAGGCGCGGCAAAGTTTGGCGAGATCGCCGGCGAGGCCGTCGGAAATGTCCATCGCGGCGCTGGCGTTGGCGGCAAGCCACGGCGCGAGGTCGAGGCGCGGCTGTGGCAGCAGATAGCGCCCGATCAGATAGTCGCGCGCCACATCTGACAGTCGTCGCGCGAGCGCGGCGTCGCGCCGAACGACAAGACCCAACGCGGCGTCTCCGATCGGGCCCGAGACGAAGATGGCGTCTCCAGGCTTTGCGCCGGTGCGGGGCACGAAGCGCCGGGCGCGGCCGAGCGCCGTGATCGAAATGGTCAGCGGGCCGGGAGTCGCCCCTGTGTCGCCGCCGATGAGCGGCGCGCCATACGCGCGCGCATCCTCGGCGAGCCCAGCGGCGAAAGCGTGCAGCCAAGCATTGGTCCAGTCAGGGGGGAGCGCCAAGGCCAACAGAAAGCCGATCGGCTCGGCGCCCTTGGCCGCAAGGTCAGAGAGATTGACGCGCAGAGCTTTCTTGGCGACGAGCGACGGGTCGTCGTCCGCGAAAAAATGCACGCCTGCGACGACCATGTCGGTCGTGACGACGAGCTGCGCGCTTTCGGGCGCGAGAAGCGCCGCGTCGTCCTTGAGGCCAAGCGCCGCAGCGCCCGCGATCGGCGCGAAGACGCGGGCGATGATGTCATCTTCACTGTAGCGCGGCATGGCTTCGCCCTCGTGCTTCGAGACGCGAGCTTCGCTCGCTCCTCAGCATGAGGGCGAGGGACGCGCGCCGCCGGCTTCCTCATCCTGAGGAGCATGCGCAGCACGCGTCTCGAAGGACCAGGAAGCCGGCGGCTCTGTTCCTGTCAACTCAACTCCTCGGCGCGCTCCTCATGCGCGATCCTGTCGAGCACGGCGTTCACCATGCCTGACTCGGTCGGCCCGAAAAAGGCGCCGGCGACGTCGACATATTCCTTGATGACGACGCGCGCCGGAACATCCTTGCGCGAACGCAGTTCATAGACGCCGGCGCGCAAGGCGGCGCGCATGACGGACTCCAATCGTGACAGCGGCCAGCCGCCGGAAAGCGCGCGATCAATCTGCCGGTCGATCGCGACCTGGTCTGTCAGGACTCCCTGCAGCACGTCGCGAAAAAAGGCGGCGTCCGCCGGCTTATATTGCGCGCCCTCGATCTCGCGCCCGATCCAGTGAGATTCGAACTCGGCGAAAATCTCGTTGAGTCCTTTGCCGGCGACTTCCATTTGATAAAGCGCCTGCACGATCGCCAGACGCGACGCCGAGCGTTGATCGACGCTCATACGACGCCCCGTTTGAGACGCACGAGCGCGAGCGCCGCCCGCGCCGCGTCGGCGCCCTTGTCGCCCTGTTTCGGATCGGCGCGCACGATCGCCTGCGCCTCATTCTCCACAGTGAGCACGCCGTTGCCGAGCGGCAGGCGGCGCGAGACGGAAAGATTCATCAGCGCGCGCGTGCTTTCATTGGCGACGAGTTCGAAATGATAGGTCTCGCCGCGGATGACGCAGCCGAGCGCAACGACTCCATCATAGGGCGCGCCGGCAAGCTCGGCGTCATCCAGCGCGATCGCGGCCGCCGTGGCGATCTCCAGCGCGCCGGGGACTTCGATCACCGTCGCCTGCGCCTGCAGCGCGCGCAACGCGTCAAGCGCGCCGTCGCGCAGCATGGCGACTATATGAGCGTTGAACTTGGTGGTGACGACGAGAATGCGCGCGCCGGGAACGGGCGCAGAGTCAGCGTCGTCGGGTGCAAAACCAGCCATTCAGGCGACTCCATGAGTGCACGCAACCCTCTCCCGCCGGGAGAGGGTTGGGCTGCGAAGCAGCCAAGTGAGGGTTAGCGTTCTCAATTGCAAAGGTGCGGGACGCGCCGCCACAGCGAACGCCTTATCGCTGAGGCGTAAACCCCACACCGACTGGCCAAAAGCCCGTCGTTTACAACAGGCGTCCTTACAGACGCGCTTTGGCGGGGCTCCCCTCTCCATATGGGAGGGGAAATCCGCGAGCCGATTTCTCGGCGCGTTATGTCACACGAGCGGCGCTCTGTCAGCCGGCTTGGCCGTTATACACATTCTCGCGCCAAACGCAGGCTACCCCGCTTCGCTCAGCCGCGCCGCGTAGCGCGCCATCAGATCGACTTCGATATTGAGCGCATCCCCTGCCCTTCGCGCGCCGAGAGTCGTCACAGCCAAAGTATGCGGAATGAGCAGCACGGAAAAGCGATTCTCCTCGACCTCGTTCACCGTGAGCGAAACGCCGTCGAGCGCCACGGAGCCCTTCTTGGCGATGAAGCGCGACAGAGCACGCGGCGCCTCGACCCAGAATCTGGACATGTCGTCAAAGTCATCGCGCGAGATGATGCGCGCGACGCCGTCGACATGACCGGTAACGATATGGCCGCCAAGTTCATCGCCGATCTTCAACGCGCGTTCGAGATTGACGCGCGTTCCGCAGGCCCATGTTCCGACCGTGGTGACGGCGAGCGTCTCGGCGGCGGCGTCGATCTCGAAGATCGTTTGCGCGCCCTCGCGCGCGACGGCGACGACCGTCAGGCACACGCCCGAGCAGGCGATGGAGGCGCCCAGAGCGATGCCGTCGGGATCGTATGAGCAGGCGATGCGCAGGCGGCGCAGTTCGCCGCGCGGCGTCATCGCAACGACTTCGCCCACATCTGTAACGATGCCGGTGAACATCAGTCGACCCGCGCGTATCGGGTCATCGTGTCGGCGCCGAGCGCGCGCGTTTCGATCAGACGGTAGCGCGAATCGTCATCGAGCGCGGTGCGCGCCGCGGGGGTCAGCGCGGGACGACCGGCCCTCCCAAGCGGCTTGACGGCGGTGTGCAGGATGACCTCATCGGCAAGATCTGCGGCGAGCAGGCTTTCGGCGACGCGCGGTCCGCCTTCGCTGAAGACGCGGGTGATGCCGCGATCGGCGAGAAGTCTGAGCGCGCTCATTAGATCGATAACCCCTTCTCGCGTCGTGATGCGGACAACCTCAGCGCCAGTGGCGTCTTCAAACGCTTTGGCCGCTTCATCGGCGACCGCCGCTCCGGCGATCACGAGCAACGGCGTTTCGCGCGCGGTGGACGCCAGGCGCGAACGCGGCGACAGCGACAGCTTCTCGTCGAGCACGACGCGGAGCGGCTTATATTGTTGCATCCCCGGCAGGCGCACGGTCATCAGCGGATCGTCGTCGCGCGCCGTGCCGCCGCCGACCATGATCGCGTCATGCAGCGATCGTTGCACATGCGTAAAGGCGTCAGCGATAGGTCCGGTGATGTGCAGGCGCGGATCATGCGCGGCGCCAGCGGCGTAGCCGTCCGCCGTCTGCGCGAGCTTGAGCGTAATCATCGGGCGGCGACGGCTGACGCGCAGAATGTGCCCGAGATGATCGGCGCGCGCCGCCGCCGCGCCGGGACCGACCAGCACCTCAATTCCGGCGTTTCGCAGCCGCGCATGGCCGTCGCCCGAAACGCGCGGGTCGGGGTCCTCGAGGGCGGTGACGACGCGCGCGACGCCGCCGGTGATGATCGAGTCGACGCAAGGCGGCGTCGCCCCATGATGCGCGCAGGGCTCCAAAGTGACGTAAAGCGTTGCGCCGCGCGCGGCCTCGCCCGCCGCGGCCATGGCGATCGACTCCGCATGCGGGCGCCCGCCCGGCGCGGTCCAGCCGCGGGCGATAACGACGCCGTCGCGCACGAGGAGCGCCCCAACGGCCGGATTTGGCGCGGTGCGGCCCAAATTGCGCCGGCCGAGCGAAAGCGCCGCCGCCATATAGGCGTCGTCCGTCGCCGCTCCCGGAAAGGACTCGTGGATCGTCATGCCTTCTCTGGGTCGTCGACGTCCGGGGCAAAAGCCCCGTCGCCGCCGCTCTCCAATTCATCGATCACGGCGGAAAAATCGCTGACCTCGCGAAAGTCGCGATAGACCGAAGCAAAGCGCACAAAGGCGACGGCGTCGAGCGAGCGCAGACCTTCGATCACCAATTCGCCGATGCGCTGACTTTCCACCTCGACTTCGCCGAGACTCTCGAGCTGGCGCACGATGCCGGAAATCATCTGCTCGACGCGGTCCGCTTCAACCGGACGCTTGCGCAAGGCGATCTCAACCGAGCGGGTCAGCTTGTCGCGATCGAAGGGCGCCCGCCGACCCGATTTTTTCACGACGATGATTTCGCGCAGCTGCACGCGTTCAAATGTCGTGAAACGGCCGCCGCAGGTCGGGCAGACGCGGCGACGCCGAATGCAGGACGAGTCCTCGGCAGGACGGGAATCCTTCACCTGCGTGTCGACGGAGCCGCAATAGGGACAGCGCATGTTGGGCGCCTTTCCCCTCTCCCGCTTGCGGGAGAAGGTGGCCCCGCGAAGCGGGGACGGGTGAGGGCTATCACAACTGACGCGACGGAGAGAACCCTCATCCGTCGCGCCTTCGGCGTGGCGCCTTCTCCCGCAAGCGGGAGAAGGGAACGTCCACCTTTTTAATAGATCGGGAACTTCGCGGTCAGCGCGTGAACCTTTTCCTTCACCGCCGCTTCCGTCGCGGCGTTGCCTTCTTCGCCCTTCGAGGAGAGCCCGTCGAGCACCTCGACGATCATCTGCCCGACCTGTTTGAACTCGTCCTGGCCAAAGCCGCGCGAGGTCGCCGCCGGCGAGCCGAGACGAATGCCGGAGGTGACGAAGGGCTTTTCCGGATCGAAGGGAATGCCGTTCTTGTTGCAGGTGATGTGGGCGCGGCCCAGCGCGGCCTCGGCCGCCTTGCCGGTGATCTTCTTGGGGCGCAGATCGACGAGCATGAGATGGTTGTCGGTGCCGCCCGAGACGATCGCAAGACCGGCGTCGACGAGCGTCTGCGCCAGCGTTTGCGCATTGTCCTTGACCTGCTGCTGATAGGTCTTGAACTGCGGGGTCAGCGCCTCGCCGAACGCCACAGCCTTTCCGGCGATGACATGCATCAGCGGACCGCCCTGCAGGCCGGGGAAGACCGCCGAGTTGATCTTCTTGGCGATGGCCTCGTCGTTCGTCAGCACCATGCCGCCGCGCGGACCGCGCAGCGTCTTATGCGTGGTGGTGGTGACGACATGCGCATGCGGCAGCGGCGACGGATGAAGTCCCGCAGCGACCAGACCGGCGAAATGCGCCATGTCCACCATGAAATAGGCGCCGACGCTGTCGGCGATTTTGCGGAATCCTTCGAAGTCCCAGATGCGGGAATAGCCCGAGCCGCCCGCGATGATGAGCTTCGGCTTATGCTCCTTGGCGAGTTCGGCGAGCTGCTCCATGTCGATGCGCTGATCGTCCTTGCGCACAGTGTAGCTCACGGGCTTGAACCAGCGGCCGGAGACATTGACCGGCGACCCGTGCGTCAGGTGACCGCCGGCGGCGAGATCCAGCCCCATGAAGACGTCGCCCGGCTGAAGCAGCGCAAGGAACACCGCCTGATTGGCCTGCGAGCCGGAGTTGGGCTGCACATTGGCGAAACCGCAGTCAAACAGCTTCTTGGCGCGGTCGATCGCGAGATTTTCCGCGATGTCGACGAATTGGCAGCCGCCGTAATAGCGCTTTCCGGGATAGCCCTCGGCGTATTTGTTGGTGAGAACCGAGCCCTGGGCCTCCAGCACCGCCTTGGAGACAATGTTCTCCGAGGCAATCAGTTCGATCTCGTGCCTCTGGCGGCCGAGTTCGAGTTCGATCGCCTTCGCGATTTCCGGATCGGAAGCGCTGAGGGAGGCGGTGAAGAAACCGGATTGGCTCATTGGAATGGACCTCTATGCCTAACGGCGCTGAACGAAAACAAAAACCGGCTCCCGGTCTTAATCGGCGAAGCCGGTCCTTAGGACGCGCATCGTGAGACGCGTCGCTTATCACGGCGAAGCCGCGACGGGAAGAGCGGCAGATCGGCACGGACTGAGGCCATATCAAGTGTGGCTCCCGTTTTCGCCAGTCGCCTTTTTATGGAGGCGATCTTTCGCGCCAGCGCCAGCGAAATCCGCTTTTGCGGCGAGGCCGCGCTTCGCTCGCCAGCGTCTTCGTTTCCTCAAGCGCCAAAATGACGCATGTCGCCCTCGATCCGATCGGCGCAAAGCCGCGTCGCCGACTGCGCCATAATTTCGCTTCAAACGAGCGTTTGAATTTCAATCAGTCGTTTTAAACGGAGGTTCGTCGTGAGCGATCATCTGGAAACAAAATTTGCCGCGCTCAGCGCCAAGTCACGCAGGCTGCTCATCGACGCCGCGGTCTGTTTCGTCGCGACCTGGCTCATCGCTTTCCTGCCTCCGCAATGGAAGAATGTCGAAGCGCTGAAGGAAATCGCTTTCACGACCGACCCGGTGAGCGGCAAAATCATCGACCGGATCGATTCCGCGGAGTCGGAGCGCCCATCCTTGAAGTTGAAAAGCGCTTCGCCGGCTCCGGCGCTGTTCGCGGTCTATCCGCAGGTGCGCATCGCGGATTGGTCGAACGAAGCCGTCATCGAAAAGACGGAGACGATCCCTGTCAGGCCGACGAAAGTCGTCGCTCTGCGCAAGTCGTCTCCGGAAAAGAGAAACCCTGTCGAGTCGACGCCGCCGGCGCCCCCGACCTACAACGCCGAGCCGCCCGCCTCTCCCCAGACAATGGGCGAGAATGCGGAGCACCAGGAACGGAGTTTGTTGGCCAAGCTCGACCCGACAGGGCTCTCATCCAAATTGGCTCCGCTCGGCCGCAAGGCCTGGAATAGCGCGACGTCGCTCGGCGGCGCAGTGTCGAGCCTCGTCAACATATATCCGTTTTGAGGATGACGTTTTGAGTAATCTGGATCAGGCGCGCGTCGCGTCTCGCTCGACAGAGACGACGCGCGCCGCGCTCATCAAAGCGGCCACGTCGGTTTTCGCGGAATATGGGTATGACGGCGGCTCGGTGCGGCTCATCACCCAAAGGGCGATGGCCAACCAGGCGGCCGTCAATTACCACTTCGGCGGCAAGGACGGACTTTATCGCGAAGTGCTGATGGCTGCGACCAAGACCCTTGAGCAGAACAGTTTTCTGTGCCCGGAAGAACTGGACGCGCGTTCTCCCGAAGAGGCGCTGCGGCTCTATCTGCGTCAATTTCTGCTGCCGCTCGTCAAGCGCGATCGCGTCAGCAGGTATTTGCGCATTTTCGCTTGGGAAAGCGTGCGGCCGAGCGAAGTATTCAACGCCTTCATCGTGGCGTCGCCGCCGCGCATCTTTCACCTGGCGGAGCGCGTCGTGAAACGCTTCCTGCCCGAAGAGGCGCCCGCGGAAACCGTCACTTTCGCAACGCTGTGGCTCGCGCATCAACCGATGTTCTTCGTGCGCGACGCGGAGCGGCTGGCGCGCGCCCCATTCGCGCTGAAATTCGACGAATCGTCGCTCGAACGACTGGTCGACACACTGGCGAGCTTCAGTCTTCGCGGACTGGGAAACCTGTAGCTCGTTTCCGCGCGTCTTTTAATGATGAAGCCGCTCAAATTCTTGAATCGACACATTTTCTGACGCGAGGCCGCGTCCGCTTCGACGGAAAATGTCCAAACGACAGGCTCAGCCATGAATGACGGAAGAGGATGGCCGGATCGGCGCGACGTTCTGGCGATGGTCGCCGCTTTGACCGCCGGAGGAACGACGCGCGAGAGTTTCGCTCAGACGCCGACCGAGGACTCGGGACCTCCCCTGCTTGGGGCGCGGGCGTGCCTTCTGACTCCGGAAGCGGTGCAGGGCCCCTATTACTTCGATCCAAAACTGGTTCGCTTTGACATTCGCGAGAACAAGACGGGCGTTCCGATCATGTTGCGCCTTCAGATCGTCGATCAGGCGTGCCGGCCGATCGCCGGCGCGCGAGTCGACGTCTGGCATTGCGACGCGGCGGGCCTCTATTCGAACTATCAGGGACAGGGCGACGACCGCGCGCAACCCATCAGCACGAAAGGCGAAACCTTCCTGCGCGGCTCTCAGCTCGCGGACAACGCCGGCGTCGCGAGCTTCAAGTCCATCTATCCGGGCTGGTATCCAGGACGCACGCCGCATATCCACTTCAAGGCGTTTATTAACGACGCCAACGTATTGACTGGACAACTCTTCTTCCCGGACGCGCTGAGCGAATTCATCTATCGCGACATTCGTCCCTATTCGGAGCGGACGGCCAAGCGCGACACAATGAATAAGGATGATTTCATCGCGATTGGCGCCGGCCCTGGCTCCTTCGCGAGCGTCACCGAGGAAGACCAGCGCTACCTCGTCACGCTCGTCATTGGCGTCGACCCTGCCGCCCGATCGAAGGCGTCGGCGAGCAGACCCCCGGAAGGACTTGGGCCGCCGCCGTCCGGCGCGCCGCCTCTTCGCGACCCAAAACGCGTTTCGCCGCTCGTTCCGGGAATCGACTGACGCGCCCTGTCGAAGTTTCGCTGCCGTTGAGCAATCGAGGACCGAAATGCAGACGCTATGGTATAGCAGATATTATGAGGCTGTTCTGATCGAGGCTCAACGATATGTGGAGCTGACCCAGAATCTCTTCATCATTGCGATGACGATCGCGCTCGTCATCGCCCTCTGGGCGCTTGTCAAAGGCGCATAGGCTTTTCGCCTTTTGTGGATTTCAAGCGCCCCGTCAGGCGCCTTTCTGATAGTCCTTCACATCCGAAAATGTGATCGCCGGATTGCGCTCGGCGTCATAGTTGAGCTGGAACGCCGACGAACTCATGAACACCGGAGACCCGTCGAGATCTTCGGCGATGCTGGAGCCGTTCGAATCGATGAAGCTTTTCAGCTTCGATGGGTCGTCAGATGCGATCCAGCGGCAAATGGCGAAGCGCGGCTGTTCATAGCGCGTCTGCAATCCATATTCCCCCTCGAGCCGCGTCGCCAGCACGTCGAGCTGCAGCGCGCCGACGACGCCGACGATTGCGCCGGAGCCGTCATGCGGCGTGAAAACCTGCACGACGCCCTCTTCCGCAAGCTGCTGTAAGGCTTCACGCAGCTTCTTGGCCTTCATGGCGTCGCCGATGAGAATGCGGCGCAGGATTTCCGGCGCGAAGCTCGGCACGCCGCGAAAGACGATCTCTTCGCCCTCGGTCAGCGTGTCGCCGATGCGCAATTGCCCGTGATTGGGCAGGCCGACGACGTCGCCGGCGTATGCTTCGTCGGCGATCGAGCGGTCGCGCGCGAAGAAGAATTGCGGCGCATTGATCGGAATATTCTTGCCTGTGCGAATAAGTTTCGCCTTCATGCCGCGCGTGAGACGGCCCGAGCAGACGCGCATAAAGGCGATGCGATCGCGATGGTTGGGGTCCATATTCGCCTGGATCTTGAAGACGAAGCCGGTCATCTTCGGCTCCTTCGCCTCGACCAGTCGCTTGTCCGCCTCCTGCGCGCGCGGGCTCGGCGCATATTCCGCCATCGCGTCGATCAGATCGCGAACGCCGAAGTTGCGCAGCGCGCTGCCGAAGAAGACGGGCGTCAGATGGCCCTCGCGGAAGGCGGCAATGTCGAAAGGCTTGTTGCCTTCCTCGGCGAGCATCGCCTCCTCGCGCCATGCATCCGCGCCGTTCGGCAGGAGCGTGTCGAAGAGCGGATCATCGAGCCCGCTGGTTTGCAGCAGCTCGGCGTCCTCGTCGATCCGGCGCACAGTTTTCGTCGCGAATCGGTAGGTGCCGGCAAAGCTTCTGCCCGAACCGATTGGCCAGGTGATCGGCGTCGCGTCGAGCGCGAGAGTCTTCTCGATTTCGTCGATGAGATCGAAAGGATCGCGCGCCTCGCGATCGAGCTTGTTGATGAAGGTGACGATCGGAATGTCGCGCAGGCGGCAGACTTCAAAGAGCTTGCGCGTGCGCGCCTCGATGCCTTTGGCGGCGTCGATCACCATCACCGCGGCGTCGACGGCGGACAGCGTGCGGTAGGTGTCTTCCGAAAAGTCCTCGTGGCCTGGCGTATCCAAGAGATTGAAGACGCAACCGCCGTATTCGAAGGTCATCACCGAGGTGACGACCGAGATTCCGCGCTCGCGCTCGATGCTCATCCAGTCCGAGCGCGTCTGCTGGGCGTTGCGCTTGGCCTTCACCGCGCCGGCGAGCTGGATCGCGCCGCCGAAGAGCAGCAGCTTTTCGGTGAGCGTCGTTTTGCCGGCGTCGGGATGCGAGATGATCGCGAAAGTTCGCCGCCGCGAGACGGGGTCGTTGGTGGCGTTGTTCAAGGCCCTGGTCGTTTAAGAGGGAAATGCTGGAGACGACTTAGCGGCAAGCGCGTCCAGCCGCAATCCCGTAATTATTCAGCGCCGTGAGGCTCGGCTCGCACGCAGCTGAGCCGCCGCTGTGTCGGGGCGCGCAGCGCGCCGATCCTTCCGCAATACCGGAACCTCACGCGTCGCGCGGGGTTGCGCTCACGGGGCTAGCTCCAGATGTCAGCTCGAGGAGCAAAGCATGATCCGCCGAGTCGCATACGGTAAGGCGGTGTTGGCCGGCATGGCCGGAGCCGTCGCCTGGGAAATCGTCGCCAGGCTGCTGATCTTGGCGGGCGCGCCGGTTTTCGACATCGTCGGCACGCTTGGCGCTCTCGCGCAGCCTTACGCCAGCGGATGGGCGCCTTGGGCGGTGGGCATGGCGCTGCATCTCACGGTCGGTGCGATCTTCGCCGTCTTCTACGCCTATTTTTTTTGGTCCACCTTGCGCCTTCGGCCTATGTTTCAGGGCCTTCTATTTTCATTCATCCCTATGCTCCTGGCCATATTCATCATGCGCCCGCAGTTCGAGCTGATGAATCCCTTCCTCGTCAGCGGCGCGTTGCCCCATTCGGGTCTATTTGGGTTAGCGGGAGGCGTGAGCGGGCCGATCTCCATCGCGGCTGGGCATCTGATCTGGGGCGCGACGCTCGGTCTCATTTACGTGCGGCCCGTCGGCTATCCTGTCGAACGACGGCCAAACCTCGGATCCGAGCGTCGCCGTAGAACAACCCTTCCAGCGAAACTCCCCGATCCTCCTCCTGCAGACAGATTCATGTTCGCAACAGGCGTCGAATGCAGCTATCCGACTCTCGATCGCGGACGCTGGCGCATGGACGAGATGGCCGCCTGCAGTCACTATCGCTACTGGCGCAAAGATCTCGAGCTGGTCCGGCAGCTAGGCCTTCGCTATCTTCGCTATGGCCCGCCGCTTCATCTGACCAACCCACGCCGGGGCTGCTACGACTGGGCCTTTCTGGACGACGTCGCCGTCGAGATGCGGCGGCTGGGCGTCATTCCCATCATGGACCTATGCCACTTCGGACTGCCCTACTGGCTCGAAAATTTCCAAAATCCTGAGACGCCGCACGCGCTCGCGGATTACGCGCGCGCCTTCGCGAAGCGCTATGATTGGGTACGCTTCTATACGCCAATGAACGAGATGTATGTCTGCGCGAAGCTCAGCGCGCTTCTAGGATTGTGGAACGAGCAAGCGCAAGACGAGCGCGCCTTCGTCACCGCCGTTCGCCACCTCGCCAAGGCCAGCGTGCTCATGATGCGCGCCGTTGCGGCCGAGCGACCCGACGCGATCTTTGTGAACAGCGAAAGCGGCGAATTCTTCCAGTCGTGCTGTCCCGATCCGAGGCTTTGCAAGATCGCCGACTTCGAAAACCAGCGTCGTTTCCTCGCCCTCGACCTGCTTTACGCGCATCCGGTGCGCGAGGACATGCGCGACTATCTCTTTAAACACGGCATGCCGCCCGAGGAATACGCCTGGTTTATGCGACAGGACGTCGGCAAGCGCGCCATTCTTGGCGTCGACTATTACGAATGGAATGAGAAGCTCGTCGACTCCGATGGTCGCATTCAGGCGCTCGGCGAATTGTTCGGTTGGCATGTCATCGTCGATCAATATTACCAGCGCTATCGGCGGCCGATGATGCATACCGAGACCAACTGTCTGGACGCGCGCGAAGCTCCACGTTGGCTCTGGCGGCAGTGGCACAATGTGCAACTCATGCGCCGAAGCGGCGTCCCGATCGTCGGCTTCACCTGGTACTCGCTCACCGACCAGGTGGACTGGGACATCGCGCTTCGCGAGCCTCTTGGCAATGTCAATCCGGTTGGGCTTTTCGATCTCAACCGCGATCCTCGTCCTGTGGGACAGGCCTATCGCTATTTGATCAGTCTGTTCTCACAGGAGCTGAGCGAGGCGCCTCCGATCGAGACGGTCATCGACGACTGCCGCCAGCAGCGTGAACGCTCAAACGAGAGGCGGCGTCATGCTTAGCATGCTGCGTGCGCATGGACTGGACGCCGGCCCAACGCAGCGCCCGCTCTTGACCGGCTTTTTGACGAGCCTGCCCGCCGACGTTCCGGCTATCGCGACATTGCACGCCTTCGGCACGCTCGGCGCCTTGGCCGATGCGGCCAACATCTCAGCCGCTTCTGCGATCCTGGTCGTTGTCGCCTGTATGGCGCTTGGCGGCTTGCTCTACGGATCGCTCTTTCGGAGAGCCGCCAACGACCGGCGCGGGGGCTGGTTGTTTGGCTTGGCGTTCGGGTTCCTGTTGTGGATGTTGGGGCCAATACCTCTGCTGCAGTGGCTCCCGGAGCGGCCGATCCTGAGCGGATACCCGGCGATGGGGCTGCTGCTGGGGCAGTTGATTTGGGGCCTGACGCTCGGGGTCGCCTTTCCGCTCGTTCATCAGCGGCTCCTGGGTGGGCTCGAGGATGAACCGCCGCAGCGCTCAGAGTCGACTGGGCCACAAGCGGCCGCAGACCCGCATTTGAAGCGCAAGGCGCCCGAAGCAGAGCAATGAAGCGCTGAAGCGCAGGATCTTCGAATTAACTGAAATCCTCCGCGAGCGATGCGCGCGTCGCTTCCGACAATACGGCCATATGGCTGTAGTTGGGATGCGACAGGCCCAAAATCACGCGCGTGTTCGGCTCCCTGAACGCCGCAATCTGCGCCTCCGTAAAGGGAAAGTGCACGAATTGCACGCTGCTCGCCTTGCCTTCAGCCGTGGTGCGATCCTGATCCTGCTCGGCCTTGCCGACGACACGCTCGCCGCCGACTTCGATGGAGGCCGTCTCCTCGACGCCGCCGAGTTGCGACAATACGCGCGCCCGCCGCAGCGCGTCGTCGATCTCGATCATGAACGTCGCGACGAGTTCCTTGCCCTTCGGCACCAGCGGATTATAGGCCGCAAGCTCGTCGGCGAGCTGCGCCTCGCCGCCTTTTTCGATGTGCAGCATCTCCTGCACCTGCAGCCACATCGTGTCGAAATTCTCGAAGTAGAAGGTGACGTAGGGGCCGACCTCGACCCGGCGGTTGCGCTTGATCGCGGTGAGACGTTTGCGATGCTCGGCGCGGCCTTTGGCGTATTCCGCCCAAGGGAGAATATCGGCGGGGGTCAGTTCGTGACGGCTCGTCATCTTCTTGGTGCTCCATCGACCTGAACCCTCATGCTGAGGAGCATCCAGGGGATGCGTCTCGAAGCACGAGGGCGAGGCATCCTACGCAAATTTTCTCTCGTCCTTCGAGACGCGAGCTTCGCTCGCTCTTCAGGATGAGGAAAAAACTCGCCGTTACGCGCCTGTAAGTCCATAAGCTCTCGCCATAAGCACGATCGGATGGCCGACGCGTTCGGGCTTCGGCGTCTCGCCGCCGAGCGTCTCGATCTCCTGTTCGATATGCAGTCCGGCAAGCGGGCATTCGGAAACGACGTGCTTCTTGTCGGCGTTCTGCAACTGCCGCGCGGCAGGCTTGCCCACCTTCATCGCCGTTTCGAAATTGCCCTTCTTGTAGCCCCAGGCGCCGCCATGACCCGAGCAGCGCTCGACCACGGCGACGTCGGCTTGCGGGATCAGCGCAAGCAGCTCGGCGCCTTTCTGGCCGATATTCTGGGCGCGCGAATGACAGGACACATGGAAGGCGACGCCGCCATCGAGTGGCGCCATGCCTTCGGCCAGCCCCTCTTTGCGCGCGATGTCGACGACATATTCGGAGAGGTCGAAGGTCGCCTCAGCCAAACGCTTGACGCTTTCGTCCTCCGGCAGAATCAGCGGCCACTCGAATTTCAGCATCAGCGCGCAGGACGGCACCGGCGCGACAATGTCGTAGCCCTCGTCGATATAAGGCGCAAAGGCCGCGGCGACCTTGCGCGCCGCCTCCGCCACGTCGTCGAGCATCCCCTGTTCAAGCTTCGGCATGCCACAGCAGGCCGGGTGCACGACTTTGGTCTCGACGCCGTTTTTTGCGAGCACGGCCAGCGCCGACATGCCGATCGACGTATCGTTATAATCGCCGTAGCAGGTCGCGTAGAGTACGGCCTTTCGGGCTTTTGCCGGCGCCGACTCGTCACGCATCGGCGGGTGCGCCGCGACCTGCGCTTCAAGCGTCTTGCTGGCGTATTTTGGCAGCTCGGCGTTACGATCGACGCCCGCGACTTTCTCCTCAAGGCCGCGCATCATTGTGTTGTCGCGGCGCGTCGCCCAATTGGCCGCGCCTGAGATCAGCGTCGCCCATTTGCCGTAGCGGTCAGTGTCGGCAAGCGCGCGATCGACGGCGGGCACGCCGTTCTTCTTCGCTTCAACCGCACGGTAGCGCAGGATCAGATGCGGAAAGTCGATGTTGAACTCATGTGGCGGCACATAGGGACACTTCGACATGAAGCACATGTCGCAGAGGGTGCAGGCGTCCACGACCTGTTTGAAATCCGCGCTCGCGACGGTGTCGAGCTCGCCGCTTTTCGATTCGTCGATGAGATCGAACAGCCGCGGGAAGGAGTCGCACAGATTGAAACAGCGCCGGCACGTGTGACAAATATCGAAAACCCGTCGCATTTCCGCGTCGAGCTTGGCATCGTCATAGAAATCGGCGCTGCGCCAATCCAGCGGATGCCGGATCGGAGCCTCGAGGCTGCCTTCTCTCATGATGGTCCTATGATGCGAACGCCGGACGCCCTCTCCCGCTTGCGGGAGAGGGTGGCTTGCGAAGCAAGCCGGGTGAGGGCGGCCCTCATCCGACCCTTGCTACGCAAGGGCCACCTTCTCCCGCTCCGCGGGAGAAGGACTCCACACGCCCTTACTTCAGCTCGTCCAGGGCGCGCTGGAAGCGGCCGGCATGCGAACGCTCAGCCTTGGCGAGCGTCTCGAACCAGTCGGCGATCTCCTCGAAGCCCTCGTCGCGGGCCGAGCGCGCCATGCCGGGATACATGTCCGTATATTCGTGCGTTTCCCCGGCGACGGCGGCCTTGAGGTTATCGGCGGTCTTGCCGATGGGCAGGCCGGTCGCAGGATCGCCGACGGTCTCCAGGAACTCCAGATGGCCATGGGCGTGGCCGGTCTCGCCTTCGGCGGTGGAGCGGAACACGGTGGCCACGTCATTGTAGCCCTCGACGTCGGCCTTTTGAGCGAAATAGAGATAACGGCGATTCGCCTGCGATTCGCCGGCGAAGGCGGCCTTCAAATTTTCTTCGGTCTTGCTGCCCTTGAGCATAGCCATTTTCTTGCCTCCGAGTATTCGAGTTGGCGCAGCCGTCAGGCCCGCGACACAAGAATTAGAATAATTCAAAACTAGCGTCTGTCCAACCAAAATCCAGCGCGGCGACGCGGGGATTCGTCGCAGGCGCCGTGGAAGCGTTCGCGCGCGCGGCGGCTCTATTTGACGCCGACCACCATGGAATCCGGCCCAGTCAGATGCTCAACCCGGGAGCTGGAGAACCCGGCTTCCTTGATCCAGCCCTCGCAGTCGGCGCCCGTAAAGTCGAAGCCGCCGTCGGTCTCGATCAGCATATTAAGGCTCATCAGCAGGCCGAAAGCGTTCTCGCGACGATCATTGTCGATCATGGCTTCATAGACGATGAGCGCGCCGCCTGCTGGGAGAGCGTCATAGGCCTTCCTCAACAGCAGCCGCTTTTGCTCAAGATCCCAGTCATGAAGGATGTGCCCCATGATGATGACGTCGGCCTGGGGCAGATCATCCTTGAAAAAATCGCCGGGGTAGAACCGCAGTCGCTCCGCGAGCCCATTGGCGACGACAAACTCCTCGAATATCGGTCCGACTTGGGGAAGGTCGAAGCCGCCGCCCGAAAGATGTAGATGCGCCCGCGCGATTGTCACGGGAACCATGCCCTGCGCGGCGCCGACGTCGATGAATGTCCGATAGTCCCGCCAGGAGAATTTGTCGGCGATCGCCTGGGCGGCGCCGGCGCTCACGCCGCTCATCGCGGAGAGGAAGCCGCGCAGACGTTGCGGATCGGCGTAAAGCGCCGCGAAAAGATCGCTGGCGTCCTGATCTTCGCTCTGTCGGCGACCAGTTTTCAGCGCCTCCGACAGATGTCCCCAGCTCTCATAGAGACGCGCATTGGCCATCTCCAGCAGCCCGCCGACATAGCTCGGCCGTCCGCGCACAAGAAAAAAATCCGTCTCGGGCGTATTGGCGTAACGCCCGTTGGCGTCGCGCACCAAAACTTTCATCGCCACGAGCGCGTCGAAAAAGTCGCGCGCGGAGCGTTCATGCAGGCCGAGTTTCGCCGTCAGCGTCGCAAGGTCGGCGGGGCCGTCGGCGAGAGCGTCGAAGACGCCGAGCTCCACTGCCGAGAGCAGCGCCTTGGCGTTCCAGAACGACATGCCGAGAGCGAGAAGTTTTTCAGGAGAAGGCTTGAGCATGGCGCCACAATCTCGCGAGCGGCGTCATGACACAAGAGTCGCTCAGCCCTTGTGACATCCTTCGAACGGGTTCTCCCCCGCCTTTTTTGAAATCCTGATTGGCACGCCGGGAAGGTCGAAAGTCTTGCGCAGACCGTTAATCAGGAACCGCTCGTAACTCGTCGGCAGCTCGTCGAGCTGATTGCCGAAGAGCACGAAATGCGGCGGCCGCGATTTCGCTTGCGTCATGTAGCGTATCTTGATGCGTCGCCCGGAAACCGCCGGCGGCGGCGTCTCCTCGATTTGCGTCAGCAGCCATCGATTGAGCCGGCCGGTGCCGATGCGCTTGTTCCAAATTTCATGAACCGAGACGATCGCTTGCATGAGCTTGTCCAGCCCCTGCCCCGTCGCGCCTGACACCGGAACCACCGGACAGCCGCGCAGCTGCGCCAGAAGGCGTTCGGCGTCTTCGCGCAGCTTGATGAGCGTCGCGCCGCGGTCCTCGACGAGGTCCCATTTGCCAAGCGCAATGACGACGGCGCGCCCCTCGCGAGCCGCGAGGTCGGCGATGGAGAGATCCTGCTTCTCGAAAGGAATCGTCGAATCGACGAGCAGCACGACGACTTCCGAGAACCGCACGGCGCGCAGCGCGTCGGCGGCCGACAGCTTTTCCAGCTTGTCGACGACGCGGGCGCGCTTGCGCAGACCGGCCGTGTCGAAGAGCTTCATCTTCCGGTCGCGCCACACGAAATCGACAGAGATCGAATCGCGCGTGATTCCCGCTTCGGGTCCCGTCAGCAGGCGGTCCTCGCCGAGAATGCGGTTGATGAGCGTCGATTTTCCGGCGTTGGGCCGCCCAACAACCGCGATGCGCAGCGGCTTCGTTATATCGAGGTCGCTGCCGTCCTCCTCGTCGTTGCGCAGATTTTCTTCAATGGCGACGTCGTCTTCGAAAGGCTCGGCGGTCTCCTCGGGCAGAGCCTCGCGCAGCGCGTCATAGAGCGCGCTTATGCCTTCGCCATGCTCGGCGGAAAACGGCACGGGATCGCCAAGGCCCAGCGAAAAAGCGTCGTAAACCCCTGGCTCGCCAGCCTTCCCTTCCGCTTTATTGGCGATCAGGATCACCGGCTTGCCGGCGCGACGGACGAGATCGGCGAAATATTTGTCGTCGGGCGTGACGCCGGCGCGCGCGTCGATGAGAAAGAGAATTGCGTCGGCGGCGAGGATCGCGCTCTCGGTCTGGGCGCGCATCCGCCCTTCCAACGTCGGGCCCGGGCCTTCCTCCAACCCGGCCGTGTCGACGATGGTGAAACGCAGATCGGCGAGCTTGGCTTCGCCCTCCCGGCGATCGCGGGTGACGCCGGGACGATCGTCGACAAGCGCCAGCTTCTTGCCGGTCAGCCGGTTGAACAGCGTCGATTTGCCGACGTTCGGCCGGCCGATGATCGCGAGCGAAAAGGACATGACTCGTTTCTCGCTGCGCTGCCGCGCCCCTACGCCAACTATTTCGAGGGCTTCACCTCGAACGGCGCCTCGCCGGACGACGCAGCGCCTTCCTGTTCCGGCTCGATCACCGGCGTCACGGTGACATTGCCGCCGCTCGCGGCTGCCCCTGCCCCGGCCGCCGGCGCCGCCGCCGGCTTGGGTCCGCGCTTCGCGTGCAGCAATCCCTGATAGGCAGCGGCCCGCTGGCGCATGGATTGCGGAGCGTCGCGATCGCTGAGCAGAATGTTGAAGTCCCTTTCGGCCTCTTCGAAATCGTCATTGGCCAGCGCGTCGAGACCATTCAGTTCTTGCGCCGAGAAGCGGAAAGCGCCGTTCGACGTCATCATGGGTCCGAGCGCGCGTTCCATTTTCTGGCGGTCTCCGCTCTCGATGATGATCAGCGCGGCGCGCAGCAGAGCGACTTCCTGATTCAGTTTGTCGACATTCTTGTCATCGGCGATCGCCTCCAAATCTTGGAGCGCGCGCGCCTTGTCCTCGCGCAGTTCCGCAGCCCGGATGCGCGCGAGCGTCGCATAGCCTTTGGGACCGTCCTTGGCGAGCGCGTCGAAAGCGGCCGCCGCGTCCTGCGCCTTGCCCTCGTTGGCGAGCGCGACCGCAGCTTCAAAGCGGGCGTTCGCGGCTTCCGCCATTTTCTGACGGTTGGTCTGGTAATAGCTCCACGCGCCGGTCGCCGCGACGATCAGCACGGCGAAGATCAGGATCGGCGTGTGATAGCGCCGCCAAAGCTCCGCCGCCTTGTCGCGCCGGACATCTTCATCGACCTCATGGAAAATATCGGACATGTGCTCCAGACCCTTGACTCCGCCCGAAAAAACCGGGCTGACCGCAGCCGTTAGCACAGGCGGCGGCCAAATGCGAGCGAAGCCGGCTATTCAGCTTGCTTCTTGGCGCCGCTCGCCCGCCACACGACGCCGCCGACGTCGTCGGCCACCAGCAGTCCGCCGCGCTTATCGACGATGACGCCGACCGGCCTGCCCTGCGCTTCGCCGCGCTCGTTCAGAAAGCCGGTCAGCACCTCTTTCGGAGCGCCGACCGGCGCGCCATTCTCGAACTTTACGAAAATGACGCGATAGCCCACGCGGGGACTGCGATTCCACGATCCGTGCTGGCCGATGATGGCGCCGTTCTGGAACGGCCCAAGGTCCGCGTCGCCGACGAAGGTGAATCCGAGCGAAGCGGTATGCGAGCCGAGCGCATAATCCGGCCGGATCGCCTGTTTGACGAGTTCCGGATCCTGCGGCTGCACGCGCTCGTCGACATGCTGTCCGTAGTAGCTGTAGGGCCAGCCGTAAAAGGCGCCCTCTTGGACCTTCGTCATGTAGTCGGGCACGAGATTGTCGCCAATCTCGTCGCGTTCGTTCACCGCGACCCAGAGGTCGCCTGTCGCTGGATTCCAATCCATCCCGACGGGATTGCGCAGTCCCGAAGCGAAAACCCGCGTGTCGCCGGTCGCCGGATCGATCTCCAGAATGGCGGCGCGGTTATGCTCTTCCTCCATGCCGTTCTCGGCGGCATTGGAGTTGGACCCGACGCCGACGTAGAGACGCGAACCCACAGGATCGGCGACAAGGCTCTTGGTCCAGTGATGATTGCGTCCGGCCGGCAGATCCGCGACCTTTTCGGGCGGCGCTTCGATGCGCGTATCGCCTTCCTTATATGGAAAGCGCACGAGCGAATCGGCGTTGGCGACATAAAGCTGATCGCCCACCAGCGCCATGCCGAAGGGCGAATTCAGGTTTTCCAAAAAGACTTCCTTCGTCTCGGCCACGCCATCGCCGTCTGCGTCGCGCAGCAGCGTGATGCGGTTGGCGCTCGGCTTATCGGACCCGGCCTGGCGCATATAAAGGCCCATGAAGAAGCCGCGAACGCCGCCGCCGCCTTCATTTTCGGATTTCGCCGGCGCATCGGTTTCCGCGACAAGAATGTCGCCGTTTGGCAATTCGTAAAGCCAGCGCGGATGATCGAGCCCCGTCGCAAAAGCTTCAACGCCCAGCCCCTCGGCGGGCGTGGGTTTTTCAGCGCTTGGCCAGCCCACGGCGCGCGCGATATTCACGTATGGAAAGGCGCCGGTCGGATGCGGCTCCGGCAGCGTCGGATTGGGGCCGTACCCAGCGCTCTCCGGTATTTCGGGGCCGCGATCGCAGGCCGCGAGCGCGATCGCTGTCAACGCGAATAGAAATCTCCCGAAAAAATTCGCCGCCATGGCGCCCCCTCCCCAAACGAATCCCCGCAAACACGAGAAGCCGCAGCTTCAACCATCGACAGCCGGCGACGACGACAAATATGTTGTCGACGACGCCGCTAGAAATGGCGCAGCGGGGGCAAGTCTCAAGCCCTCGCCAGTCGACACGCGAGGCTGCAGCGCAAATGAGTCAAAAGACGGGACGCATCTATGTCGGCGTCGGGGGCTGGAATTACGCGCCCTGGCGCGAATCCTTTTACCCCGCCGGCCTGCCGCATAAGCGCGAACTCGAATATGCGAGCCATAACCTCACCTCGATCGAAATTAACGCCACCTACTATCGCACGCAGAGCGCCGCGAGCTTCGCCAAATGGCGCGACGAAACGCCCGAAGGTTTCATCTTCAGCGTCAAGGCGCCGCGCTTCGCGGTGATGCGCAAGACGCCAAAGGAGGCGAGCGAATCGATCGAGCGCTTCTTTAAGAGCGGGGTGATGGAGCTTGGAGACAAGCTCGGACCCATCTTATGGCAGTTTCTCCCGACGAAGAAATTCGACGCGGCGTTCTTCGACGCCTTTCTTTCGCTCCTGCCGAGGAACATCGGCGGACGGTCGCTGACGCACGCCATTGAGCCGCGCCATGAGAGCTTCAAGACGGCCGAGTTCGTCGCACTGGCGCGCCGACATGGCGTCGCCATCGCCGTCGCCGGCGATGCAAAATATCCGCTCATCGCCGACGTGACGGCGCCCTTCGTCTATGCGCGCATCATGGGAACGCTGGAGACTGAGCCGAAGGGTTATGACGCCGCCGCTCTCGACGAATGGGCGCAGCGCGCACGACAATGGTCGAGTGGCGCAACTCCGAGCGGGCTCGACTATTTTGCGGAAACACAACAGAAGGCGGCGACGCCCCGCGACGTCTTTCTATACGTCATCAGCGGCGCGAAGGAACGCAACCCGGCCGCCGCCATGGCGCTGATCGAGCGACTCTCCCGCTAAAGCAGGTTCCGAAAAAGTTGACAGACTTTTTCGATGAGAACCTGCTACAATATTTTGATTTAGAGCGCTGCCCGATCACATGATTCCATGTGATCGGGCAGCGCTCTAAAGGTCGATGTCCACCCAAATCGCGGCATGATCCGACGCTGCGTCCTCCTTGCGGGCGACTTCCGGATAGGCCTCCCAGCGTTTGGCCCGCGCGCCGGGCCACATGCCTTTGCGAAACACGCCGCCGCTCGTGACCCTGTCGAACAGCGCCGGCGACAGCAGAATGAAGTCGATCTTGTTGTCCGCGGCGCAACTGCCGTAGGTGCCTGGGAAACCGCCGTCGTCAAATTTCGGATGCAAAAAAATGTCCTTCAGATCCGTCCCTTCGATAAGAGGACTCAAAGGTTCGCTGTCCGGCGTGTCGTTGAAGTCGCCCATCACGACGATGTTCTTGATCCCCATGGCGACGCGTTCGTCGTAGATTTCAGCGACGCGTTTCGCCTGCGCGCGACGTTTGGCGTTGGATGATTGCTGCGAGCCGAAACCCTTGCTCTTGAAGTGATTGAGCATCACCAGGAGGCGCGCGCCGGACGGCGCCGTCACCTCGAACTCGGCGCAGTCACGCGAAAAGATCGGATTCCGCTCGGTCAACATGTCGTCGACATGGCTGCGCAGCACGCCAATCGGAAACCCCTGCCGCGTCAACAGGCCGACGTCGATGCCGCGCGTATCGTTGCCGTCGATCACCATCGCGTGGCGGAATGCCTCGCCGCCGAGCGCAGCGACGACGTCCGCGTTGAAATCCCGCAGCACCGGCCGGCTCTCGACTTCGACGACGCCGAGAACGTCCGCCTCGACATCTCTCATTACCCGCGCCGTATTCCGCATCGCCTGTTCGTCGACGGGCTCGTCGCGCAACTCCAGCGAGCCGACCCAATCGGCGCGCCCGCTCGCGACTATCTGAACGCCGCCCGACTTGGGGCGTTTGATCAGTGCGCCCCTATTACGCCGCAGAATGACAAAATCGCCGACGTCGGATTTTTCCAAATCAAGTTCAATGACAAGTTTCGCCATGCGCGTCTTGTCGGCGGCGCTGTACGAAGGCTGCGCCAACAACGTATTCAGTTCCGCGAAACGTTCGAGAATAGGCTTGCCTTGCGAAAGGCTCTTGAGATTCATGGCGCGTGCGCGGTCGAAAAGATTCTCAACATTGTATGAGGCGAGTCTCATGAAATCCCCCAAGCGCAAAAAACAACAGTATGCGCTGGAGGCTAAAGCTCGACGCGCGCCGTGACAAGCGCATGACGGACGACGTGCTACGCCGGGGCCGAACTGGGCTTTTCGCCTGTGCCTTGCGGAGGACGCGCTTGCTTGAGCGCAATCTTCGTCGCGAACGCCGCGCCGACAAGCCCCAAGGCGCCCAACCAGGCGGTCGCCTGAAAACCGGCGCAGAAGGCTTCGCGCGCGGCGGAGAGCGTCCGCTCGGCCTGCTCCGGCGGCAAGAATTTGACCGCATCCGCCGCGCCGCCGAGCGTCGCGCCGGCCGCCCGCGCGACGTCCGCCGGGAGCCCCGCGACGACGTGGGCCATTTTGGCTCGATAGATCAGTGTGCCGAGACTGCCGAGCGCGGCGATGCCGAGCGCGCCGCCAAGTTCGATCGCCGTTTCCGACAAGGCTGACGCCCCGCCCGCGCGCTCGGGCGGCGCCGATGTGACGATGATTTCCGTCGTCAGCGCGATCACCGGCGTGAAGCCGACGAGAAGCAGAGACGAAAGAAGCACCCCGTAGAATCCGCCGGCCAGCGCAAGGCCGACGAATCCAGCCGCAGCGACGATCAGGCCGCCGGCGAGAAGATTGACGGGCGCGATGCGGTGCGCCAGCGCGGGCGTGGCGAAGGAGCCGATCATGAAGACGATCGCCGACGGCGTCGACCACAGACCCGCATCGAGCGGCGTCAAACCAGCAACGAGCTGAAAATACTGTGCGAGCAGAATGAACGACCCGAACATGAAGAAGACGCCGAGCATGTTGATGCAAAGCGCCGTGTTCAGCGACCGCGAGCGAAACAGCGCGAGATCGATCAACGGATCTTCGAGCCGCGCCTGTCGGCGTAGGAACAGGAGCGCGAGTCCGACGCCTGCCGCCATCGATCCGATTGAATCGACGCCAAAGCCCGCCTCGGCGGCGCGCTTCAATCCGTAAATGAAGGACAGCACCGCCGCGAGCGACAGAAGCGCGCTGGCGAGATCCAGCCGGCCCGCGTCGGGATCGCGATATTCCGGCAGAAGCACCGGCCCAAGAATAAGCAGAAGGACCATTACCGGGACGCCCGCGAGAAAGACCGATCCCCAGCCGAAAGACTGAATGAGCGCGCCGCCGACGAGCGGCCCGATGATGGCGCCGGCGGAGAAGCTCGAAATCCACATGCTGACCGCAAAGGTGCGTTCCGACGGATCGCGGAACATGTTGGCGAGGAGCGACAGCGTCGACGGCGCGAGGGTCGCTCCCGCAACGCCGAGCGCGGCGCGCGCTAAAATCAGCATCTGCGCCGATTTCGAGAAAGCCGCCAGGACCGATACGGCGCCGAACGCCGCGGCGCCCAGCAGCAGCACCTTGCGCCGGCCGATGCGATCGCCGAGCCCGCCCATGATCATCAGGAAGCCGGCGACCATGAAGCCGTAGACGTCGATGATCCACAGCAGTTGCGACGCGCTCGGCCGCAGCTCCGCCGTCAGCGCCGGAATGGCGAGATTGAGCACCGTGAAGTCCATCGCATAGACCAGGCAGGGCAGAGCGAGGACGGCGAGCCCGATCCACTCCCGGCGCGTCGCCTTGAGCGAAGGATCGGATGCGTCTGGCGCGGCGCTATGCAAAGGGAGTCGCTCCGTCGGCCCTCTTGGGCGTGAGCGCGCAGCGTTTATCGTTTTTGAAGGGCGACATCAAGGAAGGACGACGCCCTCAAACGACGACGTAGCGGCGGCCTCTCAAAAAATTGCGCGAAGGCATGATATAAGGAACGCTGTTCCGAGGACGTCATGAGCCTATCCGATCTTTCCGCTGCGCCCACGTCGACGCTTAAGCCTTCGCTCGCCGGAATGACCCGCGCCGAGATCGCCGACGCCTTGCGCGCCTTCGGCCTGCCGGAGCGCGAAATCCGCATGCGTGTGTCGCAGCTCTGGCATTGGGTCTATTTCCGCGGCGCGCGCGACTTTGGCGAGATGCTGAATGTCTCCAAGGCGATGCGTGCCCAGCTCATGGACGCCTTCGCGCTGCGCGTGCCAGAGATCGTCGAGGAGCGGATTTCCGTCGACGGCACGCGCAAATGGCTGCTGCGGCTGCAGCCGGTCGACGCCTTCGACAAGGGCGCCGAAGTCGAATGCGTCTATATCCCGGAAAGCGACCGCGGAACGCTTTGCGTCTCCTCGCAGGTCGGCTGCACCTTGAACTGCAGCTTCTGCCACACGGGCACGCAGCGGCTTGTGCGCAATCTGACGACCGCCGAGATTGTCGGGCAATTGCTCGTGGCCCGGCAGCGGCTCGGCGATTTTCCCGATCGCGAACGATCGACGGACGGGCTGGTGCCAGCGGGCGAAGGCGTGCGCGCCGTCTCCAACATCGTTTTCATGGGCATGGGCGAACCGCTCTACAATCTCGACAGCGTCATGGCGGCGGTCGAGGTCATGGCCGACGGCGACGGACTGGCGCTGTCAAAGCGCCGCATCACCGTCTCGACCTCGGGCGTCGTGCCGCAGATTGAGCGTCTGGGCGCGGAGTGCGGGCCAGCGCTGGCGATTTCGCTGCATGCGGTCCGCGACGAGCTGCGCAACGATCTTGTGCCGCTCAACAAGAAATATCCGATCAAGGAGCTGTTGCAGGCCTGCCGTGACTATCCCGGCGCGTCGAACGCAAGGCGCATCACCTTCGAATATGTGATGCTGAAAGGCGTGAACGACTCGCCCGCCGACGCCAAGGAGCTGGTGCGGCTCCTGAAAGGCCTGCCGGCGAAGATCAATCTCATACCCTTTAACCCCTGGCCGGGCGCGCCCTACGAATGTTCGGACTGGGAGATGATCGAGCGCTTCTCCGACATCGTCTTCAACGCCGGCTACGCGAGTCCCGTGCGCACGCCGCGCGGGCGCGACATTCTCGCCGCCTGCGGTCAGCTGAAGAGCGAGACGGAAAAGTTGCGGGCAAGCGCCAGGATGACGGCGGGGTGAGTGCTGCCACGCTTGTTGTCCGATTTACATTATTGTATATACAGGATTGGGATATCGAGCGTGGAATTCGAGTGGGACGCTAGCAAGGCGCGGCGAAACGTCGCCAAGCATGGCGTTTCATTTGAAATTGCACGACGGGTTTGGGACGATCCCCTGCATGTCATCCTCCCGGACCGTTTCGAGGATGGCGAAGAACGTTGGCATGCGATCGGAGTTGTTGGCGGAGTGGCGCTTTTAGTCGTTGTGCATTGCTACCCCCACGCAAACGAAGGCGAGCGCGTGCGGATCATCGGCGCGCGAAAGGCGACGCCTCATGAGAGAAGGCGCTATGAGCAAGAAGGAGTTTAGCCCCAAGGAGCTTTGCGAGCTTGAGAAGCTTGCCGCCTTGTCTGACGACAAGATCGATACGCAGGATATTCCTGAAGCGCCCGCCGAAAACTGGGCTTTCGCTCGTCGCGGCGCGTTCTACAAGCCCGTCAAACAGCCGGTGAGTATTCGCATCGATGCGGACGTATTGGACTGGTTCAAGCGCCATGCAGAGGGAAGAGGCTATCAGACAGAAATCAATCAGGTGTTGCGGCGCCATGTCATGGCGAAGGAGAGCCAGCGTTGAACTTGCGCCGGTTAAACCGGTAAGCGTAACCCGCCAGCGCCGCCAGCGCCGCGGAAATCGCGACGTTCCAATTCGCCAGCGTCAGGCCGAAAATCCATAGATTCGGCTCGTCGCAGCGCACGACCTTCACCGATTGAAGCTGCTTCATGAAATCGGCGACCGACGGCGCGGTCGACAGCGGCCCCGAGCAGTCGGACGGCCCGGCGAAAATCTTCCACTCGACGCCCGAATGATAGATCGAAAGCATGGCGTCGCCGGCGAAGAGCAGCGCCATCAGCAGGAAGGCCGCGCGGGCCATTCCCCTCCGCCCCGTCTGCGCGGCGAAGGCGGCGAGCGGCGCGAGCACGAAAGCCGCGTAATAGGGAACGCGCTCCTTGTAACAGAGTTCGCACGGCAGATAGCCGAGCGACTCATAAGCCCAGGCGCCGCCGATCGCCGCAACGGCGGCGGCGAGGATGAGAAGCGATGCGTTGCGCGGCTCGACGACGCAATGAACGACGCTGCGCCACTCCATTCGACAGACTCGCACGCTTAAAACATTTTCGCCGCAAGCGCGAAGCCGGCGACGACGATCACCGCCAGCGACGCGATGAAAAGTCCGAAGTGGCTCTCGAGCTTCGAGCGAATCGGATCGCCAAAGCGATTGATCGCCGCAGCCAGCACGAAAAACCGCGCGCCCCGCGTCACCATCGACAATACGATGAACAGCGGGAAATTATAGGCGAGAAGCCCCGAGACGATGGTCACGAGCTTAAAGGGAATGGGCGTGAAGCCCTTGACCAGAATGAAGATCGCCCCCCACTGCGCGTAGAAGGCGCGCAGCGCCTCCATCTTCTCGCCGTAGCCGTAGAGATTGATCAGCCACTGACCGATCGTGTCATAGAAGAGCGCGCCGAAGGCGTAGCCGAGCGCCCCGCCCGCGACCGAGGCGATCGTGCAGATGCCAGCGAAATACCAGGCCTTCTTCGGCTCGGCGAGCGTCATCGGCACGAGGATCACGTCGGGCGGCACCGGGAAGAAGGAGCTCTCGGCAAAAGCGATCGCGCCAAGCGCCAGGGGCGCATGCCGGCTCGCGGCGAGCGACATGGTCCAGTCGTAGAGCTTTTTCATCTGTTCCCGGGGTTGGCGCGGCGCGCTGCCCGCGCATAGCACGTAAGCGTTGAAGAAAGAAGTTTCTCGGGTTGACGGGCGCCGAGGCGCGGCTAATATCCGCGCCGCTTCGCCGGCTTCCCGCCGGCCGGGCCCCTGTGGCGGAATTGGTAGACGCGCTCGACTCAAAATCGAGTTCCGCAAGGAGTGCTGGTTCGACTCCGGCCAGGGGCACCAACGGTTATTTCGCCGACCTTCGCAAGCCTCCATTAAATCCTCCAAAACAATAGGATGCGTCCTATTTCCGTTTCACCTACATTCACGAAAGAGCGTTGGTAGCCCAAAAATCCGTTGGTAGGTTTGCTGGTATGGTGACGATACCACCACCATGGATACCAACATGCCGCTCACCGAACTCCAGATCAGGAACGCGAAGCCCGGAGAGAAGCTGATCAAGCTCTCAGATGGCGCCGGACTCCAGCTTTGGATCACGCCGGAGAAGAAGCGCTATTGGCGCTACGCCTATCGCTTCGATGGGAAGCAAAAGGTCTATGCGATCGGCGTCTACCCCGACGTAGGGCTCAAAGCCGCGCGAGAGGCTCGCGACAAGGCCAAGCAGCTACTTGCGCAGGGTCGCGACCCGATGCTCGCCAAAAGGCTCCGCAGGGCCGCCCAGGCCATGTCCTCGGCCACGACGTTCGAGGCGATCGCCGATGAATTTCTCCAGAAGAAGGCGACGGAAGGAAAGGCCCGGAAGACGCTCGCCAAGCTTCAATGGCTTATCAGCATCGCCCTGCCCTCGATCGGCGCGCGCCAGATCAGCGATCTGAGTCCACGCGAGGTGTTGGCTGTTCTGCGAACCGTCGAAACCCGTGGCCAGCATGAGACCGCTCGGCGCCTGCGGGCAGTGCTGAGCGAAGTCTTCCGATATGCGATCGCGACAGACCGGGCGGAGAACGACCCCACGATAGCTCTCAAGGGCGCGCTGATCGCGCCGAAGGTGAGGCACAGGGCGGCGTTCGTCGACGCCCAGCCTTTCGGCACGCTGCTCCGCGCGATTGATGGCTACCAAGGTCAGCCGGAAACCAGGATCGCCCTTCAGCTGCTCGCCTTGACCTTCGTGCGGTCTGGAGAACTCCGCAACGCGGACTGGAGCGAATTCGATCTCGAAAAGGCGGTCTGGTCCATCCCCGCGGGCAGGATGAAGATGAAGCGCGCGCATCGCGTCCCGCTGGCGCCGCAGGTGGTGACCTTGCTCGAGGAGCTCAGATCTATCTCGCTGGGCCGCGGGCCCCAGCTCTTCCCCGGCCAGCGGAGCGCGGAGCGCCCGATCTCGGAAAACACCTTCAACGCGGCGCTCCGGCGGCTCGGCTACGCCAAGGAAGAGGTCACCGCCCACGGATTCCGGGCGACTGCCTGCTCAATGTTGAACGAGTCGGGCCTGTGGAGCGTCGACGCGATCGAACGCCAGCTCGCGCATGTCGAGAGCAACAATGTCCGCCGGGCCTATGCCCGCGCCGACTATTGGGACGAGCGCGTGCGCATGATGGCGTGGTGGGCCGACAGGTGTGACGAGATGAGGTCGGCCAACGCTTGCCAAGGGATGCGCCACAAATGACCCCACGCGAATATCTCGACACGATCTGTCGACCAAGCTTCGAAGATTTTAGGGCCGAACCTTCGTCGATAAGGCGAGCATGGATCTCGGCGGCGGCTCTGTATCATTTTGTGGACTGCCTGGCGGTGAACCGAAATCAGAAACATCCGATCATTTGGAAGGAGCTCGAGGTCACCTTTCCGAGACTGCAAGCGCTCGCGGACATAGCGAACACGAGCAAACATCTCCGATTAAAGGATGGACCTGGCAAGGGCTTGGCGGCTCAACACTTTCAGACGGGACTAGGCGCAGCTTTCTCAGATGGGACTTATTTCAGCGACGGAGAAACCTTTTCTGATGCGCCCGAGGTAGTTCGGATGGAGTTCAAGGGCAAGATCCTCGACGTCCTTTGGCTTTGTGAAGCCGCGCTCGCCGCTTGGGAGGGAGTGACGTAAGAGTCAAGGAACCGGAATGACGCCCGCCCCCCCTACGCCCTTCCCCTCCGGATCCGCAAGGCCGCCGAGTCCTTCGTTGTCGAAGATGCCGGCGGGGTCGCCCTGGCCTACGTCTATTTCGAGGAAGATCCGAGCCGCCGCGGGCTCGTCAACCGCCTCTCCAGCGTCGACGCCAAGGCCGTTGCGCAGACGATCGCGCGGACGCTGACGACCTGCGGCTCCAGCGCATAAGAAAGCCTGGTCGTCGCCGGCCGGGCTGGAGACGCAGGGACGTGCATGAGCGACGCGTCGCGCGCCTCTCCATAGGCTACGCCTTCGACCAGAAAGAAACGTAGCCGAAAATGCCACGAGGTGTTTCCGGCTACATTATCGTCATTCGCTAACTTCGGCGCTTAGCGACGATCGTCGCGGCGTTGTTCACGCTCGCCCTGGCGCCCGCTACGGGTATCCTGGCGCTCGCCCTGACGGTCTTGACGTTCTTTCTGAGCCGCAAGGACAAGGTTCGAGTTGGAGATTGCGCCGCCCTGAGAATTTGGCACTGGGGCTGCATGAGCACTCGCTCCTAAGCCAAACATCAACAACGCGCCCACCGCCCCTCCAAAGAATTTATGCATGGGCATTCCTCCCCATATCTTCCTCTTCGCCCCACCTAGGGCGAAAACTCTTATGTATCGCGCCGCAGCCACTTGGTAAGCCGCCGCTGATCCATTCTGCGAACAGCGGCGCACAAATGACACGCTGCAGCTTGTCTTCGTTTTCCGTTTATCAGCTAAGCGCGGCCGTGGGGCGCTCTACTTTACAGCGAAGAATTATCGTGACGCCGGCACTTTTCGCATCCTCCAACCGCTTCCGCGCCTCGCGGAGGCGCTCAGACAATGGGTTGGGCCGCCATGCATCTTTCCCGCGAACTTTTACGAAAGCGCGAAAGGTTCGCCCTTCGTACTTGGCGAGCAACCGGGCGTCGTCCTGAAGCTGACGCGCGATCGCCGCCTGGTCTCTGATTTCGATGGACATGCGTGACCTTCCTCGCGCCCAAGCGGGCGCATTTCGACTGTGATGTGAGGAAGGTCGCGGCCCGACTTTGCCTGGATTCCGTCGCTGGACACTGGCTCGAAAGAGCGCTCGTCTCTGGACCCTATCGCTCCCGGCGCGGGATGCCGCTCGCGCGACCGTGATCAAGATAGGCCGTGGGATTCGTCACGACAAGGGCGAAAACGCAAAAACGCCCCGCCAGTTCATCCGTGGTCGGGGCGTCTCTGTGACGGCCAAGGGCTTGGGGGCCGTGGCCGTCAATCTGTCCTCAGAGTAGCACGCGCATCTTACGCCGCAAGTCGTAAGGCCTGAGCCTTGCGCCGTTCCTTCGCCGCCGCCCAACAGCGCCCAAAGCTCCATTGGAGCCCGAGGCGCTTGCCGTCTCGGAAGCGCTTGTGGGCGTTGCGCATGATGGCGGAGCGGTCAGGCCCTTTCAATGTTGAGTCCGACTTAGCGGTGTTGGCGGCAGGTCAAGTCGGATCTGATCGCGGGCTTCGGTTCGAAGGACAGCCTTCACGCGGGCCGCTCGGGCCCAATGAAGGACGTGGTCGCGTTCCGGATGCCCGACCATTGTGTCCGCCGCGAGCAGCAAGATCTTTGACGCTTCGTTGAACCTGCGACGCCTGAGCAGCCTCTGTGCGATCGGTAGAAGCTCTATGTAACTGAGCGCCCCGGCACCGAGTTCGGGGCGTGTGCTAATATCCTGAACGGTCATCGCGAGCTCCATTCTTGCGTTGATCAGGGCGGTCCTGGCGTTGCTGCGCCGTGGCCGCCCGCCCCAAAGCATGCCCTCGCTTCAAAGATTGTCAAGAAAAAGCGAGAAAGTAGGAACGATCCTACTTTGTTTAAGCAGCCATCCTACTTTTGAATATGGAATTGCACTGCACTATTACTTGATTTTGCGAGCTCTTGCTCGAAGGTTTCTTGCGGGACAGACGCGAGGCGCTGAAACGTCTTGGCCTGATCATGCGTCAAACCAGCCTGCTCAATTTGCTGTTTCTTCGTTGGGAAACTAGGGGTGACGCCCCCCTTAGTTTTCGACGGCCTCCCGCCGACCGCCTTCTCCAAGTCCTTCAGCAGCTCGCCGGCGCGGCGCTCGGCGCGCAGACGAATTTCGCAAGCCTGGCGCTCGGCGTCGCGGATCTGACGGGCCTCGTGGATTTCCTTGTGGGTGAGGCCGAGGTCGGAGGCTGTCGCCGGAGCAAACTTCTCTTCTGGAAGTTTGGTTCTATCCCCGCCCTGCGACTGAACCTCCCCCCGATCCTGGGCGGCATCGTACTCATCGGCAAGGCGCCGCTTCGCCAGCGCTTCGATTTCAAGCGCATCAGCTTGCGCGTGAACTCGGCGCGCTCGGACTCGATCACCTTCGCCTCGTCATAGGCGACGGCAAGCGGCTTCTCCCCGGCGATCACCGATTGCGCGACGGTGGGAGTCACGCGGAGCACGAAGCGGGCGTTTGAAAGCAGCGCTTTATCGAAGCCCAAAACCGTTGAATTATTCAACGCTTTCTTGCCGCGCCCGCCCTTCTCTGGCTCGGGATAGGCCATCGCGACGGCCATCGCGCGCGCACCTTTGCTCATGTGCCGGCGATTGACGTTGACCTCCAGCGCATAGCCGTCCGGGTCGGCGCCTTCGTAAGTCGTGAAGCTGGGCTCGACCCCGGCGAGCCTGCACGCGGCGAGGCGGTTACGGCCGTCGAGGACTCGGCCTTCTTTGTCCAGAACGATCGGATGCTCGAGCCCGCGCTCACCTCAGCGGTGAATCTGAATCAGCAGCATCATGCCGCCCAGAATCTCGGCGACGACGATGGATGCGATCACGGCGTTAGCGATCGGAACGCGGATCATGCGCGGATCTTTGGGCGCATGCGCTCCAAGATTCAATTAGGCATGTCGCCGCAACGGTTTGCAAAAAGAACCCGCGACCGTGAAGCCGCGGGCAAAGGGGACAGAACATGCCTGCCGATCCGACAGGCGAGGCGCACACCATATCCGCTGATCCGGCGAGAGCAAGCGTGACAAGGCGCTGGGCGCGTCGACTCAGCTAGAGCTAGCCTGATAGCGCTATCTCGCTTCTCGCCTCCCCAGCGCCCACGGCGGCGGCGCGTAGCCTGGATATCGATCGAACCCGCCGTTGCGGATTCCGTAGGAGCGGGAACCGCGAGGGCCGCGCGATTCGACATCGCCGTTATCGCAGGTGACGACCGATTGGCCGGCGTAGTTGCCGTATCTGCAATCGCCAGCGAACGCGGGCGCGGCGGCGAGTGCGAGGATGGTGACGATCATGCACATCATTGCTTTTCGTCTTCGTCCATTTCGGCAAGCTCTTTGGCGTCGTCCCAGGCCTTGTGAAGGATATGCGAGATGAGATGCCATCGGTCAAATCGCGCTTTGAAGAATGACGCAGCCAATATTTGGTGCACTTGCGGCTCGCAGGCCATTGCCGCCGTCGACAGGAACGGGCGCGGCGGGATTTTGACCGTCCCGAGTTCCTGATAGCGTGCGATCGGCGAGTCCGAGTAAACATACCCGAAGACTTCCTCGCCGTTTCGATATGGCGCATCCACTTTGATCGACCTCTTTAAGTCGCCTTCTCGCAACAGCGGCGCCGGAACCTTGTAGCCCTGGCGCGCCTTATCTTCGATCGTCGACTCGGCGAGCGGCGGCCAGAAAGGCTGGTCTACTCCGATCATCCCGCGAGCCTTGCGCGCGACGAGTTTGCACGCGCGTGTGATCCCTTCGCCTTCAGCCTCGCTCACGCGCGCGGCGTCCATGAGCATGTTTGCAAATTCGTTCAGTGTGATCGGCAAGGCTCCCTCCCTCCCGCTTCGGCGACTTCGATTTTTTCCAACAACAAGACCTCGAACGTCACCCGACAGGCGCGAATGAATTCCAGCGAGGCGCCCTGGCGATGAAGCTCGGCGGCGAAGTCCTCCGCAGCTGATGTGATCTCGGCGCGCTTTTCTTCAATGGGCTTGCCGGCGAGCTTTAAGGCCAGATCATCGATGACCTGAGACGACTCATGGGAAAGAAGAAAGCGCTTTGCCTGTTGAAGCGGATCCATCGCAGCATCCCTTTGCCTTGGGCGGCGACGGGTGTGGGAGAAACCCGCCGCCGCCACGCGCGGCCTGTGCAGCTCAGGTGGCGCGAACCTTATGCTGCCTCTGGCCTTGCGAGCTTTCCGAAACCTTCCCTGGTGACGCCTACCTCTCTCGCGATTTCGTCCGCCGCGACTGTGCAAGCCGCGCTGGCGTTTTCCCACGCGTTATGCTCGATCTCCAATTGGGCAAGGCGCTCCGAAAACATGCTCTCCACAATGCGCTGCTCGACCGCAGCGTGGATATCGGGATCCAGTCCGGCGAGGAACGGCGAGACTTCTAGAATGGCCGCTTGGAGCAGCCGATCGTCGGTCTCTAGCGCAAGCCGGCGACGATCGTTTGGTGTGAGCATGTGAAGCCGGCCGCGGGCCTCCCGACGCAGCTCTGCGCTAAAGCCGTCCGAGAGCAACTCAACCGCCCTTTTCTTCAGGCCGCCGATCTCGCCAGCAATGCCGGCGAGCGCCTTGTCAACTTCCTTGCGGAGCTGGCTGTAGTGCGCGGCGAAGCCCTTGGAGGCGACGACTACCAGCTCTTCTCGCTTGCCCTGGGCGGATAGTTTCTGGTTGCTGCGGATCTCCGCTGCCTTCTCGCTGAATCGATCGGCGAGCTTGAGCGCTGTTTCGACATTCCTCGCGACCGCCGGCGGCGCGTTCGGCGGGACGCGTTTGAGGAAGTTCTTGATGCGGAGTTCACTCGGGGTCATTGCTCGAATCCTTTCAAGATTTCGTCGCGACGTGACGTGATTTCGCTGCGCCAACACACCCCCTCTCCGCGTGGCGCGAAGACAGGGTGCGCGAACGCTTCCTGATGCTGCGGCAGTTCGGCGAAGGTCCGCACGTCCGGCGCGCCGTCATGGCCGATGCCGCCGTTCATCAGCGCCTGATCGATAGCGGCGAGATTGACATAGGCGACATGTAGCGCCTCGATTGCCGCGGCATAAGTCGAGCCGGCGATGGAGCGGGCATTGATCAATTCTTCCAAAGTCACGTCTCGTTCCTTTCTGCGGCCGCAAGGCGGCGATCTTCTTCAACAGGGTCAAAATTCGGTCCCAGCATCCCGCGCCGCGCGAGCTCATCGCGCGCCGTCTGCTTGGAGATCACGCGCTCCTTCTCGGCGTTGAGGATGACGCTGGCCTCGGCCGCCGCCATGATGTCGGCGGAGAAGTCGGTATGGACGTCGACGGCTATCGGCCAGGCGCCGATCGCTCTCCGATCGTCATGATTCATCCAGGGCACCGTGAACGTGAAGGCCTGCTCGAGCGCGTCCTTCAAATTCAAAGCCCAGCTCTGCAAAGCGCTGTGCGCCTTAGCCGACGCGATCGCGAATTCCGTTGCTGAAACATCGCCATCGCGCTCGATCGTCGGCGCCATGCCGAGTCGCTGCATGTTTTCGATGATCGAAGCGACGTGCTCGCGGATTTCCTTCAGATTCCGGGCGTCGGGTTGGATGTAGGAGTAGGAGCCGTTTCGGCCGTCCGGACCAGGCGGCGCGAAAAGGCACACCTTGGGGCCGACCGCCATTTCGCTCGCATCTTGCGGGCGCTCGACGCCGCTCGCGGAAAGCATCGGCGAGCCGGCGTACGTCAAAATTTCTTCCTGACGGCTGAGAGCTCTGAACAGTTCGACCTGCATGTCGGCGAGGTCGCGCAGCGGCGGCCGCGCGCGGATCGCGCCCATGCGCTCGCCAAGGAAGAGCGGCACCGCCTTAACGCCGTCGTCGGACGGTTCAGTCGTCCCCTCTTCGAAGAGTGCCCAATCTTCTGCAACCCCATTCGGCGATTGTTCCTTTCGCCAGGTCTGCCAGGTCCCAGGCTCCAGCACGCGGACCTGTTCGATCTGCGTCTCGCCCCATTGGCCATCCGGTTCTGTCACGCATTCACGCAAGCGCAGGTGGACGATGCGTTCGCGGCCGCCGATGCGTTCGGTCCGGCACGCGATGATTGTCTCGGCTGGATAATGTGACCAGTAAGGCCTCAAACCGAGCCGCTTCTCATCGGCAAGCGTGCGCGCGCCGTTCGGCGGGTAGTCGACCAAGATCAGCGAGACGCCGTTCGCCAGCGCGTCGCGGAAGAGCTTGCGCGCGAACACGTGAAGGCAGTTCCCGCGCGCGTCGACGTCATCGGCGAACCTTAAAATCGGCTCCGGCGCGCCTTCGGCGAAACCGACCGCGCGAGAGAAGGGCTTCGAGGCCAAGGTCAGCAAAACATCGCTGAACTCCCCGCGCCACGGCGAGCACGCCACGCGTCGGCGCCACTCAGCATCGTCTTCCGCGGCGTAACGCGGGAGGTAAACGCCAGCCTTTGCGCGCATGGCTTTGAGGCCAGCACGAACATCGACGATCAGTCCGATGTCATCCTGCATCGCCTCGACTTCGGCACTCGGCGTCGCGACAGTTGCCGGTGTTTTTTGCATCATCACCCCCACCTGAACGGCATGCTGAACGCCGTCGGCGCCGTGGCCGGGGAACCGGCCATCGCGACGACTCCGGCGACTGAGTTGATGATGTCGTCGCGGGCTCCGGCGCCGGCGGGATGGTCGACGCTATCTTTTCCGCTTCTGCTTGTTCGTCTCTCCAGGGCGATCAGCTGCGCCGCCATGCGCGGGTGATCGAGGAGCTCGACCCGTCCGCCGTTCAACCGAGGCAACAGCTCGAGGTAGAGTGTGCTCTTTGGCCGGCCGCACGGCTCATAGTTGATGCCGCGCTTGCGGAACTGCTCTTTCGGCCACTGGCCGGCGTAGTTGTCGCCCTCGATTCGGCTCACGCCGTAACTCTTCAGCAAATCGGCATATTCGGCGACGACGTCGGATGGATTAAAGGGCGGCCGCCGCTCCCTCAGCGCGTCGATGACGACAAGGTCGCCCTCGGCATGGCCGATGGCCAGTGTGAAACTGTCCGCGCTGCCGCCAGAAGGATCCGTGAAACCGGCGTAACGGACACCGGCTGCGCGCGGCAGCTCGAAGCGGTTCGGCACCGTGCACGCGATGACGACTTCGCGGCGCACGAATTGCTCGAGGTCGCTTCGAAACTCGCCGCCCCACTCAGACGCCGCGACCTGGGGATCGCGCTCATACGCGCGGTCGATGACGGACTGCGGAATCGTCGAGTTGAAATCGCGCGTAGCGCCTTTCGCGACAAGGATGCGCGGATCGCCGTCCTTGCCGTGATGTCGTGAGAAGGTGGTGAAGGCGTAGCCGCGCCTGCTATACGGCGACGTGATGGCCACGAGCTGGCCCGACGCCGTCGCCAGGCCTGGCCGGATGGATTCGATGACCTCCGTGTCAGGATTGCTCGAGCCGCCGCTGTCATCGCGCCAGAAGCTGATTTCGTCGGCGATCGCCATGACGAGCGTGAGCCCGCGTAAGCTGCGGAAGTCGCAAGCCCTGACCTCGACGTCGATTTGATTGGACAGGCTTAGCGAGCTCGACGTGCGATTCGTGATGAGGCTGCGGAGCGCCGCGTTTCCGTCGAACACGCCGGCGATGTAGCCCAAGATCACGCGGGCTTGCTTGGTGTTTTCGGCGGTGATGAGCACGACACCGCGCTCGCCGGCCTGCAGCCTGTCAGAATAGTCGCACAGCGCAGCCGCATAGACGGCCAAAGCCGCGACGCCCGATGATTTGCCGGCTCTGCGGCCAGCGATGATCAGCGCCTCTTCGACGCGCTCCGTGGGCGATGTCTCGCGGCCTGTCAGGCGATGGAAGTGCGAAAGCTCGGACGCCGTCAGCTCCTCGCCCTGCGAGGCCAGCAACAGCGCCCGCATCGGCTCCCGGCTGTCGCCGCCCATGACGGGCCCGAGGAGGTGCGGATCCTCAAGCGCGGCGCGAAGGCTGAGCAGCGGCTTCATGCCTGCTCCTGGTGACGCGCCAGGATATCGTCGAGCGCGGTCTTAGGCGCCGGACCGGCGGCGCTCAGGACCGCTCGCTTCTTGGCGACAAGCCGGCTCAGGCGCAGCGCATCGCTCCGGGCGCGGACGCGCATCTTTGGATCGTCAGAGCCGATGGCCTCGCCTTGCGCCTGATCAAGCTGCGCGGCGAGCGCGGCCAGGTCGCGAATGGCGGCATGATCGCCTTCCGGGAACTCACGGGCAAGGTCACGGAAGTGGCGGGCATATAGTTGGCCGGCGGCGGAACGAAGATCGAGGCCGGGCAGCCGGTCCGGCCGGAATGTGCGGCCGCTCTTGCCGGAAGCCCTTTTCGGGCGAGCTGCGGACTTCGTCATTGACATTGCCGCTCAAACTGTGCGCGGACGCCGCGCGAATCACTTTCAATGTGAATACGCCTCACATCGAAGCTTGGCAAGAACGGCGCAGGAACGAAATGAGGCGGGTGACGCCCAGATTTGAATGGGTGCAAAAACGTTCGTATTCGCACAGGCTAAAAATACACCTGTGCAAAAGTAGCGATTGCATGTTTTGCGCATATGTGCGCTAATGTCTGCCATATTCGCACATATGGAGAGAGCCGTGTCACGGGTTTTCGCTTATTGCAGAGTTTCGACCGTCGATCAGACCACCGAGAACCAGATCCGGGAGATCGAAGCCGCCGGTTTTTCCATCGATCGGCGCCGCGTTGTCGAAGAGACGATCAGCGGCGGCGTTCAGGCCGCTCAGCGGCCGGGATTCGCCAAGCTTCTCGACCGACTGGAGGCCGGCGACGTCCTCGTTGTGACCAAGCTGGACCGTTTGGGCAGAAACGTCATCGACGTGAGGCAGACCGTTGACGCCCTCGCCGAGCGCGGCGTCCGTGTCCATTGTCTGGCCCTGGGCGGCGCCGATTTGACCTCAGCCGCCGGCAAGATGGTGATGGGAGTCCTGAGCGCCGTCGCAGAATTTGAGCGCGATCTCTTGCGCGAGCGCACTGCAGCCGGAATGGAGCGGGCAAGGGCCGAGGGCAAGGCGCCGGGACGTCCCGCAAGGCTCACCGATGCGCAGCGCGCCGAAATCCGCGCCCGCCTGGCGAAGGGCGCCACAGTCTATTCGCTGGCCAAAGAGCTTGGCGTCGCCCGCCGGCTGATTCAGCGGGCCCGAGACGCCGCCTGATCGCCTCCGACCTCGAAAGGCCCGCCCTCACCGGCGGGCTTTTTTGCGCCGCCGCTGCGCGTGGTCGAAATTTTCCCGTCGCGCGCGTGAAAGAGGCGCATGGGCTTTTTCGATGTTCTCGGCGCGCTTTGATGGGTCTTGTTCCTCGGTCTGTTTGAAGTCCCGGTTGATTGGTGTTTGCCGCCTGACCTGGTGGTCTTTTCTGGTCGCTGCGATAGCGTAATCACCGCAGCGAGAGCCGTGATGCGCATTGGCTATATACGGCTCCCCAGCGGCGCTGAAGCGCCCCGCAACTTCCTTGTCGCTTACTCTGTAGCTGCGCGATCTGCCTTTGCATGCCCAACCCATTCTCCGTCGCATCTGATTTTTGGACCCGCGCGCGCCAAAATTCGGCGAGTCCTTTTCATTTTCGGATCACGCGGAGCCGAAAATCAGCAAAGGCAGATTTTTGGTCCCGCGCGCTCCAAAAATCCCCGAGACGCCAACGAGAGCGGCGGCCTCTTTTGATTTTTCCGCCAGCTGGCGAGAAATTCCCCGCCGGGGTTTTGGGCCCCGGGAGCCTAAAACCCCAAGGGGCTATCGTCGTACCACATCCGGGGCGTCGGGCTCGGCCGCTTCCTCTCCCGCCTCCGGTCGCCGTCGAGGCCGATTGTGACCGTTTCGTCGCGGACGATATTCCGCATCACGAGCGAATCGGGCTGGTCGTCGAGAGGCGCTTTCCACCAATTCGCGCGGCGCTCTCGCTCGGCCTCCATTTCCTTGTAGAGCGCTTCGACGCCGGCGCGTGCTTCATCGAGGCGTGCACTTGTGCCATCGTCTGCGTCAGCTGCGTCGGTCTGGCTCGGACTTGTGCCAGCGGCATGCTGCGGATCCGCGGCACTTGTGCCACGCCGGCGATACCAGCTCCGACGCGAAACGCCTTCTTCCTCCCATGGGCGACAGCGAGAAAGCGAGCGCGCGAGATATTCCTCGCGGGTCTGACGAGGCTTGCTCATCGTGCGGCCTCCCGGATCCGTCCGGAAGATCGTTCGCGCATATAGAGCGCCAGCAGCGCGAGCTCGGATAGCGACAGGTTGGGCCGCCCACAATCAGCGCCGCCAGGCGCTGACAAGCGCTGCGCAATATTCTGCGCAAGGGCCGCGAGCTGAGAGGTTTTCTCGCTATCGCTCGAATTTCCGAGCGAAGAAGGATGGCCGATCGCTTGAGAGGATCTTCGATCGATCGAAAAATCATCCGTTGGCGTAGGGCGTGGCACAAGTCCGTCGCCAGGAGAATTATCTAAGAACCCGTAGGGTTCTTTATTGTGGAGCGACGGACTTGTGCCATCACGACCGTCGGCCTCTTTCAAGCGCCGGTAATAGGTCCGACGGGAAATGCCGAGGGCTTCCCATGGACGAGTTCTCGAGGCTGAATTCCGCTCGTATTCTTCTCGAGGCTGAGCGCCGCCCGCCCGACGCATTGTTTCTTTTTGTGCCCGATCGCGTTCGAGTTTCTTATCGCGGGCCTGCGCCCGAATGACTTCTGGAGTCGAGTCGACGGCGCCGATCGAACGAAGGCAGAGATCTTCGCGTTCTTCATAATCGACGCCAAGGCGCCGCGCCGCCTCTTGTGGACTTACCAGGCAGCGATTCGTTGCGGTCCAGCGCTCGCCGTCGCGCATGCCTTCAGCGATGGAGTCCAGGATCCGCTCCCCGATATAGATCCCGTGCCGATCTACCTGCGCATGTATGGCCAGGCGCGCTGGCGAATTCTTCGCGCCCAGAGCAGTCTCGACCGTCGCTTCAGGCCAGCGCTGCGGCACCTTTCGGCCCGGCTCAAAATAACGACCCGGCCTGAAGAGCGTGAGCGCGTTCGCGGCGAGGAAGCCGAAAACTTCCCAATATCCCATCGAACGAGCGCGGCCGGTTTCGGGCGCCATGGCTCGGCGCAAATCACCAAGTCGGCGAGCAGCTGCGCCGTGGCGAATGTTGTTGACGCTGCGTGGGGCCGATCCTATTTTGTTGGTGTCGGGTTTGAGCGCTCGGCGATCTCTATCTTCTGGAAAAGTCGCCCTCGCCCGGGCGGCTTTTTCATTTCTAACGCAGCGGTCGCCCGCTGTTTCTTGTGCGTGCATTTTTTCTCTCACGATTGTTCATGGTTTTCTCCGTGGCAGGTCCCGTGGCAGGGGAAGCGATCGCTTCGCAGAGCGCGCAGTACGCGCTCGCCGAAAAGATCACGCGGCAGCGACAGTCTCGACTTTGCGCGGGCGACCGCGCTTCTTTTGCGGCGCAGACTCGGCCGCCGGCGCGACGCGCGCCGCCTCTCCGGCGACTCCCTCGCCGGGCACGTAGTTACGAGCGTCACGACCAAGAACGCGCGTGCTCCGGCCGCGCTTCACGACCGGCAACAGACCGCTGTTGATGTCGTTGTAAACCCTCGTCAGACAGACGTTCTTGAGCTGGCAAATTTCCTTGAGCGAAAATTCACCATACTCGAATCGATCCGCAGTCGTGATCGTGGAGATTTTTTCACGCATGATCTGGCCTCGTGCGCCGGTTGATACATGACGACGAAATTGAGCGCACAAGAATAAAAGCGCAAGGCTGTAGGATATCTCCTATTTGATTGCAGGTTAGGAGCGTCAAACCCTAATAGATTGAATTCACAATTTTATGCTCAGAAAAATAGGACTTGCCCTATTGGCGACGCCCTCGAAAAAATGACCGGAAAACTTTCGCAGACCCCCCACACTCGACCTTAAATTCGGAGCCGAACCGGCATAGTGACTTGCGGACGTTGGTAGTCGCGTTGGTATCAGGCAATCCACAGATTTATTATTCTGCTTTAATTCAGTTCGTTATCTAACTGGTTGGTCTCCGGCCAGGGGCACCACGGATGAATTATCTAATTGATTTGGCCGCCAACGCCTATTTATGCCTCGCGTTCGCCTCGTCAGCTAACTAAATCGCGATGATTTTTGGACAGCTCAACTCAGTGACATGCTGAGTTTGGCTCTGAATGCAGGGGAGCCACAGAATCCGCCAGATGCCACCCGGAATTCGGGCAGTCTAGTCTATCCATGTTCCGCCGCTCATAACGGTCTGGTTGCAGTTTCGAGTCCTGCCTGGCCTGCCAGGCGGTCTTGATTCCGCGAAAAAAGCGGCGCCTGGATAAGGATAGGCCAGGGATAAAAAAAGGCGCTCGTTATTGCCGCCCACAGCTGGTGACGTAGTTAGTTCGCTTCATCCCGCAGAACGAAGGGAGCGTTCATGGCGCTCTGCTTCAGGTCTGAAACGGAGGCAGCTATGCTACGCAAGTTATCCCTAGTCCTCGCACTGGCAAGCGCGCTTGCTTTGCCATCGGCTACGCAGGCTGGGCCCGGCGATCACAGAGGCGGCGGTCGAGGCGGCGACGGGGGTCGAGGCGGCGATATGCGCCGTGGGGGTGGCTGGGACGCTGGTCGCGGCGGCTGGCACGGCGGCGGCGGCTGGCGTCATGGCGGGCGTTGGGACCGTGGCCGACACTGGGGTCACGGCGGACGAGGCCGCTTCTGGGGAGGCCGTTGGTATCCCTATGGCGTAGGTCGCTGCTGGCGTCCAATCCCCGGCGGTTGGGTCTGGATCTGTTAGCAGCACCGTAATTCCGCTCTGATGTCCGAATGTCCGCAACGAACTCAGGCGAACGCAAGACGATCGGAGCGCTGGACGAAAAAACCGCGCGGGCGCGAGACCGCCTCGGGATTGTCTCCAGCCCGCGCCTGCTCACAGGGCGCTTGATGCGGCCGCCCGCTCCTCGATTCCGATACGCGCCGAAGCCGCCATTCCCGGTCGAAGCGCCAGCTCGGGATTATTGACCTCGACGACGACGTCGACGGACGCGCCCAATTCTGATCGGCGCGCCTCGGCCACCTTTCCTGAAAACGTCCGGCCAGGGACCGACTCACTTGTCACGACCGCCTCTGCGCCCGGCGCGATCGCCAGGGCGCCCTCCCCCTCCGCCTTCGCATGAAAGCGAACGATCTTGGCGTCGCCGATCATGAACAGCGGCGCGCCCGTTTCAACGCGCGCGCCGACAGCAGCCCTTCGCTCTATGACGAAACCTGCGACCGGCGCGACAATCGCGGCGCCCACTCGACCCGCCTCCGCCTTCGTCACCGCCTCCCGGCGAAGAGCGACTTCCGCTTCAGCGGGCTCGACTTGCGCCCGCGCCCGCGCCAGAGCGCGACGCGCCGCGCTCAGCGCCTTGCGGCTGGCCGCGCGACGCCCTGACCGCGCCTCCCGTCTGTCGAGATTCGCCTGCACCCTCGCCTGCGCGCGCTCGCGCCGTGTCAATTGCCGCTCAGCGGCCGCCAGAGCGCTTTTCTCGCGCGCCAGAGCCTCGTCGGAGGAAGATGGCGCAAGCGTCGCGCAGGTTTCGCCCTTCTCCACTTGCGCGCCGACGTCGCAAGAGAGCGTCGCGACGACGCCCGCCGCCGGCGCATTGATCGGCGTCTGCGCGACCGGGACGATTACGCCGCTGACGTCGACCGTTCGACCAGCAGACGCTTCCTCGCGCGTGAGACTAACCCGCGTGTGAAGATAGAACGCGCCGCTCACGACAATGATGAGCAGCCCCAATAGACCGGCGACGACAGGTCGGACCCAATCGCCAGGCGCCACGACAGCGGCCGCGCCAGCCGCCGGCGCCGCGGGAACGCCACGAAGCGCAGGAGCCTTGGCGGGCCGCCGGAAAATGGCCTTCTCCACCTCGACGAGCAGAAACAGCACGACGCTCGCGCCGGCGATATGCCACCACATCTCCGGGTCGAGCGGCGGGGTGTTGAACAACGCCTGCATAAAGGGCGCGTAAGTGAAGATGGCCTGCAGCACGACGACGATGGCGACGGAGATCAG
>NZ_JBPFDU010000028.1:0-13984 GCF_051062815.1 Methylocystis sp. | reverse complement strand
CACGGTGGGATTCGATCAGCTTCTGGGCTACGCTCAAGGCCATTGCGGACGCCGAAACGGCTGCTTACGAGGCGCTTCATCTTCTCTTCGCAAAGAGATAGAGCGGCAACGCTCGATTGGCAAAGGTGTTTCCGAAATTGTGACACACACGGGCTGCCGACGCAGGTACGAATTTTCCAAGACAACTCTACCATTTTCGCAAACTGCGGCGATCACGCTATGAGCTGCATTGATCATTTGCCGTGCGCGTTCGCGACACCTCGACCGCTGCCGGGTAAATTGGTTTTGGCGGGCGGCATCAAATCCGCGATCTCTCCGTGGTCCCGCCCGGGCAACGCACTAATTCTGGCTATCGAGGAACACCTTAAGATGTCGAGGCCGCGATTGATCGTCGATGGTACGAGGCGCCGCGCGGCGTTCCCTTGGCGCTATCAACTGTTACACGGATAGAACACATGGCGACCGCTGAAAATCGACTAACAGATTGGCTTCGTGACGCCGAGGCAATGGAGAAGCAAGCCACGACAATGCTCGACGCACTCGCTAAGGGGATCGAAAACTACCCAGATGTCAAAGCGCAAATTGAACGCCATCTCCAAGAAGCACGGGATCAGGCAGCCGCAATGCAGGGGTATGGAGAGCGGCGCGGTGAAGGCGGGCCAAGTTGGAAAGAATCGGCTGGACAATGTGTCGCTATGGGGCAGGGTCTCAGCGGCGCGTTCGTGGGCGATAAGCTCGTCAAACGAGCCATCACGGAGATTTCATGCTATAATATTTTAATTGCTTCAGCCGCAGCTGTGGGAGACAAGGAGACGCGTGGAGTTTGTGAGGATATTCTGCTTCGAGAAAAGGCGATGCTGAATTGGCTCATCAATTACCTTGCATCCGCAACCTTCGCGCATCTCGGTCGTGAAGAAACACCCGACGGAGAAACCTCGACGCTTTCCAAGCCGTAAAGACGACGGGATCGGCCCAGCCTCTCTTCGATCGCGAAGGCTGCGGCGGGCGCATCCAGTTCAACTACTGTCGCCATGGCGACCGGGGTAGAAACCGCGTGGCTGCCGAAGCCTTACTTTTTCCATCACGAATCTCAGGCGCTCCCGGGGCACTGGTCACGCCCTAAATTCCAGGCTTGCGCAACGAGGCCGGCAATGCCCTGTCACCGAAATCAATCACTGATCGTTGGAGAATTTTACCCGTCGAGTCGATGACCAACTGAAAGCGCCGACCCTTATGGAAAAATGTCAGCCGATATCGCCCCTCATCCTCATTCTCACCCTTCTCGCAACGGCTCGTCACTTCCCCGCTGCGCATTAGCGATTGAACCGTCGGGGTTTCAAGATCGAGCCCATGTGCGATAATTGCGGCCGGAACCTGAATCGTATCGTCCTCGAACGCGATCATCGTAGCCGAGGTAGCCCCCAGGAGCGTCGACGATGGATCTGGTGTATCCGCACTCATTTGTCGTTGCTCCAGACCAAGTCAATTCTGCCCGCTTTTCAACTCATGTCGCCTTGCCTTCGCTTGGCTAGACCCAAACGCGCCGCAACACGATATGCGTTCCGCGGGTGGGAGCGCTGAAACAAGGTCGGGAGGTGGGACCGCGCCGATAGATTGCCACCGCTCGGCGCAACTGCGTCAGCGACGCCCCTCAACTTCCACCGTCGCGTCGCTCGAATTACATCCCAAGCGCGCCGACATGATCTATAGCGCTGCGCTTTCCTCCCAGTAAGGGCGCGCGCTGTAGTGCTGATGCACACGCATCTCCCAATCCCGATCGCTCCAGCTGTCGTCGCTGAATTCGGGGGCGGCCTCGAGCTGCTGCTGGGTGACGCTCGTGATGTAGCCTTCTCGCGATTTTTCATATTTTAGTGAGCTCCATGGCAACGGGTGGTGGCCTGGGCGCAAGCACATGAAACCTCAGACGTTTACTACGGCATAGCGCGCTTGCCCCGAAATCTTATCGATCATCAGGTGGTCGATTTCGCCGATCTCCTTGCCGCTCGGATCATAAACCTTAGCACCCACGACGTGTTCGCTCGAGATCAGATTGAACTTGGGATGGGCAGTGGCGGTAGCCATTTTCCAACCCCTATGAAGGTAGGTGGGGTCGAGCACCACCTTCGACGTCGCAAAAGAACCATCGATCCAAGCGCCTTGTCAGGACGACTTCGAACGCAAATAGCGATCAAACATTTTTGCGCCTCGTCTCGATGGGTTTCAGGATGAACGCGAAGGCCGGCATCATGCTGCACAAGATAACGCACACATCGGGAAAACAAAGTTGCTGGCAGGTCAACGGTCGCCGTCATCAGATATTCGAGCAATCATAAGCGGCGCAGCGTTGTTCGAGTTGTTGAGCCCTGAGATTCGAGGGAACATACCCGTTTTCAGGGCGTTGTCTCGACGGATCGGTCGGGCGTCATCATGAGTCTCACATCGGAACGCGATTTCACGATAAATTTCGGACCAGTGCACCCAGCGGCTCACGGCGTGCTCCGACTTGTGCTTGAACTAGACGGCGAGGTGGTCGTGCGCGTCGATCCGCATATCGGATTCTTGCATCGGGGAACCGAGAAGCTGATCGAGAACAAAACCTATCTACAAGCGCTGCCCTATTTCGACCGCCTGGATTATGTCGCGCCGATGAATCAAGAACACGCCTTCTGTCTGGCGGCGGAAAAACTGCTCGCGCTCGAGCTTCCGAAACGAGCGCAACTCATCCGCGTGCTGTTTTGTGAGATCGGTCGGCTTCTTTCTCATCTCCTCAATGTAACCACGCAGGCGTCGGACATCGGCGCCCTCACTCCGAATTTGTGGGGTTTCGAAGAGCGCGAAAAGCTGATGGTGTTCTATGAGCGCGCCTCCGGCGCGCGCATGCACGCCAATTATTTTCGTATCGGGGGCGTGCATCAGGATCTGCCCGAAAAGCTTCTCGACGACATTTATGCCTTCTGCGATCCTTTCTTGAAGGTCTGCAACGATCTCGAAGGCCTGCTTACGGATAATCGCATCTTCAAGCAGCGCAACGTCGACATCGGCGTCGTGACGCTCGAAGACGCATGGGCCTTGGGTTTTTCTGGCGTGTTTGTCAGGAGCTGCGGCGCAGCGTGGGATTTGCGCAAGGCGCAACCTTATGAATGTTACGAGGAATTCGACTTCGGCATTCCGGTCGCCAAGCATGGCGATTGCTACGACCGTTACTGCGTTCGCATGGAGGAAATGCGGCAGTCGACACACATCATGAAGCAATGCCTGGACAGACTGGCGTCGAGTGGAGGCAGGGGACCGATTTCGGTGGATGATCATAAAATAGCGCCGCCGAAACGCGCCGAAATGAAGCGCTCGATGGAGGCGATGATCGAGCAATTCAAACTCTACAGCGAAGGGTTTCATGTGCCAGCCGGCGAGGTCTACGCGGCGGTTGAGGCGCCCAAAGGAGAGTTCGGCGTCTATCTCGTCTCCGATGGCTCCAACAGGCCATACAGGTGCAAGATCAGAGCGCCGTCATTTGCGCATCTGGCCGCAGCGGACTATCTCATGCGCGGTCATATGCTGGCCGACGTGTCGGCGATCGTCGGCTCGCTCGACATCGTCTTCGGCGAGATCGATCGATGATAACGGCTCTTGTAAATAAGGCTCGCACGCCCTGCCGCGACGGCGTTCCGCCGCTTAAGCGTGAAGAAGCCGAGGCGCTTCGAGCAAATGCCAAAGATTGGGAATTGCTAACGATGCGCATCGCATTGAGTGCAAATTTCGCTTCGTCTTGAACGTCACGGCCCGCAGGACGAGGCGCTAGACGGATGCGCACCCTCGCCCTGTGCAGACGCTTGCCGAAAAGGGTTGGCTTTAGACAACAGCAGTGGGAAACCATATCCATGCCTCATCCTCTTCGTATCGAAGGTTACGCCATCGTATCTGAGGATGGCATGCTCGCGAATGCTGCGGGGATCATGCCCGACTCGCTCAAGTTCGAGGCAGATCAACACTTCTTCGAACGCGGGCTCAACGGGGTTGATGTGGTGGTGCATGGGCGCCACTCCCATGAGCAACAGCCGCGATCGTATTTGCGCCGCCGATTGATCATGACCAGGCAAGTCCCCGCCATCGCTGCCAACCCGTCGAATGAAAAAGCACTGTTCTGGAATCCGGCCGGTGCTTCATTCGAGCAAGCCTTGGCTTTGCTCGGGACGCCAGAGGGCAGCATTGGCGTCATTGGCGTCATTGGCGGTACGGAGGTGTTCGGGCTGTTCCTGGACCGCTATGACGTTTTTTTCCTGTCGCGGGCGCCAGACGTGCGATTGCCCGGCGGGCGACCGGTCTTTCCCGACGTGCCCACGCGGACTCCCGAAGAAGTGCTCGTAAGCCATGGCCTCGAACGCAGCCGACGGCAGGTGCTTGATCCAGCGAGAGGCCTGGCGATCGTTAGCTGGCAACGTTCGTCAAAGCTCGGTTGATAAGACTGCCGGAGTTCGAAAGCGATCGTGCCCTTTGGCCTGGTGTAGCTTGAGCGGGATGAACACCGCAATTTCCGGCATTGGCCGGCGAGAACATCGGTCTCGGCCTGGTCCATGAGGGCGGCGAGTTTTGGAAGCGTGGCGCGGAGCTGAGCGGCGACCTTGCGCCACTGCGCTTTGGCCGCCGCGGCGTCATCCTGTGCGAAGGCGGTGGCGATGAAAGCAGAAACCGTCCTGCGTCCGAGAACCGGGCTGCGCTTATGCATCACAGGGCGCGCGACATGTTGGTGGCGCAACGCGCGCAACTGATCAATGGGCTTCGTGGGCATCGGTTCCGCCGCAAATTTTCCATCTGGATGAGACCCGCCTGAAACGACGAACTGGTTCACCCCGCCAGCGAATAGAACTGCTGCGCTGGACGCAATTTGCCCATCGCGCGCAACTGGCCATTGCGGATCATGTGCATGAGTTTGATACCGCCAAAGGTTTCCGCAGTAGACCAGAACGATTTGGATCCCAGCATTGGCCGCTCAAATCGCTTGACGGCTCGGTGATCCTGAAGTCACTCCTTGATCTTGCGCACTAGCGACAGGCGTCTCGCGAATGATGTCGTTGCTCGCACGTGCCGCGCTTGCGCCTTTTGCGAAGGTTGCTGATCTTCTTGTAGAGTTGTCACGTTCCGTCTCCTCGCTAAAGATCAAGAGCTTAGCCATCAAGACTTTGCACGCCCCCAACTTTGCACGCTCTCGTATAATCCTCGCATTGCGTCAATCGCTCTCGCCGATAATCATCTCGTCGCCGAGTTCGAAATCGCCTTCGACGATTTCCGTAAACGCACCATCGTCTAGACCGAGTCGTACCGGGACCGGCGTCGACTCACCCTTGCGCAGCACCCAAAGAGACGTGCTGTCGGATATCTCGTCTCTCACGCCAAATTGCGAAGCGTTGCGGTTTCGCGAATAGCGCAGCGCCTCGTTCGGCGCCCGGAGCACCTTAAGACGCTGATCGATTACGATCCGCGCGGTCACCGTCCTGCCCGGTTCAAGTAGTCTCTCGGCGTCCGGAGCGGAGAGGACGACGATATTTTGCGCTTTGCGCACTTCCGTCGCCCGCCCGTCGAACAAACGCCCTTGCGCCGCATCCACGTTAATCGAAGCCCAATCACCGATCTCGACTTCATCAACGTCGCTCCGGGCAGGCGCAACCTCGATCTGCGCGACAGCCCAATCTGTGATGGCGAAGAGCGTCGACTTTCCTGCTTTGACGGGCTCGCCCGTCTCGGCGCCGCGGGAAATCACGGTCCCGTCCATGGGCGCTCGGACTTCCATGCCTCCAAGCTCAATTTCGGCGGCGCGCAACGCCGCTTCATGCTGCGCAATCAGATCTTCGCTACGCCTTGTTCTTGCGAGCGCTCGCTCATGGGCGCGCGTTGCTTTGCCGATCCCGCTCCGCTTCGGCGATACACGAGCGCGCTCCAGAGCCAATTTCGCGCGCGCTAGCCCCGCCTCGTCCTTGTCCATTTGCGCCCGGGCGGCCGCAAGTTTGGTTCGTTGGCGTTCGACGGCGAGCCGATGCGGCCGCTGCTCGATCGCCGCGCAAAGCTGGCCCTTCGCAACTTTAACGCCGACCTCGCAATCACGAAACTGCACGATGCCGGTCAGGGGCGCGAAAACCATGGTCGTCGGCCGCGGACGGACGATGCCGGTCGCCGAGACAGCGCGGACCACCGAGCCTCGTTCGAGCACGCGGGTCACAAACTGCGCGGCAGGCGGCGGCCAATAGAGCCAACCTCCGGCGATTGTCGCCGCAACGACGCCCGTCGTCATCCATCCAATCCATCGCGTCGTCGGCGCTGCGGCGCCCGCTTCTTTCGTAACCGCGCGCGGCGCCAGTTTGATGAGTTCGAGCATCAATAATGGCAACGAGGCGGCGGCCAGCAAGACGAAACTATCCTCATAGGGAAGCTCGGACGTTTCCAGGAAATGCGACAACATCGTGTTGAAGTGGCTCGTCATCTGGAGCGCGATGGACGCGATTACGATAACGAGCAAATTGAGGTTCGAAAAAAAGCCCACGCGCCAGATCGGCGTCGTCTGGCTGTGCGCGCCAAGGGAAATCAGCAGCTGCGCAAAGACCATCGTGGAGAAAGCGTTGGTGCGCGCGACCTGCAGGTTTCCCGATTGCAGACCGCGGAGAAAGGCGAGGAAAGCCACGCTGGAAATGAGCGCGGCGGTCAACAGCATCGCCCAAAAAAATCGCTCGTCTGTGAGCTGCTCGCCCCGCTCGCGCGGACGCTGGTTCATTATTCGCGGATCGACGCGGTCCGCGGCGAGACACAGCGCCGGCGGCCCGTCGGTGATGAGATTGATCCAGAGCAGATGAATGGGAAGGAGAGGCGTCGGCAGACCGCTCACGATGCAGATCGTTATCATCAGCAGTTCGCTGGCGTTGCAGCCGAGAAGGTATAGTAGCGTCTTGCGTATGTTCTCGTAAATGCCGCGGCCCTCCTCGACGGCGTCGACGATGGTCGCGAAATTGTCGTCCGTGACGATCATGTCGGACGCCTGCTTCGTCACCTCCGTCCCGCTTCGGCCCATAGCAACGCCGATATCGGCGCCCTTGATCGCCGGCGCGTCGTTCACTCCGTCGCCGGTCATGGCGACGACGGCGCCGTTTGCCTGCCAAGCCCTAATAATGCGCAACTTGTGCGCAGCGGTCACGCGCGCATAGACGGCCACGCCGGAAACGCGCTGCCGCAGCTCATCATCCGTCAGCTTGTCGAGATCGACGCCCGCCATCACGGACTGCCCGTCTTCGGTGAGCCCTAGCTCCTTGCCGATGGCCATGGCGGTGTGCGGATGGTCGCCCGTGATCATCACAGCGCGGATGCCGGCGGCCCGACATTTCGCGACGGCCTCTTTCGCCTCCGCCCTCGGCGGGTCGTATAATCCAAGGAGTCCGACGAAGACGAGATCGCGCTCGATGGTTTCTTGAGCGAGCCGATTGAGCGGCAAGGCGTCAAAATCGCGGAAGGCTGAGCCTAGCACACGCAGCGCGTTGCTGGCCAAATGCGTGTTTTGCCTCGTGAGTTCTTTGCGATCGCCGTCGGTCAGCGGATGCACGCCATCGTCGCGCCAAATATGTGAGCACTTGGCCAGCAGCGTCTCTGGCGCGCCATTCGTCAAAACGCGTTGACGCCCATCGGGCAAGCGCCGCACGATCGAGTGTAGCTTGCGGTCGGAATCGAAAGGGAGTTCATGGAGCCTTGGACTGTCCCGGTCCAGCGCGTTCCGGTCGCCGCCTGCTTTCTGTCCCGCAGAAAGGAGCGCACCTTCGGTTGGATCGCCGATGACGTTCCAGCTGCCCTTGTCTCGCTCGATATGTGCGTTGTTGCAGCCGACAAGGATTTCCGCCATCCGGCGCAGGGCGCTGTCGCGACTCGGTTCGATGAACTCGCCATTCAATCGCACCTCGCCTTGAGGACCGTAGCCTTCGCCGGAAACATCGTAGGTTCGGCCGGCGACGACCATCGCACGCACCGTCATTTGCCCAACGGTCAAAGTGCCGGTCTTATCAGTGCAGATGACATTGGTGGAACCCAGTGTCTCAGCCGACGCCAGCCGGCGCACCAGAGCGCCGCGCCGCGACATACGCAGCACCCCAAGCGACAGAGCCGCCGTCGTGACGGCCGGCAGACTCTCCGGCAACGCGGCGACGGCAAGGCTGACCGAGGTCATGAAAAGATCAAGGATTGGATCTTTGCGCAATAAACCGAGCCCGAAGAGCAGCGTCACGATCGCAAGCGTGGCCCAAAGGAGGACGCCGCCGAACCGCTCCAGTTTCTGCTGGAGCGGCGTCCCGGGCTCGCCCGCCTCGCTGATCAGCGAGGCGATTCGGCCCATTTCCGTTTGCATCCCGGTGGCGACGACGACGGCGCGCCCAGAGCCAGCCACTACGCTCGTTCCCATGAACACCATGTTGGTCCGATCGCCGATCGCAAGCTGCGGCTCGTCCAGCGCCTCAATGCTCTTGGCGACGGGCTCGGACTCGCCCGTCAAGGCGGCCTCCATGCAGGCGGGCGACGCGGCGGACAATAAACGCGCATCGGCCGGGACGAGATCTCCCGCTTCGAGTTCCAAAAGGTCTGCGGGAACGACCTCGGCCGAGGCAATTGTTGCTACCGCGCCGTCACGCCAAACCTTTGCCCGCGGCGCGGTAATCTGCTTCAATGCTTCGATCGATTTTTCTGCGCTGTATTCTTGATAAAAGCCCACTACCGCGTTCAAGAATACGATCGCGAGAATGACCAGCGAGTCGGTAGCGTCGCCGAGCACGCCGGAGACGACGCTGGCGCCGATTAAAATCCAAATGAGAATGCTGTTGAACTGCGCGAAGAAGATCGCCCAGGCGCTAACTGGCTTTGTCTCCGCGATCGTATTCGGCCCGATTATGGCGCGCCTTTCCGCAGCCTGCGCTGTGGATAGGCCGTTCGCAGGCGCCTCGAGACGCCGCAGCGCTTCATCGCCGGTCAAGCAATGCCAGGGCCTGTCGACCGCTTGCTCGGGCGCCGCCCGACTCATCGCATCGCCTCTCGAACCCACTTTGGTCGCGCGTTGGGGCCCGACGCAAGGATTTGGACCTGCTGCAGCATCTCTCGTAAAGTTACAGGCGGTCCGCAGCTAATCCATCTCAATTGTCTCAGGCGAGATAGACGAAACCGCACCCTAACGGGATATAGGTGATGTCCATCGCCTACACCTTGTTGATGCGCTCGATCGTCAGCCCGCCCTAGTCATCTGGAACTGAAGTTCATTTCATTATAGGATCGAGCTTTCGCATGAAAGCGGGAGCGAAATTGCCAGCGCCGATGCGATCAAGCGCCAACTCGGCAAATATCCGAAGGATATGACCGTCGCCGAGCCAACGCGGACGGCGGTATCCAGAAATTCCGCTTATAGCGCAATTCAAATCAAGCAGCGCAGCTCTATTTGGTTGTTTAGCGCTTCCATAGAGGCGAGCAGCGGCCTTAGGAGATGAGGAAGCCGAGGGGGAGGCTGGAATGAAGATATTGACGGCATTTATTTTGGTTGGGATCACGAGCCCAGCGCTCGCTGATCATTTTGCGCTCGGGCCGAAAGCTGCCGGTCCCAGGGCCAACACGAACAGCACAGTGTGGGATGCGAGTTGCCCTACCGGAGCGACTGTGATCGCCGGCACTTGCGTTGTTCGATCTGGCGACAGCGCTGTGCTCCAGATGTTCTGGCACGATGCTTCAAACAATAAATGGTCTTGCGCTTGGTCGACGCCCGTGTCTGAGGCCGACGTACAAGCTATGTGTGCGAAATCGAATTAGCGGCGCCAAAGTGATCTTACCCTGTATTCGCTATCTTGGCGTGGCGTCAATTTTCGTGGACAGCCGGTTAGCCTCACCTTACCCCGCGACCGATCGTAAGAGGCGACGGGGCGAAAATTGGTGTCAAACGCGCGGAGAGAATGCCAATCTCGTTGATGTCCGTCGGCGCAAGCGCCGCATTCGACGTTCGTCTCAGCTTTCTTCGATGACGACGTCCGCATGGCGTAAGGCTTCGATGGCGTCTCGGCCTCTTCTCGATGTTAAGGGACGCGTGGCGGAAAGTCGCACGCGCGTTTCAAATCCGGCGGCGACTGCATCGAATGCGGTCGCGCACACGCAAACGTCCTGCGCCAGTCCGACGATCAGCACGCGACGGACTCCGAGGCGGCGCAAATGATCCGCCAGCCCCGTGCCGTCAAACGCCGAATGCTGGTCCCGGTCGAGCGCCTTTCCCTTGCTGATAATTATTGCGTCGGGCGGCAGGCGCAGATCGGCATGAAATTGCGCGCCTTCACTGCCTCGAATGCAATGCGGCGGCGATGGTCCGCCTGCGTCATGAAAGCTCGCGTGGCCGAGCGGATGCCAGTCGCGCGAGGCGACGACTCAAACGTCAGCCGCGACCGCTTCCTCAATCAGCGCATTGACCAGTGGGACGATCTTATCGCCGTCGGCGACCGGCAACGCGCCGCCCCCGGGCAGAAGTCGCGCTGCAGGTCTATGATGATGAGCGCATCGCCAGGCTCGAGCCGCATCGCATCGCTGGCCATTGTAATAACCCGACATTTCCCAGATGGCCGCCGGCCATGCGGAAAAACATGACCAATTTGGAGTTTCCGACAAGGCCCACGGCACACAAAATCAATAACCAGGCGAAGGCAATCGGCACCGAAGCGGATTACGACGAGCCATCGCTCGTTGCGAGAGGATCGTGCGGGTGCGAGCCGGGCGTTGGCACGCGCCATTCCTTGAAGGCGACATGAATATCTCGAACAACGACGGCTGCGGCCGAAGCGTCGCTTTGGAAGGTATTACCAGTCAGCAAAACAACGCTCATTGCGACCGCGAGGGCCAGCAAAACTCGTCTATTGCGGGATATCGACATTTTTTCTTCTCGAGGCCCCATCGAGAATTAGCGCCCAACTTTCCCCTTTCAATCTTGCTGGACTATAACAGCGCCTATGCCGAATTCGTTTGACTTTGCGGTTTCTTCTTTCTTCGAGTCAGCTTTCCCGGCCGATTATTGGTTATGGTGACCTTGCTCATTCTCGGAGGATTTTCTGATCTCGGCCTCCATCGCCTTGAATTGCTCGGCGGAAAGTCGAGGCAGGCGCCGAACGAAGGCCACAATATTCCATATTTGCTCGTCCTGATGCGTGGGCCCGAATGCGGGCATTCCGGTCATTTTGACGCCATTCTTGATGATCCAAAACAGCTCCGCGCTGCTCCATCGCTCTGACGTTTCGGCGAGATTTGGAGGCTCCGGTCGCAGGCCTTTGCTAATGTAACTGCGCTCTTTCCCCGGTGCGCTATGGCAAATGACGCACATGGCGTCATAGTCCTTAAATCCCTTTCTCGCCTGATCCTCGCTCCATGTTTCCGGCGACTCGTTTCCCGCATGGGCAACCACCGAACTACGCATGGTCCAATTCAAGATGACGCGCACCAAAGCCGTGTGAGGCGCGGTTGCGGCGACGTTGTAAACGCCGCTGACGATGACGAGAAAAGCGCCGAGCGCGCTGACGATGAACGCTGTTACGAAACCAGCGAGAAACTTCATGGCGCACCTTCCCCGACAGTCATTCTTGAAAGGCATAGGATATACATCTAGTGTACTAACGCCGACATAGGATTCACAAGGACTGCGCCACCTGCGAGGCTGGGTTCCTTGGACCAGACCGTCGGTTCATGAGCGGAAAGAGGCTGCCTTGGAATGCCGTTGAAGCAGAGCAAATAGCCTTTCGCTGTTTCAGAACTTTTCAATTCTATAGATGTGTTTCGCGCGTCAACGAACGTCACGCGATAATTGATACGTTCATGGCGAAGCTCAGAAACGTCGAGCGCCTTCCCACCCTTCGGCGCACCAGGCGGCGCGTCGACTGAGAGGAGATACACCTCATGTCGCACATTGACAGTGCAACGCGCGATCGCACTCGCGAATTGAACGATGCGTTCCCCAACACGAATAAATCGCACGAGACGAATATCGCCCTGCCTCAGCCCGCGGGCGGACGCGCAGCGCGACGCTTACCGGAGCGTCGCGTCGCGAGCATTACGCAGTCTCGCCATCTCGATCACTGTCGCGCACGAACAGCTCTAGAATTAGACGCGCTATTTTCAACGTGTTAGAAGATCTCCGCCGAATTGCTCTGGCACCGCGAAACTATCGGCCTCGTCCAACAGACAAAGCGATACAGTTCGATGCTCCCGAGCCCCAGCTTGTCTAAGGCTCACTTACGCGAGCCTTTGTTGGCTGCGCTCGTGGACAACGCCTTGGACGGCATCATCACGATTGATGAAGCCGGAACGATCCTGTCATTCAATCCTGCTGCGGTCGCATTATTTGGATACAGGCCCGACGAAGTAATCGGACAAAATGTCCGCATGCTGATGCCCGAGCCATATCGCAGTCAGCACGAGGATTACCTGAATCACTACCTCCGCACCGGAGAAGCCAAGATTATCGGTATTGGCCGGCAGGTCGAGGGGCAACGTCGAGACGGCTCTGTCTTTCCCATAGAACTTGGCGTCGCTGCAGTCGTGGCCGAGGGCGAGCGCTATTTCGTCGGCTTCGTGCATGATTTAAGCGAGCGGCGCAGATTTGAAGCTCGGATGCACGAATTACACGCGCATCGACTCGATATCATCGAGAATATGACGGTCGGCTTTGCGCACGAACTCAAGCAGCCCCTTTCGGCAATCAACGCCTATCTCCACATGGCGAGCAGGCTCCTTAAGAAGGGAGATCCAGCCGAAATAGAGCAGGTCTTGGAAAACGCCTCCAAGCAGGTATTCCGCGTTTCCGAAATAGTGGACAATCTGCGCCAATTTATCGCGCGGGGCGAAACGATCAAAACCGTTCATCATCTGAACGAAGTTGTCCGTACCGCCTGCGAATTCACCGACTCTATCGCAAAGGAGTGCGGCGTCGTGACAATGGTCAAACTGGATGCGGAAAAGGACTTGGTGCTCATCAATAGAGTCCAAATCCAGCAGGTCATCGTCAACCTGAAGCGCAATGCCATCGAAGCGATGGAACATTGCGAACGGCGCGAATTAGACGTGTCCACGCGCGTGATAGACGGACATGAGATCCAGGTCGATGTTGTTGACACGGGCCCGGGCATTTCCGAAGCAATCAAAGCCAGATTGTTCGAACAATTTACAACCACGAAGCCACACGGTATGGGCGTTGGCCTGTCTATCTCGCGCTCTATTATCAATGCTCATCATGGGCGCTTGTGGGTTGCCCCCAATGCCGGTGGCGGCACGATCTTTAGCTTTGTATTGCCCTTGGCAGACCAACATCAAAAGCTCGCGGAAATCTGACAACTGTTTCAAAAAAGGACCGACAAGGCCGCGAGCCCAATCAGACTTGCCGCTTCCGGTCGCTGCCAAACGATACATTGCGCTAATGGTGCGTCTCGACTGTCCCGATACAGCGAATTGAGGGCTGCGTCAGTCTACGTGCACATGGCGGATTCGAATGGGAGCATTCACGCTCGCAGCAAGCTGCAGCAACGCCCGTGAAACGGCGCATTCTTGCATTCACTTGCAACGCGACAATGTCCGCCATCGCGCCACGACCAACCGAACAGCAAATCGAAGACGTCGCCGCCTACTTCGCGAGCGTCGCTCCGCCGCGCCGCCGGCCCATGCCACCGAGCGCGTCCAATGTGAGGGATATTTCCAGCGGGAACGCAACCAGTCACGGTGCGGCGCGTTCTTCCATTTCCGTCCATTGTCCCTGGGTGGCAAGCGCGTTCATATGAGCTCGGTGAGTGAAAGCCGCCTGGGCGTCGAGAACATTGCTCGGCATTCCGGACCAGGTTTTCAACGCCGCCGTCTGCAAGGCTCGGCCGTAACTGAAAGTCAGCGCCCATGGCCCTCCAAGGCGATTAATGGCGTCGAGATTTGCGGTCGCCTCAATGTCGGATTGGCCGCCCGACAGGAAGGC
>NZ_JBPFDU010000027.1:0-9042 GCF_051062815.1 Methylocystis sp. | reverse complement strand
CGTCGCGACGGTTATGCCGCCGCCGCGATTATCCTTGCGCCGAAGTAAGCCTCGTCCGGGGTGCGCCGGTCAAGCGCCGAATGCGGCCTTCTTTCATTGTAGAACGTCAGATAGCGGGCGATCGACGCGCGCGCCTCAGCCGCGCTGTCGTAAGCGCGCAGATAGTCGAGTAGCGCGGGGGAATCGCACCCCCACGCCCTCCGAGAACCGGACGTGAGCCTCTCGAATCATCCGGCTCCTATCGCCCAACCTGAGACTCCCTGGACCAATGAGCAAAAAGGTCTGGCTGACGGGATTGAACCCCACGCAACCAGTCCCATGCACGCTTTGTATGCCCCCGGAGTCGTTTGTATTTCCGCTGCGCCCATCGCACGATAAACGAGTCGAGCGTGCGAAGTGCGCGGCGAAGCGCGGAACGGTGAAAACGCCCGTAGTAATGGACCCACCCGAGAACCATCGGACGGGTCCATTGGGCAATTTTCTCCAAGGCGAGATCGGTGCGATGATGCAGTTTCCAACGACGCACGGTTTCGCGCATCGCCTTGGCTGCTTTGTCGCTGATCGCAGGAGAAAAACTGACGAACAGTCTGCCAGCGCGATTCATCGACTGCCTGGGTCGAAACGTGAAGCCCAGAAAATCGAAGCGTTGCTCTGAATGACTGTCCCGCCGGTTCGCATCCTTGCAATAAACGATCTTCGTCTTTTGCGGGTGCAATTCCAGCTTGCACGCCGCAAGTCGCGCTTCCAGCGCTTGTCGCAGAGACAACGCCTGCGCCTCGCTGCCACAGTGACAGATGACGTCATCAGCGTAACGCTCGAACGGAATGTTGGAATGGTTTTCCTTCATCCATCGATCGAACGCATAGTGCAGGAAAAGATTAGCTAAGAGCGGGCTCACGACAGCGCCCTGCGGGGTCCCCTTCTCTCGGCTGACCAGCGCGCCATCCGGCATGCTCACTGGCGCCTTCAGCCATCTTTCGATGTAGAGCAGCACCCATGCGCAATCGGTATGACGACGCACCGCTCGCATCAGCAGCTCCCAATCGATGTTGTCGAAGAAGCCTTTGATGTCGAGATCGAGCACCCAATCGTGACGCCAGCATCGCTGCCGCGCCGCTGCCAGCGCATCATGCGCCGACCGACCGGGGCGATATCCGTAGGAATCCGCATGGAACACTGGTTCTACAGACGGCTCCAGATATCGCTTCACCACCATCTGGGCGATTCTGTCGGAGACCGTCGGAATGCCCAACGGTCTCGTTCCACCATCGCTTTTCGGGATGTCCACCCGTCGGACCGGCGGCGGCATATAGCTGCCGGACGACATCCGATTCCAGAGTCGATAGAGATTGTCGTTCAAATCCTTCTCGAACTCCGCGATCGTCTGATCGTCCACTCCCGCCGCGCCTCGGTTTTCCTTCACTCGCTTGTAAGCCATCCACACTTCGCGCTTCGAAATGCAAAATGGTTTTGCTTCATCCATGCGGGTCCTCCCCTTTCAGGTTGCCCACGAGACAAAGCCGGACGACGCCACCCCTTCGGTCCAGTCCCATTGCAGGACTTTCATCCCTACTACGAGTGGCTCCGCCCCTGTGCCCCGCATCGGTAATCTCGCCCTTGCGGAGTCCGTCCGCTCGAGCTTCTCCCTTCGCATCGGGACGACAGGTTCCTGAGTTCCTTACCAAAGCCTGGATCAAGGTCACGCCGCCTTCATGCCGGACGCCGGTTGGGCAGTAAGCAAGTCTCCCCCAACCCCTATTCGCGGGACAGAAGTCCGGGTCCCGGTTTCGACGTCGTTTGATACGTTTCGACACGTCATCAGCAGTTCACTTTCGTTCGTCTCCTTGAACCTTACCTGACGGAGTGCATCTCCGCCTTTTCCATCGACGTTCACCACAATGGCTCTTGACCAATGCAGCTCGTGGCGGTTTGAAGCCTGCTCCTGCAAGCCGACTTCGAGGGACCTGCCCTCATCTTCGGTAAAGCATCGCAACCGTTCAAAGTGTGAATGATTGCGTTCACAGCACACGACCTCCTCATATTTGACGGATCGCCACAGCCGCTCGACAAAAACATTGTCGCGCCAGGCGCCCTTGCCGTCCATGCTGATGGCGATTTTCCCGTCGAGCAGCACGTTGGTGAAGTCGAGGCTGGTGAACTGGCTACCTTGGTCCGTATTGAATATCTCCGGCTTGCCATGCTTCGCCAGCGCTTCGCGCAGAGCCTCGATGCAAAAGTCGGCTTCCATCGTGATCGACAGGCGATGCGACAGAACCCGCCGGCTCCCGACGTCGACCACGGCGGCGAGATAAACGAAGCCGCGCGCCATCGGAATGTAGGTGATGTCCATCGCCCACACATGATCGGCGCGCTCGATCTTCTTTCCCCGCAGCAGATAAGGATAAATCTTGTGACCCGGCGCCGGCTTACTGGTGTTCGGGCGGCGATAGATCGCCTCGATCCCCATGCGCTTCATCAGCGTCGCCACATGCCGCCGCCCGATGGAGACGCCTTCGCGCCTTAGCAGGTCGCGCAGCATTCGGCTGCCCGCGAACGGATAGTCGAGATGCAGTTCGTCGAGCCGGCGCATGATTTTCAAATCCTCAGCCGACACAGGCCGGGGCTTATAATAGACAGCGCCCCGGCTGATGCGGAGCGCCTTCGCCTGTCGCGCGATGGAAAGTTCGTGGCTGCGGTCGATCATCGCTTTGCGCTCAGCAAACCCGCTTTGGTGAGCGCGCCTTCCAAAAAATCATTCTCCAGCGTCAGTTCGCCGATCTTAGCGTGCAGCGCCTTCAGATCGACGGCAGCCTCCTTCGCTTCGGTCTTCTCCTGGCCGAACACGCCGGCAGCGCCGTCGAGAAGCTGGCCTTTCCAGGTCGTGATCTGGTTCGGGTGAACATCGAACTGCTGCGCCAGTTCGGCCAGCGTCCTGTCGCCCTTCACGGCGGCCAAAGCCACCTTCGCCTTGAAGGCCGCCGTATGATTGCGGCGCGGTCTCTTCGTCATCCAAAGCTCCTGATTCGCAGCGAGAATCCTCGCCGCCCTCAGTCAGAAAATCCACTCATGCTACTGTTCAAATTTGCGGGACCAGCTCTTTGCTGTCTGCGCTCTCGCTCCAAACAGCTGACAAAGCAGCCCTGATTTGTGAATGCATGATCGGTTCTGAGACGATGGAAGCGTGATCACAGTCTATGATCTGCAATCTTAGACCGCCCCGTGAGACTTGAGACCAATCAGATTTTGGCAAACTACCGGCATCGAGTGACTCCCTCGCTGCCCAATAATGGATTGGTACCTCAATAATCCTCATATCGTGTTCGTCAATCAATTTCCTGGTGTTCACTGCATCTGAGCATAAGAAATCAATTAGCTCGTTCGATATCCCCTGCCAGTAGCCTCGTTCTTGACCCCAGACTGCGGCGTACCGAACTTGCTCCTCGGAGCTAAGCCCTCCAGACACGTCGAGTAGATATTTGCGATCTTCTTCTGTCAAAAGTTCGCTCGGGTTCTTGCCTTCTAATAACGCAAACTCTCTAAAACTTTCCAAAACGACGGTTAAATTGTCAGAAATACCTGCATCCTCAACGCGTTCCCGATCTAGAATAGAATCTACTATCCCTAAGAACGCAACACGTTCGCCAAGCGCTTCCAGGGTGCCCGCAATCGCAGCAGCGGTAACGCCGCCCGTGCTCCAGCCCAACAGGTGGTAAGGGCCATGAGGTTGGTGAACGCGAATCAGCCCAGCGTAGTAAATAGCCATTTCTTCGACAGATTCGTCCATGTGGCGATCGTCAAAAATTCGGCGCGATTGAATTCCGTAAACAGGCGCCAGTCCCTCGAGCGAGTCCGCCAAAGCTTGATATCGAACAGTAGATCCTCCTGCGGGATGAATGCAGTAAATTGCTGGGTACCCTCCTCCCCTTCTTAGCGGAACGATAAGGGATCGATAGTCGTCCTGAGGCCCAGAAGATATCAGCTCACCAAGCTTTCTCGCGGTTGGGGCTTGGAAGATCGCCATAATGGGCAACTCTCCGCTCACCTTACGCCGAATGCCATCGATCAGCTTTATTGCAGTCAATGAATGCCCCCCAAATTCGAAAAAATTGTCATCGATTCCAATCGATTCCAGACCAAGAACACTTTTGAATTCTTTTAGGAGCAGCCATTCCGTTGCGGTTCGCGGCCCGACAACGCATGTCGTCGCGCTCTCCGCCCCGTTGGGAGCGGGCAGCGCGTTGCGGTCGACCTTGCCATTGGGCGTCAGAGGCAACGCTTTGAGAAACACGAACGCCGACGGGATCATGTAATCGGGAAGATCACGCGCGAGCGAGGCGCGAAGCTGCGTAGCAGTCAGTTCCGCCCCGCCCTCGCCGACGATATAAGCTACTAATCGCTTGTCGCCCGGCGCATCCTCCCGCGCCAGCGCAACCACTTCGCGCACCGTGTCCAAGCGCCCCAGCGCCACCTCAATCTCGCCCAGCTCAATTCGGAAGCCGCGGATCTTCACCTGATGATCGGCGCGACCCAGAAACTCGATGTTTCCATCCGCCCTATACCGCGCCAGATCGCCCGTTCGATAAAGACGCTCCCCAGGCCGCCCAAACGGATTGGGAATAAACCGTTCCGCCGTCAGATCAGGCCGCTCAAGATAGCCTCGCGCGACGCCAGCTCCGCCGATGTAAAGCTCTCCGCAAACCCCAACCGGAACAGGTTCAAAAAACCGATTAACAAGGTAAATTTGCGTATTCGAGATCGGACGACCTATCGGGATCGACTTTAAGAAAGAAATATCCCTTGGGATGCTATATGTTGCACAGCCAACTACAGTCTCAGTTGGACCGTAGTGGTTCACAATCGGGATGTCTGATTTAATTCGACGCCACAACGCGACGGTTTCTGGTTGTAATGTTTCGCCTCCACTTATAATTACGCCAACCGAGCACCTTCCATGTTTAACAAAGCTATGTCCGAGCATGTGCAAGTGTGAAGGCGTGATTTTCAACAGTCCGCACCCTATTTCCGTCTGCATAAGGCGATCCAACCCTTCGATTTCATATCGTTTGGGCAAGAGTCTTACTGGTCCGCCACTCAAAAGTGGCGCGTAGAGGCTCGTCACAGTCGCATCAAACGAGAGTGACGTAGAGACCACTGAACCATCTTCATGCGCGTGCGCCTGCGTCAGCCACCACAGATAATTTGTCACTGCAACGTGTTCGACCATCACGCCCTTTGGTTTGCCGGTTGATCCTGAGGTATAGATGAGATAGGCGAGATTGCGGGGTGTTAGGCCCACTTCCCATGGCTGCGGATCCGAGTCATGCTGTTCTGCCCAGAGCAATGCGTCTTCAAGCAGATCGACAATCGGTATCGCCTTCTCGGCCAGCCTGTCGCGAAACAGCGCCACGGCTTCTTTGGCTTCAGGCCTAGTCAGCAAAGCGACCGGGGCGCTATCTTCCAGCATGTAAGCGAGCCGATCCGCCGGATAATCAGGATCAAGCGGAACATATGCGCCGCCGGCTTTCAAGATCGCCAATAGCCCAACAATCATCTCCAGGCTGCGCTCGACGCAGATCGCCACCCGTGCGTCCGGGCCGACCCCGGATTCCCGCAGATGACGCGCCAACCGGTTCGCGCGCGCATTCAGTTCGCCATAGGTCAGTCGCTGATCTTCATAAATGACGGCAATCGCCTCGGGCGACTTCGACACCTGCGCTTCGAACAGTTCGTGAATGCAGCGGCCCTTCGGATAGTCGGCCGCTGTGTCGTTCCAGTCGACAAGCAGACGATGACGCTCCGCTTCGCTCAGCACATCGATTGTCAGAGCCGGCGTCTCCGGCGCCGTTTCAAGAGCCGTCACAAGGCCTTCGAGCGCGGTCTGCATATAGCCGCAAACGAAGCTCGGATCGAGTGGATGTTGCGTCTGCGCTGTTACACGGAACGCCTCGCCGAAGTCGTCGACCGACAGTGTCAGGGGATAGTTGGTGCGTACTTGCGAGTAGAGTTCGGTTACGCCTTCGAAGGCCGCTGACGACTCCGTCTCCGGCGCGCTGTGGCGATAGTTCAGTAACGCCGAGAACAAGGGGGCCGGCGCTTCAATGCCGCTGCAACGTAGCGCCAATGTCAGGGGCGCATGTTCGTGCCGCAACAGCGTCGTCAGACGATCTTGAAGGAGGCGTGCGCTTTCTCTGACGCTCTCCTGTCCAACCCGTACGCGGATCGGCAGCGTGTTGATGAACAAGCCGATGGCCCGGTCTGCGCCCTCGCCGCCATGCATGCGGCCAAACAGAACCGTGCCGAACACCACGTCGTTGCGCCCTGAAATGCGCGCCAGCACTTGCGCAAAGGCTTGATGCCACAGACTTGCAACGCTCACCCCAAGCGCGCGCGCTACAGTGCGCGCTCGCCGCGCCAGCGCCAAGTCGACATCAAGCCGCGCTTCCTCGACGCCTGACCCGTCGCCCCGAACGTCGAGCATTCCAAACGGCGCCGTCGGTTCGGTCACGTCGCCAAGCATCTCAGTGAAAAACGCTTCGTGCTCGACCTGGCTAACGCCAAGACGCGCTTGCGCAACAAAATTGCGGAATGGCGTCGGCGTAGGCAAAGAACCGCTCCGCCCGGAAAGCTGCGCCTTCGCTTCCTCCAGAAGAATTTCCAAAGTAGAATGGTCAAACGCGAGATGGTGCCCCAACAGCAACAGCAGCCAGCGGTCCTTGATTGAGTCGTGAGCCCAGAACACCCGCATCATCGGCGCCCGCCGGACGTCAAGCCGGAACTGACGCGGACTAAACCGGTCAAGCAGTTGCTGAGCGATGTCGCCCGACCCCGGATCGAGTTGGACTTCCTCTACGACAAGCGGAGCCTCGCGCCACACAACCTGCATCGGCTCCCGCAGGCCTTCCCACATCACGGCCGTGCGCAAAATATCGTGCCGAGCGATAACCAAGTTCACCGCTTCGCAAAACGTATCGATGCGTTCGCGGCTGTCAAAGGCGAGAAGCGACGGAAGCAAGTAAGGATCGCCTTTTTCCGCCATGAGGTGATGGAAAAGAATGCCCTCCTGCAACGGCGCCAGCGGATAAATGTCCTGCACATTTGTTGCGCCGCCCGGAACCGCCGCGACGATCCTGTCGATCTCCGCTTGTGTTAGTTCCGCCAGCGGCAACATCGCCGGTGTGAGCGCGTCGCAGCCAGCCGGAATAAGATTGGGCGGAACGACGATTGCGCTTGACTGTCCGACGACGGCGGCCAGACCGCCCGGGGTCGGCTGCGCGAACAGCGACCGCACGTCGCTCGGTAGGCCTTCACGCCGCATCTTCTCAATTAGCGTCATCGCCAGCAGCGAATGCCCGCCGAGTTCGAAGAAATTGTCGTTGACGCCGACGCGCTCGACGCCAAGAACGTCGGCCCAGATCCGGCACAGCGCCGATTCTGTCGGCGTGCGCGGCGCGACATAGGCGTGCGCCGCCTGGGCGTCGAGATCAGGCGCAGGCAACGCCTTGCGATCAACCTTGCCATTGGACGTCAGCGGCAACGCCTCAAGGAAGACGAAAGCCGACGGGATCATATAGTCGGGCAGATCGCGCGCAAGCGACGCGCGAAGCTGCGTAGCGTTCAGCTCCGCCCCGTCCTCGCCGACAACATAAGCCACAATCCGCTTCTCGCCCGGCGCGTCCTCCCGCGCCAGCGCCACCGCTTCGCGCACTGTCTCCAGACGCGCCAGCGCCGCCTCGATCTCGCCAAGCTCAATCCGGAAGCCGCGGATCTTCACCTGATGATCGGCGCGGCCAAGGTATTCGATGTTCCCGTCCTGACGGTAGCGCGCCAGATCGCCCGTGCGATAAAGACGCTCCCCAGGACCTCCGAACGGGTTGGGAATAAATCGTTCCGACGTGAAGTCGGTTCGGTTCAGATAACCGCGCGCAAGACCAGCCCCGCCGATGTAAAGCTCCCCAGAAATGCCAACCGGAACAGGTTCAAGAGACCAGTCAAGAAGATAAATTTGCGTGTTCGAAATCGGGCAGCCAATCGGAACCCTTTCGATGATGTCATCGTTAGCACAGCAATACTCAGTGACGTCGATCGACCCTTCGGTCGGACCATAGAGATTGTGAAGTTCACAAGACGCCACGTCATGGAACTTCATTACGGCGCTAGCCGGAAGTTCTTCACCACTGCAAATCACTCGGCGAAGCGATGGCAGCGCCTTCATGTCGACGGCACTCAGAAACGCTAACAGCATTGTCGGTACGAAGTGCATGGTTGTAACAGCGCAGCTCTCGATAACCTTTGCTAAACGGTCCGGTTCACGATGATCGCCCGGCGCGACAAGCGTGAGACACGCGCCGGTCTGCAATGGCCAGAAAAACTCCCATACAGATACGTCGAAGCTAAATGGCGTCTTCTGCAGCACAACATCGTCGTCGATTAGTCCATAACGCTTCTGCATCCAATCGAGGCGATTGACCAGACCGCGATGCGCGACGCCGACGCCCTTTGGTTTGCCTGTGGAGCCTGAGGTGTAGATGACATAGGCGAGGTTCTGGGGGCGGGCGAGAGTTTTTGGGTCATGCGCGCTCTCGGCGGCGATGGACGGCCAGTCGGCGTCGAGGCTCAGCGTCGTGGCGTCCTCCGGCAGACGCTGGCGCAGATGATCTTGCGTCAGCGTCAAAAGCGGCTGGGCGTCGGCGAGCATGTAAGCAAGCCGATCGACCGGATAATCGGGATCCAGCGGCAGATAGGCGCCGCCTGCCTTCAACACGCCGAGCAGCCCGACGATCATCTCCAGCGACCGCTCGACGCAGACGCCAACCAGCGTCTCGGGTCCGACGCCAAGCCGACGCAGATGATGCGCCAGCTGATTGGCCCTGGCGTTCAATTCGCCATAAGTCAGAGTTTGGTTCTCGAACACGACCGCGACGGCATCAGGCCTCTCACACGCCTGCGTTTCAAATAGTTCATGAATGCAGCGGTCCTTCGGATAGTCGGCCGCTGTATCGTTCCAGTCGACAAGCAGACGATGACGCTCCGCTTCGCTCAGCA
>NZ_JBPFDU010000026.1:0-209232 GCF_051062815.1 Methylocystis sp. | reverse complement strand
GTCGTCCGAAGCGTCCCAGTGAATGAACACGCCGACCGCAATGAAGATGTCGTCGGCCTCATCCATCGGGATCACGCCCTCGGCGACCGAATCCGCGACCGCCTTGGCGACGCCATGCTGCGCCGGGCCGAACATCTGCACCGCCTGCTTGGCGCCCTTGATCGTCACCTTGTTGAAGAGGATCGTGTTGGGCTTGCACAGCAGGTTCGGCGCGACGACGGCGAGCAGCGTCGTGAAGCCGTCCTTGTTGTTGACGAGCGCGTTGGCGAAGGCGAGCTCGGCCGCCGAGCCGCGCGGACCCATGATCAGATCGATATGCGCAACTTCATTGCCGTCGCCGACCAGCGACTCGCCGACCAGCATCTTGTTGATTAAAGCCATGTTTTTCTCCCAGAATTCTGGCGCCGGATTCACGAGCGCCCTATGCGAGCCGCACGCGGGGGCGCGGCGATGAGAGCCCACGCACGCGGCGCGGACTCAACCATTTTTGCGCGGCCTTGCCAAGGCGCGGGGCCTGGCAAGCGCGCGAGACGTCACACGAGTTCGCGGGCCAACGCGAAAGCGTGACGGAAGTCGAGGCAGAGCGGCTCGTCGGACGTCGCCATCTTCTTGAAGAGACCAGACTCCGTGCCGTATTTGACGTTGCCGATCGCCAGCGCGCCGATACCCAGCGCGCCGTGAGGCGAGACCACGACGCCATTGTCATGCAGGCCGCACCCTTCGACGCCGAGAGGCGGCACGGCGTTGACGTCGGCGGCGATCAAGAGATCCTTGGCGGCGGCGAGATCGTCCTTCGATAGCACCTGGACGCCGGCGCGCGCCGCGCACAGCGCGATTTCATGCTGGCGCAGCAAGTCCCGCACTTGTTCTGGAGTGGAGCCGTCGGCAGGCGCAACCTTGATGTTAAAGCGCTTGCACATTTCGTCGGCGAGCTTGGCGACACGCTCGAGGCCGCTATAGCCGACGACGGTGACCTCTGCGCCTTCAAGCGCCGAGATGACGGCGGCGGAATAGCCGACAACGCCCGTCGCCCCGTAGATGACGACTTTCGAGCCCTTGAGCTCGCGCTGTTTCTTCTCCCGCAGAATCTTTTCGACGCAGGCGACCATGGCGCCGGCGGTGGTGAAGGAGCCGTAAGGATCGGCGAAGAGCGACACTTCGAAGGGCTTGAGCAGCGCTTTCTTTGCCGTGTCCATCATGTCGAGCGCGAGCACGGCGTCGCGGCCGGCAAAGAAGATGCCGGTGCGCAGCGCCGCCGAAGGCGCGCGCGAAAACATCGCGTCCTGCACGAGCGCGGTGACTTCGTCGAGCGTGACATTGGTGTAGGGAATCGCCGCGTCATAGCCGGCGTCGAGGGCCATGTTCACGTCGAAGGGGCTCATATGCTTCAACGTGCTGAGCATGTGCAGAATCGCTTTGGCCATTGAATCTCCCCAACCTTTCCCTCGATTTTCGCGTCTTACGCGGCCAATAGGCGACGCGCGGCGGGAGACAGTCTCCAGCCCCTCGATCTCTCAAAGATACCCGGCAAAAGGAACGGCGCGCGGGCGCGCGCCTCGGCCTCGCCCGAGCGATGGGAGGCTTAGAACCCAGAACGAAGCCGATGTCTAGAGGCGTGTGCGCCGCAGCGAGCGGCCGCATGGCGGCGACGGTTGGTTGACGCCGGCCGCGCTTTGCCTCTATAAGCCCCGCAATCGAGGCTCGGCGCAATCGGCGTCGCGCCTCGCTGTGTTTTTCACCCTCTGCTGGCGATCGCGGGCGACTGACGCCGCGGTCGACGCATGGAAGAATAGAGCGAAAGGAACCATTATGTCCCGCCGTTGCGAGCTGACCGGAAAGGGCGTGCAGTCCGGCAATCTCGTCAGCCATTCCAATCGGAAGACGAAGACCCGCTTTCTGCCCAATCTCGTCAATGTGACGCTCGCCTCAGAGGCGCTGGCGCGTTCGGTGCGACTGCGCATCTCCGCGGCGGCGCTGCGGTCGGTCGAGCATCGCGGCGGGCTTGACGCCTTCCTTGTGAAGGCGAAGAGCGAAGAGCTCTCGCAGAACGCCCGAACGCTCAAGCGCGAAATCGAGAAGAAGCAGGCGGCCGCGAGCGCTTAAAGCTTCGCCTTCTGTTTTGACATTTGGCCCCGTCGCTTGCGGCGGGGCTTTTGTTTTGCGGCGCCCCGAGTTCGTCGCTGAAAAAGGCGGGCATCCCTTCTCCCATGGGGAGAGGGATTGCGCGCCCGGCGTCACGCCTTCTGGCGAAACTACCCTCGCAGATCCGGCGGCGTCGCTTCCTCCGCCAGCCGCTTCAACGCCTCCTCGAGCGAAAGCTGCGTCTGCGCCTGCGATCCCAGCCGGCGCATGGAGATCGTCCGCTCGGCCGCCTCTTTCTTGCCGGCGACGAGCAGCACGGGAACTTTCGCCAGCGAATGTTCGCGCACCTTGTAGGTGATCTTCTCGTTGCGCGCGTCGACCTCGACGACAAGCCCGAGCTTTCGCGCCGCGGCGGCGACCTCATAGGCGTAATCGTCGGCGTCCTGCGTGATCGTGCAGACGACGATCTGCAGCGGCGACAGCCACAGCGGCAGATGTCCGGCGAAATGCTCGATCAGAATGCCGGTGAAGCGTTCGAGCGAGCCGAAGATCGCGCGATGGATCATCACCGGCGTCCTCTTCTCGCTGTCCGGCCCGATGTAATAGGCGCCAAAACGCGACGGCAGGTTGAAGTCGACCTGCGTCGTGCCGCATTGCCACTCGCGGCCGATCGCGTCGCGCAGCGTATATTCGAACTTGGGGCCGTAGAAAGCGCCCTCGCCCGGATTGATGCCCGTCTTGATGCGTCCGCCCGAGCCCGCTTCGATGTCGCTCAAGACCCGCGTCATGATCGCCTCGGCCTCGTCCCAGGCCTCGTCGGAGCCGACGCGCTTTTCGGGCCGCGTCGAGAGCTTCACGACGACTTCCTCGAAGCCGAAATCGGCGTAGGTCGACAGAATGAGATCGTTGATCTTGAGGCATTCTTCCGCCATCTGCGCTTCGGTGCAGAAGACATGCGCGTCATCCTGCGTGAAGGCGCGCACGCGCAGCAAGCCATGCAGCGCGCCGGAGGGCTCATAGCGATGCACGACGCCGAACTCGGCCATGCGCAGCGGCAGATCGCGGTAGGACTTCAGGCCGTGTTTGAAGATCTGGATATGTCCTGGACAATTCATCGGCTTGATGGCGTATAGCCGATCTTCGTCCGTCTGTTCGCGCGCCGGCTGCGAGACGAACATATTCTCACGAAACCATTCCCAATGGCCCGACGTCTCCCAGAGCGTCTTGTCGAGAAGCAGCGGCGCGTTGACTTCGCTATAGTCGGCCTTGAGGCGCCGCCGCATGTAGGAGATGACGTTCTGGAACAGCGCCCAGCCCTTCGGGTGCCAGAAGATTGCGCCGGGGCCTTCCTCCTGAAAATGGAACAGGTCCATCTCGCGCCCCAGGCGGCGGTGATCGCGCCGTTCGGCTTCCTCCAGCCGGTGCAGATAAGCGTCGAGCTCCTCCTGCGTCGTCCAGGCCGTGCCGTAGATGCGAGACAGCATCGGCTTCGTCGAATCGCCGCGCCAATAAGCGCCTGCGACCTTCATCAGCTTGAAGGCCGTGCCGACCTTGCCGACGGAAGGCAGGTGCGGACCGCGGCAGAGATCGAGCCACTGGCCCTGCCGATAGACGCTCAAGGGCTCATCGGACTTGATCGCGTCGATGAGTTCGCCCTTGAAAATCTCGCCCTTGGTCAGAAACCATTGCTTGGCGTCGTCGCGGCTCCAGACTTCGCGCGTGATCTTGGCGTCGCGCGCGACAATCTCGCGCATCTTCTTTTCGATGACGGGCAAGTCTTCGAGCGTAAACGGCTCGGAACGGAAGAAGTCGTAATAGAAGCCGTTCTCGATGACCGGTCCGATCGTCACCTGCACGCCGGGATAGAGCTCCTGCACCGCTTCGGCCAGCACATGCGCGGCGTCATGGCGAATAAGCTCAAGCGCGCGCGGATCGTCGCGGGTGACGAATTCGATTCTAGCGTCGCGCGCGATCGGGCTTGCGAGGTCCACGAGCGCGCCGTCGAGCGTCATGGCGACGCTGCGCTTGGCGAGAGAAGGCGAGATGCTCTTGGCGATGTCGACGCCCGAAACGCCGGGCTCGAACTGACGGGACGCCCCGTCGGGGAATGTAACCGCTACCATAGTACGCTCCTGTCGCGCTCAGTCGCCGATACGAGTCGACGTAAGTCGCTTTGGATGGACGGCGCTTTCATAACGCCGCCCGCGCGCAGGCGCAATCGGCGCGAAGCAATATTGGCTAACGAAAAAGACGTGACGCGCCCACAATGACGGAGTGCCCACGAACCACCAAAGCATCTGCGAATCTGCGACCCGAGCAGCAAGAGCTGTTTCGTCTTCTGAGACTTATAGAAGAATCCAAGCCAAGGCTTCGCGAAATGTGTTCAAGACCAAGTCGACTCCCATGAGGAGACGGTGACCTCGCTAGCGGATAGACGCGATCCGTCGAAGCACGTGGGCCCCGAACTAGCCGAAGATGGCCGCGGGTCGCACCACATCGAAAGCCGCTGATGTTGCTGTCGCGCTCGAACTGGCGCTTCGGGCCTCCGGGTGCGATGGACTTCGAACTCTTTCGAATCCATCTTCCAGTCCATTTGGCAACTCATTTGCCTATTGAGTAATAAACGAAGAAAGCCCCTTTCCTATGATTGTCGTGCCGCCAATTGTAAAAGTCGGCGCTGACTATCTTTGTCGAGTTTTGAATACGCGTTCGGTAGTTCGACACTCTTGACCAGCCTATGGGGCATTCGCCCCGACCCACTGGGCAGCGCTTAAGATTGGACGAACCCAAATCAGATCGGCAGCGTTGGCCACCCGGAGCCCAAGAAGAATTCCCCATGCACGCAACCACGGACACCACGCGTGCCTGCCTTGGCAAGCCTACCGACAATGTCGAGTGATTCCGCTCATTGCGAGAACATGGGATCAATAGGTTCCGGACTCCGCGACAGAGAAGGCCGGGACGATTTTGGCACCTACAAGCGGATTGGTCGGCCGCAATCGCGGGAAGCCTCGCGAAGATCGCAAACGCCATCGCAACAAATAGCACGTTTAACGCGAACGTTCGTTTCATTGACGAGAGATCCTACTAGATTTGGACAAACCACATCGAGGCGAGGCGGCATCCATGATCGGTTCGGCTTCGGCAGCTGTGCAAATTAACGACATACGTTTTTTACGCATCTATCCCGCGATTGGTAACAAATCCTCATGCAGGGTGAATTGGACATTTGCGATTTCCCGCTGTCAAACCCACCTTGGATTCGGCATCCCACTGCACATTGTTCAAAATGAATGTTACAACTTGCTACGTTACAAGTTACGGCGGCCATTACCCGGAAGTCACTCTCATTGCCGAGAGCATTGTGACTGGAAACAGCTAGAAGCCCCGCGCAAACTGCAACAGCAATTGTTTGTCTCATAGTTCCCTCTCCTCTAACTCGATCGGGAATTTCCATGCGGCCTGTCGATTTCGAGGGCCGACCACAGAATCTCGCACTTACGGTCGGCAGAGTTCACGAGAGAACCCTAATTATGGCAACGGCTCAGGTGAAAACAGCAAGATACGCTACGCAGCGACATCGCTCCCCAAGCGCCGATAAATCCTGACTCCGAACCCGGAGAGATTGTGCGCTTGTAGTCAGACCCCCGCGCAATGTCCCACTTCGCAACTATATCCCAGTCACAATTATTTACTACGTTTGCGTCTCCACTGCGACGCTGGACGTATACACAGCTTGGGAAGCTGCTTCTCTGTCCTTTACTGCAGCCATCTCCTGCCATTACCGACACAACACCGATGTCTCCAAAGATTACAGCTGCTGCCAAGCAGGTAAAAAAATATTTCATTCTACTTACCTTTGCTTCTATGTCTAAGTGGTATACGGCATAGAAATGAAAGCCATTTGATGTTTGAGCTGTTTCGAGCGCTTCTGATCTGGCGCTAAGCTTTTAAAGACTCATATTCCTTGGGCAGATTCCACTGCTCCACCTTCGTCGCGCCAATAAGCCTGATCCCTTTATGACCCATCGTTCCTTCTAGCGCGCGGACTAATGGAAACCGCTTAGGCGGAACAAAATCCCCGAGGCAACCAGTTACCTCGATGTCCCAATAATCGGGTTTTTGGATGTATACATATGGGTTTAGGCGCGGATCGATTCGGGGATTGTCTTTACCCCAGACAATCAAGACGTAAGCGCCCGCAACTCCTCGAATGACCTCAAAACTTGTGAAGTCTATGAGCCCACAGGTCTTTAGTGAATTAGTTGTCTTCTCGAACGGCCAAATATCGTCTTCGCCAGCCATCTGCGTATCCCTTCAAGGTTCAAGTTGATTTGCTTCATGATTGCTTCGTTTCGCGAATATCGATCTTAATGGCGTCCACCGATTGCAGCTACCCCCATTTGGGGTATAATCGAATATATCAATTTATCGCTCAAGTTGTAGTTTGGATGATGCGAGTAAATCCGAACAACCCTTTGCTGATCGACCTCATCTACGCAGCGGCGCTCGGAGAACGCCCATGGCAAGATTTTGTCGATAACCTTTGCCCGCTCCTTCCGAACGGCAAAGCGTTCCTGTTCTTCCATGACGCAGCCGCGCGAGCAGGCGGGTTCGCGCTGAGCGCTGGCCTCGAACCAAATGCTGCGCGCGCCTATGGCGACTATTATTGCCGTTTGAATCCGTGGATGCAGGGAGCTTCCACGCGCCCGTTGGGTCGAGCCGTGCGGGCGGACTCGATGCTCCCGCGTCAGGAGCTGATGAAAACTGAGTTCTACAGCGATTTCCTCCGGCCGCTGGATGTTGTCTCCGGCGTCGGCGTCACGATTTCACGCGACCTGCGTCGCAATCTCATGCTGAGCATCCTTTCGGCAGACGCTGACGAAGATGTTTTCGAAGAAGCGACGAGGTGCGTGCAGGCGCTCGTCCCTCACCTCAATCGGGTATTGGAATGGTACCGCGGCGATCAGATGGGTGCTGCGGCCCTGCTCAACGGCAAAGGCCTATGTGAGCATTTGCGGGCCGGTATGATTGGGATCGGCGCCCATCGCAAAATTCAGGGGGTCAATGACATTGCAACAGAAATTCTGAAAAGGACGCCCGAGCTGTCCATCGATTGCACGGGACGGCTTCACTGCGTCTTACCCGCGGTGATCGACTGCATCGACGTCATGCTGTCGAGTTGGACCAGAGAATTGCCGGCCTTATCGCCGACAAGCTTCCTGCTGCCTCGTGAAAAGCACACTTTACCGTTACGGGTGACCGTTCTCTCGCCGCCGAGCGATCGTGAAACAGCTTTCTTCCGCGGTCCGGAATGCGTCCTCGTTTTGGAAGAGGCTATTGCCGATATGTCAGCGGCGATTCAGGAATTCAGCGCGCTTCACCAGCTCACAGAAGCCGAGGCGCACAATGTCGCGGGTTTGGCCGAGGGTCAGTCGTTGAACGACATCGCGGACCTCTCGGGGAAGTCGGTCGAAACGGTTCGTAAGCAGATAAAGCATGTGTTTGCCAAGACAGGGATGAGCCGTCAGGTCGACCTTGTTCGCAATATATGCTTTCTCGCCGGAACTGTGCTCAGGCGATAGTTTTGATGCAGGATCGCCGTCGACACTCGACCGCGCCAATCTATAAACTCAGCCTTTCGGATAGCCGGTAATTATCCCAGTCGGCGCAGCTTTCGACGATTGGCCCGCCCCGCTGAATCGATGCCAGGTTGATTGAGGCTGGAACCAGCCATTTTTGACATCTGTTGAGGAGAGATGAGGGTGGCTCGGAAGCGGCGTGCGTGCGAACACATCATTGGGCATTTTCGTAAAGCGGAAGTTCGTCTTAGCCAGAGCTATCAGGTGGGAAAACGGCGAGATATTGGCATTCCCAGTTTTGTTCTGAAATGGCGCGCCCGAAAGGATTCGAACCTCTGACCCCCAGATTCGTAGTCTGGTGCTCTATCCAGCTGAGCTACGGGCGCCTGCTTCGCCATAGTCCCCGTGCGTTAAACGGGCTATGGCGACGTGTCGGCTCGTTTACCGGCAAGCGACGCGAATGGCAATAGCGCATTTACTTTCGCCGCACGCAGCCTTGCGTCGACGGCGTGAGCATTTAGATAAAAGGCTCTAAGTGGGATTTCTAATGGAAACGTTCCTGTCGGACGGCGTCGAGATAGCCTATGTGGATTTCGAGCCTTTAACGGAAGATCGCGGCGAACCGATCGTCCTCGTGCATGGCTTCGCCTCGACCCATGCCGTGAACTGGCTGTTCACGCAATGGGTCAAGACGCTGACCGAGGACGGGCGCCGCGTCATTGTCTTCGATAACCGCGGCCATGGGCGCTCCGCCAAGCTGTACGATCCGGCGCAATATAGTCTCGACCTGATGGCCGCCGACATCGTGCATCTGCTCGACCATCTGTCGATCCCGCGCGCCGACGTCATGGGCTATTCGCTCGGCGGACGCATCGGCACGGTGCTGGCGCTGACCGCGCCCGAGCGCGTGCGCTCCTTGATCCTCGGCGGCATCGGCGAAAATCTCATCGAGAACTCCGGCCTGCCGCGCGGCCTCGCCGAAGCCATGGAGATTGAGCGCATCGAGGACATTGACGATTCGACGCTCAAAATCTTTCGCGGCTTCGCCGAAGCCACCCGCAGCGACCTCGCCGCCCTCGCCGCTTGCGTGCGCGGCGCCCGCAAGTCCGTCGAGCCCGAGTTGCTCGCGCGGATTACCGCGCCGGTGCTGATCTGCGTCGGCACGCGCGATGACGTCGCCGGCGACCCGCTCCCGCTGGCCGAGTTCTTCCCCAACGCCCGCGTGGTCGATATTCCCGGCCGCGACCACAACCGGGCCGTCGGCGACAGGATTTACAAGCAGGCGGTGCTGGAGTTCCTGGATATGCGGCCTTAGCGGTCGCGCGGGCGCCCGTGCTATTGTCCAAGCGTTCCGCTATGTAATGCCTGACCAAGGAGGGGCGGATGGGCGCCGAAACGCGCGAATATGGCGCGAAAATCATCGACTTCGCCCAGAATGATCCGTTGTTCGCGCGCCTGCGCGCGGAGGCGGAGGACGTGCTGCGCCGCGAGCCCGAGCTCGGCGGCTTCCTGCATCCGGCGATCCTGTCGCAGAGCGGCGTCTTGGGCGTCGTCGCGCATCGCGTGGCGCAGCGCCTCGACCGGCCGGAGGCCCCCTATATCGCAATCCGCCAGGCGTTCGAAGAATGCGCCGCGCGCGAGCCTGGACTGGTCGAGGCGTTCCGCGCCGACCTGCTCGCCGTGCTCGAGCGCGATCCCGCCTGCACAAGGCTGATCGAACCGGCGCTGTATTTCAAAGGCTTCCATGCGCTGCAGACCTATCGTCTGGCGCATTGGCTTTGGAAGAACGGCCGCAGCGACTTCGCGCTGATCCTGCAGAGCCTGTCGTCGCAGACCTTCCAGGTCGACATCCATCCCGCCGCCGTCATTGGCAAGAGCGTCTTCATCGATCACGCCACCGGCGTCGTCATCGGCGCGACCAGCGTCGTCGAAGACGAAGTGTCGATGCTGCACGGCGTGACGTTAGGGGGCACCGGCAAGGCGCGCGGCGACCGGCACCCGAAGGTCAGGCGCGGCGTGCTGATCGGCGCCGGCGCGAAGGTCCTCGGCAATATTGAGATCGGCCGCTGCGCCATGATCGCCGCGGGCTCCGTCGTGCTCGATCCGGTGCCCGCCAACAAGACCGTCGCCGGGGTGCCGGCCCGAATCGTCGGCGACGCGCGCTGCGCCGAGCCGGCGCTTGCCATGGATCAGATGCTGGCCTATCTCGACGCCGGCATGTGAGTGGCGGGGTTGACCTTGAGCAGAATTCTACTGGGCTTTGCGCTCGTTTTTGTCGCGGCGTCGCTGCTGTCTCCGCGCGCCGCGTTGGGCGCCGGCTGGCATTATTACGACCCGGAATGTCCGATCGATCTTGGCGGCAAATCGATGAAATTTGTCGCCATGCAGCCCAAGAAGAACGTCGACCGGGAATGCATCGCGCTGCCCGACGTCGGCCCGAGCGTCATCGTGCTCGACGCCGCCGACGCTGAATTGCGCGACATGAACTGGGATATCCGCATCCTGCGCGGCAATGGGCCGAACGGCGACGCCGACCCCGAAGCCGACATCGTCGGCCGCCTGCCTGTACAGAAATTCCGCAATGGCATGGTGAATTTCGACCAGAATTTTAGGGAGCCCGGCGAATACGTGCTGTATGCGCGGCTGACGAGCGACGACGGCGCGAAAAGTTTTGAGGGCCGGCACCCGTTCTCGGTCGGCCTCGTCACCGACGAGGAAATTTATCTCTACATCGCCTTCGGCGTTTTCGTCGTCGTCGCCGGCGGCGTCGCCTTCACGCTGTGGCGCCAGGGCAAGCTCGGATTCAAAATCCCGGATTTTTCGAAGACGGATTGAGCTTTGCAGGAGAAGCCCCCTCCCCAACCCTCCCCCGCGCTTCGCGCAGGAGAGGGAGCAGGTTGCGCGCGTCATGAAGATTCATGAATCTTCGACGAAAGCCGCGACGGCGCCGTTCTCCCTTCTCCCGTGAAACGGGGGAAGGTGGCGCGTAGCGCGGGATGGGGGCACACGCGCCGCGCGCACAAGCGTCGGACAATCAAGTAGACAAAAATGCATCCTAAGAAGGTCTTGCTTGTTAAGAAGGTCTTGCTTGCCGCCATCGCGCTTAGCGCGACGCTGCAAGGCGCCGCAGCTTTCGCCCGCGACATTAAGAGCTGCAAGGAGCCAGCGGCGGGCTCGAACGAGGCGCCCTTGATTTCTCCGCCGCGCGGAAATGTCGTGATCGGGACAGGACGGCTGCAATTCTACTCGGCGCCCGGCGTCCACTGCGCGATGAAGGGAGTTTTTGTCGTGCCGGGCGACAATTTGATCTCCTATGCCCAAACGGACGACGGCTGGGTCTCTGTGATGTATGTGAGCCCGAAAAGCGCAGACAGCGTCACAGGCTGGGTGCGCTCCAATCGCCTGCGCAACACGGGCACTATCGGGCCGACGCAGTAAGACGTCGAGACGGTCCCCAACGCCGACTGATTTTACCCAAACCTGTTGTTCCTCGGAAATCCTCTCGGCGGCAATCTTCCCGCTTCGGCGCGATGGCCGATCCAGTCCTTCAGTTCCGCCTTGTCGATTGTGAAGACTCGGCCGGAAGCGTCCGTCCATGTCAGTCCGTCCTTCAGCGCAAAAACCTTCGCATCCGCGACGCCGCCGTCCTTGTAGCGCTGCATGCGCACGCCCTTGCCGCGCGCCATGCGCGGCGCTTCGCTTAAGGGAAACACCAGCAGCTTCCGGTTCTCGCCGATGATGGCGACATGATCGCCCTCCGCCCGCGTTACGATCTTCAAGATAGAGGGCGGCTCGACGTTGAGCGCCGCGCGTCCCTTGCGCGTCGACGATAAGAGATCATCTTCGCTCACGACGAAGCCGCGCCCGTCATTCGTCACCAGCAGCAGCGCGGCGCCCGCGACATGCGGCAGCACGGCGACGACGTCGGCGCCTTCCTCGATCTCGGCGAAGAGCCGAATCGGCTCGCCATGTCCGCGCCCGCCGGGAAGTTTCGAGGCCTCTAACGTATAGGCCTTGCCGTTCGCTGCGAGCGCCAGGATTTTCGACGTGGTCTGCGCGAAGAAGGATGCGCCGAGTTCGTCGTCGCCCTTGAACTGCAGGCTCGAGAGATCCTGCACATGACCCTTGAGCGCGCGAATCCAGCCCTTCTTCGAAACGACGATGGTCACGGGCTCGCGTTCGATCATCGCCTCGGCGAGGTCGAGATCGATCGCCTCGGGCGCGTCCTCGAAACTCGTGCGCCGCTTGCCCTTGGGCGTCTGCGGACCATAGGTTTTTTTGAGTTCGCGCACCTGCCAGGCGATGGTCTTCCACTGCTTGTCGTCATCGGCGAGCAGCGCCTCGATCTCCTTGCGCTCGGCCGAGAGCTCGCCCAGCTCCTTCTTCAGCTCCATTTCTTCGAGCCGGCGCAGAGCGCGCAGCCGCGTGTCGAGGATATATTCGACCTGCAAGTCGGTCAGCTTGAACGTTTTTTTCAATTCCCCCTTGGCGTCATCCTCTTCGCGGATGATGCGAATCACCTCATCGAGATTGAGGAAGACGATGACCATGCCTTCCAACTGCTCGATGCGCCGAACGATCGCGGCGAGGCGATGGCGCGAGCGGCGCTGCAGCACGGTCCGGCGATGGTCGAGCCATTGCCTTAAGGCCTCGTCGAGCGAAACGACGCGCGGCGTCACGCCGTCGACGAGCACATTCATGTTCATCGGAAAACGCGTTTCGAGCTCGGAGAGCTTGAATAAGGTCTCCATCATCAGCGCCGGATCGACGGTGCGCGCGCGCGGCTCGAAAACGATGCGCACGTCTTCCGCCGATTCGTCGCGCACGTCGGCGACGAGCGGCAGTTTGCGCTCGGAGATGAGTTCGGCGAGCCGTTCGATGAGGCGCGACTTCTGCACGCCGTAGGGGATTTCCGTAACGACGGCGACCCATCCGCCGCGCGGCAGCTCCTCTTTCATCCAGCGCGCGCGCACACGAAACGAGCCGCGCCCGGTGCGATATGTCTCGATGATCTCGTCGCGCTTGTCGACGACGATACCGCCCGTCGGAAAATCCGGCCCCTGCACAAAGGTCAAAAGCTGTTCGGCGGTCGCCTTGCGGTGAGAGATGAGATAGAGCGCCGCATCGCACAGCTCGGCGAGATTATGCGGCGGGATCGACGTCGCCATGCCGACGGCGATCCCCTGCGCGCCATTGGCGAGCAGATTGGGCAGCGCCGACGGCAGCACCACCGGCTCCTTCTCCTCGCCGGAATAATTGGGGATGAAGTCGATCGCGTCTTCGTCGATGCCTTCCAGAAGAGAGCGCGCGACCGCCGTCATGCGCGCCTCGGTGTAGCGATAGGCGGCCGCCGAATCGCCGTCCACATTGCCGAAATTGCCCTGCCCGTCGACGAGCGGATAGCGCGAGGAGAAATCCTGGGCGAGGCGCACCAGCGCGTCATAGATCGCCTGATCGCCATGCGGGTGGAACGAGCCCATCACGTCGCCGACGATTTTTGCGCATTTCTTGAACGGCGCGCCCGGGTCGAGGCGAAGAATATGCATGCCGTAAAGTATGCGGCGGTGCACGGGTTTAAGCCCGTCGCGGGCGTCGGGCAGCGCGCGGCCAGTGATGGTCGACAGCGCGTAACGCAGATAGCGCTCCTCAAGCGCCTCGCGCAGATCGACGGGCGCAATCACGCTAACATCGCTTGCGCCCTTGCCTTTTCCGCTTCCCGCGCCGCCTTTTTGCGCCATTTCAAAAACCCGATTCTGCCTTTGTGATCGGTACTATGGCCGCGGGAGCGTCGGCGCAAGCGAAGGATTTCGAGCGCGGCTCTTTAACTCTAAAAGGGCGTCGTCGACGCATCGACTGCGTTTTGTGCGGCATCGTAGCAAATAAGGCCTTGCAGACGCCGCGTTTCGTCCTTTAGAAGGCTTGCGAAGCGATGGCGCGGATCGGCGCGGTCGAATTTTCGCCGGTTTTCCGCGGCTTTCAAAACATGGCGTCCATGAAGAAACTGCTTTCGTCGCTCATCGCCGCGCTGCTCGTAACATCCGCCTCGTTCGCCTTGGATAGATCGCAAAAGACGGTCGCCGGCTCGACGGTCGCCGCGCGGGACCGCGCGCCTCTGGCGCGCGACGCTGACGAAGACATGCAGGCGCTCTGCCGCGAGGTGCTCGTCGACATCGATCAGGGCTACGGCGTCAGCAGCCATGAATCGCGTTATATTTGCGGCGACAAGCGCCGCTAGAGACCAGGTTCCGAAAAAAGTTGACAGACTTTTCGATGAGAACCTGCTCCAACATTTTGATTTTGAGCGATTCCTAATCGGTCACATGAGTCCATGTGAGCGATAAGCGCTCTGAGCGATTCGCCGACGCGTCCCTTCTTTTCCTCACGCCACGCGTAAAAGAGCGCCGACGTAAAGTTCGCGCGCCGCCGGCAGCGCGACGCCGCGCGGCTTGAGCACGTCGCGCGTCAGGAAATATCCGGTCAACCGGAACGCGGCGATGAGATCGGCCTGCTCCGCCACAATGCTCTCATGCTGAAGAAAGTCGGGATAGGGCAGGAGTTTGTCGCGCCACGGCGCGCCGGCGGCGCGACTCACCGCGCGGCCCGATTTCGGCGACACATATGCGAGATCGTCCCTCGCGCCGGTCAGCGCGCAGGCGTTGAGATCGAGCCCGAAGCCGAGCGCGCCGAGCAGCGCAAGTTCGAATCGCGCCAACATCGTCGCGGCGCCTTCGGCGGCGTGAATGTCGCCGAACAGCGCCGCAATGGCGTCGGCCATTTCAAACAATTCCTCATGGGGGTCGCGCTCCGGCAACAGGCGCAGCAACGCGCAGAGCGAGACCACGCCATGGAGCGCCGCGGCGCGGTCGAGGAAATAGGCGGCGCGGGCGGCGAGCGGCTCGACCGTCAAAGCGCCGAGATGATCCTCAAGACGCGCCCGCCACTGCGCCGCGACGAGATTGCCGGGCTGCAGAATCGGACGGAGCCGTCGCGAGCGACCGCCGCGCACGAGACCAAGATGGCGGCCGTGTCCGCGCGTCATCACCTCGAGGATGACGGAACTTTCGCCATGCCGACGCGCGCCGAGGATGAGAGCGTCGTCGCGCCATTCCATATCAGGCTCACACTTCGGAAAGCTTCATATCCGGCCTGTAATCTAAGCCTTCGACATCCTTGATCAAAGCCTGGCCGCAAATCACCCGGTTTTGCGTCGGGTCGAAGGTGAGCGAGGGCGATCCGTGCAGCCGCCAGCCGAGGCTCAACGCTTCCGTGACGCGATGGCAAAACGCCGCGTCGTCCGGCCCGGTGAGAAATCGATAGGCGGTCATCGCCTTGCGTTCGTCAGACATCCGATTCTCCCGCGCCCGCGCGAATCACCCGATCTTGGCCGATATTATTCGCCCTTGGGGAAATCCAGGCGCATCTCCCGATAGCGCTCTGGGTCGTCGGCCCAATTTTCCCGGACCTTCACGAACAGGAAGAGATGCACCGGCTGTTCGGCGGCCTCGGCGATTTCGCGGCGCGCCGCCTGACCGATGGCCTTGATGGTGCGGCCGCCTTCGCCGATGACGATCTTCTTCTGGCTGTCGCGCGCGACAAAGATCGTCTGCTCGATGCGCGCCGAGCCGTCCTTCTGATTGGTCCAGGAATCCGTCTCGACCGTCGATTGATAGGGCAATTCGTCGTGCAGCCGCTCGTAGATCTGCTCGCGGGTGATTTCCGAGGCGAGCAGCCGCAGCGGCGCGTCCGAGAGCTGATCCTCGGGATAGAGCCAGGGCGAGGGTCCCATGCGTTGTGCGAGCGCTTTGCGCAGATCGCCGACGCCGTCGCCTTTTAGCGCCGAGATCATGAAAGTTTCGTCGAATTTCTGTCGTTCGTTCAGCGTTTGCGCCAGCGCCAGCAGCCTTTCGCGGGGGATGAGATCGATCTTGTTCAGGACGAGGAGCTTGGGCGCCTTGGCGTGCTGAAGCTGCGTCAGTATCGCGTCCACTTCTTCGTCGATCCCCTTGCGGGAGTCGATGAGCAGCGCGATCACGTCGGCGTCGGCGGCGCCCGAGAGCGCACTCGCGACCATGGCGCGATCGAGCCGCCGCTTGGGCTTGAAGATGCCCGGCGTGTCGACGAGGATGATCTGCGCCGCGCCCTCGATGGCGATGCCGCGAACCAGCGCCCGCGTCGTCTGCGCCTTACGGGACACGATCGAGACCTTGGCGCCGACAAGTTGATTAAGCAGCGTCGATTTGCCGGCGTTGGGCGCGCCGACCAGCGCCGCGAAGCCGCAGCGCGTGTCTTCCCGCGCCAATTCGTCGTCGCCGCTCATGTATCTCCCTTTCCTGTGGCCGCGTCCTCGAGAGCTAGAAACGCCGCCGCAGCGGCCTGTTCTGCGACCCGTTTCGAGGCGCCCGATCCGGGCGCCGCCGCAAATCCCTGCACCTCCACGACGACCTCGAAGAAGGGCGCGTGGTCCGGTCCGCTGCGGGCGACGAGCCGGTAGCGCGGCGTGGCGAGGCCGCGCGCCTGAGCCCATTCCTGCAAGGCGGTCTTCGCGTCGCGCAAATCCTGGCCGCTCGCCGCCATGCGGTCGCTGAAGGCCTTGCGAACGATATGTTCGGCCGCAGCGGCGCCCCCGTCGAGAAAGGCTGCGCCGATGATCGCTTCGCAAATGTCGCCGAGCAAGGCGCGTTTGCCGCGTCCGCCGGTCTGGGCCTCGCCCTCGCCGAGCCGCATCGCCGCGCCAACGCCCCAGACTTCGGCTACCTCGGCGCAGGTCTCCTTGCGCACCAGCGCCGCGAGGCGGCGCGACAGCTCGCCTTCGCTCTCGTTCGGAAAGGCGTCATAGAGCATGTGCGCCACGGCGAGGCCCAGCACGCGGTCGCCCAAAAACTCCAGCCGCTCGTATGAATCGCGCCGGGCTGGCGAGGCGCTGACATGCGTCAGCGCTCGGCCGAGCAGCGCCGGATCGGCGAAGTCATGTCCGATACGCGCCTCGAGATCAGCGAGCCCCTTCTCGCGGCTGCGCGTCATGTCACGCCTGTGCGTCCGATCAATGAACGGGCCGGAACAGCCGGTCCCAACGCACGGACCATGGCCAGCGCCAGAAAGCGAGCGCCGATTCGTCTTTCCTGACCGAGAAGAAGATGATCTCGGCGCGGCCCACGAGATTGACGAAGGGCACGAAGCCGACGCCGCCAAGCTCTGGCGCGATGCGCGAATCGGTGGAGTTGTCGCGATTATCACCCATCATGAAATAGTGATCGGGCGGCACCACGAACAGCTCGGTGTTGTCGTTGATGCCGTGATCGCCCTCGATTTCGATGATCGTATGTTCAACCGCCGGATGATCGCCGTTGCCGGGGAGCGTTTCCTCATAGGTCGTCACGGGGACCTCGCGGCCTTCGCGGTTCTCCGTCACTTCCTTTTCGAGCGGGGTGCGGGGCACGATGACGCCGTTGATATAAAGCCGGCCGTCGATGACCTGGATGCGGTCGCCGGGAAGGCCAATGACGCGCTTGATATAGTCGGTATCATTGTCCCGCGGCAGCTTGAAGACGATGACGTCGCCGCGGTTGGGAGGCGAAGCCAGAATGCGGCCGGAGAAAATGTCGGGGCCGAACGGCATCGAGTAATTCGAATAGCCGTAGGCGTATTTCGACACGAAAACATAATCGCCGATCAGCAGCGTCGGGATCATCGAGCCCGACGGAATATTGAACGGCTGAAAGAGCAGCGTGCGGATGACAAGCGCGATCGCCAGCGCCTGAAGGATGACCTTGATGGTTTCGAGAACCCCGCCCTCTTCGCGCTTTTTTTCAGCCACCGGAACGTTCCTGCTCAAGCCGACTCACTCCTCATGCATTTGGGCGGCGTCGGCCCGCCCGGCCGCCCGGCTTAACACGCTACAGCTTCCATGAGAACCTTCGCCCGAGCCAAAGAATAGTCCCGGGCCGGCGTCAAATGGATGACCGCCCGCCACCTTAGCGCGCTCAGCCGGCGCGTCTCCGCCCGATCGGGATTAACGCTAACGCCGCGCCTGCGCTTGCGATCGGCCGCGCCGCGCCCTGGCCCTAGAAGGCTAGCGCCCGGCCCTGCTCCATCGCCTCACGCATCCGCTGGATCGCCTCAGCGAGCCCGACGAATATCGCCTCGCCGATGAGAAAATGGCCGATGTTGAGTTCGACGATCTGCGGCAAGGCGCTGACGCGGCGCGCCGTCGCATAATCGAGGCCGTGCCCGGCGTGAATTTCAAGGCCGAGGGCGGCGCCATAGGCGGCGGCTTCGGCGACCCGCGCGAATTCCGCCTCGGCCCGGCCGATATCACCAACCTCGACGGCGTGGCACCAGGCGCCCGTATGGAGCTCCACAACCGGCGCCTTGATGGAGACGGCCGCGTCAATCGCCTCCGCCGACGGCTCGATGAACAGCGAGACGCGCACGCCCTCTCGGGTCAGCTGATCGACGTAAGGCAGGAGGTAATCGTGCTGGCCGACGACGTCGAGACCGCCTTCCGTCGTGCGCTCGGTGCGCTTTTCCGGCACGAGACAGACGGCGTGCGGCGCGGTCGCGACGGCGATGTCGAGCATCTGCTCGGTCGCCGCCATTTCGAAATTGAGCGGCTTCGAAATCGCCGCCTTCAGCCGCGCCATATCCGCGTCGTTGATGTGACGGCGGTCTTCGCGCAGATGCGCGGTGACGCCGTCGGCGCCGGCGTCGATGGCGAGCAGCGCGGCGCGAACGGGGTCGGGCCGCGGCCCGCCGCGCGCGTTGCGGACGGTGGCGACATGATCGACGTTGACGCCGAGGCGAAGGGGCGGCGAGGTCATTGCGCTCTATAGCGCGCGGGGCGACGGTTTGTCATTGGGCGCGCGGCCGGCTTGGCGGCGCAAAGAGCAATTTCAGTCAGGAAGCCGGCCGTTGCGCTTGCTACGATGCAAACATGGAGACCAAGACAAGACGAAAGGAACCTGACTATGCGCGACGCATCAATCGCGTGCTGGATTACATCGACAAGCATCTCGACGAAGAACTGACCATCGACGCGCTGAGCGAAGTCGCGAACTTTTCAAAATTCCACTTCCATCGGCAATTTTCCCAGAACTGCGGGATTAGCCTCTCACGCTACATCCAATTCATGAGGCTTAAGCGCGCCGCCTATCGACTGGCGTTCAATCCGACCGCGCCGATCATCGACGTCGCTTTGGATTCGGGGTTCGAAAATCCTGAATCCTTTTCCCGCGCCTTCAAAGCCGCGTTCGGCCAGACGCCCAGCGCGTTCCGCAAGACGCCGGACTGGGCGTCATGGAGCGCGCGATTTCGAATAAGCCTCCCACCCAGTGAAAGGACGAAAGACATGGACGTAAAGATCATCGACGTCGAACCCGTGTTGGTCGCGGCGCTCGAACATCGCGGCGCGCCGGCGCTGCTCAACGAGTCAGTGCAGCGCTTCATCGCCTGGCGGAAGTCGTCCGGGCTTTCGCCGGTCAGCCAATGCGAGACCTATGGCGTGCCCTATAACGACCCCAATACGACGCCGCCGGAGGAGTTTCGCTTCGACATTTGCGGCTCGGCGCCGGCGCCGGTTCCCGCCAATGAGCAGGGCGTCGTCACCAAGACGATCCCCGGCGGCCGCTGCGCCATGACGATCCATGCCGGTTCGCGCGACCGGATCGACGAGACCGTCTATGCGCTTTATCGCGACTGGCTGCCGGATTCAGGGGAAGAGCTGCGGGATTTCCCGGTCTATTTCCACTATCTGAACCTCGATCACGATACGCCCGAACACCGCCATCTGACCGAAATCTATCTGCCGCTGAAATAGCGGCCGGCGGCGGGCGGCGCGCTCGCCGTTTGACGCGCGCGCCATACGGATGTGTTGCAGTTGTCAACACACATTGATATGATACCGAAATGAACGCTCGCCCCCGCCCATCCGCCGAAGTCAATATTCACCTGCGCGCCCGCGCGCGGGACAAGAAGCTGATCGACCAGGCTGCGGAACTTGTGGGGTCGAACCGTTCGCAATTCATGATGGCCTCGGCGCTCAAAGAGGCCAAAAACATTCTGCTCGACCAATCGACCATCTACGCCGACGCGAAAGCTTTCAAAAAAATCATGGACTGGATGGATGCCGAAGCGACGCAAGACGAGGCGGCGGGCATGAAGCGCATCCTTCAAGCCAAAGCCCCGTGGCAGAGTGACTGACGCAGCGCCTTTATTCAGCGCGCCCGTTTTATTGACGCAAGCGCATGATGCGGCGTCTTTCGACTGCGGCGAACCCGTGCTCGATGACTGGCTCCGCAAGCGCGCATGGGACAATATGCAAGTCGCGGCCAGCCGCACCTATGTGATTTGCCCCGCCGGGTCGGGCCGGATTGTCGGCTATTTCGCGCTGAGCATGGGGCAAATCCTCGCGCAGGACGTCAAAGGCTCCATGCGCCGGAACATGCCGAGACAGATTCCGGCGGTGACGCTCGGGCGTCTGGCGATCAATCGCGCGTGGCAGGGGAAGGGATCGGGGCGCGCGCTGCTAGCCGATGTGGTGCGGCGGTCGCTGCGGGCGGGGGCGGAGGTCTCGGCGCGGCTCATTATCGTCCACGCGATCTCGCCCGCCGCCGAAGCCTTTTACCTGCATCATGGATTCACCCGCCTGCCGGGAGAGGCCCCAACGCTCGCTCTCGATTTGATTAAGCTGCAAAAGCTGTCGAAGATGTCCAAAATATAAAGAAGCGCTATCGGAGTTGAAGGGGTCAAGACGCGTCGGGAATAATGCGCAACCGGCTCAAATGGAAATCGCATTATTTGGAAATTTTCTCATGAAATACGACCTTATCGAGGTACAAGGCCCGGATGACTGGAAGGATTATCATTTCCTTCGCCGAACGGTTTTGTGGGAAGCGAAAGGAAGACACAACTATAGCGAGAATCATGCGGACGAACGCGTCAAAGCCAACCACCCATTATTGTTGAAGCTGCACGACCGTCCGATTGGCGCGGTTCGCCTTGACGAGGCTGGTCCCTGCTCGGGAGTTGTGAGGCTGGTGTCTATTGCGCCAGACGTTCAACAGTCGGGACACGGAAGGGTGAGATGCGCCGCCCTTCTCACAAAATTTTCGATTTAGTTGCGTTCCGGAGTCGTTAGCATGTCGAGCACGGGACATGAGGGGGCGGCGTCGCCCGAGCATTGGGCGATGGTCGTCGCGAGAATGCCCTCCAGCCTAAGGAGATCAGCGACCTTCGCCCGCACCTCATTAAGGTGCGTTCTCGCGATCTCATTCACCTGCGCGCAAGAGGCTTGAGACGGCTCTGCAAGGGCCAAGAGCGCGCGGACTTGCTCGATGCTGAATCCAAGCTCGCGGCCGCGACGGATGAACGTCAGCAGTCGAACATGGCAATCTTCATAGACGCGATGTCCGCTCGCTGTCCGTGCGGGCGGCGGCATGAGCTTGATTCGCTCGTAATAGCGCACAGTCTCGAGATTGACGCCCGCCGCCTCCGCCAGCCTCCCTATCGTCAGGGATCGCATGGATTTTTCTCTTGAACCTGTAGTTGCTACGGGCGCCAAGCTAGTCCGCACATTGAGAAAGGACAAGCCATGACCGTCCATGACGCCGCAAATGAGACATCGTCAGCCGCTTCCGCTCCGCCCGCCGCTCCCGCCGCCTCGAAGTGGCTCGCCTCTTTAGGTCTCGCCGCAGGGCTCGGCGCGGTTGTCGCGTCTTCATGCTGTGTCGTTCCCCTCGGGCTCGCGGCGCTTGGCGTGGGCGCGGGCGTCTTTAGCGGTCTTGAGCTGGTCGCCGCGTGGCGTTTCCCGCTGCTCGCCGTCGCCGCCCTAGCTGTCGTCGGCGGGTGGGGCGTGTGGTGGATGAAACGCCCCGTCGCCTGCGCCTCGGACTCTGGCTGCGCACGGCCCGAACGCGCGCGCTCGACGCTAGCCCTGCTGCTCTGCGCATCGGCGATCATTCTGGCGGCCGCGAGCTGGAGCCAAATCGACCCTATGTTGCTCAAACTTTTTCAGGGGCGTTGAATGAAACTGGATTCTACGATTACTTGCCCGTTGTGCGGTCGTCGATCGGCGGAGACGATGCCGACCGACGCCTGCCAGTATTTTTACGAGTGCAAAGGCTGCGGCGCGCTCTTGAAGCCGAAGGCCGGGGATTGCTGTGTCTTCTGTTCCTACGGCGATGCGCCATGCCCGCCGATACAGGCGGCGAAAGAGAGCGGCGGCCCTGCCGCATGTTGCTCCAAGTTATAGGGCGGCACATTCGCGTAACGCTCGCGATGGAGCCTGATAGGCGGCAGCGCGAATTACCCAATCATCCGCTCGACCTTGCTCACCAAAGCGCTCGCGCGCAGCCGTGTGACGACGCCGTTCAAATGTTTCAGATCGGCGACTTCGAGATCGAAGGTCATCTCGCGGAAATCCGGCGAATGCGCCTTGAAGCTGATGTTGTCGATATTGGCGCCCGTTTCGCCGATCAGCGTCGCCAGCGCGCCGAGCGTGCCCGGCTCGTTGATCGCCGTCACGACGATGCGAACGGGAAACAGCGCCGAAGAGCCGGCTTCGATATCCCAGCGCACGTCGAGCCAGCGTTCGGGCTGGTCGTCGAAGGCGGTGAGCGACGGCGACTGGATCGGATAGATGGTGATGCCTTCGCCCGGCGTGAAAATGCCGACGATGCGGTCGCCCGGCACGGCGCCGCCGTCGGGCGCGAAGCGCACCGGCGCGTCGCCGCGCAGCCCACGAATCGGAATCGCGCCGCTGCCCTCTTTCGCGCCGGGCGCTTTGAAGACCACATTGGCGTTCGCCTTGACGCCGAACCAGCCCGGCTCCCCAGGACCGATGGCGGTGGGCGCGGCTTTGCGCTCTTCGCTGAAATCCGGATAGACCGCTTTGACGACGTCGCCCGAATAGATTTCGCCGCGGCCCACGGCGGCGAGCGCGTCCTCGACCGATGGCCGCGCGAGCCTGGTCAGCGCCGCCTTCAGTTTCTCTTCGCTCCAGACGCGGCCGGCGCGCTCAAAGGCGCGTTCGACGATCTGGCGGCCGAGCCCGGCATATTGCTGGCGCACCGCGTCGCGCGTCGCGCGTCGGATCGCGGCGCGCGCCTTGCCGGTCGCGACCGCGCCCTCCCAGGCTGCCGGGGGCACATGCCCTTCGGCGCGGATGATCTCGACCTCGTCGCCGTTTTTCAGCTGCGACAACACCGGGCCGACGCGCCCGTTGATCTTCGCGCCAACGGCTGAATCGCCGAGCTTCGTGTGCACGGCGTAGGCGAAATCGATCGGCGTCGCGCCGCGCGGCAGCGCGATCAATCCGCCCTTCGGCGTGAAGCAGAACACCTGATCTTGAAAGAGCTCAAGGCGCGTATGCTCGAGAAATTCCTCGGGATTGTCGCCATGCGCGAGGAGATCGAGCGTTTCCTGCAGCCAGCGGAAGGCGCGGCTTTCCTTGGCGAGCTGCTCACGGCCATGCGCGCCGACCGCATCCTTGTAGAGCGCGTGCGCGGCGATGCCGAAGCGCGCGATCTCATGCATTTCGGCGGTGCGAATCTGAAGTTCGACGCGCTGGTGGCCGGGACCGATCACGGTCGTATGGATCGAGCGATAGTCGTTCTGTTTCGGCGTCGAGATGTAATCCTTGAAGCGGCCGGGGACGTTGGGCCACTTCGTATGCACGACGCCGAGCGCGCGGTAGCAATCCTCCACCGCCCCGACGATGATCCGAAAGCCGAAGATGTCGGACAATTGCTCGAAGGAGATCGACTTGCGCTCCATCTTGCGCCACACCGAAAAAGGCGACTTCTGGCGTCCGGTGACCGCCGCGGTGATGCCCCGCGCCGCAAACTCCTTGGTGAGCTCGTCCTCAATGCGCCTGATGATGCGTCCGTTCTTCGCGCGCAGATCGTGCAGCCGCTGTTCGATGGTCTGATGCGCTTCGGGCATCAAATGCCGAAAGGCGAGGGCCTCCAATTCCTCGCGCAGGCGCTGCATGCCCATGCGGCCGGCGAGCGGCGCATAGATGTCGAGCGTCTCCTGTGCGATGCGCGCGCGCTTTTCCTGCGGGACGAAATGCAGCGTGCGCATATTGTGCAGGCGGTCGGCGAGCTTGACGAGCAGCACCCGCACGTCTTCGGCGACAGCGAGCAGCAATTTGCGGAAGTTCTCGCCCTGCCGCGCCTGTTTGGTGACCAGATCGAGCTTCTCGATCTTGGTCAGGCCCTCGACGAGTTTGCCGATCTGTTCGCCGAACAGCCGGTCAATCTCTTCCCGCGTGGCGTCGGTGTCTTCGAGCGTATCGTGCAGAACGGCCGCGACGATGGTCGCGTCGTCGAGCTTCAGATCGGTGAGGATCGCCGCGACTTCGAGCGGGTGGGAAAAATAAGGGTCGCCGGAGGCGCGGGTTTGCGCCCCATGCGCCTTCATCGCGTAGACATAGGCCCGGTTTAGCAAATCCTCGTCGACGCGCGGGTTATATTTCCGCACGCGTTCGACAAGCTCGTACTGACGCATCATGCGCGTGGCGCCAAAGACCGGTTATGCGCCGACCCGGCCGCCGCCCATGCGTAAGTCCACGCAACAGGCAAGCGAGCGGCGCCGGAGCGGCGAGTGTGTCGAGCGAGAATAGCGCAGGCCGGCCGCCATGACCAACGGCGGCGATGGCCAACGGCGACGATGCGAAGGCGCGGCTCTGGCGGAGGAGGCGTCGCGGCGGAGAGGTATCGCGAACGCCCCGCCAGCGCGGGGATCGGGCCGAACCTACTCCGCTTCGTCCTCGACCTCGGCGGGCGGAACCAGCCCTTCGAGACCGCGCAGCAGGTCTTCTTCCGTCATCCGGTCGAATTGGCCTTCGACTTCGAGTTCGCCGGCGACCGCAGGGGTCAAGGCCGGCGCCGCTTCGGCCTCCGGCTCGTCGACCTCGACGTGATGCTGCAGCGAGTGGATGAAATCCTCGGAAAGGTCTTCCGGCGCGAGCGCCGATTCAGCGATTTCGCGCAGGGCGACGACAGGATTTTTGTCGCGGTCGCGATCGACAAGGATCGGCTGGCCAGACGAAATGTTCCGCGCCCGATGCGCCGCGAGAAGGACGAGGTCGAAGCGATTTTCGATCTTGTCGACGCAATCTTCGACAGTAACGCGCGCCATCTGCTGTCAAGCTCCATTCGGTTCGGGAGTAGCGCTGATACGCCAATTAGAAAAATTAGGCAATAATCTCTTGGCTCTAGACGCGCGGGCGATTTTTTTTGACGCTGCCTTGGGGATTTTTTCTAGAAAATGCCCAATCATCGTCCCGTAAAAAAACGCAGTTCCTCTTGACGCTGTGACATGGAGAGGCGATGTATTTGCCTGAGATGTGTGCGGCGCTTTTCAGAGATGGCGTGAATAGCCGGCGAATGCAGCGAGAACGGCGCAATCGCTTTTGTTAATTGGGGCGCCGGACATTAGACGATTGAGCGAAACGCCGAACTGCGGGTTGACGGCGTTAGCCGGCGACGCCCGCGTTTTACACCTTAACCCGACCGCGAGACGAAGATGGCAGATATCGAACGAACTGCGTTGTTTATTGACGGCGCGAACTTGTACGCGACCGCGAAATCGCTTGGATTCGATATTGATTATAAGCGCTTGCTCCGCGAATTTCAGGGCAAGGGCCGTCTGATCCGCGCGTTCTACTACACTGCGTTGATCGAGGATCAAGAGTATTCGTCAATCCGTCCTCTGATCGACTGGCTGGACTACAACGGCTATGCGGTCGTGACCAAGCCGACGAAGGAGTTCGTCGATTCGCTCGGCCGTCGCAAAGTTAAAGGCAATATGGACATCGAGCTGGCGGTCGACGCCATGGAAATGGCCGGGCATATCGACCACATGGTCCTGTTCTCGGGCGACGGCGACTTCCGGTCGCTGGTCGAGTCCGTGCAGCGGCGCGGCGTTCGGGTTTCGGTCATTTCGACGATCACCACCCAGCCGCCGATGATCGCTGACGAATTGCGTCGCCAGGCCGACGAATTCATCGACCTTATTCATCTTGTGGGTAAGATCGGCCGCGATCCGGGCGAACGCGCCGAGCGCATGCAGCGGTATCAGGAGCGTCCTCGTCCCACGCCGCAAGCGGCTCACGCCGAAGAAGAAGACGGCGAGTGACGGCGCGGACCTGACGGAAAACCAGATGGTCGGCGTCTCGACTTCAGGGCGCCGGACCCCAGGAGGTCGGGGTCAGCCGCGCGCGCGCAACAGCCGGCCTTTTTCGCGGCTCCAGTCGCGTTTCTTTTCGACTTCACGTTTGTCGTGCAGCTTCTTGCCCTTTCCTAGGGCGATTTGCAGCTTGGCCCTGCCCTTGGCGTTGAAATAGAGCTTCAGCGGCACGATCGTCATGCCCTCGCGCTCGATAGCCTGCGACAGCTTGGCGATCTCCCGCGACTTGAGCAGCAGTTTGCGCGGCCGCTTCGGCGGATGGTTGAAGCGGTTGCCGGCGAGATATTCGGGAATGTTGGCGTTGACGAGCCATGCCTCGCCTTGCCGATCGACATGGGCGTAGCTTTCGGCGATCGTCGCCTTGCCCGTGCGCAGCGACTTCACCTCAGTGCCGGTCAGCGCCAGCCCCGCTTCGAAAATTTCGCCGATTTCGTAATTGTAGCGCGCCTTGCGATTATCGGCGACAACCTTGAAATTCGGATCCGGCTTTGCGGCCACTGATTTTCCTCAAAGCGTCTCGACAAAGGTGAGACGCGAATCTGGCGCCTTAGGCGGGGAGCACGCCGGCGTGGATCATCGCCGCGCGTATGCGATCCTTAGTCGGTTGCGTGCACGGCACCAGAGGAAGACGCACCTCTTCTTCAGCCTTGCCGAGAAGCGACAACCCGTATTTCGCGCCCGTGACGCCGGCCTCAAGAAAGGTCGCGACATGCAGCGGCGTCAGCCTATCCTGGATCTCCAGCGCTTTGGCGTAGTCGCCGGCGAGACAGGCGTTCTGCAAATCGGCGCAAAGCCGCGGCGCGATGTTGGCGACGACCGAGATACAGCCATGCGCGCCCGCCGCCATGCAGGCGAGCGCCGTGAGATCGTCGCCCGAAAGCTGGATGAACTCCGGCCCCATCGCCTCACGTTGGAGCGAAATGCGGCCGATGTTGCCGGTCGCGTCTTTCACGCCGACGACATTCTTCAACTCGGCGCAGCGCTTCATGGTCTCGACGCTCATGTCGATGACCGAGCGCGGCGGGATATTGTAGATGATGATGGGAATAGAGACGGCGTCGTTGATCGCCTTGAAGTGCAGATAAAGCCCTTCCTGGTTAGGCTTATTATAGTAGGGCGTGACGATGAGGAGCCCGTCGGCGCCGGCGCGTTCCGCATGGCCGGCGATGGCGATCGCCTCGCGGGTATTGTTCGAGCCCGCGCCGGCGACGACCGGCGCCCGCCCGCGCGCGGCGCGGATCGTCTCGGTGATGACCCGCCCATGCTCCTCGTGGCTCAGCGTCGGGCTCTCGCCCGTCGTGCCGACGGGAACGAGGCCGTGCGTTCCATTTTCAATCTGCCAATCGATCAGCGCGCGCAGTGCGTCATAATCGACCTCTCCATGGGAAAACGGCGTGACCAGGGCCGTCATCGACCCATGAAAAATCGGCTTTACGCTCATAGAATCAAAGCTTTCCCTACGCCTCAGAGCCGCCGTAATCGCGTCGCTAAGATTGATCGCCCTTCATAGCCGTTGGGCTGCGTCGAGGAAAGCCCCACGCTGTGCTATAAAGCCCAACGCTATAATGGGAGACGCCAGAGCTCGAAGACAGCCGGCGCGCGAAGTTGACCCTTCGTAAACCAAATGAGCGCAGCTTTCTTACACCGGTAGGGAAACGCGATGATGATGTTGCCTCGACGCGTCGCGACACGGTTCAAACTTACGGTCGGCATCGCCGCCCTCGTGATCGCCGCGCCAGCTTTCACCGGCCTTGACCGTCTTGGCGACGGAGAGGCGAAGCGCAAGTCCTCCTGGCGCTGGACGCCATCGATTCCTTTCAGTCTCGGCGCTTGGCGCTCGCGGGTCGGCACGTTGCAGGAGGCTGTGCACGAGTTCGTCGACCGCAAACACGCTGACGACGAGGCGGCGCATCCTCTCGAAAACTCGCTCTTTGCCGCCGATGAAGGCGCACTCTCGCCGATCGTCGCCTATGCCCCTGCGCAGGACTGGCTCAACGGCGAGGTGGCCGCTGATCCCGCCGCCGCCCTGCTAGGAGACGACGCGGAGGTTTTCACTCAGGCGATCGCTGCATACAGGTCCGGAGATTTCGCTCAAGGCGACGACGCCGCGTCGCGGCTCCGTACGCCGCTTGCCGACGCCGCGCGATGGACTGGCCTTCGGCTGCATCCCCGCGAAGCCGGGTTCAGGCGCATCGCCGACTTCCTTGCGGCTCACCCGGACTGGCCCGCCGGCGACTGGTTGCGCCGTCGCGCCGAGCAGGCGCTCGTCGCCGAGCGCCACGCCGACAAGAGCGTGCTGGCCTGGTTCGCGGACAACAAGCCGCTCACCGGCTTTGGCAAATATGCCCTGGCGCGGGCGATCGCACGCGAAGGCGATTTCGAATCGGCGGCGGCGCTGGCGCGCGACGCTTGGCGCAACGACGATATCGGACAGGGGTTCGACACGGTCTTCAATAAGGAGCTCGGCGAGTTTCTGACGCCGGCCGATCACAAGTTCCGCGCCGATCGTCTGCTCTATGCCGGAAAGAATACGCTGGCTTTGCGCAGCGCCGAGCTCGCCGGCAAGGACGTCACGCTGCTCGCTCGCGCGCGCATTTCCGGCGTCGATAAGCTGGCGGCCGCTTTGCCGGCGTCTGTGCAGAGCGATCCCGGATTGCTTTACGGACGCGTGCACAAACTGCGCAAGGACAAGAAATTCGTTGAAGCGGGCGCGCTGCTGCGCAATGCGCCGCGCGACATCGAGCAGGTCGTCGACGGCGACGCCTGGTGGGAGGAGCGGCGCATCGTCGCCCGCAAGCTTCTCGACCAGGGAGATCCGCAGACCGCATACAAGCTTTGCGCGGATCATGCCGCCGCCAAGACCAGCAACAAGGTCGACGCCGAATTCAACGCCGGCTGGATTGCTCTGCGGTTCTTGAACGACCCGATCAAGGCCGAGCGCCATTTCACGCGGCTCGCACAGGTCGCCGAGACTCCGCTGCAAAAGTCTCGCGCGTATTATTGGCTGGGACGCGCTGCGGAAACCGCGCACGCCGAGGATGACTCCAAAGCGCGCAATTTCTATCTCCAGGCGGCCACGCATTCGACGACGTTCTACGGGCAGCTCGCCAATTCCCGCCTCGGCGCCGACGAGCGCCCGCTTCGCCGGCCACCGACAGCCGCCTCCGACGACAGCCGAGCCGAAGCGGTTCGCGTTGCGGAGCTGCTGTTCGCCGTGGGCGAGAAGCAGGTCGCGGCGCCGCTTGCGCTCGACAGCGCAAAATACTTGCAGGACGAGTCGCAGGTTGCGGCGCTCGGAGAAGTCATTGCGCGCCAGGGCGACGCGAAACTCTCGCTGATTTACGGCAAGGCCGCCTCCTATAGAGGAATCGCGCTCGACGACGTCGCCTTTCCCGCCTATGGCGTTCCGGACTTCAACGCGCTTCCAGGCTCCGCGTCCCGTTCGATGGTCTTCGCCGTCGCACGCCAGGAAAGCGCCTTCGATCCCAAGGCTGTCTCCTCCGCCGGCGCCATGGGCCTGATGCAGATGATCGCCTCGACGGCGCGGCACACCGCCTATATGCGCGGCGTCAGCTTCGACATGTCGCGGATGCTGAGCGACCCGCCCTTCAACGCCCAGCTCGGCGCGGCGCACCTCGGCATTCTGCTCGGCGAATATCGGGGGGCCTATCTCCTCACCTTCGCCGCCTACAACGCTGGCGGCGGTCGGGTGAAGCAATGGATCGACGCCTATGGCGATCCACGCAAGCCCAATGTCGATCCGATCGACTGGGTCGAGCTGATTCCGATCACCGAAACGCGCAATTACGTGCAGCGGGTGATGGAGAATTTCGTCGTCTATCGGGCGAAGTTCGAGGATACGGGAACGCGGTCGCCACAAGTCGAACTGGCCCGCGCCGGCGAGAGCCTGTGATCTAGCAGGGAAAGCGGTTATGATAGCCGAGCAGGTCGCCAAGCGGCCAGCTGTGGCGCAACTCCGCTAACGGCGAGGCGAAATATTGGCTGCTGCCCGAATAGGGATAGCCGAAATCGCAGCCGGACGTCTCGGTGACCCTAGACGACATGAACACAAGCTCTAGGGTCGCGACGAAAAAACGCCTCTTGTCGATGGCGATGCGCGTCCAGCTTGGATCGTCGCGCAAGATTTTGATCTCCGTCCCCGCCGGCGCGGTCGTGATCGCCGCGTAATTCTCCTCTGGACCGGCGCGCAGCACCGCCGGGTAGGCGAGCGTCAGCTTTATCGCCGCCGCCTGCTGACCGCAGGAGAGCGCGCCGAAAAGCACAAAGGCAAATAGCGACCGACGCATGCCGACTTCCCTGGTTTTGATGTGCGCTCGCGCAAACCCCAGACGCAGAACCTAGCCTAAAAGATATTCGCGCCGGCTCCAAATGGCGTCGGCCAAACAAGAGCGTGGGACAGCGGCATGGACGAATCGTCGGCGCAACGAGAGGCGCGTGGCTCTCGACTCAGGCGCGGCGCGCGGCCTATGCTCGACTCCAGCGGCGGCGCGGCCTTTCTGGCAAGTCCGCCGCTGGCTTACGGTGCGCTCATGCGGCGGATCGCGTTTTCTCTTGTCGCCGCCTTTGCGGCGTATTTTGCGCAGCCGTTGTGGCGCGCCACGCAGAACGCAATCGCCGAGACAAGAGCCAAGCCAAGCTCGATTAGCATTACGCCAGGCGAGTTGGCGGCGGATCGCGACGGCGCGAGCCTCATCGCCGCGCCGGCGCCAGGCCGCTATTCGATTCGTGCAAAAAGTCCCTCCGGCGCGCGCATCGAACTCGTCGACATGATCGCCGGCCCGCTCGACTCAAGCGGCGCGCCCGGCTTGCGCGACGGACGCATCGACGCGTTGCTCGATAAGGGCGTCTACAAGCTCCGGGTTTTCGGCGTGAAAGGCGCGAGCGGCAAGGCCGCGCTCTCCGCGCGGCCGTTCGTCGAATCCAGCCCGTCGAAGCCGACGCTCGCGCCAGGGCGCGTCCAAAGCGGTGAACTCGGCGACCTGCAGCAACGCTCCTATTCCTTCGACGTCGGCGCCGAGGGTCGCGTGCGCCTTGAAGCGATCGGCCGGGCGCTCAGCGACCTGCGCGTCTGGCGTAGCGACGGCGAACTCGTCGATCTCGCCTTCGAGCAGGAGACGGTCGAAACAAAGCCGGGCCGCGCGATGAATCGGCTGCGTGTTGAGGGCGCGCTGGAGCCGGGCCGCTATGTCGTCACCGCCTATGGCGGCGAGAAGCTGGTCTGGGCGCAAGGCGATGCGGCGCAGCCCTTCTTGCTGCGGCTCGAAGAGCCGGCGCTGCTCGCGGCGGGCGTCGCCGAGGGCGTGATCGGTCCCTTCGGCGCCGAGCGTTTCGACGCGCCGGCAAGCTATGACGCTTTCCGTCTCGACCTCGCGCAAACGACGCCGGCGCGGCTTGAAGCGCGGCGCAATGAATCGAAAGAGATTGCGACGATCTCGAAGAACAGCCGTACGCCCTCGGCAAACGTAAGGCTCGCGTCCGACGGCAAGACAAACGCGCGTCTTGAAGTCTCCGGCTACGAGGGTCAGGCGTTCACGCTGCGTGGGCTGCGCCAATCGGATCGCGAAACATTCGAAGCGTCTGGACCGCATCTTGTCGGCGTCGATCTGGCTGGCGACGGCGGCGACGAAGCCCCTGCCACGGCGCTTCTCGCGCGCATAGAGAAAGACGGCAAGACGCGGGTGATCGCCTCGGACGCGCCGCGCATCGGCGCCGGAAAAGCGTGGCGCGGAAAATTCAACCTGTTCGGGCCGACGTCGATTCTCTTCGAGGCGACGCGCGATGGGCTCGTCGCGATTGATGCGAAAGGCGTCAAGGTCGACGCTTCGATTGAACCGGCGCTTGGCGCGCTGGCGCCGCGCGCAGACGGAAAGAACCCGGCGCGCTACGATCTCCAGGCGGGCTATTATTTTCTCAAGCTCGAGCCGAAGGGCGACTCAGCCGGCGTTATCGACGTGACGCTCGGCCCGCCCGGGCTCTCTGTATCAGCGCCTGCGGCGGCGCCTTCGCGCCCAACAATTTCCTTCGGGACGCAGACTCTCGAAAGGGACGGCTCCTATCTCATCCTGATGAATGTCGCGCCGCAACTCCTAACCGGGCCGCGCGTCGTCGCGCTTCCCGTTGAACTCGACAAGGCGCCATTGGCGCTCTGGCAGGATGCAGGCAAGGACGTCGCGCTGCCGGTGCGGCTTCCCAAAACCGGCAAGGCGATTGCGCGCGATTGGCATGGCGCCGATGTCGCGCTGACGTTCGGCGATCCAACGGAAGAGAACGCGCAGCGTCTGGCGACATTAAAGATCGCGGCCGCGGAAAAACCGCGCGCGCTGGGCCTCATCTTCGTTCCCGAATCGACGCCGGCCAAGTCCGAGGAGCCCGGCAAGCCCGCGCCAACCGCGCTTTCCGCCGCCGTCGCGCGCCCGGCCTTCTTCGATCTTGCGCGCGACGAAACGAGGCGTCTGCGCTTCGACGTCGCGCAAGGCGGGCTTTACCGGGTCGAAACGCTGGGGCGCATGAAGACCGCGCTGCGGGTCGGCGCGAATGTTTCGCCGCGGCTTGGCGAAGGCGACGCGAATGGACCCGGCGACAATGCGCTGGTGACGGCCTTTCTGCGCGCCGGCGCCTATCGCGCGGCTGTCACCGCGAAGGACTCCGCCGGCCATCTCGGCCTTGCCGTATCTCCTGCAACTCTCGCGCCGACGGCGAAGCTTGTCGATGCAGGAATCGCGCGCGCGACGCTCGATTCCGGCAAGGGCGCCATCGTGCCGATCGAGATCACGCGCGAGGGCGAATATCGCATCGAGCTTCTCGGCCTGAAGCAGAAATGGCGCGCGAGATTGGAGGACGCCGACGGCTGGCCGCTCGCGGCGCCAGGCGAAATGCAGCGCTTGACGCGGCGGTTCGAGAAAGGCGCCTATCGGCTGGTCGTCATGCCGAGGGACGTCGAAGCGCGCATGGTGGCGCGACTCACTCCCGTCGTCGCCGCAAAGACGCTCGAAGGCCATGGTCCGCATGCCTTGCCCTTCGGCAAAGCGCAGAAACTGCAATGGCGCGAGCCGCAGGCGCGCGACGCGCCGCGCACGCCCGATGTCTGGCGCTTCGCGCTCTATGGCGATGCAAAGATCGATCTGTCGATCGGCGAAGGCATGGTCGGCGAGATTTTTAGGAGCGAGAAGGAAGGCATCGGCAAAGTCGTCGCAGGGAGGCCATTCAAGTCGAAACTATCGGCAGGAGATTATCGGATCGAGGCGCGAAGCCTCGCGCATGACGACCGTCTCGACTACGAGATTTCGCTCGACTCGAAAGAATTGCAGCCCGATGCGCGGCGCGCGGTTCAGCCACCGACGCACGTTGATTTCGCGCTGGCGAAGGACAGCGTCGTCGATCTTTCGAGCTTCGGGGATATCGAAACGATCGGCGTGCTGAAAGACGATAGGGGCGACGTGATCGAGCGCCTGCAGCCGCGCGCCGATGATTGGAACGTCGCGTTGTCGCGGCGACTGCCCGCCGGCGACTACCGGCTCGCACTCGAACCACTTGGCGCTGAGCCGCGCGCCCCTGCGGAAGCTCAGCAAGAGCCGAGCGAAGAAACCGAAGAATCCTCGAATGAAGAACAGGTCGCGGAAAATGAAGAAGCGCCGATCAGCGGCGTCGAGCTTCGCTTGTCGCTTCTTGAGGAGATGAATGACGGCGCCTTGACGCTCTCGGGCGAGAAGACGCTGAATGGCGCCGGCGCGCATATCCTTTCTCTGCCGCCTGCTCCCTCGGCGAGTCTCGCGCTCATTGCGGCGCGCTCCGAAGCCGATGTCGCCATCTCAATCGAACGGCGCGACGCTGGCGGCCAATGGCGCGCGATCGGCGTCGAGCGCGGGCGCGCGCCCGTGGCGGCCTGGCCCGCGGCCGGCGACGGCGAAATGCGCGCGGTCGTCTGGGCGATCGGCGGCGGTGACGCGCCGATTACGCTCGCCGCGCGCGCTGTCGAACGGCGTTCGCGACGACTGGGCGAAATCGCGCTTGATCCGGTCGACGGCGTCGCCGGAGTCTGCGTCGCCAAGGTTGCAACGCCCGACGCGGCCCTCGTGACGCTGGCGACGCAGGAGAATATCGCCGCCGGCTCGACTGCGGGGACATTATTGCGCGCGGCGCGCTCCGGACCGCTCGCGCCGCAAGCGCAAGAACTGTGGCTGATGGGGCGTGGTGACTGCGCCTCCCGGGTCGGCGTCGCCGCTTTCGACTGGAAGGGCGCCGAGATTTCGCTCGACATCGGCGAAGGGGAACGCGCTCATCTCGTTCCGCTCGCGCCAGCCGCCGGCAAGTTGCGGCTGTGGCTCGCGCGGTCCGCCTTCGCGCAGCCGGCGCTCGACGGCGGCCGCGGCGTCGGCGTGGCGAAGGGCGCGGCGCTCACGCTCGCTGGCGACGCTCCGCTCGAAATTTGGAATGCTGAAGGAGTCGCGCCGATGCGCGTCGCGCTGAGCGCGATCGATGTCGAGACGCGGCCGGCGATGAAGGGCGGCGCGCTGTTTTCGGGGATCATCGCGCCGATGAGCGCGCAGCCTGTCGACATGGATGACGCCGCCGGGCCGCTCGCGCTCGACCTCGCCGGCGGGCTTGCCGCCGTTGCGCAGCCGCGCGTCGTCTTTAACGACGGCGCCGCCACGTCGCGGATTCTGCACGGCGTCAAATCGCGCGTGCTTCTCGTCAACATGACGCAAACGCCGCTGCCGGCGCGCATCGCGCGCGAGCCGGGCGAGAACAGACGACTCGACGCAGCGCGCGCATTCACGCGCTTCTTCCCTTCGGCCGGCCAGATGTCGCTGCCGATCGACGCTGAGAAGAATGACAGGCTGATCGTCAGCGGCGCGCAGGCGACGGTCATTGCGAACAGCGGCCGGATCACGCGCGACGACAATATCGCGCTCGACGGCGCGGGCGAAGCGATCATTGACCATGGACCCGGACTCGTCGCCTTTTGGATCGAGCGCGCCGGCGCCTCGCCCTGGCCCGCAGCCTCGGCGCGCGCGCTCAATCCGCCGCAGCGCGTAACGTTAGAGGGCGCGGCGATGCGCTTCGCGATCAAGAGCGATAAGCCCGCGCTGTTGAGAGCGACGGGCGGCGCGCCGGCGATCGTCGGTTTCACGCAGAATGGCAGGCGGGAGACGCTCGCTTTCGCGAATGGCGTCGATCTCCATCGCTACATGACGCCGGGAGACGCGACGCTCGATGTTTACGCGCCCTATGAAGGCGCGCTGTCCGGCGCGCTCGATATTTCAACGCAGCCCGTCGTCGAGGCGCATGAAGGCGTCAACGACGCGGTGGCGGTTTCGCCCGGCGCAAGCGCGCTCTTCAGCTTCGAGGCGAAGGAAGCGCGCAACATCGGACTCGGCGTGCGCGCGGAGCCCGACCGAGTCAGCGCACGGCTCATGGATGCGCAAGGCAAGACGCTCGGCGAAGGCGTCGCGCAAACGATGACGCTTTCGCCCGGCCGATATTTTATCGAGGCGCGCACGCCCGCCGACGCGCCGGCGACGACGGTCCGCGTCGCGATCGTCGGGCTGTCCCCGCCCGTGAACGCGCCGCCGGCGGAGATCGTCGCGGAGCTGCTCGACAAGGCCGGCATGAGGAAAAGCAAGGCGCAATGACTTCGAAAGGCGCGGCGATGAAAAAACTTCTGCTTCTCTCTCTTTGCGCATTTCTTGGCGCGTTTCTTGGCGCCGCAGCGCCGCTGCGCGCCGAAACCCCGCCTATCTTCGACCGCGCGCAACGCGCTGACGGCGCGCGCGTCGCGCCGGATCGGTTTTTGCGCGCTTATGATCCGGTGACGGTCTTTTTTCCGAGCGACACGGGACCCAAGGCCGGCAGAGCGGAAGACACGCCGCAAAAATATGTGACGATGACCCCGCAGCCTGCCGGCGAATGGCGCTGGCTCGGTCCGCGCGCGCTGCAGTTTCGTCCCGCCGACGCCTGGAAGCCGCTGTCGCGCGTCGACGTGAAACTCGGCGCTGTGGAGTCCAGACTCGTCGCGCTGCTGCCGACGCCGCGTTCCACCAATCCCGCCGAGGGCGCCGATCCGCAGCTCGAACTCACGCAGATCGCGCTCACCTTCGCCGAGCCGGTCGACGTCGCTGCGCTGACGCGCCTGCTGACCATCGAAATTCGTCCCTCGCCTGGCGTCTCGCCGCAGGGCGGACAAATGCTCAGCGCTTCGGCCTATGAGATCCGAGCCCTGGAGCGGGGCGAGCGCGCCGAGGAGCAGACCTACGTCATCCGTTTCCGTGAACGGATATCCGACGGCCGCGTCGCCATCCTGCGGCTGCGGCTTTCCGACGAAGCCGGACTCGACGACCAGACCTATGAATTGCGGCTGCGCACCGCGCCGCCCTTCGCGGCGACGGAGGCGAGCTGCGGCCGCGGCTGGAGCGACGACCGCGCCGAAAACGTGTTGCGTTGCGCATCCTATCTCATGTCGCCAGAGAGCGGCGACGAGGAAGGCGACGCCGCCGCCATCCCCTATGCGCCGGCGAGCAAGCGGCAGCTCACGCTCTCTTTCAATGCGACGCCGCAGACGTTCGACATTCTGCGCGCGCGCGAGGCGCTGCGCATCACGCCGCCGGTCGACGATCTTGCCGTCGAAACCGACGGCAGGCGACTGCGCATGGTCGCGAAATTCCTGTCGGACCAGATTTACGAACTCTCGATCGCCGAAGGTACGCTGAAAGACTCGCAAGGACGCGCGCTGAAGAGCGCGTTCTCGCAGCGCTTCGCCTTCACCCGCGACGCGCCGGCGCTGCAATGGGACGCGGGCTATGGCGTCGCCGAGCGTTTTGGCCCGCAGCTTCTGCCGCTGCGGGGACGCGGCTATGACCGCGCCGACGTCCGCATCCACGCCATCGATCCGCTGTCACGCGACTTCTTTCCCTTCCCGGCGCATGGCGTCGAGACGAGCGATTCCGACGCGCCGCCCCTGCCCGGCAACGAGCCGAAGTTGTGGAGCGAGACCGCAAACATCGAGGCTGAGGCGATCAAGCAGCGCATCAAATCGCTTGGATCTCCCGCGGTGTCGCGACTCGTGGATCTGCCGATCCGCCGCAATGGCCCCGACGCGAAATTCGGCGTCGACCTTAAGGAGGATTTCACCAAAGTCAGCGGCCGCGATCAACCGGGAACCTATCTCGTCGGCCTGCGCGCGGTCGATGACGACAAGCGCCGCTGGCTGCGCGTGCAGATCACCGATCTCTCGCTCTCGGCCATCGAAGAGCCGACGCGGGTGCGCTTCGCCGTCACTTCGCTGTCGACGACGCAGCCCGTGAGCGGCGCGCAAATCCGCGTCGAAGGGATCAAGGACGAAAAATTCGTCACGCTCGCGAGCGGAACCACCGACGCTTCGGGCTTCTTTTCCTGGACGCCCGACAAGCGCGGCGGCGGCGAAGCGCGCCGCATCGTCGCGAACAAGGGGCTCGACACGCTGGTCATCGATCCCAACAGCGCGCCATCGGAATATTCGCGGGAAATCTGGTCAAAGCCGGAATCGGAATGGCTCGCCTGGACGAGCGAGGCCGACCAGCCGCGCGCCGAAAAGCCGCGAACGCTCTGCCATCTCTTCTCGGAGCGGCCGATTTATCGGCCGGAAGAATTCGCGCACATCAAGGGTTTCGTGCGCAGCTATCGCGGCGGCGCGCTGAGCCTGACGAAGACCGGCGGAACGCTTGTCGTGACAGGACCGGCCAATCAGGAATGGCGCGTTCCGGTGAAGCTCGACGCAGCCGGCGGCTTCTATCACAAGTTCGACGCGCAAACTCAGGCGACCGGCGACTATTCGGCGCGGTTCGAGCCGGATGCGCCGAAAAAGTCGAAGAAGGCCGAAGCGCAGAAGACCGAAGCGGAGGAAGCCGCCGAGGGAGAGAGCGAAGCGGCCGAGCCCGCTCAGGACGTTTCCTGCGGCCAGTTCACGTTCAAGAAAGAAGCCTATCGACTGCCGACGTTTGAGGTCGTGCTCAATGCGCCGCAGACCGTTGCGCTCGACGGGACCTTCGACGTCGACCTCCTTGCCCGTTATTTCGCTGGCGGACTTGCGGCGGAGCGCCCCATAAAATGGCGGGCCGCGCAATTTCCGCATGTCTTCACGCCGCCAGGCCGCGAAGGCTTTCTCTTTTCGACCGACGCGCGCTTCTCCGGCGACGGCAAGTTCAAATCGACCGCCGTGCTCGAGCGCGATCAACGCACCGACGCCGGCGGCGCCGCCCGCATGACCTTCGACACCGCGATCGAGCCGACGGCGCAGCCGCGCCGCTACTCCATCGAAGCGACGGTGACGGGCGACGACGGCATCGAAGTGCGCAATGTGCAGAACGTCGTCGCGCTGCCGCCCTTCGTGCTCGGCGTGAAGACGCCCCGCTATGTGGAGCGTCCCGGCGCCGTGACGCCGGAGCTCATCGCCATTGATGGCAAGGGCGACGCGGTCGTCGGTCTCGAGATGACGTTGCGGCTCATCAAACGCAACTGGATTTCGACGCTGCAGGCGTCCGACTTCGCCCAGGGCGCGGCGAAATATGTCACGCAGACGCAGGACGACGTTCTCATCGAACGCAAGGTGACGAGCGCCAAGGAGGCGCAGAAAGTCGAATTGGCGACGCGCGACGCCGGCGTCTATGTCGTGCAGCTCGAGGCCTATGACAGGCTCAAGCGCCGGCAGCAGGTGAGCGTCGACTTCTTCGTCGGCGGCGAAACGCCTGTCACCTTCGCGCGGCCGCCCGCCGAATCCGCGACGATCACGACCGACAAGGACAAATATGCGCCGGGCGAGGTCGCGACGCTGATCATCCAGTCGCCATTCCAGAATGCGCGCGCGCTCGCCATCGTCGAACAGCCGAGCGGCGTCTACGACTATGAATTCGTCGACATCGCCAATGGCTTCGGCCGCTACGCGCTGCCCGTCAAAAAGGAGCAGACGCCAAAGCTCGCCGCGCATTTTCTGATCATGCGCGGGCGGCTGAAGGATGCGCCGCCGCAGCCGACGGCGAGTTTCGACCAAGGCAAGCCTGTCACCATCGCAGCGACGAAATGGATCGAGGTGACGCCGGTCAAGAACATCGTCAATGTGAAGATCGAACATCCGGCCAAGGCGCGGCCGGGCGATGCGATCGAGGTCGCGCTGCGGCTTTCCGACGACGCCGGCAAGCCGCTCTCAGGCGAAGCGACTTTCTGGATGGTCGATCAGGCGGTGCTATCGCTCGCCAAGGAGCGCTCGCTCGATCCGCTGCCCGATTTCATCGTTGAGCGCGAAACCAAGATGGCGGCGCGCGATACGCGTAACATGGCGTTCGGCGTCATTCCGCTCGAAGAGATCGCCGGCGGCGACGGCGACGAACTGCAGGAATGGGGCGCTGAGAACAATATTTCCGTGCGCAAGAATTTCACGCCCGTGCCGATCTATCTGCCGAGCGTGAAGATCGGCCCCGATGGCGTCGCCAAAATCAAGGTGCAGCTTCCCGATACGCTGACCGTGTTCAAGCTGCGCGCCAAGGCGGTGAGCGGGCCGGATCGTTTCGGCGCCGCGGGCGGCGAAATTTTGATCCGTCAGGCGCTCGTCGCGCAGCCGGCGCTGCCGCGCTTCATTCGGCCGGGCGATTCCTTCGATATCGGCCTTGTCGCGCGGATCGTCGAAGGACCCAGCGGCGCCGGCAAGGCCTCGATCGCGGCGCCGGCGCTGACGCTCTCGGGCGAGACAAGCCGCAAAATCGAATGGGCGCAGAATAGACCAGTGCGCATCGATCTGCGCGCCGCGGCTCCGGCGCAACTCGCCGGCGACGCGACGCTCGGCTTCCGCATCGAGCGCGACGCCGACCGCGCGAAAGACGCGGTCGAAATCGCTCTGCCGGTGAAAGAGGATCGCGACGCGACGCGCCGCTTCGAATTGATCGAGATTGCGCCCGGCGAAACGAAGACGCTTGCTCCCAGTGGCGAGCAGGCGCGACCGGGAAGTTTCTCGCGCGAAGCGATCGTCGCCGCCGACCCCTCGCTCGTAAGGCTCGTCGCCGGATTGAATGCGCTCGTCGAATATCCCTATGGCTGCACCGAGCAACGGCTGTCCCTCGCGCGCGGCGGGCTGGCGCTGAAGAGCTTCGGGCCAATTCTCGCGGCGGCGGGGCTCGAAGATCGCGTCTCCGCCAATGTGAAATCGACGGCGCAGATCATCGACCAGTCGATCGACGCCGACGGGCTCGTCGCCTTCTGGCCGCGGGCGCGCGGCAATGTCTCACTGACCGCCTGGTCTTATGATTTCCTTGCGCGGGCTGAACGCGCCGGAGAGCCGATCGACAAGACGCTTCTGGATCGTCTCGCCAATATCCTGAAATTGTCGCTGCGCTCGGACTATCCGCGACTGCTTTCGGGCGACGAATTGCGCGAGCGCGTCGAAGCGCTCGCGGCGCTCGCCGAAGGCGGCAAGCTTGACGACTCCTATGTCGCGGAATTTTCGCGGCGCGCCGACTTCCTGCCCAATCTCAGCGTCGCGCAGATGGCGTCCGCCGCCGCGCTTCTCCCCAATGTCGATCAGCGCGCGCTCGCGGCGCTGATCGATACGATGTGGAGCCGCGTGAAATTCGCCAGCCGCAATGGCGTGCAGGTCTATGCGGGACAGGCGGCGGAGAGCGCCTCGCCGATCATTCTGCCATCCGAAACACGCAGTCTCGCCGAAATGGTGCGCGCCGCGGCGCTCACCGCCTCGGGTGATCCGCGCGCCAATGCGCTGCGCGACGCGCTGCTGCGGCTTGGCGAAGGCGACGGCTGGGGCACGACCAACGCCGACGCCGCCGCGATCGAAGCGCTGGCCGAGGGGTGGCGGCGGCCGACCGCGCCAATCGGCGTGACCTTCAATGATGGCGGACAGGATCGCGCGCTGACGCTCGACGCCAATACGCCGATCGTGCGCCATGTCTCCAGCAGCGACGCGCCGCTGAAGATCGCCAACGGCTCCAACGCGCCGCTCGTCGCGATGATCGAGACAAGCTATATGCCGGCGGAGCCGGGCGCAAAGGCGCAGGCGACGAGCGACGGCTTTACGATCACGCGGCAGGGCTGGCGCATCGAAAGCGGCAAGCCCCCTGAAAAGATCGAAGTTCGCGATGGCGTCCTGCAGGTGAAGCAGGGCGACCTTATCGAAGAGACCGCGGAAGTGGTCAATCCCGAGGATCGCACGCATATCGCGATTTCGATCCCGCTCGCGGCGGGCTTCGAGCCGCTCAATCCCAATCTCGCCACGGCGCCCGCCGAGGCGCAGCCCTCAATTGCGCCGACGCTGCAACCGACATGGGTCTCCTTCGGAGACGACCGCGTGTTCTACGCTTACGATTCGCTGCCGAAGGGAACCTATCGCTTCGCCTTTCGCCTGCGCGCGCAGACGGCGGGCGCCTATACGCAGCCGCCGGCGCATGTCGCAGCGATGTATAAGAAGGGCCTTCGCGCGACGAGCGCCGGCGCGCGGGTGGAGATTGGGAAATAGGCGCGCGTAACGCTCTTTGATTGTGGGAGTTACGCACGCAACCGTCTCCTGTTTGAGAAGCGCGCGCGTAACCCTCTCCCCTGGGGAGAGGGTGGCCCCGCGAAGCGGGGTCGGGTGAGGGGAAACAATCTGCGCAGGTTCGACGCAACCGTATGACAGCAAATATCGTAACCCCTCACCCGGCTGCTCCGCAGCCACCCTCTCCCAGAGGGAGAGGGTTCGCGCGCCTTGCAATAGCTCTGCCTGTGATGTCATTAATTTTATGCGCCGCCTGGCTCTCGCATGAGGCGCTGTCGCGCGCCGAGCTTATTTCTCCGCGCGCCAGCGCCATCGTCTACGATCGCAACGGAGCCTTTCTCACGCAGATCGGCGACAAGACGCGCGATCCTACGACCAAAACCCCGCGCGTCGATTACGGCTATTGGCCCCTCGCCTCAATTCCGCAGCGCATGGCGCGCGCGACGCTCGCTCTCGAAGACGGCCGCTTTTACGATCATCCCGGCGTTGACATGCGCGCGCTGCTGCGCGCCGCGTGGCGCAATCTGACGACGCGCGGCAGACGCGAAGGCGCCTCGACGATCGCCATGCAGGTCGCGCGCATGCAAGGCGAGAGGCCGCGCTCATTCGCCGAAAAGCTGATGCAGGCGGCGACGGCGATCGCCATCGTCGCGCGCAACGGACATGAGGCGACGCTGGCGCATTATCTGCGCCTCGCGCCTTACGGATTGAACGGCCATGGCGTCGCCCATGCCGCGCGCTTTTATTTCGACAAGCCGGTCGAGGATCTTTCCTGGGCGCAGGCGGCGCTGCTCGCCGCCATTCCACAGTCGCCGGGCCGGATGAACATCTCCCGCGAGAGCGGTCTGGCACTGGCGACGGCGCGCGCGCGTCACGCTGTCGCGCGGCTCGAAGAAGAAGGCGCCATCGGCGCCGCGCAGGCGGCGCTGGCGCGGGCGGAACTCGATCATATGCGTCCGCTCGACGCCAAGCGTCGTCCCGAAACTCTGCATCTCGCATTGCGTTACGAAGCGCTCGCGCGCGAGGGCCTGGCGCGCACCGTCGCGGACAATGACCGACGCATCAATGCGACGATCGATTTGGCGGTCGAACGAGACGTTCTGCATCTTGCGCGCCGCTATCTTTCGAATTTCCGCCGCCGCGGCGCCCGGCAGGTCGCGGTGATGGTCGTTGAGCGCGCATCCAACGCCGTCATCGCTGATGTCGGCTCTTCCGACTATAATGATCCGCAGGCGGGGGCCTTCGACTTTACCCGCGTGCGGCGTTCTCCCGGCTCGACATTGAAGCCCTTCATCTATGCGCTGGCGTTCGAGCGCGGCGTGCTCAAAACGACGGATCTTTTGAACGATATTCCCGAAGGCGCGTCGGGCGTATCGAACGCCGACGGACTCTATCTTGGACCGCTGACGCCGCGTCAGGCGCTGGCCAATTCCCGCAATGTGCCGGCGACGAATCTGCTGCGGCGCGTCGGGCTTGAGGCGAATTTCAATTTCCTGCGCGACCTCGGCCTGCACGATTTCGAAACGCCGGCGGAGAGTTTCGGGATTTCCATGGCGATCGGCGCGCTTCCGGCGCGGCTCGAGGATGTGATGCGCGCCTATGCCGCGCTCGCCGACGACGGGATCATGCGCGAACTTGCGTTCACCCGCGACGACGCACGACGTCCGGCGCGGCGCGTATTGTCGGTCGACAGCGCGCGGCTGATCGCCTCGATGCTCTCCGACCCGCAGGCGCGCCTTCCCTCTTTTCCACGCTACGGGCCGCTCGAATATCCGTTCGCGGTCGCCGTGAAGACCGGCACGTCGCAAGCCTATCGCGACGCCTGGACGATCGCCTTTTCGCATAGATTTATCGTCGGCGTGTGGCTCGGGCGCGGCGATGCTGGCCCAATGCGCTCGATGACGGGCGTTTCATCGGCGGCGCGGCTCGCCCACGCCGTGCTCGCAAAGCTGCATGACGCCAAGCCCGGAGACATCGCGCCGGAAACATTCGCGCCGCCGCCGGGACGCATCGCCATCGATCTCTGTCGCGCCGACGGCGGCGCCGACTGCGCGCAGACGCTGCGTGAATGGGTGAAGCCAGCGGAGACGCGAGAGGCTGCGACCTACGATGGGAGTCCTGCACAGGGCCGGAGCATGGCGACCGCGCCGGACTCTCAGGCGACAGGCGCCGCGCCGCTCGTCATCGCGACGCCGGAGCACAACACGCATATCTGGCGAAACCCGGAGCAGCCCGAGCGCTTCAACCGACTCGCATTGAAGCTCGCGCCAACAGGCGCAGATGCGCAGATCGTCTGGACGATCGACGGCGAACCTTTCGCCACGGCGCAGGCGAACGAGACCGTGTTCTGGCCGATGACGCCCGGCAGACATCGCATTCAGGCGCGGCTGGCGCTCGCCCCGGTCGCGTCGCGCACGGTGAAGGTTGTGATCGAGTGAAGGGACATATCAGGAAACCGTCGTTTCAAACCGTGTAGGCGCAAAATCGCCCCTCACCCCGCCACGGTGATGCGCTCGATTTCCGCGCCGCAGCCGCGCAGCTTCTTCTCCAGGCGCTCGAACCCGCGATCGAGATGATAGACTCGGTTGATCGTCGTCTCGCCGCGCGCGGCGAGCGCCGCAATGACGAGCGAGACGGAGGCGCGCAGATCTGTCGCCATCACCGGCGCGCCATCGAGGTGATCGGCGCCCGTGACGATCGCGGTGTCGCCTTCGAGCTTGATGCGGGCGCCGAGCCGCGCAAGCTCCTGCACATGCATGAAGCGGTTCTCGAAGATCGTCTCGGTGATGCGCGAAACGCCCTTGGCGCGCGTCATCAACGCCATGAACTGCGCCTGCAGATCGGTCGGAAAGGCCGGGAACGGCGCCGTCGTGACATCGACCGGCGAAATGCCGGAGCCGTTACGCGTCACCCGCAGGCCTTCATTCGTCTCGGTGATGCTGGCGCCTGCCTGCACGAGGGCGTCGAGCCCCGCCTGCAGAAGATCGGCGCGCGCGCCGGCGAGTAGAACGTCGCCCCCGGTCATCGCCACCGCCATGGCGTAGGTGCCGGCCTCAATGCGATCGGGCATCACGGCGTGTCTTGCCCCGAAAAGCGAACCCACGCCCTCGATCTCGATCGTCGACTGGCCGGCGCCCTTGATGCGCGCGCCCATTTTTATGAGGCAGTCGGCAAGATCGACGACTTCGGGTTCGCGCGCGGCGTTGCGCAGCACGGTGGTCCCGCGCGCGAGCGAGGCCGCCATCAGCGCCGTATGCGTGCCGCCGACAGTGACTTTGGGAAAGTCGATCTCGGCGCCGACCAGACCGTTCTTCGCCGAGGCGACGACGTAACCATTTTCGATGTCGAGTTTGGCGCCGAGCTTTTCCAGCGCCATGAGCAGCAGATCGACGGGGCGGGTGCCGATGGCGCAGCCGCCCGGCAGCGACACGCGCGCCTCGCCGCATCGCGCGACGAGCGGCGCGAGCACCCAGAAGCTGGCGCGCATGCGCGAGACGAGATCATAGGGCGCGGTGGTGTCGACGATTTCGCGCGCGGTGAGATGAACGGTGCGGCCGGCGTCGACGGACTCGCCGGTGCGCTTGCCGGCAATAGCGTAATCCACGCCATGATTGCCGAGGATGCGCTCGAGCAGCATCACATCCGCGAGGAGCGGCATGTTGGCGAGCGTCACGGTTTCGCGCGTCAGGAGCGATGCGATCATCAGCGGCAAGGCGGCGTTCTTCGCGCCGGAAATCGGGATCACGCCATTCAGCCTGGTCCCGCCGACGATCTTGATCTTATCCATCACCCCTCGCTGTCGGTTTTCGAGTCCCCGCCGTGTTTCGCTGGCGCCTGGTCCCGTAACGCGCGCTCCCGCGCCTTGCGACGGGCAAGATTGGCGCGCAAGGCGGCGGCAAGCGCCGCCTTCTTCTTCGGCTCGCTGTTAGACTTCGGGCTAAAATCCGCCCCTTTTGGGGCGCCCCTCCTGCCCTCCTCGTCGTTCTCAGTCATCACGGTCGACTGCCCTTCTTGCAAAACTAACGCGATTCTAGGGCCCTACCCGATCAAGTCATCGCCCGCACGGCGAGCGTCGCGTTGATTCCGCCAAAGGCGAAAGAATTTGAGAGCGCGACGCGAATCGGCATTTCGCGCGCGACATTGGGGATGGCGTCGACCTCGCATTTGGGGTCAGGCTCAAGAAAATTGATCGTCGGCGGCGCGATTTGATCGCGCAGCGCGGAAATCGTCACGACGAGCTCCAGCCCGCCGCTTGCGCCGAGCGCATGGCCATGCACGGGTTTCGTTGACGAAACCGGCGGCGGCGCATCGCCGAAGACGGCGCGCATCGCCTGCGACTCGGTGATGTCATTGGCGTAGGTCGCCGTGCCGTGGGCGTTGAGATAGTCGACGTCGCCGGGCTCCAATCCGGCGCTTTCGAGCGCAAGCCGCATGCAGCGCGACGGGCCTTCGACATCGGCGCGCAGCGGATCGAAAGCGTCGCTCGTCGTGCCATAGCCGGCGAGTTCGCAGAGCGGCGTCGCGCCGCGCGCCAGCGCGCCTTCCAGCGTTTCAAGGATGAAAACGGCGGCGCCTTCGCCAAGCGTCATGCCGTTGCGCTTTAGCGAAAACGGTCGACAGAGATCCGGCGTGAGAACGCGCAGCGACTCCCAGGAGCGAATCGAACCATTGATCACGCAGGCTTCCGCCCCGCCGGCAATGGCCCGATCGGCGCGGCCGGCGCGCAGCATTTCAAAAGCTTCGCCAATGGCCTGCGCCGCCGAGGAACAGGCGGAGGCGAGCGCGAAGGTCGGTCCCTTGGCGCCGTAGCGCATGCCGAGAGTCGTCGGCGCGGCGCTCGGTATCAGGCGCGGCACGGTCAACGTATCCGGACGGCCGTCGAGCTTATATTCGAGATAGGCGTTGTTATCGATGGTCGTGGCGCCGCCGATGCCGGTGCCAATGATGACCGCCGTGCGCGGCCCGCCGACTTGCTTGCGCTCGAACCCGGCCTGCGCCAGCGCCTCGTCGGCGGCGACGATGGAAAACTGGGTGAAGGGATCGCAGTAGGGGAGCAGTTCGGCTTCGATATGCGCCGCCGGATTGAAATCCGGGACCTGCGCGGCGATCTTGATTCGCCCCACATAGGGACGCTCCGATCTCAGCGGGCGCACGCAAGACACGCCGTCGCGCGCCGCGCGCCACAGCGGCGTCGCGCCAACGCCGGCGGCCGACACCGCGCCCATTCCGGTAATGACGATTCTGCGCGCGGCGCCTTGTTGCGGCATCAGTGTTTAATCCTTTGCTTGATTTCAACCACGCGCGGCGACGCGCCGATCTTAAGAATCGTTTGAAGGTTTAATGAGGCGCGCGCCGGCGTCAAACGCGGGACCGCGCCGCAGACAAGAGCCGCCGTTCGCCCAAGACGCGCTTAAGCCACTGTCTTTTTTGGATATGCACTCTATTCGAGCATCTTCTTCAGCTCGGCGCGCAGGCCCTCCGCGACGTCCGGCCGCGCCAGGCCGAAGGCGACATTGGCGACAAGGAAGCCTAGCTTCGAGCCCGTGTCATAGGTCCGCCCGTCGAAGCGTACGGCGTGGAAGGGCCGCGTCTTGGCAAGATGGATCATGGCGTCGGTGAGCTGAATTTCGCCGCCAGCGCCTTTTTCATGCTTTTCGAGCAGCCCAAAAATTTCCGGCTCCAGAATATAGCGACCGGAAATGATGAAATTGCTGGGTGCCGTCCCCTGCCGCGGCTTTTCGACCATCCCTGTGATTTCGAACGTCGCCCCGTAGTCCTTGCCGCGCGCGACGATGCCGTATTGATGCGTCTCGTCCGGCTTCACTTCCTCGACCGCGATGATATTGCCGCCATGTTTTTCGTAAGCCGCGACCGCCTCGGCGAGACAGCGCGCGTTTTGGCCCGGCGCCGGAAGCGTGATCATGTCGGGCAGCAGCACCGCGAAGGGCTCGTCGCCGATAATGTCGCGCGCGCACCATACGGCGTGGCCGAGGCCAAGCGGCGCCTGCTGGCGGGTGAAGCTCGTCGCCCCCGCGGCTGGCAGGTCCGACATCAGCGCTTCATATTCCTTGGTCTTGTTGCGGCGGCGCAGCGTGTCCTCAAGCTCATAGGCCATGTCGAAGTGATCTTCGATGGCCCCCTTGCCGCGCCCGGTGACGAAAATGAAATGCTCTATTCCGGCTTCTCGCGCTTCGTCCACGACATGCTGCACGACCGGGCGGTCGACGACGGTCAGCATCTCCTTCGGCACGGCCTTGGTGGCCGGCAGGAAGCGCGTGCCGAGCCCGGCGACGGGGAAAACAGCCTTGCGAATGCGTTTGCTCATGGAGGGGCCCATTGAGAGGTGAGACGGCGAAGGGGGTGATAGCGGCGAATCGCTCCAGAAGCGACTCGCCGCGGGATCGAGGGAAGGCGTCTTGAAACCGGGCCGTTTAGCACGATTTTGCTGGATCGTAGAGTTCGCGACGCGAACGGCGCAAAAGACATGAGGCGTCAGGACTGCGGCGTTAACATCAGTCGAAGATGCGAGAGGAAGGTTGTGGCATGACGGTTCTGGTTACGGGCGGCGCCGGCTATATCGGCAGTCATACGGTTCTCGAACTGCTCGACGCCGGTGAACCTCCGCCCGTCGTGCTCGACGATCTCTCGACCGGCTTCCGCTGGTCAGTTCCGGAGGGGACGCCGCTCGTGGTCGGCGATTTTGGCGACGCGGATCTCGTCGCCGATTTGATCGAGCGCCACGGCGTCGACGAGATCATCCATTTCGCCGCAAAGATCGTCGTTCCCGATTCCGTCGCCGATCCTCTCGGCTATTATCTCAACAATACGGCGAAAGCGCGCGCGCTGCTCGCGACGTCGGTGGCGCGTCGCGTGAAACGCTTCATCTTTTCTTCGACCGCCGCCGTCTACGGCGATCCTCTGCATAATCCGGTGACCGAGGACGAGCCGCTAAAGCCGGTTTCGCCCTATGGGCGATCGAAGCTCATGGTCGAGTGGATGCTGGAGGATACGGCGCGCGCGCACGGCCTTGCCTATGTCGCCTTGCGCTATTTCAACGTCGCCGGCGCGGATCCGAAGGGCCGTTCGGGGCAATCGACGCCGAACGCTACGCATCTCATCAAGGTCGCCGTGCAGGCGGCGCTCGGCTTGCGCCCGAAACTGCAGGTCTTCGGCGACGATTATCCGACGCCGGACGGCACATGCGTGCGGGATTATATCCAGGTCACCGATCTCTCGCGCGCCCATCTCGACGCCTTGCGCTATCTGCGCGACGGGGGCGCGAACCTGACGGCCAATTGCGGCTATGAACGCGGCTTTTCCGTGCTCGAGGTGATCGAATCGGTGAAGCGGGTTTCGGGCGTCGATTTCGACGTCGAAATCGCCCCGCGCCGGCCAGGCGACCCTGCCGCGATCGTCGCGGCGAACGAAAGAATCCGCCGGACGCTCGGGTGGACGCCGCAGCATGATAATCTCGACGAGATCGTTCGCCAGGCGCTGGAGTGGGAGAAGCGCCTCATGGCGCGCGGCGACTGATACAGCGCAGGAATGCGTCCGTCCAACACTTAAGCAGTTTGTGAAGTTTATGTTGCCACTGACGCCGCGCAATGATACTTAAGCACATGCCTAAGCGTTCTGAGAGCCTAGATCGCATGTTCTCGGCGCTCGCCGATCCGACGCGACGCGCCATGGTCGAGCGCCTTGCGCACGGGCCGGCGAATGTCAGCGACTTGGCCGGGCCGCTCAACATGTCGCTGCCGGCGGTCATGCAACATCTGCAGACTCTGGAGCGGAGCGGGCTTGTGACGAGCCGAAAGGTCGGGCGCGTGCGCACTTGCCGCATCCAGCCAAAAAAATTCGACGCCGCGCAGGCGTGGCTCGCGCGGCAACGCGCGCATTGGGAGGCGCGCTTCGATCGTTTGGACGCGTTCCTGGAGAAAAGCGAGGATTAAGGATGGGCGATCAAAAACTGGATCTTGAAATTTCCCGCTTCGTGGCCGCCCCTCGCGCGCGCGTCTGGAAGGCTTGGACCGACCCTGAGATCCTTAAGCAATGGTGGTGCCCGCGGCCCTGGAAAACCGAGGTTCGCGCCTTCGACTTTCGTCCCGGCGGCGCCTTCCACACGTTCATGAGCGGGCCGGATGGCGGAGAAAGCGACAATCCCGGCTGCTTTCTCGACGTCACGCCACAAGAGCGCATCGTCTTCACCTCGATGCTGGTCGGCGGCTGGCGTCCCGCCTCGCCCTGGCTCGCGTTCACCGCGATCGTGAGCATGGCCGACGAAGGCTCCGGGACGCGCTACGTCGCGCGCGTCATGCACAAGGACGACGCCGAACGCCGACGCCATGAAGAGCTGGGATTCTACGACGGCTGGGGCGCATGCATTACGCAGCTCGAGGAAGTGGCGCGGAATATTTCCTGAGTCCGTGGCCGACGATCGTTTCCTCGATCGGTTCTTGATCTTCGTAACGCCTTGACCTCCGCCCGCGCCTTAAAGGACGCTACGCACCGCCGGGTCAAGAACGCCTCATGTCTCAATCCGTTATTTATGTGTCACCTCCAACGAGATGCGGCGGTTTTTCGCGCGCCCTTCTTCAGTGTCGTTGCTTGCGACCGGCCGGTCTTCGCCATAGCCCTTTGCTTCAAGCCGGGAAGAGTCGACGCCCATTTGCCTCAGTTCGCGCACGATGAACATGGCGCGCGCATGTGATAGTCTCCTATTCCTGTCCGCGCTGCCGAGATCATCGGTGTGACCGCCGATGATCGCTGTCACCTTCGGATAAGCGACGAGTATTTTGGCGATGCTGCGCAACTGCTCCTTCGACGTGGGCAATGCTTCGCTCTTGCCCTTCTCGAAGGTCAGGCGATCGAGGTCGAACGAGGCGGTCTTTGCGGGCCCTGCTTCATTCTCGATGAATGTGAGCAATTGCGCTTCGACGTCGGACCTCGCAATCCTCACTTTCAGGCCATTCGGCAGACTCTTCACGCCATCGTCGTCAACAGCCGCCGTCGGCTCCATCTTTGCCTGACGCTCTGGACTCGTTTCTTTCGAAGCCGCCGGAACGACAGACGGCGCTAGCGCGGCCGGGCATTCGAAATAGCCTCGATAGCCGACGTTCAGTCTTGTATCGATCTCGAATACCAAATTCATTTCCCGTCGTTTGCTGATCCGCCCATCGAGCTCGTTCGCGGCGAGCGGCGTGAGAACGGCGCGAACCGGCCCCGCGGCCATCACAAAGGCCTCCCCCGATCCGTCTGCTCCGCCACGTTCCAGCTGCAGCCGTAGCAAACTGCCGTTCACCTTCACGACGCCGGTCGCCTGACTGGCCGCGGCAGAGTTCGTCAGAGCCAACACAGGCTTTCCCGAACTCGTGTAGCGGAACACACAGTGCGACGAAGGTCCAAGGACCTTCCTAATTTCCGCATCGTTCATCGTTGCCGGATCAAGCGTTGGAATATTCGCTCCAACGAGCGCGTCCTTCGCCGGAAGTATCCGAGAGATCTCAGGCGATCGGGCTGGATTCGATTCATCGTCAGGGGCGTCGCTTTCGGCGCAACTCGCCAGAAAAAGCGCCGTCATGATAAGCGCCGCCAGCCGACAGGGAGTGGAACGACTACACCTCATCAGTGACGCGCTTTGAGGTCTTGGATCAGGTATTTCATCTCGGCGATTTCCCGCTGCTGGGCCTCGATGATCTCGTCGGCGAGCTTGCGCACCCGCGGGTCAGAAATTTGCGACCGCTTGCTCGTCATGATTGCGATCGAGTGGTGCGGGATCATGGCTTTCATATAATCGACGTCGTCCACGGTCGCTTGGCTGCGCACCAGCCAGAGCGCGCCGGCGAAAACCGCTGCAGAGCCGCCAATTATGGCAAGATTGACGAATTTCTGTTTGTACATGCTCAGCATGAAACCAAGCATGATGGCGGCCATTGTCGCTCCCATCACGAAGGCCATCCAGACTCGCGTCTGGCTCCAGAAGACGTGCTCAAGCGCGTAGGTGTTCAAATACATGAGGCCGTACATCACGACCGTTGACGTCGCGATCATTGCGGCAAATCGCCAATACGACATCAGCGCTTCGTCCTTCCATTTTGAGTGGCTGGCGTGGAATGGCCGCTTTGGCTGCTCGCGTCGCCCAATGCCGCGTAGGTTTCGGGAGTCATGGCGGGCAGTTCTTTGACGAAGGCGACGATGCTCCAAAGCGCTTGGTTATCGTGGGTTGGACCGAAAGCCGGCATGCCGGTCATTCTCGCGCCGTGCTTCACCAGCCAGTATATTTCCTGCGCTTTCCACCCTGCCGCAGCATCCTTCAGGTGGGGCGGCTTCGGTCGCATGCCGCTCGCCCATTCGGCTCGCTTCACGCCGGGCCCCGCGTGGCAATGTTCACACATCTGCTTGTAGCTATTGGCGCCCGCCGCAATCATTTCGGGGGAAACGGTTCTAGGAGGCTGAATGTCGGCAGCCCGACTCTTGATAGAATTGCGAAAGGTCGTGTCCAAGGCCCAGCGCACCAAGGATGTGTGTTCCTCCGTAGCAGCGATGTTGTAGGCTCCAGTGTAGACGGTCGCTAAACCGACCAGAGCCAGGACGACAAGAAGCAAGACCGCGCCGCCGCCGACGGCGATTGCTAAGCCTTTCTTACGGTCGTCCATCATGATCTCTTTTGGGCGCGCCGATCGAGAGTTAACCCGCCCGCGTCGCGATCGTTCCTCCTCAGGGCTTCGTCCAAGGCGTTCGGGCGCGCCATTGCATCGTTCAGCCCCAGACGATTGCGAATGGACAGACAAGCCGGGCGGTTCCAAAAAAAGTAGCTCGCGCCGCCGCGAGCCGGCGGGGTCCATAACGCAATTTTTCTAAAACGCGCTCTATGCTAGACAGGGGGGCGACGCGGTCCCGTAGCTCAGCAGGATAGAGCAGCGGTTTCCTAAACCGAAGGTCAGGGGTTCGAATCCCTTCGGGACCGCCAACACGTCGAGGCGTATGGACCTCCGACGCATTCGGCGGAGCGTCGACGCCGCCGGATCAGATCACCCGCGCCGCGAATGGCGCGCGCCAGCAGGCCGCCCTGTCCTTCTCTGCGACCTTGCATTTGGCTTCCAAGGCCAGCCCCATCTGCATCATCCGGTCGACATGAAAATCATCGAAGACATTGGGCGGAACCGCAAAACGCCGTTGCAGGTCGGCGTGTTCGCGGGCGACATAAAAGCGGTTGAGTCCATCGAAATAGGCGAACGCATAATCGGAACGCAAGATATGCGGCTCCCAGGAACTATGTGCCTCTGTCCTGGCGGCGCCCGGCGCCACGGATTCAACCAGTATGTCCACGACCGAAACCGGCGAAGGTCAAACTCTACGATGACGTCTCGCTCAGATCCTTCGCAGTCGATCTTCGCTTTGTGCGCGCGAAGGTGAGCGGCGCCGGCGCAATTGTCAATTGGCGAAACCGCGTTTAATCTCACGGCTGTTGCGGTTGGAGTCTTTTGCACGAGCGATTGAACAATTGAAAGGGCTTTTCATGAAGGGAAAAGGCGAAACAACAAATGGTCCGGCCAAAACGCCCCGCCGCAGCGTTCGGATCGCCGCAAACTTCATTGTGATCGTCCTGTGTTTGCTTGCTGTTGAAGCCGGCTTCACTTTTTATTATTTTTTGAGCGAAGGAAAACTCGTCAGCCCACAAACGCGCGAAGAGGCCCGTACGAATACGTTCGTGGTGCACATGACGTCGAAGAGAAACGTCAAGTGCCGCTACATGGACACTGTTTACCCTCACCCTTATTTGACTAACGTTCATGCGGATAATCCGCCCTGCGACAATTCAGAGTTCGAGATAAACAATGTCGGCTTGTTCGGACGCGACTTTCCCTACAAAAAGGAGACCGATAATTTTCGTATCATGTTGAGCGGCGGATCGGTGGCCTCCATGTTTGGCCAAACGCAAAAAGATAAACCCAGATTTCTCGAAGAGCAGCTGAATAAATGCTATGTTCCGCCGGAGGGGCGGAGGACATTCGAAGTTTATAACGGCGCCGATGGCGGCTGGAAACAGCCGCAACAGGCCATCATGACCCTTCTCTTTGGTGAAGTTTTCGATGGCATCGTTACGTTGGAAGGCTTTAATGAGAAGGATATGCTTCTCGACAAATGGACGTCTTGGTCAAAACGCTTCGAATGGCCTTCGAACAACTTTATCTTAGTGAACCCATCCGCATCGGGCAGCTATCTGCCAGTACTCGGCGGCGCCGCGCTGAACTCATTCTATTCATTTTACTTTAATATGCCAATTTTGAGGTCATCAAACGCGGTATTCTTTTTGGTCGACGTGGCCCGCACCAAGCTCAACGGTTCCCTTTTAAAAAACATGGCGTCGCTTCATAAGTCGCATTTGACGAATTTTTCCGTGCCCAACGAATGGAGCCGCGACGAAGTATATGAGTACAACCTTGAGCAGTATAAAAAGTATTTTAGAACGACCGCTGCGCTCGCTCAGACGCAGGGCGCCAAAATAGCGTTCTTCATTCAGCCCTCGCCGGTTTACGGCAAGACCCTAACCGAAGAGGAAAAAGGCGTGGTTGGCGATTTGAGCTACAAGGATCTGTATCTCAAAATGACCGATACGCTGCTCAAGTTGAAGCAGGAGGGAATCGCCGTTCATAGCCTGCTCGACGTTTTCTCCGCGAGTCCAGACACGATTTACGCAGATCATATTCACTTTCTCGCCGACCCGGCGACCGGCGAAAGCGTCGGCAACCGTATCGTCGCCAAGGCGATCGCCGCTCGGCTGGCTGACGAATGGCGGTTTGAAAAAAAGTGCAGCGATTGATGAGCGGTCTCAGCGCGCCTCCGGGAAGGCCGCCAGCACCGCTTCGAGCGGCGCTGAATCGACCGTCATGCCGCCGTTAAATGGATTGTCCATCGCGGCGATCAGAAAGATCACCGAGCCGAGAAACAGCGCCATCGCGCCGCTCAGGATCAGATGGACATGGAGCTCCATGTCGAAGATGCATATCAGGCCAAGCAACAAGAAACCGCCGAGATAGACCACCAGCCACAGCGCCTCTGGAATGCCGTTCGCGCCGGCGGCGATGAGATAGCGGCGATGCTCGACAAGCGCGTTCAGGCGACTGAACGTCTCTGTCTGAACGATTTCCTCGCTTTTCAGCTTGGCTTGAAAACTCATCACCTGCGCGAAGAGCGCCGTCAGTCCAGGCGAACGTGAATGGGGGTCCTGAGGAACATTGGGCGGCGGATGGACAGCGTCGATCGCCTCGCGCGCATAGTTGCGCAGATTGTCCTGAAGCTCGCCCCGCGTCGGCTGCGGAAAGCCGTCGAAATCTCGATGAAGGGTGGCGATCGTCAACGCCTCCTTAGAGATGATGTCCTGAACGGAAGAAAAATCCTGATAGGCCTCGACCGCGAGCAATCCCAGCAAAATTCCGTAAAGCGCCGAAAAGGCGGCCAACGTCAACCCGATCATTTCATTGGCGTTGCGACGCCCATGCATCCACCCATGCGCGAGCCGATTGAAAAGAAAAACGCCGAGCCAAGTCACGGCGACCGAGCCGACGCAGAAGAGAGCGGCCATTTGCGAGACGGACAAACTTGTAAACGACTGCGGCACCGGCGCCTCCTTCTTCGGCGGCATTAGCGGACGCCTGCGTCGAATTGTCAAAAGGCTCATCGATTGAACAGCCACAAGAGCAGACTGATGACGACGCTCAAAATGAGCGACGTGGCGAGCGGAAAGTAGAATTTAAAATTGCCACGCTCGACGACGATATCGCCTGGCAGGCGCCCGAGGCCAAATCTCTCGCCGACCATCCACAGAAGGCCGAGGCCGACCATGACGAGCCCCGCAATGATGAGAAACTTGGCCACAGGGTCAGCCTTTCATCGCGTTCCTGATCGATGATGTTCCTTTTGCTATTTCGCGCATTTCGACGAAATCGCCAGCGGGGCCGCCGTGTTGTTCACCATTGCGTTTTCAGGTGACACATTGTCGCAAAGCTAGGAATCTCAGCGCGCTTCGCTTGACCAGCCCGTCGTCAAAGTTTAGGTGCCGACGAAGGGTTCGACGCCATTACATTCGCCTGCGGCGAACCGACGCAATCGAACCGACGGCGCATGGCGCGGCTCTTGCGGGAGCCTGTTCGAGACGCGGGCCGCGCGACGCTTCGCTAAGCAACTGTCTCACTGAATGGATCGCTCCTGATGCGATCGCCGGCGCGCAAGGTTTGCGTGCGATTATGAGGGTTCTCATGAGGCCTGATCACATTTATCTCGCCATGACCATGGTCAAGCACAGCACGCTGGCCGCCGCTTGCATCTACGCGTTCAAGATCGTCTCGTTTTTCGTTAAGACATTATAGTTTCGCGCGCCGTTGCGCCGGCGCCGCCCTTCGCGCATAAACCTCGCCACGCATCGATGCGACGAAGGGGCGCAGGTTCATGGCGGCGATTGATGGTCCGAGAGTGCAGGCGCGTTCCGGCAAGCCAAAGCAGCTCGTCGTTTTTCTTCACGGCTACGGCGCCGACGGCGCCGATCTCATCGAGATCGGCCGCCAATGGCGCGCCTTCCTTCCCGACGCTGATTTCGTCGCGCCGCATGCGCCCGACCGATGCGCCGCATCGCCGACCGGACGACAATGGTTTCCGCTCACCATGCGCGATCCCGAAGAGCGCTGGCGCGGCTGCGTCGCGGCGCGTCCGACGCTCGACGCTTTTCTGGACGCCGAGCTCGACCGGCGCGGGTTCGACGATCGCGCGCTGGCGCTGGTCGGATTCAGCCAGGGCACGATGATGGCGCTGCATACGGGACTGCGCCGCAAGCGCGCGCCGCGCGCGATTCTCGGCTATTCGGGAGTCTATGTGCTCGGGCCCGCGCAGGCGGACGAAGCGCCGCCGGCCTATGAGAAACCGCCGGCCGTCCTCTTGGCTCACGGCGAAGAAGACGAAATGATCCCGGTCGAGGCGCTGCTCATGTCCGCCAATGCGCTTGCCGACTCCGGCGTGCCGACCCAATGGCACCTCTCGGCGCGGCTTGGCCATGGAATCGACGAAACCGGATTGATCCACGGCGCCCTGTTCCTGGCTCAGTCGTTCGGCGTCGCCGTCGAACTTCGCCGACGGTGACGCGCGAAGTTATCGGGCGGGCGCCATCGGCGCGTGAAGACGATTTTGCCGCCGAACGCAATTGTCGCCCCATCGCATAGTCGCGCGCGATGGCTCGGCGTTTTGGCGCAAAGCTCTAACTTATTCCTTCCAGCCCCGCCTCGGCGCCGGCGGGCTCCATCGCCGCTTCGATTTCGATCGGGACGCGGCGCACGGCTCGGCGCATGACCGGGCGATAGAGCTGCTTCGTCGCTTCCACGATATGCACGCCGCCGCCGGGCAGCGAGAAGCGGCCGGCGATTCGCTCAAAGGCCGGCGCCGAGCGCAGCAGCGAAGCGCGCTGGAACGGCGGCACATAAAGCGCCTCGTCCCAATAGAGCGGCAGAAACTGCGCCGCCTGCAACAATTGCTGCAGCTGGCCGCGCGAATAGGGGTGGCCCTGTCCAAAGGGCGTCGTGTCGACGCGCGCCCAAAGCCCCGTGCGGCTCGGCGCGACGATCAGCACCCGGCCGCCCGGCGCAAGAATGCGCCAGATCTCCTCGAGCAGATCATGCGGGTGTTCGTCGGTTTCGAGCGCATGCACGATCAGGATGCGATCCATGCTGGCGTCGGGCAGCGGCGTCATCGACGGCTCCACCAGAGCGGAGGCGGAGCGCCCGTCGAGCGGCCAATGGACGACGCCCTGGGTGGCCGGCATAAAGGCAAGAACCCGCTGCGCTTTCTCGCGAAAGCCGTCGAGATAGGGGGTCGCGTAGCCAAGGCCGAGCACGCGCAGGCCGGCGTGGTCCTGCCAGCGCGCGCACACCAACCGCGACACAAGGCGGCGGGCGACCCCGCCCAGCGCCGTATCGTAAAACGCGCGCAATTCGACAACGTCGAGCATGACGCGGATCATCGGCGCAATCGGGCAATGGCGCAAGACGCTGGAATCGTTCGCACGCCGCAGTCGCGTTTTTTGATGAAGCGCGTTTATGATAGGGACCGCCCGAGGAGACAAGCCAGATGGCGTTGGAAGTCGCTCAGTTCATTTGCCTCAACGATAATTTCGGCTTGCTCGCTCATGAGCCGGAGCTCGGCGCGACCGCGAGCGTCGATGCGCCCGACGGCGAAGCGATCGCCAATGAGGCCGAACGACGCGGCTGGCCGCTGACGCATTTGCTTCTGACCCATCACCACGCAGATCACGTTCAGGGAACGCAGACGCTCAAGGCGCGCTTTCCGCACATGAAGGTGATCGGCGCCGCCAAGGACGCGCATCGGCTGCCGCCGCTCGATCGCGCGGTTTCGGAAGGCGATATCGTGGAAGTCGGCGAGGCGCGCGCGCGCGTCATCGAAACGCCCGGCCATACGCTTGGACACATCGCCTATTATTTCGGCGACGATGAAATTTTGTTTGTTGGCGACACGCTGTTCTCGCTCGGCTGCGGCCGCGTTTTCGAGGGCACCATGGACATGATGCATCTCACGCTCGAAGCGCTCGCCAATCTGCCCGGCGAAACACAGGTGTATTGCGGACACGAATATACGCAGGCCAACGCCAAATTCGCGCTCACTGTCGATCCCGACAATCCTGTGCTGCGCGAACGGGCGCAAACCGTCGCCGAGCTGCGCAAGGACAAAAAATTCACGCTGCCGACGACGATCGCGCTCGAGAACGCCACCAACCCGTTTCTGCGCGTCGAGGACCCGAGCGTGAAGGCCGCGATGGGCATGAAGGGCGCCGATCCTTTCGCCGTCTTCGCCGCGATGCGCGAGCGCAAGAACAGCTTCGCCGCATGACCAACGGGCTTTCGACGCAGGAGGTCGTGCGGCTCCTCGATCTCTCGCCCCATCCGGAAGGCGGCTTCTATCGCGAGAATTTTCGCGATCCCCAGTCGGTCGGCCCCCGCGCCGCCTCGACGGCGATCTACTATCTGCTTCCTGGCGGCGGGATATCCCACTGGCATCGGGTCGACGCCGCCGAAGTCTGGCACTTTTACGCCGGCGCGCCGCTGGAGCTTAAGATCGCGGCGCAGGGCGCCCCGACCGAAGTCTTGCGCCTGGGCGCCGGGCTCACGGCGGGCGAGCGGCCGCAAGCCGTGGTCCCCGCAGGCGTTTGGCAGTCGGCGAGAAGCCTCGGCCAGGGAGCGAGCGAATGGACCCTCGTCGGCTGCACGGTCGCGCCGGGCTTCGAATTCGCCGGCTTCGAGCTGGCGCCGGCGGACTTCTCGCCCGACTCTTTGCCTTGAACGCAAGGGCTTTCAGCCGATCGGGGGCTTTGACCGACCCGGCGGATAGTGTATCGGGTCGCAGACAATAAAAGAGGAAATGCCGAATGTGTTGGAGTGGAGAGGCGTCAACGGTGTTGGCGGCGGCGGGGATCGCCGGCGCGGCCTATTCGGCGCTCAAGAAAGACCCCGAACCGGTTGCTCTCTGGGTCTGCCTTCTCTATTTCGCCAGCATGGAGTCGCTTCAGGCGGTCGCCTATTCGGTTCTCAACCAATGCGACTCGCCGCTCAATCAATTGATGACCATGTTTGGTTATCTCCACATCACATTCCAGCCCTTCTTCATTAACGCCGTCGCGCTCTATTTCATGCCCAAGGACAGCACCCGCATCATTGCGCCCTGGGCCTATTTCGGCTGCTTCGTCGCGGCCATCGCCATGCTGCTCCAGCTCTATCCCTTCGACTGGGCTGGCCACTGCGCCGCTGGACGCCCGCTGTGCGGCGACATGCTCTGCACGGTCCGCGGCGAATGGCACATCGCCTGGCTGCTGCCGACGAATGGCATTGGCAATTCCATGGTCAACAATCCCTATCTCGGACGCGGCTACATCGAATATCCGCTGATGGCCTTCTACATCCCATCGCTTTACGGCAGCTGGCGCTTCATCCTGTTCTCCTGGCTTGCCGGACCGTTTCTCGCCGGCCTGACGACCAGCAACATCAATGAATGGCCGGCGGTCTGGTGCCTGTTTTCGATCGGGCTCGTGCTCGCCATCATCAAGACGCCGCTGCGCTATCACCTGCATGTCGGCGACCCGTGGTGGATGATGCTGATCAAATGGTGGAAGCGGCGCAAAGCGGCGGCAAAGGCGGCCCTCGCCGCGACGGCGCCGCAGCCGGCCGAGCCCGTCGCTCTCCTCACCGAGGTCAAAGAGCCGGCGGAATAATCAGTCTCGCGCGTTGACGACGCCGCCGACGAGATTTTCCGCCAGCAGCGACTCGGTGGTCAATTCGGCGCCTAGAGGCTCGCGCGTCGCGCCGGCCTCGATGGCCGCAAAATAGGCGCGGCGGACGGCGACCGCCTCGTCCCAGTCCACGGCGCGGAAGGACAGGTCTTCGCCGGGACGCAATTGCGCCAGCCGGCCGAGATCCGCCCCGATCACCGTCGCGATTTTCGGATAGCCGCCGGTCGGCTGTCGGTCCGCCATCAGCGCGAGCGGCGCGCCGTCGCCTGGAATCTGGATTGCGCCCATGGCGACGCCGTCGGAGACGATGTCATGTCCGCGCCGATGCCGGATCGCCGGCCCCTCGAGCCGATAGGCCATACGATCGCTGCGGGCGCCGATGCGCCAGCGTGCGTTCAGAAAGGCCTCGATCTCCTCCGGCGCGAAATAATCCGCCTGAGGCCCGAGAAGAACGCGGATCGGCGCGCCGCTTGCGGCGAGCCAAGGCGCCGCCAAGGCCAGCGGCTCCAGCGGCGGCGGCGCCGCCTCGGCAAACGTTAAGGCGTCGCCGGCGGCGAGCGGCGTTGGCCCGAGGCCGGACCGGGCGTGCGTCGCGCGCGAACCCAGCGTGGGCGCGAGATCGAGCCTTCCGCCGACGGCGACATAGCACCACGCCCCTGACCCGCCCGCGCGCAGCACGAGCCGTGCGCCGACAGCAAGCGGCAGCAGGCACGCCGGCGGCATTGGCCGCCCGTCGAGCCGGATGTCGAAATCGCCTCCCGCCACAGCGACGCAAAGCGTCGCGCCTTCCGCCCGAAGCGTCATGCCCCCGAGCGAAACTTCGATTGCGCTGTCGGCGCTGGCGGCGCGCGTCGCGGCAAGATAAGCGCCAAGATCCATCGGCCCCGCCGGCGTGACGCCGTAGCGCGAATGCCCGAAGCGGCCCTCGTCCTGGATGGTGACGCCGGGCCCGACGGCCTCGATAAGCAGCCGCGCGCTCAACGCAGCTTCTCCTGCCGCGCCACCGTCTCGCCGGCGCAGGCGCGCGCATCGAGCGCCAGGAATGTCTTTGCGTCGATCGGCTCAAAGCGCACGGCGTCGCCTGGCGCGACAAGAAAAGGCGGGTTGCGGTTCAGCGCGAACATGCGCTCAGGCGTGCGTCCGACGACATACCAGCCGGTCGGCATGGGACGAGCGGCGATCAAAGAGAGCGCGCCGCCGATCAGCGCCGCGCCCGGCGGCGTCGGACCGCGCGGGCTGACGCGCCGCGGGATCGCGAGCGCCCGAGGCAGTCCGCCGAGATAACACCACCCCGGCGCGAAACCATACATGTAGGCGCGATAGTCGGCGCCGGCGTGCAGCTGCACGATGGATTGCGCCGTTTGCCCGAGCCGCGCGGCGGCTTCGCCAATATCCTCCGCGAACTCGGGATCATAGCAGCAGGGAATGGTCCAGCGCGCAGCTGGCTGCGACGCCTCAACGCCGGCAGGCCCGATCACAGCGTCGATCGCCGCAATGAGCGCGGCGCGCGAAATTTCAAGCGGCTCGTAGCGCAGGAACAGCGCGCGGTAGGTGGGCGTCGTTTCGCGCAGGCCGGCCGGCGGCGCGGCGCGAAGACGTTCGTCAAGGGCCAGCACGCGCGCATTGACCGCCGGATCGACGCTGTCGCCGAATTCCACTGAAAGCGCCGCCTCGCCGCAGTCGAGAAAGCGCGGCGTCTCATAGTCCATCGCGATCACGCTCCTGCGAAGGCGCGCAGCTTCCAGCCGTCGCCTTCGAGCGCCGCGCGCAGGCTCCGGGCCATTTCAACCGCAAGCGGCGAATCGCCGTGGACGCAGACCGAGTCGATCCGCGTCGGCAAGAGTCCGCCGCTAATCGTTCTCAGACCGCCGCTGGCGAGCATGTCGCGCACGCGGGCGCAGGCTATCTCGATATCCTCGATCACCGCGCCTTCTTGTGATCTCGGCTGCAGCCGTCCGTCGTCCATATAGGTGCGGTCGGCGAAAATTTCATTCACGACGCGCAGCCCCGCGCGCGCGCCGGCGAGCGTTTGCTCGGAGAGCGCAATCGCGAGCAGCGCGAGCGACGCATCGACGCCGCGGACCGCGCGGGCGATGGCGTCCGCGACATCAGCGTCGCGCTCGGCGATATTGGCGAGCGCGCCATGCGCCTTCACATGCGTGATTCGATGTCCGCTCAAAGCCGCGAGCGCCTGCGCCGCGCCGAGCTGATAGGCGACCGCGCGCTCGATCTCCCGCGCGCTCATCGGCAAACTGCGCCGCCCGAAGCCTGCGAGATCCGGAAACGCGACATGGGCGCCGACCGCCACTCCCTTTTCTTTGGCGCGCGAGAATGTCGTCGCCATGATGTCGGGGTCCCCGGCGTGGAAGCCGCAAGCGATATTGGCGCTCGTCACGATGTCGAGCATGGCGTCGTCGTCGCCCATGCGCCAATGGCCGAAGCCTTCCCCAAGGTCGGCGTTAAGGTCGATGGTGCGAGCGGCGGAAGTCATGAGGAATGCGAGTCGCCTTCAAAAGAGGGCAGCGAGATTGGCGCAACCGCGCCGCGCGGGCAATCCGAACCATGCTCACGCTGCGCCCGCCCTCGACGCGCCCGCTGGCTTCAGCGCCGCGGTTGCAGGCCTCTGAAAGGGCGATCCGCCGCGGCGAAGATCGGCCCAACCCGCACGAATAGGGCAAGGCGGCGCTTGACAAAGACTGTGCCCTTTGGTGAAGCTGTATCGCGGCGAAGCCGGAAAAAATAGCCACTGGCTGGCGCAACGTGGGAGGAAATAAAAATGCAGTATCTTATCCCGGGACTTATGCTTGCTATCGTTGTCGGCGGCGCTCTCGTCGCGATGCGGATCGGCAAGTAAGCTCAAGAAATCAGGGCGTTTTACGTCCTATACGGTCCGTTGGCGGGCAGCGGCCTGGCGTAAGCGCCGACGTTATTGCGCCAACGGACTGAGCTGCTCCGGTTCAGCTCGTTTCCTCCGACCCCTCTTCCATCGACTTTCGGACTACTCCGCCGCGAGCGCTTGCGGTGACGGAAACGCGATTTCGATCAGCGTGCCCTCATTGTGACGGCTCTTAATGCTGAATGACGCGTGATTCGCCTCGATCAAGGCCTTTGTCAGCGGCAGTCCAAGCCCCGTTCCGCTCGCCTTGCGCGAAGCGCCAACCTGTCGGAACGGCTCCAAGGCGGTTGCGACATCCTCCTCCGACATGCCGACCCCAGTGTCTTTGACGCGGATGACGACAGAGCCGGCGTCGTTCAGCGCGCTTGACACGATGACCTGACCGCCAGGCTCGTTGAACTTCACCGCATTCGACAAAAGGTTGAGAAGAATCTGCTTGAGCGAGCGCGCATCGGCGCGCAGCGGCGGCAGTCCCGCCGCAAGCGCGAGACGCATGACGACGCGACCCTGATTGGCCTGGGCCTGCATGATCGACGCGCATTCGGCGATGGCTGCATTGGCGTCAACGCGCGAGAAGGAAAGCTCCATCTTGCCAGCTTCGATCTTCGAGAGATCCAAAAGATCGTTGACGAGGGATAAGACATGCGCGCCGGAAGCGCGGATGTCTTTCAAATATTCCTTGTAGCGGGGAGAGCCGATCGGCCCGAGACGCTCCTCCATCATCACTTCCGCAAAGCCCATGATGGCGTTCAGCGGAGTGCGAATCTCATGCGATACGCGGGTCAGGAAATCGGACTTCGCCGCATTGGCGCTTTCGGCGGCAAGACGCGCCGCTTCAAGCGCGCGGTCATCCGCGGATACGGCCTCCCGAGGCTCGGCGGAAACCAACATCACCGGCTTTCCATCGACGAACACCCGGCGCAGGATGAGATCGACGGGGAAGCCGCCGCGCAGCGGCGCCGTGGTCGGCGATACTCGCGCGTGGGCGTGCGGCTGGGCGTCAGTAAAACGCTGACTGAGGATTTGCGCGTCGGATGGGCTGAGCAAAGACGTCAAGTTGCGGCTCTCAACCGCAGCCGCCTCCATCCCGAAGCAAGCCGCGAATTGCGCGTTGGCTCTCACGACCATCCCGTCGGCCGCCACAATCGCAATCGGCGCGCGCGAGAGGTCGAAAGCCGCGCCAAGCAGCGCGCTCTCGGACTTCGCCCGCGCAAGCTTTTCTTCGAGCGCGCGCGCGAGCGCCAGGGCGCTTTGCTCCGGGCCCGGCGCGATGAACTCGAGATTGCGGCGCGTCGGCGCCGCTTGCTCGTCAGGCTCGGGCTCCGACGGCGCGGCGGCCTCCGCTGCGGCGATGACGAGGTCGCCTTCCGTGAGCGCCCGCGCGATTTCGTCAAACGCCAGGCGTTCGCTCGAACTGAGCGCCTCTCCCACATCGACGCGCGCCGCAGCCGGCGCGCGCAGCATCACGACATTGTCGCGCGACGCCTCGAAGGATTTCTCTTCAGAACTCGAACCGGAAGCGATCGCCGCAGCGGGTTCGGCGACTCGCCCGCGATCAATGTGCAACACGCCATAGCCCTGATAGCCGAGAAACCGCCCCGCGGAATCCGTCATCTGCAGAGCGCCGAGCGTCGTCGGCACACATCCGGCGTCGCCTTCCAAGGGCCACTCGACCTCGACGCCGCTCCACGCGCGGCGCGAGGCGACGGCGCGGGCAAATGCGGCGTCGAGCGTAAGGGACTGCGTCGCATCCTGCACTGAGCGGCCGAGGATGTCGGAGGATTTTTCGCCCACCACGTCGGCGAGCGTGTGGGTCACGTCGGTGAACCGTCCTGTCGCGTCGGTCTTCCATAAAAAGCGCGGCGAACGCGCGCCGTGTCGCGCCGCAAGGCTGCGGCGGAGGGCCGCCGTCGCGTCGCTGACCCGCGCTTCAGCCGAAGCGTCGGCCGCGCGCCGGTCCTGAGCTGGCGAATCCGCGCGCACGCCAAGCGCCGCGACAACGAAACAGTCGCCGCCTTCCGCGGTGAGGCTGCGGCAGAGAAAGGTGACCGTTTGCGCCTGCCCAGAAACATGAAAGCGTAGCCGCTCGAGACGAAGACCTGGGCGGCGGCGCAGTTCGCCGACAAGCTCGGCCAGACGTCGTGGCCCCGGATCGTCGCCGCGAAATAGCCGCTCAGCGAGCCCGCCGGCGTCTTCGCCAAAGACGGCGCGGGCGGGATCGTTCAGAAACGCAACGCGCAGGGGATCGCCGCTCGCCGCGATAATCGGCGCGCCGGAGGCGTCGAGCGCGGAAAAAACAGGATCCGCCGCCACGCAAGCGGCTGCTCGCGCGTCTTCATCGAGGTCCTGCTGCGAACCGCCCATTGCCTACCGCCTCAACCGACGGTCTCGCTCGCCGCGCGCTTCCCAGGCGTCTCGTCGGCTCGACGCTAACGGATGAAAGCAAATTAGTCGCCGCCGCGCGCAAGGTCTATGATTGTTGCGCGTTTTTCATAGTATTTCTACGCTTCCAGCACTTCCGTCCCCGATCAGCGCTTCCGCCCTCGATCTGCTGCGTCGCACAAATTTGTTGCATTGCAACATCAAATCGGGCAGTATGACTGAGCGCCGGATCGTCGTTGGGGCCGGGCGCGGCGCGGGTTACATTTGGTTTGCCGCGGGGCTTGCTTAATTTTCACCGCACGGAGGTGCGCCATGGTCGAAGCTGTCTATCAAATTCCCACTGAAGTCCGCGATTTTGCGGAGAAGAGCGTCGAACAGGCGCGCAAGGCCTTTGAAGGTTTCGCCGGAGCCGCGCAGAAGGCGCTGGACACTTCGGCGGACCTGCCGTTCGGACTGCCGAGCGCCAAGGACGTTAGCGCCAAGGCCCTGTCTTTTGCGGAGGCCAATGTCAACGCGGCCTTCGATCTGGCCCAGAAGCTCGTCCACGCCAAGGACCCGCAGGAAGTTTTCAAGCTTCAGTCGGAGTTCGTGCAGGCGCAGCTGCGCGCGATTCAGGAGCAGACCACGGAGCTTGGCGCGAGCCTTCAGCGCACGACGACGAAATCCTAACGGGGAGAAGCTCAATGGCCAATCCGCAGAACGTTTCCCCCAAGCCAAAGGCCCCCGAAACGAAACGTCCGGCCCCCAGCCTTCCGGAGACCGAGACGGCTCCGACGGTGAGCGAAGCTGTCAGCGCAGAGCCGGCGCCCGCCCCTGTTGAAACGCAGACGCCGGGGGTGGTGGCGGCTCCGTCTACAGCCCTCGCCATCTCCGAACCGCCAAAGCCCGCCGAAAGCGAGGCCGAAGGATTCGACCCTGCCCTCTGGCAGCAGAAGTCCATCGATCTCTGGGCGGAAAACGCCACAGCGTTCCTCGACTTCGCCGAGCGGCTCGCCAACGCCAAGACGATCGACGAGGTGACGGCTCTTCAGTCGCGTTTCGTGAGCGAACGGATTGACGCGCTGCTGCGGCAGTCGACCGAATTGATGACGCTCGCGCAACGTCTGCTGAACTTCTCCATCGCGCCGATCTACGGCGCGCGCGCGGCGTAACGCGAAAATTGAGTTGATGTAAGAAGAGCGCCGCGGGCGATGTCGCGGCGCTCTTTCATTATAGCGTTGCGACGATCTTTTACAGCGTTGCGACGATCTTGGCGCGCAGCGCCGGCGTCACGTCCGGCATCACGCCGGTCCAGTCGCGAAACGCCGGGCGCGCCTGATGCAGCAGCATGCCGAGCCCGTCGACGGGCGTCGCGCCATGTTTGCGGGCGGCGGCCAGCAACGGCGTCTCCAGCGGCGCATAAACAATGTCGGCGACGAGCGCCGATTTTGGCAATGCCGCGAGCGACAGATCCAGCGGCGGTTGGCCGACCATCCCCTGGCTCGTCGCGTTGACGAGAAGCCCCGCTCCGGCGAGCCCTGCCTCGCGTTCTTCCCAGCGCAGGGCCGACACGCGCGGGCCAAAGTCGGCCGCGAGAATTTCCGCGCGCGCCAGTGTGCGGTTGAACAGACGAATCTCGCGCGCGCCCGCTTCGAGCAAGCCGTGGACGATCGCGCGCGCCCCGCCGCCGGCGCCGATGATGACGCAGGGCGCGCGCTCGGCGCGCCAAAGGGGCGCCGCCTCATAAAGCGACGCGATGAACCCGTAACCGTCGTAATTGCGGCCGGTCAAAGCGCCGTTCTTTTCGACGACGACACAGTTGACCGCCCCGATTCGCGCCGCCGAGTCATCGACATGATCGAGAAACTGCAGCGCCGTCTCCTTATGCGGAATCGTGAGATTGCAGCCGGCGAAGCCGAGCGCCGGCATGGCGCGCAGCGCCGCCTCCAGCCGGCCGGGCTCGACCGGCAGCGGCGCGTAGCAGCCCTCGATTCCATATTGCGCGAACCAGTGATTATGGATTTTCGGCGAGCGCGAATGCGCGATCGGCCAGCCCATGACTCCAGCGAGAACAAAGCGATGGCCGTTCGTCATCTTCTCGTCTCCAGCTCACGCGTCAGGCGCGACGGAAAATCCCGCGCCGCAAAATGCGACGAGCGCGGCTTCATCCGCCGGCTCCTCGCGCAGCGCGTCGACTCGCGCGAGCCGTGGGCCCCGCCGCGCCGCAGCGATCAGCGCGTCGAGCGCCGGGCGCGGCCCTAAGACGACGGACTCGACCGCGCCGTCGCGCCTGTTGCGCGCCCAGCCGGTGAGATCGAGCGCGAGCGCCTCACGCACGAGAAAGGCGCGATAGCCGACGCCCTGCACGCGGCCTTCGATGAAAAGGCGAATGATCTCCCGATCGCTCATGATTGAACCGCGATATTGTCGATGAGCCGCGTCGCGCCGAGCTTCGCCGCGGCGAGCAGACGAATGGGACCATCCGCGAGAGAGGAGACTGGGGCGAGCGACTCGGCATGCCGCGCTTCGAGATAGTCGACCTCGAATCCGGCGGCGGTCAGCGCGTCCCGCGCCGCGCCCGTCGCCGCGCCGATGTTCTCGCCCTTCAGGATGCGCAGCGCCGCTTCGCTCAGTTCGCCGTGCAACTCTTTTGCGCGCGCGCGGTCCTCGCGGGAAAGATAGACGTTGCGCGACGACATGGCGAGGCCATCGGCCTCGCGCAGAGTCGGCGCGCCGAGAATTTCGGTCGCGATGTCGAGATCGCGCGCGAGACGCTTGATCACCAGGAGCTGCTGGTAATCCTTCTCGCCGAAGACCGCGACGTCGGTCTGCGCCTGATTGAGCAGCTTCGTCACCACCGTCGCCACGCCGGAAAAATGCGTCGGCCGAAATCGGTCTTCGAGGTCGGCGGTCGCCGGCCCCTCCAGCACGACTTTCGTCGAAAAGCCTGGGGGATAGATCTCGTCGACCGACGGCGCGAAGACGAGATCCGCGGCGACGCTACAAAGCTTCTCGACATCCGCCGCAAGCGTGCGCGGATAGCGGGCGAAATCTTCATTCGGGCCGAACTGCGCCGGATTGACAAAAATCGTGACGATGACGCGGTCCGCCGCCTGACGCGCCGCGTCGACGAGCGACAGATGGCCGGCGTGCAGCGCGCCCATGGTCGGCACAAGACCGATGCGCTCGCCGGCGGCGCGGCGCGCGCGCACATAGCGGCGCAGTTCGTCGACGCCGCCGACGATCGGCGTTTTTGCATTCATGATCGTCGCCCCGACTGCTGAGCGGAAAGCAAGCTCGATAAATAGTCGACATACTGGCCGGGCAGCGCTTGCGCCCGCGCCGCGGCGATGACCCCCTCGAAATAGCCGCGGGGCGCCGCGCCAAGATCTGGCCGCGCGCCGACATAGGTCAGCGCGCGGACCGAGCCGACCGGTTCGCGCAGAATCGGCAAATTGTTCTTGGCGTAAAGACCATGGGCGACGTCTTCGTAGCGATCGAGCGCGGCGACGTCGCCGACCGCGACGTCCCACAGCACGCCGTGAACGCTCATGCGGCGGTCCGGCGCGACGCTGACAAAGCCTGAAGGCATGAGAATTGTCCTGAAGCCGGCAAGCCGTCCCCGCCCGAGCAGCCGGGACCGCGGACAGCGACCCGCCATGGCGGCGGCGTCCATGTTGGAGCCATAGGCGAAGTAGAGCGGCACGCGCAAATCCCGGTCGCGAAAAAGACGACGCGTGCTATATCACGACCGGCGCGGAAGGGTGGCCGAGTGGTTTAAGGCACCGGTCTTGAAAACCGGCGTGGGGGCGACTCCACCGTGGGTTCAAATCCCACCCCTTCCGCCAGCCTCTCCACTAATTACATGAAACTTAAAAGCTATTCGACTTTGGCTACCGCTGAAAATGAGTTTCAATACGCGTTCGCTTGGAAGCAGGACAACAACGGGACGACCTTTTGTAGCATCGCCATGTGCACAGCCTTGGCTGGCCATATTTTATGAGACTTAGCTGATTCAGCCCAGTCCCGCAGGTCGATCGCCACTTTGCAGCTCGAGCTACTTCCGCTTCAAACACCATCCTTGCTGCTTCTTATTCCTACGCGCACAATGAGGGTCAACCAAAAGAGCGCGCGATCGAGATACGGCGCGAGGAAGCAGCGTGAGCCGAGAAAACCCCATCTTTACGAAGTCCGAATATCTCTTAGCAAGCGAGCGATTCATAAAGAGGCGCGCCGCTCGTCAGGCGGCCGAGGAAAATCATCGCCCGCATCGTGACTGGCGCGCCGCGTGCGACCTTTGGCGACTTCACGATATCGTTCGACGACATTGAGAGGCGGCAATGGGGGATGACTTCGCAATCTCGCCCGGCTTCTGGCGCGGGACGCGAAAGGAATTTCGGATAGATCAGCGCCAACTCGCCGCCATGGCCAGCGTCGCGCAGTCTGGCATCGCCGGGCTTGAGGCGGACGGGATTGGCAGCCTCGAACTAAAGCTCAAAGTGCTCGAAGCGTTCCTTTGTCTCTGCGCGGGCGAAGACGAGGATGCAGAAATAGGCGCGATTGCTTTCGTAAGTTGAAAGAGCCTTTGCGGCCTCCCTCGCGTGCCGGCGCTCATCTAATAGCTGGAGGCCTCTATCGAACGCAGGCCAGAGGAGAAAGCAAAAATGCGTAGAGTCATCTTCGCCATGTTGGGCCTGCTGGCCGGGTATGCTGCTGGAGCTGCCCTCGGAGCAGCCCTCGTCTCGCTTTTCTCTGGCAACATGCACGATAAGGATCTTGAGATCGCGATGACATCTGCCTTCGTCACGGGGCCAACTGGAGCCTTGATCGGGCTGTTGGCCGGGTTGTTCATGCCACTCGGCGTCAAAAGGAGATAAGCGAAAAAAGAAAGGCGAGCCCCGATAGAAGTAATGCGATGACGCCCAACGAGCGCACGAAACTCCCGATCTTGTAAAAGCGTTCGCTGCGCATGGAGTGACCGAGGAAATAAAGGCAGATGGAGGCGATCAGGAGCTTGAACCAGATCGGGGTATCGCCAAAGGGAAAGATCGGCACGACCATCTCGCTTACCTTTCAAAAACGCTTGCCAGCATGAGCGAGAACGCGTCAAACTCGCTCGAACACAACGCGCCGAGCGTGTGTCGATCGCGTCGGGAATCCGGCTGAAGAGCTTCGGCAGGAATGGTGCGACGATCAGGCCGGGCATGTGTCTTTACACTTCCACACGGATCGTTCTCCAGCAGAACGTCCTCACGCCTCAATATCGCTCTGGCGTTCGAAATGGCTCTCGCGGATAGACCCGTCACAGCGCCACAGCGTAGGCATAGCGCTCATCTTCGTCGGGCGCGGCCCGCCACTTTCATTGCGTAAATAATTGCATTTAAATTTGGTGACGTCTTCCTCTGTGCGTCGGCTTCTTAGGATGCATCCTGCTACCGGTCACTGTTCTCGGTAGAGCAGCAGCAAGAAGCCCGATAGCATGAATGCGACGGGCCAGACATAACCACCTATTCGACCCGCGAAGCTGTCCGACAAACGTATTTCCAGCCAGCGCGCGCTTGCGGAGACAACCCCGAGCAATGCGATCGGCGTATGACTGATTGCGATCAGAACCTCGTCCGCGCCTTCCGTGTGTCCATAGTGCGTCAACAAAAACGCCGCCGCCGCGCCGGTTGTTATCGGGAAGACGTAGGCTGGCCAGTCGGACTTGAAGCGGCCTCGTCGAACCTGCCATTCGAATATCGCAAAGGTCGCAATGAGGAGCGTAATGACTTTGTGTTGGACGATCTGAGGGTCGCGAAGACTTTCAAAGAACCCGATGGGTCCGAGGGGCCATGCGGTTTCATCCGCGCGAATCACCAGAATGCCGCCAAGCAACAAAAACAGCAGAGGCCAATGACGCACCACCGGCGCAGTTCGCCGATGGCGCTCAAGCAAGGCGAAAACGCCCATGAGGATAACAAAAACTCCCGCCAAATGATGATTCATCTCCGCCCACGCAATGTCCGCCGGGCTGAGTGGGCTGGACGTTCCTGGTTCGGCTCCGCTGGAGACGGATTGCGCAGCAGACAACTCGGCATACGCTGGACTATGGAAACTCGGCCAACGCGGCGCGAAACGAGCCGTGATCTCAGTCAAACTCGTGCGCTCCGGGCCGCCTTCGATTGGGAGCGACGCCGACGCAAGAGCGGCGGCGCAAAACAGCGTAACGAGGCCCAGTCCCACCTCCACCTCGGCGAAACGCAATAATCTTCTGATCGGAGCGGAAGAAGCGCGCCAAAGTTTGCGCGTTGTCGAAAGATTTGCGGCGGCAAAGCAAAGCAAGCCAAACAGCAGCACGATTTTGGTGGTGAGCAGCATTCCGTAATTCGTTTCATACAACGCGCTGAGATCGGGAGTGTGGCGCGTCATCATCAAAAGCCCGCCAGCAATCAATGCTCCCACGGCCCACATAGCGTTCCGCGAGAATTTGGAGGCGATCAATCGCCGCGCCTCGCCGCTCTTCGTCATCCCGAGCGCGACCAAAAAGAACGGAATGCCGCCGATCCAGATCGCCGCCGCAAGCACATGCACGATCTCGGTCGTCACCAGCAACGCAGAGGCGACGGGGCGGCTCGCCGCATGCGTCACGCCCACATGCGCACAAACCAGCAGCAACGCTAAAGCAACGGCGCCCCCCCTCCACATGAAAAAGCTGCGGGCGTCGAGGCGGGCGTAAAGCGCCAGCGCGCCCGACAGGATCATGGCGATGACGTGACTGACGACGGCGTCGGCGCTGGCTGCGACCGCAAAATCCACCTGTAACGTTCCAACGAGCATCGCCGTCAGCACGCCCACGGCGACGATCTCGCCGAAGACCGAAGCACAGCAGCTCCAAAAAAGAATGCGAAGGCAACGTCGTGCAATTGGCGCCGCCTCGGCGTTTAGCTTCCCGTCAAGAGGGGACAGAACAAGCGTCAGAAACGCTACGCCGCCCACGACGATCGATTGCGTCGCGAGGAGATATGCGCGCAGCACGAGATCCAGGAAACCGTACAACGCGATGAAGGATTGCATCATCAGCGTTCCACGCGAAAATTCAGCCTGCCTTGTGTCAGGTGGCCGTCAAGGCTCAGGATTTGCCACTCGAGCGTATACGCGCCCGACCGCAAATCCGGCGCTCTCGCCTTTAGGCCCTCCGATACAGGGCTCGTTTCGAGAGGCTGAACGACGCTTTGATCTGCGGCCTTGAGAAGCGTGAGACGCGAAAGCTTCGAGTCGATGCGGCTATTGAACCGAAGCTGAATGACGACTTCTCCGCTTGGAACCGTTGCGCCATCCTGAGGCGAAGCCGAGATCAGAGCCGCATGAGCGAGGCAGGGAGCGCGCACAAGCGCGAACGCTAGGATAAGCGACAGAAGAAAAGGCAATTTTTTCCGTAGGATCATCGTAAGCCCCAGTTGAAAACCAGCGCCTTCGGCCGTCAACGTCATTGCATCTAAGTCGCGCGCGTATACCGACAAGCGGGGCATCGCCGATGTTTGTTGCGCTGTCTCTTCGAGCATTTGCCGCCGAAAGCGCGCGCCCCCCTGCAGGTCGTTCGCCCACTCGCTCTCGTTGTTGATGCGTTGATGCGGACCTTTGTCGTCGCCTTAGAGCAGAACGAAAGGAAAAGTGCGCGCGCCTATTGTCGATGTCGATGGGGGAACCAGTTCAGAAACAGGTTGTATGTATCCCCTAAAAGGAGAGCGTTATGGATCATACTTCCAGCGGCCGTCCGCTTGCGGTCGTCACCGGCGCTTCGGTCGGCATCGGCTTCGAACTGGCGAACGTTTGCGTCGTCAATAACTTTGATGTCGCAATCGCATCCAACAAGGCGCGCATATATGACGCCGCCGCAAGTCTCCAAGAGCGAGGCGCCAGCGTTGTCGCGATTGAAGCTGATCTTTCGACGATCGAAGGCGTCGATCGGCTTTATGACGCAGCTCAGCAATTCGGCCGGCCCGTTGACGTCCTCATCGCCAACGCGGGCATTGGACTGGGCAACGCCTTCCTCGATCAGGACTTTCAAAAGGTTCGTGATGTCATCGACACCAACATCACCGGAACAGTCTATGCGATCCAGAAATTTGGCCGCGACATGCGAAACCGAAACTCTGGACGCATTCTCATCGTTGGCTCGATCGCCGGCATGGTGCCGGGAACCTTCCAGGCCGTTTACAATGGCAGCAAAGCGTTTCTCGAGAATTTCGCTTTCGCGCTGCGGAACGAACTGAAGGACACCACCGTTACGGTTTCCCTGCTTATGCCGGGCATGACCGACACGGACTTTTTCCGCCGCGCCGACATGCTGGATACGCGCCTCGGGCAGGCCAGAAAGGCGAATGCGGCTGACGTCGCGCGCGACGGCTTCGACGCGATGATGCAGGGCCAGGCGCACGTCGTAAGCGGATGGAGGAACAAGATTTCCGCGACCTTCATACACGCTATGCCCGCGACCTTCCTCGCCAAACAGCATCGCAGGATGGCCAAGCCGGATTCTGCGCGGCGCTAGTGGCCTGCATCATCGATTTTGATGGCAAGTTCGGCGTATCGGCCCGGCGCAATCTTGAGAGACGAACCTGGACCAGGCCGAAATCTATGGCGGCGCACACCCCTTCCGCCACGCGCGTCGCGCCGACGCTACTTCAACACGGCGCAGGCGACGCGCGCGCCGGCGCCGCCAATCGGCTGCGACATGTGGTCGTCGGGGCTCGCATGCACCACGATCGCCGATCCATCCGCGTCAAGGAGATTGATCTTACCGCCGCTCAGGGACACGCCGTCGATGAACATTTCCGCCTGCGCGGAGCCATCGGAATACGCATAGACATTCGGCAGATCCGCCGGGTGCGGCCCCTTGGGATTGAGGAACCCATGTTCGGCATTTGACGGATTTATATGACCCTTCGAGTGCATGAATTTTTCGATGTCGGAGCAGTCGCCAACTTCGTGCAGATGGACGCCGTGCCAGCCCGGCGCGAGCGCGCCCGGCCGCAGCATGACGCGAAGAACGACTCCATGCGGCCCCTGCTTGACCTCGATGGAGCCTATTCCCTTCCCTTTGTTGTCGATGACGTCGGCGGTTCGCTCCTCCGCGCTTGCGAAGCCGGTCATCAGAGCGATTGAAACCAAGGCGAGGACAAGCTTGTCGAACATGTTTCCCTCTCACGTCTTCGCGAACCGGCGATGCTACGGTCTGTTGGGGTCGGACGGCTCATTGCAAGTCAGCGACGCAGCGCAGCGGTCGTCGCCGCGTCGCATGATATCTGGCGCGCCAGCACAGTTCCAGGCTCTCCGACCACTGAGGAGGGCGACTGGAATGAATTCGGTCAGAGCGAATATAGATCCAGCGCCCCGGACAAGCGCGTGCGATATTGTTCAAGCCGAGCTTTGTCCTTTTCCGCAACGGCCCGCTCCACATAGGGCGCGTAATTGATGAGGTTGATCGCCTTTATAATCGGCGCCATTTCGCGGATCTTCTCCTCCGTCAGGCCATAGCCCATGAGAAATTCCTGCTTGGCGTCGACCGAGAGATCATGAAGCGCCATCGAAAGATCCCAGTAGGGCGCAACATTGGAGGCGCAGCGCTCCCAGTCGATCACGGCGGTGATCGCCCCGGAGGCGTCGGCGACCACGTTCTTTAGTCGCATGTCGCCGTGGTTGAGAACGGGCGACGGGTCCCAGCGCTCCATGTCGCGAACGATCGATCTCAGACGTTTAAGCTGGCCGGCGTCCAGCATATCCTGCGCATCGAGCAGGTCGACGCGCGCTCCAATTTTCAATTCCCCGTGCAGATACTCCTTCCAGGTCTCTTTGCGCGAAAGCTGATTGCCCGACCAATCGAAGGTTTGGCCAAAGCCAGACGTCTTCACCGAGTGGATCAGAGCGGTCAGACGTCCCATCTCCCGCAGAATCGCGAGGCGTTCGGGATGATGCGTCGCCTCCTGCCCCTCGACCTTCGGAAGCACCATATAAGGCATGCCGATGATGTCGGCGCCGACCTCCAGAATTTTCGCGGTCGGCACGCCAGCCTCGCTGGCCTTGGCGATCGCCCATTGCTCCTTGAGATAATCCTTTAGCTTGTCCGGGGCCGTGTTCATGCGGACGATGAAATCGCCTTCAGCGTGGCGGACCTCGAACACGAAATTGGTGATGCCGCCGCCGCGCGCCACGATGCGCCTTGGTTTTGACCCGAGGTGATGCTCGATAATTTTGCCCGCATTGGATCGAGCCTTGCGTGGATTGATTGGCGCTTCTTTCGCAGCGGTCATTGCAGCGCCTCGCTCTGCAGGCCGCCAAGGCGAAACAGCAGTTCGCCAAGCTCCTGGGAGCTTTCAATCTTCACCGTCCGCAGCAGACCCTTATATTCCAGATCGCGCGACCCGACATGGACGGCAAGGCCGACGCCGGAAAGAAATGAATCCATCGGCGTGTCGCCGCAGCCGACAGAGGCCTGTAGGTCGACGCCGAGCCGCTCCGCGATGGCGCGCACGCCGAACAATTTGTCGACGCCCTTGCGCGTCGCGAAATTCGAGCGCTTGACGTGCTGATAGGCCATCAGACGATCCTGCGGAGCTTCGACGAGCAGAAACATCATGCAGATGTCCTGGGCCATCAAAGTATCACGAAGATCATCCAGCGAGAGGCAGACGATCGACGACGCGCTCGTGTATTTTGCGCGAAGATGGGGGATCTTTTCCCGAACAGGCGTCCAGATCGTTTCGCCAAGCGTCCAGTCGCGCGTGTAGTAGAAGACAAGAAGGTCATCGACGCCGTTCGCAAGCAGCCCGCGCACGCCCGTCAGCACCTCGTCAATTTCCGCCGGCTCAAGCGGAAAGGCGTCGAGCTCCTCGAAGACGATGTCTCCAGCCGCATCTTCTCTGAGATAGCCGACGACGCCGCCGTTGAGCGAGACGAGCGGCAAGGGCGCATTGGTGATCGCATACCATTCGCGCCCGAAGGAGCGGATGACGTTCAGCGGAAACCGCAGCGTGTTCAGCACAATGGGACGGCCAAGATCATTGAGGCGCTTCAAGCCGCAAGCGACCGGATCCGGGATGACGATGCGCCCTTCAAACTCGTGCACCGCGGTTCCGTCAAGGTCGGTTATGAGCGCGCCCGCTCCGGTGAAATTGGTCTCCGCCAAAAACGCCCTGAGCTCCTCGTCGATCTGCTCCCTAAGCGCCATTCCCGGTTCTCCATCCTCCGTCGCGGCTTGTCGTCCTTACACAGGCAGCGCGCTATCGCGTTAAGACCGGAGACATGATGATCGCGCCTGCTGTAACCAGACGAGAGCCGACAGGTCGGCGTGCGCTTGACGGCGGACACTCCGTCCTATGTGGCGCCGATGCGCTTAAGCGACAGCCCTTATTGCTAAAATCCTTCTCGCGCGATCACGCGCGAAGATTACGCTCGGCGCGGTCCAACGAGCGGGCGGACCCTTCCCCCGTATCAAACGTCTTCGACGCTCTTCGCTTCTGATGCTTTGCGCTTCTCTTGGCTCCGAGAGAATTTTCCTGCCCGGGGAACAAGTCAGATCGCCCGAGGTTTCGCTCCCGTGCGCTCGCGTCTCATCGCCGCTTCCTCGGAGTTTTTCCTATGGGGTCAAAACGCAAACCGTCGTCCTCGAGCGAATCCGCCATGGCTAACGCTGTAAAGAGCCAAGCCGAGCAGCCCGATCTTGTCGCGGCCGAGACTGAGACGTCTTACGCGCAGCCGCAAGGCGACGGCGGTGAAACGCACCAGACCGCCAACGACGCGGTTGAGACGCTCACGACGCAGCAGGGCATCCCGGTTTCCGATGACCAAAACACGTTACGCATCGGCGCGCGCGGTCCGAGCCTCATCGAAGACTTCCATTTCCGCGAGAAAATCTTCCACTTCGACCACGAGCGCATCCCGGAACGCGTCGTTCACGCAAGGGGATTCGGCGTGCATGGCTATTTCGAACTCACGAAATCTCTCGCGGACGTCACACACGCGGATCTTTTCCAGCGGATTGGCGAGCAGACGCCGGTGTTCGTGCGATTCTCGACCGTAGCCGGCAACAAGGGGTCCTTCGACCTTGCCCGCGACGTGCGAGGCTTCGCGGTGAAGTTCTATACCAAGGAAGGCAATTGGGATCTCGTCGGCAATAACATCCCGGTGTTCTTCATTCAGGATGCGATCAAGTTTCCGGATCTGATCCATGCCGCGAAGGCTGAGCCCGATCGCGGCTTCCCACAGGCGCAAACGGCGCACGACAATTTTTGGGATTTCGCTTCACTGTCGCCGGAAAGCTTTCACATGATCATGTGGATCATGTCGGATCGCGCCATTCCGCGCTCCTTCCGCTTCATGGAAGGCTTTGGGGTTCACTCTTTCCGTTTCGTCAACGCAGAAGGCAAGTCGACGTTCGTCAAGTTTCACTGGAAGCCGAAACTCGGTCTGCAGTCGGTGCTTTGGAATGAAGCCGTCAAGATCAATGGCGCCGATCCCGATTTCCATCGGCGGGATCTGTGGGACGCCATCAAGGGCGGACATTTCCCGGAATGGGAGCTCGGCCTTCAGCTCTTTGACGACGCGTTCGCTGACACATTCGAATTCGACATTCTCGACTCGACCAAGATTATTCCCGAAGAGCAGATCCCCGTACAGGTCGTCGGGCGGCTCGTGCTCGACCGCACCGTCGATAATTTCTTCGCGGAAACCGAACAGGTCGCCTTCTGCACGCAGAACATCGTTCCTGGCATCGATTTCAGCGACGATCCGCTGCTCCAAGGGCGCAACTTCTCCTACCTCGATACACAGTTGAAGCGGCTCGGCAGCCCGAACTTCACCCATCTCCCGGTCAATGCGCCGCGATGCCCGATGGCGCATTTCCAACAGGACGGGCATATGGCGATGAAGAATCCCAAGAGCCGCGCCAATTACGAGCCCAACAGCTGGGGCGCGCTCGGCGGACCGCGCGAGAATCCCGAGCGCGGCTTCACGTCCTTCCCGGAAGAAGTCGCCGGGCCGAAGACGAGAATTCGCGCCGAAAGCTTCGCCGATCACTACAGTCAGGCGCGGCAATTCTTCATCAGTCAGACGCCGACCGAGCGCAAACATATCGGCGATGCGCTGACTTTTGAATTGAGCAAATGCGAGCGCCCGGACATTCGCTCGCGCGTCGTGTCGCATCTCTTAAACATTGACGTTGCGCTCGCGACGCGCGTCGCTGACGGCTTGCGGCTTGAAATGCCCGATCCGGCGAAGGCCGCGCGCCCGACTCGGCAAGAGCTCCCCCCGTCCACGCCGTTGAGCATCTTGGCGCGTCCAAAATCCTTCACAGGGCGCAAGCTCGGGATTCTCGCGACGGACGGCGCTGACGCGAAGCTGTTGAAGGCGCTGATCGAGGCCGTCGAAAAGATCGGAGCGGTTTACGAGATTGTCGCGCCCCATATCGGCGGCGTGGTGCTTGACGACGGCGCTATGCAGCCGGCGGCGCAAAAGATCGACGGAGGACCGTCGGTGCTCTATGACGCCGTCGCCATTGTCGCGTCCGACACCGGCGCCGCCGATCTCATCTCCGACGCCGCGGCGCGCGATTTTGCAAGCGACGCCTTTGCGCATTGCAAGTTCATCGGCTTCACCAAGAGCGCGTTGCCGCTGCTGGAGAAAGCCGGCGTCGCCGACGCCCTGGATGAAGCGTGCATTCAGCTTGCGACCGTCAAGGACGCGGCCGCGTTCATCGCGGCCTGCGCCGAACTTCGTTACTGGCCCCGAGAACTGACGGTGGATCTCGACGCATGACGCGTCACGCATAACAGAACAGTCAAGTTAACAACCGCGCAACAGGAGAACCAAAATGCCAACGGCGAGCACGGGCGGCAGCACGAAAAGGTCGAAGTCCCAAACGGGCGCGAAGACGTCGGCCAGCGCCTCCAAAACGGCGGACGCCATCAAGCTCCTGAGGGAGGATCACCGAGAGGTGAAAACTTGGTTCAAACAGTACGAAAAGCTCGATAGGGAAACCGAGAAGGAAGAACTCGCCCGAAAAATTTGCGCCGCGCTGACGGTTCACGCCAAGATCGAAGAGGAAATCTTCTATCCGGCGCTGCGCAAGAGCATCGACGACGACGAGCTTCTCGACGAAGCCGAAGTTGAGCACGCAAGCGCCAAACAGCTGATCGCCGAGATCCGATCGATGTCACCGAAGGATCATCTGTTCGACGCAAAGGTCAAGGTGCTTGGCGAATATGTCATGCACCATGTCCAGGAAGAAGAGCAGGAAATGTTTCCCGAGGCGCGCAAGAGCGAGGTCGACCTCGACGCCTTGGGCATCAAGCTATCGAAGCGCAAAGCCGAACTGATGAAAAAAGCGGCCTGATCGCGGCCGCTTCAACGTCATTCACGCCGCTGCAGCTGGCACGTCATGCGCATGCACGTCGCGGCCCGAATGTTTGGCGATAATGCGCTTGGCGGTTTCCTCAAGCGCGTCGTTTCGCGTTCGCACCCAGAGCAACAAACCGCCATGGTCAAGTTGCTCCTGGAGATATTTCGCGTGACGCTCCTCCATGAATTCGCCAAGCACGACGCCGATGAGGCCGCCAAATTCCGCGCCGATCAGGCTGCTCACGAGAAGTATCGCGAGGGTTCCGCCTGACGCGAGCGCCGCGCCGGCCGCCACAGTGGCGCCGACATAGACAAGACCGCCAATAATCGCGCCCTCTTTCTTGCTTAAAGACTCCCTTGGCGCATAGGCCACGCGCGGCGCGGCGCCGTCGTCTTCGGCGGCCTCCACCTTTTCATATTTATGGCCGAGCTTGCTGACGATCGCCTTTTCGCCCGCAAGCAGGCTGATGTCGCCGAGATCGAACCCCGAATTCAACAATTCCTCGACAGCGCTCTCAAGCACATAGCCGTCCGAGAAAACGCCGACCACTTCTCGCGCCCGCCGCTCCGCACTGGACATGCCGCCCTCCCCTAGCCTTGCACGCCTCGATCCGCTTCGAAGCGGCCCGCCGCATTGCGGCTGTTCAGGGCAGAGTGCTGCCGAAGGCCAGCCCTTGGCAAGAGACGCGTTGACGCTGGCCAGGGAGCTAAGGAGTTCGCGCGGCGGACCGGGACGAACCGGCCGACGCCGCCAGCAGGCAGAGGTATTCCCAGGCCATCGTCGCGCCGGCGAGCGCGGTGATTTCGGAAGCGTCATAGGCCGGCGCCACCTCGACGAGGTCCATCCCGACAAAGTTCAGACCGACGAGTTTGCGGATGATCGACTGCGCCTGCCAAGTGGCCAGACCGCCAATTTCCGGCGTGCCGGTCCCAGGGGCAAAGGCCGGATCAAGCGCGTCGACATCGAACGTCAAATAGACGGAGGCGTCGCCGACGACTTCGACGATCCGCGAGGCGATCGCCGCTGGCCCAATTTCATGCGCCTCCTGCGCGGCGACGATCGTGACGCCTTGTCCAAGCGTCCAGTCGTAGACTTCGCGTTGCACCGGCGAGCGAATGCCGATCTGAATCATGTGGCGCGCATCGACGACGCCTTCGTTGATCGCATGATAGAACATCGAGCCATGCGCATAGGGCTGGCCGAAATTATCGGGCCATGTATCGACGTGGGCGTCGAAATGAATCAACGCCAGCGGGCCGCGTCTTCTCGCGCAGGCGCGCAAGAGAGGCAACGTGATTCCATGATCGCCGCCAAGCGTCACGAGATGCGCATAGGCTGAGGCCTGCTCCTCGATGAGCTTGAGACTTGCGGCGATGTCGCCCAGCGCGATGGCGAAATCCCCCACGTCGGCGAGCGGCAGATCGACGGGGGACGTCCAGTGCGCGGGGTGCTCGCCGTCGATCAACATACGACTCGCGTGACGAATCGCCGACGGCCCGAAGCGTGCGCCGCTGCGGTTGGTCGTGCCGATGTCGAAAGGGACGCCGGCGACGACAACCGCCGCGTCAGCACGCGGGGCGACGCCGAGGAAGGTCGGCGGAGCGGCGAATGTCGGCGTCCCGCTCATGGCGAACCGTCGAGTTTGACGAAGCGGAACACCGCAGCGGCGACCGCGCAGGTCCAATCGCCGTTCGGAGCGCCTTCGGCCGCGGCGGTCAAAGACAGGCTCTCGACGATCAGTTCGCTTGTTTCATAGACCTTCTTGCGCTCGTTCCAGGCGGCGTCAGGATCGAATTCGATCCCGAGCGTCGAAGCGAGCATCGTCGCCGCGAGATCTTCCGCATAATCGCCGCTCTCGCGCTCCGTCATGCCATAGCCGTGATGTTCCGAAATATAGCCGTAGAGCGTCGGCTGCTTTGGCCGCGCGAGGCCGATGCTTGCAGTGATGCGCCGTCCAGGCTCGTCGGTCTCGGCGCGCGCAAGCACCGTGAAAGTGATTTCACCAGGCTGAAGCGTCGCGACGCCCCGCTCCACCGGAACGACTTCGCATCCCGCCGGCACAATGGACGACACCGCCACGAGATTCTGCTGTTCGATGTCGGCGTCGCGCAGCGCATATTCGAACGCCGTCAGACGATGGCGGTGAACGCCGACGCCGCGCGTGAGAAAGACGCATTGCGGAATGGGAAACATCGAACGCCCTCCCTCGCGCAAAGACCACCGCCTCAATTAGGACAAGCGGGCTAGACCGCCACGCCGATTGGCGGCGTTCCTCAAAACCAACAGCAGACCACGCTATTTTTTGCAGGCCGGCGTCGGCTGCAAGACGAGATCCGTCATGTCGCCGCGCAAGACGAAGTCGCCATAGTCGAGCTTCAGCGCGCGCGAGACGCCGTTTTCATAAAGGTCGAAGGACAGCACATAAATCGGCTGGCCGTCCTTCTTGCCGAGCTCGAAATAGGAAATCGCAACCGGCCAGCGACGGATATTGTTGAGCGCATTCACGCGCGCGACCTTTTCCTGGGGCGGCTCGGTCGTCGGCTTGCCAATGACCGTTAAGGTATCGAACGCCTTTTCGCCGTCGCCCGTGCCGTCGAAGACCCGCGCTTCGAGCAGCTGTTCGCCGGCCGCGGCCGTTTCCACGATCTTGCGCAAATGTTCCGTCGGAAAGAGCATCGGACCGGCCAGCTCCAGTCGCGTGCGCTTTGGCTTTGCAAGATCGATGGCAAGCCGGGCGTCGGCGGATTTTTTGGCCTTTCCGTCGACTTCATCGGTCCGCGAATTGTCGACTTTGGTCTCCACCTTGAAGCGAAAGTCCGCGCCGTCGCCGCCCTCGAATGTCGCCGAGCGCATGTCGGAGAGCTTGGCCGCCCCTTCCGAGGGCTGCAATTCGGTAATCTGGCGAAAGTTCTGCACATAGCCCTCGCAGGCCGACCCGGAAAAGTCGAAGGCGATCCGGCCGCGCGCCTGCGCCGGCGCCTTCGCGCCGCTCGATTTCAACAGGCTCAGATCATAAACAGCGCGATGATTGGCGAGCGGCAATGCGCGCTCGGCGAACGCCTGGCCAACCGGCGTCGCCGCGCAGATCGCAGCGGCCAGCACGCGTAACGAAATCATTGGACCTCTTTCTGTGTGGCGGCGCCTGGACGCCATTGCGTCGCGTGGAGTAGGAAACTAGGGTCGCGCGTCATTGGGAGCAACGACTTTCTCTTTGAAGAGGCGCCATGACCGCATCGTCCGACACCCCGCTCGCGCGGCTGAAAGAGTTGGGACTGACGCTGCCCGCCGCGGCCGCGCCGGTCGCCAACTATGTTCCTTTTGTGCGCACGGGCGCTTTACTGTTCATATCGGGACAGCTGCCGATCAGCTCCAATGGCGTCGACCCGGCGCATCAAGGCAAGCTGGGCGCCGGCGTTTCGCTTGAGGCGGGGCAATCCGCCGCGCGTCAGGCGGCGCTCAACGTCCTCGCCCAAGCCAACGCCGCCGTCGGCGATCTTGCGAAACTGCGCGCCGTGCGGCTCGGCGGCTATGTGAACAGCGCGCCCGACTTCGCTTCGCTGCCGCAAGTCGTCAACGGCGCCTCCGATCTCGTCGCCGCCGTGCTGGGCGAGAATGGCAAACATGCGCGCTTCGCCGTTGGCGTCGCGCAATTGCCGCTCGACGCCGCGGTCGAAGTGGAAGGAATCTTCGAGATTCTTCCGTGAACTCCCGTGATTTTTCATGGCTGACGGCGCGGCCGATCGCCCACCGCGGACTGCACGACGCCCGCAAGGGCGTGATCGAAAATTCGATTTCGGCCGCCCGCGCGGCGATCGCCGCGGGCTTTGGCGTCGAATGCGACGTTCAACTCACAGCCGACGGCGAACTCGTCGTATTTCACGACGAGACGCTGGAGCGCCTGACCGAAGGCGCCGGGGCTGTCGCGAAGCACAGCGCGGATGAACTCAGCCGTCTGCGGCTGCGCGGCGCCAGTGACGCCATTCCGAGATTTTCCGAGTTTCTCGCCGCGATCGGCGGGCGAACGCCGATCATTGTGGAGATCAAGAGCGCCTTCGATGGCGACACGACCGTTGCGCAGCGCACGGCGCAGGCGTTGGCGCGTTACGAGGGGCCAGTCGCCGTCGAAAGTTTCGATCCCGATCAGATCGCCTTTCTTCGCGCACGCGCCGCGGCGCTTGGGATCGCGCATCGGCCGCTCGGCATCGTCGGCGAGGCGCATTACGACGCGGATGATTGGCCGCAGCTGTCCACCGCGCAGCGCGCGGAGCTCACGCACTTTCTGCACTACCAGCGCACGCTGCCGGATTTCCTGTCTTGGCGCGTGCGCGATCTTCCGCACGCGATTCCGCTGCTGCTGCGCGACGCGCTGAAACTTCCGGTAACGACCTGGACCGTGCGTTCGCCGGAGATGGCGGCGCGGGCGCGAGAATGGACCGATCAGATCGTCTTCGAGGGCTTCTCGCCATAAAACGTCAGCCGAGCGCAGGTCATCTGGCCTTCGCCGCCGCCGAGCGCTGACATCAATGTGATTCGCCGCGGCGCTATTCGGCGGGGACCAATCCGTTGACCGGCTCCAGGCCCCGCATTTCCTTGAGTTCAATGCGGATATTGTAATCGCTCGCAGCTTTTATGAAATCCTGAATCGTCTCCATGATGTCCTGATCGATAAAGCCGGCGCGCGTGCCATCGATCACGAGATAACTGTCCCCCTCGACATTCTCGAGGAAGTTGCGCAGCTGCGCCTTATTGAGGAAGGACACATCCTTTTGCAGGCGCAGCAGGTAGTTCCGGCCGTCGCGCGTGAGCGTGAACGCAGAGTGGTAATTCGCGCGCAACACGAAGAAGAGGCCCACGGCCATGCCGATCGCCATTCCTTTGAGAAGATCCGTCAAAAGAATGGCGCCGACCGTCACGGCGAAGGGCGCGAACTGATTGAAGCCCTTCTCATATTGCTGGACGAAGAGCTTTGGCTTCGCGAGCTTGTAGCCTGTCAGGAGCAGAATCGCGGCAAGACAGGCGAGCGGAATCATGTTGAGCAGGCTCGCCAGGAACATCACGCTGAGCAACAGCAGCACGCCGTGGACAAAGGACGCCACCTTTGTGTGCGCGCCGGCGTCGATGCTAGCGGAGCTGCGCACGATCACCGCAGTGATCGGCAACCCGCCCAACATGCCGCTCAAAAAATTGCCGACGCCCTGGGCCTTGAGCTCCTGATTGGTCGGCGCGATGCGCTTGAGCGGGTCGAGCTTATCGACCGCTTCGAGACTCAGCAGAGTTTCGAGGCTGCCGACCAGCGCCAAAGTGGCGGCCGTCACATAGATCTGGACGTCGATCAGCCGCGTAAGATCCGGAAAGCTGAACTCCCGCGCGAAATCTATCGGTCCAAAGATGGCCGGAAGATTGACGAGATGCTGCGGCGCGATCGCCAAAGAGGGAAACAGCGTCTGAGCCACGAAGTTATAGGCGACGCCAAACAGCACCCCGACCAGCGCGCCTGGCGCGAGCGAAAGGTAGCGATGCTTCTTGATGTAGGACGTATCCCAAAGGAGCATGATCGCGAGGGAGACGACGCTGACGATCACCGCTCCCGTCGAAAAGGAGCGAAGGGCGTCAAAGAGAAAGGAGAGATGCGTGTGGCTATCGTCCTCGAGGAACGACAAGTCAGCTTCCGCGTCGGCGTCGTAGCCAACCGCGTGCGGCAACTGTTTCATGATCAGGATCAACCCGATCGCCGCGAGCATGCCCTTGATGACGGCCGACGGAAAAAACGCGCCGATGACGCCCGCCCGCAGAAAGCCCATCCCCAATTGCAGGAGGCCCGACAGCGCCACCGCAAGCAGCATGGCGTCGAAGCCGAGTTTTTCGACCGCCGTCGCGACAATGACGGTCAGGCCTGCGGCAGGACCCGAAACGCTCAACTGCGAACCGCTAATCAAGGAAACGACGAGCCCGCCGATGATCCCGGAGATAACTCCCGAAAAGGGCGGGGCGCCGGAAGCCACCGCGATGCCGAGGCACAGCGGCACAGCGACGAGAAACACCACGACGCCCGCCGGAATGTCGTGATCGAGGTAGCGGAAATAGTAGTCGAGATGCCGCCTAAACACGCCTGAATTCTCCTTATTGGCGGCATTACGCCGCGCGGCCGGTTAGAAATCCTCGCCGCCGTGTTGCTGATAGATGACGTCGACGTCGCTGCCCGGCGGCAATGTAATGAGCTGATGCAGTATTCCGTCATCGAGCCCGAACACCCAGCCGTGCAGCATCGGCCGCTGGTCCTCTTTCCAGGCGGTCTGCACAATCGAAAATTGCGACAGGCGCATAACCTGCTCGATCACATTGAGTTCGACAAGTCGGTTGGCGCGTTCTGTCTGAGAGTTGAGCGCGTCGATCTCATCTCTATGCATCCGATAGGTGTCTTTAATGTGCATCAGCCATTTATTGAGCAGCTCCAGATCGGGGCGCTGTCGGTCAAGGGCGGCGCGAACGCCGCCGCAATTGTAGTGACCGCAGACGATGATGTGCGGAACTTTGAGCACCTGCACAGCGTATTGGATGACGCTGAGACAGTTGAAGTCCGTGCAGATCACCTGATTGGCGATGTTGCGGTGCGCGAAAACCGCGCCCGGCAGCGCGTTGACGATGATGTCGGCCGGCACGCGGCTGTCGGAGCAGCCAATCCACAAGAATTCGGGCTTCTGATCGGCCGCTAGACGCTCGAAATAGCCGGGATCGCGCTCACGGACTTCCTCGGCCCAGGCTTTGTTCTCAAGCAACAGTTTTTCGAAGGATTTCATCACGCTCGTTTTCTTTCAGCCGTCGCCTCAAAAGCGGTCTGGCTGCGACAGCCATGTGACAGCGACGGAAGCCGCTCGGAACCGGAGCGCGAATCAAGGCAACCATCGTCGGCGTCGAGCGCCCTCGCTCAAGCAGGACGAGTCTACGAAGGTCTTGAGGTCGCCACAAGTGTCCGCGGGCTTATCTCCGCATGGGGCCACGCTCGTAAAACGGCCAAGGAAGCCGCTCGCTTCGGCTGCCTATTTTTGTTGGACCGCGCAGAGCTCCCGCCACACCTGCGGCAAGGCGGCGATGATGTCGTCGGCGATCAGCCCCGGACCAAAAATCTCGGCGGCGCGCGCATGCATCCAGGCGGCGCAGGACGCCGCGAGGAAGCCGTCCATGCGCTGCGCCAGCAAGCCGGCGATGACGCCGGTCAAGACGTCGCCTGAGCCCGCAGTGGCGAGCCAGGGCGTGGCATAAGGAAGAATCGAGGCGCGTCCATCGGGCGCGGCGACGACCGTGTCCGCTCCCTTGAAGAGCACAACCGCGCCGCTGGCGCGCGCCGCCTCGCGTGCCTTGTCGAGTTTCGAGCGGCAGCCGCAATCGCTCTCGCAAACGGCGAAGAGCCGTGCGAATTCGCCGGCGTGCGGCGTCATCACCACCGGACCAGGCGCAGCGCGCGTTGCCCGCCACAGCCGCTCTGGATTGGCGGCGAAGCTCGAGAGCGCGTCCGCGTCGAGGACCGCGGCGCGGCGATAGGCCTGCGGCGCAAGCGCCGTTTCGACCTGTGCGCAGCTTTCCTCGCTGACGCCTAGCCCCGGACCGATGGCGATGGCATTTTTGCGCTCGTCGGAGAGAACCCTGGCGAGGCCCTTCGCGCCGTCGGCCGGCCGAACCATGACGGACGTGAGCGCGCTGGCGTTGACCGCAAGCGCTTCAGTTGGGCTGGCGAGCGTCACGAGACCCGCGCCGGCGCGCAAGGCCGCCGCCGCCGAAAGCCGCGCGGCGCCTGTAAAGGAGGCGCCGCCCGAAACGACCAGCGCATGGCCGCGCGAATATTTGTGGCCATCGACTCGCGGCAGGGGCAGCGCGGCGCGCCAGAGCTGCGGCATGTTGACGAAAGTCTCAACGGCGAGCGAATCGAGCGCGGAGGGTCGAATGCCGATATGCGTGCAGGTGAGCGCGCCGCAATGCAGACGGCCGGGCAACAGCAGATGGCCGGTCTTCACGCGAAAGAAGGTGACGGTTGCGTCGGCCTCCACCGCCGCGCCGCGCACCGCGCCGGTCGTGCCGTCGACGCCGCTGGGAATATCGACGGCGACGACGTTCTGGCCGCTTTCGCGCCGCCAGCGGTTCAAGCGGCGGACGAGCGCGCTGGCGTTCGAATCGAGATCGCGCGCGAGGCCCGTTCCGAACAGAGCGTCGATAACGAGATCAATGCCGTCGAAGCTGCAGTCGAGCGCTGAGGTGACTGGGCAGGGCCAGGCGGCCGCTGCTCGCGCCGCGTCGCCGCGCAATTGGTCGAGCGGGGTGAGGGAGGCGACGCGCACTTTATAGCGCTGCGCACGCAGCAGCCGCGCCGCGACAAAGCCGTCGCCGCCATTGTTGCCCGGACCGCAGAGCACCAAGACCCGCCGCCCGCTGGTGCGTTGAAGAATTTGGCTGGTCGCACGCGCGATCGCCACGGCGGCGCTCTCCATCAGCGACATCGCCGGCATGCCGCTCTCGATCGTCAGGCGATCGGCGCGAGCCATTTGATCCGTCGTGAGGATTTCGAGCGGGAGAGCGGAGGGCATGCCGCGATGGTGACCGAAGGCCGCCGCCCGCGCAATGGGCGCCGCTTACAAGATGGACGCCACGCCCGTTAATGCGGCGCCGCATTCCGCCGCGCCTCGGATTCCGGTATGTGAGCGACATGCTGACCGTCGCGCTGATCGCCTTCGACTCTCCCGGCGCGCCGTTGCGCCCGGCGGCCGTGGCGCGCAGCCTCGGTTCGCTCGTCGAGTCGTGCGTCCATGGACTGATCGCCGACGCTCTGATCCTCGCCGCGCCAGGACGAGGCCTGGACGAGATCGCCGACGAAGCCGGCTGCGCGCTGATCGAGACGCCGCACGCCGCCGACGGCTTGGCGCAGGCGCTGAAAGCGGCGCGGCGCGACCATCTTCTCCTTCTGCTGGCTGGGTTCGCCGTGGAGCGCGGCTTCGCCGAGGAAGCACAGGATTTTTTCGCCCATGGCGACGCCAGCCGCGCCCGAACGCTTCGGCTGGCTCCCGATTCGTTGATCACCCGCGTTGCGCCGGGTCTGGCCCGTCCGGTCGGGCTCATTGCGCCAAAGAGCGCGCTCGCGGCGGCGAACGAAGGCGCGGATCTGGCGCGACTTGTGCGAAAGATGCGGGGCGCCGATCTGACGACCCGCGCCCGCCGCGTCCTGTAGCCGCGGGGTCCGGCCGATTAGCGCGCGAATGTGTTGCAGGCGTCAATGCTGCCCGTGCGCAAGCCTTTCAGCAGCCATTGCGTGCGCTGCGCCGCCGAGCCGTGGGTGAAGCTGTCCGGCACCACGTAGCCGCGCGTAGCTTTTTGCTGCCGGTCGTCGCCGATCGCCTGCGCCGAAGCGACGGCCTGCTCAATGTCGCCTTCCTCGAGAATGGGCTTTTGCTTGTTGGCGTTGTTGGCCCAGACGCCGGCGAGGCAATCCGCCATCAGCTCCGCGCGCACCGAAAGCGCGTTGGCTTCCGAACGGCTGCTCGCCAATTGCTGCGCCCGCTGAATTTTCGGCAGAATGCCCAGCAGATTCTGGATGTGATGGCCCATCTCATGCGAGATCACATAGGCATAGGCGAAATCGCCGCCGCCGCCGAAGCGCCGCTGCATGTCGCGAAAGAAGGACGTGTCGAGATAGATGCGCTGGTCGAGCGGACAATAGAACGGCCCCATCGCCGACTGCGCCGCGCCGCAGCGCGACTGGGTGTAGCCGTTGAAGAGAACGAGCCGCGGCGGCTGGAAGCGCACGCCCTTTTGTTCGGGAAGCACTTGCGACCAGACCTGCTCGTTGGAGCCCACCACCTTTGCGACGAAGCGCCCCATTTGATCCGTCGGCGCGCTTTGCCGCGGCGCCTCCTGGCGGGGCAAAGCCGCCTCGCGCTCCTGGCGCATATTGTTGATCATCTGCGCGCCGCCGATGAGAATCGCAGGATTGACGCCGAGCGCCCAGCCGATCAGTCCGAGGATCACCATCGTGCCAAGGCCGATGCCGCCTGCGCCCATGCGGGGCCCGCCCCCCGTCATCGGTCCGGAGCCGCGACGATCCTCGATATTGTCAGACGACTGGAGATCTTCCCATTTCATATTCGCGCGCTCCGGGGCCCGCGCCCCGGGGGCGCTGCTCGATGAGCTATTTAATTGAGCTTACTGCCTCTGGGTAGAGCGGCCCTCGCGGACGGCGGCTCATGACGCGTCCCATTGCTTGGGCCACTCTTCCCGCAGCCGGCCGCCGAGCCGCACCGGCGAGATCATGGTCGCCAGCCCGTCGGCGCCGATTTCGGCCGCCACGCCGCAGAAGGTCGCCTCGCCATTCGCGGGCTCATAGCGCGCGCCGGGCGTCTTGCGCAGGAACCGGCGAAGCGGCTCCTCCTTGTCCATGCCGACGACGGAGTCGTAATCGCCCGTCATGCCCGCGTCGGTCTGATAGCCGGTGCCTCCCGGCAGAATTTGCGCGTCAGCGGTCGGCGTATGCGTATGCGAGCCGACCACCACGGACGCGCGGCCGTCGACGAAATGCGCCATCGCCATTTTCTCGCTCGACGCCTCGGCGTGCATGTCGATAAAGATGGCGTCGCATCCGACGCCAAGCGGACAGGCGCCCAGCTCGCGCTCAATGGCGGCAAAAGGATCATCGAGCGCGTCCATGAAGACCCGGCCGATCGGATTGACGACGAGCACCTGCTGCCCGCGCGCCGCCGTATAAAGGCCGGCGCCGCGTCCCGGCGTTCCCGGCGGATAATTAACCGGGCGCAGCAGCCGCGGCTGGCGCTCGATGAAAACCAGCGCCTCGCGCTGATCGAAGGCGTGATTGCCGAGCGTGACGCAATCGACGCCAAGGCCGAGCATTTCCTCACAAATGGCTTCGGTGATGCCAAAGCCTCCGGCGGCGTTCTCGCCATTGGCGACGACGAAGTCGAGCGCCCATTTTTCGCGCAGCCGGGGGACAAAGCGCGACAAAGCCGCGCGGCCCGAACGGCCCAGAACGTCGCCGATGAAGAGAAAGCGGAGCGGCGAGGATGTCGACATAGGGCCTCATAGCCCGCGCACGCCGCGAGAGCAAAGCGGATCGGAGGTTGCGCGACGACGCGGCGTTTCATAACTGGAGCCGGCTGATGTAACATCACATTCCATTGCGAGCCCCGCCAAAAATGCAAGACGCCGCCGAACGCCCCGCCGTCCTGACGCAAAAAGACGCGCCGGCGCGGCCTTACGTCGTTTTCGAAGACGGCCGCAGCGACGGACAGGCGCTGCTGTTCGAGGAGCCGGAGGAGATCATCGTCGCGCGCGCGGCGAAAGACGTGGCGGCGGCGTTCGAACGCATGGAGGCGGCGACAAGGCGCGGCCTCTATCTCGCCGGCTACGCAGGCTACGAGCTCGGCTATGCGCTGGAGCCCAAATTCGCCGCTCAAGCGACGCCCGACGCGCAGACGCCGCTGCTCCTCTTCGGCGCGTTTCGGGCGCCCCGGCCCTGGTCGCTGCCGCCGGCCGAGAGCGCGGCGCCAAACATTCCGCTTTCCCCTGCCTGGACTCAGGAGGAGTACACGCAGCGATTCAACACGTGCCGAGACTATATTTTCGCCGGCGACGTTTATCAGATCAATCTCACCTTCCCGCTGTACGGACGCTATGACGGCGATACGCTTGCGCTTTATCGCGGTCTGCGCAAGCGCCAGCCGGTCGCTTATGGCGGCGTCGTCGCGCTGGAAGCCGAAACCGTCGTGTCGCTCTCGCCGGAAGTCTTCTTCGAGGCGCAGGACCGCAACATTCGCGCCCGCCCGATGAAAGGCACCGCGCAGCGCGGCGTGATGCCGACCGAAGACATGGCGCGCGCGCAATATCTCGTCGAAGACGAAAAGTCGCGCGCCGAAAATCTGATGATCGTCGATCTGCTTCGAAACGATCTGTCGCGCCTCGCCGTCGTCGGCACGGTGAAAGTGACGGATCTTTTCACCATCCAGACCTATCCGACGCTGCATCAGATGACGTCGGGCATCGAGGCGCGGCTGCGCGACGACGTGACGCTGAAGGATCTGTTCACCGGGCTTTTCCCTTGCGGCTCGGTGACCGGCGCGCCCAAGATCCGCGCGATGGAGATCATCCGCGATCTCGAATGCGCCGCGCGCGGCGTCTATTGCGGGGCGCTCGGCGTCATCGCGCCAGATGGCGACATTCGTTTCAACGTCGCGATCCGCACGCTGACCATTTTCCCGGAAGGCGACCTCGTCTGCAATGTCGGCTCCGCCGTCGTCGCCGATTCCCGCGCGCGCGAAGAGTATGAGGAATGTCTGATCAAGGCGCGCTTTCTCACCGGCGCGAGAACGACTTCGGCCTGATCGAAACGCTGCTGTGGACGCGCGACGAGGGCTTTCGCCTCTTGACTGAACATCTCGCGCGGCTTGCGGCTTCGAGCGCCGCGCTCGGCTTCGCCCATGATGACGCGCGCATCCGCGACGCGCTAAACGCCGCTGTTGCGGGCGCGTCGAGCGGGCGCCTTCGCGTGCGGTTGGTGCTTGCGCGCGAGGGAACGATCGAAACCAGCGTCACGCCGATTGAGCCGATTCCGCCCGATACAATCTGGCGCGTCGCCGTCGCGAAACGGCGCTTTTCCTCCGCCGATCCGCTGTTGCGGCACAAGACGACGCGGCGCGCGCTCTATGAAGACGCGCTCACTGATGCGGCGCAGCGCTTTGGAGCCGATGAAGTTCTCTTTCAAAATGAGCGCGACGAGCTGTGCGAAGCGGCGCGCTGCAATTTGTTCGCGCCTGAAGGCGAAACTTTGCTGACCCCGCCGCTGTCCTGCGGCCTGCTGCCGGGAACGCTGCGCGCCGCGCTCACCGCGCAAGGTCGCGCCCGCGAATCGATTTTGCGCCTCGAAGATATTTCCGGGTGCGAGTTTTTTCTCGGCAACTCGGTGCGCGGCCTCGTTCGCGCGCGGCTCGTCGATTAAGGTTCCGACGCTGACCGGTTGTCATTGCGAGGAGCGCAGCGACGAAGCAATCCACCGTCGGGGCGCGTCCGGGATTGCTTCGCCTCTGGCTCGCAATGACGACTCACTACGTCGTCTAAGTCTGTCCCGGTTTCAGCCGGTAGAAAATATGCCTGCCGATGACGTCCATTTTTCGGAGCGCGCGCGCCCAGCGCGGATGCACATAGTTGGCGTGATAATGCGTCGAACGGCCGACGTCGGAGATGTAGGTTCGACCGACCATAACCTCCTTGGCGACGCGCACCGCCTGTTCCCAGGCGTCGCCTTCGGTGATGCGGAGCGAGCGGCCCTCGCAGGCGAAGGAGAACTGGCAAGCACGATAGTGGCGCCGGTTCTGATAGACGACGCCGCAAACGCTCGACGGATAGAGGCCGCTCTGGACGCGGTTGAGCACGACCTGCGCGACGGCGGCCTGCCCTGCCTCTGGCTCGCTGCGGGCCTCGAAATAGACCGCTTCCGCCAGGCAGCGGGCCTCGCGGCCAAGCTTTTCCGGATCGATCGAAGCGGCATAATCCGGACGTGACGCGCTCAATTCCTTGCCTGGCGTCGACAGCGCCAGCGTCGCGCCGGGGAAGGACGACACTTCGATGGGCACGGCGTCCGGCTGCGCCGGCGTCGACGACCCCAGCGCGACGGCGCGCGGCGTCTGCGGGGATGCGCCATGAAGGGCGCGCTCGGTCTGCGCCTCCCGCGCGACGTCGCGGGGCGCGTCGGCGCCGGTCGGCGTCGAGATCGACGAACTCTGCGCCGGCGAGGCGGCCGCCATCGACTTTTGCGTCGTCGCCGGCTCCGGCGCGGAGCCCGCGTCCGCCTCTTCGAGCGCTTCGTCGCCCGGGGTTTTGCCGCGCGGCGCAAGCGGCGTCGCGGTCGGCCGCGTCGACTTGCCCTCAAGGCCGAAGGAAAGCGGCGGCGACTCGCTCAGCCCCAGATTCGCCGGCTGCGGCCGGCGCGTCTCGAAACCGGGCCGCATGGCGACCACCGGATCGCCCTTATGCCGCCGATCGACCTGGGGAAAATGCTTCACATCCGGCTTGAGATCGACATGCGGCTCGCGCTCGTCGCGAACTGCGCCATCCTCCTCCGGGCCGCCGACGATAAGGCGCGCCTGCTGAATTTGGGCGCGGGTTTGGCCATAGAACCCGTAATCGCCGCTTGCCGCCTCGCTGAAGCCGAGCGTCAGCGCCCCTGGCGCGCGCGCCGCGAGCGGAGAAACGCGCCAGTCGGCGACGGGGTCCTGCCCGGCGACCGCGGTGAAGGAGACCAGCATGCCGACGCCGAGCGCCCAGGGCGCCGTGACGCTGAAAACCCAGGGCGCAACCCCTCTGCGCACGAAACGCGTTCTCGACTGACGACGCATAGACTGATCCATGTGCGACGGCGCGTCTGGCAAGGCGCCGCGATTTGCGTCGCTGCGCCCCGGATGCGATCCTTCGTAAAATCTTATCGTTCATTAGCCTTGCGGAACCGTTGCCAGCGCGCCGCCGCCATCGTGCCAGAATGACGCAACGGCGCGATCATTCGCCGATCAGATGCAGCGCGACCTCGCGCCGGCGCCCCCGCCGGCGGTGCTCGAAAAGAAAGACGCCCTGCCAAGTTCCCAGCGCCAGCGCGCCGCCAATGAGGGGGATCGAGAGCTGCGTCTGGGTGAGCGCGGCGCGGATATGCGCCGGCATGTCGTCGGCGCCTTCCGTATCATGGGCGTAATCCGCGCCTTCGGGCGCGAGCCTTGCGAAGATGGCTTCGAGATCGCGCAGCACGGTGGGATCGGCGTTTTCCTGAATGAGCAGCGACGCGGAGGTGTGGCGACAGAACGCCGTCGCCAGCCCCTGCGTCATCCGCGCGCCGCGCGCAAAGTCGCGGACAGCCTCGGTGAATTCGTAAAATCCGCGGCCGGATGTGTCGATCCGCAGGATTCGGCTCGTTTGTCGCATGGAGCGAATGTGCGAAAGCGCATGGGAAAGTCCAGTCCCGCAGGCTTTTTGAACGCTTGTCTTGGTTACGCGCAAAGGTTAAGCGCGGCGTAAGGATGGAAGCTGCAATGTCGGAACTGATCGATACGCTAATGAGCTGGGCAGCGTCGGATACGGGAAAGACGGTCGGCGGGGCGGCGCTGACGGCGCTCGCCTGGGCGGAAGCGTCGACGGTCGTCGGCGCCGCTTACATGAAGCGGATGATCCCGCTGCGCATCACCGCGATGCTTGGCAATGTGCTCGGCGTGACCTTGGGGCTCATCATCGCCAGCCCGCCGACGATCGCCAAACATGCGATCAACCTGCCGCTCAACTTCACCCGCATGCGCGAAATGCGCAAGCTCATCTCCAGCGTGCGCGAAGCCAACGGCAGCGACCTGAACATCGAATGGCTGAAGCCCTTCATGCATCCGCGCACGCTGCGACGCGGCGAAGCGGTCTTCATGAAGGGCGACGAAGCCGACGAGGCTTTCGTCGTCGTCGAAGGACGCGTCGAAATCGTCGAACGCGGCGCGATGCTCTCGCCCGGCGCCATTTTCGGCGAGATGGCGCTATTTACGACAAACGGCAAACGCACCGCGACGGCGCGCTGCATCGACGACGTCAGTCTGCTCGTCATCACCTATGAGCAGTTCGAACAGCTGTATTTTCAAAACCCCGAGTTCGGCCTGTATCTCGTGCGGCTGATCGTGCGCCGCTTCGAGATGAACCACCGCGAGGAAGAGCTGGAGAGCGCGTGAGGGAACGGCGCAGCGCGCGACGCCTCTCCAGCGTGGATGGCCGGGACAAGCCCGGCCATGACGAGCCGAAGAGACTTTCTTAGCGCTGCACTTCGAGCAGGATCACGCCGTGCTCGACGCCTTTTCGCCCAGCGCCGCCTGGGCGGCGGCGAGCCGCGCGATCGGCACGCGGAACGGCGAACAGGACACATAATCGAAGCCGATCTTGTCGAAGAAGGCGACCGAAACCGGATCGCCGCCATGTTCGCCGCAGACGCCGAGCGTGATCGTCGGGTTCGCGGCGCGGGCGCGCTGGCAGCCGAGTTCGACCAGCTCGCCGACGCCTTCCTGATCGATGGTGACGAACGGGTCGGCCGGCAGCAGCCCCTTTTCGACATAGGCGTTGAGGAAGGAGCCCGAATCGTCGCGCGAAATGCCGAGCGTCGTTTGCGTCAGGTCGTTGGTGCCGAAGGAGAAGAAATCCGCCGACGGCGCAATGTCGCCGGCGCGCAGCGCCGCGCGCGGCAGTTCGATCATGGTGCCGACGTGATAATTCGGCCTGATCCCCGTCTCGTCCTCGACGAGCTTCGCCATTTCGGCGACGCGCGCCTTGACGAGATCGAGCTCGGCGCGGGCGAAGACGAGCGGCGCCATGATCTCGATGTCGACCGGTTCGCCCGTCGAAAGACTGGCTTCGATCGCCGCCTCGAAGATCGCGCGCGCCTGCATGTCGACGATCTCGGGGAAGATGACGGCGAGCCGCACGCCGCGAAAGCCGAGCATCGGATTGAATTCGGAAAGCTGCGCGGCGCGGCGGCGCAGCTTCACCGGATCGGCGCCCATCGCCTTCGCCACGGCGGCGATCTCGGCGTCCGAATGCGGCAGGAATTCGTGCAGCGGCGGATCGAGCAGACGGATCGTGACCGGCAGGCCAGACATGATCTCGAACAGCTGTTTGAAGTCCTCGCGTTGCATCGGCAGCAGCTTCGCCAGCGCGAGGCGGCGGCCCTCAGTGTCGTCGGCAAGAATCATCTCGCGCACCGCGACAATGCGCTCGCCTTCGAAAAACATATGTTCGGTGCGCGCGAGGCCGATGCCTTCGGCGCCGAAACGACGGGCGGCGCGCGCGTCCGACGGCGTTTCGGCGTTGGCGCGAATCTTCAGCCGTCGCTTCTGGTCCGCCCAGGACATCAGCACCGCGAATTCGCCGGTGAGCTCCGGCCGCTGCATCTTCACTTCGCCGGCGATCACCTGGCCGGCCGAGCCGTCGATGGTGATGCGGTCGCCCTTGCCAAAGCGTTTACCCGCGACGGTAAAGCTCTGGTCCTCGTAGTCGATGCGCAGCGCGCCGGCGCCGGTGACGCAGGGCTTGCCCATGCCGCGCGCCACGACGGCGGCGTGCGAGGTCATGCCGCCGCGCGCGGTGAGAATGCCTTCCGCCCCATGCATGCCGCCGATGTCTTCGGGACTCGTCTCGATGCGCACGAGGATGATCTTGCGGCCGTTCGAGGCGAGCTTCGCGGCTTCTTCCGGGTCGAAGACGATTTCGCCGACAGCGGCGCCGGGCGAGGCGGGGAGACCCGTCGCGAGAATATTGCGCTTCGCCGCGGGATCGATCGTGGGATGCAGCAATTGTTCGAGCGACTGCGGCTCGACGCGCGTAATCGCCTCATCCTTGCCGATGAGCCCTTCGCGGGCCATGTCGACGGCGAGCTTGAGCGCCGCGCGGGCGGTGCGTTTGCCGGCGCGCGTCTGCAGCATCCATAATTTCCCGCGCTCGACCGTGAACTCCATGTCCTGCATGTCGCGGAAATGGCGTTCGAGCTTGTCGGCGTATCCCTTGAATTCGGCGAAGATCGCCGGCATCGCCGCTTCGAGCGAAATCTTTTCGAAGCCGGAGGCGTGGCTTGCGGACTGGGCGATCGGCTGCGGCGTGCGAATGCCGGCGACGACGTCTTCGCCCTGCGCGTTGATGAGATATTCGCCATAGAGCTCGCGCACGCCGGTCGAAGGGTTGCGCGTGAAGGCGACGCCGGTCGCCGATTGCGCGCCCATATTGCCGAACACCATCGCCTGAATACTGACCGCGGTGCCCCAGCTTTCGGGAATGTTGTGCAGGCCGCGATAGACGATGGCGCGATTATTCATCCAGGATGAAAACACCGCCTTGATCGCGCCCCACAATTGCTCGCGCGGATCCTGCGGGAAGCTCTTGCCGGCGGCCTGTTCGACGATCGCCTTATATTGCGCGGCGACCTTGCGCCAATCCTCGGCCGTCAGCTGCGTATCGAGCGCGAAGCCCTTGCCCTCCTTGATTCTCTCCAGCGCTTCCTCGAACTCGTGATGTTCGACGCCGAGCACGACGCTAGAATACATTTCGATGAAGCGTCGGTAGCAGTCCCAGGCGAAGCGTTCGTCGCCGGAGTTGCGCGCGATCGCTTCCACGGTCTCGTCGTTGAGACCGAGATTGAGCACCGTGTCCATCATCCCGGGCATTGAGGCGCGGGCGCCCGAACGCACCGAGACGAGCAGCGGCTGCTGCGGATCTTCGAAGGCGCGCCCGGCGACGCTGCCGATATCGGCAAGCGCTGCGTCGACCTGCCCGGCGAGATCGGCGGGAAAGGTCTTGCCGTTGGCGTAAAAATAGGCGCAGACCTCGGTGGTGATGGTGAAGCCGGGCGGCACTGGCAGTCCGAGGGCCGCCATTTCAGCCAGATTGGCCCCTTTGCCGCCCAAAAGCTCTTTCATCGACGCCGATCCTTCGGACCGACCGGCGCAGAAACTATACACCCACTTGGTCATACCTATTTCGTCCGGCGAGAGAGGCGGGCGCGGGACGCGCCGCGCCCTGGCGGTCTTGGGCGCTTCCGGCCGCGCCTCGGCGGCCGACGACGCCCCGCCTGCGCGGATCATCAAGCGCGCCGGAAGTTACGCTCAAATGACGCGCGTCCACAAGTTGGCGCATGACTCCTCAGGCGCTATTTTGGCCAGTGATCGAAGAAATCCAGCCGAGGTCGCGCGATGATGAAAAGCGAACAGGATGACGCGCCGCGTCCCGCGGCTTTCGAGATCGGCCAGCCGCTTGATCTTCTGTCCGTCGCCGAACTCGATGAACGCATCGAGCGACTGCGGCTAGAGATCGCCCGGCTCGAAGCCGCCCGCGCGGCGAAGCAGGCGGCGAACGCGGCGGCGGAAGCGTTCTTTAAGAAATAGCTCTCCCGCCCGACGGGGCTCGGCTTGACAGCCGACGATGGCCCATGCCCTTTCTGCGCGCGAAAACGCCCGATCGTTCCGGGATCCCGTCCTTTTACACCTCCACCCCATGAGCCGGCCCTTGCATCGCTACCGTTCGCATAATTGTGGCGCGCCCAATGAGGCGCTCGTCGGCCAGAAAATCCGGCTCTCCGGCTGGTGCCATCGCATCCGCGATCACGGCGGCGTGCTGTTCATCGATCTGCGCGATCACTACGGGCTGACGCAATGCGTCGTCGACCCCGATTCGCCCGCCTTCGCGCAGGCGGAGAAATTGCGCTCCGAATGGGTGGTGCGGCTCGACGGCGAGGTGCGGAAGCGCCCCGCCGGCACCGAAAATCCCGACATGGCGACAGGACAGGTCGAGATTTACGTCACCGAAATCGAGGTGTTGGGCGCCGCCGCCGAATTGCCGCTGCCGGTCTTCGGCGACCAGCCATATCCCGAGGACACGCGGCTCAAATATCGCTTCATCGACCTGCGTCGCGAGAAGCTGCACCAGAACATCATGCTGCGCGGCCGTATCGTCGATTCGATCCGCATGCGCATGAAGCAGGCGGGCTTCTTCGAGTTCCAGACGCCGATCCTGACCGCCTCCTCGCCCGAGGGCGCGCGCGACTTTCTCGTGCCCTCGCGCCTGCATCCGGGGAAATTCTACGCGCTGCCGCAGGCGCCCCAGCAGTTCAAACAGCTCATCATGGTCGCCGGCTTCGATCGCTATTTCCAGATCGCGCCCTGCTTTCGCGACGAGGACGCGCGCGCCGACCGCTCGCCGGGAGAGTTCTACCAGCTCGACGTCGAGATGAGCTTCGTCACGCAGGAAGACGTGTTCGGTGCGATCGAGCCGGTGCTGCGCGGCTTGTTCGAGGAGTTCGCCAACGGCAAGGCGGTCACGCAGAAATTTCCGCGCATTTCCTTCCGCGAGTCGATGCTGAAATATGGCACCGACAAGCCGGATCTGCGCAACCCGCTGCTCATCGCCGACGTGTCGGAGGAATTCGCCCACGAGGACGTGAGCTTCAAGGCGTTCAAAGGCAAGACCGTGCGCGCCATCCCCGCGCCGGGCGCCGCCGCGCAGCCGCGCAGCTTCTTCGACAAATTGAACGACTGGGCGCGCAGCGAAGGCGCGCCGGGCCTCGGTTATGTGATCTTTGAGGAAGAAGGCGGCGCGCTCGCCGGCAAGGGCCCGATCGCGAAATTCATTCCCGCGGAGGCGCAGGCCGCGATCGCCGCCAAGGCGGGCGTCAAGGCGGGCGACGCGGTGTTCTTCTCCGCCGGAGAAGAGACCGCCGCCGCAAGGCTCGCTGGCATGGCGCGGCTGCGCATTGGCGACGAACTCGGTCTATCGAAGAAAGACGTCTTCGAATTCTGCTGGATCGTCGACTTCCCGATGTACGAGTGGAACGAGGACGAGAAGAAGGTCGACTTCTCGCACAATCCCTTCTCCATGCCGCAAGGGGGCATGGAGGCGCTGGAAAGTCAGGACCCGCTCACCATCCTCGCCTACCAATATGATATCGTCTGCAACGGCGTGGAATTATCGTCCGGCGCGATCCGGAACCATCGTCCCGACGTCATGAAGAAAGCGTTCGAGATCGCCGGCTATGGCGAAGATGTGCTGATCGAGAAATTCGGCGGCATGTATCGCGCCTTCCAGTATGGCGCGCCGCCGCATGGCGGCATCGCGCCGGGGGTCGACCGCATCGTCATGCTGCTCGCGGAAGAGGAAAACCTGCGCGAAGTGACGCTGTTCCCGATGAATCAGCGCGCCGAGGATTTGCTGATGGGCGCGCCGTCGGAAGCGACGATGAAGCATCTGCGCGAACTGCACATCCGGCTGAACCTGCCCGAGACGAAGCCGTAGGCGCGCGCACCATTCTTATTGCAGGGCTGGCGCCGCTTGCCAAAGTCGGCAAGCGGCGGCCATCCGCGCGGCGGTCCCGACCTCAGTAGCGATCCACGCCGCGCCTGTTGTCGCGCCACGTGTCGCGCCTGTCGTAGCGGCCACTGCCATAATAGCCGTTGCGGCCTGCCCTGCCTTCGAATTCCTTGTTGGTCAGCTTGAAGTTCTGATCGAACGTCAGGTCGTAACGTTTGCCCCGACACTTAGCGTCGTCGACCTCGAACTTCCCGTTATCGACTTCCATCTTGCCCCCCGAACAGCCCATGTCCTTCATCGCCGATCGGATGCTTGATTTCTCCTGACGGGTGAGCCGACGGTCGGCCTGGGCCGGCGTCGCCGCCATGCCGACGAGCCCGAGAAGCGCGATGCACGTCACCAGAATACGCATGTTGAACCCTTTCTCTTGCAGCCGGAACGAAGCCGCGGCTGCGCCATGCCGCCCAAAAGGCCGGCGATCTGCGGCCATATGAGGCGCCAGCCGCTATCGGAAAGGGGGTCGATTGAATGTTTCGGCCCTCCGCCTTGCCTCCCGTGGCGCGGTCCCCTATAAGCGCCGCGGCGCCTGCGTTTCCGACACCCCTGGAGGCGAAGCAGCGCCTTTTCTTTTGATTTAAAGGACACCGACATGGCCGAGACCAAGAAGCTCGCGGCCACGGTGCGCAGCGGGACAGGCAAGGGGGCCGCCCGCAGCGTTCGCCGTGAGGGCCGTATACCAGCAGTGCTCTATGGCGGCGGCGAAGCGCCGCAGCCGCTCTCGCTCGAGAAGAAGAGCCTCTCTCAACTGATCTTCGCCGGGCACTTCCTCACGACGATCTTCGAGCTCGACATCGACGGCAAGAAGGAGCGCGCCATCCCGCGCGACTATCAGCTTGACGTCATCAAAGACACGCCGATGCACGTGGATTTCCTGCGCCTGAAGCCGGGTTCGCGGCTGCGCGTGCAAGTGCCGGTGCATTTCACCAACCAGGAGGCGGCGCCTGGCATCAAGCGCGGCGGCGCGCTCAACATCGTCTATCACACGGTGGAGATGTGGGTGCCGGCCGACAATATTCCGGAGGCCATCACCGCCGACCTGACGGGCATGGACTTCAACGATTCGCTGCATATTTCGGCGATTCCGCTGCCGGAGGGCTGCAAGCCCACGAATCCCGACAAGAATTTCACCGTCGCGAGCCTGACGCCGCCGGCGGGCGGCGGCGCCGAGGAAGCTCCGAGCGCGGCGGCCGCGCCTGCGGCCGCTCCCGCCAAGGAAGAAAAGAAGAAGTAGCCCCCTCCCTGTCCCTCCCCCGCCGCGCTTCGCTTGCGGGAGAGGGAACGCTAACGATTGGCATTCTCACGAAGCTGGCGAAGCGCCGGTTCTGCTCCCTCTCCCGCGAAGCGGGGGAGGGTTGGGGTGGGGGTATTCCATGCTGCTCCTTGTCGGACTGGGCAATCCCGGACGCGCCTACGCCAAGAACCGGCACAATATCGGCTTTATGGCGCTCGAAGCGATCGCCAAGCGACACGGCTTTCCACAAGCGCGGGCGCGCTTCCAAGGCCTCGTCAGCGAAGGGGCGATCGGCGGCGAAAAGGTCATGCTGCTGCAGCCGCAGACCTATATGAACGAGAGCGGCCGTTCGGTCGGCGAAGCCGCGCGTTTTCACAAGATCGGCGTCGATGAGGTCGTCGTCCTTCACGACGAACTCGATCTCGCCCCGGCCAAGTGCCGGATCAAGACAGGCGGCGGCGTCGCGGGCCACAATGGGCTGCGCTCGATCACCGCGCATATCGGCAACGACTATAAGCGGCTGCGGCTCGGCATCGGCCACCCCGGCGATAAGGCGCTGGTCCATGCTTACGTGCTCAGCGATTTCGCCAAAAGCGAGGAGCCCTGGGTGGCTGCGCTCTGTGAGGCGATCGCCGAAAACGCCGGACTGCTCGTCAAAGGCGACGACGCCGGGCTGCAGAACCGGCTGCACCTTGCCCTCGACGCGAAGGGCTTTGGCGCGGTGAAGCGCGTCGGCGCGCAATAGGCCAGGCTCATTCGCGCCACACGCCCCCTTCGACAAAAGCGCTGAAGACGCACACGGTGGGGACTTTCACAAAATCCCGCAAGCGCCTATATTCAGTCTGCCGTCGCTTGCGTCGGCTATGGCGATAAACGAACACCGTAATAAACCATTCGGACCCGGGGGCGGTACCCGGCGCCTCCACCAAAGCCCGTCCGCGCGGCGGGTTTTGGCGGGGGCGAAATAGGATTGACGAGGGTGTAAAGGGTGATTTTTTGCTCGGCATGATACCGCCGTTATCGGGTCAAACTTATAGTTGCCAACGACAACTATGCTCCGGTGGCCGTCGCCGCGTAATGCGGCGCCCAAACTGGGAATTAAGCCCTAGGGGTTAGCACTTCTAGGCGGGGTCAGGAGGCGCCTGGCAACAGAAGCCTCCACTTCAATTTTCTCGCGCCGCGCCGCCATGATGCAAGCGCGGCAGGCATGGCGGTCGGAAGCGGTAGCCGGTCGACCATACGGATGGCAGTCTGGCGCGACGCAATGGCTAAAGACATTATTCGCTACGATCTTCTCGTTCAGGACGCCATGCGCGGCGTCATGCGCAAAGTACTGGGCGACGTCGCCGAGAGCGGCTATCTGCCCGGCGATCATCACTTCACCATCAGCTTCCGCACCGATGCGCCGGGCGTCACGATCTCGCGCCGCCTCGCCGAACAATGGCCGAGCGAGCTGACCATCATCCTGCAGCATCAATGGTCGGATCTGGAAGTCGACGAAGAAGGTTTCGGCGTCACCCTGTCGTTCCGCTCGGTCGCCGAGCATCTCTACGTGCCCTTCTCGGCGGTCACCGGCTTTTTCGATCCCGCCGTCGAATTCGGCCTGCGCTTTGAGAGCGCCGAAGACGCGCTTGAGGAAGGCGAAGAGGAGGACGCGCCTTCGGACGGACCAAGCCTTGTCGTGAAAACGCCGGAGCCGGTAAGGGAATTCAAGCCGGCCAAGGTCGAGCCCGCCAAAGCAGAGCCGAACAAGACGCCGAGCGCCGACAGGCAAAAAAAACTTAAGCCGGTCGAAGCGAAGGAAGACGGCGACGACAAGATCGTCTCGATCGACGCCTTCCGCAAAAAGCCCTGATGGGCGAAATCGTCAATCTGCGGCGCGCGCGCAAACAACGCGACCGCCGCGCCAAGGACGACGCCGCGCAAGCGAAGCGCGCGGCTTTCGGGCGTTCCAAATCCGAGCGTGAATTGACCGCCGCGCAGGCGCAGCTGGAAAGCGCCAGGCTCGAGGCGCATCGGCGCGAGCGGGAAGCGGACGATCCGGCGTGAGCGAGGCGCAGGCTACTCAGGACGCCAGTTCGCGCCGAGTCGTCAAGCATTCCGTCGTCATCGCCGGCCACCGCACCAGCGTCTCTCTTGAGGACGCCTTCTGGCGCGCGCTGAAAGATATCGCCGCGCAGGAGGGCGTGTCGCTCGCGGCGCTCATCGCGCGGGTGGACGCGGGGCGCGGCGAGGCGAATCTCTCCTCGGCGCTGCGGGTGTTCGTGCTGGAGCGGGCGTTGGAAGTACACCCTCCCCTCGAGGGGGAGGGTCGGCCTGCAAAGCAGGCCGGGGTGGGGTGAACTGCCGCCACACATATGTTTCTCACCCCCTCCCGCTCGCCTGCGGCGAGCGACCTCCCCCCTCAAGGGGGAGGTGAAAGCGCCGCAAGCGTGATTCGCCTTCCGTTCTCCTATATGATCGCAGAATCATGAAGAGCCCTCCGCCCGAGATCGACGATTACGCGCCGCAGACGGGCGGGCTTGCCGCGCGCGTGGCGGCGAGCGCGGGACGGCCGCGCTATCTCGACGCGCTCAACCCCGAGCAGCGCGCCGCCGTCGAGACGCTCGACGGACCAGTGCTCGTGCTCGCCGGCGCCGGCACCGGCAAGACGCGGGCGCTGACGACGCGCATCGGCCACATCCTCGCGCTGGGCAAGGCGCGCGCCTATGAAATCCTCGCCGTCACCTTCACCAACAAGGCGGCGCGCGAGATGCGCCAGCGCGTGGAAGCGCTGGTCGGCGAAGGCGCGCAGGCCATGCAATGGCTCGGCACCTTTCACGCGATCAGCGCCAAGATCCTGCGCCGACACGCCGAACTCGTCGGGCTGAAGCCCAACTTCACCATTCTCGATGTCGACGATCAGATCCGCCTCTTGAAGCAGGTGCTGCGCGCGGAGAATATCGATGACAAGCGCTGGCCGGCGCGCGCGCTCGCCATGCGCATCGACGGCTGGAAGAATCGCGGTCTGACGCCGGCGCAGGTTCCCGCCGGCGACGCCGAGAGCTTCGCCAACGGCAAAGGCGCGGCGCTTTACGCGCTCTATCAGGAGCGGCTCAAAGTCTTGAACGCCGTCGACTTCGGCGATCTCCTGATGGAGAGTCTGCGGCTCTTTCGCGACAATCCTGATGTGCTCGCCGACTATCAGCGCCGCTTCAAATATATTCTTGTCGACGAATATCAGGACACCAATATCGCGCAATATTTGTGGCTGCGGCTGATCTCGCAGCGGGCGCCGGGGAAACAAAATCTCTGCTGCGTCGGCGACGACGATCAGAGCGTCTATGGCTGGCGCGGCGCCGAGGTCGAGAACATCCTGCGTTTCGAACAGGATTTTCCCGGCGCCAAGGTCATCCGTCTGGAGCGCAACTACCGCTCGACGGGGCACATTCTCGCGGCCGCCTCGCATCTCATTTCGCATAATGAAGGCCGGCTCGGCAAAACGCTGTTCACCGACGGCGGCGAGGGCGAAAAGCCGACGCTCACCGGCGTCTGGGACAGCCAGGAAGAAGCGCGCAGCATCGGCGAGGACATCGAGCAGCTGAGCCGCAAGAACCATTCGCTCGAAGAGATCGCCATTCTCGTGCGCGCGTCGTTTCAGATGCGCGAATTCGAAGAGCGCTTCGTCGAGATCGGCCTGCCCTATCGCGTCATCGGCGGCCCGCGCTTTTACGAGCGGCTCGAAATTCGCGACGCGCTCGCCTATCTGCGCTGCGTCGCGCAGCCGGCCGACGATCTCGCCTTCGAGCGCATCGTCAATACGCCCAAACGCGGCCTCGGCGACGCCACGCTGCAGATGCTGCATGAATATGCGCGGCGCGAAGCCATTCCGCTGATGCAGGCGGCGCGCGTTCTTGTCGAAAGCGAGGAGCTGAAGCCCAAGCCCCGCGGCGCGCTGCGCGGCCTCATCGGCGATTTCGACCGCTGGCGCACGCTCATCGATTCAAAGCCGCAGCACGAGCTTGCCGAGCAGGTGCTCGATGAATCCGGCTACACCGAGATGTGGCGTTCGGACAAGACGCCCGAGGCCGCCGGGCGGCTCGACAATTTGAAAGAGCTTGTCCGGGCGATGGAGGCCTTTCCCGACCTCGAGTCCTTCCTCGAACATGTGTCGCTTGTCATGGAGGCCGACAGCGCCGTCGATCAGGAGCGCGTGTCGATCATGACGCTGCACGGCGCCAAGGGCCTTGAGTTCGAGACCGTCTATCTTCCCGGCTGGGAGGAAGGGCTGTTTCCGAGCCAGCGCACGCTCGACGAACAGGGACGCGCCGGCCTCGAGGAAGAGCGCCGTCTCGCCTATGTCGGGCTGACGCGCGCCAAGCGCCGCGCCAAGATCTATTTCGCCAGCAACCGGCGCATCCATGGCCTGTGGCAGGCGACTGTGCCGTCGCGCTTCATCGACAATCTGCCGACGGGCAATGTCGAGGTGGTCGAGGCGCCGAGCGGCTCGCAATATGGCTCCTATGGCGTCTCGCGTTTCGCCAATCTCGACGTCTACGGCTCCGACTATTCGACGCCGGGATGGAAGCGGGCCAAGGCGGGCGCCGAGTCGGCGCGCAGCGATTCCGCGCGTGGGGGCGCGACGCGCGATACGCGCGGCGCACGCGGCAAGCAGCCCGTGACGATCGAGGGCGAAGTGATCGCGCGCTCAACCGGCGGTTCGCGCTTTGTAGTGGGCGCGCGGGTGTTTCACTTGAAGTTCGGGCCCGGCTCCGTGGCGGCGGTCGATGGCGCCAAGCTCACCGTCGATTTCGACAAGGCCGGCAGGAAGATGGTGCTGGAGAGTTTTGTAGAGGCGGGGTGAGCTTACTACGCTACAGTTGTGACGAACACTGAAGGCGGACACGCCCATGACGTCGAAATCGTCGACTATCACTGAACCACGCGGCGCCGTGCGCGCCGTCCATCCCGGCCGAATCCTTAAGCGTGAACTCGCGGCGCGCGACATGTCGGCGAACCGTCTCGCGCTCGCCTTACGCCTTAACTCCGGGCGGATCATCGAAATATTAAACAGCAAGCGCGGCGTCTCGCCCGAGACGGCCTTGCGACTGGGCCGCTATTTTGGCAATGGTCCACGCTTTTGGCTTAATCTCCAGACGGCATATGGGCTTGCGGTCGCGGAAGCGGAAATCGGCGCGCGCGTCATTGCGGAAGTCCAACCCTGTCGCTTGATGGAATTGTGGCGCTGTGAACGAATAACGCGAATTATAATCGCCGCCAGGCAATTTCCAAAGACCGCTCGGAGGAAAAGGGCGCTAACAAGCCCGATTGTTGTCAAGCGTCGAGCGGTCGAGCACATAGCGATTATACAATACCTTTTGCTTACCTCAGCAATGCGCCGTGTGGATAATATCGCGCTATCGCATCGATTTTTGGGAGCGTCTCGACGGGTCTTTCTCGTGCCCTACTTAAACAGCCAAGCTTGCTGTCAATGACCTGGCCGAGGGCTATTTTGAAACTAGGCAAAATCACAAGGATCGAATGGATCGCGCTGCCGATCCTGCTGATCTTTTCTGTGCCCGTGATTGCTGCTCAGTTCACGGTAGCCGAGGATACGGGCGAGCACCTTGGTTATATAAACCTCGTTGGAAAAATAGAACGCAACGATGGTTTGGAGTTTAGGAAGGTCGCTCAGTCGCTGATCGCTAGAGGTAACACGATCCATCAGGTAATTCTTTGTACATCTGGCGGAGATGTTGAGGCGGCAATGGATATTGGAAACCAGATAAAAGTCCTTCAAGCCAGTACAGTCGGACCAAATCAATTTGCAAATGCACCACAAGGAGAAATTCAGTGTTGGCCAAAGACGCAATATGGTTCTCCTGTAATATTGAAATATAACGCACTTTCACAACAAGGGGATCAAAATGCAAACTGTGCGAGCGCGTGCTTTCTAATATGGTCCAGCGGGGTAACACGCGACGGCAATTATATAGGAGTTCATCGGTTTTATTTCAATGCATCAATATATAGGAATCTTTCACCTCTTGATGCTAAAAAACTGTACGAATCGGCAATGGATCGGTATCGTCAGTTCTTAGTAGAACGTAATGTCCCTACCTCGATTATAGAAAAGACCTTTGTTACCGAGTCGATATCTATGTACTATCTCAATACAGATGAATTGAAACTCATGCAGAGTGTGCCATATTTGGAAGAGTTTTACCGCGCGCGGTGTGGAGAACTGCGAGACATAAAGGAGTTTGATGCGTACGGAAATTGGAGATCAACCACATACGATAATAATTGGAGAGCGTGCGCTCGCAGAATTTTGAAAGAAATGGAGATATCGGGTGTCAAAGCCTATAGTGGAGATGACGTTCCTTCAGTTAGATCGGATGGGCCGCAAATTAATCCTCCGATCACGCCTGTTACTCCTCCCAACACAATCTCACGTTCATCCGGAAGTCCAGCTGAACTGAAGATGAGCAGATGGACTTTTAACGGCTCAGGAATGTATATGACTGCCAACGGCAAACGACGGCGCGTCTTTTACGAAACACCCAGAGAATCTCTTGATTCCCTGGGCATTTCAAGTGGGAGCCTGATTTTTGATGGCGATTTGAATGGCGCACGTTTTACAGGAAGCGTAATGGCATATGCTCCTGGATGTGCGGTGCTTAAATATCCCGTCAGCGGGATATTAAATCCTGATGGACTCAGCTTTAATTTGGTAGGCAGGCGTCCTGCTCGCGATGACTGGTGTAACGTCGTTGGATCGACGGACGTTACCTTGATATTTGAGTATGTGCGATAAGCGTCCGAGGAAACCCAGCGGTCCTCGCAGCTCCGTTTAGCGGGAAACAGAAGTGCAATATTGCATTGTCAACTGTGATTGTTTTACTCAAGACCAAAAGCGCGCTTGATAAATCAGAAACATAATTATATTTGGCCTCCTTGCTGAGTTCTCCAAGTTCTGGAAAAACCGGCCGCTCAATTGACGCGCAAAAGGCGGCAGTAAAATCCTCGCATCTTGAAGAGACGAGGAAACGCCAATGCTCACCAACAGCCGCGACATAAAACGCCGCCTTGAAAGGGACGGCTGGGTGCTTGAGCGCGCAACCGGATCGCACCATGTCTTTCGCAATCCCAAGACAGGCGCCATAATCCCCTTGCCCCATCCGAAAAAAGACCTTGGCCCTGGCTTGGTCTGGAAAATCTGCAAGGCTGCGGGGTGGCCGAAGGACTGACGCGAATGACGCATTACGTCGCCATTGTCGAAGAGGAAGAAGGGAAGGCGGTCGGCGTCTGGTTTCCGGACTTGCCCGGCTGCATCTCCGCCGGCGACTCATTGGATGAGGCGATGACCAACGCCGCCGAGGCGCTCGCGCTGTGGATCGATGTCGCGAAAGAACACGGCGACGAGGTTCCGTCGCCACGGGCGTTGACCGAGTTGAAGCGCGATCCGGACATCGCGGAAGACATTGCGCGCTACATGGTCGCGCTCATTGAACATCATCCCTTGCGTCAGGCCGCTTGATCGGTCGACGGGACGGCGGATCAATCGCGACGATAAAAGCTGCGTCCGCGGCCCGCTATTCACTCGCCATGTGGCGTCGCCGCCACAGTCCGGCTTTTTCGGGGGCTGAGCGGGGCGCGTCGCCTCGCGCCGATTCCCAAGCCTGACGCCGCGCGTTACTGTTCCGGCGAAGCAAGGGAGGATTGCCGCGCGGCGGCGCTCCGCCCATATCTCGACTGGAAAGGCGCCGCAGATCTCGCCGCGACGGGGTTTTGCGCGAGGGATAAGCTATGACCGCTGGCGAAAAGGCCGAGCGACTTCTCCGCGCCGCGCTTGCGGCTGCGGCCGTGTCGGCGTTCGCTGCTCCTGCGGTCGCGGCGCAGTATCCGCCGCGCCGCGCTGAACTTTTCAACCCGCCGCCGCTCGTCGCGCTCTTTGACGTGGAGCGCATTCCGACTCGGGAGCCGTTGGGCAATCCGGACTTCGCCGTCGCGGACGCCGCGCCCGCCGCGGTTTTGCTCGACGTCGAGCTGCGCGCCGAGCCTGCCAAGCCGGACCCGCTCGACCTCGCCTGGAGCCTTCAGCCCGAGGAGAAGCGCGATCTCGCCTTGGCGCTCGACGCCTGGGCGACGTCCGGCGACGCGGCTCTCGGGCCGGAGCGACGTCGGCTGCGCGCGGCGCTGGCCGCTGCTTACGCCGCCCGAGATCTCACGCCTTTCTGGATCGAGAATGGAGAATGGCGCGCCTCGGCTCGGGCCGCGCTCGCGCGCCTCGCGCTCGCCGCCGACGACGGGCTGGATCTTCGCGCCTATGCCGCGCCGGACGCTGAAAAGGCGGCGCCCTCGGCGGCGGACGAACTCGCCCTGTCGGAGGCAATCGCCGCCTATGCGCTGCAGGCGCGCGGCGCCCGGATCGACCCTGAACGCATCTCGCGACTCGTCGGGGCGAAAACGACCCTCCCCGATCCGGCACTGGTCGTGGCCGAAGTCGCCGGCGCGGGCGCAATCGCCGGCGACGCGCTGCAGGCCTATAATCCCACGCATTATGGCTATCAGCAGCTGCGCGAAAAACTCACCGAGCTGAGAACGCAGCGCGCCAGCGCGCCGGCCTCTGACGGACTTTACGCCGCAGCCACGGGGACCGTCACCCAGAGCGATGTTTTGCCGCCCGCAAGCAAGTCCAAGCGGCGCCGCGCCGCCGGGCTCGCCAAAGCTTCGACCTCGCGAGTCGAAGCCGAAATCATCGCCAATATGGAGCGGTGGCGCTGGTTGCCGCGCGACCTTGGCGAAGAGCGGGTCGAGGTGAATATTCCCGACTTTGAACTCGCCGTCGTGCGCAACGGCGAGGTGACGCATCGCACGCGAATCATCGTCGGCAAAGAGGCGACTCCGACGCCGATCTTCTCCAACGCGCTGCAGTACATCATCGTCAATCCGTATTGGAACGTGCCGCCGTCGATCCTGAACAAGGAGATGCTGCCGAAGGCGAACGGCGACGTCGCCGCCATCGCGGCGAGCGGCTTCAACGTGTCCTATCGCGGCGGCAAGCTCGTGGTGCGCCAGCCGCCTGGCGAGCGCAACGCGCTTGGTCGCATCAAATTCATGTTCCCGAACGATTTCTCGGTCTATTTGCACGATACGCCGTCGCGCAACCTGTTCGCCGCGTCGCATCGCGCCTTCAGCCATGGCTGCATGCGCGTCGACGCGCCTTTCGCGTTCGCCCAAGCCGTGCTCGGCCCCGGCAGCGGCTGGTCGGAGAGCCGCGTACGCCGGCTGATCGGCGGCTCGGAGCGCTACATCAATCTCGCCAAGCCGCTGCCGATCCACATCGAATATTTCACCGCCTATGTCGACGAAGGCGGGCGAATCGTGCTGCGCCCCGATCTCTATGGCTATTCGGCGCGGGTGCGGAAAGCTTTGGGGCTAGGCGCCTGAACCTTTCACCGTCGCCGAAAACAGCGCGGCGCAGCCGACCGTTTCAACGCTGACGGCGTCAAAGCGCTTTTCGATTTCGCGCGTCAGCGTCTCCAAATCGTCCTGCGTATTCGAGAATATGCCCTTGGAATTGTAGAACGCCATCAGCCTCTGCGCGGCGAAGCTGCGCGCCACGCCGCCCTGCAGCAGCGTCGAGCCAAAGACGACGGCGCCTGGAGACATCAAAGGCGACAGGAAATCGAACGCGCGCGCCTTTGTCGCCATGTCGCCCGGCAGACAATGCAGGAGATAATTGACGCCGAGCGAGTCGAATTTGGCGCCGTCAAAGTCGATCGTCTCCAGCACATTGCGCACATAGGTCTCCGGCTCGTAGCGGGCGATGCGCCGCGCCGAGAATTGCAGCGCGCCGCGGTTTAAATCCATCAGCGCGACGCGCGGCGTCGGAGTTGGAAAACGGCAGCGATCGAGAAAATAGCCGGTGCCGACGCCGACATCGAGATGATTGCCGCTGACGTGTTGATCGTAATGGGCGAGCAGCCGGGGAGTCGGACATTTCCAGATCCAGCGATTTGACAGGCCGAGCACCAGCACATCGTAGATCGCGAGCATGTTCGGCGTGTAGATCGCCTGTCCCGCATGAATTTGCTCGGTGGTCGTCGGCGGCATCGCTCTCGCTCCAGGACTATCGACGGCTTCGGGGGTGACAACCGACCCGGCTGCGTGGAAGAAGCTTATCTCATGTTCATAAGACGCTGCTAAGCTTCCAATGGCTCCCCCGCCCCTCCTCGCCCTCCAGGGCGTCATGCTCACGCTCGGCGGGAAACCGCTGCTGGAAGGCGCCGATTTCGCCGTCGCGACAGGCGCCCGGCTGTGCGTCGTCGGCCGCAACGGCTCGGGCAAATCGACGCTGCTCAAGATAGCGGCCGGCGAAATCGAGCCGGACGGCGGCGTGCGCTTCCTACAACCCGGCGCGTCGCTGCGCTATCTGCCGCAGGAGCCGGATTTTTCCGGCTTCGCCACGGCTCTCGCTTATGTCGAAGCTGGCCTCGGGCCGCTCGACGATCCTCACGTCGCCAGGACGTTGCTCAACGATCTGGGGCTCGAGGGGGACGAAAACCCCGCGCGCCTCTCGGGCGGCGAAGCGCGGCGGGCGGCGCTCGCCCGCGTTCTCGCGCCTGAGCCCGACATTTTGCTGCTCGACGAGCCGACGAACCACCTCGATCTGCCGACGATCCTGTGGCTCGAAGAAAGGCTCGCGGCGTTGCGCTCGGCGCTCGTGCTCATCAGCCATGATCGCCGCTTTCTTCAGGATCTGACCGGGGAAACGCTTTGGATTGATCGCGGCCGCACGCGCCACCTGGCGCGCGGCTTCAAGGAGTTCGAGGCTTGGCGCGACCGCGAATTGGAGGAAGAGGAAAAGCAGCAGCACAAGTTGGAGCGCAAGATCGTCGCCGAAGAACACTGGCTGCGCCACGGCGTATCGGGGCGGCGCAAGCGCAATATGAAACGACTCGGGGGGCTGCATCATCTGCGCGCGGAGCGCCGCGATCGCGTCATGCCGACCGGCGACGTGAAACTTGAAGCCAGCGAAGCGCAGCTATCCGGCAAGCTGGTCATCGAGGCGATCAAGATCGGCAAGTCCTACGGCGAACGCGTCATCGTCGAGAATTTCACGACGCGCATTCTGCGGGGCGATCGCATCGGAATCATCGGCGCGAACGGCGCCGGCAAGACGACGCTCGTCAATTTGCTGACCGGCGCGCTCGCGCCCGACAGCGGCAAGGTGCGGTTAGGCGCCAATCTCGAAATGGCGACTCTCGAGCAAAGCCGCGCGAGTCTCGATCCGGGAACCACCTTGCAGGACGCGCTGACCGGCGGCGGCTCCGACACGATCGAGATCAATGGCGAGCGGCGTCACGTCATCGGCTACATGAAGGATTTCCTGTTCAAGCCGGAACAGGCGCGCACGCCCATCGGCAGGCTTTCGGGCGGCGAGCGCGGACGCTTAATGCTTGCGCGGGCGCTGGCGAAGCCGTCGAATCTCCTCGCGCTCGACGAACCAACCAATGACCTCGATCTCGAAACGCTCGATCTCTTAGAGGAAATGCTCGCGGATTATCCCGGCACGCTCATCGTCGTCAGCCATGATCGCGATTTTCTCGATCGCGTCGCGACCAGCGTTTTGATGAGCGACGCCGACGGCCGCTGGATTGAATATGCCGGCGGCTATAGCGACATGGTCGCCCAACGCGGCAAGGGCGTGGAGACGCGGGGCGCGATCGCCTCAGCGCGGGAGACGAAAGAAAAGCCAGCGCCGCGCGAGAGGGCGGCGATACGGCAGAAGCTCTCCTTCAAGGAGCAGCATGCGCTCGCGACCCTGCCCGGCAAGATCGACGGATTGCGGGAAAAATGCGCGAAATTGCAGCGATTGCTCGACGACCCAGAGCTCTATGCGCGCGATCCGGCCAAATTCGCAAAGGCGAGCGAAGCGTTCGCCGCGCTTCAAGCTGACATCGCTGAGGCCGAAGATGAGTGGCTTGCGCTCGAAATCAAGCGCGAGGAAGAACGGTCAAACTAGAAGACTTCCACTCTACAGCAGTCGGCACAATGGAAGTCTTCCACGCGAAGTTTTGCCGCTCGTTATTGATGATCGAAATTAGCATAGCTAGATGTCTGGCTCTCTTCCAAGAGAAGCGCCGCTGCAGGGAAACTTGCATTGGCGCGTCAACTAATAATAGTTCCAGGGAGAAAGCTTCGTGACACGCGCATATCTCACTCTTGGCCGCCCTTTCGGCGCGACCGCTTTGGCTCTTGCGATCCTCATCGGATGGTCACGCCCTTCAATGGCGGGCGAAACCGTCGAGATCAAAATGCTCAACAAGGGCGCGGACCGTTATATGGTGTTCGAGCCGGAGGTCGTGCGGATCAAACCGGGCGACACAATTAAATTCGTCGCGGCCGATAAGGGGCATAACGCCGTCACGATAAAGGAGTTGCTCCCTTCGGGCGCCGAGCCATTCCGCGGCAAGATCAATGAGGAATTGACGATCACGCTGTCGACGCCTGGCGTCTATGGCTTCCGTTGCGATCCGCATTACACGCTGGGAATGGTCGGCGTCGTCATCGTCGGAGAGCCGACCAATCTCGACGCCGCCAAGCAGGCGAAGCTGCCCGGCAAGGCGGGCGAGGTCATGACGAAGCTTCTGGGGAGCCTCTGAGGCTTCGCGCCTTAATGCCGCTTTGGCAAACGCCCAATCAGCCGCAATGAGAGAGGCTTTCGCAGCGGCGAAAGCCTCTCGGAGCCGAGAAATGGCCGGAACTCTTGATCAAGCGCGAAGAAATCGAAGGCTGACCCTGCCGATGCGGAGAATCAGCAAAGCCGCGATCAGCGGTCCCAGGGCGAGCGCGAGCAGCGCGTCAGAAAATTCGCCCGTCGCGCCTTTGACGAGACCGACGAGGTAAGGCCCGGCAAAACCCGAGATATTGCCGATCGAGTTGATCACCGCGACGCCGACCACGGCGTCGCCCGTTCCGAGCGCCAGCGTCGTGAAGCTCCAGAACGTCGGCAGCGCCGCGATCGCGCCGACAGCGGCGACGGACAGCGCGATCATCGACAGCAACGGCGTCGGCGCGTAGGCGGCGCAGGCCAGTCCGATTGCCCCGACGACGCCGGCGAGCGCCGTGTGGCCGACGGTCTCACGGCGCCGGTCGGAGCTGCGGCTCCAGGCCCACATCGCCAGCGCGGCGCACATATAGGGAATTGACGCCAGCAAACTCGTGGCGATGACGCCGAATCCGAAAGCTTTGATGATTTGCGGGAGCCAGAAGCTCAAGCCGTAGAGCGCAATGACGATCCCGAAATAGGCGACGCCGAGAATCAGAATGCGCACGTCCTTGAGCGCGCGCCAATGGTCGCCATGATCTCGCCCGGCCTCGCGCTCGAGCACGGCGCGCAACGACGCCTTCTCGCCGGACGTGAGCCATTTCGCCGACTGAGGTCCGTCAGGCAGATAGAAAAAACAGACAACCCCGAGAATGATCGAAGGCAGCGCCTCCATCAGGAACAGCCAGCGCCAGCCGCTGATCCCGCCGACGCCGTTCAGCGAGGCGAGGATGAATCCCGAGATCGGCGATCCGATCGCGCTGGCGAGAGGAACCGCGATCAGGAAGCTGGCGAGAACGCGCGCGCGCTGGGCGGCGGGGATCCAATAGGTGAGATAGAGAATGACGCCCGGCGCGAAACCAGCTTCCATCACGCCGAGCAGCAGACGCAGAACAACGAAGCTCGCCTCGTTCCAGATGAAGGCGGTGAGCGCCGATACGAGGCCCCAGCTGACCATGATGCGCGCGATCCAGATGCGCGCGCCGACGCGATGCATGATGTAATTGCTCGGCGCTTCGAACAGGCAATAGCCGACAAAAAAGATGCCGGCGCCCCAGCCGAAGAATTCCGGCGTGAAGCCGAGTTCGCCATTCATCGTGAGGGCGGCGAAGCCGATGTTCACGCGGTCAAGATAGGCGACGATAAAAGCCGTGACGAGAAAAGGGACCAGTCGCCGCGCCACTTTCGCGACGACGCGGTCGGCGTCGAGAGCCTCGCGCGCCGCGCCCGGCTTTGGAGCGGCTGCGACCGCCGCTTCCGACATCGGCTAGGCCCGCTCAAAGCGCATGAGATGGTGCCAGCGATGCGGAACATCGCCCGGCAAGCGCGTGAGACCCGCAGCGCGCGCCTGTCGCTCTAGAAGCGATAATGGCTCGGGGTAGTCGCTTGTCGAGACATGATCGAAAATCGCGTCCTTCTCAGCTCGCGAAAGGCCGGTCCAATCCTTCTCGATCCAGGCGAAATAATGCCTCAGATAGTCATCGCGCGTTTCATCTTCCTCGCGCATCGTGTCGACCAGCAACAGCAGGCCGCCGGGCGCGAGCGCCCGCGACGCGCGGCGGAAGAATTCCGCTTTGTCCTCGGTCGACAGGTGATGCAGAACGAAACTGCTGTGGAGGACATCATAGGAGACGCCGCCGGACAGAGCCGACAGCATGTCGCTGTGCGCGAGCTGCACGGGGCATGGCAGAGATTTCAGATTTTCGGCTGCGAGCGCGAGCGCGGTTTCCGAAAGATCGATCCCCTTGTAGTTCGACGGCGGGATACGGCGCAGTATCGGCGCGAAGACATGTGCATCGCCACAACCGAGATCGAGCAGAGAGAAGGCTCGCCCTTCGAAGCGCTCGCGCAAGGCGCGCTCGACTTCTTCGCCGAGCGCCGCGTGAAACATGAAATCCTTGACGACGACTTTCTCATAGGTGTCCCAGAGATCGAAAATCTCGCCTGAGTATGCGCTCTTTACATCGGCGTTCATAAGCCAGCCTTTTTCTCGTCGATTCACTTAAGAGCGAAGCCCAATGCGTTGAGGGCTTCGCGAATGCGGTCGCGACCGCTCAACGCCTCCGGACCGCGCACGCGCGACAGCGCCTGACGAATCCACCCCTGATCCGGCAGGCCCTGCTCCTTCTGGAACTCCTTGAACTTTTCATCGAGCGTTTCGATCGCCTCGCGCTGCGCCTCGCCCCATTCATACTGTTCGTGATGAAGCACCGCCGCCTGACCCAGGCGAGGTTTAACGGCGGCGTTGGCGGCCGGATCGGGAACGCCGACAACCATGCCGAAGACGGCGAAGACGTTCGGCGGCAAATTCAATTCCTTGGCGACTTCTTCGGGCTTATTGCGCATCGCGCCGATATAGCAGCAGCCGAGGCCGATCGATTCAAGCGCGCTGACCGCGTTCTGCGCGGCGAGCGCGGCGTCGACCGCGCCGGTCAGAAATATCTCGAAGTAAGACAATCCGGCGGCATCACGCCCCCTCTCGCGCCCGATATTCTCGAGACGCGCGAGATCGCAGAGCCAGACGAGAAACAGCGGGGCGTGATGGACGTGTTTCTGGCCGCCGGCAAGATCGGCGAGACGGGTCTTGCGCGCCTCGTCCTGCACCGCGACGACGCTCCAGACTTGCAGATTCGACGATGTCGACGCCGACTGCGCGGCCGCGACGATGATCTCCAGCGCGCCCTCGGGCAGCGGCTCGGTCAGGAAATTGCGATGCGAACGATGCGCCAGAATGAGATCGAGCGTGTCGTTCCACTGCTTGGGCTTTGGCGAATCGTCACGGCGATAGCGTTCAAACATCGCCGCCGCGCCGCGCGGATCGAAGGGTTGCGGGCTTAAAGGCTTGTTCATGGGCTTCCAAAGTGGAGAGGATGCGCTGCAAGCCAAGCTTGTCGGCGCTCTTTAGGTCAGTTTAACAAGCCACGCGCGAGGGTCCAAGCGCTTTGCCCAGGACGATTACACCCGCTTCGGCACCAGGATCGCGCGGAAGTCATTGACGTTCGTGCGCGTCGGCTTGGTCACGACGAGGTCGCCGAGCTTCTCGAACGCTGTGTAGGCGTCATTGTTGGCGAAATGCGCCTTCAGATCGACGCCCGCCTTTTTCGCGCGCTCGAAGGAATCCGCCGTCATGATCGCGCCGGCGTTGTCCTCGCTGCCGTCGATGCCGTCGGTGTCGCAAGCGATCGCCGATATGCCGCCGAAGCCTTCGAGCGCGAGCGTCAATCCGAGCAAGAACTCCGCGTCACGTCCGCCCCGTCCCTTGCCGCGCACGGTGACGGTCGTCTCGCCGCCAGAGATAATGGCGACGGGCGGCGCGAAAGGCTGGCCATGGAGGGCGATCTGCTTTGCGATGCCGGCGTGCACGAGCGCCACATCGCGCGACTCGCCCTCAAGATCGCCCAGGATGCAGGGCGTGAACCCCGCCGACTTCGCTACAGCCGCAGCCGCGTCGAGCGAGCCTTGCGGCGTAGCGATGAGGATGTTCTGCACTTTCTCAAAGATGGCGTCGCCGGGCTTGGGCGTTTCGCATCCGGGCTCTTGCAGATGCGCGAGCACCGCCGCCGGCGCGTCGATCTTATATTTGGCGATGACGGCGAGCGCATCTTCGCGCGTCGTCGGATCGGGGACCGTGGGGCCGGAGGCGATCACCGAAAGATCGTCATTCGGCACATCGGAAATCATCAGCGCCACGACGCGCGCGGGCGCGGCCGCGCGCGCGAGACGCCCGCCCTTGATGGCGGAGAGATGCTTGCGCACGCAATTCATCTCCGAGATGTTCGCGCCGCTCTTCAACAACGCCTTGTTCACCGCCTGCTTTTCCTCAAGCGTAACGCCCTCGGCCGGCAGCGCCATCAGCGCCGAGCCGCCGCCGGAAATCAGCGCGAGAACGAGATCGTCCTCGGAAAGCCCCTGCACTTTCTGCAAAATGCGCTTCGCCGCCTCGCGTCCCGCCGCATCAGGGACCGGATGCGAGGCCTCAATCACTTCGATGTGTTTTGTCTCCGCGCCATGCTCGTAGCGCGTAACGACGAGCCCTTCGAGCGGGCCTTGCCAATGCGCCTCCACCGCCGCCGCCATGGAGGCGGCCGCCTTGCCCGCGCCGACGACGATCGTGCGACCCTTCGGCGGCGCGATCTTCGCGAGATAGGGCGGCAGGCAGACCGTTGGCGACGCAGCGCCGACGGCGGCGTCAAACATGGCGCGAAGGAGGGTGCGGAAATCGTCGGACATCGCGCATTTACCTTGTTCTTTTGGCAATCCGTCGGTTAGCGCCGTGGAGCTGCGACAACCGTCGGCGCTGTCTTTTCAGCATCTCAAGCGCCCGTCAACCGGGCGCGGAGTCGCGCGCCGCGGCTCGCTTATCGCGGCGGATTACGCAAAAACACGACATAGCCGCGAAAATAAGGGTGACCCGACAGTGTTTCCGGCGGCGACCAGACGGCGCCCTCGGCGAGGCCGAGCCGGAAAGGCGTATGGACACGTCCAACGCGCGCCAGGTAATCGTCGATATGGTCAACCGTGGCGCGGCCGCGATAGGTCTGAAACACGACCTCGTCGACGCTGCGACCAAGTCTGTCAATGTCTTCCGGCGTGGCCTGGGAGGCCCAATCCATAAGTCCGCTAATGCCGAGCGCGCTATCCGCCGGCAATGTCTGACGTAACTCTGCAAGGAAGGCCGCGTATGTGGTCAGGCCACGCGTTGCGGCGTCAAAGTCGATCTGAACGCCGATGACCTTGTCCGACTTCGCGCGCCACTCGGCAAGACGACGCTTGACCGCCGCAAAAATCGCGGGCGTCCAGTCGATGCTGCGCACGCGATAGACCAGCCATAATGCTTGCGGATGAGGGCTCGGCTCGGTGGCGCCCTGCGCCTTTAGACGAATCTCACCTGAATCGTCGGGTCCGATTTCGGCCTGAAGCAGATAGATGGTCTTGGCGGAAGCCAGTTCAGGACGCGCGCGCACGCCTGCCCATAGCCAATAGGCGTCGTAATCCGCCGCGCGCACAATCGTATCGGCCGCCGCTGTCCAAACTAGGCCAACAGCGAGAAGACCGGCGGCGGCAACACGCCGCGACATCGTCACCAGTAAAATCTCAGGCTTTTCGCCCATGTTGTCGCGCCATATTGCGCCTTGAGCTGGTCATACCAGGCTTTGCGCTGCGCTTTCTCGACGTCCTTGCCGCCGCAAGTGTTGTTGTTCGCCGGCGCGTAACAATTGATCGCGCGGTAGAGCGCATAAGCCCGGTCGCGCGCAGGCGTCGCCGGCAAGCCGATGAGCTTCTTATAGACCTCGCCACGCGCATAGGGTTCGCCGGGAAATATGGATTTGCCGCCGCCAAGTTCGTCGGGCGCCGGCCGGGACGCCTCGAAGCCGTCGAGACTGTTCACGCGGATGAAGTCGCCGAAGCACAACATGGCGTGCGGGTCCCGAGGATTGGCGGCGAGTTCGCCGACAATCGACTTGAGGTCCGGACAAGCGTAGCCCTTGTCGGCGCCGCCGCTCCACAGCAAGACGCTGGACTGGTAATTGGGATATTGCCCGGGCCGTGCGGTGTCGGCGTCGTCCTTCGCCAGTCCCTCCGCAGAATAATCCCGAAGGAAGCCCGCATACTGGCCGTGCGTCGCCTCTTTGAGGAGAAGCATGAAGCGCGCAAGCTTGCGCTCTTCAGCCGAGGCCGGATCCGCAACCGCCATCCGCAGCAGGATCGGACCTGCAACATATCGCAGCAGCATCGCACGAATCCGCGGCGACGACAGTTGCGTGTCCTTCAAGAAGACTTTGTTGACCTCTCCGGAGCGTTCCCAGCTCAGCGCGAGGCCGAGTTCGACCGCTTCTTTCTGCCAGGGCTGCGTGGCGAGCGGCAGCAGCCGCGTCCAGTGGTCGATCGCCGCCGCATACTGCCCCGACGCCATCAGCGCCTGACCGCGAAGAACTTCGCGGCTGAAACCCAGATAGGGCGGCGACAAAGGCCCGGGCGTCTGATCGCCCAACAGCTTCAATGCCGTCGCATGGTCGCCGTCGACATAATAGGCGCGCGCCGCCTTCAGAAAGGCGAACAGCGCGTCATGGCCCGCGAAGTCTCGCGCCTGCGCGTCGAGATCGGCCGCCGAGAACTTCTTCCGCGACGCATCGGCAGGCCGCATCCTCGTCAAATCGCCGATCGCGAGAAGATTTGCGTCATGGACGTCTTTTGAGTCGAGACCGAGTTTCGAGTCGATTTCAGCGGCGAGATCCGAACTGCGCAGATTGGCGTCCGGATCGCGCGCATGCGTCAGCTGCCACGCATATTCAGTCGCGGCCTGCGATCGGTCGCCAGCGAGCCAATAGACGCGACGTAACAGCCCGCGCGCCGACGCGACGTAGCGTCCGTGCGGATAGTCAATGAGATAGGATTTGAATTCGGATTCCGCCTCTTTCAGCGATTGGCGATCCGACACTTTTGGCTCGGGCGCGCCGTCCAGTTCGGCGAACGCGCCGACTGACGCTTTGTTCAGAAGCGTGCGGGCGATCATGTAGCGTGCGCTCTCGCGCAGCCACACATTCTGCGCTTCCGCGAGGCTGCGAAAAGCTGTGAGCGCAGCGTCGAATGCGCCGCCGTAAAACGACTCCGCGCCGGCAAGATAAGCGGCGACTTCGCGCGCGGCTGCCGATGCGTCGGCGCCCGCGACATAAGCCTTCGAGGCGCCGGGCGCCGCATCCTTTCCTTGGCAGGCCGTCGTCATCTGCTTGCGTGAATGGATCAGCGCAGCGCGCTCAGCTTCGCTAAGAGCCTTTGCGGCCTTTACAGCCTGAATGAAGGCGTCCTCGCCGCTTTGAGCCGAGACGCATCGCGTGCCTTCATCAAAGAAGTCGCTCGGCGTCGTCGTCACGTCTTTGACGGGCCGGCCTGCATAATCGCAAGAGTTTCGTGCGAAGGCGTCGTTAAAAGCGTCACGCGCGAAAAGCACGAAATAGTCGGGGTAGATGTCGAGCTTCACCTCGTCTTTTCGGGGATCGACGGGCCAAGGCCGCGCATCCATCATCAGGAACTGCGCGTTGACGCGGCTGTCATTGCCCGGACTGAGGAACGGCAAATTGTCGCGATTGGAAAAGTCCTTGTGATCCAGCTTCCATCCGGCGCGGCCGAGACCATCGCCGGCGCAGGCGAACGCCTGGCTCGCGGAACACAGCAGCATGAGAGACGCGAGAGTCGAAAAAAGCTGGCGCATGGCGGTTCCCTGAACGTGGCCGGCAAGCTGCGTCAGACGGCGGACCGCCGGATTGGCGGGCGCGCGTCTGTCGAAAATAATCAAGAAATATTGATCCGTCTAACAATAGGGCGAGGGTGGCGTCACGCCGTCCCTCGCCCTTTATATGCTCCGCTCTTTGGAGGGCTGCGGCTTACGCCGCCATCGCGTTGGCCTTTTCGATCAGCGCCTCGGCCATGCGGATCGAGGCGATGTCGATCAGGCGGCCGTCGAGAGAGACGGCGCCCTTGCCTTCCTTGGCGGCCTGGCTCATCGCGTCGAGAATACGGCGGGCCTTCGTGACCTCGGCGTCGGACGGCGTGAAGACCTGATTGGCGAGTTCGATCTGCGAGGGATGGATCGCCCACTTGCCCTCATAGCCGAGCACCGCGGCGCGCTTGGCGGCGGCGATATAGCCGTCCGGATCGCCAAAGTCGCCGAAGGGGCCGTCGATCGGACGCAGGCCGTAAGCGCGGCAGGCGACCATCATGCGCGTCTGCGCCGCATGCCACTGATCGGCCCAGTAATATTCGCGATTGCCGCTCGCGTCCTTGTCGGTGAGCACGCCGTAATCCGGATTGACGCCGCCGATGACGGTGGTGCGGGCGCGGGTCGACGCCGCATAGTCGGCGACGCCGAAGGACATGGCCTCAAGGCGCTTTGACGACTGCGCGATGGCCTCGACATTGGCCATGCCAAGCGCGGTCTCGATCAGGATTTCAATGCCGATCTTCTTGGTGCGCTTCTTGTACTGCTCGATCTGCGTGATCATCATGTCGATCGCATAGACGTCGGCCGGAACGCCGACTTTCGGGATCAGCACGATGTCGAGGCGCGGGCAGTTCTCGAGAACGTCGACAACGTCGCGATAGCAGTACTGCGTATCGAGACCGTTGATGCGCAGCGTCATCACCTTCTTGCCCCAGTCGATGTCGTTGAGGCCCTGGATGATGTTCTTGCGCGCCTGTTCCTTGTCGTCGGGCGCGACGGCGTCTTCGAGATCAAGGAAGATCTGATCGGCCTTTGACTGCGCGGCCTTTTCGAACATGCCCGGCGCGGAGCCCGGCACGGCGAGTTCCGAGCGATGCAGACGCGGCGTGGCCTGCTCGATTAAAGTAAAGCTCATATTTTTTCCCCTTCCTGTTGAATTAGCCTGTGGCCCCGAGGCCGGCCGCGACGCAGCTGATCGACAGCAGCAGAGGCACTTTGACAGCCTCTTTCTCCGCTTCGTCCTTTGCCTCGCGAAACCGGCGAAGCAGCGCCACCTGCTCGCGATTGACCTCGTTGATGGTCTGCAGGCGATGCGAAAGCCTCGCCTGATATTCCTTGAAGCGCTCCGCCAGTTCGACGCCGCCGGTGACGCGCAGCGCCATCTCGCGCGTCAACGCAAATTCCTCTTCGATGGCTTTGAAGATTTTATTTCGCACGGCTTCGTCAGCGACAAGCCCGGCGTATTGCTTGGCGATCGAGAGATCGACGAGCGCGAGCGTCTTCTCGACCTCATCGATAATGAGCCGGAACATACGCGAATCTTCGAACATCCGGCGCAACAGCTCGAAACCGCGGTCGCCGCGCACGTCAACGAAATTCTTCAACCCGGATCCGACGCCGTACCAGCCGGTGATCGAATGGCGGTTCTGCGCCCAGGCGAAGACCCAGGGAATCGCACGCAAATCCGCCAGGCTTTTGGCGCCGAAGCGCCGCGCCGGACGGGATCCGATGTTGAGCAGCGAAATCTCTTCAAGCGGGCTTGCAGCCTGAAAGTAAGCGACAAGATCCGGATCGCCGATGAATTTGGCGTATGCGGCGAAAGAGGCGCCGGAAATCTCCTCGAGAGCCTCGTCAAACTCCGCGTGCGGCGCCAGCGCTTCCTCGCGTTCGGACTTCAGCGCATGCTGAAACACCGAGGACGCCAAAAGCTCCATCTGATAGGCCGCCGTGCCGCGATTGGCGTATTTGAACGACACGACCTCGCCCTGTTCGGTGACACGAAAACGCCCGCGGATCGAGCCCGCCGGCTGCGCCGCGATGGCGTGGCCGGTCGGCGCGCCGCCGCGCGACACCGAGCCGCCGCGCCCATGGAAGAACGCGATGGCGACGCCCTGCTCGCGTCCGACCTGAGTGAGGCGGGCCTGCGCCTTGAACAGCTCCCAATTCGACGACAGAAAGCCGCCATCCTTATTGGAATCGGAATAGCCGATCATCACCTCTTGCAGATTGCCCTGCCAGCGCGTCGAGCGGCGCACCACCGGAACCTGCAAGAGATCGCGCATGATCGCCGGCGCGGCGCGCAGATCGCCGATCGTCTCAAAGAGCGGCACGATCGGCAGCGTGAGGATCTCGACGCCGGGCTCGTCGAGAAACAGCCCCGCCTCCTTGGCGAGCAGATACACGCCGAGGACGTCGACCGCCGAACGCGTCATCGACAAAATAAATCCGCCGAAGGCTTCGCGGTCGAGCTGTACGCGCATCTCGGCGACGACCTCGAACATTTCGATGACGTCGCGCGTATCGGCGGAAAGCTTGTCGCGCGGGAGAGGCGCCTGACGCGGCTTTGCAAGCTCGGCGAGCAGCCATTGGCGCCATTCGGGAGCATCGAGGTCGGGCGGCGTCTCGCCGCCGGTCCTCAGGCGCCACAGCTCCTCGAGCGCCTGCGTCGTCCGCGTCGTGTTCTGGCGGATGTCGAGGCGCACCGTGCTGAAGCGGAAAGTTTCCACCGCACGGCGCAGCGGACGCACGAGATCGGTCGCGAGCGCATCGCTCTTGGCTTCATTGAGCGCCTTTTCGAGCGCCAGCAGGTCGGCGATGAGTTCGTCGGCGCTCGCATAGCGCGGACCTGTCGTCGGCTCGGCGTTCACGGCGCGCAGCGTCTGGTCGAGCTTGCGCAGAATCGTCATCACGAACTGCCGGTAGGGCTCATTTTGATTGCGCGCTTCGATCGCGGCGCCGTCCGGCAGCGCGGCGAGGCGTTCAGCCAACTCGTCGCGGAAAGACTGAGGAATATCCGCGGCGCGCTGGCTGATCGACAGCATGCGCGCAAGATCGACGAAGCGCGTTCGATAGTAATTCAAGCTCGCCGCAGCGTTTTCGCGCATGGTGCGGCGGGTGACGTCATTCGTCACGAACGGATTGCCGTCGCGGTCGCCGCCGATCCAGGACCCGAACTGGAAGAAAGGCGCGACCTCGAATATCTCGTTGGGATAATGGCGTCGCAGCGCGCGTTCGCAGGACGACAGAAGCTCCGGCGCGAGATCGAAAATGCTCTCGTGAAAGAAGTGCTGACCCCAGGCGACTTCCTGATCGACAGTGGGCTTTTCGAGATGCAATTCGCCGGTGAGCCACAGAAGTTCGATCTGGTCATAGATCGACTTCACCAGCGCCTCGCGCTCGCGGTCCGTCCAGCGGGTCGATTCGAGCTCGCGCATCAGCAGATAGATGCGGCGATACTTTTCGAGGATCGAGACGCGCTTCGCTTCGGTCGGATGGGCTGTGATCACGGGCCGGATGCGCAGCGTGTGCAGTTGCGCGCGTATTTCGTCTGGCGCGACGCCTGAGGCTGCGGCGCTCGACAAGACGTAATCGAACGTGCCGAGCAGCTTGTCGTGGCCCTTTTCGCGCTCGATCCGGCGGCGCCGGCGCATGGCGTAGGCCTGCTCCGCGATGGAGACGAGCTGAAACAGGATGCCCTGTGCCTGAAGCGCGCGCGCCATCTGGCGCGGCTCCAGACCTGCGCCCGCCTTGGAGTCACGCACGACGGCCTCGATCTCCGGCGTGTGCCGCCGAATCACGGTGAGCAATTGCGCGCGCAGGAAGTCGGAAGCTTCGGTGACCGAACGAGTCGCGTAAGCAGACGGCAAGCCGGTCGAAGACAGGCTCTTCAATGTCTGGGTCTCGGCGGTCATCAAAACTCCTTAGGCGCTCACGACGCCGCGCAGGATGAACGGCTTCGCAAAATGCGGCCGGACGCCGGCGCGCGACGGCGCCGACGCCAATGCTGCATTCCTCAGGCGCTCTGCAATACCTTGGCGACAGTCGATCCGAATTCCGCCGGGCTCGGCGCAACGGTCAGCCCGTAGGACTTCATGATCTCGGTTTTTTCCGCGGCGCTGTCGCCCGACGCCGAAATGATCGCCCCGGCGTGGCCCATGCGGCGGCCCTTGGGCGCCGTGAGGCCGGCGACGAAGCCGATCACCGGCTTGGAGAAATTCTCCTTGATCCAGGCCGAGGCTTCGGCCTCCTGCGGACCGCCGATCTCGCCGATGATCAGCACGGCCTCGGTCTCCGGGTCCTTGTCGAACAGCACCAGATGGTCGAGGAACGACGAGCCGTTGATCGGATCGCCGCCGATGCCGACCGAGGTCGATATGCCGAGGCCGAGCGCCTTCAGCTGCGACGCCGCTTCATAGCCAAGCGTGCCGGAGCGCGAGATCAGCCCCACCGGGCCCTGCTTGTAAATGTGGCCAGGCATGATGCCGAGCATCGCCTTGCCCGGCGAAATAATGCCGGCGCAGTTCGGGCCGACGAGCATCGGCCGGCGATCCTTGGGAAAACGCAGGAAGTAGCGCTTCACGCGCATCATGTCCTGCGCCGGAATGCCGTCGGTGATCGAGCAGATCAGGCGGACGCCGGAGTCGGCGGCCTCCATGATCGCGTCGGCGCAAAAGGCCGGCGCGACGAAGGTGATCGACGCCTGTGCGCCGGTTTCGCGCACCGCTTCGCGGACCGTGTTGAACACCGGCACGCCGTGGTGAGTCTTGCCGCCCTTTCCGGGCGTGACGCCGGCGACGACATTGCTGCCGTAGTCGATCATCTCCTTGGTGTGGAAGCTGCCCTTGTCGCCGGTGATGCCCTGGACCAGGATCGGCGTCTTTTCGTCAATGAGAATGCTCATGTGTCGTTCTCCGGCGCTTACTTGGCGCCCTTGTAGGCGGCGACGGCCTTCTCGGCGGCTTCGGCCAGCGTGTCGGCCTGGATGATCGGAATGCCGCTTTCGGCGATGATCTTCTTGCCCGCTTCGACATTGGTGCCGGCGAGGCGCACGACGAGCGGCACGCCCTCGATCTTTTCGGCGCGCACCGCGTCAACGACGCCCTGCGCGACCCAGTCGCAACGATTGATGCCGGCGAAGATGTTGACGAGCACGACCTTCACGCGTCGATCCGACAGAACGAGACGGAACGCGGTCGCGACGCGCTCGGGCGAAGCGCCGCCGCCGACGTCGAGGAAGTTCGCCGGATTGCCGCCGGCGTGCTTGATCATGTCCATCGTCGCCATGGCGAGCCCGGCGCCATTGACGATGCAGCCGATCTCGCCGTCGAGGCCGATGTAATTCAGGCTGTGCTCGGCCGCCTGCGCCTCGCGCGGATCGCTCTGCGAGGGATCGTTCATGTCGACAATATTGTGACGGCGGAACAGCGCATTGTCGTCGAAGGACATTTTCGCGTCGAGCGCCAGAACCTTGTCGTCCTTGGTGACGACCAGCGGATTGATTTCGAGCATGGTCGCGTCATTGTCGCGGAAGGCGCGATAGGCGCCCATGATCGTCTTCACCGCGCGCGAGACCTGCTTGATATTGAGACCAAGCTGAAAGGCGAGTTCGCGCGCCTGAAACTGCTGCAGGCCGACGGCGGGCTCGACGATGACCTGGAGCAGTTCGTCGGGGGTGTTCTTGGCGATCTCTTCGATATCCATGCCGCCGTGCTTCGACGCGATGACGCGCACGCGCTCCAATTTGCGGTCGAGAACATAGCCGAGATAAATCTCGCGCTCGAAAGGATCGGCGACCTCGACATAAACGCGCTGCACCGGCTTGCCTTCCGGCCCGGTCTGCGACGTGACGAGCCGTTTGCCGAGCAGATCGCGCGCCGCCTGCTGCACTTCATGATAGGTCCGGCAGAGTTTGACGCCGCCCGCCTTGCCGCGCGCGCCGGCGTGAATTTGCGCCTTGACGACCCAATGCGAGCCGCCGAGCTCAGTCGCGGCGTAGACCGCCTGATCCGGGCTGAAAGCGACCGTGCCGGGCGGAACATCGACGCCGTGGCTCGCCAGTATTTCCTTGGCCTGATATTCGTGGACGTCCATTTCAGTCCTCTCCTCGCAATGCGGCGCGGCTTCCTCAGCCGCCTATTTTGGCTTTGACCGTCTCATAGACCGCTTCCGTTTCGGCCGCGGCCTTGGCGAGAAGCGCATTGACTTCGGCAAGCTGCTGCTCGGCGAAGTCGCGATCCTTGATCGCCTTGGCGTTGATGAAGACATTGAGCGCGCAGCTGCGCAGTCCGGCATTGGCGGCGAGCACCGCGACTCCGGCGTCGCTGATGACGTTGAGGTTGCCCTTGTCGGCGGCCTCTTTCGACAGGCTGATGACGTCATAGCAGATTTTGCATGTCTTCAGCGGCGCCAGCGTCGCTTCTTTCAGCGCCGACTGAATCGTCTCCGAGCGCTTCGCCTTCTCCTCATCGGTGCCGCGCGGCAGGCCATAGGCGCCCATCAGCGTGTTGAAGGCGACGACGTCTTCATCGACGCCCGCGGTCAGCTCGGCGCGCAGCTTTTCAGCCTTGGCGAGAGTGAGCTGCAGATCGGCTGAAACGGCTTCGTAATTCTTTTTGCCGATGGTGAGATTGCACACCATCGAGACGAGCGCCGCGCCCATGGCGCCCGAAAGCGCCGCTGCGCCGCCGCCGCCGGGAGTCGGCGCATCGCTGGCGAGTTCGTCGAGGAATTTTCCAATCGTATCGGTCTTGGCGCTCATATCTTTCCTCGGTCAGGCGAGCTCTTTGGCTTGCGCATAAATATTTTCGCAGTCGAACACCTGGTCGGCGGCGTCAAACAGCTTGCCGATGCATTCGCGATGCAATTTGAGCTTGAGCCCGCCCAGCCCCAGCGCGCCGATGACGATCTTGTCGTGACGCTCCTTGGCCTTGTCGGTCGCCTCGACGCCGCCGACGCCGAGCGGCGGCTGCGCGTTGCAATCGGCGATGAGTTCGATCGTCGGATCGCTCCGCCAATCCTGCTCGTCGAGCAGCGGGACGCCGATGGCGCCTGCCGCGAACACGATCTGAGCGCCTTTGACGGCCTGGGCGCGCGCTGCGTTATCCGACGCTTCGATCACCGCGGGCGTGAAGCCGAAGCGCTCCTGAATCGCTTTCGCCGCGGCCTCGGCGCGCGCCTTTTGACGCGAGGTGATTGTCACTTCCGCGCCCTCGATGTTCAGCATCGCCGCGGCGCGCATGCCGACCGGACCGGTGCCGGCGAGCACGACGGCCTTCTTGCCCTTGAGCGAACTTGCCTTGGCGAGCAGCGCCACGCCGGCCGCGGCGGTCGTGTTCGAGCCGTTCGAATCGAGCATCGCCGACACGCGGAAATTCGAGAAGAAACGCTTCTTCACCGCTTTGAACACGGCTTCGCCGGCCGTCATGTCGCCGCCGCCGACGAAGATCGCCGTATTTTGTTTTTCCTTCGGGCCGCGCGTGTAGATGCAGCCGTCGACCAGCGCGCCGACGTTCTCGGGCGTCACGCCGCCATAGCCGATGATGTGATCGGCGCCGCCGTCATAGCCGACCACCGTGTCGAAAACGCTTGGAGCCGGATCGGTGTCGAAAAGGAAAAGCAGTTTTTTGGTCATGGGAATTCGAACCTTTCACTGGCCCCTCCCCAACCCTCCCCCGCGCTTCGCGCAGGAGAGGGAGCAGACTCGGCCATCGACGCGCATTCGCGCAACCTCGGACGTTGGTCCCCTCTCCCGCTTGCGGGGGAGGGTGGCGCGAAGCGCCGGGAGGGGGCGTCAGCCTCACCCCGCCACGACGTTGCGCGGGCTGCCGGCGACAAAGGCGTCGATATTGTCGACGAGCTGGTCGGCCAGCACCTGCATCGCCTCTTTCGAGGCCCAGGCGACATGCGGCGTGATGATGAGATTGGGAATCGTCGGATCGAGCAGGATGTTGCCGTTCTTGGGCGGCTCGACCGTCAGCACGTCGAAGCCGGCGCCCGCGATCACGCCTTTGCGGAGCGCGTCGGCGAGCGCCGCCTCGTCGACGATGCCGCCGCGCGCCGTATTGATGATGCAGGCGGACTTCTTCATCGACGCGAACTCCTTCGCGCCGATCATGTTCTTGGTCTCTGGCGTGAGCGGCAGGTTGAGCGTGATGACGTCCGCCTCGCGCAGGATCGTCGGGATGTCGACCTTGTTCGGCACGTCCGTGACGTCATTGATCAGCACTTTCATGCCGAGCGCGGTGGCCCGCTTCTCAATCTCCTTGCCGAGAGCGCCATAGCCGATAATGCCGAGAGTCGAGCCGGCGATGTCGTAGATCGGATAGTCGAAGTAGCAGAACTGATTGGCGTAGCCCCAGCGCCCCTGCCGCACCGAGTTGTAATAATTGACCAAGTTGCGGCGCAGCGCGAACAGCAGCGCGAACACATGTTCGGGCAGCGTGTTGAACGCGTAGTTGCGAATGTTGGAGACGACGATCCCGTTCGCGCTCGTATAGGCCTTGTCGATCACATCGGTGCCGGTCGCGGCGACGGCGATGAGCTTGAGGCCTGGAAGCTGCTTCAACGTCGCTTCGCGCAGCGGCACCTTGTTGGTGATGCAGATCGTCGCGCCCTCTAGGCGCTCAACGATCTGGTCGGGCGCCGTCTGGGCGTATTCCGTGTATTCGTGAGGAAAATTCGGCTTGCGCACATTGGCGTCGAGCGTTTCCCGATCGAGAAAGACGATTTTGTGCGACATGTCCTAGTTTCCCCTCTTTCTCAATTCTTTTTTTGGCATTCGTTCATCGGGCTCCGGCGGTCGGAATGCTCCGACCGCCGGTTGCCGATTTACATCTTGAGCAGCGGATTGGCGCGATAGACCGCCTGCGCCGCCGCGACGCCCGACCCCGGCGTCACCTTGATGCCGTTGTCGAGCATCGCCATTTCCGCGCCGGCGATGGCGCCGAGCAGCATGAGCTCATTCAAATCGCCGAGATGGCCGATGCGGAACACCTTGCCCGCGACTTCCGAGAGGCCGGCGCCGAGCGCGAGATTGTAGCGCTTGTAAGCGGTCTCGATGACCTTGGCGGCGTCATAGCCTTCCGGCACCACAATGGCGGTGACGGTGTCGGAATTCCACTTCGGCTCCTTCGCGCAGCACTTAAGGCCCCATGCCGCGACCGCCGCGCGACAGCCCTCGGCGAGGTGGTGGTGGCGCTTGTAGACCTGATCGAGGCCCTCCTCGAACAGGATCGAGAGCGATTCCTTGAGGCCATAGAGCAGCGGCACGGAGGGCGTATAAGGGAAATAGCCGTTCGCGTTCTGGGCGATCATGTCCTGGAATTCGAAATAGGCGCGGCGGCCCTTGTTGGACTTGCCGGCGTCGATCGCCTTCTGGCTCGCCGCCATGAGCAGCAGGCCGGCCGGCAGCATGAAGCCCTTCTGCGAGCCCGACACGATCACGTCGACGCCCCATTCGTCCATTTTGAAATCAATGGACGCGACCGACGACACGCCGTCGACGAAGAGCATCGCCGGATGCTTGGCGTTGTCCATCGCCCTGCGCACCGCGGCGATGTCGGAGGTCACGCCGGTCGCCGTTTCATTATGCGTGGCGAGAACCGCCTTGATCTCGTGATTCTTGTCGGCTTTCAGCGCTTCTTCGATCAGTTCGGGATCATTGCCGGTGCCCCACTCGCGCTCCTGCACGATGACCTCCAGGCCCTGGCGCTTGCACAGATCGATCCACAGATGGGAGAACTGGCCGAAGCGCTGCGCCAAAACCTTATCGCCGGGCGACAGCGTGTTGGTGATCGCGGCTTCCCAGCCGCCGGTGCCCGACGCCGGGAAAATGAAGGCATGGCCTTTGTCGGTGCCGAAGACCTTCTTCAGGCCGGGGAAGAGCGGCTTGACGAGATCGGGGAACGTCGGCGAGCGATGATCTTCGGACGCGACCGACATGGCGCGCACGATGCGGTCGGGTAGATTGGTCGGGCCCGGCACAAACAGGAAGTTCTTGCCGGGAATTCTGGAATTCAACATTTCTCAAGCTCCTTTCGAGCGGCGGGATTCAGATGGCGCGGCGTCGATGACGCCGGGAATGCGCTAGAACAGGCCGGCGATGCGGCCGGAGTCGTCAACGTAGATGTTGTTGGCGGCTGGGACCTTCGGCAGTCCTGGCATCGTCATGATGTCGCCGCACACCACCACGATGAACTCGGCGCCCGCGGAGAGACGCAATTCGCGGATCGGGATCGTGAAGGCCGAAGGCGCGCCTTTGGCGTTTGGATCCGTCGAAAAGCTGTATTGCGTCTTGGCGATGCAGACCGGGAAGTTGCCGAAGCCTTCCTTCTCCAGTTCGGCAAAGCGCGCCTTGATGCTCGAATCATAGGAGATATCGGCGGCGCCGTAGAGCTCCTTGGCGATCGTGCGCACTTTTTCGGCAAGCGGCATGTCGTCCGGATACAGCGGCTTGAAGTTCGAGGGCTGCGTCTCGATGGTGTTGACGACCGCCTTGGCGAGATCCGCCGCGCCGGCGCCGCCGGAGCCCCAGTTGTCGGCGACGACGCATTCGACGCCTTCCGCCTTGCAGAGCTTGTCGAGCGCCGCCATCTCGGCCGCGGTGTCGGACGAGAACTTGTTGATCGAGACGAGCACCGGCACGCCAAATTTGCGGACATTGCCGATATGGCGCTTCAGATTCTCGAAGCCCTTCTCGACCGCGGCGACATTCTCGGCCTTCAGATCGTCCTTGGCGACGCCGCCATGCATCTTGAGCGCGCGGATCGTCGCGACGATCACCGTGATATCCGGCTTGAGGCCCGCCTTGCGGCACTTGATGTCGAAGAACTTCTCCGCGCCGAGATCGGCGCCGAAGCCCGCCTCCGTCACGACGTAGTCGGCGAGCTTCAGGCCGGCCTTCGTGGCGATCACCGAATTGCAGCCATGCGCGATATTGGCGAAAGGCCCGCCGTGGATGATGGCCGGGTTGTTCTCCAAGGTCTGCACCAGATTGGGCGCGATCGCGTCCTTGAGCAGCGCGGCCATGGAGCCCGCCGCCTTCACTTCCGAGGCGCGCACGCTTTTCTTGTCGCGGGTCTGGCCGACGATAATGTCGCCGAGCCGCCGCTGCAGATCGGCGAAGTCCGAAGCGAGGCAAAAGATCGCCATCACTTCCGAAGCGACGGTGATGTCGAATCCGTCCTCGCGGGCGAAGCCGTTCGTGACGCCGCCGAGGGACGACACGATCGAGCGCAATGCGCGGTCGTTCATGTCGACGACGCGACGCCAAGCGACGCGGCGCGAGTCGATCTTGGGCTCGCCGCCCCAATAGATGTGATTGTCGATCAGCGCCGCGAGCAGATTGTTCGCCGCGCCGATGGCGTGGAAGTCGCCGGTGAAGTGGAGGTTGATGTCCTCCATCGGCACGACCTGCGCATAGCCGCCGCCGGCGGCGCCGCCCTTGACGCCGAAACAGGGACCGAGCGAGGGCTCGCGCAAACAGCACAGCGCCTTTTTGCCGATGTGATTGAGACCGTCCGTGAGGCCGACGGTCGTCGTCGTCTTGCCTTCGCCGGCGGGCGTCGGCGTAATCGCCGTGACCAGGATCAGCTTGCCGTCGGCCTGGCTGTCGAGCGAGGAGATGTAGTCGAGAGAGATCTTGCCCTTGTAGTGGCCGTAGGGCTGCACATGTTCGGCCGGGATGCCGAGCTTGTCCCGCGCGACGTCGATAATCGGCCGCATCTTGGCGGCCTGCGAAATCTCGATGTCGGACTTCGGCGCAAGATGCTGGTTGTCCTTTCCGCTCGCGCCCGGCGCGGCGGCTGACCGTTCTGACATGCAGTCCACTCCCTATCAGGCCTGCGTCGCACAAGCCCAGAATTCGTTTTTTTCGGTCATCGGGAACCGAGCGTCGGCGCCGCCGATCCCGCTCCCGGCCGACCGGGCTGAAATCCTGCCGATGCAGGCTGCAGCCTTTTTTGCGACCGTCGTTTTCTCCAATTCGCGCATCAAGGCCCGCGGTTCGCCGCAACGAGCCGACGCGCGCATGAATCCGCTTACTGAAAATTCATTGGCGGACACCTCGTATGACGGGAATCAAAATTGATCGTCAAGCCGGCAGAGCCGTGAGCGGCGTGACGACGTCATGGGCGCCGCGATGCGGCTCCCGCTCGCGCGACGCACGCGCGGGGCGAATCGCTTATTCGACAAGCCGGGCCGACTGCCTATCCTTCACCTGCCCGATAGAACGGGCTAAGGCAGGCTGCGCGCACACCGATCAATGCGCGCATTCGCTACAAGAATTGTGACGTTTCCTACACGCCCGAAAAGCTGATGCGACGGGTCTGGACAGGCTCGGCGCCGGCGCTGGGAAGAAACCGAGGCCCGTCCTTACCTATCCGAAGAAACCGCAAGCCAGCAGGCGCAGCATTCGTTGCGACGTCCTTAAAAAAATATTTGTCGCAGTCAGCGTCGCAGCCTTGACTCTATCGGGCGATCACGAAGGCCGATAGTCTTTTGACGCCTACTCCGGCTGAAAATCGAGCGCGACGCCATTGATGCAATAGCGCAGGCCGGTCGGCGGCGGGCCATCGTTAAACACATGCCCGAGATGCGAGCCGCATCGGCTGCAATGCACTTCCGTGCGCACCATGCCATAGCTGCGATCGACGGTCGAGCCGAGCGCGCCGGGAAGCGGATCGAAGAAACTCGGCCAGCCGGTGCCGCTTTCGAACTTCTCGCCCGAGCGAAACAACGGCTGGCCGCAGCCGGCGCAGTTGAATGCGCCGCGACGCTTTTCATGATTGAGCGCGCAGCTTCCCGGACGTTCGGTGCCATGTCCGCGCATGACGTCATATTGCTCGGGCGTGAGAAGCGCGCGCCATTCGGCGTCGGTGTGGGTTACGGGGAAGTTCGCATCGGCCATCGCCAGCGCCTTGTCTAAGATTCTTGGCTTGGGTCCTATCTTGTGTCAGCCGCCGCCTTTCGCCAGAGGGGCGTGGCGGGATAGAGTGGCGATCTTTCAGCGGCAAAGACGATTCGGAATGAGCGACAAGAAATTCGACGCCGTGGTGATCGGCTCGGGACTGGGCGGATTGACGGCGGGCGCGCTGCTTGCGCATGCCGGCTACAGCGTCTGCCTGTTAGAGCGCAATTTCAGCCTGGGCGGCGCGGCGTCGGTCTACAAGGTCGGTCCGCTGACCGTCGAAGCCTCGCTTCATCAGACCTCCGACGCGCGCAACCCTCGCGACGTGAAGCACGACATCCTGCGCCGCCTGGGGATTCTCGACGAAATCGAATGGCTGCCCACCGGCGCCCTTTATAAGGTGCGCGGCGGGCCGGTCGGCGAAGCCTTCGAACTGCCTTTCGGCTTTGCGGCCGCCTATGAGGCGCTCGCCGCCAGGTTCCCCGACAAACGCGCCGCCATCCAAAGATTTCTCGGCGAGGTCGAGCAGATTCACGATGCGCTGTGGACCTTGAAACAGGCGCGCGAGGAAAGCTCCTTCGCCAAATTGGCGCGCGGACTTTGGGAAGTCGCGCCGGCCGCCGCCGGCTGGCAGAATTCATTGCACGAGATCATGGAGCGGGATTTCGCCGGCTGCGAGGCCCTGAAATGCGCGCTCGGCGCCAATCTCGCTTATTACGGCGACGACCCGCGCCGACTGTGGTGGATTTTCTACGCGCTCGCGCAGGGCGGCTATATCGCGTCCGGCGGCGCCTATATCAAAGGCGGCTCGCGACAGTTGAGCCTCAAGCTCGCGAAGGCGATCACCAAGACCGGCGGCGTGGTGCGCATGGGCCGGCAGGTCAACGCCATCGAGACCGATGCGGACGGCAATGTGGTCGCCATACGCCATGTCGCGCGGCGCGCCGGCGACAGCGAGGAACGCATTGAAGCGCGCGTGGCGATGGCGAATTGCGCGCCTTCGGAGGCGGCGACGATGATGGACGCGCCAGCGCGCGCGAAAATGGAGGAGACCTTCGGGTCCCGCCGGCTTTCGACCTCGCTGTTTTCAGCCAATTTCGGCTTGAGCGCGAAACCCTCCACGGTTGGGCTGACGAATTTCACGACGGTCGTCATGCCGCCCGACATGCGGCGCTTCGATCAATATGGCGATGGCGCCGGCGCGATGGCGGAAGATCCCAAGGGGGCATTGCCCCTCCATACGATCGCCAATTTCACCGCGGTCGACTCAGGTCTTTGGGACGAGCCGCCGATCCTCGTCAGCGTGCTTGGCCTGGATCGCATCGACAACTGGCGCGATCTGCCGCGCGACGCGGCGCTTGCGCGCCGCGAACGCTGGCTCGACGCCCTACAGGCTTCTCTCGAGCGCGACTATCCCGGCTTTTCCGGTCTGGTCACGACGCGGATGCTGCTCAACGCCTATTCGATGGCGAGCTATCTCAACACGCCGGAAGGAGCGGTGTACGGCTTTGCGGCGCTGCCCGCTGAAGAACCGATCCTGATGGGATTTCCGCGAACGCCGCAAACGCCGATCGCCGGACTCTATCTCGCCTCGGCTTTCGGCGGCGAGCATGGCTTCAACGGCGCGATGTTGTCAGGCGCCGAAGCCGCGCGGCTCGCCGAAAGACGGCTTGCCGTCGCGACCTGATGATGCGTAAGGCGCGGATTGAGGGCGCCGCGACGCGTTGCGCCGCGCGTTATTAGCGCTTGCGCTTTTTGCCGCTCGCCGACGCGAGGCCGAGTTCGGCTTTGCAGGCGGCGCTGATCGATCCCGCATTGGCTCTCAGGCATCGCTCGATGGCGACGGCGTCCGGAATATACGCCTCGCAGACGCGATTCGCGTCGCCTTCACAGGCCTCGCGCTGTTCAGGCGTTCCTTGAGCGAAAGCCGGCGTGAGCGCAAAAAATGCCAGCACAGCCGACAGCCTCAGAATGATGCGCATTCAGATTGTCCTTCCTGTTGTCCCCGCTTCGAGGCGTACCGCAGGCGCGCCACGCGGCAGGCGCGCTTCCTCGAGCGACAATGGGGACGTTGATTGCATCGCGCCCGCTGGGAATCAAGTCGCATTTATCCTTCGAGGACGGACTCCTTCTCCGGCTCCGCGGAATGAACGTGCTGCGGCGCCGCCTCTCGTGGCAGCCGATGGCGCGGCAAATAAAGACTATTCGCAATCATCGTGGGCACGATCGCCGTCGCGATGATCGCGGCGACGAGCGTCGAATATTGGTTTTCGTCGATGATATTGTTTGACAGGCCGAAAAGCGCCGAAATCGTGCCGAATGTGAGGCCGGAGGCCATCAGCAGCGTCGTATACATGGCGTCCTTGTGCGGCGACCCGAATCGGCGCGCCACGGGATAGACGCTGACGACCTTGGTCGCCATCTCGACGGCAAGAAAGGCGGCGACGCCAAGCGGCGCGGCGAGAACGGCCGGGATGGAGACAAAGTATCCGGCTCGGATGAAATAGAAGGGCGTCAGCAGGCCGATGGTCACCGCCCGGAACCTGCGAATGAGCGCATGGTCGCGCCCGACGCAGCCCGCGAGCGCCATGCCGATCAGATAGGCCGGCAAGACGCCTTCGCTCCCGGCCCAGGTCGCGAGCGCGCCGAGCGCCATCAGCGCGAAGAACAGGAATTTTGTCTCGAATTCGGAGGGGCGTCCGCCGAATTTCGCAAAGATCACAGGCGTCGCCCGCGGCAGTCCGACGAACGCCGCGCCGACCGCTGCGACGAACACGGCGGTCTTCCAGGTGAAGGGCGCGAATACGAGGCCGAGCGTCACGACCGTGCCGAGATCGGTGATGAAACAGGCGGCGAGAATCGTTTTGCCGAAATCGGTGCGGTTAAAGCCATATTCCATCATCACCGTATAGACGACGGCGACGGAGGTGGCGGCGAGCGCGATGCCGGCAAGCAGCGCCGGCGAACTCTCCCAGCCCAGCAGATAATAGGCGACCGCCCAGCAGCCGATGGCGGGCGCGAGGAAGCTCGCGGCGCCGACCGACGCAGCCTCCTTCCACTTCAGCTTAAAAACGTCGGGATCGAGTTCGGCGCCCGCGAGAAACGTCAGCGCGATGGCGCCCAATCCGGCGAGCGTTTTGACCCAAGGCTCCTGGGCGCTAAAGATTTCGGCGCCGACCGTCGCGGCGAACAGCGTCCGCGCGCACATGCCGACGATGATTTCGGTCAACGCGGTCGAGATACGAAATCTCGCGGCGATCATCGCGGAGATGAGCGCAAGACCCAAGATGAGCGCGACCTGAAACCATATGCCCGTCATGCGCCTTCTCCTCGTGAAGGCGGCTTGTATGACCCATGCCGCGGCCTATTGGCAAGCTTTTGGGGATTCTGGCGCCCAGAGGCTTCGTGACAAAAGCGCCTTTTTCAGCGATGACTCGCACACGCAAATGAGCAAACGGATGAAGCTTCGCCGTTCTAAACTGCTGAAGCATCGAGGTGAGTTCGTGCGTCCGTCCGGAGCAGAAGGATCGTGAACGAAACAGAGCGCATGAAAGGCTGGCGATTCCTGCTGCTCAACGTCGCGGCGGGGGCGGCGAACGTCGTCATGTTGTCGAATGTGCCGGGCTACACGGTGCTCGCGCCCTACGCCGCCGGAAGCCTCGAGGGCGTGACGCCGAGCTACGGCACCTGGGCGACGACCGACCATATGGTCGGCATCGCACTCGGCCTTCCATTATCGCGGTGGCTTTCAGGGCGGCTTGGCGCCTATCGCGTGCTGATCGGCGCCCTCGTCGCCTATGCCGCCGTTTCCCTGATGTGCGCGGCGAGCGAGACGATCTGGTTTTTCGCGCCGATGCGCTTCCTGCTCGGCCTGATCGGCGGCGTCGCCCTTCCGCTCACGCAATCGGTGACGCTTGCGCAATATCCGGATGATCAGCGCACGCTCGGCGTCGGCTTTTGGGGCGTCATGAGCATGGCGCCCTTCACCATCGGCGTCTTCATGGGCGGCTTCTGGGCCGAATATTTCAACTGGCGCTGGCTGTTTTATTCCAACGTCGTGGTGGCCTTACCCGTGGCGGGCGTTGTTGCTGCGCTGTTCTATGGGAGCGGCTTTGAGCGCCGGATGACGCGCTTCGACACGATCGGCTTCATTCTGCTCGCGACGGTGCTGCTCGGGGTGCAGACGATTCTCAACATGGGCAATGATTTCGACTGGTTCGCCTCGCCCGTGCTCGCATGGCTGCTGCTGGTCGTTCTCCTCGCTTTGCCGATGTTCATCTTCTGGGAGTTCGGCGAGCGGCGGCCCGCCCTCGACCTGCGGCTGTTTCTGCACCGCAATTTCGCGATCGCGACATTCTGTTCGCTGATCGGCTTTCTGATCATTCAGGGCCTGCTTTCGGTGTTCATCGTACAATTGCAGGTGCTGCTCGGCTACACGTCTTCGCTCGCCGGCATGGTCTATCTGGCCATGATTTTTCTTGCGATGGCCGCCGCCGCCGTTGTGCATGAGATCACGAGAAACGTCGACGCGCGACTCATCATTTTCCTCAATTTCATCGGCCTCGCGGTGACATTCGTGTGGCTCGGCCATTACGACAAGAGCGCCTCTTTCGATAGTGTCACGACGCCGATGTTCTTCTTCGGCTTTTCGCTCGCGATGTTCTTTGCGCCGCTCGCGACGCTCGCCATGACCGGGCTCGCCGGCGAACGACTGATCCGCGCCGCGGAGGAGCTCGCGATGCTGCGCACGGTGTTCGGCGCCATGGGCATCACGCTGCTCGGCGTTCTCTTTTTCCGCCGCACGCCCTTCCATCAGCTCGACCTCGCCGATCATTTCGGCGGACGCCGCTTCGCCTCGCTCGACCTGCTCGCCTCGTTCCTCGAGCGTATGCAGGCGATGGGCATGTCGCCGAATGCGGCGCGCGCTCGGGCAGCGCAGCTCATCCGCCAGCAGGCCGGGATCCTGGCGCTCAACGACGCCTTTCTGTTCGGCGCGATGACGTTCATCTTGCTGGCGGGAGTCATCTGGCTCGCCTACCCCAGCTACGCGTCCAAGAGGCGCCGGCAGACGCTGACCCGGCTTACCGCCGAGGAGCTGATGGAGCAGCCGTAAGCGCCGGCGCAAAAGATCGAACCGCCCCCTCAGCTTCAACGCAGCGGTTCGCTTCATTCACGCCGCGTTTGGCCAACGCCTCGCGTAAAGATTAGCTCTGGATTGGGAACACAGCGCAGCTTCAATCGTTACAGTTTTGAATTTTTCCTTCGAAAGCGCCCGTGGTTAATCGCACATTGATCGCCGTCCCCGCGCCCATGGATGTGTGCATTCTTCCTCCGAGCAGCGCGGATGCTGAAGCGGCGCTTAACTGCGCGAAAGCCCTGGATCGCCTTCGGTGATCGGCTCGCTCACGCCGCTTGCTCCCCATTTCTTGGCGTTCCACGTCTTAACCCTTGCGCTGTGGTGCGCAGGCCTCATCGCCCTGCCGCTGATGCTGTCGCGCCACGACCCGGCGATCAGCCAGGCGGATTATGGGCGAATCCGGCGCTATACGCATTTCGCCTATACGCTTGGCGTAACGCCCGCCGCAGTACTAGCGGTGGCCTCGGGGACAGTGCTGGTCTTTCTGCGCGACGCATTCACGCCATGGATGCTTTTGAAGCTGGTCTTCGTCGGCGTTCTGGTTTTCACCCACGGGTGGGTTGGGCACACGGTCACATTGATGGAGGAAACCCATGGCCTTCATCGGCCGCCGCATCCGGCCCTACAGACCATGGCGACGTTTGTTCCGATCCTCGCGATCCTGTTTCTCGTGCTCGACAAGCCTGACTTCAGCGAGCTTCGCTTTCCGCTCTGGCTCTCGCAGCCGCAGGGCGGTCAGCTCCCCTTTTTGGCGCCCAGCCGATAGTCGAAGACGAGCTTGCCGCCATGCCATCCGGTCACCGACGCCATGATCACGCAAAAGATCGACAAAAGAAGTCCGTAGGGCAGCACGACGGCTTGGTAGTCGTGCAGCCGATAGCCCCAGTTCACGCCGAGAAGCGCGAGCAGCAATACGGCAAGAATGAAATGCGACCAGGCCGCGGTCCTGGCGCGTATGCCGGCGACGAGCAACAATTCCGCGGTTCCGGACAGCCCCGCCAAGAGGCCGAGCAGAAAGCCGCCGCCCGCCGACCACACGCCGGCGCGCGCCCAGAACGCATCGCCTGTCCACCAGTAAAAGAGATCGGCGCCGAGCAAGGTGAATGTCAGCGCGATCGGAAAGGCGACGGACATTGCGTGAATTGGATGGCCAAGCACCGCCACTCGAGATTCGGTTTCGTAAAACTCTGGAAGCTGTTCGATCGGATCGATGAAGCCTCGCTTCTTACCGTTTCGTTTGTTCGCCACCGGCGTTCCTCCGCGCGTCGTCTCGTCCTTTTAACGCCTCTGGCGGTCGCTGGTTGCGCCGGAGATCTATCAACAGTCGATCCGGCGGGCCCGGCCGCCGCACGCATAGCGACGCTGTGGTGGACGATGTTGGCGGGGTCAGCGGCGATTTTTGCCCTGGTGATGCTCCTGCTGCTGATCGCCTTTCGGCGAACGCCCGCCCCTCGTCAGAGCGAGCATCGACAGGAGCGCTTCTGGCTGTATGGCCTCGGTCTCGCCTTTCCGCTCGTCACACTGGCCGCGCTTCTGATCTATGGGCTGGTTCTGGGGGAGACGCTTCTTCCCAAAAGCGGCGAAGAGGTCGTGAGGGTGCGCGCAGAGGCGCGTCAGTGGTCCTGGAGCTTCGGCTACGCTGACGCCGCCGGACTGCGCACGCAGGGCGTTCTGCACATCCCCGCCGGCCGGCCCGTCGACGTCGAGATCACCTCGCTCGACGTGGTCCACAGTTTCTGGGCCCCTCGGCTCGCCGGTAAGCTCGACGCCATTCCGGGGCAGGTGAACGTCCTGAGGATCGAAGCCGCGGAGCCGGGAGAATATCAAGGAGTCGACGCCGAATTCAGCGGCCCCGGATACAGCGGCGACGCCTTCACCGTGATCGCGCATGATCCGGCGGGCTGGGGCGCCTTCCTCGGGCGCGCAAGAGAATGAACGCGCTCGCGCGCCATCGCGCCCTCAGTCGCATCTGGTCTTCGCAGCCCGGCTGGAGAGGCGTCATTTCGACCGTCAATCACAGCGATATCGGGAGAATGTTTCTTCTTGTCGCGACGCTCTTCTTTCTGATCGGCGGCGTCCTCGCAATGTTGATCCGAACACAACTCGCCACGCCGCGTTCGGCGTTCGTCGCGCCCGCGATCTACGATCAGATCTTCACGATGCATGGAACAGTGATGATGTTCCTCTTCGCGATTCCGCTGTTCGAAGGCGCGGCCGTGTATCTGCTGCCGAAGCTGCTGGGCACGCGCGATCTCGCTTATCCGCGCCTCTCGGCCTATGGCTTCTGGTGTTACGTGTTCGGCGGGTTGATGCTGATCTTCGCCTTGCTGGCCGGCCTTGCGCCAGACAGCGGCTGGTTCATGTATCCGCCGCTGTCTTCGAGCGCGCATTCGCCGGGCGTCAACGCCGACTTCTGGCTCATCGGCGTCACCTTCGTCGAAGTGTCAGCCATCGCCGCGGCCGTCGAGATTTGCGTCTCGATCCTGAAGTTTCGCGCGCCAGGCATGTCGCTGGACCTCATGCCGATCTTCGCCTGGTATGCACTCGTTACGGCGCTGATGATTCTGATGGGCTTTCCGCCATTGATCCTCGGCTCCATTCTGCTGGAACTGGAGCGCGCCTTCGGATTTCCCTTTTTCGAATCCGCGCTCGGCGGAAGTCCCCTGCTCTGGCAGCACCTCTTTTGGCTCTTCGGCCATCCCGAGGTCTACATTATCTTCCTGCCCGCCGCCGGCGTCGTCTCCACCGTTCTTCCGGTGATGGCGCGCACGACGCTGCTTGGCTACCGCTGGATCGTGGCCGCGGTTGTCGCGCTCGCATTCCTGAGCTTCGGGCTCTGGGTGCACCACATGTTCGCGACAGGCATCCCGCATATGGGACTGGCGTTCTTCTCGGCCGCCTCGACGCTCGTCGCGGTTCCCACAGGGATTCAGATCTTCGCCTGGCTTGGCACGCTCTGGAAAGGTCAGCCGCGCCTGACGCTGCCGATGCTTTACATCATTGGCTTTTTTTTCACCTTCGTCATTGGCGGCCTGACCGGAGTCATGGTGGCGATCGTGCCGTTCGACTGGCAGGCGCATGACACGGCTTTCATCACCGCGCATCTGCATTATGTGCTGTTTGGCGGATTCGTCTTTCCGATGCTTGCGGGGCTGTATTACTGGCTACCTCAGCTCACTGGCCGCAAGCGTTTCTTTCGAATCGGCGAGATGGCCTTTTGGCTCATTTTTCTCGGATTCAACGGCGCCTTTCTGGCGATGCATTGGGTTGGCCTCCTCGGCCAGCGGCGGCGGATCGCCTGGTATCCCGAGGACGCCGGCTGGAGCGTGATCAATCTGATGTCCTCGATCAGCGCTTTCGTCATGGCGATCGGCGTCGCGATGGTGGTCTTCGACATTGCGCTGCACGCGCTTCTCGCGATCCGAGGGTCTCGCAATCCCTGGGGCGCCGGGACGCTGGAATGGGCGATGCCGACGCCGCCAGCCGCATATAACTTCGCCAGCATACCGATCGTCTACGATCGTGAGCAGCTGGCGAGGGACCCGGAGCTCGCGAACAAAATCGCCCGCGGCGAATATTTTCTTGGCGCGCCGCGCGGAGAGTTGCGCGAGACGTTGACCGTCGACGCTGCGAGCGGAAGGCCTGAAGCTCTGGTCATCTTCCCCGGCAATTCGACGCTGCCTATCGCGCTTGCGGCGGCCACCGGAGCGGCTTTTCTCGGCGCTTTGATACGAGTGTATTGGGTCATCCCATTGGCCTTGCTGTTCGTCGTCGGCCTGTCGCTGCGCTGGGGCTGGTCGCAACACGCGGCGAACTGTCCTGGATTTCAGAATGTCGGGCGGGCGACGCTTCTGCCCCAGGCCATCGAGACTGATCGGTCTCCCGGCTGGTGGGGATCGGTCTTCCTGCTTGTCGCGGACACGGTTCTCTTTGGCTCTCTCTTCTTCGGATATGCTTTTCTTTGGACCGTCGGCCCCAATTGGCCGCCGCCCCAATGGCTGTCGCTATCCGTTCTCGAACTGGCCCTCGGCCTCATCGGCGCGGCGGCGGCGGCCATTGGCCTCCACGTCGCGGCGCGCGCCGCTTCGCGCGGCTCGCCGCCCTCGCTTGGAATTCTCCTCGGCCTCGCCGGCGCCGCCATGACGATGGCGGCGCTTGCGATGACGCTAACGCGCGCAGGCCAACTGACGGATTACGCCTATGGCGCGACGATTTTCGTGATGATCGCCTATGCGCTCATTCATGCTGCGATCGCGGCGATCATGATTTGCTCGCTCACATACCGAACCTGGCGCGGCGGCGCGGCGCGCCCGCGAACATCCAACGTCAACATTGTGCGCCTCTGGACCGATTACGCGGTCTTCGTCGCCGCGACCAGCCTCATCGCGACGCAATTCTCGAGCTATCTGACATGAAGGAAATCGTTCGGATCGTCATCGCCATGCTCGTCTGGCTCGCCGTGTTCAGCGCCCTCTATGGGCTCGAGGGCGCCGGTTGCGCGGCCGGCTGGCAACACATCCAAGTCAATGGCGCGACGCTCTTCCAGGCCGCCATGACGCTCGCGTTTTCTGTCGCGCTTTTTATACTTGTCGCCGTTCTCGTCGCGCTGCGCTCGCCGCGCTTTCGCTCCGCCTCTCCCTTTGTCGCGCACATCAGCATCATTCTCGCGGTCGCGGCTCTGGTCGCGGGGGCATGGACCCTGTTTCCGGCCTTGGCGCTTTCACATTGCGCATGAAGCTTCAGGCCGAGCGCGCAGGCGCGGCGCGGCTTTTTACGGAAAGCTCTCCAGCGGCTGGTCGGCGCGAACATAGAGCGGATGGCGCGGCGCGCCGCGCTGCGTCCTGCCGAGGCAGGCGAGACGCGCGCCCGATGCGTGAAACATCCGCAGCGCGCCGTCGATTTGATCTTGTCGGGCCAGCGCCCCCCAGGCGCAGACGATGGGCGCCGACTGAGCGACCGCTTGCGCCGCGAGGCCAACGAGCGTGCGCCGATTCTGTGGGCCAATCGGATCGCGCGCCGCCCAGAGCGCCTCGGGCGAGGGCGAGCGCAGCGCATAAAGATTGGCGACGATGAGTCCGCCGGCGCCTTCGCGCCGCGCGAAGCCGATGCAGCGACGAATTGTCGGATCGTCCTTTTTAGCGTCGGCCGTCGACGGATTGAGCATGACGAAGGACAGAAGCGGCGCGCCGCCCCATCTGCGCGTGAGACTGTAACGATACGCGCCGCACGCGGAGATGACGGCCGCTCTTTCCATTTGGCGCGAGACGGCGAAGGCAGGCATTGAGTTGTCCCTTCGGACGCCCGGACCTCGGATGGACAGGCGGGGCGTTTTTTTTCACGCACGCACCAGCGCGAGCAGAGGCTCAAAAGAATAGAGTGCTGGACGTCGGCCAGACGACGGTTCGATGGTTCGTAACAAACCATTCTCAGCCAACGCTCGTGTAAATCGGTGAGCGGTGGCGTTGGGTATGTCTGTCTTATGGGTGAACACGTTGTTGCGGAAAACGGGTCGTGTAAACACAAAATCGAGCGCCGTCGTGCTCCACTGAGAAGAAAGAATATCTCTAAATCTCACTTTCATGTCCTCATAAAGACTTTTAATTTCTTCCGCCTTTGCAAGGTTGGCGTTCGCTTGCGCTTCTAGCGCCTCCAAGAAAAAAATAACCCACTCTACCCATGCTCTAGATGAAGAAGCATGGCGCATGCGGTCAATATATTCATCCCTCCTCTGTTCAAAATATGAGCTCATATAGAAGTAGGGCTGAGAAAGAGCGCCGAAGCGCCACAACATAAGTGGTATCAACATGCGACCGATGCGCCCATTTCCGTCTTTGAAAGGATGGAGTGCCTCAAACTCCAGATGCGCCAGTGCGGTTCTAGTCAGAATTTCCCATTCTTCATTGTCGATGAACTCGAATAGCTTTTCCATGCCTTCCGGCAATCTCTCAGGGCTGATCGGCACGAACAGAATTTTTCGCCTAACTCGGTCTGCGAGGTAGTTCTGTTCCGTCTTGTATTCACCGGGGGACATGCTCGCCCCTCGCCCGAATCCGAGTAGCACCCGATGGCAAGCGCGCAGCAGCCAGCTCGATAACGGCTGGCCTTCCTGCATGCTGTTCTGAGCGACTTTCATCGCCCGGCTATATAAAAACACCTCTATCGCTTCGCTTCGGTGGCGCTCTTCAACTCTTTCGCCACCGTCTTCGTTATCTGCTTCGTAGCGAAGGACCTCATCAAGGGTGCTGATTGTCCCTTCCATTCTGGAGGAGACCACAGCCTCTTGGCTACGCAGGGGCGCAAGAAGGATTTCGCTGTTGTGCATCCCCTTGAGCATCTGGTCGTAGCGCGCCAAGGCTGCGGCCGCCGCGGACAAGGGCTTGACCATCAACCGATAGTCCAACTCGTTTGGCGGGAACTGGTCGTAGTGGTAGGTAACGGCTTCGCTTGTGTCGAAGTCCGTCGGGGCCAGCGCCATTTTGAGTCTCGTTCCTGCAGGATTTTGATACTCTACGCAAATAGCGTTGAACCGGCTAGGCGCAAAAAGGCTAGTCTCTCACGGCGCTCGGAACGTTCAAATCAAATAGCCTTGTCTCGCGTGAACACGAGGCAAGAGATTTTGCTTATCATTTTTAGCTAATTCTGATAGCCAAAAGGCATGATCCTCTCGGTCAAGCCGAAGGCGGGCGCCAAATGATGGTAGGACCTGACTCTAACCAGTTTGTGCGGGGACTATTTGGTGACGCGCTCTAACGGCCCAGCTTTAGATTTTAGCCTAAATCTTTGTTTTCAATGGTGGGCGGCACAGGGATTGAACCTGTGACCCCTCCCGTGTGAAGGGAGTGCTCTCCCGCTGAGCTAGCCGCCCGTCGCCATCGGCGATCGATCCTCATCCTGTAGGAGAGCCCGGCGCCCTCCGTCAAGATCGGAGATCGCCCTTCGGCGTCGGAGATCGCCCTGGCCGCCGCCGAGGCTCAAGCCTGGGCCGAGCCGCCGCGTCCCGCGCCACCGCGCCCCCGGCAGCTCACGGCGGGGTCCATTCCTTCGACAGGACGCGGCGCACCATCGGCTCGAAGGTCGCGAGCGGCTCGTTCTTGTAAGCGGGATCGAACGACACTTCGTCATATTTGGCGCAGAACTCGATCGTCTGCTCATAGGCCGGGTCCGAGCGGAATTTGTCGCGGGCGTTCGGATCGAGGCCGAGGTGGGCGGCGTAGAAATAGGTCTGGAACAGGCCGTGCTGGGCCAGCATCCAGTAATTGTCGCGGCTGATGAAGGGCCTCAGGATCGCGGCGATCACCTCGCCATGGTTGAAAGGTCCAAGCGTTTCGCACGCGTCGTGCAGCAGCGCCACGACCACATATTCTTCGTCCTTGCCGTCGCGCAGCGCGCGCGTCGCCGATTGCAGACAGTGATCGTAGCGCGTGATGTTATAGGCCGTGTCCTTGCCAAGATCGCGCAGCAGTCCGAAGAGCCGGTCCGGCAGTTCCTTGAGCGTGTGCTCGTGAACCTGTTTGAGGATCTGAAAGTCTTCGTCGGTGCCCTGGTCCATCCGCGTGAAGTGCATTTTCTCCATAGTGCGAACCTTTCCCGTAACTTGCGCGGCGCCGGCCTCGACGGCGAAGCGGGGCTCAAAAGATCAAGGATCAAGACGCCTCAACCGCGCGTTGGAACAGCGCCTCTTCCAGCGAGGCGACCGCATCCCACAGCTCGTCGAAATGCGAAATCACGCGATCGGGCGAAAACGCCGCGACCGGCGTGTCGGTATAGCCGAAATCCACCGCCACCGACGGCGTTCCGGCGGCGCGGGCGGTATCGATATCGGTCTTGGAATCCCCCACCATCACCGAGCGCCTTGGGTCGCCGTCCGCCGCCTCGACCGTCAGCCACAGCGTGCGCGGATCGGGTTTATGCATGGGAAAGCTGCCGCGGCCGCAGATGGCCGCGAAGCGGTCCGCCACCGCAAGCTTTTGCAACAGCAGCCGCGCCAGTTCTTCAGGCTTATTGGTGCAGACCGCGAGGCGAAAGCCGGCCGCCTTGAACCGATCGAGCGCCGCGAGCGCGCTGGGGAACAGCCTGCTTTCGTCGGCGATGTGCGCCTCGTAATAAACCAGGAAGTCGCGCACCAGCCCCTCGGCGCGCTCAGGATCGAGCGGCGCGCCCTGATGGGCGAAGCCGCGCTCGATCAGCGCCCGCGCGCCGGCGCCGACAAGCGGCCGCCCCGCCTCGAGAGCGAGCGGCGTCAATCCCTCGCGCATGAGCAGCACATTGAGCGTGCCGATGAGATCATAGGCGGTGTCGGCCAATGTGCCGTCGAGATCGAAAACGAGAACAGGGAAGCGGGCTGTCATAGCCCAGGGGGTAGCCGCGCCGCCCCCCGGGATCAAGCGCCGTTGATTCGACAGGCGAATTTTGCCGCCTCCGCACGCGAGGGCTCTGCGTGTAGACTGCGCCGACCGATTCGCGACAGGGAGCGCAAATATGCGTGGAACGCGCCATTTCCATACGCGCCGACGTGCAGCTTTGACGGCCGGCGCGCTTGTCTTCGCCCTTTCCGGGGCGTCGATGGCGACGGCCGGAAATTACGAATTTCTGGCGGCGCCGCAGACGGATCTCAATCGCGTGTTTCGCCTCGACCGCTCCAATGGCGAGGTCGGCGCCTGCCAATACGGCTTGAAGGAAAGCGCAGCGATCGGCGTGACGCTGTGCTATCCGCCTGGCGAAGGCGCGCGCGCCGGCGTTTTCAGCGAATATGCGCTGGTCGCTTCGCGTCATACCGGCGAAGGCGGCGTATTCCGCGTTGATCTGCGTTCCGGCATGATGTCGATCTGCTTCGTGCTGAACGAAACATCGGTGGTCTGCACGCCGCCGGCCAAATGAGCGATCGACCTGGGCAAGCGAATGTCCGCATGAGCGCCTTTTCCGCCGAGGCAATGAAGCGCGCCGCCGCGCGCGCGGCGCTCGAGTCCGTGACGCATGGCATGCGGCTCGGGCTCGGCACGGGATCGACGGCGGCGCATTTCGTCGATCTTCTCGGCGCCCGCGTCAGGGAGGGTCTGGAGGTCGTTTGCGTGCCGACCTCCGAGCGCACCCGCGCTCAGGCCGAAAGCCTCGGGATATCGCTCTCCACCCTCGACGAGACGCCGCAACTCGATCTCACCGTCGACGGCGCCGACGAATTCGACGCGGCGCTTCGCCTGATCAAAGGCGGCGGCGGCGCGCTGCTGCGCGAAAAGATCGTCGCCGCCGCCTCGACGCGCATGTTCGTCATCGCCGACGCGACGAAGGAAGTAAGAACGCTCGGCGCCTTCCCCCTGCCCGTCGAGATCGATCGGTTCGGCGCGCGCTCCACCATGCTGCATATCGAACGGGTCGCGCGCGGTCTGGGACTCATCGGCCCGCTGACAATGCGCGAAGCGGAGCCTGGCGAGCGCTTCATCACTGACGGGGGACATTACATCGTCGATTGCGCGTTCGGCGCCATCGACGATCCGGACGCCCTCGCTGCGCGGCTTTCGGCGATTCCCGGAGTCGTGGATCACGGATTGTTCATCGGACTCGCAACGGCGATCTTCATAGCCGGCGCCGAGGGCGTGCGCATCCTGGGAAACATATCGGGCGACCCCTTATGACCTTCGACTATGACCTTATCGTCGTCGGCGCCGGATCCGGCGGCGTCCGTGCGGCGCGCGTCGCCGCCAGCCACGGCGCGAAAGTCGCGATCGCCGAGGAATTTCGTGTCGGCGGCACCTGCGTCATTCGCGGCTGCGTTCCCAAAAAACTTTACGTGCTGGCGAGCCGCTTCCGCGATGATTTCCAGGACGCCGCCGGTTTCGGCTGGCGCGTCGGCGATGTGTCGTTTGACTGGACGGCGCTTGTCGCCGCAAAGGAAAAGGAGATCACGCGCCTTTCAGACCTTTACGCTGAAACGCTCGCGAGTTCCGGCGTCGAGCTCATCCGCGCGCGCGCGACGCTCACCGATCCAAACGGCGTGCGTTTTTCCAACGGCCGCTCCGCCCGCGCCCGCTACATTCTCATCGCCACCGGCGGCGCGCCGGTGCTCGCCCCCCACATTCCGGGCATCGAATTCGGCATATCTTCAAACGAGATTTTCGATCTGCCGAAGTTTCCGCAAAGGCTGCTGATCGTTGGAGCGGGATATATCGCCGTCGAATTCGCCAGCGTCTTTGCGCGGCTCGGCGCTAAAGTGCATCTCGCCTATCGCGCCGATCTGCCGCTGCGCGGCTTCGACGACGACCTGCGTTCGCGTCTCTGCGAAGCGCTCAAGACGGCGGGCGTCGCGCACCGGGCCGGCGCCCTGCCGACGCGCATTACGAAAAACGCTGACGTTCTGGAGGTCGAGATGAGCGACGGCGCGCCGCTCGAGGTCGACTGCCTGCTCATCGCGACGGGACGCAGGCCGATGACGCAGAATCTCGGCCTGGAGGCGGCGGGCGTCGAGCTGCGCGAAAACGGCGCCGTCGCCGTCGACGAGCGCTCGCGCTCGAACGTCGAATCCATCTACGCCGTCGGCGACGTGACCGACCGGATCAATCTGACGCCTGTCGCCATTCGCGAGGGGCAAGCCTTTGCCGACAGCGTCTTCGGCGCGACGCCGACGACGATCGACTACGCGCAGACGCCAAGCGCCGTCTTCACCACGCCCGAAATCGGAACGGTTGGACTGACCGAGGCCGAGGCGCTCGCGCAGCATGGCGCGATCGATATTTATGAGACGCAGTTTCGCCCCATGCGCGCGACGCTCTCGGGACGCGGCGAACGCGTTTATATGAAGCTGATCATCCACGGTTCGAATGGACGCGTGCTTGGCGCGCATATTTTGGGTCCAGAGGCGGGGGAGATGGCGCAGCTCATCGCCGTCGCCTTGCGGATGGGCGCGACGAAGAGCGATTTCGACGCGACGATGGCCGTGCATCCGACGATGGCGGAAGAACTCGTGACGATGCGCGCGCCGTCACGGCTGCTCAGGCCTCAGGCTTAGCGCGCACTGATGAATTATGGATTTCATGAATGCCCGCCATTTCTTGAATTGACGCATTTTCTACGCCGAACCGGCATCCCCTTCGGCGAAAAATGCTTTAGGCTTCGATCCGTTGCTGCGGCGGCTGCGCCGCAACGGGCTGCTGCGCCGGAGCCGGAGCGGCGGACTCGGGCGCCCATCTGTCGAGGAGGGCGCGAAGCTTGCGCCGCGCCGCGCCCGTCTTCGCCTCGGTGACCCGGGAGAAGAAATAGCCGGCGACGATGGCGACCCCCATTACCGAGAAGGCCACGGCATAATTTTGCGGAGTAGCGAGCTGCGTCGCCCAGTCATTCCCCAATGTGCTGCCGACCGCCGCGCGCGCGAAAATCAGGATCGGCATATGGATGCTGTAAAGCGAGAAGGAAAAATCGGCGAGCGTCTTGTGGAACTTCGGACGCAGCAGCGAAAAACCCTCGGACGGTCCGTAGCGGAAGGCGAGCAGGACATTGATGAACAGGCCGGACGCGAGAAGATCGCCAGCATCGGCGAGCCAAGGATGGGCCTCGAGAAGATGTCCGCGCACGACTAGCCGGATGACCGTGACGACGGCGGCGTAGAGGATGAGCGCCTGCCAGCGCGAGCGGATGATCGGCCGGCCGATCAGCGTGGCGAAGGCGCCGCCGGCCCAAAGAATATAGCCGAATTTGAACCAGCTCGGCGGCGTCGAGAGCGCCAGGAAGAGCGCCGCGCCCAGCGCGAAACCCAAAAAGCGCAGCGCCAGCGGGTAATTGCGCGCGAAAGGCAGCAGCAGCAACGGAAAGGTGACGTAGTACCAGAACTCGCAGGCGAGCGACCAGAGCGGCCCGTTGGTGCCGAAATAGTCGAAAGCGATGCCTTGCAGATTGAGAAAACTTGCAAGAAACAGAACCGGGGAGAAATGGCCCTTGAACAGCGGCCATTCGTAGACGCCGCTGCTGGCGAACAGCCACCTGCCGAGCGAATCAAGAACGAGGGTGAGCGCGACCGCAGGCCCCACGACGAGATAGATTCGCGACACGCGATGAATGAAATATTCGCGCAGGAAGCCCTGATTCTTGCGCATATGCGCCAGCACCGCGCCGCCGACGAGATAGCCCGACATCACGAAGAAGGCGAGCACCGCCTGATGCCCAAGCTCGAAGGCCGAGTAGAACCACCAGACATAGGCGAGCGGCCCGTGCGGCGCGCTCATGATGTCCGCCTGGTTGGTGAACATATTGTTCGTGTGGACCGCCAGCACGACAAGCGCGCCGAGCCAGCGGGACGCCTCGATGAACTGCGACAGAATGAACGGCATCGCCCCGGTTCGCCCCCTCGCTCTCGGCCGCGCTCGCGCCCCGGCTTTATAGCGGGTCTCCCCGGGCTTCGCCAAATCGCCGCCGCCAAGCGGAGGGTCGCTTTGGAGGCGAGAATCCTCTATAAGCGCCGCTGGCGTCGCTGCGAGAACGACCCCAGCGCCTATCGGGCCTGATGTTGCGGAGTTTTGCGAAGTGGAACGTTGGTCGCCGGGCAGTTGGAGGAATCTACCGATCGAGCAGACGCCGGTCTATCAGGACCAGGCGGCGCTCGCCGACGTGGAGCGCCAGCTTGCCGGGTTCCCGCCGCTCGTTTTCGCCGGTGAAGCGCGCAATCTGAAGCGCCACTTGGCCGAGGTCGCCGCCGGCAAGGCGTTCCTGCTGCAGGGCGGGGACTGCGCCGAGAGCTTCTCGGAACATTCGGCGGACAATATCCGCGACTTTTTCCGCGTCTTTCTGCAGATGGCCGTCGTGCTGACCTATGCCGCCGCCTCGCCGGTGGTGAAGGTCGGGCGCATCGCCGGCCAGTTCGCCAAACCGCGCTCCTCGCCGCTCGAAAAGCAGGGCGGCCTCGAGCTGCCGAGCTATCGCGGCGACATCATCAACGACCTCGCGTTCAACCCGCAGGCGCGCGAACCCGATCCGCAGCGCCAGCTGCTCGCCTATCGGCAATCCGCGGCGACGCTGAACCTCATCCGCGCCTTTGCGGCGGGCGGCTTCGCCAATCTCGAAAACGTCCACCGCTGGATGCTCGGCTTCGTCAAAAGCAGCCCGCAGTCCGAGCGCTACCAGAAGCTCGCCGATCAGATCACCGAGACCTTAAGCTTCATGCGCGCGATCGGTCTCGATCCGGAGCATCATCCGGAGTTGCGCGGCACCGACTTCTACACTTCGCATGAAGCCCTGCTGCTCTGTTACGAACAGGCGCTGACCCGTATCGACTCGACGACAGGCGACTATTACGCGACCTCCGGCCACATGCTCTGGGTCGGCGACCGCACCCGTCAGGAAGATGGCGCGCATATCGAATTCGTCCGCGGCGTCAAAAATCCGCTTGGGCTGAAATGCGGTCCGAGCCTGAAGCCCGACGGGCTTCTGCGCCTCATCGACGCGCTCGATCCCGAGAACGAGCCCGGCAGGCTCACGCTCATCTGCCGTTTCGGCGCGGACAAGATCGAGGACGCGCTGCCTGCGCTGGTGCGGGCGGTGACGCGCGAAGGCCGCAACATCGTCTGGTCCTGCGATCCGATGCATGGCAACACGGTCAGCGCCGGAGGCTACAAGACACGGCCGTTCGATCGGATCATGTCGGAAATTCGCAACTTCTTCGCCGTGCATCAGGCGGAAGGATCCTACGCGGGCGGCATACATCTCGAGATGACCGGCAAGGACGTCACCGAATGCATGGGCGGCGCGCGGGCGATTTCCGAGAGCGATCTGCGCGACCGCTATCACACCTATTGCGATCCGCGCCTCAACGCCGAACAGGCGATCGAAGTCGCATTCTTGGTGGCCGAGCTCTTGAAGGCGGAACGCGTCGCCCGCGGCGTGCGGGAGCAGCACGCGGCGGAGTGAGGAAAGACGCGCGGGCAGGCTAGCCCGTCGTCTCCTCCGCCTCGCGGACCGTCATCTCGGCGCCGTGCCAGACGAAATCGTCGTAGAGCAGCGCGTCGATGAACATCACCGGCAGCATCAGGTCGCGCACCATAAGCGCGAAGGGCGTGCGCCAGTCGAGCGGGAAACCGCAGACGCGCGCCAGCCAGATCTCGCCGCCCTGCAGCGAAAAGATGATGAACGTCGTGACCAGCGCCACCGTGGAGATCCCGCCGTCGAGCTGAACGGCGGCGTAGGCGCCGAACACGATCGCCGCAAAACTGCCGTTCATGAATTCCGGGATGTAATGCGCGGGAAAGGTCGCGCGCCGCAGCCGCGCCCAGCGCACATGCCGTGAATAGACCTCACGCGCCGTGCGTCGGCCGAGCGGCTGCTCGAAAGGCATGTCGACGAGGCGCACATCCATTCCCTGGGCGCGAATGACCTTGGTCGAGGCGGCGTCCTCGGCGATTTCACTCGCCAGCGCGCGAATGCCGCCAGCTCTGTCGAGCACGTCGCGCCGCCACATCATGTTCTTGCCCTGAGCGAAGGCGGCCCCAATCGCCTCGGCGCCATATTGCCAGCGCGCCTGGAATGTATTGAGGATCGCGCATTCGACCGTCGCCCAAAAGCCTTTCGGACGCGAACCGATCGGCATCGACACGCTCATCGCCGTGTTGTCACGGAATGCGGCGAGCATGGTCTGGATATAGTCGCGCGGCGGCAGCGCGTTGGAATCGGCGAGGATCACATGATGATGCCGCGCCGCGTCCCACCCCTTGACGCAGTTGTTGAGCTTGGGATTGGCGCTGACATAATCGTCGCCGACGAGCAGCCGCGCCTCGCGCTCGGGATGCGCCGCGATCAGCCGCTCGACCAGCGAAATGACGGGATCGCTCGGCGATTGCACGCAGAATATGATCTCATAATCGGGGTAGTCGAGATCGAAGGTCGCGCCGAGCGTCTCCTCGCTGAAGGGCTCCAGCCCGCGCAAGGGCCGCACGATGCTTACCGGCGGCGCATTGTCCGGCGGCGGCAGAGTTCGCTCCCGCGCCCGACATTTTCGGGACATCAGGGCCATGCTTGTGAAATTGAGGATGAGAATGACGGCGCACCAGCCGGCGCAGATATAGGCCAGGATCATGAACGGCGCTTTTTCTTAAGAGTCGTAACGCAGAGAATCGCAACGCCGAACGCCAGCGGAGTGGCTCGGCTTCCGGCGCGCGACGCCGGGGCGCGGCCATTTCGAAATTCCGCCTGACAAAGACGCCGGGTCTTGGCAAAAGGATGGTGGCGCGAGAATCTTCTCCCGACGCGCGGCTGTTGAAAATTCCTGCTGGAAGCTCTGCTGCCGAATTCCCTGTTGAAACTCCTGACGAAGCTTCCTCATGACCTCTCCGATCGTTCGTTTCGCGCCTTCGCCGACCGGCCGCATTCACATCGGCAACGCGCGCGTCGCGCTATTCAATTTTCTGTTCGCCGCCGCCAACCTTGGACGATTCGCGCTACGGTTCGATGACACTGATTTTGCTAGATCCAGCGAGGAATTCGCGCGTGGAATCGAGATTGATCTCGCCTGGCTGGGCATCGTTCCGCATGAGGTTTTCCGCCAGTCGGAGCGCGTCGCGCTCTATGAGGACGCCGCCAATCGCCTGCGGCGATCCGGCCGCCTCTACCCTTGCTATGAAACCCAGGAAGAGTTGGACAAGCGCCGCAAGATGCAGCAGGCGCGCGGGCTGCCGCCGGTCTACGATCGCGCGGCGCTGCGCCTGAGCGCGTCTGATCGCGCGATGCTCGAAGCCGAGGGCCGGCAGCCGCACTGGCGATTCATGCTCGAGCCGGGCGTCGCCGAATGGAATGATCTTGTGCGCGGTCCGGCGCATATCGACTGCTCGGCCCTGTCGGACCCGGTCCTGATCCGCGAGGACGGCAGTTTTCTCTACACGCTGCCCTCGGTCGTCGACGACATCGACATGCGGATCACCCATGTTATTCGCGGCGAAGACCACGTCACCAATACGGCCGTGCAGTTGCAGCTCATGCGCGCGCTCGCGCCTCATGCGCCGGCGCCGATTTTCGCGCATCACAATCTTCTTATCGGCGCGGGCGGCGAAGCTCTGTCGAAGCGAACCGGATCGCTCTCCATCGCCTCGCTGCGCGAAGACGGCTATGAGCCCCTCGCCGTCGCCGCGCTCGCGACGCTGACCGGCTCCTCCGACAATATTCACGCCGTGCGCTCGCTCGACGAACTCGCTCAGAGGTTCAATCTGTCGCATGTCTCGCGCAATCCGGCGCGTTTCGACCCCGCCGATCTTGAGACTCTGACGCACCGGACTCTCGCGCGCTACGAATATGATGACGTGCGCGAGCGGCTGGAAGCCTTGACGATCGTCGGCCGCAAGGCGGAGCCCTTATGGCGCGCGGCGCGCGGCAATCTTGCGCGTTTCGACGATATTCTGACATGGTGGCGCGTCGTGGACGCGGAGATCGAGCCGATCCGCGAGGATGAATCATTCCTGCAAGACGCGGCGCAGCTTTTGCCGTCGGAGCCTTGGGACGAGACCACATGGGCGGCCTGGACGAGCGACATCAAGACGGCGACCGGCAGAAAGGGCAAGGCGCTCTTTCATCCGCTGCGCCTGGCGCTGACCGGCGCCGAGAGCGGGCCGGAGCTCGCCGCGCTGCTGCCGCTCATCGGCCACGCCACGGCGCTCGCGCGACTTGTCGGCGCCCACGAATGAAAGCGAAGCGCTAGTGCCCTATCTCGCGAGCATCCACGAGATCATCAACTTCGCGGGTCTGGCGCTCGACGTCGTCGGCGTGCTGATCATCGTCACCGGCGCGGTCCTGTCGACGCTAGCTTTTCTGACGCCCTGGAGAGCACACCCCCTCACCTATCGCGGCTACCGAAAGAATGTCGGCCGCTCGATCCTGCTCGGGTTGGAGTTCCTCGTCGGCGGCGACATCATCCGGACCGTCTCCGTCGAACATCCAAGCCTCGAAAACGTCTTCGTGCTCGGCCTGATCGTGATGATCCGCACGGGGATGAGCTTTACGATGGAGGCGGAGCTCGAAGGCCGCTGGCCCTGGCAAGGCCGAAGCCTGGAGACGGCGGCGCCAAGCGAAGACGAATCGGCGCCGTCATAGGATGAAGTCGAGCGTTGCTCACGCCGGCAGCACCGAAACGCCGAACAGCAAGGGGTGCAGATAGAGCACGATGAGGAACAGCGCCGTTCCGACGCCGAGCGCGATCGCGTCGCCGCGCGTGAACTGCGAAATCCGCGGCGCGCCGCCGTCCCCGCGCTTCTTCACCGCGATGCGGTCGAAGACGCCCCAGGCGAGAAAAGACCCGAACAGGATCATGCCGCCGAGATCGCCATTGACGAGAAGATGCGCGAGCGCCCAGCTTTTCACCGCGACGAGCGTCGGATGGCGCAGCGCGCCGCGAATGCGGCCTGGCGGCGCGCGACGGCTCACGATCGCGACGAAAGCGAACCAGACGAGCGGCATGGCGACATGGCGCCCCCAGGACGGCGGCGTCCAGACATAAATCAGGCCCTCTGCGCGATAACGAATGAACCCATAGACGATCAGCCCGAGACCGATGGCGGCGACGAGCCCGTAGGCGGCCTTATAGGTTTGAAGGCCGTAGCGCTCGATCAGACCGGCGCGCGTCTCGCGAAAGCTCGTTAGCGTATGGACCCCGAGAAAAATCACGATTCCGAGAATGAGAATAAGCATGGCCTCTCCGCCTTCCGAATCAATTCGCGTCTAAAAGCACCGCACCTGCGCCTCGGCCTGAGCGCGGCGCAACTCTTGAAGCATATCGCGGGCCGCGTCCGTATTGCGCATCAGCGCGCCGACCTGCCCCGCCTGCTGATTGACGCTCGCGACGGTCTCGGCCGTGACATACCGCTCATAAGGCAGAATGGTCGCGATGACGTCTATGGAGCAAGAGCACTGGTCCAAGGAGAGGCGCGTATCGCCGTTCGCCTTCATGCAGCCGAAGACGTAATCGGCGCGCGCGGAGGTCGGATAGTCGTTGAGATCCGCCGCCCGCGCCCAAGCGGCCGGAAGCGGAAGCAGCGCGACAATGAGGAATTTCGATACCGGGCGCATCTTTTTCGTTCCTGCCGGGTTCTTTCCTTGGACAGCCTATCGCATGCGCGTGGGCGACGCACCGAACCGCTATTCGACGAAGGGATGACGCGCAAGCTGAGTTTCAGAGCAGCGTCGTCCCCTTTTGAACAGGGAGGACGGCATGTCGAAGCCTCTTAGTCCTATTTGGTTGCTGATGTTGGCGGCGCTCGTCTGCGCGCCGCTATCGCTCGCTTTCGCTCATGGCGCGATGCAGCGCCAGCGGAACGCCTGCATGCTGAAAATCGGCCCGGATTTCATGTATTTCTCCGGCTATCAGCCTGCGGCGTCGCGCAACAGGTTCTGTGAGGACATTCCCACGATTGGCGCGACGATTTTCGTCCTCGATTATGCTCAGGACGAGATGCGGGAAATGTCGACGGACTTTCGCATCATCCGCGACATCGGCGACAAGGAGCCGCAGGAGCGCCTCGACGCCGTCACGGTGGCCTATCTGCCGCCAAAGGTCTATCCGGCCGGCACGCTGAACTTTGAACATGTCTTCAACGAGACCGGCCAATTCGTGGGGATCGTCACGGTCGACGGTCCCAACGGCGAGCATTGGGTGTCGCGGTTCCCCTTCACCGTCGGCGGCCGGCCGCTGCTCGCGCGGATGCCTTACTTTCTTTTTGCGGCCGCCGGCGTTCTGGCTCTCGTGCTTTTCGTTTGGGGAAAGGATGACCGGAGCGCACGCGGCGCTTAGAGCGCTTCCCATCACATGGCATCATGTGATCCGGAAGGAATCACTCAAAATCAAAATGTTGAGCAGGTTCTCATCGAAAAAGTCTGTCAACTTTTTTGGAACCTGCTCGACGCGGAAGACGGCGCGGCGTCATGCGGCCGTCAATTTGGACGCGCATAGACTGCGTCGAGCCTTCCGAACGTGCTGCGTATCTGGAAGGCTCAAACGCCGGGCCGGAGGTACGTCCGGCGTTTTTTATTTTGGAGAGCCAACGGCCGCCGGGAAGGGCCAGAATTTCAAAAAAACTATGTGATTTTGAAGACTTAACCATATACGCCTCTTGCCGAAGCCGCGCCGTCTTGCCATCATCGCGGCTGGCTGGGGGCCGCCATGGGCGAGTTGGTGAAGCGATTTTCAGGATTCAGTTACAGCGCACAGGGCGGACTGCAGCGCGACGGCAAGCGCATTCATCTGGGCCCGCAGGCGCGCCAACTTCTTGAAATGCTTCTGGAGTCGCCTGGCGTCCTGATCACCAAGGGCGAAATCGCCGCGCGGCTGTGGCCGGATCGCGCCGCGTCCGACGATTCGATCGACCGCTGCGCCTATCTATTGCGGAAGCCGCTGCGCAACGCCGGCGGCGAGGAGCTGATCGCCACCGCCTATGGCCGGGGGCTGTCGCTGCGCGGGACGGTCGAAACCATCGACGAAGGCGCCGCGCAAACGCTCCGGATCGCGCCGTTGAGCGAGCCGCATATTCTCGATCTCTGGCAGACCGCCTATGAGCTTGCCGGCGACCGCACGCGAGATGGCTTCGCGCGCGCGCAGGAAGCAATTGCGTCCGCCGCCCAAATCGACCCCGGCAACCCGGCGGTGTGGGCTCTCGCCGCCGACATCGCCGCCGGCCGAGTCGTACGCGGGTTTCTTCGTCCCGCCCAGGCGGCGGCGATGATCGAGGACTTCGCCGGCCGGGCGCTCGGCGTCCTGCGCGATCATACGCCGGCGCTGGCCGTTCTCGGCTGGGCCCGCGGCGCGCTCAGGGGCAAGATTGCCGAGGGCCTCGCGCTCCTCGATCAGGCCGTCGCCGTTGATCCTCTCTACGGCAAAGCGCGCGTCTACCGCTGTTGGCTGCTCGCGGCGGCCGATCGGCTCGACGACGGCATCGCCGATTGCGAAGAGGGCCTCGTCAACTCGCCGCATGATCAGGCGCTGCTGTCATTGCGCGCCTGGCTCATTCTCTGCGCCGGCGACCTCGAGCGGGCGCGCCGGTATGCGCGCGATGGGCTCGACTTGCGGCCCGACGCCGCGACTCTGCATCTCGTGATGTCCATCGCCTACAGCCTTCAGGGCGTTCACGAACAGGCGGTGAGCACGGCGCGCCGCGCCGTCGCCTCGAGCCCAGACGATCCCTTCCAATTGACCGTGCTCGCCTATGCGCTCGCCCGCGCCGGCCGCGCCGAGGAGGCGCAAGCGCTCATCGGCAGGCTCGTCGAAGACGAGGAGCTCTACGCGCCGCCCTGCTTTCTCGGCGCGGCGTTTTTCGCTCTGGGCAAGCGCGCCGAGGCCCTCGAAGCGATTCGACGCGGCCTTTCCGAAGGCTGTCCCTGGAGCTCCTTCGCACGCGTCGATCCGCGCTTCGTCGCTTTGCGCGGCGCCATCGACGGATTCGGCCGCCCGCAGCAGGCCGAGGCGCGCCCCGCCGGTTGAAATTGCCCGCCTCAGCGCTTATTGGCGCTGCACAGCATTCTTCCGGAAGGAAAAAAATGATCGGCCGTCTGAACCATGTCGCTATCGCTGTCGATAGCGTCGAAAAGGCTTCCGCCATCTACCGCGACGCGCTGGGGGCGAAGGTTTCGGCGCCAGAACGCATCGCGGCGCACGGCGTTACGGTCGTTTTCGTCGAATTGCCGAACACCAAGATCGAGCTGCTCGAGCCTTACGGCGAAAACTCGCCGATCGCCGGCTTCGTCGCGAAAAATCCAGCCGGCGGCATCCACCACATCTGCTATGAGGTCGAAGACATTATCGCAGCGCGCGAGCAGCTCAAGGCCTCGGGCGCGCGCGTATTGGGCGACGGGGAGCCCAGGATCGGCGCGCATGGCAAGCCCGTGCTGTTTTTGCATCCCAAGGACTTCTGCGGCGCCTTGATCGAACTCGAGCAGGCTTAAGGCGGATGCCCTTTTCCCTGCCGCTGGCGGCGGCGATCTACCTGACGATCTGGTGGATCGTGCTGTTCGCCGTGCTGCCGCTCGGCGTTCGCTCGTCCGAAGAGGCCGAAGAAGAGATTCCCGAGGGCGCCGACCCCGGCGCCCCAGCCTCTCCCGATCTCTTAAAAAAAGCGGGGATCACGACGGTGGTCTCGGCTGTCCTCTTCGGCCTGCTGGTGCTTTTCGCCAAGCTCACGGCGTGAGCGGGCGCGGTCGCCCGCCGGGGGTTGACCGGCCCGCCGCCCGCCGGTAGTTGATCGCGAGGCGCGGGACGGACGACCCGCACGGCCGAACGGACCGACCCGCTCAGTCGACTTCGGCGGCGCCGCCCGCCGCCTCTGGAGCGAGCGCGTAGCTCAGTCGGTAGAGCACCTGACTTTTAATCAGGGGGTCGTGGGTTCGAGCCCCACCGCGCTCACCAAACATTATCAATTGGTCAAAGCGCCGGCATCACTGTCGGATTGAGAATGTCGAATGGGTCGCGCATATCGCGGCGTCAGTCGGCATCGCGCCCGCAGTCGTGAGACTCGCCGTCGGTCACGTTTTTGGCTTTCTCCACAAGCGCCATCCGAATGCCCCCGCCGACGAACTGATCGAAAACATCCGCGGCGCTGGGGCCGCGATAGGGGACGCTGCGGCGGCGGCGCGCTCGGAGGCGTTGGCGGCTTGTCGGCGGCGCGAAGGGCGACGTCCTTGCGCCGACGGCTCGATTGACGAGCCTAGGTCTCTCTCCCGACCGGCTTCAGAAGCTGGCCAGAGAGAGATTCGGCGGCGCGGAGCTGGTTATCGGCGAAGAGAAGCTGCGAAGCATGACTGATTCGATTCCTGGCCTGTCGTAATTTCTATGGCCGAAGTCGTGATTGACGCGTCTCAGGCAAGGTAAGAGGCCCGAATTCGCGCCGCGCAGAGCCGCCCCGCGCACGCCGCGCTTCGACATCGATTCGTTGAGCAGGAGCGGGCGTGCTCGCCGACGCGGCCAACCCTGAACGTTCGCGCGCCTTGGACACGCAGAATCGCCAGCGTCCGAGATTTGGCCGCCAGCGCGCGCCAAGATCAACAAGTCCTTTTCAAATGTTGGCGCGGAGCGCGCGCGCCGTTTCCACAAATCAGCGCGACTCGCTCGCGACGTTCAGGCTTACGGCTCCGCTCTCCATGGTCTTCATTGAAATAAATCGCTGGAGACAGCCTCGGCGCACGCCTCCATCTCCGGCAGGAAAGTCATTGAGCGTTTTAGCAAAACAAGTGACATGTAACACTCTCACATGTCACTTGAGCAAAGAATGCTAATTGGCTTTGCTCCAGCGATTTACGCGCTGGCAGCTATGCATTTTATGAGTTTTGCACGCCCTGTACTTATAGGATGGCCGTGATCTGAACGCCTGAGAACCATAGCTCGGCGGATTTTGTTCGCGAACCATATTCTCCAGCACCACGGTGCCGATCGGGCCCATATCCCCTTGAGCCATCAGCGAAGTTGGGCTCGTAACAGCCAATGAGAGAAAGGCGGCTGAGATCAGCTTAAGTCGGTGGAATACCATCATTTTTTCCTCGCATGACCGTAGAGCGCTCGAGTTGATTAGCTATGCAGCGAACGTCCATGGAATACAAGAAGAGTCTTTGGCATTCATTTAAAGTTCACATTTCTGAAACGTTCCATAATTCTCATTTGCATTCCAGCGACGATGTCAAACACTCCATGGTAAAGTTTGTCCACACGTTCAAAAGCCCATATTTTTTTCATGCAGCGTCGAAAATATTGATGATATCTCTGATATTTAGACCATGTACATTGCAGCGCGCTACAATGTTGCACTTTCGCCACAGTTGTTACTAAAACTGGTTAGCGAGACATTTAGTGGCTGGACGGATCGACTGCACTTGGACAACTCTGCGCCTCGATGATCGGCGCGCTGGTCGTCGGCATTAGACAAAATCACTAGAAGGATCCTCCCCATGAAGAAGCTTTCGCTTGTGGCCATCGCCACCGTGCTCGCCGCTCCCGCCTTCGCTGATCCGATCGGCGCCAACGTCGGCATCAACACCTCCGTCTCCCAGGGCGTGAACGTCGGCAGCGTCACCAACCTCGGCCTCAACAACGTCGGCGTTGTGAATCAGAACGTCGCCGTCGGCGGCGGCATCGCGATGGCGACCGACACGTTCAACCAGCGCTTTGCTGATTTCAACATGGAGACGCATGCCTTCAGCGTCGGCAGCATCGTCGACTCGGGCAATGGCGGCGAAGGCGGCGACGTCAACGTCGTGGCGATCAGCGCCGCGGTGGCGCTGTCGGAAAATGACTCCGATCAGGCCGGCCTCGCCGGCGGCCTCGCGATCCCGGTCGCTCTCTCAGCCCAGGGCACTGCGCTGCAGGACCCGGCAGCCGGCAGCATCAATCCGGTTAACGTTGGCGTCGGCCTCGGCCGCAACGAAGCCGACGCTGACGCGCGACTCACCACGGTTCAGGCCAATCTCTCGTCGCAGCGTTCGACCACTGTCGCCGCCTCCAGCCAGGACGGCATCGGCAACGGCATCGACGCCAATGGCGGCGACGGCAAGGCCTTCATGATCACCATCGGCTCGAACAACACCAGCATCGACAACACCTCGGTGTCGAAGATCGAAGTCGACACCAGCATCAACGTCGCCGATCGTGGCGGCGTCGCTGGCGGTCTGCGCCTCGAGGACTCCTTCAACCCGATCGATATCCAGGACAATGCGGTCGCGATTAACGGCTTTGCCGCCACGCTCAACCACAACAGCATTGAAGACTAATTACTGAAACGAGCGCCGGTGCGCTTCTTTAGCCAACCGGCGCTCGCGAACTTCGAGGGCGGCGTGAGCAGAACGCCTTTCAAAGGATCACTCCAATGAAGTCGATACTGCAAGCCGCCCTCATCGCGCTCATCGGGTTCACCGTATTTGCGGCTCCCGCCGACGCAGCCAAGAGTCACAGGCAGCGACGACCTGTAGCGGTTGTGGCGGATGACAGTTCGCCGGCATGTCTCGGCGGCTATTTGGCGCAGACGGAAGCTCAGGATTACCTCAGAGACGACATCTGGGTTTTGGAGCCGGTTCCGGGCAGCGACAATCGCCCCTATCGCTTCGACTGTCGGCAACCGGTTTTTCTCTCGCGCTAGTTCTTAGCGCCGAGTCTTTAAAGAGCGCCCTCGCGCGCTTGTTCGTCATTGTTCGAGAACTGGGGATGAAGATGTCGCGAACCTCGCTTCTAGCCGCAATCTTCCTCCTGAGCGTTATGAACTCCGCCTTTGCGCAGATGGCGACGCAAAGCGCGCCTTTCAATTTCGCATATGGGTTCACCGGCGGATCGCAGTCCGCCATCGACCTCTCGCAGTCCGGCTTCGTGAATGTCTATTACGGAGTTCAGGACTCCAATCAGGCGAATCAAGCGGTGATCAACCAGAACGGGATCAACAACTATTCGCAGATGCAACAGGTCGGCGATTCCACGGGTGCGTTTAACAGCAGCCCGAACCTTCGCGGCGACGATCCGCGTTATGGCGGACAGAATTACGCGTCCGTGACCCAGCACGGCTTGGAGAACAGTTCGCAGATCACGCAAATGGGGGGCACGAATGTCGCCGCCGTCGCCCAAAACTCCGCCGTCGGCAATGGCGCCGCGCCTCGGGTGCAAATTCCGACCGACGGTCCGATCTACCAGTCCTATCAAACCTCGGAAGGTTATCTCTCTCTTTTCGCCACGGACAGCATGAGCCTGGCGATCTGGACGCCGCCAGGTCTGACGGCGACGAACAGCTTTGGACGAATGCACTGACGACGAACTTTTGACCGGATTGTCCAAAGGGCTTGCTCCGTGAAAACGCGAATAAAAATCGTCGCATCATTCGCCTGCGCCGCCGGAATGGCCGGCGCGTCGGCTGCGCGCGCGCAACCGGCAAGTTTCGACAAGGGCGTCGACGCATCGATCCTGGAAGCCACACGCGCGATCGAAGAGCTCAACGCCGCGTCAAAAACGCGAGTGAAAGAGAAGCATCCCGCCAATCAGCCGGTGGCGAAAGCGGCGCGGCCCGTTGTGAGAATGACGGGGCCATGCAACTTGAACGGCAATACCCAGTTTTTTCAAATTCCGTACACCGGCTTTTGCGGCGCGGTCCATGGATCCTTCACCGGTTTCCTGGGAAAGGACTTTGCGACCGAAGACATCGCATTCACGACGCAGCGGCTTCCTGCGTATCGATACGGATGGAGCGGCCTTGGATTGAGCGCCGCCGTGCCGATGCTGTACTACTGGAAAAATCCGCTCGTCGGCAAGACGACGTCCGGCGCTTATACCGGCACATACAGCATGGTGAATTTTCTGGCCTTCCGGAACACGGATTACGGAACGATCTCCGTATTCATCAACGCCGGAGTGTTCGCCAGGACGGTAAAGAACTATGAAGGCGAAACGCGCATAACCCTGAACCAGATCTACGGAAACTATTGGAGGGGGGCCCTCGACCAAGCCTGGGTTCAATTCGGTGGGCTGCGCGTCGGACTCCAGCCCTCGCTCTTCAGCTTCAGCCGCACCGGCTACACCTTTATGCCCGGCTACGCGTCCTACATGACGACGCCGGCGGTTTCGTACACCCACAGAATCGAAAATATCAACGTTCTCCCAGGTCTCCTGCCGCGCTTGGGCGCCTCGATCAGCGTATCGGCTGAAGATCCGACGCTGAGGCGTTATCCGGACGGGGTTTTGTCCAGATATCCGACGGGCATGGGATACCCGGACTTTGTCGCGCAACTGCGCGTCGGCGCGCCCGCCTTCGTCGTCCACGCGTCGGGAGCTATGCACGAAATCAGGGATGTCTCCGCCAACGCCTACAATACCTTCATGCCGAAATACTCCACTTGGGGCTGGGCTGCGCAGCTCGCCGGCGAATATCGTTGGAAGTGGAGCGGGCTCGTTGGTCCTATTGGCGGCGAAATGTACGGCAAGGCCATGCTGGCGGCGACCGCGACTCAAGGCGCGCTGTCGTACCTCGGCATGCCGTATATGTCGATCGACTATGTGAGCAGCTCGACTGGAACGATCCAGAGGAGCTCCGGTCAGGCGATCATGGGATCCTACGAACACCTTTGGACTCCCGTGTTCAAGACCTCGATCACCGGAGCGGCGTTCCAATCCTTCATGGGCTCCGCCCCGGAATTCCTTGGCTTCGGCAACGTAGCTTTCGGCTTCAATACGCAAGTCAGAGGCCAGCGCGTCGTTGGAAACGCCGAATATTGGGCCGGCGAGGGATGGGCGTTCGGACTGGAAGGCGGCTGGACATGGAGCCAGGCCAACGGCCAATACCTCGGCGGACGCGGCCTGCCGGTAGCCGTCAATTTCCCGAACGTCCTCACCTATATGCGGAAGGCCTTTTGACGAGGCCGGAAACATGTGGCGTTTCGGCCACATCGAAAAGTCTATCGCAGTTCGTATAGGTCGAAACGATCGACCGCAGCGCGCTGCAAAGCTAGGGTGACAGTAGGCAGTATCCGAACACTGAACGCTAACTTCCAGGGACCAGATCCATGAAAAAGCTGATCGCGACAATATCCTTGTTCATGCTGGCGGCCGGACCGGCTCTCGCCGACGGTCAGAACAATCAGAACCAGAATCAGTCCCAAGCGTATGGCAACAACTATTCGACGGTCACACAGCTCGGCGTGAACAATAACGCCGCCGTCGTTCAGAACGGCTCGGTCAGCGGAAGCCTCCTCGATCTTGGTTCGGGGAACCAGAATCAGAGCAATGTGAACATCGATAAGCAAGCCTTCGCGGTCGGCAGCATCATCGACTCCGAAGGCGCGACGATCAGCAAGACGGACTCTGACAACATCTCCATTTCCAATAATTCGCAAGCCTCGATCGTCACGCCCATCCAATAAGGCGCTTCGAAGCGAAAGACGGCCGAGACTCTATAAACCCCAGCCCGCGCGGGCTGGGGTTTGCGTTTTCAAGGACTTCGCCTCAGCGCGGCGGCGGCCCTGGCGACCACCGACAGAACGACCTGCCCCAGCCCCCGCGGAGCGCCGGGCCCACGCGGCCTACTGGGGCTGATATTTGCCCGCTTTAAACAGTCCGGACTGCGATTGCCCATCGGGCAAGTTCATCGTTCCCTGTCCGTCCGGCTCGCCATTCTGGAATTCGCCGCGGTAGGAGGCGCCATTCGGCAGGGTGAGAATGCCCTTGCCGTGCGGGCGTCCGTCGCGGAATTCGCCCACATATTTCTTCCCGTCGGGAAATGTGTAAACGCCCTTGCCGACGATCCGGCCGTTGACGAATTCGCCGCTGTAGCTTTCGCCATTGGCGATCGTGAACGTGCCTTTGCCGTGACGGACGCCGTCGCGGAACTCGCCGACGTATTGTCCGCCGGACACGAAAGTGATCGCGCCGCGCCCGGTCGCCTTTCCGTTACGGAACTCGCCCGCATAAAAGTCGCCGTTTGGAAACTTCAGTCCGCCGACGCAGCGCTTCCAAGGCTTGGCCAAGCTGACGTCGCAAGGCGGCAGACCGTTTTTCGGCCCCTTCTGTTCGCTTTGCGCCGCACTACCGGCTTTCGGCTTCACCGCAAGTTCGCCGTCAACGAAATTTCCGGAGAATTTCTTGCCGTCGGGCATGGTGACGGCGCCCTTGCCATGGGGAACGTCACTCTTGAACTGGCCGACATAGATTTTTCCGTCAGCGGCGACCAATTTGCCCTGCCCGCTTTTCTTCCCGTCCTTGAAATTGCCGGTGTAGGACTCGCCGTCAGGATGGGTGATGGTTCCCTTGCCGTTTGGCGCGCCGTCGCGGAATTGGCCCTCGCATTTCTTGCCGTCCGTGAAAATGAGCGCGCCTTTGCCGTTGGCCTTGCCGCCCTTCATCTCTCCGATATAGCGGTTGCCGTCCGGCGCGGTTATGACGCCGAAGCACTGCTTCGAGATGTTTTCCTGTGTGCATTTTGGCAGTTTGCTTTGCGCCGACGCGGAGAGCGAAAGCCCGGACGCGCCCGCACAAAGCGCAAGCATGAAGATGCCGCGGCGAAATTTGGAGACTGAGGCGTAAGGCATGGCAAAACCTGCGCTGGTGAGGCGACGGAACCGTGAGCCTTATAGCCTAGTCGAAAATTAGAACAACGAACTTTTTCAAGGAAGAATTTGTTAAAATCCATGAGAGCGGATCGTTCAGCGATCTTTCGACATGCGCGCCAACAGCGCGACGCCGCTCATTGCGCGCCTGTGAGCTTCGTCGCCAACAGGGCGATGGTTTTTACGTAAACGCGCGCCTGATTCCACTCGAGCAGAATCGCGAAGTTCGGCTCGCCTTCATTCCAGCCCGCGCCCGTGCGCCAGCCTTTGCCCTTGAGGAAATTCGCCGTCGAGGCGAGCGCGTCTGCCGTGGATCGTATGAGATCGCGTCTGCCGTCGCCGTCGAAATCGACGCCATATTTCAGATAGGAGGAAGGCATGAATTGCGTCTGGCCGATCTCGCCAGCCCAGTCGCCGCGCATCTGCGCCGGAGACATATCGCCGCGCTCGACGATCTTCAGCGCGTGATTCAGCTCTTCATGAAACTGCGCAGAGCGCCTGCAGTCATAGGCGAGCGTCGCTAACGCCTGCATCGTCCTGAAGCGCCCATTGTCGGCGCCAAAGCTCGTTTCCAGTCCCCAGATCGCCACGAGCACCGCTCCGGGAACGCCATAACGCGCCTCGATCCGTGCGAGCAGGGCCGCGTGCCGCTGAAGCAGCGCCCGCGCCTTGCTCAAGCGGGCGGGCGTCACCAGGCGACTCGAAAACTTCTCGAAACTTTGGAAAAAAATCCGCTGTCCGCGGTCGCGGCCAATCACCGCGTGATCATAGGTTACGCCGGCCAGCGCAGCGTCGAGCGTCCGTTGCGAAACGCCTTCCGCCGCGGCGTCGCGTTTCACCTCCTCGAGCCATTGGCGAAAACCAGGCGCCGATGATCCACATGGCGCGGCGCGCGCCGATACGGCGCAAGCGCCCAAAGCCAGCGCGCTGGCGGCAAGTAACGCGCCCCACGACTTGGCGCTTTTCGACAGCCGGTTCATGGCCGGCAGTTTAATGGGCCTGCGAAGGCGCCGCAATCAAGCCGCGTGCAACCTCACAGCGCCCGACGACCTTGGCGGAATGCGCGACCAGCGCCGGCATTCCTCAAGCGAAGAGCTGAATCAGCGGCGCTTTGCCCTGAACTGGCGTTTGCAGGCGCTTGAAAGCACGTTCATATGCGCGCGCAGGCACTTTTCGACGGCGATCGCATTGGGCTCTTCCGCTGCGCAGAACTTGTGGGAATCGCGCTCGCAGGCCGCGCGCTGTTTGTCCATCGTCCGGGCTGTCGCGGGATTGAATGCGGCGAGGCCAATAAAGGCCGCAAGAAGGAAAATCAGCTTGCTCATAGATCGACTCTTTGCTGTTGGCGCTTGACCGCCGCGGTTCAAGAGCGGCGCGGCCAAAGCGACAAGTGTAGCGGCTCCAGCCAATATCAAGGGCGTCGAGGCAAGGGCGTCGAGGCAAGTGCGCCGCACGGCCTACGCTATCAGCGGCGCATCGACGAACTGATGCTGATCGAGACAAAGAAGCCCGAGTCGGCTCCACAGATCATTGCAAATTCGAGACGCAAGAGAACGCCAACCGGCGTAGCGCTTTCAATCACTGAGAGTTCCGAAGCGCTTATGCGCACGGACGCTGAAGCGAGTCGTCGTTCAGGCGGGCCTATCGACGATCGGCATCTCAGGCGTAACTTCCGGCACGATCAGCCGCGCGCCAGTGCAGGCGACGATATCCGCGACGCTGACGCCGGGTGCGCGTTCGCGGAGCGCCAGCCCTTCATCGGTCGGCTCGATCACCGCGAGCTCGGTCACGATGAGGCTGACGCGCCGCGCCGCTGTCGGCGGCAAGGTGAGAGTTTCGACGATCTTCGGCTCGCTCTTAGCGACGTGCTGCATCGCTATGATGACGCGCTTTGCGCCCGCGACGAGGTCCATGGCGCCGCCCATTCCCGGCGTAAACTTTCCGGGAATCATCCAGCTGGCGAGGCGTCCCGCGGCGTCGACCTGCAGCGCGCCGAGCACCGCCATGTCGACATGGCCGCCTCGAATCAACGCGAAGCTCGTCGCGCTGTCGAAACTGGCGGCGCCCGGCAACGACATGATGAGTCCGCCGCCGGCGTCAATGAGATCACGATTCTCCATTCCATCCGGCGGCGGCGCGCTGAAGCCGATAAGGCCATTTTCGCTCTGCATGGCGACGGACATCCCCTTTGGGATGAAACGCGCCACGAGAGTCGGCAGGCCTATCCCGAGATTGACGAGCATGCCGTCGCGCAGCTCCAGGGCGACGCGGCGCGCGATGATTTCCTTGGCGTCCATCAGCGCGCCCTGCCCACGATGTGCGTGACGAGCACGCCCGGCGTGCGCACCGCGTCGGGCGGAATGACTCCAACCGGGACAATCTCGTCGGGTTCGGCGATGACGCAATCGGCGGCGAACGCCATGACCGGGTTGAAATTTGCGGCCGTGAGTCGATAGGTCAGATTGCCGTAGTAATCGGCCTCATGCGCGCGCAACAGGGCGAAATCCGCCCGCAGCGGCTTTTCGATGAGAAAGCTTGCGCCGTCGATCTCAACCATCTGCTTGCCTTGCGCGACGACCGTCCCCACGCCGGTCGGCGTCAAGACGCCGCCAAGCCCCGAGCCGCCGGCGCGGATTCGTTCGGCGAGCGTGCCTTGCGGTATGAGCTCCACTTCGATCGCGCCGGCGCTCATCAACCGCTGCGTGGTCGGATTGGTGCCGATATGCGAGACCTCCACGCGCGCAACGCATCCGGCTTCGATCAGCCTGCCGACGCCGACGGTCGGATAGGCTGTGTCGTTGCCGATGATCGTCAGCGCGCGCGCGCCACGCGCGACGAGCGCGTCGATCAACCGATCAGGCGACCCGACGCCAAGAAAGCCGCCGATCATGACGCGCGCTCCGTCCGGAATGAGGTCAGCTGCGGCCTCGGCGGCGATCGCGGTTTTCCTCATCTCGCTGAATCCCGCTTATGGTGTGGGCTTGTCGAGATAATGCGTTTCGGAAACGTCACGCAGACGCGCCGCCGCCGTTTCCGGCGTGATGTCGCGTTGCGGTTCGCCAAGCATCTCGAATCCGACCATGAATTTCCGCACGGTGGCCGAACGCAGCAGCGGTGGATAGAAATGCGCGTGAAAATGCCAGTTGGCGTGCGGCGCGCCGTCCGTCGGGCGCTGATGGAATCCCATCGAATAGGGAAAGTCGGTTTCGAACAGATTGTCGTAACGGATGGTCAGGCGTTGAAGGATCTCGGCGAGCGCCCCCACTTCATCTGCGGTAAGATCGTCAAAAGAGCCGATATGCCTTGTGGCGAGCACCATGGTTTCGAACGGCCAAATCGCCCAGAACGGAATAAGCGCAACGAAATGATCGTTGCGGCAAACGATTCGCTCGCCGAGGCTTTGCTCAAGCGCCAGATAGTCGCACAGGAGACAGGAGCCGTTTTGGGCGAGATATGCGCCCTGCCGCTCCGATTCCTTGGCGGCTTCGTTCGGTATGCTGTGCGTCGCCCAGATCTGGCAGTGCGGATGCGGATTGCTCGCGCCCATCGCCGCGCCGCGATTCTCGAAAATCTGCACGTAGTTGATCATATCGAGAGCGCCGAGCCGCAAACTCTCGTCGCGCCATGCCTCTACGACGGGAACGATCTCGGGAACGGTCATGCGCGATAAAGTCAGATCGTGGCGCGGCGAGAAGCACAGCACGCGGCATCGCCCGGGCTCGCTTTGCGCGACAAGCAATCCGTCTTGAACGATCTCCTCCGCTGACGCCTGCGGCGTGAGCGCCGCGAAATCATTGCCGAAGGCGAAAACGCCCTTATAGGCCGGGTTGCGTTCGCCATTCGCCCGCTCGTTTCCAGGACACAGATAGCAGGTCGGATCGTATCGAGGTCGATCGGGATCGTGGGTCTTTTCGACCTGGCCTTGCCATGGACGGCTGGTCCGATGCGGCGAGACGAGCACCCACTCGCCTGTGAGCGGATTAAATCGGCGATGCGAGGCGTTACTCAGCAGGGACACGAGCCGCTCCTAATCGCCGACAGGGCCCGCGCCGGGACCGGGCACGCAGGTGAGGACGGGCGGCGTAACGCCAGTCGCTGTGCGATATCTGTCCGCCATCGTCTGCGCGAAGGCTTCCGCGCGGCTCGCTTCTATAAGATTGATGGTGCAGCCGCCAAATCCGCCGCCCATCATCCGCGCGCCATAGACACCCGGAAGGCTGCGGGCGATATCGACCATGAGATCAAGCTCGGCGCAGCTCACCTCATAGTCGTCGCGCAGACTTTCATGCGAAAGATACATGAGACGGCCGCATTCCTTAAGGTCCCCCGCGTCCAACGCCGCGGCGGCGCGCAACGTCCGGTCGATCTCGCCGACGACATGCCGCGCGCGGCGAAAGACGAGTTCGGGCATCGCATCGGCGTGTCGCATCAATTGGACGAATGTCACGTCCCGCAACGCCGCTATTCCATCGATCCGCGTCGAGAGAACCGCGACCGCGCGCTCGCAGTCCGCGCGACGCAAATTATACTCATCGCTCGCGAGCTGGTGACGCACCATCGTGTCGCAAAGGACAAGACGCGCGTTCGGATCTATCGCAACTTTCCGCGAAACGAGACTGCGGCAGTCGAGCAGCAGGGCGCTCCCAGCGACGGCGCAGCACGATATGTACTGGTCCATAATGCCGCAGCGAACGCCGACGAACTGATTTTCGGCGCGTTGACATATTTTGGCGAGTTCGACTCTGTCGACCTCGCAGCCGGAGATCGTCAAAAGCGCGAAGCCCGCGGCGACTTCGAACGCCGCCGAGGCCGAGAGTCCGGCGCCGATGGGCAGATTTCCGTCGAGGACGAGATCGGCGCCGCTAAGCTTGTAACCGGCGCGCTCAAGAAAAATCGCGACGCCCCGGATATAATCGGTCCAATCGCCGCGCGGCTGTGCGTTCGCATCGTCGAGATCGAATTCGACGACTTCGTCCATGATCAGCGAGCCTATGCGCAAACGGCGGTCCGAGCGCGGCGCAATCGCCGCCCAAATCGAGAGGTCAAGCGCCGCCGGCATGACGAAGCCGTCGTTGTAATCGGTATGCTCGCCAATGAGATTGATGCGGCCCGGCGCCCGAAAAAGGCGCGGCTCACGCTCGAAACTGCGGCGGAAGGCGGCAATCAGATCTCGCTCGATCCTCGACTCCATTCCGGCCACAGTCCCATTGTCATCAAATCGTCAAGGCGACGCCGCATCGGATCGGCGGTAGGGGATCAAATGATAGACCGCGCATGACACGTCAACGCCTTGGCGTTTGCTACTATCCTGAACATTGGCCTCAGTCACGCTGGAGCGAGGACGCGGCCATGATGAAGGAGATAGGTCTTTCCTTTGTTCGGATCGGCGAATTCGCCTGGTCACGGCTGGAGCCGAGCGAGGGCGCCTATCGTTTCGAATGGCTGAGCCGCGCCATCGACACGCTTGATCGCGCCGGCCTCAAGGTCGTGCTTGGCACGCCGACGGCGACGCCGCCCAAATGGCTCGTCGACAAGTTGCCGGAGGTGGCGGCGCTCGACGCCGATGGGCGGCCGCGCAAATTCGGCTCGCGCCGCCATTATTGTTTCAGCCACGAAGGTTACGCTCAAGAATGCGAGCGCATCGTCGAGCATCTGGCGCGCGCTTTCGGCACCCATCCCGCCGTAGCGGCGTGGCAGACCGACAATGAATATGGCTGCCACGACACGGTGCTCAGCTATTCGCCGGCCGCGCTGCAGGCGTTTCGGCGATGGTGCGCGGCTAAATATCGCGCGATCGAAACGCTGAACGAAGCCTGGGGCAATGTCTTCTGGTCGATGGAATATCGAAGCTTCGACGAGATCGAGCTGCCGAACCTGACCGTCACCGAAGCCAATCCGTCGCATCTGATGGATTTTCAGCGCTTTTCGTCCGATCAGGTCGTCGCCTTCAATCGACGCCAGGCGCAGATCATCAGACGTCATGCGCCGGACGCGACGATCCTCCATAATTTCATGGGCGCGTTCGTCGACTTTGATCACTATGCGCTGTCGGATGATCTCGACGTCGCCGCGTGGGACAGCTATCCGCTCGGCTTTCTCGAACGCTCCTCTCACGACGATGATTTCAAGCTGCGCTACATGCGCGTCGGCGATCCTGACTTTCAGGCCTTTCATCACGATCTCTACCGCGCGTGCGGGCGCGGCCGATGGCAGGTGATGGAGCAGCAACCGGGCGCCGTGAATTGGGCGCCATGGAATCCGGCTCCCGCTGCAGGCGCCGTGCGGCTCTGGACCTTCGAGGCCTTCGCCGCCGGCGCCGAGGCGGTGAGTTATTTTCGCTGGCGGCAGGCGCCTTTCGCGCAAGAACAGATGCATGAAGCATTGCTGCTGCCAAACGCCGCGCCGAACGAAGCCTATCATGACGTCGCGCGCATTTCGAAAGAACTCTCTTTATTCGATGCGCGCGTCGAAACAGCGCGCGCGCCAGTGGCCCTGGTCTTCGATTATGAAAGCGCCTGGGCGTGGCGCATCGAGCCGCAAGGTGAAGACTTTTCTTATTTCGATCTTGTGATGTGCTTCTATCGGGCGCTGCGGCGCGCGGGGCTTTCCGTCGACGTCGTTCCGCCGACCGCGGCGACGATCGCTGATCGAAGGCTGATCATCGCGCCCGCGCTTTTTGCGCCGTCTCACGACTTCGCAGAGGCGCTGGCGAAAAGCGGCGCGACGATCCTGCTGGGTCCGCGCGCGGGATCGAAGACGGCCGATTTTCAAATACCCGCGGAACTGCCTCCCGGCGTTTTGCGAAGCGTGATCGACATTCGCGTCAGACGAGTCGAAAGCCTTCGACCAGGCGCACGAATTACACTCTCCGGACAAGGCGCTTTCGTGCGGTGGCGCGAATTCTTGGCTCTCGGCGAGAACGTCGCGGCTGAACTCACTTCGGAAGACGGCGAGACTGCGCTGGCGCGATCCGAGGACGTTTTTTATCTCGCCGGCTGGCCCGACGAAGAATTGCTGAGAAGCGTGCTGCGACGGGTTTTGGTTGTCGCCGGCATATCGACGCTCGATCTTCCGGAGGATATCCGCGTCCGCGACAATGGGGCGATGCGCTACATTTTCAATTACGGCGCCAAGACGACGGACATTTCGGCGCTCGTTGGCGACGAAACTCTATCGCTGGGCGAGCGCCTTCTCGAACCTTGCGGCGTCGCCGTCTTCAGGCGTCCCGACTGACCGCCGCACGCTTCAAACGCGCGGCTCAAAACACCAGCCAAGAAGCGATGACAAAATAGGTCAAGAGGGAAAACGTGTCCTGCACCACGGTCGCGACCGGGCCGGAGCCGAGCGCTGCGTCATAGCCGAGCCGCGCAAAAATCCAGGGCATCAGAAACCCGAACGTCGTTGCGATGGTGCTCGCGACCGCCAGCGAAATCCCGACGGTCGCGGCGAGGCCGACGCTCGAAAAGAAGAACCAGACGATCGGGAAAGCGAGGCAGCCGAGCATCGCGCCGAGCAGCGCCCCGGTGCCGAGCTCCCCGGCGAAGAGCGGCAGCAGCGCAGAATCGGTCAGCGACAGGCCGCGGATGACGACGACTTCCGACTGCGTGCCGACCGAATCGGCAAGATAGACGATAGCGGGGATAAAGAAGGCGACGGCGATATGCGCGCTGAGCGCAGTTTCAAAGCGCGACATCATGGCGGTCGCCGCGGCGCTGCCGGCCATGCCTACAAGCAGCCACGGCAATCGATACAGCGCGCGACGATGCGGCGCGGCCGTCAACGCGTCTCTTGCAGCCTCCGACTTGCCGAGGATGCCCACCATGTGATGCAGATCCTCAAGATGCTCGTCGCGCAAGATGGTCATGAGCGCGCGCGCCGGCACGGCGCCGAGAAATCTTCCTTCGGCGTCGCAGACGGCCAAGATGGACAAGCCCGAGTGAATGGCGACGCTGGCCGCAGCTTCGCGATCCGCGCCGAGCGGCACGCTGTAGGCTTCGGCCGTTCGCGCAATGTCATGCAGCGGCGTCGTCTCCGGCGCGCCAAGCAGATCGCGTATGGCGACGACGCCAATCAGACGACCGTCTTCGGCAAGCACGAAAACATGCGAGGCGTCGTCGAAACGCTGGCCGATCAACCGCGCCCGCGCCTCGCCGGCGCTCTCCTGCCAGCGGGCCAGAGGCACGGACGTCACGAGATAGCGCCCCACGGTCTGGCCGTTCATCTCCACTGGAGGCAGGCGGTCGAGCGTCTGGATACTAGGCATTGCGGTCATGGCTTCTCATGATGTTCTGAGAGACAAGCGGCGTCCGGGCCGATTGAGCAGCGGGTAGCCGCAGCTCATAGGACCGCGCCACGTTACAGTTATGTGACCGTGTTCGCGCGCTCTTTTCGCGATCGCGTCGATTGTTGCTGATAGGATGTCTTGATAGAATTTCTTCGCCGTCGCCGCTTGGCCCCGGCGGCCCGTAGCGAATCGGACCGGAGTCGAAGTGATGAAACCCTTTGGATTTGCATTGGGCGCGTTGACGGGCGCCGCCGCCGTTTTGCTCCTGAACCGTCAGGGAACGCAGCGCGTGCGCCCGATCGCCAAGGCGGCGATGAAAGCCGCGGTGATGGCCTATCACGAAGCGCGCGTGCAAGGCGCCGAACTCGCCGAGGCCGCCGAGGATCTCTTCGCCGAAGCGAAGACCGAGGCCGCCGCCGATATTTTCGCGGCCGCGGTGGCCGCCGCCCAGGCCAAGGCCGCGCAAGCCAGAACTGAAGCGAAGACCGAAACGAAGCCCGAAGCGACGTCAAAGCCCGAGAGCGCGGCGCCAGCAGGCGAGGCTCCCGCGTCGCGGGCCGCAGGCGAGAGCGCGTAGATGACCGACGCAATCCTGCCCCTGGCGCAGGTGGCCCACGCCATGCCCGGCCGCGCGCGGCTGCGTGTCGCCGACCGCCGCGGCGACGCCGCTTATTTCGCTTCGGTCTCCAAGGGCCTGTCGGCGATCGCCGGCGTTCGCAACGTCGAAGTGGCGCCGCTGACGGGCAGCGTGCTCATTCAGCACAGCGGGCCCTTGGCGCGCATCGGCGTCGCGGCGCAGGAGGCGCGGCTCTTTGTCGTCGGCGAAGCGCCTCCCGCCGCGCGCGCGGCGCCGGAAGTTTCCATCGATCCAAAGGTCGTCGCGGCGCTGGCGCTGTTCGCCGCCGCGCTGTGGCAAATATCGAAGGAGAGCGTTTTGCCGCCGGCGATCACCCTGCTGTGGTATGCGAGCCGGCTGGGCGGAGTCTGGTCGCTGGATGGCGACGGCGGGAGTGGGGAGTAGGCTTAACCCTTAAGCGCATCCGCGACGTCGGTCGCTTCCCACGGGAGATCGAGATCGGCGCGGCCGAAATGGCCGTAGGTCGCCAGCGGCAGATAGAAGCCGGCCGGGCCGCACATCCGGGGCGCGGTGCGCAAGCCGAAGCGGCGGACGATCGAGCCAGGCCGGAAATCCAGGAGCGCGGCGAGGCGTCTGGCGATTTTCTCATCCGCAAGATAGCCCGTGCCGAAGGTCTCGACCGAGAGACTGATCGGCTCCGCCTGCCCTGCCGCGTAAGCCAGGTGGACTTCGCAGCGCTCGGCGAGGCCCGCCGCGACGATATTCTTGGCGGCGTGCCGCGCCGCGTAAGCGCCGGCGCGTTCGATGCGCGAAGGGTCCTTGCCTGACAGCGCCGAGCCGCTCTGGCGCGCGATCTCGCCATAGGCGTCGATGCCGTTCTTGCGCCCGGTCAGGCCGGCGTGGCGCGCCGGTCCGCCGATTTCAAAGGGTTCGCCGGCGTTGACGTGAACCGTCGTGTGGGCGTCCGGCCTCATGTCGCCCGCGGAAAGCGCATCGAGCGCGATCGCGCGCAGCCGGTCGAACTTGGCGTCGTCCATCGCCGCGCCGTCAAAGGCGACGGTCAGCGAAACCCCATAAATGCGCGCGGGGCGGCCGGCTCGATATTCGACGGACACTTGCGTCTTGGCGTCGGGCGAGAGCGAAGAAAATCCGGCGCGCCGAGCGGCGTCGAGGGCGCGGGCGACCCTATGCGCGAGGCTGATCGGCGCCGGCATGAATTCAGGCGTGTCGCGACAGGCGTAACCGAAAACATTGGCCTGCTCATGCGCGACGCGCCTGCCGATCGCCGCGTCGTCGTCGAGTTCCGCAAGCGGCGGCTCGCGCGCCTCGAGCGGCAATTCGACGAAGCTCGTCAGAATCGAGCAATTGCGCGCGTCGAAGCTCCCGGCGGCGTAACCTGCGTCTTGCATCACAGCGCGCGCGAGCGCCGGCAAATCGACGAGCGCGTCGGCGGCGTATCGCGCGGCGAGAAAGACGACGCCCGTCGCCAGGGCGCATTCCACAGTTGCGCGCGCGCGATCGTCTTCACGCAGGAGCGCATCAATGGCCGCATCGCTGATCTGATCGCAGAGCTTGTCGGGGTGCCCCGACGTCACCGACTCCGACGTGAAGATCATGTCAGGCGACATGGCTTTCTCCGTTGCCGCGCAGCGGCGCCTCTTCGCGATCGGCGATTCTGCCGATGATATCGTTGGCGAGCGAACTGCCGAGGGCGATGGCGCCGATCCGCAACAGATCGCCGGCGCCGAGCGGCGACAGGCCGAGAAGTCGCCGGGCCAATGGAAAAAGTTGCACGCCCGCCTGCAGCAGCAGGGTCGCGCCGACGGCGCCATAAAGCTTCGAATTGGGCGGCCTGCCGATCTCGCAGCTTAATCCGCGTAACTCCGAACGACAGGACAGGCTGTGGAGCAGCTGGCCGCAGGTGAGGCCGTGAAAGGTGACGGTGCTGGCGCGCGCGCCGCCTGCGCCGCCGCCGAGGCTGAAATAGCCGATCAGCGCCGCGACGCCCATCACCGACCCCTCGCGAAGAACGCGCCGGAAATCGGAGGCGGCGAGTATGGGCGCTTTCGGATCATGCGGTGGCCTGTCGAGCACGTCGGGCTCCGGCGGCTCAAGTCCCAGCGCGATCGCCGGCAGCGCGTCGGTCGCCAGATTGAGCCAGAGCAGCTGCATCGGCGTCAACGGCTCGCCGCCGACAAGCGCGGCGCCAAGCATGGCGATGGTCTCGGACGCGTTAGTCGATATGAGATAGCGCAGCACCTTGCGGATATTCGCGTAAGTGGCGCGGCCGAGTCGGATCGCCTCGACGACGCCATCCATGTCGTCGGTCGCGAGCACGATGTCGGCGACCTGACGGGCGACGTCGGCGCCTTCTCCGCCCATTGCGATTCCGACGTCCGCCGCGCGCAAGGCGGGGCCGTCGTTGACGCCGTCGCCGGTCATCGCCACGATATGACCGTGCCCTTGCAGCGCCTTGACGATGTTGAGCTTGTCGACGGGGCTGACGCGCGCGAAGACATGCGGTTGTCGCGCCAGCGCCTCGAGCATCTCGGGCTGCATCTTCGCCATCTGCCCGGCTTCGAGCACGCGCAACTCGCCGCCATGATTGAGATCGAGGCGCCGCGCGATGGCGAAGGCGGTCGCGCTTTGATCGCCGGTGATCATCACCGTGCGCACGCCGGCGCGATGCAGCTGCTTGAGCGCCGGGCCGACGCTGGCGCGAATAGGATTCGCCATGCCGGCAAGTCCGAGCCACACGAGATCCCGCTCGTCACGGGGATCGCCGCCAGCCTCGCCGATCGCGACGCCGAGAACGCGCAGCGCATCGCCGGCCATACGTTCATTGGCCTTGAGAATGGCGGTCCGCGCCGGGCCGTCGAGCGGCGCGGCGCCATCGGCGATCCTGTGAGTGGCGCAACGCGCCAGCACCTCGACCGGATCGCCTTTGACGCAGAGCACGCGCGCGCCGCCGATCGCTTCGTGGAGCGTGCTCATGCGCTTGCGGCCCTCGCCGCGCGCCACGCTCGTCAGCACAGGGGTAGATTGCCGAAGCGCGATGGGATCGACGCCCATCGCCACGCCCGCTTCGATCAGCGCGGTTTCCGTCGGCGTGCCGTCGATCTCCCAGCCTTTCGCCTCGGGCGCGACGGCGGCGTCGCTGCATAGCGTCGCCGCTTCGAAGAGGCGACGCGCAATATCGACTGTTGCGGCGTCGGCATCGACGCCGTCGCGCAACAGTCGGCCTTCCTGTAGCTCAAACGCGCCATTGTCGACGTGAACGCGCACCGCCGCCATGCGGTTTTCGGTGAGCGTGCCGGTCTTATCGAGTCCGATCGTTTCGATCGCCCCAAGCGTCTCCACGGCGTCGATCTTACGCACCAGCACCTTGCGCTTGCGCATGTCCTGCACGCCCAAGGCGAGCGTCGTGGTCGCGACGGCGGGCAGCCCCTCGGGGATAGCGGCCACCGCAAGCGAAATCGCGCTGCGCAAGGTCGGGATAAGTCCGTGTCCGCGCAGAAGACCAAGAGCGAAGACGCACGCGCAAATGGCGCCATTGACGATGACAAGTTCGCGCTCGACGTCGCCAAGTTCGCGCTGGATGGGAGTCTGGGGCCGCTGCAGCGCGCCGAGCAACTGCTGCACGCGGCCGATCTCGGTCTGCGCGCCGACCGCGGTGATAATGGCCGCGCCGGATCCGCCGGTCACCGCCGTGCCGCGAAACACCATATTGCGACGATCCGGGACTCCCGTGTCCGGCGATAAGACGATCCTTGCGTCTTTGGGGGCCGGTTGCGCCTCGCCGGTGAGCGGCGATTCATTCACCGTCAGATCGTCGCTCGCGATCAGACGCGCGTCCGCCGGCACGAAGGCGCCGCGCTCGATCAGCAGGAGGTCGCCTGGCGCCAGATCGCGAGCGTCGACCCTCAATCGTGCGCCATTGCGGATCACGGCGGCGTCCGACAGCTCCTCCGAGGCAAGGCCCGAAATCGTACGGTCCGCCTGACGCTCGGTGGCCGCGGCGATGCCGGCGTTGATCAGCACCACCGCAGCGATCATCACCGCGTCGGCGACGCCGCCGGTGGCCAGCGACACCACCGCCGATGCGCCGAGCAAAACGATCGGCAGACTGGTCAACTGCTCGGCGAAAACAATCGCGGCCGAGCGCGGCTCTGCGCGGCGGAGCTCGTTGCGTCCCCATTTCTGCAGTCGTTCCGACGCGTCCTCTGCCGTTAAGCCTCGACCGAGATCCGTCTGCAGCCGCGTCGCGAGCGCATCGATCGCCTCGGCGTGAGCGGCGTTTTCCGGCGCGAGCGACGCGCCTTCGCCGACGTCCCATGCCGGCTCTTCGGCGACTGCCGCTTCGAGCGCCTGCATCAGTCGCGCGCTTGTGAGGGGCTGCTGAAATTCGATGAGAGTCGAACCCGTCAATTCGCTGGCGCGAACGAAAAGGACGCCGGGCAGACGTCGAAGCCGCTCTTCGACGGCCCGCGCGAGCGCTGCGCGGCCGCGTAGACCCAAATGGCGGATCCGCGCGCGGCCGCAACAAGCGTCATGAATAAGCTCGGCGCCAAATTGCGCACGGGACTCCACGCCGAAGCGACGTGAACCTACAGGCGCATTCTCTGAGTCCGCTTCAGCCAGGATCATTGAGCACATTGTCTGGCGCGCATCGAAGCCCGCTTTTCACGACCGTTCGATGACATTTTTCGGCTCCGCGAATCGCATCCGCAAAACCGCTGTTCTGAAGTCATGTCTTCGGCAGCCGATCGCAAACGGCGACGCGCAATGGGCGCACTCCGCAATGTTTGAGATCGCTATTATAGTTGCGCGCAAGGGATAGGCGCAACCGCGCGCCACTGCGCTGCGCGCAGCGCATCCTGCGCTGCAAATTCGACTGCCGGCGGAACCTTAGCGAAGGATCGGCGTTCCCCCACAACGGCAAGCTTAGATTGCGCCTTTGTCAGTTTGCAAATCTGATAGTGTTTTCAGTTTCGTCGATTCGGGTGGGAGCGAACAATGTTCTTGAGAGAGCTGCTTGCGGCGAGCTTCGCCGCAACCGCATCCGCCATCGCGCCGCTCAACCTTCTTCACAACGTCGATAACGCCATTCTAGGCGTCAAGGTCACGCGGGCGTATAACGCCATTGCGGCTTCTTTCAAATGCAATTCAAAAATTGCTTTCTCGAAGGGAGGACAATCATGACAAAGAGACAGAGCGCGTCTGTCGCAGCCGCCATGCTTTTGGCCCTGTCAACAAGCCCGCGCCAAGGCGCCCACGCCGAGCAGGCGGCGGCCGCCGTCGCGACGCCGCCCCCGCTCACCAAGTTCGAAAAGGCGCCTCCGGGCGAAGCCGAGCAGATTGGGCAAATCATTTCGCTCACCACGCAGCTTCTGCAGATGCGCTATCCTGAAGGCATGGCGCGGCGCGGCGTGCATCCAAAAGATCACGGCTGCGTCAAAGCGACATTCACCGTCAATCCCGACATCCCCCAGAATTACCGGGCCGGCGTCTTCGCGACGCCGGGCAAGAAATATCCGGCCTGGATCCGCTTCTCCAACGCCACGCCCTTTCTCGCGCCAGATCTCGGCAAAAATGGTCCCGACAGCCGCGGCATGGCGATCAAGCTCATCGGCGTCGAGGGAGAAACGCTGCTGAACGAGCCGGGCGCGAAGACGCAGGATTTCCTGCTGATCAATCTTCCCGCCTTCGCCTTTCCGAATGTCTCAGAATATCTGGAAGTCACAAAAATTCAGCTTGCGAACCACGACGACATTCGGCCCTTTTTGGCGCCGCCGCTGTCACCCGAGAGGAAGAAGACTCTGGACGTCGTCACGAAGATCAAGCAAACCAATGTCGGCAATCCGCTCGAGAGTCCATATTTTTCCGCTGCGCCATTTCTTTATGGCTCCGACAGGGTCGCGAAATTCAGCGTGACGCCGAGAAGCGCGCAAAAGACGCCCGTGCCGGCAAATCCAACCACGAATTATCTGCGCGAGGCGATGAAGAAGAGCCTCGATCCCGCCAATGGCAAGCCGGCTGTCTTCGATTTCAAAGTCCAGTTGCGCAATGACGATTCGCTGCCGATTGAAGACGCGACCGCCGAATGGTCGGAGGCGACCGCGCCGCAGCAAAATGTCGCGACGATCGAGATCGACCGGCAAGATTTCGACAATGCGTTTCAGGTGACGGAATGCGAGCATATGGCGTTCACGCCATGGCACGGGCTCACGGCGCATCGACCGATCGGCGGCATCAATCGGCTGCGTCGCGACGTCTATATCGCCTCTTCGAAGTTCCGGTCCCAGCCCAAAGAGCCGACGGGATTCCCAAAATGGCCGTGGTGACGCGTCTCACAAGCGCGATCGCGCGCATTTCGTTCGTCGCATGCTTGGCGCTGGCGTCACACGCCTGCCTCGACGCGCCGGTTTGGGCGCAAACGGCGCCGGCCGGCGGCGAGTGGCGCGCCGAGCAAGAAAAACGGTTGAAAGCGCTCGACGCCTATATCAGCCGCAAGCCGGTCGCCTATCGATGGTTCGCGGATTTTCCCTTTGGCCTGACGGATGGCGCGCCCTTCATCATTCTGAAGCTGCTGCCGAAGCTCGCGCCCGAAGAATGGGGGAGCGGGAATAATTTTCTCGACGTCGCCGGCCTCTTCATCGATGAGCGCGATCCCACCTACCCTATCGCACGCGGCTTCGGCTGGACCGGATTGGCGCGCGACGATCCCAGCGGCGCCGTCGATTACGCGGCGTTGAGTTGCGGCGCCTGCCATATCGGCCGCGTGCGTCTCGATGACGGCAGTTTTCGCTATCTCGACGGCGGCGTGAACGCGCAGTTCAATCTCGTGCAATATCGCGTCAGAGTCAGAAACACGATCGAGAAGATCACCGCCGGCGCGACGACGCCAGAGGAGAAGATCGAACGCGCCACTCGGGCCATTCTTACAGCGCTCGACAAGGCGCATGCCCAAGACAGAAATTACTTCTACAAGAATTACTCCTTCGCTGGCCGCCGCTTCGACGCCGCCTATGAGACGCGTCAGATCGAGCTCTTCATGCAGGACGCGCCCGCGATCGTCGGCAAATATCTGGCCCGCGCCGGACTGGAATATGTCTCGCTTCTCGACCTCGTCTACAAGAACTACAAAGGCTTCGAGGAGCAGATGACGCAAGGTTTCGGCGGCATGGCCGACGCGACCGGAGTCAGCACGTCGATGGTCTACGCCGCCGCCGAAGCGCGCGGCGAAAATCCGGATCCGAAAACAAATCTGCCGCCGACGCCCGGCATCACCGACTTCATGGCCGTGTGGGAGCAGGAGAAGCGTCTGGCGCGCTGGTCTCCCGATCACACGCAGCTTGTCGACGGCGGCGGGCAATGGAACGGCAATATTCCGATTCCGATCTTCCGCAACCTCGCCGCCGAATTGACGTTGGGGCTCGGAGCCGACACCGACATTCGCATCGCCGCTTTCAGCGAGGATCTGCTGCGCGATCTGCCGGCGCCCGTCTATCCCTTCCCCGTCGATCTCGCGCTCGCGAAGAAAGGCGCGGCGCTCTTTGAAGAAAATTGCGCGGCGTGTCATCGGCCGCATAACGGCAAGGTCTACGACCTCGGCACGGATCTCGGTCGGGCGCGGGTCGTTAGCGATATAATTGCGAAAAACGCCCGCGACAGTTTCACGAAGATCTGTCCGCCGACGAGAGTCGTCGAGATGCCGCCCTCGGGCGACCGGATCGCGCCCTGCGCGAAATTCGAAGGGGTCTCGCTGGAGAACCGCGCCGACGTCTCCATGGCCGATCCCGCGACGCATGAGGGCTATAACGCGCTGCCGCTTGGCGGCGTGTGGGCGCAGGCCCCCTATCTGCACAACGGCTCAACGCCGACGCTCTATCATCTCCTCGTCCCGCGCGAGCGCCCGGCTGTCTTCATCAAGAGCCGGCTCGACTACGACAAGAAGCTCGTCGGCTTCTCCTGGGAGCCGGCGCAGACGCTCTCGCGTGAAGGCTATCGTTTCGACACAACGGCCTTTCCGGCGCTCTCCAACAAGGGGCACGACAAGGACGTCATCGAGGACGGTAAGACCTTGAAGCTCGATTGGTCGGACGACGTCGACGGCGCGATGGCGATCGTCGAGTATCTGAAGACGAAGTGAGCGCAGAAGACGACGCTGCACGCTTCTCTGACGATGGGGTGAAGATTTCCTCATGCTGAGGAGCCGCCGCAAGTCGGGTTTTCCCGACTTGCGGGCGCTCCTCAGCATGAGGGCGAGTGTAGTCGCCCTTTCACCTGATTGCTCTCCCTCTCCCCGGCTTGACTCTCCTGCATCGGGAGTCATTATAAGAACATAACAGGAACTCATGAGATGACCCAACCGCTGGCGTCGCTGCGGAAAAGCTTGGCTTGCGCCTATCCGGCCGCAACTTCCGAAACGATCGCGCTGGGCGCGCCCGCCCTTGATCGGCGCCTTAGCGGCGGCATTCTCCGCGCGGCGCTGCATGAGGCCTATGCCGAGACGGCGGCCGACGCCCCGGCGGCGACGGGCTTCGCCCTGGCGCTCGCCAGGCGCGCACTGGCGGGCGCGGAAAAGCCGCTGCTCTGGGCGCGCCCCGAGGCGCTGATCGCCGAATCCGGCGCGCCCTATCCGCCGGGCCTCGCCGACATCGGCGTCGACCCCGCCGCCGTCGCCTTCATTCGCGTGCGCGACGCCAAAGAGGCGCTGCAGGCGGGCGTTGAAGCCGGACGCTGCGCCGCCGTGGGCGCGACGCTGATCGAACTCTTCGGCGAAGCGCGCGCCTATGACCTCACCGCGAGCCGGCGTCTGGCTCTGGCGGCCGCCGCCGCCGGCGCGCCGATCTTCGTCTCCCGCGTCGGCGCCTCCCCCGCGCCGAGCGCCGCCGCAAGCCGCTGGCTGGTGCGCGCCGCGCCTTCCCGCACGCTTGCGGCGAATGCGCCGGGATCAGCGGCTTTTACGGTTTTTCTGCTGCGCCAGCGTGGCGGCGCGGCGGGGCAAGAGCAGCATGAGTGGCGTGTGGAGTGGAACCGTGACCGTGGCGCCTTCGAGGACAGAACATTCGACGCATCGTCGCTATCTGGCCCTGTGGCTTCCCTTTCTGTCGGCGGAACGCCTGGCGAAGGCGCGCCGCAGAGGGCCGGACGCAAATTCGGATGATTCGCCGCTTATCCTCGTCAAAAAAGAACGCAGCGCGCTGCGCATCGACGCGCTCGATCGAAAGGCGATCGCGCTCGGCCTGACGCCGGGCATGACGCTCGCCGACGCCAGGGCGCGCGCGCCCCATCTCGCCGTCGCGCAGGCCGACCCTGACGCCGACGAGCGGCTGATGCTGCGGCTGGCCGCCTTTGGCGAACAGTTCACGCCGCTCGTGGCGCTCGATCCGCCCTGCGGCCTCATGCTCGACGCGACGGGCTGCGCGCATCTTTTCGGCGGCGAAGCGATGATGCGGACCTACATCCTGCAGGCGATGGCGCGCCTCTTCTTCACGGGACGCGCCGCCGTCGCCGGAACGCCGGACGCCGCGCGCGCCTTGGCGCGTTTTGGCGCGGAAGGCGTCACGCCTCCGGGCGAAGATGAAATTTTCACCCGCCCGCTCTCCATCGCCGCGCTCGAAGCGCCAAGAGAGACGAGCGTGGCGCTGACGCGCGCCGGTCTTACGACATTGGGCGACCTCGCCGATCGTTCCTCGTCCGCGCTGACGGCGCGTTTTGGCGACGAAACCATGCGGCGGCTGACGCGCATTCTGGGACGCGAGGACGCGCGCATCACGCCCTTGCGGCCCTTGCCGGAATGCATGGTCGAGCGGCGCTTCGCCGAGCCCTTCCTCGATCTCTCGGCGATAGAGAATGTTCTGCGGCCGCTGATCGCGGAAGCGATGGGCATTCTCGAAAGGCGCGGGCAAGGCGGCCGCGCTTTTGAAGCGCGCTTCTTTCGCACCGACGGCGCCGTCGCGGTCCTGCGTTTCGAAACCGGCGCGCCCTCGCGCAATGTCGAAGCGCTGCTGCGGCTCTTTCGCCTGAAGGCCGAGTCGCTCGCCGATCCGCTCGATCCGGGATTTGGCTTCGACGTTATCCGCTTTTGCGTCCTCAACGCCGAAACTCTGGCGCAAAGCCAGATCGGCTTCGAGCGGCAGGGCGCACAGGAAGGCGACGTCGCCGATCTCGTCGATCGCCTGGCGGCGCGTTTTGGCCGCGAACGCGTGCTGCGCTTTGCGGCGCATGAGACGCATGATCCCGTGCGCGCCGCCTCCTATGTTTACGCGGCGTCTTCTTCCAAACCCAATTCCTGGGAGAAGCCGGAGCCGGGCGAGCCGCCCTTGCGGCCGCTGTTTCTGTTTGATCCGCCGCAACCCATCGACACCATGGCGCAGACCCCGGACGGGCCGCCGATGCATTTCAAATGGCGCCGCGTGCGCCACATGATCGCCCGCGCCGAGGGGCCGGAGCGCATCGCGCCGGAATGGTGGCGCGGGGCCAGCCGCGACAGGCGAACGCGCGACTATTACCGGCTGGAGGATCGCGAAGGCCGCCGCTTCTGGGTGTTTCGCGAGGGCCTCTATGAAAGCGAAACCGCCGCGCCGCGCTGGTTCCTGCATGGGCTCTTCGCATGAGCGCGCCTTTCGCCGAACTCGTCGCGGCGACGAATTTCTCCTTCCTGCGCGGCGCGTCGCATCCGTCAGACATGGCGCTGACGGCGCTGCTGCTCGGCCAGAGCGGAATTGGCGTCGCCGACCGCAACAGCGTCGCCGGCGTCGTGCGCGCCTATGCCGCGCTTAAGGAGCTGCGAGAAAAATTGCGTGATCCGCCGGCCGGCGACGATGCGACGCTTCTGGCGCAGCTCGATGCAGCGCGCATTGACTCCTTCAAGCTCGTCGTCGGCGTGCGGCTCGTCTTCGCCGACGAGACGCCCGACATCGTCGTTCATCCGCAAAATCGCAACGGTTGGGCGAGGCTCACGCGGCTGCTGACGACGGGGAATCTGCGCGCCAAGAAAGGCGAATGCCGTCTTTATGTCGACGATCTCGCACAAGCCGCCCACGATCTGCTGCTGATCGTCATGCCTTCAAGCAATCTGGCGCGCCTGCCGTCGACGCTCGCGCTTTTGCGCGATCTTGCGCCAAGCGACGTCTGGCTCGGCGCGACCATGCCGCGGCGCGGCGACGACAGGCGGCGTCTTGCAAAACTGAAAGAGATAGCCGCGCGAACGCAGACGCCCTTGCTCGCGACGAATGACGCGCTTTACGCCGATCCCGGCCAGCGCGATCTGCAAGACGTCATGACCTGCATTCGCGAAGGCGTGACGCTCGCGCAAGCCGGGCGCCGGCTGGAGGTCAACGCCGAACGCCATTTGAAGACGCCGGAAGAAATGATGCGTCTCTTCGCCGAGGCGCCAGAGGCGATCGAAGAGACCCAATGTTTTCTCGCGCGCGTCGATTTCTCGCTCGATCAATTGAAATATGAATATCCGGACGAGCCTGTCCCGCCCGGGCGCAATCCCCAAGACTGGCTCGAGGAGCTAACCTATCGCCACGCGGCGATGCGCTATCCAGACGGCGTGCCGGAGAAGGTCGAGAAGCTCCTGCGCGAAGAACTGGCGCTCATCAAAACGCTCGACTATGCGCGTTATTTTCTCACCATTCACGACATCGTGCGGATCGCCGAAGACAAGGGGATTCTCTGCCAGGGGCGCGGCTCCGCCGCCAATTCCGCCGTCTGCTATGTGCTCGGCGTCACCTGCGTCGATCCGGCGGAGAATGATCTGCTCTTCGCCAGATTCATCTCGCAGGAACGCAAGGAGCCGCCCGACATCGACGTCGATTTCGAGCATGAGCGGCGCGAAGAGATCATCCAGCATATTTACGGCAAATACGGCCGCGAGCGCGCCGGACTCGTCGCGACCGTCATCAGCTACCGGCCGCGCAGCGCCATTCGCGAAGTCGGCAAGGTCTTCGGACTGACCGAGGACGTGACCGCCGCGCTCGCCAGCACGCAATGGGGCAGTTGGGGCTCCGACATTCCGCAGGCATACATTCGCCAGACCGGGCTCGATCCCGAAAACCCCGTCATCCGCCGCGCCATTCATTTCGCGACGCGGCTGCTCGGCTTTCCGCGCCATCTCTCGCAGCATGTCGGCGGCTTCGTTCTCGCGCGCGGGCGGCTCGACGAACTCACGCCCATCGCCAACGCGGCGATGCCTGAGCGCACCTTCATCGAATGGGACAAGGACGACATCGACGCGCTCGGCCTGATGAAGGTCGATGTGCTGGCGCTTGGCATGCTCACCTGCATTCGAAAATGTTTCGATTATTTGCGCGCCCATGAAGGAATAGACATCGGCCTCGCCGACGTCCCGGCCGACGATAGAGCGACCTATGACATGCTGTGTCGCGGCGACTCCATCGGCGTCTTTCAGGTCGAGAGCCGCGCCCAGATGAACATGCTGCCGCGTCTGAAGCCGCGTGAATTCTATGATCTCGTCATTCAGGTGGCGATCGTGCGGCCGGGACCCATTCAGGGCAATATGGTGCATCCCTATCTGCGCCGCCGTTCCGGAAGCGAGCCGGTGATCTATCCCTCGCCCGCGCCCGAGCACGGACCGGCGGACGAATTGCGCAAGGTGCTCGAAAAGACCAAGGGCGTGCCGCTCTTTCAGGAGCAGGCGATGAAGCTCGCCATGGTCGCGGCGAAATTCTCCGACGTCGAAGCCAATCGCCTGCGCCGCGCCATGGCGACCTTTCGCAATCTTGGCACCATCCATGAATTCGAGGCGCTGATGGTCGAACGCATGGCGGCGCGCGGCTATGATCGCGGCTTCGCGCAAAGCTGTTTCGAACAGATCAAGGGCTTCGGCTCTTACGGCTTTCCCGAAAGCCACGCCGCGTCCTTCGCCAAGCTCGTCTACATCTCCTCCTGGATCAAATGCCACTATCCGGCGATCTTCGCCTGCGCGCTGCTCAATTCGCAGCCGATGGGCTTTTACGCGCCGGCGCAGATTGTGCGCGACGCGCGCGAACATGGCGTCGACGTGCGCGCCGTCGACGTGAATTTCAGCGAATGGGACAATAGGCTGGAGCGCGCCGAAGACGGCGCTCTCGCCCTGCGTCTCGGCTTTCGCCAAGCGGACGGCGTGCATGAGAGCGAAGGACGGCGCATCGTCGAAGCGCGGACGAAACCCTATGACAGCGTCGAAGATCTCGCGCGGCGGGCGGCGCTCAACGCCGCGACGATGCGCGCGCTCGCCGACGCCGACGCGTTCCGCTCCCTGCAAAGCGACCGCCGCGACGCGCTCTGGGCCGTGCGGCGTCTGCCTGACGCGAAACCCCTGCCGCTTTTTGCGGCCGCGGACGCGCGCGAACTCGCCAAAGAGGAAGATCCGCTGCTGCCGTCCATGTCGCTTGGCGAACATGTCGCCGCCGACTATCAGACGCTGCGGCTCTCGCTGAAAGCCCATCCAATGGCGGTGCTGCGGCCGATTTTCACGCGCGAACGGATCATGGCCTGCGCGGAAGTTTCGGCGCTCACTGACGGCGCCTGGGCGCGCGCGGCGGGCGTCGTGCTGGTGCGCCAGCGGCCCGGACAAGGCAACGCTATTTTCGTCACGCTCGAAGACGAAACCGGCATCCTTAATATCGTCATCTGGGCGCGGCTCTTCGAGCGCTACCGCCGCGAGACGATGGCGTCACGACTCATGCTGGTGGAAGGAAGGGTGCAGAAAAGCCCCGAGAATGTCGTGCATCTGATGGCGCAGCGCATTATCGACCGCAGCCAAGACCTCAATAGACTGTCAGAAGCGCATCGGCCGGAAATCGTCCTGTCTCGCGCCGACGAATTCATCCATCCCCAGCATCCGCGCGGCGGCCATCCGCGCAATGTCCGCATCCTGCCGAAATCGCGGGATTTTCACTAAAGCAGGTTCCGAAAAAGTTGATCGACCTTTTCGATGACAACCTGCTCCAATTTTGATTTTGAGCGATTCCTATCGATCACATGATTCCATGTGATCGATAAGCGCTCTAAGGCGTGGCGACAGGAAGCCGCTTAACTGCTCTTCACTCTCTTATCGGCCGGCAGGCTCGCCAACGCCTGCTGACGCAGCTTATCGATCTCCACACGCGTCTTGCGCGCCTCGGCGCGAGCGACCTTCGCGGCGCGGCGCACGGAGAGATGCCCAAGCCAGGAAGAGATCCCGCCTGCGAGCACTCCAATCGCCATGGACGCCAGAACGACAAGGAAGATCGGCGCCTCGAAAGAAGGACCCGATCCGTCGCTCGGCGCGAAGGGGTCAAGCCCGATGCGCACCGAGCCGCGGTTGGCCATCGAGAAAAACAGAATGATGAGCGCCAGAGGAACGAAAACGATGACGCGCAGGATGGACTTCATAACATCTCCCTCTTGCCGGCGCCGCGCAACACGCTGGGCAGCCGCCACATACAGCCGCCGCTTCGCCGCTGCCGCGCGTCCCGAGACCGAGAGGACGCAGCCGCTTTAAATCGCCTCAGCCCGGATAATTCTCATTGAGGCGCTCTCGCATCTCTTTACCGGTTTTGAAGAACGGCACGCTCTTTTGCTGCACCGAAACCTGCGCGCCCGTGCGCGGGTTGCGGCCGGTGCGCGCATCGCGCTTCTTGACCGAGAAAGCGCCGAAGCCACGCAATTCGACGCGATCGCCCCGCGCCAGCGCAGAGGTGATCTCGTCAAGAATCGTGCTGACGATCGTCTCGACGTCGCGCTGGTACAGATGGCCGTTTCGGCGCGCGATACGTTGAATAAGTTCGGACTTTATCATGAGCCGATCCAATGTGTTGGCGTCGAACACAACGCGACGCCCGAGTCAGTTGGCCGCCGAATGCTGCCAAATCGCCAAAAGGCCGTCAAGCTCGCCGCTCCGTTCGAGGAGAATTGATTTTTCTAAAAAACCGGCGATCGACTCCAATCCGGCGACCCGCGCGAGGCCGGCGGCGGCGCCCATAAGCCCAAGCCGCTCCAAGCTGGATTTCTTCTTCCATTCGCGCACAGGCATATCTTTCGCAATTCCCTTGTTGGCGACCAGCCAGTCGATGGCCTCGCGCTGCCCGCCGATGAGATCGACGAGCTTCAGCGGCACGCCTTGCCGCGCGGTGAAGACTCGGCCGTCAGAGACCTTCGCGAGTTCCGCCTCGTCAAGATTACGCCGCTCTCGAACGAGGCCCTTGAACCAACCGTAGGAGTCGGCGACAAGACTGGCGACCGCCTCGCGCGCCTCCGGGCTCGTCGGTTCGAGCCCATTGGGCGCGGCCTTGAGCGGCGACGATTTTATCGTCTCGACCTCGACGCCCCAATTATTGAGCAGCTTCGAGACGTTAGGGTATTGGAACAGCACGCCGATCGAGCCGACGAGCGAATTGCCGCGCGCAACGATCGTATCGGCGGCAAGCGCGGCGATATAGGCGCCGGACGCGGCCACCGTTCCGACGACGGCGACGACGGGCTTCTTCTCCGCGACGCGCCGAAGCTCCTCATAGAGCCGTTCGGAGCCTGTCGTCGTGCCGCCGGGACTCTCAATCTCCAACAGCAGAGCCTTCGTCTGGCTCGACTCCCCGATCTTCTTGATCATATCGATCGTATCGTCGTCGCCGGTGATGACGCCCTGCAGCTCGAGACGGGCGATATGCGGCGTGAGCTTATCGGCCGAATCGGCTCCGCCGAGCCGCACCACGGCGACGAGGCCCGCGACGCCTATTGCGATCAGGGCGGCGAGACGCCACCAACCGAGCTTGCGGCGAAGCCTGCGGCGATCAACGAAATAGTCGGTGGGAGGTGACATCCAAGGGTCCCGAAGGCTGGCGCGGCGCACAGAGCGTCGCCGCGCAGGAAAGGTAATGTCGAGATCGACGATTTGGAAGACGCCCCGCCGGGCGCGCTTACCGTCGCGTCGCCTCCATCGCCCAGGCGAGATAATCTCGGTCCGCCTCGGCGACGTCGATGCGCAGAATTTCCGGCGTCTCATAGCTATGCAGACGGCGGACCAGTTCGGCAAGCGCGAGATAGTCGTCGCCGCGCGCTTTCATCTGCAACAGGAACTCAGGCGCTTCGCGCATCTCGTCCTTCCAGACGTAATGGCTGCGAATGGGATGTATCTGAACGCAGGCGGCGAGCTTCGAGGTGAGCGCCGCCCGGGCAAGCGCGCGCGCCTTTTCCTCGTCGTCGATCGTCGTGGCGAGGATTACAAGGGCGCTCATGCCGATCTTAGCCGCCGATGACGGTCGTGAACACCTGCCCGCCGCGCGCCAGGGTGATCTTCCAATAGTAGGCGCGCCCTGCCGTTACGCTCTCCAGGTCGCGCGTTGTCCCGATCTTTTGATCATTGACGGCGAGAATTATGTCGCCGCGCTGCAGATTGAGCTGCTGCGCATAGGAGCCGTCATCGACTTCGGACACGACGACGCCATTGGTCGTTCCCTGCACCGACATCTCTTCGATGACCGCGGGAGAAATATTCATGACCGTCGCGCCGGCGAAGGGCGACGCGCCCTTTATCTTTATCGCGTCGCGCGGCGGCGTTTCCGGCGCTGGCGCGAGTCGAATTTGCGCGACAATCTTTTTGCCGCCGCGCAATACGCCGAGCGTCGCCTGCCCGCCAATCGGCTTGGTGGCGAGTCGATAGCCAACCGCCTCTGGATCATCGGCCGTCTGGCCGTCGACCGAGATAATGACGTCGCCGCGCTTTAGACCGGCTTCAGCTGACGGCCCCTTTGGATCGACGTCGGCCAGCAGAGCGCCGGTGGGACGATCGAGCCCGAGGCCGTCGGCGATCTCCTGCGAGAGCGTTTGCAGCGTCGCGCCCATCCAGGCCCGCCGCACCTGCTTGCCCCCGCCCTTCGCGGCGGCGATCACGCTCTTGACCATATTGACGGGGATGGCGAAGCCGATGCCGACCGATCCGCCGGACTTCGAGAAGATCGCGGAATTGATGCCGACGACGCGCCCGTTCATGTCGACCAGCGGTCCGCCCGAGTTGCCGGGATTGATCGCCGCGTCCGTCTGAATGAAGAAACCATAGTCGCTAATGCCGACATGGGTGCGCGAAAGCGCCGAAATAATGCCTTGCGTCACCGTTTGACCGACGCCAAAGGGATTGCCGATCGCGAGGGTCAAATCGCCGACTTCAAGCGCATCCGAATCGCCAAGCTCCATCGTCGGAAAATTTGCGCCGTCGGCGAGCTTCAGCACCGCGAGATCGGTGCGCGGATCGCGTAACAAAATCTTGGCGGCGAATTCGCGCTTGTCGGCGAGCGCCACCTTCACGTCGGTCATGCCCTCGATCACGTGGTTGTTGGTGACGACAAGGCCGCTCTGATCGACGATCACGCCCGAGCCCAGCGATTGGGCCATGTTGCGCCCCGGCATGCCGCCCTCGCCAAAAAAGCGACGAAAGATAGGGTCATCGAAAAGCGGGTTGGCGGGCATGCGCTCGACGCGCGACGCGAAGACGTTGACAACGGCCGGCTGCGCCTTTTTGACCACCGGCGCGAAGGAGTTCATCAACTCGCCGCGGCTCGTCGGCACGGCGCGATCGGGCGCCGGCGGCGTAAAGCTCTCGACGCGGCCAGGCGGCCTTGGCGAGGCGGTCTGGGCCGGATCAGCCGAGACTTCGGCGCGCGCGGAGGCCAAAGACGCCGCGAAGGCGCAGGCGAGCGCCGCAGCCATAATCTGACGCGCCGAAATCTTCATGAAGCGCTCCGTAGCTCGTTTTCCCGGCGCATTTATAGACGCAAAGACGCGAGACGATAAGAATGCGCCGCAATGATCGTGCTGCGCGAGACGCGTCGTCGAGTCCATCCCGAAGTGTGGTCGTCAGCCTTGCGGTTTTCGCGCGAGGTTCTCGGACTTGCTCTGAAAACACTTTCGGCGCCGCATCCCGATGACAGAGACACGACGCCGCTGATTATCATGACGATCGAAGCGGTCGCCCTTGAGCCGTTTACGCCGCCGCCTCTCCTTCGTGGACCGGTCCGGAGTCCTGCCCCCTGGCGTTCACGTCGCGATCGACGAATTCGATGACCGCAAGCGGCGCATTGTCGCCATAGCGGAAGCCCGCCTTCAGCACGCGCGTATAGCCGCCGTTGCGATCCTTGTAGCGAGGTCCGAGCACGTCGAAGAGCTTGCCGACGAGCTTGACGTCCTTAATCTTGGCGATCGCCTGCCGGCGCGCATGCAGGTCGCCGCGCTTGCCCAGCGTCACAAGCTTCTCGACGACGGGACGCAGATCCTTCGCTTTCGGCAGCGTCGTGACAATCTGCTCATGCTTGATGAGCGCCTGCGCCATATTGGCGAACATCGCCTTGCGGTGCTCATGCGTGCGCCCGAAGCGGCGCTTCTTGTGTCCGTGATACATGCGGCTCTCCGTTGATTATGCGGCCGCCGTGCCAAGGAACGGCCGTCGATTATGGGCAGTCGGCGTTAGGCAGTCGGCAGTCGAAATCCGACTGCCGAAGCCCGACTGACGATTGCCGTCAGTAATGCTCCTCGAATCTCTTCGCGAGATCGTCGATGTTCTCCGGCGGCCAGCCAGGGACTTCCATGCCCAGATGCAGTCCCATCTGCGCCAGCACCTCCTTGATCTCATTCAAGGACTTGCGGCCGAAGTTCGGCGTGCGCAGCATCTCGGCTTCCGATTTCTGGATAAGGTCGCCGATGTAGACGATATTGTCGTTCTTCAGGCAGTTCGCCGAACGCACCGAAAGCTCCAGCTCGTCCACCTTCTTCAGCAGCGCCGGATTGAAAGCGAGCTGCGGAATCGACGGCGCGGCCTCCTCGCGGCGCGGCTCTTCGAAATTGACGAAGACGTTGAGCTGGTCCTGGAGAATGCGCGCCGAATAGGCGATCGCGTCTTCCGGGCTCATCGCGCCATTCGTCTCGACCGTCAGCGTCAGCTTGTCATAGTCGAGAACCTGGCCCTCGCGGGTGTTTTCGACGCGATAGCTGACCTTCTTGACCGGCGAATAGAGGCTGTCGATCGGAATGAGGCCGATCGGGGCGTCTTCGGCGCGGTTGCGGTCGGCGGGCGCATAGCCCTTGCCGTTGGCGACGGTGAACTCGATGCGGATCTCGGCGCCTTCGTCGAGGGTGCAGATGACGAGTTCAGGGTTGAGGACCTGCACGTCGCCCGTGACCTGGATGTCGCCCGCGGTGACGGCCCCCGGTCCCGTCTTCTTGAGCGTCAGGCGCTTCATGCCATCGCCCTGGTATTTGATGGCGATGTCCTTGATGTTGAGGACGATGTCGGTTACGTCCTCGCGCACGCCGGGGATCGACGAGAACTCGTGCAGCACCCCGTCGATGTGAATCGACGTGATCGCCGCGCCCTGCAAGGACGACAGCAGAATGCGGCGCAGGGCGTTGCCAAGCGTCACGCCGAAGCCGCGCTCCAGCGGCTCGGCGACGGCGGTCGCGACGCGCCTGGGATCGTCTCCGGCGGTGACTTCGAGCTTGTTCGGCTTGATGAGTTCCTGCCAGTTCTTCTGGATGCTCACTTGGAGGCCTTTCCTTGAAGCTCCTGAGTGCGGCGTTGGGGCATGCGCCGCGCCGCGCGAAATCAAATCAGACAATCTGAATGAACTCAGACGCGGCGGCGCTTGCGCGGCCGGCAGCCGTTGTGGGGAATGGGCGTCACATCGCGGATCGAAGTGACGGTAAAGCCCGCCGCCTGCAGCGCGCGCAGCGCCGACTCACGGCCGGAGCCCGGACCCGAGACTTCGACTTCAAGCGTGCGCACGCCATGCTCGCCGGCCTTGCGGGCGGCGTCTTCGGCGGCCATCTGCGCGGCGTAGGGCGTGGATTTGCGCGAGCCTTTGAATCCCATCGACCCCGCGGACGACCATGACACAGTATTGCCCTGCGCGTCGGTGATGGTGATCATGGTGTTGTTGAACGTCGAATTCACATGCGCGACGCCGGAAACGATGTTCTTGCGCTCGCGGCGACGAACGCGCGTTGTGTCCTTGGCCATTTTTTCTTGCGTCCTTCAAACGCGCCCGTAGTTCCAGGCGCTAGGGATTTCGGTTGTCATGGCCGGGCGTGTCCCGGCCATCGATGATTGTCCTGAAGGCCGATTACTTCTTCTTGCCGGCGATCGGCTTCGCCTTGCCCTTGCGGGTGCGGGCGTTGGTGTGCGTGCGCTGGCCGCGCACGGGGAGCTGGCGGCGATGGCGCAGGCCGCGATAGCAGCCGAGATCCATCAGGCGCTTGATGTTGATCGCGACCTCGCGGCGCAGATCGCCCTCGACCATGTAGTCGCGGTCGATGGTTTCGCGAATTTGTAGAACTTCAGCGTCGGTGAGCTGCGCCACGCGGCGTTCGGCCGGGATGCTCACCTTTTCGCAGATTTCCTCGGCCTTCTTCGCGCCAATGCCGTGGATATATTGGAGCGCAATGACGACGCGCTTGTTCGTCGGGATATTGACGCCTGCAATTCGGGCCACTTTGTCTCTCCATGTGAGAAGGAGCCTTAAGCTCCGGAATGACGCCCGCGTCCGGTGGAGCCCGGCCCATGCGGACGGTTGCGAACCGTCTTCATACGAAAACAGGCCCCGTCCCCCAATCCGGGAGCCGGAGCCGCCTGTCCAACAACGTGAAGGCTGTCTATTTAGGGGCCATTGGCCAGATGGTCAAGCGACTTCGCGAAAAAACCTAGCCGGCGCCCGACAGGGCGCGATCGATCTCCGCGGTTACATCCTCGATCGGCGCCATGCCGTCGATCTTGGTCAGTTCGCTACGCTTGGCGTAGTGCGCCGACACCGGGGCCGTCTGGGCCCGATAGGCTTCGAGCCGCGTCTTGAAGCTTTCCGGATTGTCGTCTGCGCGCACCGCGCCGCCCGCGGCGCGGGTTTCGTCGACGCGTTTGCGCATCCGGTCGACGAGCGCGCCTTCGTCGACGGCGAGCTCGAGCACGGCGTCGAGCGTCAAGCCCCGGCGCACGAGAAGCTCCTGCAGCGCCTCCGCCTGCGCCACAGTGCGCGGGAAGCCGTCGAGAATGAACCCGTTGGCGCAGTCAGCCGCGCCGAGCCGTTCGTCGATCAAGCCGATCACGACCTCGTCCGGCACCAGCGCGCCAGCGTCCATGATCTCCTTGGCCCTCAGTCCAATCGGCGTTTTCGCCGCGACCGCGGCGCGCAGCATGTCTCCCGTCGAGAGCTGCGGCACGCCGTGCTTTTCGACGAGACGCGCCGCCTGCGTTCCCTTGCCGGCCCCCGGCGGACCGAGCAGCACCAGCCTCATCGCGCGCGTTTCCCGCCGCGAAGCTTGGTCTTGCGAATCAGCCCCTCATATTGCTGCGCCTGCATATGACCGTGGATCTGCGCCACAGTATCCATGGTGACGCTGACGACGATGAGCAGCGACGTGCCGCCGAAATAGAACGGCAGATTGGCGTAGGCGATGAGCCCTTCCGGAATGATGCAGATGACCGCCAGATAGGCCGCGCCGAGCACCGTGATCCGCATCAGCACTTCGTCGATGAATTTCGCCGTGCGTTCGCCGGGGCGAATGCCCGGCACGAAACCGCCGTGCTTCTTGAGATTGTCCGCCGTCTCGACCGGATTGAAAACGATCGCGGTGTAAAAGAAGGCGAAGAACACGATCAATCCGACATAGGCGAGCATATACAACGGCCGCCCGTGGCCGAAATAGGCTGAGATCGTCGCGAAGACGCTTTCGCTGCCGGTCGATTGGTAGAAATTCGCCACGGTCGTCGGCAAGAGCAGCAGCGACGATGCGAAGATCGGCGGGATGACGCCGGACGTGTTCAGCTTCAGCGGCAGGAACGACGTCTGTCCCTCATAGACCCGGTTGCCGTGCTGGCGCTTGGGATAGGTGATCAGCAGGCGCCGCTGCGCCCGCTCCATGAACACGATGAAGGCGACGACGGCGAAGGACATGACGATGACGCCGATGATCAGCGCCGTCGAAATGGCGCCCTGCCGGCCCAGCTCCAAGGTCGACACAATCGCCGACGGAAACGCGGCGACGATGCCGGCGAAGATAATGAGCGAGGATCCGTTGCCGATTCCGCGAGAGGTGATCTGCTCGCCGAGCCACATCAGGAACATCGTGCCGCCGACCAGCGTCACGACCGTGGTGATGCGGAAGAATATGCCCGGATCGGTGACGACGCCCTGCTGGCCCTCCAGCCCGATCGCCATCGCATAGGCCTGGAACGTCGCGAGCGCGACGGTGAGGTAGCGGGTATATTGGTTGATGACCTTGCGGCCCTGCTCGCCCTCTTTCTTCAGAGTCTCGAGCGTCGGAATCACCGACGTCAGCAGCTGGATGATAATCGACGCCGAAATATACGGCATGATGTTGAGCGCGAAGATCGCGCGGCGCTGCACGGCGCCGCCCGCGAACATGTTGAAGAGCTCCAGCATGCCCTTCGACTGGCCGAAAAAGCTTTTCGCGAAAGCCTCGGGGTCAATGCCCGGCAGCGGCACGTAAGTGCCAAGGCGATAGACGATCAGCGCGCCCAGCGTGAACAGGATGCGCTTTTTCAATTCCTCGGATTTGCCGAAGGCGGAGAGATTGACGTTGGCCGCGAGCTGCTCGGCTGCCGATGCCATGAAGGAACTCCCCTTTCGCGCCGCTGTCGACGCGACGCATTTTGTTGGGCTCAGCGCTCGGAGCGTAGCAATCGAGGCTCGCCCGCTCCGTTCGGAGCGTTTGGTATAAAACAGCGCAGCCGCTCATGCGAGAGCGGCCGCACATTTTGCTTTATTGCGCCGGCGTCTCGCCGGCGAGAAGTTTCACGGAGCCGCCTGCGCCCTCGATGGCCGCGACCGCCGATTTGGAGGCCGCCGAGACCTCGAAGGCGAGCTTTGTCTTCAACTCGCCCTGGCCGAGGATCTTGACGCCGTCGCGCGGCCTGGTGACGACGCCGGCCGCAAGCAGCGTCTCGATCGTCACCAGCGCGTTGGCGTCGAGCTTGCCGGCGTCGAGCGCCTGTTGAATGCGCCCGAGATTGACTTCGTTGTAGTGCGTCGAGAACGGATTGTAGAATCCGCGCTTCGGCAGGCGCCGATGCAACGGCATCTGACCGCCCTCGAAGCCCTTGATCGCCACGCCGGTGCGCGCCTTCTGGCCCTTGACGCCGCGCCCGCCGGTCTTGCCCTTGCCGGAGCCGATGCCGCGGCCGACGCGCATGCGGTTCTTACTCGCGCCCGGATTGTCGGTGATTTCATTGAGTTTCATGGCCGCGTCCTCACTTCCCGTCGACGGTTTTGGCGTCGACGATTTTCACGAGATGCGCCACCTTAGCGATCATCCCGCGCACGGCCGGCGTGTCTTCCAGCGCGCGGCGGCGGCCAATGCGCGTCAGGCCGAGGCCAAGAAGCGTCCGGCGCTGCCGTTCGGGACGGCCGATCGGGCTGCCGATCTGTTCGACGACGATCTGCTGCGTGCTCTTCGTCATGGGTCGTCTCCTTACGCGTCGACGGCGTCGGCGTCGACGCCTTGACGGCGCGACTGCAGCACCGAAACTTTAAGCGAGCGGCGCGCCGCGACGGAGCGCGGCGAGTCTTCGCGGCCGAGCGCATCGAAGGTCGCGCGGATCATGTTGTAGGGATTGGACGACCCCTGGCTCTTCGCCACGACGTCATGCATGCCCAGCGTTTCGAAAATCGCGCGCATTGGACCGCCGGCGATGATTCCGGTGCCGGCCGGCGCCGCGCGCAGGATGACGCGGCCCGCGCCATGGCGGCCATGGACGTCATGATGCAGCGTGCGGCCTTCGCGCAGCGGCACGCGGATCAACGCGCGCTTGGCCGCTTCCGTCGCCTTGCGGATCGCCTCAGGCACTTCGCGCGCCTTGCCGTGTCCATAGCCAACGCGGCCCTTCTGGTCGCCGACGACGACGAGCGCGGCGAAGCCGAAACGCCGGCCGCCCTTCACCACCTTCGCGACGCGATTGATGTGGACCAGACGATCCACAAATTCGCCGTCGCGATCGTCACGATCCCGATCGCGGCCGCGACCGCCTTCTCCTTCACGCGCCATTGTCTCTTCCGTCACTTACGCGGCGTGATGCGCCGCTCGCTTCCTTCACTGCCGACCCATCGGATCGACGCCCGGCGCATCCGCGCCGGCACGCATTCCGCGCGAGAAGCGCACGCCCTCAACGGCGCGCGCCCCCAGTTAGAACTCCAGGCCGCCCTCGCGGGCGCCGTCGGCCAGCGCCTTGACGCGCCCGTGATACATGTACGCGCCACGGTCGAAAACGACCTCTTTGACGCCCTTGGCGACGGCGCGCTCCGCGAGGAGCTTGCCGACGACCTTCGCCGCCTCGACGTCCGCGCCGGTCTTCAGACCCTCGCGATTCGCCTTCTCGAGCGAAGAGGCGGCGGCGACCGTCGCGCCCCTCTCGTCGTCGATGATCTGCGCATAAATCTGCTTGGACGAGCGAAACACCGAAAGGCGCAACCGCCCCTTGGCGCGTTCACGGATCGCCCGGCGCACCCGCGCCTTTCGACGCTGTTCGACTTTGACATCCCTGGCCATGGCGGGTCCTTACTTCTTCTTGCCTTCCTTGCGGAAGATGAATTCATTGGCGTATTTGACGCCCTTGCCCTTGTAGGGCTCGGGCGGGCGCAGGGCGCGGATCTCGGCGGCGACTTGACCGACCTGGCGCCGATCCATGCCGCTGATGCTGATTTCCGTCGGCTTCGGCGTCACGATCGCGATGCCGGCCGGAATCGGATAGCTCACGTCATGCGAATAGCCGAGCGCGAGTTGCAGCGTTTTTCCCTGCACCGCGGCGCGATAGCCGACGCCGGTGATCTCAAGCTTCTTCTCAAAGCCCGTGGTCACGCCGACGACGATATTGTTGATCTGAGCGCGCGCCGTTCCCCACAGCGCGCGGGCGCGCTTGGTTTCATTGCGCGGGTCGACCGAGATGGCGTTGTCCTGCTGGACGACGGAAACGTCGTCGGGCGCCAGGAACTCCAGCTGGCCCTTCGCGCCCTTCACCTGCACGAGCTGACCGTCCACCTTGGCGGTGACGCCGGCGGGAATGACGACAGGCTTCTTGCCGATACGAGACATGGTTGCAAATCCTGTTTGATGAGGCGCAAGGTCTAGAAGACCTTGCACAGCACCTCGCCACCGACATTATTCTCGCGCGCCGCGTGATCGGCCATGACGCCCTTCGGCGTCGACACGATGGTGACGCCGAGGCCATTCGCCACGCGCGGCACTGCGTCAACCGCCGCATAGACGCGGCGGCCCGGACGCGACACGCGTTCGATCTGCTTGATGACCGGTTCGCCGTCGAAATATTTCAGTTCGATCTCGAACTCGGTCCGGCCATTGCCGAAGTCGGTGCTGCTATAGCCGCGGATATAGCCCTCTTCCTTCAGCACGTCGAGCACATGCGCGCGCAGCTTCGAGCCGGGCGAGGACACCTTATCCTTGCGGCGCATCTGGGCGTTGCGGATGCGGGTGAGGAGATCGCCCAATGGATCGTTGATCGCCATCTGCGTCTCCTTACCAGCTAGACTTCACGAGGCCGGGCACCAGGCCGCGGGACCCCAATTCGCGCAGCGCAATGCGCGACATTTTCAGCTTGCGATAAAAGCCGCGCGGACGGCCCGACACTTCGCAGCGGTTGCGCACGCGAACAGGCGCCGAATTGCGCGGGAGCTCAGCAAGCTTGAGACGCGCCTCGAACTGCTCTTCGACGCTCAGCGTCTTGTCGTTCGCGACCGCCTTCAGCCGCGCGCGCCGCCCGGCGTAGGATTTCACGAGCCTTCGCTTCCGCTTGTTGTTCTCAATCGCGCTTTTCTTCGCCATTACCAGTTTCGCCTTTCAGTATCCGCGTTTGAGGAGCTGTTACGCCCTCACTGCCGGAACGGGAAATTGAACGCCTTCAGCAAGGCGCGCGCCTCTTCGTCGGTCTTGGCCGTCGTGCAGACGATCACGTCCATGCCCAGGATCGACTCGGCCTTGTCGTAGTCGATTTCGGGGAACACGATGTGCTCCTTGATGCCGAGCGCATAATTCCCGCGTCCGTCGAACGACTTCGGATTCAATCCGCGGAAGTCGCGCACGCGCGGCAGCGCCACGGTGATGAGACGATCCAGAAACTCATACATCCGCGTCTTGCGCAGCGTCACCTTCGCGCCGATCGGCATGTTCTCGCGCAGCTTGAAGGTCGAGATCGCCTTGCGCGCGCGGGTGACGACCGGGCGCTGGCCGGCGATAAGGCTAAGGTCGGCCGCCGCCGACGTCGCCTTCTTGCTGTCGTTGACGGATTCGCCGACGCCCATGTTGAGCACGATCTTCTCGATCGTCGGCACTTCGAGCGCGTTCTTATAGCCGAACTGCTTCTGCAACGCTTCGCGCACGACCTCTTCATAATGCTTGCGCATGCGCGGCACATAGGAGCCGTCCGCGCCGACCGCTGCCGCGTCGTCGCCGGATGTCGCCAGCTTTTCCTTAGCCGCAGGCTTTTCGGCCGATTTGGCGGCGGCCTTCTTCGGCTCCTTCGCCTCCGCGCCCTCGGCGGCGGGCTTTTGAGCCTTGGCGGGCTTTTCGGCCTTGGGCTTCTTTTCCTCAGCCATCGATCAATTCTCCGGAACGCTTGGCGACGCGGACCTTGCGGCCGTCGTCGAGAATCTTGAATCCAACGCGCGTCGCCTTGCCGTCCTTGGGATCGGCGACCGCCAGATTCGACAAATTGATCGGCGCGGCCTTGTTGATGATGCCGGCTTCGCGATCCTTGGTCTGACGCTGATGGCGCTTGACGATATTGACGCCGTCGACGACGGCGCGGCCCTCGTCGGGAATCACGCGCAGCACCTCGCCGCTGCGGCCCTTGTCGCGGCCGGCGAGAACGACGACTTTGTCGCCCTTCTTGATCTTGGCGGCCATTACAAAACCTCCGGGGCGAGCGAGATGATCTTCATGTGGTTCTTGGCGCGCAGCTCGCGCGGCACCGGCCCGAAAATGCGGGTGCCGATCGGCTCTTTCTGATTGTTGATCAGCACCGCGGCGTTCGAATCGAAACGGATCACGGAGCCGTCAGCACGCTTGATGTCCTTCGCGGTGCGAACGACGACGGCCTTCAGCACGTCGCCCTTCTTGACGCGGCCGCGCGGAATCGCCTCCTTGATCGACACGACAATAATGTCGCCGACGCCGGCGTATTTGCGCTTGGAGCCGCCCAGCACCTTGATGCACATCACGCGGCGCGCGCCGGAGTTGTCGGCGACGTCGAGATTGGTTTGCATCTGAATCATGGCTTACCCGCCTTTCGTTCCGGTCTGGTTTCGGCAAGCCCCTTTGGACTCGCCGACTTCGTCCGGACAGTTCGTTCTAACGACTACGCCTCGGCCGCCACTTCGACGACCCGCCAGCGCTTCAATTTGGAGATCGGCGCGGTCTCTTCGATCGTCACCGAATCGCCCACCTTGAACGCGCCGTTTTCGTCATGGGCGTGATAGTTCTTCGTGCGGCGCACCGTCTTCTGGAACAGCGGGTGGGTGAAACGGCGTTCGACCTTCACCACCACGGTCTTGTTCTGCTTGTCGCTGACGACGACGCCCTGGAGAATTCGCTTCGGCATGGCGCTTTAACCCTGCTTTTCGGCGCGCTTATGCGCGGCGATGGTTTTCGTGCGGGCAATGTCGCGACGAACGACGCGCACGCGTGAGGTGTTCTCGAGCTGGCCGGTCGCCCGCTGGAAGCGCAGATTGAACTGCTCTTTCTTGAGCTTCAGCACTTCGTCATTGAGCTGATCTTCGGTCATCGCCTTGATGTCGGAGAGGCGCTGTTTGGATTTCATCACGTTCCCCTTATTCGGCGATGCGTTCGATGAAGCGCGTCTTGATCGGCAGCTTCGCGGCGGCGAGCGTTAAGGCCTCGCGCGCGAGAGGCGCCGGCACGCCGTCGATCTCGAACATGATGCGGCCGGGCGCGACGCGCACGGCCCAGAATTCCGGCGCGCCCTTGCCCTTGCCCATACGCACTTCGGTCGGCTTTTTGGAGACCGGCACGTCGGGGAAGATGCGAATCCAGACGCGGCCGGCGCGCTTCATATGGCGCGTCATGGCGCGGCGCGCGGCCTCGATCTGGCGCGCGGTGATGCGCTCCGGCTCCAGCGCTTTAAGGCCGAACTGACCGAAGTTCAGCGAAAAGCCCGCCTTGGAGGCGCCACGGATGCGGCCCTTGAAGGCCTTGCGGAACTTGGTGCGTTTGGGTTGCAGCATGATTGCGCTCTTTAATCTTGTTCGTTACGCCGCGTCGCGCGGTTCGCGGTGCTCGCGACGGCGGCGTTCGCCGCCGCGGTCGCGATCGCCATGATCGCCGCCGGACGCCTGTTCGGCCGCCTTCTTGTCCTGCGCCATCGGATCGTGCTCAAGAATTTCGCCCTTGAAGATCCAGACCTTGATGCCGCAAGCGCCATAGGCGGTATGCGCGGTGGCGGTGCCGTAATCGACGTCGGCGCGCAGCGTGTGCAGCGGCACGCGTCCTTCGCGATACCATTCGAGACGGGCGATCTCGGCGCCGCCGAGACGGCCCGAGCAATTGATGCGAATGCCCTGCGCGCCCAACCGAATGGCCGATTGCACGGCGCGCTTCATCGCGCGGCGGAAGGCGACGCGACGCTCCAGCTGCTGCGCGATCGACTCGGCGACGAGCGCGGCCTCGGTTTCGGGCTTGCGCACTTCGACGATGTTGATGACGACTTCGCTGCCGGTGAGCTTGCCCACGAGCTTGCGGATCTTGTCGATGTCCGCGCCCTTCTTGCCGATGACGACGCCGGGACGCGCCGAATAGATCGTCACGCGGCACTTCTTGTGCGGGCGCTCGATGACGATCTTCGACACCGCCGCCTGCTTCAAGGTTTTCGACACGGTTTCGCGGATCGCCATGTCCTCGTGCAGGAGCTTGGCGTATTCGCCCTTACTGGCGAACCAGCGCGAGTCCCAGGTGCGGTTGACGCCCAGTCGCAGCCCGATCGGATTAACCTTCTGACCCATGGTTTTAAATCCTTTAGGCGTTGGCTTGCGCTTGGACTTCGCGCACGATGATCGTCAGATTGGCGAAGGGCTTCTCGACGCGGCTCGCCCGTCCGCGGGCGCGGGCGTGGAAACGCTTCATCACCAGCGCCTTGCCGACAAAGGCCTGGGCGACGACGAGATCGTCGACGTCGAGACCGTGATTGTTCTCGGCGTTGGCGATGGCGCTTTCAAGCGCCTTCTTCACCTCATGCGCGATCCGCTTTCTGGAGAACTCCAGATCGGCGAGCGCGCGTTCCACCTTCTTGCCACGGATCAACTGCGCGAGCAGATTGAGCTTCTGCGGCGAGACGCGCAGCATGCGCGCGACGGCCTTCGCTTCATTTTCCGCAAGCCGGGGCGGATTGGCTTCCTTCGACATCGTGAGCCTCTCTTAGCCTCTCTTAGCCCCTCTTGGCCTTCTTGTCGGCCGCATGGCCGTGGAAGGTGCGGGTCGGAGCGAATTCGCCGAATTTGTGCCCGATCATGTCTTCCGACACGGACACGGGAATATGTTTCTGGCCGTTATGGACGCCGAAGGTCAGTCCCACGAATTGCGGGATGATCGTGGAGCGGCGGCTCCAGATCTTGATCACCTCGGAGCGGCCTGAACCACGCGAGGTCTCGGCCTTCTTGAGAAGATAGCCGTCGACGAACGGGCCCTTCCAAATCGAGCGCGCCATGGGTTAGCCCTTCTTCTTGCGATTGTGTCGCGAGGACACAATGAACCGGTCGGTGGATTTATTGGTGCGGGTCTTCTTGCCCTTGGTCGGCTTGCCCCAGGGCGTGACCGGATGACGACCGCCAGAGGTGCGGCCTTCGCCGCCGCCATGCGGATGGTCGATCGGATTCATCGTGACGCCGCGATTGTGCGGGCGGCGGCCGAGCCAGCGCGAACGGCCGGCCTTGCCGATCGAGGTGTTCATATGATCGGGATTGGACACGGCGCCGAGCGTCGCGAAGCACTGGCCGTGCACGAGGCGCTGCTCGCCAGAATTCAGTCTGATGATCACGTAGCCCTGGTCGCGGCCGACGATCTGCGCATAGGTTCCGGCCGACCTCGCGATGGCGCCGCCCTTGCCGATCTTCATCTCGACATTGTGCACGATGGCGCCGACGGGAATGTTGGCGATCGGCATGGCGTTGCCGGGCTTCACGTCGACCTGATTGCCGGCGATCACTTCGTCGCCGACGGAGAGCCGCTGCGGCGCGAGAATATAGGCAAGCTCATTGTCCGTGTAGCGAATGAGCGCGATGAACGCCGTCCGGTTCGGATCATATTCGAGCCGCTCGACCTTGCCCGAAACGTCGAGCTTGCGCCGCTTGAAATCGACGACGCGATAGGCCTGCTTATGGCCGCCGCCGCGAAAGCGCACGGTGATCCGGCCGGTGTTGTTGCGCCCGCCCTTTGAGCTCTTGCCCTCGGTCAGAGTCTTGACCGGCTTGCCCTTGTAGAGCTCTCTGCGGTCGACAATGACGAGCTGGCGAAGGCTCGGCGTGACCGGCTTGAATGTCTTCAGCGCCATCGTTCTATCCTCACGCCTTCCTTACAGTCCGGTCGTCACGTCGATCTTATGGCCCTCGGCGAGGGTCACGACCGCTTTCTTGACGTCGCTCTGCTGGCCGCGCTGACCGCGGAAGGTCTTGACCTTGCCCTTGCGCACCAGCGTATTGACCGCTTCGACCTTGACGTCGAAGAGACCTTCGACCGCCGCCTTGATCTGCGGCTTCGTCGCGGTCTTCGCGACCTTGAACACAACCTTATTGCTCTCCGAGGCGAGCGTCGCCTTCTCGGTGATGACCGGGGCGACGATCACGTCGTAATGGCGAACGTCCTTGCTCATTTCAGTCGCGCCTCCAGCGCGTCCACTGCGGCGCGGGTCAACACCAGCTTCTCGCGGCGGAGGATGTCATAAACATTGACGCCTTCGACGGGCAGGATGTCGATCTTCGGGATATTGCGTGCGGCGAGCACGAAATTGTTCTGCGGCGCGCCGCCAACGATGATGATCGCGTTCTCGAGGCCCGTCTTTGCGAAACTCGATGCGAGCAGCTTCGTCTTGGGCTCGGCGAGCTCCGCCGACTCCCAGACGATGATGCCGCCGTCCTTGGCTTTCGCGGACAGAGCATGTTTCAGCGCGAGCTGGCGAACCTTCTTGGTAAGGTCATGCGCATGGCTGCGCACCACCGGGCCGAAGGCGCGTCCGCCGCCGCGGAACTGCGGCGCGCGCGCCGAGCCGTGACGGGCGCCGCCGGTGCCCTTCTGCTTGTGCAGCTTCTTGCCCGAGCGCGCGATCTCGGCGCGGTTCTTCACCGCATGGGTGCCGGCGCGCCGCTTGGCGAGCTGCCAGCGGATCATGCGGAAGATCAGGTCTTTACGCGGCTCAAGGCCGAAGACCTCATCGGAAAGTTCGATCGAACCGGCCGCCTGGCCGTCGAACGACGTGACGTCGATCTTCACGGCTCAGTCCTCCTTCTTCGCTTCTTGCGGAGCGGCGTCTAAATTCGCGGCTTCACCCTGTCCGTTGCCGAGGCGGAATTTGCCCGGCTGCGGCGCATCCTTCGGCAGCGCGCGCTTCACCGCGTCGCGCACGAAAATCCAACCGCCGGCGGTGCCCGGCACCGCCCCTTCGACCAGCAGCAGTCCCCGCGCGGGGTCCGTCTGCACCACCCGCAGATTTTGCGTGGTGACGCGCTCGACGCCCATATGGCCGGCCATTTTCTTGTTCTTGAAGGTCTTGCCCGGGTCCTGACGGCCGCCGGTCGAACCGTGCGAACGGTGCGAAACGGAGACGCCGTGCGACGCGCGCAGACCGCCGAAGCCCCAGCGCTTCATCGGGCCGGCGAAGCCTTTGCCGGTGGAGGTTCCGGTCACGTCGACGAACTGGCCGACGACGAAATGATCCGCCGTGATCTCGGCGCCGATCGGCAGCAACTCTTCCTCTTTCACCCGAAACTCGGCGAGCTTCAGCTTCGGCTCCACCGAGGCCGCGGCGAACCGCGTGCGTTCGGCCTTCGAAACATTCTTGACCTTGGCGCGGCCGATGCCGAGCTGAACGGCGGTGTAGCCGTTCTTCTCTTGAGTCCGCTGCGCGACGACCTGGCAGCCGTCGAGCTTCAGGACCGTGACCGGCACATGCTCGCCCGCCTCCGTGAAGATGCGGGTCATTCCGACCTTTTGCGCGATGACGCCCGACCGCATGATCCAATCCTTCGCAAAGCGCGCTCGCATCCTTAGCGAGCGCCGCTTGAATTCCGTTTAGAGCTTGATCTCGACATCCACGCCGGCGGCAAGATCGAGCTTCATGAGCGCGTCCACCGTTTGCGGGGTGGGATCGACAATGTCGAGAACGCGTTTATGCGTTCTGATCTCGAACTGTTCGCGCGACTTCTTGTCGATGTGCGGCGAACGGTTCACCGTGAATTTTTCGATGCGCGTCGGAAGCGGAATCGGACCGCGGACCTGAGCGCCCGTGCGCTTGGCCGTCGAGACGATCTCCTTCGTCGACGTGTCGAGAATCCGGTGATCGAACGCCTTGAGGCGAATCCGGATATTTTGACCGTTCATTGTTCCGTCCTTTAGGACCGCGAGCGGTTCTGCTCGCCTTCATGCGCCGCGCGCCTTTGCGCGCGGCTTCTTTCACAAGAGCGAGCGCTTGGCCCGCGGCCCGGGATTCGCTTTACTCGATGATGCTGGCGACGACGCCGGCGCCGACCGTTCGGCCGCCTTCGCGGATGGCGAAGCGCAGCTTCTCCTCCATGGCGATCGGCACGATCAGCGCGACCTCCATCGTCACATTGTCGCCCGGCATCACCATCTCCACG
>NZ_JBPFDU010000025.1:0-32452 GCF_051062815.1 Methylocystis sp. | reverse complement strand
TTCGGAGGATTTCCCCGCCTTTATCGTCAACCGCATTCTGCTGCCGATGATCAATGAGGCGATCTACACGCTCTACGAAGGCGTGGGCTCGGTCGACGCCATCGACACGGCGATGAAGCTCGGCGCCAACCACCCGATGGGTCCGCTGCAGCTCGCCGATTTTATCGGCCTCGACACCTGTCTTTCGGTCATGCAGGTGCTGCATGAGGGCCTGGCGGATTCAAAATACCGCCCCTGCCCGCTGCTGGTGAAATATGTCGAAGCCGGCTGGCTCGGCAAAAAGACTCAGCGCGGCTTCTATGATTATCGCAGCGGCACGCCGGTTCCGACGCGCTAGCGTCTCGGAGAAGAGGCGCGTCCGCGCTCAGTGGCCGCCGGGGCCGGCGCCGCGCGCCGCCTCGAACAGGAACCAGGTTCGCTTCTCGGTCTCATCGAGAAAAGTTTCCAGAAGGCTCGCCGTCGCGATGTCTTCGTTGTCGTCGCAGACCTTATGCGCGTTGCGCATGGACTCGGCCATCGCCTTATTGTCTTCCAGCAGTTCGGAAAGCATGCCGAAAGGCGAAACGAATTCCTCATTATTGTCCTTGATGCGCGATAATTTCGCGATCTGCCCGATCGAGCGCAGCGTCGGTTGCCCAAGCTTGCGCACCCGTTCGGCCAACGGGTCGACGGTCGCGTAGATCTGTGTCGCCTGCTCGTCGAGCAGCAAATGGTAGTCGCGGAAATGCGGGCCGCTCATGTGCCAATGGAAATTCTTGGTCTTGAGATAAAGCGCCAGAGCGTCGGCGACGAGCTTGTTGATTTCCGCGGCGATCTTCATCGTCGACTGTTTCTCAAGATCGGTCGGCGTATCCAGCGCCGAACGTTCTGTGTCGGGATTCATCGGCGTTTTTGTTTTCTGCATGTGCGGACCTCCTTGCGCCCTCGCTTCAGGCTCAAGCTCGGGTGAGCTGCTCAATAGCTAGATCGCGCGCCTTGGCGGACCAGATGAAAAATAGAGCAGCGCGCCGAGAGTCAGCGGCGGCGGGAAGCGTCGCCTGTCTGGGGGGCCAAGAGGTCCGGGCGTCGGGCGCGGGTGAGCGCCACCGCCTGTTCATGGCGCCATTTGGCGATCCTGGCGTGATCGCCCGAAAGCAGCACGTCGGGGATGTCGCGTCCCTCGAAGTCGCGGGGCCGAGTGTAATGCGGATATTCGAGGAGGCCGGCCTCAAAACTTTCCTCGACGCCTGACGCTTCTTCGCCCATCACGCCGGGAATGAGCCGCACGCAGGCGTCGATCAGCGCCAGCGCCGCGATCTCGCCGCCAGAAAGCACGAAATCGCCGATCGACATTTCTTCGAGTCCGCGGGCGTCGATGATGCGCTCGTCGACGCCTTCGAACCGGGCGCAAAGAATGATCGCGCCGGGGCCTTGGGCGAGGTCGCGCGCGCGCGCCTGCGTCAGCGGCGCGCCGCGCGGACTCATCAGCAGGCGCGGGCGCGGATCGTCCTTGGGCGCGGCGGCGTCGATCGCCGCCGCCAGCACGTCGGCGCGCATCACCATGCCGGGGCCGCCGCCCGCCGGCGTGTCGTCGACGGCGCGATGACGGCCGAGCCCATGCTCGCGGATCTGCCGCGACTCAAGCGTCCAGACGCCGCGCGACAGCGCGTCGCCGGCGAGCGACAGGCCCAGGGGACCCGGAAACATCTCGGGAAAAAGTGTGAGGACCGTCGCACGAAACATGGACCAGTTATGGCACGAAGCGCGGGAAGCGGAGAAGAGCGGCGCGGTCTGCCTGGCAAACGCCTACGGAGCGTCCCCTTCCACCTCCGTCGGCGGAACGACCACGACGCGCCCGGCTTTAACGTCGATGACGGGCGTCGTGGCCTTGGTGAAGGGCAGAAGCAGCGTCTCGACGCCGAGCTTTCTTGGCATGGCCTCCTTCGAAAGGTCTGACGCCTTTTCGAGGCCTTGCGCGGGCGCAATTTCGAGAATGTCGCCAGCGCCAAAATTGCGCACCGCGACGACGACGCCGATCATTTGGCCTTCCACCGTCTCGGCGCGAAGGCCAATGAGATCGGCGATGTAGAATTCATCCTCTTCCGGCGCGGGGAGCTTGTCGCGCGCGACGTAGAGTTCGACGCGGTTTAGGGCCTCGGCGCCGGCGCGGTCGTCGACGCCCTCGACTTGCGCGACGAGCATATCCTTGCCCTGCGGGCGCACGGCGCGCAGCCTGAAATTGCGTGTCCCGCTTTTATCGGTGAGGCCTTCATAGGCTGCGATCGCCAGCGGATCGCTCGTGAAGCTCTGCAGCCTGATTTCGCCGCGCACGCCATGCGCCGCGCCGAAGCGGCCGAGAAGGACGAGACCTTTCGCAGGCCCTTTCATTCGATTTCCTCATCCTGAGGAGCCGCCGCAGGCGGCGTCTCGAAGGACGAGGAAATCGCCGCGCGCGCTGTCCGCCCTCGTGCTTCGAGGCGCGCCCGTTGGGCGCTCCTCAGCATGAGGGCGAATGAAACATCGCGCATGGCGTTCCGCCAACTCCCTCTCGAGGGCGAGGCAAAGATGCGCCCCAGTTACGCCGCCGGCGCTTCCGCCGCGCCCGCGGCCTCAGCCGCCGCAGCGGCGCGCTCCTGCGCCTTCTTCTTGGGCTGCGCCTTCTGCGGATTGCTGCGCGCTTCGCGCTTCATCACGCCCAGACCATCGAGCAGACGCGCGACGCGATCGGTCGGCTGCGCGCCCTTCTCCATCCAGGCCTTCGCCTTTTCCGTGTCGAGCACGAGGCGGTCGGCCGCGTCCTTCTCCTTCAAGGGATCGAAATAACCGATCTTCTCGATGTAGCGGCCGTCGCGCGGCGAGCGCGAGTCGGCGACGACGACGCGATAGAAGGGACGTTTCTTGGCGCCGCCGCGGGCGAGACGAATTTTAAGGGACATGTTTTCGTTCCTGTTGCGTTGAGGTGAGTGAGGGGCCGGCGACGACAATCGCCGGTTTGCTATTTCTTCTTCCCGAAGGGGTTCAATCCGCTGAACAAGCCGCCGCCGAGCCCCGGCAGGCTTGGCTTGGCGAGAAGATCGGGGGGCGGCGCCGCCGGAACGCCGCCGGGCGGCGCTTTCGGCGGCGGCGCGCCGAGCTTCGCCTGCAGCTGCTGCAGCTCTTCCTGGGAAGGCATTTGCATGCCGGGGCCGAGCCCCATCATTTGCGCCGCCTTGCCCATCATGCCGCCGCCGCGTTTTCCTGCGCCAAAGGACTTCATCAGATCGGCCATCTGCCGATGCTGCTTGAGGAGCTTGTTGACCTCCTCGACCTTGACGCCCGAGCCTGCGGCGATGCGCTTCTTACGCGAGGCTTTCATCAGATCGGGATTGCGCCGCTCCTTGGGCGTCATCGAGAGGATGATGGCGCGCTGGCGCCTCACCATCTTGTCGTCGAAACCGGACGCGGCGATCTGATCCTTCATCTTGGCGACGCCGGGAAGTAGACCCATGATGCCGCCCAATCCGCCGATCTTTTCCACCTGGGCGAGCTGATCGCAGAGGTCCTGCAGATCGAACTTGCCCTTGGCCATCCGCTCGGCGGCCTTGCGCGCCTGTTCGGCGTCGATCGCCTGGGCGGCCTTCTCGACCAGCGCGACGATGTCGCCCATGCCGAGAATGCGGTTGGCGATGCGCGTCGGCGAGAATTCGTCGAGCGCGTCCATCTTTTCGCCGACGCCGATGAGCTTGATCGGCTTGCCGGTGACATAGCGCATGGAGAGCGCCGCGCCGCCGCGGCCATCGCCGTCCATACGCGTCAATACAATGCCCGTCAGCCCGACCCGCTCGTCGAAATTCTGGGCGAGATTGACGGCGTCCTGGCCGGTGAGCGCATCGGCGACGAGCAGGATTTCATGCGGCTTGGAGGAGGTCTTGATCTCCGCCATCTCGGCCATCAGCGGCTCGTCAATATGCGTGCGGCCGGCGGTGTCGAGCAGCACGATGTCATAGCCCTGCAGCCGCGCCGCCTCCATCGCGCGCTTGGCGATCTGGACCGGCGTCTGGCCGGCGACGATCGGCAGCGTGTCGACCTCGACCTGCCGGCCGAGCACCGCGAGCTGCTCCTGGGCCGCCGGACGCTTGACGTCGAGCGAGGCCATCAGCGTGCGCTTGCCGTGGCGCTCCTTGAGCCTTTTGGCGATCTTGGCGGTGGTCGTGGTTTTGCCGGCGCCTTGCAGGCCAACCATCATGATGGCGAGCGGCGGCGTTGCGACGAGATCGATCGGCTCCGCGTCCTGGCCGAGCGTCTCGATCAGCACGTCATTGACGATCTTGACGACCATCTGGCCGGGCGTCACCGATTTGATGACGCCGGCGCCGATCGCCCGGTCGCGGACCTTGTCGGTGAAGGAGCGCACGACGTCGAGCGCGACGTCGGCCTCGAGCAGCGCGCGGCGGATTTCGCGCAGCGCCTCGTTGACGTCGGCCTCGGACAGCGCGCCGCGCCGTGTGAGCTTGTCGAAAATGCCGGAGAGCTTGTCGGAAAGGCTCTCGAACATGCTGTTCTCCCGCGAGCGCGAAGGCTCCAAAGCAAAACGCGCCCGGGGGCGCATCGCGCTGCCGGGCGTTGGCCTGCCGCCTCTCGGGCGGCTCGGCGTGTTAGGGTTCTCTTTCGAGATGTGCCGAGTTTTTATGCGCGGCGCGCGCGGGAGTCAACGTCGGGCCTATTTGCCGCTAACATGACGCGCTTTATTACTCTTTAGGCTGGAGGCCATGACCCTCGACGCTTTTCTCGAATCGCTGTCCGCATCCGAGCCGCGGGCTTTATCGCCTCCCCTGCGGGCGCTCTGGTTCGACGCCAAGGGCGACTGGAACGCGGCGCATAAATGCGTTGACGACAAATCCGACCCCGAAAGCATGTGGGTCCACGCTTTTCTCCATCGCAAGGAGGGCGATTTCTCGAACGCCTTCTATTGGTACCGCCGCGCCGGGCGAGAGCCGCACAAAGGCCCGCTTGAAGAAGAATGGCGCGAAATCGCCGAAGCGCTGCTGTCGCAAGCGGCGCCATGACGGGGTCGTCCGCGCAAGAATTGCTGCGCAGCATTTTCGGTTTCGGGGATTTTCTGCCGGGGCAGGCGGAGATCGTCGAGACCGTGCTCACTGGGCGCGACGTCATCGCCATCATGCCGACGGGCTCCGGCAAATCGCTCCTCTATCAGCTCCCGGCCGCAGCTCCCGGCGGCGGGCTCGTTCTCGTCTGTTCGCCGCTGATCGCGCTGATGCGCGACCAGCTTCGAACCCTCGCCGACTCTGGGATTGGCGCCGTCGCGCTGCACTCCATGCAGGAGGACGACGAAGCGGCGGCCGCGATCGACGCCGTCGCGTCGGGCCGGGCAAAGCTGCTTTACGCCGCCCCCGAACGTCTCGCCCAGGACGGAACGCAGCAATTGTTGCGCAACATCCGCGTCAAGCTCTTCGCGGTCGATGAGGCGCACTGCGTCTCGCATTGGGGCCATGAGTTTCGCCCCGACTATCGCGCGCTCGGCGACGTTGCGCGAAAACTCGGCGCGCCGCCGGTGCTCGCCGTCACCGCGACGGCCGGTCCGCGCACCCGCGACGACATCGCCCGCACGCTGTTTTCGCGGCCCCCGCAGATCTTCCAGCGCTCCTTCGCGCGGCCGAATCTCGCGCTCGATTTCGCGCAGAAGCGCGCCGGCCTGCGGCAGATCGTCGAATTCGCGCGCAAAGGCCGCGGCGCCGGGAAGCAAAGCGGCATCATTTATTGCAACTCGCGCAACAAGACCGACGCGCTCGCGCGCGACCTCTCGCGGCTCGGCTTCGATGCGCTGCCCTATCACGCCGGGCTAGACGCCCACACGCGCTCGGAGAGCCAGGACGCGTTCTTTACCCGCAAGGGCGCGGTGATGGTGGCGACCATCGCCTTCGGCATGGGGGTCGATAAGCCCGACGTGCGCTTCATCATTCACGCAGATCTCCCGACCTCGGTCGAGGGCTATTATCAGGAGATCGGCCGGGCGGGACGCGATGGCGCGCCGGCCCGTGCGCTGACGCTGTTCTCGCCCGCGGAGCTGGCGCTGCGCTGGCGCAGTCCGGAAGCGGCGCAAGACACTGACGCGGCCGCCGGCGACTACGCCAGACGTCAGGCGGTGGCCCGGCTCGCGGCGGCGCCGGGCTGCCGTTTTCAGCGGCTCCTTGGCGAATTCGGAGAAGAAAGCGCGCCCTGCGGCAGATGCGACCACTGCCGCGGCGGACCGTTGGCGTGGCCGCGCCGCCTGTCATCATTCGCCCTTGGCTGGCGCGCGGCGCTCGCAAGCGGCTTCGCCGCGCGCGCCGACCTTTCGGAAGGCGAGGCTGATCTCCCCGAACTCGCGCCCGCGCCGATCGACGCGCCGAGTCGGCAGGAGGAGCCGCCGCTGACGGTGGCCGAGGCGCGGCTGCTGCGCGCGCTCGCGGCTGAGCGGCTCGCCATCGCAAAACGGCGCCGGCTGGCGCCGCGCATTGTGGCGTCCGAACAGGCGCTACGGGCCCTCGCGCGCGAAAGGCCGCAAAGCGCCGACGACCCGCTCCTGCGGGGGCTCGAAGACGCGGCGGCGCTGCTGCGGGTGATTCGCGAAGCCCTTTAAAGCCGGCGTGAGGGTTTCGTTCGGCGCCGCAACACTGTAGTTAAGGCTCCCCGTGCTGTTCCCCCAAGGCCATGTCCGCTAACCCGCCGCCAAACGCCGCCGAACTGCGACAGGTCATGTTCGGGCTCGGCCTCGCGATGCTGCTCTCGGCCCTCGACCAGACGATTGTGGTCACGGCCATGCCGACCATCGCGGCGGACCTCGGGGATCCTCAGGATCTGCCCTGGATCGTGACCGCCTATCTCATCGCGGCGACGGTGGTGACGCCACTCTACGGCAAATTCGCCGATGTCTACGGACGGCGGCGCGTCATTTTGATCGGGGTGATCACTTTCGTGATCGGATCGGTCGCCTGCGCCTTGGCCCCGAGCATGGCGGCGCTCGCCGGCGCGAGGGTGATTCAGGGACTTGGCGGCGGCGGCCTGATCTCGCTCGCCCAGACGATCGTCGCCGATCTTGTCTCGCCCCGCGAGCGTGGCCGATATCAGTCCTATTTCGCCGCGGTGTTCATCACCTCCAGCATCGCCGGTCCGGCGCTCGGCGGGGTTTTCGCGCAATATTGGCATTGGTCGCTGATCTTCTGGATCAATCTGCCGCTGGGCCTCGCGGCGCTCCTGATCGTCAATTCGAGGTTGAAGCGGGTGCCGGAGCGGCGCCATCCGCATCGCGTCGATTATCTGGGCGCGTTTTTGCTGATCGCCGGCTCCGGCCTTCTCGTGCTGGCGCTCGGCTGGGGCGGCGTGCGCTATCCGTGGCGGTCGGCGCCGATCGTCGGGATCCTTACCGCCTCCGCTCTCGCCTGGGCGCTTTTCGCCTGGCGCACGGCCCGCGCCGAGGAGCCGCTCATTCCGCTGCGTATTCTCCGACTTCGAATCGTGCGCGACGCCATCTTGTCGAGCTCCTTCGGGCTCGGCGGGTTCGTCGGACTTTCGGTCGTGATGCCCATCTATTATGAAATCTGCGGCGGGATGAATGCGAGCGAATCTGGGCTGACGCTTATTCCCCTGATGGTCGGCACCGTCGCCGGCGCCACGGTGTCGGGACGATTGATGGGGCGTTTGACGCATTACAAGACCGCTCCGCTCCTCGGGCTCGGCGCCGGCGCTCTCGCCGCGCTGGGCGCGGCGGCGATGATGGGTTCGGGCCGCTCGCTGCTTTTGCTCAACGCCCTGCTCACCGTCACGACCTTCGGGATCGGCGCGATGCTGCCTGTCGCCACCGTTTCGGTTCAGAACGCGGTCGATTCGCGCGATTTGGGGACGGCGACGGCCTCGATGCAGTTCTTTCGGCAGCTCGCGGCCGGGGCGGCCGTCGCGCTTTTCGCCGCCTTGGCGATAGGCGGCGGCCGCGCGCAATTGCTTGAGGAGATGAAGACGGACGTCGACGGCGCCGCTTTGTTTTCGAGCTTTCGTCTCGTTTTTCTGGCGCTTGCCGTTTGCGTGGGCCTGTCCCTGCTTTTCCTCGCGCGTATGGAGGAGCGGCCGCTGCGCGGCGAGCGACGCAGCTGAAGGGTCGATTTTCCTCGCGTCTTTTCTATTTGCTCCCATGGCATGGAATTTTCTAGAAAGATTGCGCCTTCCCGCGCCGCAAGGACCCTTCCATGGCTTCTCTCAATAGTTTCAACGCCTGCCAGACGCTCGTCGTCGGGAATCGGTCCTATCAATATTTCTCTCTAAGGGCGGCGGAGCAAAACGGGCTTCGAGACGTCTCTCGCCTGCCCTATTCGCTCAAGGTCGTTCTCGAAAATTTGCTCCGCAACGAGGACGGCCGTTCGGTCACCAGGGAGTCGATCGAAACCTTCGCGAAATGGCTCGAGGAGAAAGGCAAGACGGAGCGCGAAATCGCCTTTCGGCCGGCGCGCGTGCTGATGCAGGACTTTACCGGCGTGCCGGCGGTCGTCGATCTCGCGGCGATGCGCGACGCCGTCGTCGCGCTCGGCGGGACCGCGCAGAAGATCAACCCGCTCGTTCCCGTCGATCTCGTCATCGACCATTCGGTGATCGTCGACAGTTTTGGCACGCCGAAGGCCTTCGCGCGCAACGTCGAACTCGAATATCAGCGCAATGGCGAGCGCTACCGGTTTTTGAAATGGGGCCAGTCGGCGTTCGACAATTTCCGCGTCGTGCCTCCCGGCACCGGCATTTGCCACCAGGTGAATCTCGAATATCTCGGGCAGACCGTCTGGACGCGCACCGAGCGCATCGACGGCAAGACGGTCGAACTCGCCTATCCCGACACGCTGGTCGGCACCGATTCGCATACGACCATGATCAATGGCCTCGCCGTTCTCGGCTGGGGCGTCGGCGGCATTGAGGCCGAGGCCGCCATGCTCGGCCAACCTTTGTCGATGCTCGCGCCGGAAGTGATCGGCTTCAAGCTCACCGGCGCGCCCAAGGAAGGCGTGACGGCGACGGACGTCGTCCTGACCGTCACGCAAATGCTGCGCAAAAAGGGCGTGGTCGGGAAATTCGTGGAGTTCTTTGGCGAAGGGCTTGATCATCTCAGCCTCGCCGATCGTGCGACCATCGCCAATATGGCGCCCGAATATGGCGCGACCTGCGGCTTCTTCCCCATCGATCAGGAGACGCTTTCCTATTTGCGCATGTCGGGGCGCACCGACGACCGCATCGCGCTGATCGAAGCCTATGCCCGGGCGCAAGGAATGCTGCGCGAGTCCGGCGCGCCCGATCCCGAATTCACCGATACGTTGAGTCTCGATCTTGCGGAGGTGACGCCGTCGCTCGCCGGCCCGAAGCGCCCCGAGAGCCGGGCTGCGCTTTCCGACGTCGGCTCGGCGTTTCTCGGCGCGCTGGCGAGCGAATATAAGAAGGAAGACGGACTCGGGCAGCGCTATCGCGTCGAAGGCGAAAGTTTCGATCTCGGCCATGGCGACGTCGTCATCGCCGCGATCACCTCCTGCACCAACACCTCCAACCCCAGCGTGCTCATCGGCGCGGGATTGCTGGCGCGCAACGCCGCCGCGCGCGGACTGAAGGCGAAACCCTGGGTGAAAACCTCGCTCGCCCCGGGCAGTCAGGTCGTCGCGCAATATCTCGCGAAGTCTGGATTGCAGAAATATCTCGACGATCTCGGCTTCAATCTTGTCGGATTCGGCTGCACGACCTGCATCGGCAACTCCGGGCCGCTGCCGCCGGCGATCTCGAAGACCATCAGTGAGCATGACCTCGTCGCGGCCTCGGTGCTGTCGGGAAATCGCAATTTCGAAGGGCGGGTCAATCCCGACGTCCAGGCGAATTACCTCGCCTCGCCGCCGCTCGTCGTCGCCTATGCGCTCGCGGGCACGATGGCGATCGATCTGACGAAGGAGCCTCTTGGACACGACAGCGCCGGGGCGCCGGTTTATCTGCGCGACATCTGGCCGTCGAATGCGGAAATCGCGACCTTCGTCCGCGATCAGGTGACGCGCAATCTGTTTCGCGAGACCTATGCCAACGTCTTTTCGGGCGACGAGCATTGGCGCGCGGTGGAAGCGCCAAGCAGCGAGACTTACGCGTGGGACGACCAGTCCACCTATGTGCGCGACCCGCCCTATTTCGTCGGTCTGCAGCGCGAGCCCAAGCCCGTGGAAGATATCGTCGGCGCACGCATCCTTGCGCTCTTTGGCGACAAGATCACCACCGATCACATCTCGCCCGCCGGCTCGATCAAGGCGGCTTCGCCCGCCGGCAAATGGCTGATGGAGCATGGCGTCGCGCCGGCCGATTTCAATCAATACGGCACGCGTCGCGGCAACCATGAAGTGATGATGCGCGGCACTTTCGCCAACATCCGCATCAAGAATCACATCATGCGGGATGCGAAAGGCCTCACGCCGGAAGGCGGATTGACCAGGCATTATCCGGGCGGCGACATCATGTCGATCTATGACGCCGCCATGCGCTACCGAGACGAGGGCGCGCCGCTGGTCGTCATGGCCGGCGCCGAATATGGCAATGGCTCGTCACGCGACTGGGCGGCGAAGGGCGCCATGCTGCTCGGGGTTCGCGCCGTGATCGCCAAGAGTTTCGAGCGTATCCACCGCTCCAATCTCGTCGGCATGGGCGTCGTGCCGCTCACTTTTGCGGAGGGGACAGGTTGGGACACGCTTGGACTCAAGGGCGATGAGACCGTGACCATCCATGGCTTGCGCGAGGGACTTGCGCCACGCAAAACTCTGGTCGCTTCGATCTCGTTCTCGGATGGGTCCACCAAGACTGTGCCGTTGCTTGCGCGCATCGATACGCTCGACGAGTTGGAATACTTCAAGAATGGCGGCATCCTTCCTTACGTGTTGCGACAACTCGTCCCTTAGATCTCGCCAAAAAAACCATTGACTCAAAGAGAGTCCTCCGACAGCGTTGCCGGCGCTTTGCGTTGAATTCGAGCCGTTGCGGATCTCAATGTCTTCAACGCAGCGCTCTACAAAAACAAAAAACTCACGACGCGAAGAAGAGGAAATCAACATATGAATAAATACGCCCTTACGGCCGTCGCCGCCCTGTTCCTGGCGACGACCGCGCCGTCGTTCGCCTTCGACGCCGGCGTCGGTCTGCGCGCTCCGAACCAGGCGACGCGCATCAGCTGCGACACGCATGCCGAGGACGATCAGGCCGTTTGCGCCAGCAAGTGCGAGGACGCCTATCTCAAGGACCAGCAGGGCTGGACGGCGGACATGAGCAAGATCAAGTCCGCCAAGAAAGCGTGCGACGACAAGTGCGGTTGCCCGGAGAACTCGAAGGGCCTTTAAGACTCGGCATCAGTCTGAGCCCGACACGTAAGGGCGCGCGCGTGATCGCGCGCCCTTTTTCGCATTGCGCCGATCATACGAAAGTCGGCTGTCGCGCCGCGTCTTCGTGTTCATCAAGAATACGGAAACAATAGGCTTTTCGTGAACCGCGCCGCCCGACGACGAAGCGGCTCAAGCCCTCGCGCCCGTGACGCGCAATTGACATGGGCGGCCACATACGACATCGTCCGGCCGCTTATTGCGTTATGTGACGCCGTTGCTGTTCCATGGCGGGAGGGGTCGAGCGCAAGCGCAGTCTAGACGCCCAACGGGCAAGTGAAGGAAACCACCAAATGAATAAATACGCCATTATGACGGCGGCTCTCCTGGTCGCCGGCATGATCAGCCCGGCATTCGCGGATTGCGACGTCCACAAAGCGGACGAAGACAAGCAGGCTAAATGCGCTGAAAAATGCGACGACGAGTACCTCGCGCGCAAGATGAATTATGGCGCCAACCAGGGTGAAGTCCTCGCCAATAAGAAGGCCTGTGACGCCGCCTGCGGCTGCCCGCAGAACACCAAGGAGTAAAAACGCCGAGCCTCGCGAGCGAGATCGGTTGAGACGGGGCGCGCATTCACTGCGCGCCCGTTTTTTTGGTCAGTCCGCCGTATAGACGTTGCCGTCTGGGCCTTTCCAGCCGCTGCCCGCTTCATAAAAGCGATATTCCTCGTCGAACAGAACCGTCGACCCAGGCGCGATATATTGCTTGCCCGCTGGATCGGAACTGCGCGGCGCAGTCACATAATGACTGCTCGACGAACAGCCTTCGGGAAATTTTCCGTCCTCGGGCTTGCATTCGAGATTCGCGCCTTCCGGGAACTCGACCCGCGCATTGAAGAAGATCTCGTAGCCCTTTTCTCCGGTGGCGTGCATCTCGAGACGCTCGGCCATCGTCTGTTTGAACTCAACGATCTTGAACGGCTTGTCGACGCGCTGCTTCAGCAAGTTCTCGAAAATCTGCCGCGCATGCGCTTCGGTTGGATTGCAGCCGAACATGCAAAAAGCATTTGCCGGGATCGCCGAAAGCAACGCTAGCAGCATCGCAACGGCGAAAGTGATGAAAGCGCCTCGCATGATGTCCTCTCCCTCGCCCTTTATGATTTCGCGCCCGGCGGCGCGTCTTTTTTAAACTATAGCATCTTATCGCAGCATCGCGGCGCGTCTCAAATCTTAGAGCGCTTCCCGATCACATGGAATCTGTGATCGATAAGGAATCGCTCAAAATCAAAATGCTGGAGCAGGTTCTCATCGAAAAAATATGTCAACTTTTTCTGAACCTCTAGCGGTCGGGCGTGGTCGGGTCGCCCCAGAGATCCTTCACCTGCTCGAAGTGGATCGCCGGATCATAGCCGCCGGGCGTAAGACCGAGCCAGCCCGAAGAAAGCCGCCCGAGCGAAGAGAGCATGGCATAGGAGGCGACGACGCGGTCGCGCTGCGCGAAGACGAGCGCGATGCGGGCGTAGAGCAGCTCTTGCTGCGCGATAAGAATTTCGAGCGTCGTCCGCTGACCGGCCTTGGCTTCTTCTCTAATGCCGTAAAGCGCGCGCTCGGCCGCGGCGATTTGCGTTTGCGCTGCCGATATCTGAGTTTTCGCCGCCTGCAGCGCGCCCCAATAGGCGCGCACCAGCGAGAGAACTTCGGCGCGCGCAACGTCGGCGTCGAACCGTCGCTGCCCGGCGGTTTCCTTCGCCTGCCGCACCCGGGAGGATGTCAGGCCGCCCTCGTAAATCGGCACGCTGAGATGTCCAAGGACTTTCGCGCCAACGTTGCGGTTGCCGATGCCGGAAATATCGGTCTGCGTAAAAACGTCGCCGACGATCGACAGTTTGGGCATGAAGTCGGCTTCGAGCGCCTTGATGTCGAGATCGGCGACGTCGGCCTCGTGAAGGGCGGCGAGAATGAACGGGTGTTCGTGTTGCGCGATGCGTTCCGCTTCTTCGCGCGACTTCGGCAGCAATCGGTCGATTGGCGCGCCCGGCGCGAGCTTCGTCGGCTCGACGCCGACCGTCTTGCGATAGACGCCGATGCTGGCGTCAAGCGTGGCGCGCGCGGCGCCGGCGAGAGACTTGCCGCCCGCGAGCCGCGCCTCGACCTGCGCGACATCCGTCAAGGTGATCTGTCCGTACTGATAGCGCTCCCGCGTCTGGCGCAATTGCTCCTTCAGGACGGCGACATTGCTTTCCTGAAGTTTGAGCGCCGCCGTGTCGCGCAAGACATTCATATAGGCGGTGACGGCGTCGAATAATATGCGCTGTTCGGTGAGGCGCAGCCGCTCGCGTCCGGCGAAGACCCCCGACTCCGCCGCGCGCGTTTGGTTTTGTGTCTTGAACCCGTCGAATATCGGCTGTTCGAATGTCAGATGGGCGGAGCGGGGAAGGCTGTCGCCGTTTTGGATGTTCTTCGTGACCGAGGTATCGGTCGGGTCGTTGACATTGACGTCGCGCTGCTTCGTGACAAGCCGATTGCGCTGCACGCCGAGGTAGCCGTCGCCCGAAACGCGCGGCCGCATGCCGGCCTCCGCCTGCGGCACTCTTTCGTCGATGGCGCGCAGCTCGGCTCTGCCGGCGTTGAGCTGCGGATTGGCGTTATAGGCGCGACGCATCGCGCCCATCAAGGTTTCCGCCTGCGTCGCGCCGCCGCTCAGAATGAAGCAGATCAGGACCGAGGCGACGCCGCGCATGCTCACCGGTCAACCTCCGCTTTGCTGCACGGTAGTCGACTCTGGCGAACGACAGAAGAATGCGTATAGGGCGGGCAGGACCACAAGAGTCAGCGCCGTGGCGCTGATCAGGCCGCCGATGACGACCGTCGCGATCGGCTTTTGCACTTCGGCGCCGGTGCCCGTCGCAAGCGCCATCGGCAGGAAGCCGAGCGACGCGACGAGGGCCGTCATCACGACAGGGCGCAGCCGCGTCATCGCGCCTTTGAAGATCGCCTGGCGCTCGGGCATGTCGCCTGCGATCAACTGCGAAATATAGGTGCGCATGACGAGGCCGTTGAGCACAGCGACGCCAGAGAGCGCGATGAAGCCGACGGCGGCCGAGACGGACATGGGCATGCCGCGCAGCCACAGCGCGGCGACGCCGCCCGATAGCGCCAGCGGCACCGCAGTGAACACCAGCAGCGCGTCGCGCGTCGCGCCGAGCGCCGAGTAGAGCAGCAGAAAGATCAAGAAGAAGCAGGCCGGCACGACGATCATCAAACGCGCCCGGGCCGCCGCGAGATTTTCGAATTGCCCGCCCCATGCAATCCAGTAGCCGGGCGGCAGGATCACCTTTTTCTCGATCTTTGCGCGCGCTTCTTCGACCACCGACGCAATGTCGCGCCCACGCACATTGGCGCTGACCACGACGCGGCGATGGCCATTTTCCCGCGATATCTGGTTCTGGCCGTCCAGGATGGAGAATTTCGCCACCTGCTTCAGCAGCACGACCGGCGTATTGCCCGCCGCCGAGGGAAGCGCGACCGGAATCGACTCCAAAGCCTGCGCGTCCTCGCGCAAATTATCCCGCAGACGAACGACGATGGGGAAACGGCGGTCGCCCTCGAAGACCACTCCAGCTCTTTGTCCGCCGATCGCCGCGCCGATCACGTCCTGCACCGCGGCGACGCTGAGGCCAAGGCGCGCGATCGCGCCCTTATCGACGGCGATGTCGAGGATCGGGAGGCCAACCACCTGTTCGACCTTTACATCGCTCGCGCCTTTGACCGTATTGAGAACGCCGGCGATCTGATTGGCCGCTTTCAACAGAACGTCAAAATTTTCGCCGAACACTTTTACGGCGATGTCGCCGCGCACGCCGGCGAGCAGTTCATTGAAGCGCAGTTGAATGGGCTGCGAGAACTCATAGGCGTTGCCTGGCAGTTGCGCGAGCCGCGCCTCCATTTTCTCGATCAGCGCCGCCTTGTCGAGGCCTGCGTCGGGCCATTTGTCGCGCGGCTTCAGCATAATAAAAGTATCGGTCAGGTTCGGCGGCATCGGATCGGTTGCGATCTCGGCCGTGCCGGTTTTGGAGAAGACGTAGTCGACCTCTGGGAAGCTGAGTAGCGCGCGTTCGATGTCGAATTGCATCGCCTGCGCCTGCGTCAGCGACGCGCTCGGGATGCGATTCGCCTGCATGGCGAGGTTTTTTTCGTCGAGCGTCGGAACGAACTCTTCGCCCAACGTCAGATAGAGACCCGCCGCAAGAATGAAGGCGCCCGCGCCGAGCGCGATCGGCTTCAAAGGCGCGGCCATCGCCCATTTCAACATCGGCTCATAGGCGCGCTTGAGCCCTTCGACGACGATGTTTTCGGATTCGCGCACGCGGCCAGAAAGCGCGATGGCGATCATCGCCGGAAAGAATGTTAGCGACAGAACGAATTCCGAAGCGAGCGCCATGATGACGGTCATCGCCATCGGATGGAACATCTTTCCTTCGACTCCGGAAAAGGTCAGAATTGGCACATAGACGAGAATGATGATCGCCTGGCCGTAGACCGTCGGCCGCCGCATCTCGACCGCCGAGTCGATGACGGTCGTCAGCCGTTCCTCCAGCGTCAGCGTGCGGCCCAGGGCGTTCTGACGCTGCGTCAGGCGACGCAAGCAGTTCTCGGTGACGATGATCGCGCCGTCGGCGATCAATCCGAAATCGAGCGCGCCGAGACTCATCAGATTGGCGCTGATCTTTCCAATATGCATGCCGACGCCAAGCAGCAGCATCGTCAGCGGTATGACCATCGCCGTCACGAGCGCCGCGCGGAAATTGCCGAGCATGACGAAGAGCACGAGGATGACGAGCGCCGCGCCCTCGACGAGATTCATGGCGACGGTGGTGATCGTGGCGTTGACGAGCACGGTGCGGTTCAAGATCGTGCGCACTTCAACGCCGGGCGGCAGCAGCCGGCGGATCTCGTCCATCTTCGCATTGACGGCGCTCGAGACTTCGCGACTGTTGGCGCCGATCAGCATCAGCGCGGTGCCGATCACCACCTCTTCGCCATTCATGCTGGCGCTGCCCATGCGCAGCTCGCGTCCGACGCCCACCTCCGCGATGTCTTCGAGTCGCACCGGCGTGCCGCCGCGCGTCGATACGACGACTTTGGCGATGTCATCGATCGACTCGAGCCGTCCCGGGCTGCGCACGACGAGACCCTCGCCGTTGCGTTCGACATACCCCGCGCCCCGGCTGATATTGTTGCGTTCGATAATGCCGGCGAGATCGGCGAAAGACAGTCCGAGAGCGAAGATCTTCGCTGGGTCTGGCTGAACGTGATATTCCTTAATGTAGCCGCCAAGCGAGTCGACGCCGGCGACTCCCGGCACGGTGCGCAACTGCGGCTTGATGATCCAATCCTGCACGGTGCGCAGATAGGCGGTGCGTTCGAGTAAGTTGCGCAGCCTCTGCCCTTCCGGCGTGAGATAATCGCCGTTGCGCTGCCAGCCGGGCTTCCCGTCTGGCGCCGGTTTCTCGCGAACTCGCGGGGCGTAGTCGACCGACCACATGTAGATTTCGGAAAGGCCCGTAGCGACCGGGCCCATATGCGATTCGACGCCAGGCGGAAAAATCTCCTTGGCGAGCGTCAGGCGTTCGCCGACCTGCTGGCGCGCGAAATAAATGTCGACGCCATCGGCGAAGACGGCGGTGACCTGCGCGAAGCCGTTGCGCGAAAGCGAACGGGTATATTCGAGCCCCGGAATTCCTGCGATGGCGTTCTCGATCGGATAGGTGACCTGTTTCTCGATCTCGAAGGCCGAAAGCGCCGGCGCGAAAGCGTTGATCTGCACCTGATTGTTCGTGATGTCCGGCACCGCGTCGATCGGCAATCGCATCAGCGACCAGACGCCAAGCGGGACGACGAGCGCCGTCAACAACACCACGAGCCAACGGCTTCGGACCGAGAAGGCGATGAGATTCTTGATCATCGGCGGTCGCTAGCGCTCAAGGCGGTAGTTTGGGGGCGGAATCGAAGCGTCGTCCATGATATCGAGGAAGGAAAGCCGCCGCCGCGCATCATTCCTCCGGAATGTTCTGCTTGCCGAGCTCCGCCTTCAGCAGAAAGACATTGGAGACGGCGATCTGCTCTCCCTGCTGCAGTCCAGAGACGACTTCAACCGAGTTATCGTCTCCCCGTCCAAGTTCGACGTCGCGCTTGGTAAAGCCCTCTGGCGTGCGAACGAAGACGTTGGGCTTGCCGTCGATGATCATCACCGCCGAGCGCGGAATTTTGAGCTTCACCCGCGCCTCTTTGAGGGAAATTTCTGCCTCCAAGAGGCTGCCGGGACGCAGCGAGAAATCCGGACTGGCGAAGCGCGCACGGACGTTTCCAGTGCGCGTTTCCTTCGTGATCATCGCGTTCACGTAAGTGATCTTGCCTTCGAAGACGCGCCCTTCGGCGTTTTGAATCCGCACCTCCTGTCCGTCGCGCAGAAGACCAAGATCGGCGGCGGGCACCGCGATCTCGGCCTCGACGACCGAGAGATCGGAGATGACATAGAGTTCCTTCGCTTGGCCTTCGCCGCCAACCGGCTGCCCGATGCTGACCATACGCTCGATGACGCGCCCGGAGATTGGGGCGCGAATCTCCTTGCGGCGAAGATCGGCGATCGGCTGCGAGGGCAGGGCGGCGATTTCCTGCTCGCTCATGTCGAGCGCGGCGAGTTTCTGCCGCGCCAGATCGAGCTTGACTTTCGCTTCCATGAACACCGCTTTGGCTTTCAGGAACAGTTGTTCGGCGGTGATTTTCTTTTCAAAGAGACCTTTTTCGCGCTGAAAGAGCACGTTCTGAAGATCGAAATTCGCCAGCGCCGCGAGGTATTCGCTCTTCGCCTCCGCCACTTCGCGCGAGTCGATGATCGCGATGGTTTCGCCGCGCACGACATTGTCGCCGAGCCGCTTGCGCAGTTCTTCGACGACGCCTGCGACCTTGGCGGCGACGCGCGCGATTTTGTCCGGATCGGGTTTGATGGCGGCAGGCGCCGTGATCCGGCGCGTAATGACGCCAGCGCCGACCGCCGCCGTCGCGATCTTGGAGGCTTCGATCTGAGCGGCGGAAAGCCGGACTTCGCCGTCGGCGGACTCGGGCTGGATCGCCTCGCTTTGGCGGTCAGGCGCGACGCGGCTGCGCATGGCGCTGAAGAGCGACGGCAGCGCGGCGCCAATCGCCAGGCTCGCGAGAACGGCAAGAACCAGAACGGACCTATAACGGGTCATGATCGCGAAGTCAGCTCCGTCACGAGCGGTCTGAAGGGCGTAGCATTGGCGCGCCGCTCGAGCCATTGGCCGCCGCGGCGCAAGTGGGGGGATATCTGGCGTCCGGCGTTGATTCATCTTTCTTTAAAGGAGTTGGCTGACCCGGTCCATGCGGCGGTTCGCGGCTCTTTTGCACTTGCCGCAGTTTTTAAAACGAAAAGCCCGGCCACAACCACACTTATGAATCGCCGCGCTCTTTGCGCAGTCGATCCCAATAGTCGATGCGCTTGGCGATCTCGCGCTCAAACCCGCGCTCGACCGGTCTGTAGAACTTCTGCCGCGAGAGCGAATCAGGCCAGTAGTTCTGGCCCGAGAAGGCCTCGGGCGAATCGTGATCATAGTCGTAGTTCGCGCCATAGCCCTCGTCGCGCATCATTTTCGTTGGCGCGTTGAGGATGACCTTGGGCGGCATCAGCGAGCCCTTCTCCTCCGCGACGCGCTGCGCGCGCTTGAAGGCGACATAGGCCGCGTTGGATTTGGGCGCGGTCGCCACATAGATGACGGCCTGCGCCAGCGCGAGTTCGCCCTCGGGGCTGCCGAGGAAATCATAGGCGTCCTTGGCGGCGTTGGCGACGACGAGCGCTTGCGGATCGGCCAGGCCGATGTCTTCGACCGCCATGCGCACGATGCGGCGTGCGAGAAACAGCGGATCTTCTCCGGCGGCGAGCATGCGCGCGAGATAGTAGAGCGCGGCGTCGGGGTCCGAACCGCGGACGCATTTGTGCAAGGCGCTGATGAGATTGTAATGGCCTTCCTGCGCCTTGTCGTAGATCGGCGCGCGGCGCTGCACGATGTCGACGAGTCCCGTCCGATCGAAGATCTCGCCGGGCTTCGCGGCGCGCCAGATTTCCTCGGCGAGCGTCAACGCCGCGCGGCCATCGCCATCGGCCATGCCGACAAGCGCGGCGCGCGCGTCGGGTTCGAGCGGCAGCGGCTTGCCTTCGGCGTTTTCGGCGCGTTTGAGCAGCTGTTCGATCGCCGCTTCGTCGAGCGCCTTGAAGGTCATCACGCGCGCGCGTGAGAGCAGCGCGGCGTTGAGCTCGAAGGATGGGTTTTCGGTCGTTGCGCCGATGAGCGTGATCGTGCCGTCCTCCATCACCGGCAGGAAGGAATCCTGCTGCGCGCGATTGAAGCGGTGAATCTCGTCGACGAAGAGCAAGGTCCCCTGGCCGGCGGCGCGTCTGGCGCGCGCCGCCTCGAACGTCTTCTTCAAATCCGCGACGCCGGAAAAGATCGCCGAAATCTGTACGAAGGCGAGCTTGGTTTCATGCGCGAGAAGCCGCGCGACCGTGGTTTTGCCGGTGCCGGGCGGACCCCAGAAGATGAGCGAGCCGAGCGCGCCGGCGCGGACGAGCCGCGTCAGCGCGCCCTCGGGTCCGAGCAGATGATCCTGTCCCGCCACCTCATCGAGACGCGTCGGCCGCAGCCTGTCGGCGAGCGGACGCGGCGCGTCGTTTTCGAGCTTCGCGGCTTGGAACAGATCGGACATGGTCACTGATTAACATAGCGAGGCGGCTTGCTTGGGAGAATCTCTGGAGCCGAAGAAAAGGGAAGCGCGCCGCAAACGTGGCGGAACGCGCGCCGTGGATGGCTCGGACGCTCCCGGCCCCCGAGTTTGATGATAGTCATCGCAGCATCGAAGACTGTCCTGATCGGATTCTCGACTACTGAAGCGGAGCCGTTAACCGCCGATTAACCTTGCCGCAAGTATTACGATTCCGTGAATGAATTCGGGGCTGGGATCTCATTCGTTAAGCTTCGCGTGCAAAGCGTCGACATCAACCAAACACTGGACCGTCGCACATGCGCAAAATCGCTTTCGTCACCCAGAAGGGCGGCGCCGGCAAGAGCACGCTCGCCAGCAGCGTCGCCGTCGCCGCGCGCCAGGCTGGGGAACGCGTGTTCATCATCGATCTCGACCCGCTGCAAACCCTCGTCAATTGGTCGCGCGCGCGCGGCGCCGCGGACATCGCCGTCGAACACGTGCCGCCGGCGAAGCTGAGTAAGGCGCTTGCCGCGCTCGCCGCAAAGGGCGTGACGCTCGCCATTATTGATGCGCCGGGCCAGGAGGGCGACTATTTTTCGGCGGCCGTGCGCGCCGCCGATCTTTGCGTCATTCCGGCGCGTCCCAACGCCTTCGATCTCTGGGCGTCGGAAATCACGCGCATGCGCGTGAAGGAGAAAGGCAAGGATTACGCCTTTCTGCTCAACCAATGTCCGCCCGCGCAACAGAGCGCGCGCGTCGAACTCGGCGCCAAGGCGCTGCAGGCGATGGGCGGTCTTCTCGCGCCGCTCGTTTCGTCGCGCGTCGATTACCAGGAAGCGGCGCGGCTTGGGCGCGGGGTCGGCGAATATAATCCCGACGGCGTCGCGGCGGAGGAGATGCGGGAGCTTTGGGCCTCGATCAAGCGCCGATTGAAAAAAACGGCCAGCGCGGCCAAGACGGCGCCAGCGAAGCCGACGAAGGCGGTCAGGAACGCCGCCTGATCGTCAACTGAGAGAACCGCGCCGCGCAAGAGCAGGGCGCTAACCGATCTCCACGATTCGCGCGCTGTGGTGGATGACCTCCGCCTTGTCGCCGACGGACTTGCCCATCAGCGCCTTGGCGAGCGGCGCGACATAAGGAATGAGCCCCTTCGTCGGATCGGCTTCGTCTTCGCCGACGAGCCGGAAACTGCGGCGTTCGCCGTCCTCGAGTTCGACGACGACGCAATGGCCGAACCGCACATGCGAATGATCGGCGATCGCGCGGATGACCTCGGCGCTGGCGCGACGCGCCGACCAATAGCGCAGATCGCGTTGCGCCAGCGCGAGCGCGTGATTGTCTTCACTCGCCGTCGCGCGTTCGATTTCCTTCTGCAGGCGCGCAAGCTCGGCTTCAATCTGTTCGAGGCCCTCGGGCGTGACCAGATTGCGATGCGGACTGACGGGCCGGTCAGGCAGATCCTCACGCGGATTGTCGTCGTCCTGTTCTTTCGTAAAAGCCGAACTCATGCGCTTTTGACCTTTGGTTCGCCGCGCCGATGCGGCGAGCGTCCTTAACAAAAATAATCGGCCCAAGCGGGCCGTCATGGGCATTAGAGCCGAGACGGGCGCGCTTGTCGAGAAATTGACGCCGAAATGCGACGATTCGCGCGCGCTTACGAAGGCTTAGCTTGGCGGCTCAAAGGCCGAGGTTTCTGCGTGGCGGTTTCGAGCGTGAAGGGCGGTAGAGGCGGTCGCGACACGGGCGGTCCTCGTCGTTTGCGCGCGACGACCCTATCAATCCGCATCTTAGAGCGGAAGATGCAGACCCATGTCGATGACGACGCGTCCGCGAATTTTTCCTCCAACGATCGAGCGGGCTCGATCCAGCGCTGCATCGAAGGAAATGATTTCGCTCATGGCGTCGATTGTGGAGGGATCGAGATCCTGCGCAATTCGGGCCCATGCCGCCCGCCGCAGCCCGATGCGCGGGCGCACGCTTTCGACGCCGAGCAGCGAGACGCCGCGCAGAATGAAAGGCGCGACAGTCGCCGGAAGCTCCATGCCGGCGACATTGCCGCAGGCGGCGACGGCGCCATCGAAGCGCGTCTGCGCAAGAAGATTGGCGAGAGCGACGCCGCCGACAGTGTCGACGCCAACGGCGAAGCGCTGCTTTTGCAGCGGCTTTCCTGGAGCGGACAATTCGTCGCGGCCGATGATTTCGGACGCGCCCAGGCGTTTGAGATAGGCGTCTTCGCTCGCATGTCCGGTGACGGCGGCCACGCGCCAGCCAGCCTTGGCGAGCAATGCGACGGCGAAAGAGCCGACGCCTCCCGTCGCGCCCGTCACCACCGCGAGCCCGTCCTCGGCCCGGGCGCCATGGCGCTCCAGCGCAAGCATGCAGAACATGGCGGTCAGTCCCGCGGTGCCAACCGCCATGGCGCGCGCCGGCGTCAGCGGCGGCGGCAGTTTCGCGAGCCAATCGCCCGATAGCCGCGCCTTTTCCGCAAAGCCTCCATAATGCGCTTCGCCCAGGCCGCACGCCGTCGCAACCACAATGTCGCCTGATGCAAATTCCGGATGCGCGGAGCGCGTGACGCGACCCGCGAGATCGACGCCGGGGATCATTGGAAAGCGACGCACCACCGGTCCCTTGCCGGCGACGGCGAGACCGTCCTTGTAGTTGATCGCCGAGAAAGCGACGTCAACGTCGACATCACCCTCCATCAGGTCGCGCTCACGCATGACGACGTAATCGGCGTGTTGGCCGTCACTGTCCTTGTCGATGCGAATGGCTCTGAAGTCAGTCATATGGCCGCGCCTCCGCTGTTGGCTGCGCCAAACCAGCGCTTTTTCGCGGAGAAAAAAAGACGAAAAAAAGAAAACATGAGGCCGTCACGGCCGTAAAGCGCGAAATTCTGATTGATCAACTATGCAGAATTGGGCGGCGCCAATAGTGCATAATATTTCTTGATGCAGTCGCACTATTCTGTTAGTCAGTCAACAAGTAACGGCTGGGCAATGATTCTATGCAACAAAGCATTGATCAAGGGCGGCGGGGGCGGCGTCCGTCTCAACAGGAAGTGGTGAGCAATCCGATGAATCAAGCCAACAACATTGAACTCGCGGCTGACATCGTCTCCGCCTATGTGAGCAACAACTCCGTTCCCGCCGGAGAGTTGCCTGGGCTTATCAGCGAAGTCTACAGCGCCCTGTTGCGCGTTGGCGTGGGCTCCGCGGCGGCGCCCGCCGAGCCGCCGAAACCGGCGATTCCGGTCAAGCGTTCGGTGACCAATGATTACATCATCTGCCTTGAGGACGGGAAGAAGTTCAAGTCGCTGAAGCGTCATCTGCGGACGCAATATGGGCTGTCGCCCGAAGACTATCGCGAGAAGTGGGGCCTTCCGGCCGACTATCCGATGGTTGCGCCCAACTACGCCAAGGCGCGGTCTAATCTCGCCAAGCAGATGGGGCTCGGCCAGCAGCGCCGGCGTCGCGGCAAATAAAAGGCGGCCAAACGGCCGCCTTCTCCAATTGACCTGAACGCCGCGGCGCGCGCTGTCGCGCCAGGTCAGTGACGCCCCGACGGTTCAGGTCTCTTCGTCAGTTTCAATGTCGCCGTCGATCAATCCGGCGACATCGTCGTCGGACTCTTCCTCCTCGAGGAAAGTGTCGTCTTCGGCGTCGTCTCCCTCGATCTCCACATCATCTTCGACATCGATCGATTCCGCTACGGTCTCCGTCTCCTCGACTTCTTCGAGCGACACCGTTTCAGGGTTCTCCTTTTCGAGTTCGCTCTCTTCTTCTTGTTGCGCGCGCGCCGCCGCTCGCGTCAGCGCCACAATCTGATAAACCGCGCCGCATTTCGGGCAGGCGATCGGGTCCTTGTTAAAGTCGTAAAACTTCGTCCCGCAGGACTGACATTGGCGTTTGGCGCCGAGTTCGGGTTTTGCCACGATCGATTGGTCCTCGAGAAGCAGCGTGGCAACGCCCCGCCTGTATTGAGAGACTGTGTGGGCGCTCCGGTTAGTGGCGTCCCGCGTCGCTGTCAAATGGGAAATGCATTGTCTGCGCGCCCATTGCAAAGCGCCGCGCAGATTGGCATAGAATCACCCTCACGCGGGTGTAGCTCAATGGTAGAGCAGCAGCCTTCCAAGCTGAATACGAGGGTTCGATTCCCTTCACCCGCTCCAGCCCTTCCGGGGAGCTTTCTCAGCGCGAGCGATTGCGGCCCGCCTGTTCGTTTGCGTTCGGCCGCGCCTTGCCCAATGCGGCGGCCTCCTCCGGCCTCGGTATTCCCGGTCGCGCATCATCGGTTCGCTCCGCTTTTAGAGTCTCGCCAAATACGCGAATCGACCTTGGCGTTTACCAATTACGCATAGAGGCGCGCCGCGCAAAGCCGTCGCAACGTCGAGAGGCCACGCGCGCGAACGCCGCGCCGCCTCGTCCAGGCGTCCCAGAGAAGGACGCGGCGTTAACCGTTCATGTTCGTTTGCGCCGCGTTCCTCATGTCGACGCAGCGGATGAGGCGCTCGAGGGTCGCGCAAATTCGCCGGAACGCAACGCCAACCGAGATCGAACGCTGATTCGTGCCTGCTGCGTTCCCGGTTGATCCCAAAGCTTAACCGCAAGGCGCCGAACCGCCTAATCTTGGCCGTTGACAGAAGCGCCGAAAAGAGTCCGCCGGCGGCCTTTTCGCCAAAAGCGCGCGCGACGCCATCGATGGGCCGTTCTCGCAAGTTCTGGCGTTTCGATTTGGCCGCGCGTCCATATATTGTTGGAACAGAGCGTGACTCGGCGAGAGTCAGCGATTCGGGCGCGATTCGTTCCCAGGCTGTTCAGAAGGTAAAGTCGCGCCCTGCTCGAAGTTTCGATATGAAACGAAGGCGCGCCGCGGCGCGCGTCAGGCAGCAAAGAAGAACATGACAGTCGCGCCGTCTTACCCGGCGAGCCGCGCCGCCCCCCGCGCAAGGCCGTTTGACAGGGGCGTGGCGGCGGTGCTCGGCCCCACCAACACCGGCAAGACGCATCACGCCATCGAGCGTATGTTGTCCTTTCCCTCCGGCGTCATTGGGCTGCCTCTGCGCCTGCTCGCTCGTGAGGTTTATAATCGCGTCGCCGAACGCGTTGGCGCGGACAATGTCGCGCTCGTCACCGGCGAGGAAAAGATCAAGCCCCGCGCGCCGGCCTATTGGGTCGCGACGGTGGAAGCCATGCCGCGCGACGTCCAGGCGGATTTCGTCGCGATCGACGAGATCCAGCTCGCCGCCGATCTCGACCGCGGCCACATTTTCACCGACCGTCTACTCCACTGGCGCGGACGCCAGGAGACTCTCCTGATCGGCGCCGCGACGATGGCGCCGCTCGTTACAGAACTCTATCCCGGCGCGCCGATCTTTACCCGCCCGAGGCTTTCAAAGCTTTCCTTCGCCGGCGACAAGAAGATCTCGAGGCTGCCGCCGCGCAGCGCCATCGTCGCCTTTTCCGCCGAAGAGGTTTACGCGATCGCGGAACTGATCAAGCGCCAGCGCGGCGGGGCGGCCGTCGTGCTCGGCGTGTTGTCGCCGCGCACGCGCAACGCACAGATCGAGCTCTATCAGGGCGGCGACGTCGATTACATTGTCGCGACGGACGCCATCGGCATGGGGCTCAATCTCGACGTCGACCATGTCGCCTTCGCGTCCGATCGCAAATTCGACGGATTGCGCCATCGCAGGCTGACGCCGGCGGAATTCGGGCAGATCGCCGGCAGAGCGGGGCGCCATATGAGCGACGGCTTTTTTGGCGCGACCGGCCGCTGCCCGCCCTTCGACGAGGAATTGATCGACGCTTTACAGGATCACCGCTTCGATCCGGTGAAGACGCTGCAATGGCGCAGCAGCGCCCTCGATTTTTCTTCGATCGACGCGCTGATGCATTCTCTCGACCAGGTTCCGGCGCATCCGGATCTGGTGCGCGCCCGGGTCGCAGACGATCAGAGGGCGCTTGAAGCCGCGAGTCATGACGAAATCGCGCGCCGCAACGCCAAGACGACAGCCGATGTCGCGCGGCTCTGGGAAGCCTGCCAAATCCCCGATTACCGCAAGACCTCGCCTGCCGCGCACGCCGAGCTCGCGCTGGCCATATTCGCGTTCATCGCCCGGCGCGGCAAGATCCCCGAGGACTGGATGGCGCGGCAGATCGAAGCGGTGGACCGCATCGACGGCGACATCGCGACGCTGTCGAATCGACTCGCGCAAGTGCGTACCGCAAGTTTTATCGCCAACCGTTCCGGCTGGCTCGACGACTCTCAGCATTGGCAGAGCGTCGCGCGTCGGGTAGAGGACAGCATATCCGACGCGTTGCACGACAGACTGACGCAGCGTTTCGTCGACCGCCGCACCAGCGTGCTGGCGCGCCGCTTAAGAGAGAATGCGATGCTTGAAGCCGAAATCAACGCCGCCGGCGACGTTCTGGTCGAAGGCCAGCATGTCGGAAGCCTCCAGGGATTTCGCTTCACGCCGGATCCCGGCGCGGCAGGCGAAGCGGCCAAGACGTTGAACGCGGCGGCGCAGAAGGCGCTCGCTGGAGAATTCGAGGCGCGGGCGACCCGCGTCTTCGACGCGGTCGACGACGCTTTTGCGCTCGGCAATGACGGCCTGATTCGCTGGCTCGGCGAACCTGTGGGGAAAATCGCCTCTGGCGCCGGCGTGCTGACGCCGACGACGCGCGTGCTTGCCGACGAGCAGCTGACAGGACCGGCGCTGGAGAAGGTCAAGCAGCGCCTCGACCTCTGGCTCGCGCAACATGTCAAGAAGCTGCTCGGGCCGCTCGAGCAGCTGGAGAAGGGCGAAGGTTTGGAAGGGGTGACGCGCGGCGTCGCCTTCCAGCTCGCCGAAGAATTGGGCGTGCTCGACCGCGCGCGCGTCGCCAAGGACGTGAAGGCGTTCTCCCAGGAGGACCGCGCCGCGCTGCGCAAGCTCGGCGTGCGATTCGGGGCCTATCACATCTATGCGCCCGCGCTTCTCAAGCCGGCGCCGCGCGCGCTTTCGGCGCTGCTTTGGGCCCTGCATCACGGCGGTCTCGAGAACGTAAGGGGGCTTGAGGAAGTGCCGCATCTGGCGGCCTCTGGACGCACCTCCTTCGCCGCCGACGCATCGATCCCGAAAGGTTTTTATCGCGCCGCCGGTTTTCGAGTCTGCGGCGAGCGCGTCGTTCGCGTCGATATTCTTGAACGTCTCGCCGATCTCATTCGGCCCGCGATCGCCTACCGCCCGGGGCTCACCGCGGGCGAGCCGCCGCCCGGCGCGGCCGACGCCGACGGCTTCGTCGTCACCGTCGCGATGACCTCGCTCACGGGCTGTTCCGGCGAGGCTTTTTCCTCGATCCTGAAGTCGCTCGGCTATGCTTCGACGCAGCGTCCAGGACCGGCCATTACCGTTGCGATCGTGCCGGCGGCGGCGATGGAGCCTGTGACGCCAAAGTCCGCGGCCAAGCCAGCGGAAGCCGCGAGCGAGGATATTCAGGCCGAAAGCGCCGCCGCCGAGGCGCCGGCCGCGGCGGAAGCGGAGCCGGCTGTCGCGCCGCAACCGGCCGACACGCAGGACTCCCCGGTCGAGGCGCCTGCCGCCGATGAAGGCCCGACGACAGAGGCGCCGGCGTCCGTCGCCGGGGAAGAAGGCGCAGAGACGCGCGAAGAAGAGGCGACGGCGACTGAAGCGCAGGAAGAACCCGCCTCGGAGGCTGCGCCGGCCAAAGCCGCGCCGACCGAGCCGGACTCCATCGAGATCTGGCGTCCGCAGCGCCACGTGCATTCCGGTCCGCGCCCCCGCGAGGCCGGCGCGCATCGGCAGGCGCCCGGTCAGGGCGCTGAGGACAACAAGCAGCAGCGGCCGCCGCGCCGCGACCAGCGGCCCGGCAACGCTCCGGGCAAGGAGGGGCGTCCAGCTGGAAAGCCGCGCTTCGAGGGCCGTCCGCCGCGCGACGACGCCCGCCCCCGTCGCCCTGGAGGATTCGCCGCGCCGGAACGGCGCGAGCGCCAGCCCGATCCGGATTCGCCTTTCGCCAAGCTTGCGGCGCTCAAGGCCGAACTTGAGAAGAAGGGCAAATAGCGGCGGTTGCGCTTCTGCCCTCAGCTTCGCCATCGTATTGCCAATAGTGGGGCGGACAATTATTGCTGCCCGGGGGCGGGCGCGGCCGAGTGCGAGAGGGGCTTATGAAGAAGATATTGCCCGTTATTATGTGTGGCGGATCGGGGACGCGGGTGTGGCCCGAGTCGCGCGAGACGCTTCCCAAGCAGTTTATTCCGCTCATTGGCGAGCGCTCCACCTTCCAGACGACGATGGCGATGCTGGCCGACCCGGCGTTCGAGCGGCCGATCGTCGTCTCCAACTTCGACTACCGCTTCCTCATCGCCGACCAGTTGCGCGAGATCGGCGCGCAGGCGGACGTCGTGCTGGAGCCGTCGCGCCGCGACTCGGGTCCGGCGGTCGCCGTCGCGGCGGGCCTCGCCGCGCGCCGCGCGCCCGACACAGTCGTCGTCGTGCTCGCCGCCGACCATGTCGTTCGCGACACGGCGGGCCTCGTCGATCTGTGCAAGCGAGCGAGCGCCGCGGCGGCCCAGGGCTATATCGTCACGCTTGGCGTCAAGCCCGACGGCCCCGCGACGGGATACGGCTATCTGCGCCCCGGCGCGCCGCTCGAGTCGTGTTGCGAGGTCTACAAGCTCGACGCTTTCGTCGAAAAGCCGGACCGCGCAACGGCGCAGGACTATGTCGACGCCGGCTATTTCTGGAACAGCGGCAACTTCATCTTTCGCGCCGACGTCATGCAGTCGGAGATTGCGCAATTCGAGCCCGGCATTTTCGCCGCCGCCGAAGCGGCGATCGAAGCGGCCCGCCAGGACCTCGGCTTCATGATTCTGAACGCCGAGGCCTTCGCGCACGCGCCGAAGAAATCGATCGACTACGCCGTGATGGAGAAGACCGACAAAGCGGCGCTGATTCCGGCCGACATCGGCTGGTCCGACGTCGGCACTTGGCGCGCCGTCTGGGAATTGTCGGACCGCGACGCAAACGGTAATTCGGTGCGCGGCCAAGGCGTCGTCATGAACGCCCGCAACGTCCATGTGCGCTCCGAGGACACGCTGACCACTGTCGTCGGCGTCGACGACATCATCGTCGTGACGACGCAGGACGCCGTGCTGGTGCTCAGCCATGAGCATGGCGATCAGGTCAAACAGCTCGTCGAGCAGCTGCGCAGCGAAAACCGGCGCGAAGCGGGAGAGCACAAGCGCATTTTTCGGCCGTGGGGCTATTATCAAGGGATCGACGAAGGCCAGCGCTATCAGGTGAAGCGCATCGTGGTGAAGCCGGGCCAACGCCTGTCGCTGCAGAAGCATTTCCACCGCGCCGAACATTGGATCGTCGTGCGCGGCACGGCGGAGGTCGGCCGCGACGAGGAAATCCATCTCGTCCACGAAAACGAGTCGATCTATCTGCCGATCGGCAGCAAGCACCGCCTGACCAATCCCGGCAAGATTGATCTGGAGCTGATCGAAGTGCAGACCGGCTCCTATCTTGGCGAAGACGATATCGTCCGCTTCGAAGACGCCTATAATCGCGGGTAGTAGGCGCCCTCATGCTGAGGAGGCTCCGAAGGAGCCGTCTCGAAGCACGAGGGCGGCGGAGTCCTATGCGATTTCCTCGTCCTTCGAGACGCGAGCTTCGCTCGCTCCTCAGGATGAGGAAATCAAATGACGGAGCGCGCCAGGGAAAAGAACCTCCTCCTCCTCGGCCGCTTCGGGGCGCCGCATGGCGTGCGCGGCGACATCAGGCTGCAGAGCTTCACGAGCGATCCGCTGGCGATCGCAACCTATGACGGCCTCACCGACAAAAGCGGGTCGCGCCATTTCAGGCTGCGCGCCGTGCGCCCGCAGGGCAAGGACATGCTCGTCGCGCAAGTCGAGGGCGTCGACGACCGCGCCGGCGCCGAGGCCCTGAGCCGCGTCGAACTCTATATTCCGCGAGAAGCGCTCTCCCCGCCGGAAGAAGAAGAATTCTATATCGCCGACCTCATTGGCCTTCGCGCCGAAACGGCGGAGGGCGAAGTGATGGGCGTCGTCGTCGCCGTGCGCAATTTTGGCGCTGGGGATATTCTCGAAATCCGACCGCTGCACGGCGAAACCATCCTGCTGCCGTTCACCAAGGCGGTGGTTCCGATCGTCGACGTTGCGGGCGGTCGGGTCGTCGTCGAGCCGCCGGCGGAAGTTGAAGGCCCGGCCGACTGACCTACGGAAAGGCGTCCAGGCGAGGATCAGAGAGCCTGACGAGGCATTTTGCCACAACCTCGTCGCCGACTCCGACCCGCTCCTTGGCCCGCACGCTCGCCTTTATCGCGAGCAGATAGGGACCCTCCTTCGATGGAAACAAGGTCGTCTCCCAGGCGCTGGAGCCGAGCGTCACAGTGACCGGCACATAGCCGAAGCCGGTGCGATTGATTCTGCGCTCTTCTTTCAGCCTTTTGGACTCCTCGCCGTCGAGAGAGATAAAATACCAGCCGCCGGGGCCGGGATATTTCCAAATCGGGCCTCTGACATCGAGTCTCAAAAAATTCATTTCAGCAAATCTCCGCTATGAGAACAGCATATCCGATCGCCCTTTCTCCCGCAGCCGCAGGCGTGCCATAACCCGCCCATGTGGCGCGCGACGATCCTCACCCTTTTCCCCGAAATGTTCCCCGGCCCGCTCGGGCTGTCGCTTGCGGGCGACGCGCTCGCGCGGGGCGTTTGGGAGCTGGAGGCCAGGCAGATCCGCGAGCATGGGCTCGGCCGCCATCGCGCCGTCGACGACACGCCGGCCGGCGGCGGCCCGGGCATGGTGATGCGCGCCGACGTGTTGGCGGCGGCGATCGACGCCGCCGCGCCCAAGGATGATCCGCGCCCACGCCTGCTGATGAGTCCCCGTGGGGCGCCGCTGACGCAGGCGCGCGCGCGCGACCTCGCCCAAGGCCCCGGCGCGATCATTCTTTGCGCCCGGTTCGAAGGCGTCGACGAGCGCATTATCGACGCCCGCGGGCTCGAAGAAATCTCGATCGGCGATTTCGTGCTTTCGGGAGGCGAGATCGCGGCGCTGGCGCTCATCGACGCCTGCGTGCGGCTCATTCCCGGCGTGATGGGCGAAGAAGCGTCGGGCGTCGAGGAAAGCTTTGAGTCAGGGCTCCTCGAATATCCGCATTACACACGGCCCCGCGACTTCGAGGGGCGCGACATCCCTGACGTGCTGCTTTCGGGCGATCACGCCAGGATCGCCAAATGGCGCCATGAGCAGGCGCTGGCGCTCACCCGCGCCCGGCGCCCCGACCTCTTGGCGCCCCAGACAGGCGACGCTTCCCGCCGCCGCTGAAGCTCCGCGCCCTGCTCTCTTTTTAATCTGGTTCGCCAAGGCGCGCGATCTAGCTAATGAGCGGCACACCCCGAGCTTGCTGGAGCCAGGGCGCAAGGAGGTCCGCACATGCAGAAAACAAAAACGCCGATGAATCCCGACACCGAACGTGCGGCGCTGGATACGCCGACCGATCTTGAGAAACAGTCGACGATGAAGGTCGCCGCGGAGATCAACAAGCTCGTCGCCGACGCCCTTTCGCTTTATCTCAAGACGAAGAATTTCCACTGGCACATGAGCGGCCCGCATTTCCGCGACTATCATTTGCTGCTCGACGAGCAGGCGACGCAGATCTACGCGACCGTCGACCCGCTTGCCGAACGCGTGCGCAAGCTCGGGCAACCGACGCTGCGCTCGATCGGACACATCGCCAAGCTGTCCCGCATCAAGGACAATGACGAGGAATTCGTTTCGCCTTACGACATGCTGTGCGAATTGCTCGACGACAACAAAGGGATGGCCGAGTCGCTGCGCAACGCCCATAAGGTGTGCGACGACAATGAAGACATCGCCACCGCGAGCCTTCTCGAAACCTTCCTCGACGAGACCGAAAAGCGGACGTGGTTCCTGTTCGAGGCGGCGCGCAGCGCCGGCCCCGGCGGCCATTGAGGCGTTAACGCGTCGGGATCGGCGTGCCGCTGCGATAGTCGTAGAAGCCGCGCTGCGTCTTTTTACCGAGCCAGCCCGCTTCGACATATTTCACGAGCACAGGGCAGGGGCGGTATTTTGAACCCGCCAGGCCCTCATGCAGCACCTGCATGACCGAAAGACAGGTGTCGAGGCCGATGAAATCGGCGAGCTGCAGCGGCCCCATCGGGTGGTTGGCGCCGAGCTTCATCGCCGTGTCGATGGCGTCGACCGAGCCCACGCCTTCGTAGAGCGTGTAGATCGCCTCATTGATCATCGGCAGCAGAATGCGGTTGACGATAAAGGCGGGGAAATCCTCCGAA
>NZ_JBPFDU010000024.1:0-27965 GCF_051062815.1 Methylocystis sp. | reverse complement strand
TCGGGCCGGCTTGGGTCCTGCGTCGTTTCGAGCGCACAAATTCCGACGCCTCGGCAGGCGATCTGAGGTCGATTTCGGCCAGTTTCGCCCGGAAGTCCGCCGGTTCCGAATCATGTCCGATAAGCCGACATTATCGGACATGGAGGAGGCACGACAAGCGCGGCGGATATGGCGCTAAATTTAACGATAAAGCGCCGTCATGACTTGCCGCCGGACTCGATCCGGGCCTACGATTCTTGCATGTTGGAAATTGATTCGGACGCATTGCCTGACGTCCGATCTTCGTCGCGCGAGACGAAGAATCGGCGGGCGCGGATCCGCGTCGATGATGCGCAAATGCCCCGAAAATCCTTAGAAATCCAGCCGCTGCCGCGTTGGGCGAGACTCAGTGGCGCGGCGCTCGACGCCGCGCCTGACGCGCATTTTTGCGCCGGCGCCGCACTCGCGCGGCTCGATCATATTTTGCGTTCCGGCGCCGATCTATCGTGCGCCGGCAAAGACTCCGGCGATGTTTCGAGCGCCGGCAAAAGCCGTGGGGAAGGGGGCTCGGAACCCGCCTTCGTCGGCGCATTGCGTCGGCGCCTCGCTTTGCGCGCCGCCGCTGCTTGTGCAGCGATGGCGCGCTTGCGTGAAGATGTAGTCGCGCTACGCGACGCCGAGCATCTCGGCGGTTTCGACGCCGCGTCGACGCCCGGCGGACGCCTGCATGGCCTGTGGCGCCTCTTCGCAACATGTCCGGCGCGACTCGATGCGCGCTTCATTCGCGCCGCCGCCGATTGTCTCGAGCTGCCGCCGCACATCGATTGCGAAGCCCTTGCCGCCCTTCTGCGGGAAGCGTTGACGTACGAGAATCCACTTAACGCCGCGGCGCGCGTGAGCGCTCGAGCGCTGAACATCCTCGATGACGCGCCGCAAATCGACGCGGAAATTTTCGCGTTATGGTTCGCCGATCTTGTGCTGGCGCGACGCCTCGCGTGGGCGGGGCCGCTGCCGCTCCTGGCGACGACGATCATGGATCCATCGATGCGCACGGCGACCGGACGCCGACCACGGCCGAGCGACCCCGATTGGCCTTTGAGCGTCGCGCGCGCAATAGCGCGCGCTGCGCAACAGGCTCATGCGTTAGCCAGCGAGTTGTCCCGTCGTTCCGAGACATTGCTGAGCGTCGCGCCAAAACTGCGCGCCAGGGGCGCGGCGCGAGTCGTCGTCCTGTTGCTTGCCGACGATTGCGTTTCGCCGGCGCGGGCGGCCAGGGCGGCGGGGCTTTCCGATCGCGCGTCGCGCCGTCTGTTCGATCGACTCGTTGCGCTTGGCGCCGTGCGCGAACTCTCCGGTCGCGGCAATTTTCGACTTTACGGACTGTGACATGAAAAGGATGCCGACATGCGGTCGATGAAGGCGCATCGACAGGACAGTGCGCCGCCGCCAAACCGTCGTGTGCCGCGGCGCGACGGGGATTTGCTGTTCGACGCCGATCTTTCCGATCTTCCGCAGGCGATGCGCTGGCGCGAATGGATGGGGCGCGTCGAAGCGGCGATCTTCGCCGCGCCGTCGCCGGTCACGCGCGACGCGCTCACCAAACTGGTCGGGCGCGATTGCAATTTTGATGATTTGATTTGCGACATTCGCGACGACTTATGCACGAGACCGTATGAACTGGTTCTTGTCGCCGGCGGCTATCAACTGCGCACCAAACCGCGCTACGCCGACGCTATTCGCGTCTTGAACAATGGCGCCCGCGCTGCCGGACCGCCGGCGCTGACGCCGACTGAACTCCTCACGGTGACGGCGATCGCTTATCTGCAACCCGCCACCCGCACCGAACTCTCGCGACTCGCCGGCAAAGAAATCAGCCGCGACGTTATCGGCCAGTTAAAAAGCCTGGATCTCATTGCCGCCGGGCCGCGCGCGCCGACAGCGGGCGCGCCCTATGCCTATGTCACGACGAAGCGATTCCTTGAGGCGTTCGGGCTCGCAAGCCTGCGCGATCTGCCCGATATCGAAAAACTCGAAGATGCCGGACTGTTGCAGCGTTCCGCCAATGAAATCGAGCTCGACGGCGTGTTGCGAATGCGCGATCGGGATGCGATCGACTTCGTTGAAGCCGTTGACGACGAGGAGGATTAATTCCAGCGTCACGCGAAAGCGGCGACGCAACGCAGCCGATGTTCTTACTTGGTCGTGATCATCGAGGGCAATTTCTACTGCTTCGAGCCAAATCCGGAGCTTCTACTGCTATCGCCGTCCTCCGCCAACCATTGGCGCCAAATTGCAAAAAGGACGGCCAGAATGAGCGGGCCGAGAAATAGTCCGACCAGTCCGAACGCGAGCAACCCGCCCATTACGCCGAAGAGGACAATCACGAGTGGAACGTCCGTCGCGTTGCTGATCAATAGCGGCTTCAAAATATTGTCTGTCGGGTTCACGATGAAAGTCCCCCACGCCAGCAACGCGAAGCCAGCGCCAATCCGATCGGAGAATAGGAGCCATAAACCGATCGGTCCCCAGACCGCCACAGTGCCCAAGAATGGCACCAAGGCCGTTACAGCCGTGAGCGCGCCTAACAGAATTGGCGGTCCAACGCCGATAAATGCGTAGCCAATACCGGCAATGAGGCCCTGCGCCAAGGCGCTGACAATCAATCCGAAAACCACGGCTTGCGTTGTATCTCCTACGGCGTTGAAATATTGATCCGCCGGCTCGCCTGCGACTTTGCGCAATCCTCCGCGAACCTGCTCCAACACCCGATCTCCGTCACGATAGAAGAAGAACAGGGTAACCGTCATGATGGCAAGTTGCGCGAATGTGCGCCCAATTTGTCCGATTATCCCGGCAAGTTCCCGCACCCAGGGCTCCAACCACTCTTTCACCTGCTGTTTCCGAAGCTCTGGATCGTTCCACACTTGGGTCACCGCCTCATCGAGGGCAGGTCCAAGGATGGGGATGTTGGTGACTGCTTTAGGCAAGACAAGCGGTTGGCTGGTGTATTTCGTCGACATGTCCCTGTAGGCGTCGGCGAGTTCGCTTTGCAATCGGATCAAGAGAAACGAAACCGGCACAACCAGAACTACCATAAGGATGAGCGTCGCGATCGTTGCAGCAAGGGAAGGCCGATTTCCGCAGACGCGTCGGATTCTCGCGTGATATGGACCGGTGACGTACGCGAGAATGGCGGCCCACACCACGGGCGTGAGGAAAGGCTTCACGACGACAAAGCCGAGCCAGACCATGACGCCAAGTAAGACGAGACCAAAAATCTGACGATTTGGCATTGTCCCTTGCTCCCTGCTCCGCGGTGTCTTGTTCCTATCGATAAACGTCGAGCCGCGTTGTGATCGCGCGCCGCGCGCTAATTCGCTGAGCCCTATAACATCGACCTGGGTCGCGTGATGACGGCGGCCAAGGAGCGCGGTTGCTGCCTGGAGCTTAACGCAGAGCCGAACCGCCTGGACCTGACAGACGTCGCCCTCAATGGCTGCGACGGATTTGGGCGTGAAAATAGCGATCTCGACGGATGCGCGTTCGACCGCCGGCCTTGCTTATATGCGCTATGGCGTGACCAAGCGCGTCGCGGCTGGTTGGAGCCTGACGATGTCATAAACACCTGGCCGTTAGACTAGGGGAGCTGAAGAAATTGATCAGGCAATAGCCGCGTCGCTATCGCCCATGGCGGCGCGGCATTCTGGTCACCCTTTGGTTCTTGCCCATCAAAGAGCTGTTGCATAAGCTCAATTGGCCAAGTCTGACGCGATAACGCCTCTGATCGATGCCGCATATTGGACGATGGCAGAAGAGGCGTGGCGGCTACGGGAATTATCGAATGCGCGCCCCTGAAGACGCTGCCCGTTATGCGACGATCCGCAAGGATCCGGCTTCCTTTGTGGTCTCGCCAAACCTTGCAGACTACGCCGGTGTTCGCGCCGCGTTTAACTGGGAGGCGGCGCGCAAAGGCTTAAGCGGATTGCCGCAGGGGAGGGGGCTGAACATCGCTTACGAGGCGGTGGACCGACACGCCTATGGTCCCCGCGCGGATCGCACAGCGCTGCGGTGGATCGGGAAGACCGGAGAACGTCGCGATTATTCCTATCGCGAATTGGTCCTCGCAACCAATCGCCTCGCAAACGCCTTACAATCCATGGGCGTCAAGTCGGGCGACAATGTCTTCGTTCTGCTCGGCCGCGTTCCGGAGCTTTACGTCGCCGTTCTGGGCGCGTTGAAGATGAAGTGCGTCGTCACGCCGCTCTTCTCCGCGTTCGGGCCAGAGCCGATCGCGACCCGCATGGAAATCGGCGACGCGCGCGTCCTGGTCACGACCGAAACGCTTTATCGGCGCAAGGTCGAAGCGCTACGCGGGAGCTTGCCCAAGCTCCACTGCGTTATTCTCGTCGACGCTGACCAAGACGGTGAAGGAACGCGCTCCTGGCGCAAGCTGATGCAAGCGGCCTCCGACGCCTTCGAAATACCCCCGACCGATCCGCAAGAGACGGCGCTGCTGCATTTTACAAGCGGCACGACCGGCCGCCCCAAGGGCGTCTTACATGTGCACGAAGCCGTAGTGACGCATTACGCGACCGGACTCTATGCGCTTGATCTTCATGACGACGACCGCTTCTGGTGCACGGCGGACGCCGGCTGGGTGACTGGAACGAGCTACGGGGTCATCGCGCCGCTCACGCATGGCGTAACCAATATTGTCGTCGAGGCGGAATTCGACGCGCCGACATGGTACGGCGTGCTCGCACAGGAACGGGTCACCGTGTGGTACACCGCTCCCACCGCCATCCGCATGATGATGAAGCTCGGCGCGGACGCCTTGAAGGATTATGATCTCTCCGCCTTGCGTTTCGCCGCCAGCGTTGGAGAGCCGCTGAACGCCGAGGCGGTGGTGTGGGGCGCAGAGGCCTTCGGCCTGCCGTTCCATGATAATTGGTGGCAGACCGAAACGGGCGGCATCATGATCGCTAATTTCGCGTCCATGGACATCAAGCCCGGCTCGATGGGCCGGCCCTTGCCTGGCATCGAAGCGGGAATAGTCCGGCGGAAGGCCGACGGCGGGGTTGAAACGGTCAATACCGACCAAGAAGGCGAGCTCGCGCTCAAAAGCGGCTGGCCATCGATGATGCGCGGCTACCTTCACGAGGAAGCGCGCTATCGAAAATGCTTCGCTGGCGAATGGTATCTGACCGGCGATCTCGCACGCTGCGACGATGATGGCTATTTTTGGTTCGTCGGACGCGCCGACGACGTGATCAAATCCTCGGGCCATCTCATCGGCCCCTTCGAAGTCGAAAGCGCGCTGATGGAGCATCCGGCCGTCGCCGAAGTGGCGGTCATCGGCAAGCCGGATCCGATCGCCGGCGAGATCGTCAAGGCTTTCGTCGCCTTGAAGCTTGGCTTTCGGGCGGACGAAGCCATGCGCAAGGAGCTGCTCGGACACGCCCGCAAAAGGCTCGGCGCCGCCGTGGCGCCCAAAGAAATCGAGCTTCGCGCCAATCTGCCGAAGACCCGTAGCGGCAAGATCATGCGGCGCTTGCTCAAGGCGCGCGAACTCGGCCTGCCGGAAGGCGATCTTTCGACGCTGGAGAGTGACGAGCGATGACCAAGAAAGTGCATCTCGATCACGTCCACTTGCTTCATCTCTTGAAAGCGATGATCCGCATCCGGCATTTCGAGGCCAAATGCGTCGAGCTCTATCAGGCGCAAAAGATTCTCGGCTTTCTTCACCTCTATGACGGCGAGGAGGCCGTTTCGGTCGGCGTGATGGAGGCGCTGACGCAAGACGACGCCGTTATCGCGACCTATCGCGAACATGGCCAGGCGCTCGCCCGCGGCGTCGATCCGAAGTGCCTGATGGCCGAGATGATGGGTAAACTGAACGGGTGCTGCCGCGGGCGCGGCGGCTCCATGCATTTTTTTGATCGCGCGCGCCGTTTCTATGGCGGCAACGCCATCGTCGGCGGAGGCCTGCCGCTGGCGCTCGGCGTTGCGCTCGCCGACAAGATGCAGCAACGATCCACTGTCACGGCCTGCTTCTTTGGCGAAGGAGCGGTGGACGAGGGCGAGTTCCACGAGACGCTCAACTTGGCCAAGCTCTGGCGGCTTCCGATCCTGTTCGTCTGCGAGAATAATCTATACTCCATGGGCATGGCGGTCGAGCGCGCGGAGGCAGATATCGACTTCGTGCATAAGGCGTCGGGCTACAGAGTCGCTGGCGAGAAGGTAGACGGCATGGACGTGGTCGCCGTTGAAAGCGCGGCGAGAAACGCCATTGATAGAATTCGCAGCGAAAACGACCCCTATTTCCTCGAGTGCCGAACCTATCGTTTTCGGGCGCATTCAATGTTCGACGCGCAACTCTACCGCTCGAAGGATGAAGTCGAAGCTTGGCGGAAAAAGGGGCCGATCGTCCGCTTCCAGACCTGGTTGGAAGCCAATCGCTTGATCAAGCCCGAAGAGCTTGCGGCGATTGAAGAGGAGGTCGACAAGGAAATCGCGGCGGCAGTCGCTTTCGCGGAAGCCGGCGGTCTAGAACCGGTTTCGGAGCTTGAACGCTTCGTCACGATGGAGGCGGTCCCGTCGTGAACACACCGCAGGCGAACGCCGCCGCCACGCGCATGACCTATCGCGAGGCCTGCAAGCAGGCGCTTCGCGAGGCGTTGCTCTCTGATTCACGCGTCTTCCTGATGGGCGAGGACATCGGCCGCTATGGCGGCTGTTACGCAGTGACAAAGGGCCTCCTTGAGGAGTTTGGCGAGGAGCGCATTCGTGACACGCCGCTCTCGGAGAGCGCCTTCGTCGGCGCGGGGGTCGGCGCCGCCATGGCGGGGATGCGACCGATCGTGGAAATCATGACCGTGAATTTCAGCCTGCTCGCGCTCGATCAGATTCTCAACAACGCCGTCACCATTCCGCATATGTCGGGCGGCCAGTTCGCGATCCCCCTCGTCATTCGCATGGCCACCGGCGGCGGGCGACGCGTCGGGGCGCAGCATTCGCGCAGCCTCGAGGGCTGGTATGCGCATATCCCTGGACTGCGCGTCCTGACCCCCGCCACAGTCGAGGATGCGCGCTTCATGTTGAAGGGCGCGCTCGCGGACCCCAATCCTGTGATTATTTTCGAGCATGTCATGCTCTACAATATGGAGGGCGATCTTCCATCGGACATGGAGAAGGTCGATATCGCGCATGCGAAATTGCGTCGCGCCGGACGAGATGTAAGCCTCATCACCTATGGCGGCAGTCTGTTCAAGGCGCTGGAGGCGGCGGACGCGCTTGCTGCCGAGGGGATCGATGCAGAAGTCATCGATTTGCGCGTGCTCAGGCCGCTCGACACGAAGACCATTCTCGACTCAGTCGCAAAGACGAGGCGCTGTGTCATCGTTGACGAAGGCTGGCGCAGCGGGTCGATTTCGGCCGAAATCGGCATGCGCATCGCAGAAGAAGCTTTCTTCGAACTCGACGCGCCGCTGCGGCGCGTATGCTCGCGAGAGGCGCCGATGCCCTATGCGGCGCATCTCGAAGACGCTTGCCTGCCGCAAGTGGCGACGATCGTCGCAGTAGCACGCGAACTTGTCCGTCCGTCATGAGCGCGTTTAAAATGCCAGCGCTCGGCGCCGACATGGAGGCCGGCACGCTCGTCGAGTGGCTCGTGAAGCCTGGCGATCGCGTCAAATCCGGGGAAGTCGTCGCGGTGGTCGAGACGCAAAAGGGCGCGATAGAGGTAGAAATTTTTCTGGAGGGCGTCGTCTCCAACATCCTCATTCCGGTCGGCGCGCGCGTTCCTGTCGGGACAGTTCTTGCGCAGATCGACGGCGCAGAGGGCGCCACGCCAGCGCCCGCCGCCGGATCTGTCGTCGCCGCGCCCCCGACCGGACCGCCGCGTGAGGCGCCGCCGCCAAGCGCCATCTTCGCGCCGCTCGGCGGAAGATTGAAGATCACGCCCGCCGCGCGGTGGCGCGCGGCGGCGCTAAATGTGGATATCGCAACCATCGTGAAAGGGAGCGGCGTCGAAGGTTCGATCCGGCTTGCCGATGTCGAGGCGGCCGTGGCCGCGCAAACTCGAGCGCCGGTAAAAAGAGGCCTCGATCTTTCCGAAATGCGTAAGGCGATCGCCGCCGCGATGAGCCGCTCGAAGCGGGAAATTCCTCACTATTACCTCACAGAAACGGTCGAATTGTGCGGCGCTTTGACCTGGATCGAGCGCTTCAACGCTGAGAAGACCCCCGTCGAACGCATTCTGCCCGCCGTGCTCTTTCTCAAGGCTGCGGCCTTGGCCTTGCGCGAGCAACCGCAGCTCAACGGCGCTTATGAAAATGGCGCCTTTATTCCTTCTTCGAGCATTCACGTCGGTTGGGCGATTTCTCTGCGGGGTGGCGGGCTGATCGCGCCGGCAATTCGGGACGCGGATAAGAAATCGCTCGCCGAATTGATGGGAGCCATGCGCGACCTCGTCGAACGCGCGCGGCGCGGGAATTTGCGCAGCTCCGAACTCACTTCACCCACTGTTACCGTCACGAGCGTCGGCGATCGCGGCGCGGAATCGGTGACCGGCATTATCTATCCTCCGCAGGTCGCGATCCTCGGATTTGGCCGTGTGGTCACGCGCCCATGGGTCGTCGATGGGCGCATCGAGACTCGTCCGCTCGTTACCGTCAGCCTCGCGGCGGATCATAGGGTCACCGACGGCCATATCGGCGGCCTGTATCTCGCCGCGGTCGGGCGTCTCTTACAGGAGCCGGATAAATTATGACGGACGCCGAAATCAGAGCGCTCATCCTGGAGCTCATTGGCGAAATCGCGCCCGAGGCCGATCTCACGTTGGCTCGCGATCAAGATGATTTACGTGAAGTATTCGATCTTGATTCGATGGATTTCGCCAATCTCGTCGTCGCCATGCATGATCGACTGGGAGTCAATATTCCCGAGGTCCACTACAATCAGCTCTTCACGCTGGAGGGTGCGATCGCCTATCTGCATGATACGCTCACGCAACCAAAACAAAACGATGGATAGCGCCCATCGTCAGGGATGTTTAGCAAGATGCATGTCGTCATCGATATTGGCGGAACGAAGACGCGGCTCGCAGGCGCTCATGATCTTGGTGCGTTCCTAGAACCCGTCATCGTCGATACGCGGCAGAATTACCGAGAAGCGCTCGACGCTCTGTACGCTGCAGCTGTAGGGGCGTCGACGGGCGCGTCGATCGACGGCGTGGCGATCGGCGTTCCAGGGGTGCTGTCGCGCGATAAGCGCGTTCTGGTTCACGCGCCCAATCTTCCAAAATGGAATGGAGCCAAAATCGCCGACGACATCGAATCCACTGTTGGCGCGCCCACCGTGTTGGAGAACGACGCCGCCCTTGTGGGGCTTGGCGAAGCGACCGATGGCGCGGGAAAGGGCTCGGCGATCCTCGCCTATGTCACGATCTCGACGGGCGTGAACGGCGCGCGCATCGTCGATGGCCAAATCGATCGCACAACCTATGGTTTCGAGATTGGCGAGCAATATGTCGACGATTCGGCGCGCACTTTCGAGGAGCTTGTCTCTGGCCGCGCGATCGCTGCGCGCTTCAACATTCCTCCGCGAGAGCTCGGCAAGAACCATCCCGTGTGGGATGAACTCGCTCGGCTCACCGCGCGGGCTCTGCACAATGCGATCGCGCATTGGTCGCCCGACCGCATCGTCATTGGCGGCTCGATGATGAACGAAGTTGGCATTCCGATCGATCGCATATGGACGCATCTGCAGGCGCTGCCGCGCAAGAATCCGGCGCTGCCTGAAATCGTACATGCGACGCTCGGCGACTTCGGCGGATTATGGGGCGGTCTTGCACGACTGCGTCTCGCGCGCGAGCAAATATCGCTCGCGCCGGCCGGCTCAATTGGCCAAGCGAGCGTTTGATGCGGCCGAACGTTCGGGCAGCCGTTGTCGCGCGTCCAGCGTCAAATGCAACACGCGGCCAAAGAACTTGTCCTGACTTTTTGGTCCGCTAACATAGATTAGCGCCGTTCCCGCCAGCTCTTGTCCGAAGACATCGAAAAGCGTTTGGCGTGCCTGGGGCGAGAGCGACTCGATCGCCTCGTCCACAACGACGAACCGCGGCTTGTGCAGCAGGACGCGTGCAAAGGCGAGTTGTTGCTGCTCGGGATCTGTCAGCTCTTTCTCCCATCGCGCCACCCGATCCAGCAGAAACGCGAAATGTCCCAAATCGAAACGCGTCAGCGCCGCGACATAGGCTTCCTCAGAGAAATCGCTCGATGGCGACGGGTAGGATATAATCGCGCGCAATGAAAGATCGGGTATGTAGGCGCGCTTCGGGACAAAGAGAACGCTTTCCGCCGACGGCAGACGAATGCGTCCGCTCCCGGATGTCCACAATCCCGCCATCGCCAGAAACAACCGCGTCTTGCCGGACCTCGGCTCGCCTACGATCAGCACATGTTCGCCGGGCGCAATCTCGACACGCGCTTCGCTTAAGCTCGTTAGTCCGGCGGGCGAAAGAATGCACAGTTCGTCGAGGACAAACCGATCGTCGGACGTCTCTTCGAATGTGATGCGGCGCGCGTCCAAGCCGGCCTTGTCGATGTCGATCAAGGCTTGCCGAAAACCGCCGACGCGATGCAGCGTCGCGCGCCAATCGGCGATCGTTCCGGCATTGTCGACGAACCAGCGCAGCGATTGCTGCACCTGAGTGAAAGCCCCCACCGCCATGAGCAAGCCGCCGAAGGTGAGACTTCCTGCAAAATAGGCGGGGGCGGCGACGATGATGGGCGCAACGATGGTGAACCAGCCATAGCCGGCGGTCACCCAAGTCAGATTGGTGGTTGCGGAGACAATTCGGCGCAACACGTCGAGAAGACGATCGAGCTCCCGGTGCAGACGATCTTCCTCCAGCTTCTCGCCGCGAGAAACCGCAATCGCTTCGCCGTGTTCATTGACATGCATCAGCGCAAAACGCATTTCGGATTCTCGCGCATAGCGTTGGGCGCCGAGCTCGACCAGCGGGCGCCCGACACGCCAGCTGGCGAAAGAAGCGACGCTTGCATAGAGGAGCGCACACCACACCATATAGCCCGGAATGACGATCTTTCTGTCGAATAGGCCGAATGCAACGCCTTCGGAGAGTCCCCACAGCACGCCGACGAAACTTAAGAGCAGCAAAGTTGCTTGCAGAAGGCCGATTCCTAAATCCGTTGAGACCTCGGCGAGCCGCTGCGCGTCCGCATGAATGCGCTGGTCTGGGTTGACGCCGATTTCGCCCAGACTCGCGATGCGGAAGCTGCGATGCGATTTCAGCCACTGAAAGAACAAATCCCGGGTCATCCCTTCGCGCAATTTCAGCTTGGCCGTCTGAGCCAGCCACGTCTGAGCGACGTTGAGAACCAGCAATGCGCCGGCGATATAGGCAAAAGCCCAAAGCTGCTCGATAACGGCGGAGAGCTCCTTTCGCGACAGCGCGTCGTAAAAAGGCTTATTCCATGCGTTTAGGCGAATCTGGCCATAGGCCGTCGCGCTGATGATCACGACGAGAGCGAAGCCCAGCCAATAGAGCGCGAATCTTTCGCGAGACACGCGAAGGGCGCCGAGGATCATCTTGAGATGCGGCCATAGGGTGACGGCCGTGGTCGTTCCCAGAGCCATTGCTTCCTGCTGCTGGTTGTCTTGATCAATCATCCTAAACGAACTCGCCCAAGCAATTTCACGGCGCCGTCTCCGACCGTTTCGCGCCGTCGGCGGCCGGATGATCTGTTATACATGCAGTTTAGAACGGATTGTTCCGCTAAGGCGAGGCCCAGGTCCGCGCCGAGACGGACGGTTGAAACGACGATAATTATGTGGGCGACGCCATGAGCCGGATTGAGTCCCTTCTGCGCGCCATGACGCTCGAGGAGAAGCTCGGCCAGCTCAACCTCGTCACGGCCGGGCAGGCTGCCACTGGCCCAATCGTCCCAGGCGAGACGACGCAAGACATTCGCGCCGGCCAGGTTGGCGGCGTCTTCAACCTTTGGGGGCGCGATGTCGTCGCGCGGACGCAGCGACTTGCGGTCGAGGAGACTCGATTGGGCGTGCCGCTGATTTTTGGCCTCGACATTCTCCATGGATATCGCACGATCTTTCCGGTTCCGCTTGCGGAAGTCGGCGCTTTTGATCCGCTCTTATGGGAGCGCACGGCCTGCGCTTCGGCGCTCGAGGCGACGTGCGAGGGCATACATCTAACCTTCGCGCCGATGCTCGACGTCTCGCGCGATCCGCGCTGGGGCCGGATTGCGGAGGGACCGGGCGAAGACCCCTTTGTCGGATCGAAATTCGCACAGGCGAAAATTCGAGGCTTCCAGGGCGAGCGCCTGAGCGATCGAGGCGTGCTCGCAGCGACCGCCAAGCATTTCTGCGCGGGCGGCGCCGCCACGGCAGGACGCGACTATGCGGCTGTCGATGTCTCGGAGCGCATGCTGCACGAAGTCTATCTGCCGCCGTTTCGCGCCGCCGTCGAAGCAGGATGTGCGGCGATCATGTCCGCCTTCAACAATGTCAACGGCGTTCCGATGACGTCGCACGGCAAGCTGTTGAACGGATATTTGCGGCGTAAACTCGATTTCGACGGCGTCATCATGAGCGATTACACGGCGGTCACGGAGCTCGTCGAGCATGGCGTCGCCGCCGATCTTGTCGAAGCGGCGGCCCTTGCGCTCACTGCCGGCGTCGACATGGATATGGTGAGCGGCGCCTATTTGCGCTGCCTGCCGGAGGCGCTGGCGCGCGGCCTGGTGGCCGAAGCCGACATTGACGCAGCCGTCGCGCGCGTCTTGCGGCTAAAAGAGCGGCTTCGACTATTCGACGATCCCTATCGGTTCGCGGCGCCCGCTGAAGGCGTTCAGGAGGCGCATCGGCAGCTGGCGCTGGACGCCGCCCGGCGCGCGATCACGCTGCTGTCCAATCGGGGCATTTTGCCGCTTGCCGCGGATGTGCGCCGCATCGCCGTCATTGGACCCCTTGCGGATGCGCGCGCCGACATGCTTGGTCCCTGGTCGGCGGCCGGGGCGGCAGAAAATTGCGCTACGATTCCCGAAGGGCTCAAGGCCGCCTTGCCGGCTTGCGACCTTATTCACTGCACGGGCGTCTCGATAGAGGGCGACGACGAGAGGGGTATTGAACTCGCTTGCACCCTCGCGAGAAGCGCCGATGTCGTCGTGCTCTGCTTGGGAGAATCCGCCGGCATGAGCGGCGAAGCGGCCTGTCGCGCGACGCCTGGCTTGCCTGGAAAGCAACGCCAGCTCGCGGAAAGCATAATGGCGACCGGCGCGCCGGCGGTCGCACTTCTTTCTTGCGGACGCCCATTGACCGCGCCTTGGCTTTTCGAACAGGCGCAGGCCGTGCTCGCCACATGGTTCCTTGGCGATATGGCGGGCCATGCCATCGCCGATGTGCTGACGGGCCTCTTCAACCCTTGCGCGCGGCTTGCTGTCACTTGGCCGCGCGATGTCGGGCAGGTTCCGATTTTCTATGCGTCGCGATCGACGGGGCGCCCGCCGGACGCGAACAATTTCTACAGCAGCAAATATCTCGATTGTCCTGTTGAGCCACAATTTCCTTTCGGCCACGGACTTTCCTTTGCGCGCGTGACCTTGACGAATCTTCGCATCAATCGGCTTGAGTTCACGCTCGGCGATGAGGTCGAGGCGCGCGTCGATGCGCGCAATGAAAGCGAGGTTGCGACGGAAGAGACGATCTTTCTCTTCCTTCATGACGTCACGGCGCGTGTCGCGCGCCCGCTGATGGAGTTGAAAGCCTGGGCCAAGGTCGCCTTGGCGCCCGGTAAAAGCAAGACGGTTGCTTTCACGCTGACCACAGAAAGCTTCTCCTTTCCAGGCGACGATATGGAGCCCATGTTCGAGCCCGGCGCTTTCGACATTCTGGTCGGCCTCAGCGCGGACCGGAAAAATTTGCTGACCGCAAGCTTGCGCATGATTTCGACTTAACGCGCGTTGGAGGCGCACATGCCGCACTCCTGGTGGCGAACAGGAACGGTCTATCAAATCTATCCGCGCTCCTTTCAGGACTCGGACGGCGACGGCGTCGGCGATCTTGAGGGCGTGCGGCGCCGGCTCGACTATCTCGTCTGGCTCGGCGTCGACGCGATCTGGCTCTCGCCCTTCTATCCTTCGCCGATGCATGACTTCGGCTATGACGTCTCCGACTATTGCGACGTCGATCCGCTCTTTGGCTCGCTTGCGCGTTTCGACGCGCTTGTCGAGGAGGCGCATGCAAAAGGACTGAAAATCATTATCGATTTCGTTCCAAACCATACGTCCAATGCGCATCCTTGGTTTCTCGCGAGCAAGAGCGCGCGTAGCGATCCCAAGCGCGACTGGTATCTCTGGCGCGATCCCGCGCCGGACGGCAGGCCGCCGAACAATTGGTTCAGCCATTTCGGCGGCGGCGCCTGGAGCTGGGATGAGCAAACGCAACAATATTATCTGCACTCATTCTTGCCAGAGCAACCCGATCTCAATTGGCGCAATTCGCAAGTCCGCGCGGCAATGCATGACGTGCTGCGTTTTTGGCTGCGGCGCGGCGTCGACGGATTTCGCGTCGATGTGATCTCGCATATCGTCAAGGACGCCGCCTTCCGGGACAATCCGGCCAATCCGGGTTGGACCGGAGAAGGGCCCGACATCGTTCGTCTCGCCCAGACCTATTCCTCGGACCAATCCGAAGTACATGACGTCATCGCCGAGATGCGACGGGTGGTCGATGAGTTTGACGATCGCCTGCTGATCGGCGAAATCTATCTGCCGATCGAGAGGGTCGTCGCCTATTACGGCAAAGAGCTGCAAGGCGTCCATCTGCCGTTCAATTTCCAGCTTCTAGATGCGCGCTGGAACGCTGCGGAAATCGGTCGATTGATCGAGAAATATGAAGCGGCGCTGCCGGAGGGCGCCTGGCCGAACTGGGTGCTCAGCAATCACGATAGGCCGCGCATTGCGGCGCGCGTCGGCTCGGCGCAGGCGCGGATCGCCACGATGCTGCTCCTGACGCTTCGCTGCACGCCGACGCTCTATTACGGCGATGAAATCGGGATCGGGCGTGTCGATATTCCGCCGGATCGCATTCAAGACCCTTGGACGAAGCGTGAGCCCGGCCTTGGCGTCGGCCGCGATCCGTCGCGAACGCCCATGCAATGGGACGCGAGCGCATTCGCGGGATTTTCGACGCGCGAGCCATGGCTGCCGTTAACGCCTGACCACGAGACCCGCAATGTTGCAGTCATGTGCGGAGATGATTCATCGGTCCTCGCCTTGACGCGGAAGCTGCTCCATTACAGGCGCGAACATCCCGCGCTCAACAAGGGCGAATGGCGTCTCTTGTCCTGCCGCGACGATATTCTTGCCTATGAGCGCGTTTCCGGCGAAGACCGTGCCTTCGTCGCGCTCAATTTCTGCGGCGAAACGAGAAGTTGGATGCCTCCCGCGACCGCAGGCGCCACAATCGTGCTCTCGACCCATGGCGACCGCCGCGCTGAAGCCGTCGGAACGGTACTATGCCTTCGCGGCGATGAGGGCGTCCTCCTCTCCTCACCATGAACCGAATTGACCCGCGGTCCGCGACAGCCTCGCCGGCGATCAGGTTGTAAATGATGACCGGGATGCTTCCGCGCGCCAAAAACGGTCGGGAATCATCGGCGCTTCCTTTCGGAAGCTGTGAATCACAACGTCGCGCCCAAGCCAACAACTTTATGGGTCCGAGCCCTAGTAAAAGTCACAACGATGAATGCCTTTCTACCCCGACTCTTTTGTCGTATCTTGATTCGTGTTTTTGCACACACCCGTCGACGCGAACACTCTTAAGCAAAACCGAGGACAAAGCGGACTCAAAAGAGTCCAAATCTACATCGAACCGTCCCGTAAGCCTGCAAGAAGATAATGATGGACACAATGATGTATCGAACTGATATCGATGGGCTTCGCTCAATAGCAATTCTGACAGTATTAGCCTTTCATGCATTTCCAGGCAAATTTAAAGGCGGATTTGTAGGCGTCGATATTTTTTTCGTTATTTCCGGTTTTCTTATATCTCGGATTATTTTTTCTGATTTAGAAAATAAGAACTTTTGTGTAAAAGATTTTTATATTCGTAGAGCACGCAGGATTTTTCCTGCTCTTATAATCGTGCTGCTTAGCGTTTTATTATTGGGGAGACATGCGTTATTTTTGGACGAATATCGCGCATTAGGCTTTCACGCTGCCGCGGGGTCAGCTTTCGTAATGAATTTCGTTTTAAACATGGAGCAAGGGTATTTTGATACGTTTTCCGAACTCAAACCACTTCTGCATCTATGGAGCCTAGCTATTGAGGAACAATTTTACATTTTCTGGCCAATTTTAATTTGGTTTTTGTGGACAAAACTCCATCGTAAATTTCTTATTACAACAATTATAATAGGTGTCACTTCCTTTGCCTTGAATCTATACACCGTCAGGGTGGACTCTGCTGCTGCTTACTATCTTCCCTTTGGACGCTTCTGGGAGTTAATGATAGGCAGTATACTTGCATATTTTTTTGTGTATTTGGCGCATTTGATTGAGTTAAAATACAAGCAAATATGTTCTTTTATTGGCCTTAGCTTAATCGCCGTCGGTCTAATTTTAATAGACCGACAGAAATCATTTCCAGGTTACTGGGCCTTGCTACCAAGCATGGGGGCTTTTTTTATAATTCTCAGCGGCCCCGAGAGTCTGATTAGTAAATTGCTATCTAATCGCGCTCTAGTCGGAATAGGGTTGATAAGTTATCCTTTGTACTTATGGCATTGGCCTGTCTTTGCATTCGCTAAAATGACTATAGTAGGCTTCGACTCAGTCGTAGTCAAATTACTTTTAATTCTCATTTCTTTCCTTTTAGCGTGGATCACTTATCGCTTCATAGAAACTCCAATAAGAAAGCGACCGGCAAACTTACGGGAGAGCGCTTTAATCGCGATATGTTTGGCTTTTGTCGGCATTCTAGGACTTCTAATCAGTCACGACAATCAATTTGCTACACTATTGAACAGCCATATTCTACCTGAGAAGCAATCGGCTTCTGTTTTGTCCCAATCAGCTTGTGAGAAATTTTCTATAAAAGAAGGTGGTGAATGGGATTTGCATTGTAGGGCTTTAATAAATGGCGACAGAGAGACATTTATCTTTTACGGTGACAGCCACGCTGCGGCTGGCTACGACGGCTTGGCAGAGGAATTTTCAGCATACGGGTTTAATAGTGTGATGCTCGCTAGTTGGGGGTGCCCAATGCTAATTGGTTTGTCACGCGCCGCTATAGAGGAACACCAAGCAGAATGTGAAAGAAACACGACATATGCGAAGGAGGCGATGGATAAGATTTTTGCATCTGGAATAAAAGTTGTCGGCGTGGCAATTGCAACTCGCGGTCCGCTATATATGTCAGGCAAAAATTATACATCTAACGGCGGCGTCTTTGAAAGAGTTAGCGTGGGTAAAGATGCATTTCGTTCGTCACTTCAAGAAACTATTAGTTATTTAGGAAAGAAAAATGTCAATATCTTCTATATAACTGAAAACCCGGAACTTGGATTTAATCCACGGAATTGTTCAAGACCTTTAAAATTTGAGCTTTTGCAATGCGCCTTAAAGAAGTCAGAAGTATTACTCTGGCAAAAGGACTATTTGGATGCTTTGATGACTGTAAGTGGGGCGGGAATAATAAATTCCATCGAATATTTCTGCCCAGACCAGATTTGTTATTTTGAAGATGATAAAAAACATTTGATGTATCGAGATAGCGACCATTTAAATAGTTATGGAGGTGCTTGGGCAGCAAAATTTGTTTTGTCGCGTGTGCAGATGAAAAGATAGCACGAGTCTTTGTTTGGGATGTAATGATGATGTCGACAGGCACCCCCCTACCCCAGGGCTGTTCAACGCTCTGTGCTTTGGTTTGACCGAGAGGGATGATTTTTTGCTTTTCAGGTGTGGAAGTGTCTGAATCTATGGGGAGCAACCCGAATCGGAGGTTGCCCTATGACGACGATCGATCTTGCATCCTGCCTTGCCGCCATCCCGGATCGGCGGCGCGCCGAAGGAAAGATTTGCGGCCAGGTCGGCGTCATTCTGTTTTCGATCATCGCGGTGCTGAGCGGCGCTCGGTCGTATCGCCAAATCCATGCCCTGATCCGCGCGAGGCTTTGCGTGCTCAATGCGGCTTTTCCGGACGCTGCGCTGCGACGAGCGCCAGCTTACACCTCCGTGCGCGGAATCCTGCGCCAACTCGATCCGAACGAACTCGAGCAGGCGTTTCGTCGTCATGCGGAAAGTCTCGACGTTTCCTGCGCCGCCGCGCCGTCCCGCTTCATCGCCATCGACGGAAAGACGTTGCGGCAAAGCTTCGACGCTTTCGCCGACCGCAAGGCCGCACATGTGCTCAGCGCCTTCGCCGTCGACCATCGGATCATTCTCGCGCATGAAGTGATCGACGAGAAATCGAACGAGATCCCCGCCGCGCAGGCGCTGATCGCCGCCATGGGCCTGAGCGACCGCGTCTTCACGCTCGACGCCATACACTGCCAAAAAAACCTTCGAGATCGCGCGCGGGACCGGCAATGAACTGATCGTTCAAGTCAAAGCTAATCAGCCAGGTTTGTTGCAACGCTGCGAGCACATCGCCGCGACGGCGGCTCCAATCGCCGTCGACGACAGCCGCAATCTGGCGCGAAATCGCCAGGAAGACCGGCGTGTCGAGGTCTATGCTCCCGGCGCCGCCCTCGATGACGACGAATGGGCGCCGCTGATCGCTGCAATCGTGCGCGTCACGCTATTTAAATTGATCCGTTCCGCCGCCACAGGACTCTGGAAACGGCGGGAAGAAACCGCGTTTTATGCGTCGTCCGTCATGTTGCCCGCGGAAATCTTCGCGAGCGCCATCCGCGGTCATTGGGCTGTGGAGAACGAGAACCATTGGGTTCGCGACGTGACCCTTGCTGAAGACGCCAGCCGCATCCGCGTCAATCCAGGCATCATGGCGCGCCTGCGTTCGCAGGCCCTCAACATCGCCAGGGCAAACGGCGTCGCCAACATCGCCCAAGCACTTTGGAGCGGCGCACTCGATCCCGCCGTCACCCTCTCATACCGCGGCCTGTAAACAGCGATGAACAGCCCTGGCCTTGACCCTGGGTTAGCCTCTGCGCGGCGACTTAGTCAGGCAATGCGCTGATCCACCGACCTACTATGCCGTGCGTTCAGCCGAGATACTTAGGACATCGTGTACATAGCTCCTTGAGCCGAATACCTTCGCCCTAATATTATTCGCTGCTTCGCTGACACATTTTTGAAAGTATGAACTCGCGACCCCTTCGTAATTCTTGTTGAGCAAATCAAGCACGCACCGCTCGCAACTCAATAGATACGTCAAGGCTAGCGATGGAATGGAATCAATACTCTGTAGATCGGCAACTTCATGCAATTCTTGTTCGAACAATCCGCGAGCAATCCCTGGCAATGCTTCTGCAACGGATGGCTTGAAGCGTTCCCGGAGCTTTCTCGCCGCGTCCTCAAAATGCTCGACGGCTTCGTGATTTGACAGAGGTGGGGTGGACTTGGACCCATAATGACGGACCCCGATGGGGGATGATGCAATCCGGAGCTTGAAACAATTACCCAGAAAAATGTTTCTAGCTCATGAGGAACGAGGACACAAGCTTAATTGAAATGGGACCGTTTGATAAGGTGGACGCCTTCTGGTCGCTAACCACCTCCCCATGGAATCTGATATCGGCGCGTTCAATGCACAAAAAGCCATTTTAAAATCTGACGCTTGTCTCAAGAATCGTATAGCCTCCCTGACCGCTATACTGATCACGTACATAGCCGCCTGCGACACTCGCATAGAACGGTCCGATCTCCATGAGCGTGATATGCGCTCCAAACATGGGCTGAAGGTCGCCCTTATAAGAATTTAACGCCGCGTGCGGTCCAAAGAATAATTTTCCCTTCAACAAAACTGGGAGCGAGTCATTGAATGGAAACAACACTCCCGGCTTTACTTCAAAATACCCCCATCGGAATGCTGTCGTGTAGATAGCTGACGCGAAGAGCATCAGATGATCATTCGGCGTGGCCCTGAACTCCAGACTTCCTAAAACGCCAAACGCGGTTCCCGCGAGAGCGCTTACGGCATCCGGCGGAATGCGTAGTGCGGAACTCCACATATTCGCGCCGAGATAACCTTCAGTGGTCATCCCCACCCCGACAAAGCCGCTCACCTCCCAAGTCTTATTGATCAGCGCGTACCCGATCTGCGCGCCGACAAAACCATCGGACCCGTAGTATTTGCCTACCGTGCCGATATGGGGAAGCGCGATGTCATCCACCTCCATTGCAGAGGCTATGACATTCTCTGCATCGCTCCCCTTCACATCAGAAGCATAGCCCCCGAAACCGCCTGTTGCTCGAAGCCGCCAGCCCGACTCTTCAAGCGATGACTCGATCGCAGCCGTTGCAGTGAGCCACTCGTACCATGATCTTCGAGTCGTAGCCCATGACCAAGAGTAGAACTCAACGCTGGGTGATCGCCTCAGGGGCTGGGCGATCGCACTTTTCGTAGTTTCTTGCTCAGCGAGGTTCGAAACATCTACCGCTTTCGGCGACATCAATAGTGAACAGATTGCTGCAACGCCGCTCGCGCAATTCATTCTTGGGCTCCCGGGCTTACGCTAAGCCTCGATCCGGGGATTTTCCGGGCAGTTTTTAAAGACGAGGGATATTTTCAGTTTGAGTGCTTTTTTCGCCACACATATGCGTCGCGGCAGCTCCTCTCCAACGCGATCGCGGGCAACCGCGTCGCCCTCGTATTCCGCCGCGCGCTCCAGTCGGTCTTGGCTCATCAGCGGACGCCAGACTCTTTCTCTAACCCGCGCGGTCGCTTATGATCTGTATTCCAGCAGAGCGGGTCCGAGATGAGGATCAATTTCTTGACCAAGAGCATCGATCAGAACGACTTTGCCTCTCGAACCGCCGTGGTGGCTATGATCGCGGCGACGACCATAGCGGTTGCATCCGTCCTTTGGCAGCTAACGGACCTTCTCCCAGCGGTTTTCGCGACGATTCTCATCGCGCTCGCTTGGCGTGGCGTCGCCGGGCGGGTCTCCAGGCTTCTTGGCCTGTCGCAGGGCATGTCGCTCGCGTTGGTCGCGCTCGGCTCGCTCGTTGCGGTCGTCGTGGCGTTGATGCTGTTCGGCGGTCAGCTCGTGCGTCAATATGATGAGGTCGCTCTCGACATTCCCGCTGCGATCGCCATGCTCGAGCGCTTGGTGGAAGAGCACCCGTGGGGACGTTTCGTCGAAAAATTTGTGGTTCACGTCGACTTTTCCAAAATGACGACCCCGGTCGCCCAACATTTCGGCGCTCTCCTCGGTTCTGTCGGCAGTGGCCTCGGCTATGGCATTTTCACTATCATAGGCGCCGCATATCTCGCCGCCGATCCAGGGAGGTACGCCGCTGGCGTACTCGCCTTGACGCCTGCGTCGCGGCGTACCGACATGGCGCTGTTTTTGGACCGATCCGGCGCCGTCTTGCGGCAGTGGCTTTTCATCCAACTCTATGTCGTCGCCATGAACGCGCTTTTCGCAGGGGCGGCCCTCTGGGCCTTCGGGGTTCCAGCGCCGCTGGCGCTCGCGACAATCAGCGGCGCGCTGGCGTTCGTTCCCTATTTCGGCTCGATCATCGCGATGATTATCGGGGTGCTGGTCGCGTTGCCGCACGGGCCGGACAACGCCGCCCTTGCGGCGCTTGCGATCGGATCCGCGAGTTTCGTCGAAGGCTATCTGATCACGCCCTATCTACAGAGCCGTTCACTTATGGTGCCGCCGGTCGTGCTGCTATTCTGCATGCTTGCCTTCGCCTCGCTCTTCGGGACGATGGGCGTGGTGTTGGCGGTGCCCGCGACGGTCGTTCTGTCCGTCGCCTATGGCGTGTTCGCCGAAAATCGATAGAAGGACGGGGTTTTCGACTTCTGATACTGGATACGTTCATGCGTCGGGCGCGGCGGTTATAACGAGCTAAGACGTGGACTTGGTATTTCGTAGCCGGATGCAAATGGCGACGGAATTTTTCAGAGCCCTGAGGGCGCTCTGCTGTCTTCCCGTCTTTGCTGAGGCGGCAATGAGCGATCTGCGCACGGACAGCCAAAGAGCAACCCCGACGCCAGCAACGCGCATCGCGTCAAACCCGCTCCAGTAGCTCGTCAAGGTCGAGAGTCGAGCCGACTCCGATGTCGCGCTCATGCCGATCAAGGAAATCTTGCGCCGATCGGCGACCTTCGTCGCGCAGCATGCAAAGAAAATCCCATTCGGCGATAAGCTTCGAAGACGCGCTCAGCTCCGTCATCATCTGTGTCGAGATCCGATGCATGCGCATGCCACGCGAAAGCCGCTCGAAATCGACGGTTTCGGCGAGAATCTCCCGCAGCGGATTGACGCCCTTCGGATTGAGGTCATAGGGCGAAAATAGGCGCGACATGATATCGGTCGCGACAAAGATAGGGGAAGCATCCAGCGTCCAGCGCCCCATCAGGACGTCGACAAGATTGCGCTGCAATGGGCTGAGCCGCGCCGCCTGCGAAACACGCCGCCAGAAAAGTTCGAGCGCCGCGCGCGCGCCGTCCGCCCCGCCATCAACATGGCCACTGATTAGCGCCGCCGCATTCATAGCTCCAGCGGACGTTCCCGAGATGCCCTCGATCTGGAGCCACGGCTCCTCCAGCAGACGGTCGAGAACGCCCCACGTATAGGCGCCATGCGCGCCGCCGCCCTGTAAGGCGAGATCCACGAGAATCACGTTGCGCGTCATATCCGCGGGCCTCCGCCTCTGCGTCAGTCAGACCGAGCAAGTCTGGATCCACCCAAACCCGCCCTGCGCTTCATTCGGTAGCGCTGTCCAGATCGTCCGATCGATTTATCCGCTGGGTTCCGGTTGAAATAAATTATAGTCTGTGTGCGGAGCCTCGATTGGGCAAGCAGCTTTTGCGCTGAGTCGACTGTTTCAATAGGGCGCGCTCGCAAATACAGCACTTGCCGCCTTTTGCGAGCGTAACCGCATATTGGGGCGCGGCGCATTGACTCGCGTCTCATCGACTCGGCTCACCTGCAGCGCGGCGTTTTGATGCGGAAGCCAGTTAAGAGATTCGCGGCGCGCCGATCGAAGCCTAACGGGGGTGGATGATGCTGGGCATGGCGCTGAAAATGGTCAAATGGTTTTTGGCGTTGCTAAGCCTTTTCGTCTTTACGTTTTTCGCGGTGCGAATATACAACTCTCAGCGCGGGCTGCCGCTTGATGTCTGGCATACTTACGTGCCGCAAGAGTTGAGCACGACAGAAATCGACGCCGCCGATTGGGAGGCCTATCTCGAGGCGGAGGCGAAAATATTCGCTTCCCTGCGCACCAACGTCAGCCAGCAGTTGACGCCAGAGGAACAAGTTCCCTTCAACCGCTATTTCGAGGGCAGTCCGGTCTACCCGGGACATTTTGCGCGGGATTGGAACCGGTCTTATCTGCTCGAACCCGCAGGACCGCCGATCGGCGCCGTCGTTCTCCTGCATGGATTGACAGACTCGCCATACAGTTTGCGCCATATTGCATCCCGCTACCGCGATCGCGGCTTCGCGGTGGTCGCGATCAGGCTGCCTGCGCATGGCACGGTGCCCGCGGCTTTGACCAAAGTGGAGTGGGAGACATGGCTGGCCGCGACTCGTCTTGCCGTGAGAGAAGCGCGGCGGCGCGCGCCTGAGCCGGCGCCTCTGCATGTCGTCGGGTTCTCGAACGGCGGATCGCTCGCGGTGAAATATACGCTCGACGCCATCGAGGATAAGCATCTTGCTCGGGTCGACCGTCTGATCCTGATTTCGCCGATGGTCGGAATTACGAGGTTCGCGCGTTTTGCCGGCCTGGCGGGATTGCCGGCGATGTTGCCCGCCTTCGCCAAGGCGGCTTGGCTCAGCGTGCTGCCTGAGTTCAATCCATTTAAATATAATTCCTTTCCCGTGAATGGCGCGCGCCAATCCTATCGCCTCACGGATGCGCTTGGATCGCAGATGTCGCTGGCGCGTCGAGAGGGTCGACTGACCGCGCTGCCGCCAGTCCTGACATTCCAATCGGTCATGGATTTCACTGTCAGCACACAGGCCGTGCTTTCCGGGCTTTATGACCACGTGCCCGCGAACGGAAGCGAACTCGTCCTGTTCGACCTCAATCGCAACGTCAAATTCGGTCCGCTGCTGCGCTCCTCGGCGGAGTCCGCGCTCTCCCGCATCGTGCCGCCTCGCGTCAGGGATTACCGTCTAACGGTTGTGACGAACGCCGGCGAAGGAACCGAGGACGCGGTCGAACGCGTCGTGGAGGCCGGCGCCACGGCCGAGCGGACGCAAGCGCTGGGGCTACAGTATCCGAAGGGCGTGTTTTCGCTCTCGCATGTCGCATTGCCCTTCCCGCTCAGCGACTCCCTCTATGGCCTGACGCCGGATGAAACAGAGAACTTTGGCGTCCACTTGGGCTCGCTGGCGCCCCGCGGCGAGCGCGGGACGCTGATCGTCAGCCTCGACGCCCTGCTGCGCATGTCCTCGAACCCATTCTTTTCCTACATGGCGCAGCGCATCGAGGAGCATCTTCCGGCCCGGCCAGACGGCGACGCAACTGAGCACGGCGGAGAGCGCGTCCAATCGCCGCCCGGTCGCCTTCCCAGCGCAGCACCCGACACTCCGGCGGCCGCCAGCGGCGACCGGCCCGCAAAAAAGCGGTCGCGTCGTTGACGCAACGGCGACCGCTCGACTGCGTCAGGAAGAGCGATGAGCCAATCAACGCGCCATCACAAAGGCACAAGTTGAAGATCCCACGGCTTCGAGGCTGAAAAAGCGCTCCTCAATGCGCGAGCGTCTTCGGGACGCGTCGTTGCGGCCGCGAACCCGTCAAGCGAAATCCTAGGACCGCTTCCTGCGCTTCATGAATAAACGCGCCAGAAGGCCGGCGAGATAGCCGCCGATCGTGATCGCGAAATAGACGACGATCACGAAGGCCCAGCGGTCGCTCGCAGAGGCCACTCTGCGGAAGATATCCGTTAGGTAAGTGAGATCGATGAACCTGTTCGCGAACAGCCCGCAAGCCACGGCGAGCATTGGCGCGATCCACCACGGAGCCCTGAAATAGCCAAGGAGAATGGCGAGCAAAAATACGATCAAACCGAAGATGTGCAAAAACTCTATAAAAATCGCTTGGGAAAGCAAGCCCATGAATCGGATCAGCCAAAGCATCTGACGCCCCTTAGCGCGACCTCAGTTTATCTTATCCGAATTCGGCCGCAGCAGCCATCTCGTTCCAGGCGCGCGCGGTCGAACCCTACAGCGCGTCAACGCGGCGGGCGAGAGAGCTTTCAAGCGAAGCGCCAAAGCCCCGCGCCGCTCAGGCCGCTTGCCGGGTCGAAGCCCCGCGCCGCCCACCGGACAAGATCTCGGCCACCCATCGGGTCGACGGGAATTGTTCGAAAATCGTCAGCGCCGCAATCGAAAGCGGGACGCCGAGAAACGCCCCAAGCGCGCCCCATAGGAAAGTCCACAGAACAATCGAAAAAAGCACGATCGGAGGGGAGATCGAGAGAGCCGATCCCGAAAACACCGGCTCCAGATAGCTCCCAATGATGAACTGGATGACCGACACGCCCAAAAAAACGAGCAAGGGCGCTTCAAAGGTTCCGAACTGAACGAAGGCGAAAAGCGGCAGAAGCGCCGTGACGATGAAGGAGCCGATGTAGGGCAGGTAGTTTAGCGCAAAGGCCAGCACGCCCCATGCGCCGGCCATCTCCAGATTCATGAATTGAGCAAATCCCCATACCGCGAGACCTGTCGCGATGCTGGCGATCGTCCGCACGAACACATAGGTGCGAAATTTTTTGCCGATCTTCCTGCCGCTTTCAAGCAGGCGCCGGCTTGTCTCCTGATTTTCCAGCGCTGCAATTCGGGACTGAAAGGCGTCGGTTTCCGCTAGTCCCAAAATCACATAGACGAGCACGATGACCGCGAAGGCGAGAACTGTGTTCACTCTCACGGCAAGTAAGTGAAGAAGCCTGATAAGCGACGCGGTGTTGAAATGTTCCGCAAAGAGCGTGAAGACGAAAATGTCATGCTCTTCGAGCCATGATGTCGATGTCATCGCCGTTTCCTGGATGCGGTCGAGATTCTGTCTGACCCATTCCAGCACCTCATGGCCGCCCCAAGCGATCAGAGAAAAGAGCGCCAGGATCATGGCGGCGGTCATCGCGACCGTCACGCTCAGAGCGATGGCCTTCCCCAATCTCGCCTGTATGGCCTTCTGCAGGGGCCAAGCAATTGCGATAATGAAGGCGGCAAAGGCCACGGGCTCAAGGACCGCCTGCCCGAGCTTGCAGGCGGCGAGGACGATAAAGAGGATCACGGTAACGGAAGTCACGCTCGTGATGCGACTTTTTTCCATAGTGCTCCTCTTGCCATCAGGCGCGTGGTCGGTCGTCAAAGATAATAAGACGGCGAGCGGCGTGATTTATTTGAGGCGCGGTGATCTGACGGTTAAGTTTATGAGACGGTCAGTTGGCGTTGCAAGCGGCCATTTGGATGGCGCGCGATTGATCGCTGCATTCAGAGCCGGAGCCGTTCGCGATCACCCGAGCGGGGGTGGGAAAAAGCTGGGGGTCATCCGGGTCGTGTAAGCTCGATTTTTCTGAGCGAGGAGGCAGGCCTGTGACGGGAATTATCGAGATGAAGATATTTGCCGAATTCATTATTGAATTTGTGTTTCGCCTCCATGGCTTGTCTTACAATAGGTCTCGGTCGAGCGGCGCTTGATGCGATCTTTGCACGCTCGGTCAACGGAAATTGGACAACCAGGGGCGGGCGTGTGATGGTCGGCGCCTGCACGCCGGCACGTCACGCTCTCCGCCACTCCCGATAGGGGACAGCGCACTATTCATGATCTTTTGCCGGCCGCGCCGCGCTCGCGCGCCGCATCGATATTATTCTCTAACCACGAAAGGGCTACGAAACCGAAATGACCAAGCTGAAGAAGGAGACTAACCAGCCCGGGCCTGCCAATTCGATCGAAAAGCAAGACTCCCACCGCCAACACATTTGCAATCAAAGGCAAAGCGGGAATTTAAGGCCATTGGTCGCATCGGTTCCTATTCAGTTCATGCAGATTCGAAATGGAAGGTGCCGCTGGCCTATCGGCGATCCGCACCATTTCGACTCGTTCCGGTTCTGTGGCTGCGCGTGCGCACCAGAGGCCGTTTATTGCGATACACACAAGGATATGGCTTTTGCTCCGAACCGGGCGAGGACGTTCATCCCAGGAAGGGCCGTTCCACTGCCAGCGACAAAGGTTTCTTGATGAAGAAACGGACTTCTTGCTAGGTCGCTTGGCGCGCAGGTCGAGAATTTCGATGGGTCCGCTCGTCCTGCGCCCATTCGATGGCGGCTAGGCTTTCCTGACGAACTCCGTCCGCAGCACGAGCCCCTTTACTTTCTCAGCGCGGCAATCGATCTCAGCCGGATCATCCGTGAGCCGGATATTTTTGATCAAGGCGCCGCGTTTCAGGACGACGGACGAGCCCTTAACCTTCAAGTCCTTTATCAAGGTCACGGAATCGCCGTCCTTGAGTTCTGCGCCATTGCTGTCTTTCACAACTACCGTCATCAGGCACTCCGAGCATTCCATAGCTGATCATGCGCATCGTTATATTCGCCGAGGAGCCCGTTTGCATATCCCAGGCGATCATTCGCTCATTCGGAGGCCAATCGGCCATCCGCCTCGGGGCTCCGTCCGGTCTGGCCGACGCCTTATTCCGCTTCTTCGTCTGGATCAAGACGTCCAGAACTTCTCCTTCCGCCAAGATGGCGCGCGATGCCGGCGACCATTTTCGAAGGCGGATCTGCCGAAGAA
>NZ_JBPFDU010000023.1:0-3921 GCF_051062815.1 Methylocystis sp. | reverse complement strand
CCCTTCGCTGACAGCTCCGCCAGCCGTTCGTCGACATCAAAAAATCCGGGCGTTCCCTTCGCCATGTCCGCACCCCCTTGCGACATGACTAAGTGAATCAACTCAACGCCGTTTTGGCCAGAGGTTTTTGGAGGCGTCCAGTTGGTCATGCATGCGAAGGCGCTGCCGGGCGCGCCTTACGACGGCCATGCGCTCGGCCGCGTGCCGCCCGAGATGGAGAAACAGATCGGCGCGACGATAAAGCGCGTCGTCGCCGACCGCGGCTATCGCGGCCACAACGCTCCAGAGGAACACAAATTCAGGATGTTCATTTCCGGCCAGAGACGCCGCGTCACCGAGCAAATCAAACGCGAGTTGCGCCGCCGCTCCGCCGTCGAACCGGTCATCGGCCATCGGCCATCGGAAAGACGACCACCGCTGGGCCGCAACTTCCTCGCCCTTGCGGCCGCCAACGCCGTCCTCGCCGCCGCCGGATACAACTTCAAGCGCCTGCTGGCATGGCTGCGGCGGCTTCTCGCATATCTGGCGCTTGCGCGAGAACGCCGCCGAGACGTTCGCCTATGTCTTGCGCCGGCGGAACAGGTCCGCCCCCGCCGAGAACGTCGACAAGGTTGCCGGCGCGCGGTGACGCGGGCGTTCCGTAGCGCCGGGAACCAGTTCCTGAAGCCGCCCCTTCGGAACGGGCGCTCGTCTGGGATTGCTCGCCGCGTTTGCCACGCAATATAGAATCGGCAGAATTGGAGTAACCATCAGCTTCTGCCGGGCGGCGAGGCCCGAGTTCGTGCATGTATAAGTCAACATAATTGTCACAATCGTAAACATGATAACCCCGAACGGAACCGTCCACAACCGAGCCGATACGCTCCAGAGTAGTCGTATATTGTAGACACAATATATAAATAGACATAAGATAATTAGGTTATCGATAGAAAGAATGATTGCAGTCACACTCGACGCATCGAAGAAAAACGGCAAAAACAAGAACGCCGCCACTCGCGCCGGGAATATAAGGCCCTCCAGATTAATCGCCGAACCTGCCGCATTGTTCGCCGTTCCAAACTTGTCGATAGTGCCGGCGAGGCTTTCCGAGTTCACCTCTTCAATGCCCATCCAACTTAGGAAAAACATCGATGCAAATAAAGTACATATGGCTCCGGACACGAGCACGATAACACGCGCGCCAAGCGCAACGCGAGCTGAAAAAAACGTAGTGGCGATGACGCTGACCGCATAAAGAATACCGATGTGAGGCCTGACCAGAAAAGCGATTGCGAGGCCTGTAATAACATAAGGATATTGCTTTCCGGATCTCGACAGCCCACGGCAAATCAGTCCAAGCGCCATCAGAAAGGGCGCGTCCTTGCCGATTGCGACGGTGAAAAAATTAAGTGCTGGCGAGAACGCTACGATCGGAAAAATCAACTTTTGCCTCTCGGAAAAACCCGCGCCAACAATCCCCATCGTTTTCAGGATCAGAATAATTCCAATCAATCCGAATATTTGAAAGATAAAAAATTCATCCAAAAATGTCGCTCCAAGCGCCTCTCTAAATACAGTAGCCATTTCTATTATCAACGAAGCGGAAATCAGTGGCCCTTCACCAATAAACGCCCCAAAATCATAATAATAATTTGCATCACTGGTTGTATATAGCGTTTCATTATAGAAAATGAAGCAAAATAACATATGATATATAGCCAGCATGATATAAAATATCGCCGATCCGCCGTTTCGCCTCCCGGCATAAGCGGCGATCCCCAGGCTGATGAACGCCGCGACAATTCCGACGTCGGTGAGCAATTTATCTTCCTCCCAGGCCCCTGCTTCGGCGAATTATTTCAGCCGCGTCACGTTGGGCGTCCTCATCATACGCTCTCGGTCTTGATTGATCTGCTCGGGCGCCGGCCCAGGAAAATGGTCCTTGTTTTCCCGAAGCCTAGCGACCACTAAAGAAACCCGGACGCAGAACTTTGCATTTCCGATCAAAGCCGGAATAGCGTGATACGCCATGCGCCGTCATCTCCGCAATGTTCCCGTCGCGTGTTCAACGCCATGACGCGAGCGCTTCGCGTGGATCGCCTGGGCCGACCTTCCGTCCGCGCGACGCGCCGGGACGTATCAAAGCCGCCACAATGCGATCCGATCGGGCTTCTTGTCGCGCGGCAACACGCCCTTTACATCGAGCACGATGCCGGCCGAGGGGGCGAGCAGGCGCTCGACCAGCCCCCAGCCTTGCGTGAGATATTCATCATGCGGCACGGCGAGAATGACGGCGTCCGCTGGTTCGAGTTGCGACAAACGCGCGATCGAGACGCCGTATTCGTGTTCCGCCTCGGCGGGGATGGCAAGGGGATCGGCGATCTGAACCCGGATATTGTGGTCCTGCAGAACGCCGATGATGTCGATCACGCGGGAATTGCGAATATCGGGCACATTCTCCTTGAAGGTGAGGCCTAGCAACGTCACGGTCCGTCCGGCGCTTCCCAACTTCGCCATCAGCCGCAGACATTCCAGGGCGACCCGTGAACCCACGCCGTCGTTGATCCGGCGCCCGGACAGGATCACCTGCGGATGATAACCGGCGATCTCGGCGATGTGCGTGAGATAATACGGATCGACGCCGATGCAATGCCCGCCCACCAGGCCAGGCGTGAAGGGCAGGAAGTTCCACTTCGTGCGCGCCGCCGTCAGGACATCGTTGGTGTCGATGTTCAACAAGTGAAAGACCGCAGACAATTCGTTCATGAAGGCGATATTGATGTCGCGCTGCGCATTTTCGATGACCTTGGCGGCTTCGGCGACGCGAATGCTGGCGGCGCGGAAAACACCGGCCTTGACTACGCAGCCATAAACTTCGGCGACGATGTCGAGCGTGGCCTCGTCCCGCCCCGACACGATTTTCGTGATGGATTCGAAGCGATGCACCTTGTCGCCCGGGTTGATGCGTTCGGGACTGTATCCGACATGAAAATCGCGCCCGCATACGAGACCGGAAGCCTTCTCGAGGACGGGAACGCAATCCTCTTCCGTCGCGCCGGGATACACCGTCGATTCATAAACGACAATCGCGCCTGGACGCATGACCTCGCCGACCGTATGCGACGCCGCGAGCACCATCGACATGTCGGGACGGCGCGCGACGTCGACCGGCGTTGGCACGGTGACAATAAAAAAGTCTCCGTCGGCGAGATCGGCCGCGTTGGCGGTATAACGCACCGGCGCGCTCGCCAATTCCGAGGCGTCGATTTCATGGGTTCGGTCGCGCCCCGCAACGAGTTCAGCTATCCTCTGCCGGTCGATGTCGAAGCCGATCGTGAGGATGCCGGCTCGCGCGAAGGCGATCGCCACCGGTAAGCCAACATAGCCAAGACCGACCACTGCGATTTTGCGGTTGGATTTGGAATCCATGGGTGGAACATTCATGGCGCGCAAGACCTCACAGTGGGAGCTGGAGCACGTTCCTAAAACAGTCGACAGATTTTATCGATATGAACACGCTCCGGCTTATTAAGCTGGCGCAATTTGTTATCCCTCGCTTGATTCCACGCGAGGAGAAAGCGCGCCAGGGAGCCACAGCCGATACACCGGCATTCTCGAATTTTCAACCTTGTGGTCCGAGTCATTCGAAATGAGGGTAAAGTCGTTCTTGGTTTCGCTCTTGCGTCAGCTTGAATTTTCTGAGAAAATAAAAACAGAACATACTGTTTTCGAGAGGATTCCGCGATGGCGCGCAAGAAGGTGCAATTTCAGAAGGGTTTCAGCGAGCGCGAGTTCAGCAAGGCCTCAGGCATCCCCTCATTTTCAGACGCATGAGAACGTCTGATTTAGAGCCGCGTGTTGATCGATGTATACGCCGAACCGCTCGACAAGCGGTCGCAAGCGGACATCCGGCATGTTGGGGATCAACTCGTAGAGCATGCA
>NZ_JBPFDU010000022.1:0-2646 GCF_051062815.1 Methylocystis sp. | reverse complement strand
CGGTCACCCCCAAAAAGAATGCGCTACAGAGCAGCGACGAAACCGGCAGTGAAATCGAAACTCCGCTGATCCGCTGGTCGATGCAGGAAATCCGCCGTATTGCGACGCGCCTTGCGCGCAAACGCATCCGACCAGAGTTCACTATCGCTTGGTCGCTCTGGCGACGAGCACATGGTCTGCCCCCTGAAAAGTGATCCTCCGTGAAGTATGGCTTTTGAGCCTATGAGGAGGATTTGAGATGGGCAGGAAACGGCACAAGCCCGAGGAGATTGTCGCGAAGCTTCGTCAGGTCGACGTGCTGACGACGCAAGGGCATTCGGTTGCGGAAGCCATTCGATCGATAGGCGTTACGGAAGTGACGTATTACCGCTGGCGGCAGGAATATGGCGGGCTGAAGAGCGACCAGGTCAAGCGGCTGAAGGATCTCGAGCAGGAGAACGCCCGGCTTCGCAAGGCGGTGTCTGATCTGACGCTTGAGAAGCTGATCCTGAAGGAGGCTGCGTCGGGAAACTTTTAAGCCCCGCCCGCCGTCGCGCCTGCGTTGAGCGCGCAAGGGAGGCGTTCGGCGTGTCTGAACGCTTCGCCTGCCGCGTGCTCGGCCAACATCGTTCGACGCAACGTAAGATCGCCAGGACGCCAGATGACGAAGCGGCTCTGACCGCCGACATCATCGCGCTCGCCCTCCAATATGGGCGATATGGCTATCGGCGCATCGCGGCGTTGCTGCACGACGCCGGCTGGTCGGTGAACCTCAAGCGCGTCGAGCGGATCTGGCGGCGGGAGGGGCTGAAGGTCCCAGCAAAGCAGCCCAAGCGAAAGCGACTGTGGCTGAACGACGGATCATGCATTCGGTTACGGCCGGAACATCCGAACCATGTTTGGTCCTACGACTTCGTCGAAGACCGAACACATGACGGACGCAAATATCGCATGTTGAACATCATCGATGAGTTTACGCGTGAATGCCTGGCCATCCGGATCAATCGCAAGCTTAACTCGACGGACGTCATCGACCTGCTGTCCGATCTGTTCATTCTGCGCGGCGTCCCCGGCCATGTGCGATCGGACAATGGCCCCGAGTTCATCGCCAAGGCCGTGCAGGATTGGATAACCGCTGTCGGCGCCAGGACCGCTTACATCGAGCCAGGCAGTCCATGGGAGAATGGCTATTGCGAGAGCTTCAACTCGAAGCTTCGTGACGAACTGCTAAACGGCGAGATCTTCTACTCGCTCAAGGAGGCGCGGATCATCATCGAAAGCTGGCGGCGTCATTACAATGAAGTGCGGCCACATTCGTCGTTGGGATATCGGCCGCCAGCCCCGGCGGTTCTGTTCCCCGAGCGCCCGGCTGCGCAACCCCCAGCCAGCTCCGCCGGGCGCTCAGCCGCTGGTCCAAATGCCGCTCTTAAACTAACATTCGAACTGGATCACCCGATGGGGGCCGACCACACATCAGGCAGAAGCAAAGCGCGCTCATACCAAAATGCAACTGTAGTGCTAGCAGCGTTAGGCGCTGATTCCGAGCGAAATCGCCCATCATTCCCAGATGAACAATGGTCATTGGCGCAGGTTAGAATGTGGCTCCAGTTGCACTCGCGGATGCATGGAATTACCGCTGACATAGAGGTTTCTTGTTTTTCGATCCGGAGGGGCTGATGCGTCCAAATCGCCGATCGCGACCCGCATATTCAGCGATGGCGGCAACGAAAGCGGCTTTACCGAATTCGGGGCATAGGATCGGCAAAAAGACGAATTCCGAATAGGCCGCCTGCCAAAGCAAAAAGTTCGACAGCCGCTGTCGCCCTGACGTGCGGATGATGAGGTCTGGATCGGGAATGCCGGCGGTGTCGAGATGCGTAGCGATGGTGCCTGCATCGATATCCTGCATGGAGAGACGCCCTTGGGCGACGAGTTCTCCAAGGGCCCGCACGGCGCGGGCGATCTCCTGACGCGCGTTATAATTGAAGGCGATGACCAAGGTCAGACCGCTATTGGCTTGGGTCAGCCGTTCCGCTTCCTCGAGAAGCTCGATGATATCGGGAGCAAGATCGGCGCGTTCGCCGATGATGCGCAGCCGCACATTGCTCCTACGCTGGTCCAAAAGGTCGTTGCGGATGAATTGATGGAAAAGGGCGCGGAGGCCCTGCGTTCCTTCGGGCGACTGGGACAGGTTCTCGGCGGCGAAAAAGTAGACGGTAAGATAGGAGACGCGGAACTCGATCGCCGCGCATACTGCGCGTCGCAGGGCGTCGATGCTGCCGAGATCGCCTTCGAAGAGCGGAAGCCCCTGTGCGGCCGCCCAGGGGCCATTTCCATCCATAATAAGCGCGACGTGACGGGGGGCCGCATCGAGAATGGGGTCGGCGTGGGCCAAGTCCAGAACTTTAGCTTCCATTACTGTCGAGTTCCAAAAATCTATCAGCGCAGTTTTGCGGTCGCGCTGGGGGTTCAAAGAAACGACAAGCTCGACCTTGCTGTCAATCAACTTTGAGTCGGGATCCAGCTTTGGAGTGGGCCCCTCGGGCCGGACAGGGACGCGTTTAACGATTGACCGTTATGCCGGGCTTTCAAAGGACGAAAGCCGATGGCCAAACACCGCTCCTACAGCGTCGAGTTCAAACGTCAGGTCGCGCAGGAATATCTCGG
>NZ_JBPFDU010000021.1:0-35802 GCF_051062815.1 Methylocystis sp. | reverse complement strand
GAAAGGCTTGCGCCTCTTCCCACGCGTCGCGGATGCGCGATTCAATTGAGGCGGGAGCGAAGGTTTTTTCCATGGTCATCGGGCGAGGAGCCTTTTGGCCCCCACCCTGTCCCTCCCCCGCTTCGCGGGAGAGGGGACGCTAACGATCGGCGTTTCGTCGCACGTCAGTGAAGGCTCGAATCTACTCCCTCTCCCGCGAAGCGGGGGAGGGTTGGGGAGGGGGGTTACGCCAGCGCCTTGAGCGCGCTTTTGCCGGCGTAGATCGCCGCGTCGCCCAGCTCCTCCTCGATGCGGATGAGCTGGTTGTATTTGGCGGTGCGGTCGGAGCGGGCGAGCGAGCCGGTCTTGATCTGGCCGCTGTTCGTCGCGACGACGAGATCGGCGATGGTCGAATCCTCGGTCTCGCCGGAGCGATGCGAGAAGACGGTGGTGTAGCCGGCGCGATGCGCGGTCTCGACCGAAGCGAGCGTCTCGGTCAGCGTGCCGATCTGATTGACCTTGACGAGCAGCGAATTGGCGACGCCCATCTTAATGCCCTCGTTGAGGCGCACGACATTGGTGACGAAAAGATCGTCGCCGACGAGCTGCACTTTGTCGCCCAGAACGTCGGTGAGCTTCTTCCAGCCCTCCCAATCGTCCTCGGCCATGCCATCCTCGATCGACACGATCGGATAGGCGCTGGCGAGCTTGGCGAGATAGGCGACCTGCTCGTCGATCGAGCGCGTCACGCCCTCGCCTTCATAGACATATTTGCCGTCCTTGAAGAATTCCGTCGCGGCGCAGTCGGAGCAAAGATGCACGTCGACGCCGGGCTTGAAGCCCGCCGTTTCGATCGCCTTCATGATGAAGTCGAGCGCCGCTTCGGCGGAGGGAAGATTGGGCGCGAAGCCGCCTTCATCGCCGACCGAGGTGCTGAGGCCGGCTTTCTTCAGCGCCGCCTTGAGCGTGTGGAAAATCTCGGCGCCCCAACGGATGGCGTCGCGCACATTCGGCGCGCCGGTCGGCATGATCATGAATTCCTGGAAGTCGATCGGATTGTCGGCATGCACGCCGCCGTTGACGATATTCATCATCGGGGTCGGCAGCACCCGCGCCTGCACGCCGCCGACATAGCGATAGAGCGGCAGAGCGGTCGCCTCGGCCGCCGCCTTGGCGACGGCGAGCGACACGCCGAGAATGGCGTTGGCGCCGAGCCGCGACTTGTTCGGCGTCCCGTCGAGCCTGATCATCGCCTCGTCGAGGGCGACCTGATCCTCAGCTTCGAAGCCGAGCAGCGCGCCGGCGATTTCGTCGTTGACGTTGTCGACCGCCGTGAGCACGCCCTTGCCGAGATAGCGCGATGCGTCGCCATCGCGCTTTTCCGCCGCTTCATGCGCGCCGGTCGAGGCGCCGGACGGCACCGCCGCCCGTCCAGACGACCCATCCTCCAGGGTGACGTCGACCTCGACGGTCGGGTTCCCGCGAGAATCCAGAATTTCGCGGGCGTGGATGTCGACGATCTCGGTCATGGGTGCCTCTTCATGATGCGGCGCGGAGCGGCGCGACTTCTTAGACCTATTGCGCGGTCCCGAAAAGCCTCAGCCGTAAAAAGGTTCTGCGTCCGTGGCGGGCTTTCGTGGGATCTGTGCTGCGCCGCGGCGAGACGCGCCGGTGAAATCCGTTGACTGGGGAGGGGACCTCCCTATCCTTGAGCTTGATTAATGAGCGGGCGTTCGCCGCCAAGCGCGACGGTCGGCGGGAGGTTCGGATGGCCCTAAGCACAGCGCGATTGGCGCGCGGCGTCGTTTTCAGCCTTTGCTTGGGGCTTTGGAGTCCGGCCAGCGCCTGGGCTCAGTCGCCGGAGCATGTCGCCGCCGCGAAGGCGGTTTTGGAGAAATCTCCCGTCCGAGCCAATTGCGCGCCGGCGCAGGAAGATTTTCTCGGCTGGCCGGCGAGCCTGGTGCAGCGCTGCGAATATCAGCACGAGGCCATGCCTGGCCTCGCCTATGTGCTCGACATCAAGCCGGAAACTCTAGCGCGCTGGGTCGAGGCCGGATGCAGCCGCCTGATGGTCGGCGCAGGCCATTGTTTCGACCGGACGTTGAAATGCGCGCTCGACAGCACGGGCGCCAGCTTCGTGATCGGCGGCAATCTGATCGCGACGCGCGGCGGCGTGAAGCAGAATCGCTTTTATCGCAACGGCGTCGCGATCGTTGCGCCCAAAAGCGGCATGCCGGGCGTTGTGCCGATCCCAGAACAGGAGCAGATCGCGCATATTCCGGAAAAGGACGTCTCGGCGATGCTCGATCGCGGCGGCGTGGCGTTGTGGAACACCATGCCCTATCAATTCGCGGTGAAGGCGCTCGAATTCGGCGTTCCGGCGGAGATGAACACGCCGGACCGGCGCGAGAAATGGCTCGAAATCGTGCGCGTCGAAATGCTGAAGGCTTTGGAGAGCCCCGAGAATCGCTTTCTCTCGGGCTGGATGTCGGCGCATCCGATCACTTTGCGCGCGGGCGAATGTCCCGACTCGCGCGACCCGTGAGCCGTTTGGCGCTTGACGCGGCGGCGATCGCGCCTTTGTTACGCGCATGACCAAGTTACGCGCATGACCAAGACGCATAAGGGCGCCGCGCTGCTCGGCCGCACGGCCGCGCTGCCGGCTTCGCCGGACGACGCCGAACTCGATCTCGTGCCCAATCCGCACAAGGACGCGACCTATCTCGTGCGCTTCACCGCGCCCGAGTTCACCTCGCTTTGCCCTGTGACCGGCCAGCCCGACTTCGCACATATCGTCATCGACTATGTCCCCGCCGAATGGCTGGTCGAGTCAAAGGCCTTGAAGCTCTATCTCGGGAGCTTCCGGAACCACGGCGCCTTTCACGAAGACTGCACGCTGCGGATCGCGCGCGATCTCGTTGCGGCGATGGCGCCGAAATGGCTGCGCATCGGCGGCTATTGGTATCCGCGCGGCGGCATGCCGATCGACGTCTTCTGGCAGACCGGCGCCCCGCCCGAGGGGCTGTGGCTTCCTGATCAGGGCGTGCCGCCCTACCGGGGGCGAGGCTAGGCGTATAGGCGCCCCAAGTCGAACCTTGTGCGCCGGCCAGTAAATCACCTATGGGTCACTATGGTCTCCTAACCAAGAGACCGTCCGATCGCGGGGCCCAGAAAACATGAAGCTTCGGACGTTTTTTTCGATCTTCTTCCTGTTGCTCGTCGCTCTCGCAGGAGGCAATTTGGCGCTGGGCGTTTTTCTGGAAAAAGCTCAGCAGGACCTGGAGACATCGCATCGCGAATTGCAATCCTTGACCACGCTTGCGGAGGATTTGGTTTTTTCCTCGCAGTGGCAAACTCGCTTTGCGCGAGGTTACATCTCCAGCAACGATCCGAGACGAATTGAGTGGTACAACATCATCGGGGCCATTCTCAACGGCGAAACGGCTCGGCCGAAGGACTATAACTTTGGCTATTGGGATCTCGTGAATGGCGGAATCATTCCGCCGCCCGAGAAGAAAAACGACGACGCAGTTTCGATTGAAGAGCGTTTCTTAAGCCAAAATGTCACCGCGCATGAATTAAATAAGCTTAAGGAAGCGCGAAGCTTTTTGGAAAAGGTGGTCGCGATCGAACGCGCCGCAATGCATGCGGTGGATGGCGAATTCGATGACGGCGCTGGAACCTATTCCCGCAAGGGCAAGCCCGATCGTGCTTTAGCGACGAAGCTGTTGTTTAGCGACGAATACCGCAAGCTCAACGGAGATCTGACTCTGAGAATTGCGCAGATGCAGAACTTGATTCGGCAGAGATACGCGGGACGGATTGCGCAAGAACAGGCGTTCGCCAACCAATTGTTTGATGCCAACTCTTACTTGAATATCGGTTTGTTTGGCGTGGTTGTTTTGTCCCTGATTTTTTTGCGAAATCGCTTCGCGGTTCGAGCGTCGCAACTCATGGCGGTCGTTCACGAGATTGGCTCAGGCAATCTCGCGGCTCAGGCCTCGGTCTTTGGGAACGATGAGATCAGCGAACTCGCCACCACCGTCAACACGATGGCTGCAAATCTGAACGTCGCTTTCGACAAGCTCGAAGACAAGATAAAGCTTTCGGGCAAAGCCTTGTCGGACCTGGAAATCGAACGCTCCCGTTCGGAAAAGCTGCTCCACAATATTCTTCCCGCCGCGATCGCCGAACGACTGCGTGGCGGAGAGGAGACAATCGCGGAAGTTTTCCCTGAAGTTACGGTATTTTTCTCCGACATTGTCGGTTTTACCCAACTTTCGGCAAAGCTTGGTCCGCATGCCACCGTCAATATGCTCAATGTCCTCTTCGAGAAATTCGACGAACTTGTCGAAAAGCATGGTGTCGAAAAAATCAAGACGATTGGCGACAGTTACATGGTGGTCGGCGGAGTCCCGAACCGGGACCCGTTGCACTGTCAGCATATCGCGGACTTCGCTTTGGAAGCGCAAAGCTATATCATGAGCTACGCAGATGAGGTTCCTTACCAGCTGCAAATGCGCATGGGCGTGCATACCGGCACGGTGGCGGCCGGCGTCGTCGGGAAAAAGCGATTTTCCTACGATCTGTGGGGCGACGTCGTGAATGTCGCCAGCCGATTTGAATCCACTTCCAAGCCCGACAAAATTCACGTGTCCGAAGCGGTGAAGGTGCGTCTCAGCGACGATTACGTCTTCCTGGACGGCGGGACCGTCGAATTAAAAGGCAAAGAGGCGACGCGCTCGTTCTTCCTGATCGGCAAAAAGACGCAGATGCCTGGAATTTTGGAGTTTACGACCGCTAGCGCCGCGCCGGATAGTCCATCCCGACTGCGCCGCGATACGCCTTCATCTGCCCCTGGCTTCGATAGAAGAGCATAGAGATGATCCAGCTCGCGATCAGGATCGCGGCGATCGCAAAGCCGAAATTGGCGAGATTGTCGTTAAGCCCTTGAACGAGGCGCCAAAGGCCGCCTTCGAAGCCGAGCTTATCGCCGATCAAGCCGAGCGCTTCGATGCCGCCGATGAAAATGGCGACGATCACCGACATTGCGGTCATGACCAGATTGTACCAAAGTTTCCTCAGCGGATCGTCGAACGCCCAGCCGTAGGCTCCGGTCATCACGAGGCTGTCCGTGGTGTCCATCAAGGACATGCCGGCGGTGAACAGCGCCGGAAACACCAGAATTGTCGAAAATGACATGCCTTGCGCGGCCTGCGCCGCCGAAATTCCGAGCAGGCCGATCTCCGTCGCCGTGTCGAAGCCCAGTCCCAACAGAAATCCAACGACATACATGTGCCATGACCGCGAAACGAAGCGGAACAGCGGGCGGAAAACCCGGGTGAACAGACCTCGCCCGTTGAGCAGACGGTCGAGGTCCTCTTCGAGGACCGGTTCGCCATGTCGGGCGCGGTTGTAGGCCGACCAGATGCCCCTGAGCAGCAGAAGATTTGCAAGGCCGATGACGATGAGGAACGAAGCTGACGCCATCGTGCCGATGGCGCCGCCGAAGGCCTGAAAGTCATGCGCCTGGCCCTGCATGGCCATGGCCGCCGCCGCCATCATGACCGAAGCGAGGGCGACGAAGGTGGAGTGGCCGAGCGAGAAGAAAAATCCGACCGAATAGGGCGTCTTGCCGTCCTGCATCAATTTGCGGACGACATTGTCGATGGCGGCGATGTGATCGGCGTCGAAGGCGTGGCGAAGCCCGAACATAAAGGCCAGAACGGCGGCCCCCATCAATCCCGGTCGATCGGAGAAGGCCGTCCACGCCCAAGTCCAGGCGAAGACATTGGCCGCGATGATCAAGCCATAGGTCGTCGCAGCCTTGGCTTTGAAATTGTCGCCTTGGTCATCGAAAGGATTGAGCGCCATGACCCCCGCCTGAGCAATAAAGAACTTTAACCGTAATCGCTTAATTAGGAAAGTTCATACGGGCGACGAGCGGGCGGGAGCCGACTTGACTAAGTGGCTACGGGTAGCCACTATTCTCCCATGACGATTGTTTCGATAAAAGACGCCAAAAATCGCCTGACCGAACTTGCTCGACAGGTCGAGAAGGGCGAAACGATCGTCGTGACTCGGAATGGGAAACCGGTGTTCGATCTGGTTCCTCATCAACCCAAACGCGGGTTGCGGCTCGAAGCCGTCGACGAATTCAAGAAACGACACGGCCTCCAGTCCATCGTCACTTTCATCGCTGAGGATTTTGACGCGCCCTTGCCGGAAGATTTTCTGCTGCGCCCGCTGCCGGATGATGCATGAGGCTGCTGCTCGACACGCATATTCTGCTGGCGTTGATTGAAAACCGTGTCGCCGAGTTCGGATCGCACGTGCAGTCTTTGCTGAAGAATGAAGATGCGGAATTTCTGGTCAGCGTCGCGAGTCTTTGGGAGATCGCCATCAAGTGGCGGCTGGGCAAACTCGAACTAACGATAAATCTTGAGACGCTTCCCGAACTGCTGGAAGCGATGGGGATCGAGGTCCTCTCGATTAACGCGCGGCATGCGCTCGTCGCGGTCGAACCTGAGCCGCCTACGCGCGACCCGTTTGATCGCCTGTTGCTGGCGCAATGCAAAATCGAGGCGTTGCGCCTCCTGACCGTCGATCGCGCGCTTCTCGACCATCCGTTGGCTGCGCGCAAGGCTTAGCGGATCGCGCTCGCCGGACGGTCTCTTGAGCAAGATGGCTTGCGCAGTTTCGATTTTGATAGGATGCGCGGTCAGGCGGAAGCGCCGGGGAACGACATGCTGTCGGAAGAGAATATCGCCGAGTGGCGGCTCTGCGCGCCTTCGCTGCGGGAAGCGGAGTTCTCCGACGGCGAAACGCTGTATCGGCAAGGCGAGGAGCCGGGCTTTCTCTATTGTTTGATGCGGGGCGTCGTCAGGCTTTCTCATGTCGCGGAAAGCGGCGCGCAGATCACGCTCGCCATCGCGGGCGCCGGTGAACTCTTCGGGCGCGTTTCGCCGGGAAGAGCGTCGGCGCACGCGGCAAGCGCCATCGGCGAGGCGCGCGTTTTGATGATCACCCCTTCGGACGTGAACCGTCTCGTCGCGAACAGCCCGTCGTTCTCAAGCTTCCTCAACGCCGGACTGGAGGCGTCGCGGGAACGCGCCGAACGCAGGCTGATCGACCGCCAGACAAAGGCGGTCGCCGCGCGGCTGATCGAAACGCTGGGCGAGCTTGTGCAGGCGTTCGGCGCGCCTTGCCCGCATGGCTATTCGCTCGAAATCAGGCTCACGCAGCAGGACATCGCCGACCTCGTCCATGCGAGCCGCCCAGTCGTGACGCGGATGATGAACGGGTTGAGGCGCCGGGGCGCGCTCGACTATCGGCGCGACCTTATCTGCGTCAATCATCTCGCGCTGCAATCCCTCGCGAAAGAAAAGCCCGTCGATCTGTAATCAAGATGACAGACGGCCTCCGCGCCGCGAGCTAACGAGAGGAGAAGGCGGCCGAGCCGCGCCGCCAACGCGGAGAAACGATAATGAAACCACTCACGGCGCGCCTGCATGGCTATCTCGACTATCTGACGGTTTTGATTTTCCTCGCCGCGCCAAGCGTCCTTGGTTTCGGCGGCCTGCCGGCGAAGCTCGCCTGGCTGCTCGCGGGCGTGCATCTGGCGATGACGCTCGTGACGAAATTTCCGCTCGGCGTGTTTCGGCGGCTGGCTTTCACGCTCCATGGCTGGGTCGAAAGGATCGTCGGCCCGGCGCTCATCGCCGTCGCTTTTCTTCCCGATATTTTCAGCGTCAAGCCGGCCTTCGCCTTTTTCGCGGGCATGGGCCTTGTCATCATCGCTGTCGGCTGGCTGACGGATTACGTGGAGGCGGGTTAATGCCGACGCCCTCCCGATCAGGCCTTCGGCCTGTCGGGAATGACAGCTGCATACGAATTGCTCCGACCTTCTTCAGACGCGCTTTTTCGCCAGACGGTCGAACGCCATCAGCTCCTTGACTAACGTCTCCAGCTCGCCAAGCGGAACCTGCGTCGCGCGGTCCGAGATCGCCGCGTCGGGATCGGGATGCGTCTCGATGAAGAGCGCCGCGACGCCGACGGCGACGGCGGCGCGGGCGAGCGTTGAAACAAAACGCCGCTCGCCCGAAGAAGCCGCGCCGGCGCCGCCCGGCTGCTGAACGGCGTGGGTCGCGTCGAAAATAACCGGCGCGCCGGTCTCCTTCAAAATGGGCAGCGCGCGCATATCGGCGACAAGCGCGTTATAGCCGAAGCTCGTTCCCCGTTCGGTGACGAGCACGCCGGCGGCGCCGGCCTCACGCGCTTTCTCGACGGCGTGGACCATGTCCCACGGCGCGAGAAACTGCCCCTTCTTGATATTGATGGGGCGTCCGGTTTTCGCCGCCGCGACGATGAGATCGGTCTGTCGGCAGAGGAAGGCGGGAATCTGCAGAAGGTCCACGACCTCGGCGACACGCGTGCATTGCCATGCTTCATGCACGTCGGTCGTCACCGGAAGTCCAGTCCTTTCCTTGATTTCAGCAAAGATCGGCAGGCCGGCGTCGAGGCCGACGCCCCGCGCCGCTTCGTCGCTGGTGCGGTTCGCCTTGTCGAAGGACGCCTTGAAGACGACGCCGATCTTCAGCCGTTCGCCGAGCCGGGCAAGCTCTTCAGCAACCTTGAGCCCCATGTCCGCGCTTTCAAGCGCGCAGGGGCCGGCGATGAGCGTCAGCGGCAAATCGTTGCCGATCTCGACCCGGCGCGGGCCATCTCCGATGATTATGCTTGTCACCCGGGGTTTTTCTCATGTTTTCACGAGCCGCGCGACCTCGGCGCGCAGCGCCGGCAGCACCTCGGCTTCGAACCAGGGATGGCGCTTGAGCCAGCCGCTGTTGCGCCAGGACGGATGGGGGAGGGGAAAGATCAGCGGCCGGGCGTCCTGAAATTCGCGCCAGCGCGCGACGATCTCTGAAACGCTCGCGCCCTTCGGCAGCGCATGGCCGAGACGGGCGAAATGATAGTCCTGCGCATAGCGCCCGATCGCGACGACCGTCTCGATCTGCGGCAACGCCGCGAACAGCGAGTCGTGCCAGCGCGGGCGACACTCGGGGCGCGGCGGCAGGTCGCCGCCGGCGGCGTCGTAACCCGGAAAGCAGAAGCCCATCGGGACGATGGCGATGCGCGAGACATCGTAGAACGTCTCTCGATCCACGCCCATCCAGTCACGCAGCCGATCGCCGGAAGGATCGTTGAAAGGAACGCCGGTCTGATTGACGAGATTGCCGGGCGCCTGGCTCGCGAGCAGCAGCCGCGCGCTGGGCGAGACGCGCAGCACCGGCCGCGGCTCATGCGGCAGCTTCACGCCCGCGGGCGTTTCGGCGCAGAAACGGCAGGCGCGGATGCGCGCCGTGATCTCCTCAAGCTTCCTGCTCAGAGAGCGCCGCGTCATTACGGCACGACGCTCGGACGCGCCGAGACGTCAGCGCGCCAGCGCGAAAGATTCGGCAGATCTTGAGGGATCTCGACCCGCGCGGCCTTGGTCAGGTCCATGGCGACGATGGCGGTGATGTCGGCGATGGTGAAGTCGTCGGAGGCGATGAAGCGCCGCGCGGCGAGTTCCTGGTCGAGAAAGCGCATCATCTGCTGCGCGCGCGGCCGCTGATGTTCGGCCACTTGCGGCAGCTGCGGCGATTCGAGCCGCGCCAGCGCCGGATGGCTGTGACGAAAGGCGAGCGCCACCGGCGTGAATAGGCGAAATTCCACCCGGCGCTGCCACATCTCGATGAAGGCCTGCTCGCGCGCGTCGCGGCCAAAGAGCGGCGGGTTGGCATAAAGCGATTCGATATAGCGGCAGATGGCGACGGATTCGGTGAGCGTCGCGCCGTCGTCGAGAACGAGCGCCGGCGCCTCGTTGAGCGGGTTAATCCGCCCATAGGCCTCGCTCTTATGCTCTTGCGCGATGAGGTTGACGTCTCGAACGGGGATCGTGACGTTCTTCTCAGCAAGAAAGATGCGGACGCGTCTGGGATTGGGCGCGAGCGGCGTATTGTAGAGCAGCATGTCGATCTCGTTCCGGGTTCGGATAGGGGGATTTGTTGCGATTGGCGATGGCGGTGTGAAAACGTTCCGAAAATGCATTCCCGTCAGCGGCGGTTCGCAGTTTTAGCGCCATGATTTAAGTTAAGCGCGATGACGAACGACCTCTCGACTCACTCCGCCGCCGCGCTCGTGCTGTTTTCCGGCGGGCAGGATTCCACGACCTGCCTTGCCTGGGCGCTGTCACGCTTCGACCGCGTCGAGACGGTCGGATTCGATTACGGCCAGCGCCACCGCGTCGAACTCTCGCGCCGAGCGGGGCTGCGCGAGGGGCTTGTTCGCCTCTCGCCGCTTTGGGCCGCGCGGCTTGGCGAAGATCGCACGATTTCGATCGAGGCGCTCGGCGCGATTTCCGAGACGGCGTTGACGCGCAACGCGGAGATCGCCTTCGCCGCCGACGGGCTTCCCAACACATTCGTTCCGGGGCGCAATCTGCTGTTTCTGACCTTCGCCGCGGCGCTCGCCTATCGTCGCGGCGTCGCCGATCTCGTCGGCGGCATGTGCGAAACGGACTATTCAGGCTATCCCGATTGCCGCGACCAGACGATCCGCGCCATGGCGCAGGCGCTCAGCCTCGGCATGGACCGCAGCATGAATATTCATACGCCGCTGATGTGGATCGACAAGGCGGCGACCTGGCGACTGGCGGAATCGCTCGGCGGCGAACCGCTGGTGCGGCTCATCGTCGAGGAAACCCACACCTGCTATCTCGGCGAGAGGGGCCGCCGTTTCGACTGGGGCTATGGCTGCGGCGAATGCCCGGCCTGCAAGCTGCGCGCGCACGGCTGGGAGATCTATCGCGCCGGAACGCGCGCGGCGGCCGAGACCTTCTGATCTTTCGAGTGTGGCCTCGCGGCCACAGGCGGCGCTGACCTGTGCATGAAAGGGCGACTATGCATTGACATGCCTCCGCTAGGTCTGGATATGTTATGTTATAACATAATCAGCGAGAGCGGGCGTCGATGAGGAAGAGCGTTTGGGTCGGCGCAGCGGCCGGCGCCGCAGTAGCCGGGCTTTTTACCGACGTTGCGAGCGGCATGGCTCAACAGGCCTTGCCGCCGATCGAAGTCGGCGCCGTGAGCCCGATCAGGCGCAGCAAGGTTGTCGCGCCTCCACAGACCCCTCCAGCGCCCGGCGGGCGCAGCCGCAACGTCGCGGGCCCGAGCGGACCCGAGCCGCGCGAACCGGCCGTGACGCCGCAAGGCGTCCTTCCCATCGTCGCCGATCAGTTCGCGACGGTGACGGTCGTCACCAGTGAGGAGCTGCGGCGCTCGCCGGGCGCGACCCTCGGCGACGTGCTTTTCGCCAAGCCGGGCGTCACCGGGTCCACCTTCGCGCCCGGCGCGGCGAGCCGTCCCATCGTGCGCGGCCTCGACAACTACCGGGTGCGCATCCAGGAAAATGGCGTCAGCAACAGCGGCGTCTCGGAGCTTGGCGAGGACCACGCGGTGCCGCTCGATCCCGTCGCCGCGAGCCAGGTCGAAGTGGTGCGCGGTCCCGCGACGCTGCGCTGGGGGTCGCAAGCGATCGGCGGCGTCGTCAACGTCGAAAACAACCGCATTCCCACCGCCTTGCCTTGCCGACTTGCGTTCATCCCAACGGCCGAGACGGAGGGTTGCTCGGTCATCGAGACTCGCGGCGCGGTGATGACCGTCGACAACGCGCTGGAAAACGCGACGCTGCTCGACGTCGGCCGCGGCAATGTCGCCTTCCACATGGATGTCCATGGCCGTCGCAGCAGCGACTACCGCATTCCCGGCTATCCTTATCTTTTTCCGCCGGATCCGGCGCCGCCGGTCTTTGGACGCCAGCCCAATTCGTCGATGCGCTCGGCCGGCGGTTCGGTCGGCGGCTCCTATTTCTTCGACGGCGGCTTCGTCGGCGTCGCGGTGACGCAGTTCAACTCGCGCTATCACATCCCCGGCATCGAGCCGACGGAGACCAATACGCGCATCGAACTTCGCCAGACGCGCGTGACGACCAAGGGCGAGTTCCGTCCGCAGTCGGCCTATATCGAAGCCGTCCGCTTCTGGGCGGGTTTGACCGACTACAAGCACCACGAACTCGCCAATGAGGGGGGCTTTGACGGCGTTCAGCAGACCTTCACCAACAAGGATCTCGAGGCGCGGGTCGAAACGCAGCTTCGTCCCGTCGACCTGTCCTTCGCCACTCTGACCAGCGCCTTCGGCGTGCAGGGCATGCATCAGATCCTGACCTCACCCGGACGCGAGGGCGGGCTCTTCGACCCCAATCGGACGCGAAGCGTCGCCGGCTATTGGTTCAATGAATTCAGACTGACCGACACATCGAAAATGCAGCTTGCCGGACGCATCGAACATGCGACCGTCTCCGGCGCATTTCCCGAACTTCTCGTCTCCGGCGCGTTTCCCGAACCCCTCGCTGATCCGGCGCTGCAAGTCGCCCGCGTGCGCAATTTCACGCCAAAGAGCGGCGCCTTCGGTTTCCTCCAGGATCTGCCGGAAGGCGTCGTCGCCAGCCTGACGGCGCAATATGTCGAACGCGCGCCGCGCGCGCCCGAGCTCTTTTCGCGCGGGATCCATGAGGCGACGGGAACCTTCGACATCGGCAATCCGAATCTTCGAATTGAAGGGGCGAAGACCATCGAAATCGGCCTGCGGCGTCCGGTGGGCCCGTTCCGCTTCGAGGCGACGGCCTACCTCACGCGCTTTGACGGCTTTATCTTCCGAAATCTCACCGGCGCGGTCTGCGAGGAAGATATTGCGAGCTGCGCCTTGGAAGGCGAGGGCGATCTGCGCGAGGCGATCTATTCGCAGCGCAATGCGCTCTTCCGGGGCGGCGAGTTTCAAAGCCAACTCGACGTCGCGCCGCTGGCAGGCGGCGTCTTTGGGGTGGAGCACCAGTTCGACGTGGTGCGGGCGACATTCGTGGGCGGCGGCAACGTCCCCCGCATTCCGCCCGTTCGGCTCGGAGGCGGATTGTTCTGGCGAGATATGAACTGGCTGCTGCGGGTCAACCTCCTGCACGCCTTCGCGCAGCGCAACATCGACCCGACCAATGAAACGCCGACGAAGGGCTATAATCTGCTGAAGGCCGAAATCAGCTACCGCATGCTGCTCGATCCGGGCGATCCGCTGAGCCGCGAGTTGAGGCTGGGACTCGTCGGCGACAATCTCCTCAACGAGGACATCCGCAACAGCGTCTCCTACCGCAAGGATGAAGTGCTGCTCCCGGGCGCGAATCTGCGGTTTTTCGCCAATGCGCGCTTTTAAACGCTTGAGGCGTTTCGGCTTGATCGCCGGGGCGAAATAGGGCATAGGCGGGTCCAACGAAGCGCTGGGCGTATCCCGGCCAGTTCACTATTGCCGGGGTGAGATCGATGAAAGTCCGCAACTCTTTGAAATCTCTGCGTTCGCGCCATCGCGCCAACCAGATCGTGCGCCGCAAAGGCCGCGTCTACATCATCAACAAGGTGCAGAAGCGCTATAAGGCGCGCCAGGGCTGAGTGTCGCCACGCCTGTTGATCCAGACGCATGAAGAAGGGCCGGAGCGTCAGCTCGCGGCCCTTTTGCACTTCTCAATCGCGTGCCGCCGCGTTAGACGCCGCCATCTTCCGCAACGCCCATGAGCGCCAGCACATGCGCGTTGACGCTGCGGCTCAGAGCGTCAACGTCATAGCCGCCTTCGAGCATTGAGACGATGCGGCCGCCGCAACGCCGGTCGGCGATGTCCATCAGCCGTTTGGTCGCGTCGCCGAAGTCCGTCTCGCGGAGCCGCAGGCCGCCGAGCGGATCCCGCTCATGGGCGTCGAAGCCCGCCGAAATCAGGATCAGATCGGGCGCGAAATCGCGCACCCGCGGCAGGATTCGGTCGGCGAGCGCTTCTCGAAAGGCGTCCCCGGTCGAACCGGCGAGGAGCGGCGCATTGACGATGTTGTCATGGTCGCCCGTGTCATTGCGCCCGCCCGTGCCTGGATAAAAGGGCGCCTGATGCGTCGAGCAGAACAGCACTTTGTCGTCGGCCCAGAAAATCTCTTGCGTGCCATTGCCGTGATGGACGTCGAAATCGACGATGGCGACGCGTTCGGCCCCATGCGCCGCCAAGGCGTGGCGCGCGGCCACGGCGATATTGTTGACGAAGCAAAAACCCATCGGATTGTGCGCGCCCGCATGATGTCCGGGCGGCCGAACGGCGACGAAGGCGTTGTCAGCCCGTCCCGACATGACTTCATCCACCGCGGCGACGGCGCCGCCGGCGGCGCGCCACACCGCTTCGATCGTCTTCGGACACATCAGCGTGTCGCTGTCGAGCGCCGAATAGCCTTCGCGCGGCGCGGCGCGCTCGAGGGCTGCAAGATAGGATTGCGGATGGACGCGTTGCAGCGCCTCCGCTTGCGCTTGGGGCGCATTCATTCGGCTCAGGGACGCGAATCGCGTTTGCTCCAAGCCGCGTTGGATCGCCCGCAACCGTTCGGGGGCTTCGGGATGGCCGGGACCCATCTCATGAAGGAGCCCGCTTTCATGTGTGACGAGAAGGGTTTTCAATGCTGCGACGCAATCCGAGCGGGCGACGCTACGCCAGTCAACCTCATAATTTTCGGCCTTCCGCGGCCTTCTGTCCATGAAAAAGAAACGGTAAGGCTCAAGCGTGGGTCCGCGCCGGTGGCCGTGGCGCCGGCGCAACAGTAAGGGAATAATTCTGAAGACGTGATCCCAGCGCCAAAGTTCATGATAAGAAAATCGTAACAACTGTTTTGCGGCGGAAAGGAGTGCCTGAAATGAGTTTCAGATATGTGACGGCGGCGTCAGCGCTTCTCGCTGTTTTTTTGGCGGGTTGCAACGGGGGAACGCCTCTTCCAGATCCGAGGCTTAATGGCCGCGACGCCGAGTTCATGGCGCTTGCTCCCAAGGCTGGGGTAAGCTCGCAATACGAACGCTACCTCGTCGATTATAAGACGAACGAGCCCGTCGGTTCGATCATCGTCGATAACCGCTCGAAATTCCTTTACTATGTCATGCCGGGCGGAAAGGCCGTGCGCTACGGCGTCGCCACCGGTCAGGACGCGATGGCCTTCACCGGCCGGGCCTATGTGGGCGGCATGCAGGAATGGCCGCGGTGGATCCCGCCAAAGGACATGCTCGAGCGCTGGCCGCATCTCCAGCCGACGGCGGACGCCGGCGGTCTGCCTGGCGGTCCCGACAATCCACTCGGCTCGCGCGCGCTCTACCTCTATCAGAACGGCAAGGATACGCTTTATCGTATCCATGGCACCAATGAGCCGGACAAGATCGGACAGGCGGTGTCCTCGGGCTGCATCCGCATGCGCGACATCGACGCGATCGATCTCTACAACCGCGTGAAGGTCGGCACGAAAGTCGTCGTGCTCTAAGCTTTTCGCCACTGTTCATTAAGCTTCCTGCGACGCCCTCCGCCCAGCGCGCGAGGGCGTCGTCTTTTTTGCCATCAGACGTCTTGCCCGTCGCTCGGCGTAACCGCTGCCCGAGCAAACCGGTCTTCGACCGATCGCCAGTGTGCGCCGTCGCACTGCGCCTTGGTAAAACGAACCTTAATGTCGCGAATGTTCGCAGGGTGCGGGCGACAGAAGAGGGGAAATGGTTATGCGTCCGACGACAAGCATGGGCTGCTTAGTCCTGGTGGTCTGCGTTCTCTTGCTGGAATTCGCTGGCGCGGGCGCGTACCTCGCGTCGTCCGCGCAAGCGAAACCCTCGGACCCTTGCTACGGCTATGCGATTTGCCAGTAAAATTTTCATTCGGCAGCAAAAGTTCGTGGAACGCGCGCCCGACATCTGCGTTTCTCTTCTGAAAGGCCGGCGCGCCCAAAATCGATGCTCGAAAGAGCGGAGACGCGGAGCGCCGCGCCTTTCAAGTTTTCAGCGAGAGGCGGAAGGCTGGGCCGTCATGCGCAATTTGGTTTTGTATGTATTGATGTTGTTCCTGTTCGCGGCAAGCGTTGCAAGCGCCACGACGATTCTCTCTCGACCGTCGCTCAGCGACGACGATTTTTGCTTTGGATATGCGATCTGCGAATAGTCAGGCCGAACGTTTCTGACGCGCGAGTTCACGCAAGCGCGCGACGCTACGCGTCAGCGAGCCTGCTTCAACGCCGATAAACGCTTCTATTCGCCCGCACATCGCGTCGGCGGTCTGATGGATGCGCTGTTTGAAAGGCGCGACCAGTCTGGCCGCCCAGGCGCGAATCTCGAGGACAAGCGAATAGATCTGACGGAAGCGGTCCATCTGCATCAGCTTGTCCCGGCAGATGTCGAAAAGAAACGACATGCAGCCGAGCGCCAGCGTTTTAGCGAGAAGGATCGCGATAAGCCCCGTGAACACATGTCCATGCGCGATCAACTCAAAACCAACCAGCTTGGCCGGAAGAATCACGAACACTGGCGCGATAAATATCGCCAATGTTTTTACGGGCGTCAGCGTCTCAACGAAGTCCTTGAACCGCTGTTCGTAGCGTTCAAGCCCAAGCGCGCGTCCAAGATCGTGCAGCCATTCGCTGAAATGATCCCACAGCCAGGTTTCGACCAGAAAGAGGACGGCGAGCGTGAACCAGAACGCATCCCTCAGGCGCCGTTTCCAATCTTCCATAAGTTCTTCCTCTCACATGCGGCGGGCGCGTAGCGCCAGCGCGCGGCGTGAAACACGACGGCCGACTTAGACCAGCTCAAATGTGAATGGCGCGTTTGGCGACGGCGAAGGCCGCCTCGCGCATCGCCTCCGAGAGCGTCGGATGGGCGTGGCAGGTGCGCGCGAGATCTTCCGCCGAGCCGGAAAATTCCATCAACACAGCAGCTTCAGCGATCAATTCGCCGGCCGCGGCGCCAACAATATGGACGCCGAGCACCCGGTCGGTCGCGGCGTCGGCGATGATCTTCACGAAACCGTCGGTCGCGCGCATCGCGCGCGCGCGGCCATTGGCGGTAAAAGGAAATTTACCGGTCGCGACCTCGATCCCTCGGGATTTGGCTTCTTCCTCGGTCATGCCGACGGCCGCGACTTCCGGCATCGTGTAGACGACGCTGGGAATGACGCCGTAATTCACATGCCCCGCCTGTCCGGCGAGGATTTCGGCGACGGCGATGCCTTCGTCCTCAGCCTTATGGGCGAGCATCGGTCCGCGCACGACGTCGCCGATGGCGTAGACTCCCGGAGCATTGGTCGCGAAGCCTTCGTCGATGACGATGCGCCCGCGCTCCAGGGCGACGCCGGCGTCCTCGAGTCCGAGGCCCTGCGTGAATGGGATGCGGCCCGTCGCGATGAGCACGGCGTCCGCCTCGATCGTGTCGGACGTCGCGCCGTCGACCGACGAATAGGAGACGACAGCGCGCTCGGCCTTGCCGGTTCGCTCGCGCCGCACGCCTGTCACCTTGGAGGCGAGGCGGAAATCGAAGCCCTGCTTTTCGAGGATCTTCTGAAAGCGCGCGGCGATCTCGAGATCAAAGCCCGGGAGAATGCGTTCGAGATATTCGATCGCAATCACTTCCGTTCCCAGCCGGCGCCAGACCGATCCAAGCTCGAGTCCGATGACGCCCGCGCCGACGACGACCAGCCGCTTCGGGGTTTTCGCCAGGGCCAAGGCGCCGGTCGACGAAAGGATCAGCTTTTCGTCGACCGCAATCTCCGCGCCGGAGGCGTCGCGCAGCGGCGCGACAGCCGAGCCGGTGGCGAGAACAATGTTCTTCGTTTCGAGCGTTTGAACGGCGCCGTCGGGGCCGACGACCTCGACTCGCCCGGCGCCTTTCAGCCGGCCAACCCCGCGAAACGACTCGATCTTGTGCTTTCTAAACAGGAACGCGACGCCATTGACGTTCGCGCCGACAGTGTCGTCCTTGTGCTTCATCATCGCCGCAAGATCGAGACGCGGCGGATCGACCATGACGCCGAGCGGCGCCAATCCATGCGCCGCCTCTTCGAACATATGCGACGCGTGAAGCAGCGCCTTCGACGGAATGCAGCCGACATTGAGGCATGTCCCGCCGAACGTCGAATCCTTCTCGACGACGGCCGTCTTCAATCCAAGTTGCGCCGCGCGGATCGCGCAAACGTAACCGCCTGGACCGGATCCGATCACGATAAGATCGTAGGTCATGTCATCCGCAACTCAAAAATGGCGCCGCTTCCAAGATCCGTTTCTCAGATGAACGCATCCGAGATGAATTTTGGCTAAACGCCGCTCTCGGAAATCAGGCGGCGGCCCAGACGTAGATGAGCGTTGCGACGAGCCCGAGCGCAGTTTGACCGAGCTCCAGACGCCCCCAAAGGTTGATGACCTTGCGCGCCTCATGCGCCGCGTCGGCCTCGATCAGCGCCAGGATGCGGTTGTTGAGCGGCACGATGGCGAGATAGGTATAGGGCCAGCTCGCGATGGCGAGCAGGGCGCCGAAAAGCCATCTGACGTCATCGAGCTCGCGATAGGCGATGAAGCCGAAGAGGGCGGCAAGCGCGGCAAAACTTGCGAGCACGATGAAGCCGCGGTGATCGGAGGGCTCCCACTCCTTGATCAGCGCGTCGTCAGTGAGCGCAAGCCGCGCCGGCTGTTCGACATAGTTGACATAGAGCGAAGCGCCGGTGAAAGCGCCAGCCGTCGCGAGCGCAAGCGAACCAATAATCATTGAAGCGTCCTTTGGCGGTCGGCGCATAATTTGGCGTTCCTGGCGAATCGACCCCGACCGCCGACCCGCCGCCGTTATTCTTTAAGCTGACTCGATCGCTTCCTCGTCGCAGACGACGCGGGAGCTGCTCTCGGCTTCAGCGGCGACGTCGATTTTCACCGCCTTCACCGCATCCTGCTCTTTTCGGCGATCGGTGAAATGGTCGAAGAACACCCTCATGGCGCGATCGACGCCATAGGGATTGATGCGTCTCGTATCCTCCCGATAGAACATCGGCACGTTCGGAGAAACCGTGGCGAGATCATAGGACGGGAGATAGGCGATGTTCGGCCTTGCCCGGACCACCTCGTCGGCGGCGGCGCGCAGAATCGCCTTGACGGCGCAGTTCGATTCGATGACGTGCCGGTCTTCGTAGGTCGCGATAATGCCGACCGGCGACACGCTCAGCACGATGCGAACCTTGGGATTGACCTCGCGAATGCGGTCGACGGCGGCCATGAAGTCGCGCACGACTTCGCTGACGGTCATATTGTAGAACTCGTAGAGGCTCGGATCCCAGGCGCCGCCGGCGACGCCCGGCGCGAGCTGCAGGATTGCGCCATCCGGCTTGTGGCGCCAGGTCTCGGTGTGGCCGAATGTGAAAACGAAGACGTCCATCGTCTCGAACATGTGGCGGACCGCGGCGAGATGCCGCTCGCGATCGGCGCGCATCTCGTCAATAGTGGCGTATCCGTCCGGTTCGATGCGCGGCCGGAACGGATCGACGAAGCGGCCGTCTTCCGGACGGTTCCAGTGATCGAGTTGCGGCGTGAAGCGTCCATAGGCGCGTTCGATCAATTGCAGCAGCTGCGCGGTCGTGTAGAGATTGCCGTAGCGGCAGGAATACATTGAGTAGTTGCGGCGCAGAGCCTCATCGGCGGACATGCCGGCCGGCGGCTGCTCGGCGAGATAATAATGGAATCCGCTCGCCTGCAGGCGCATGGCGATCTCCTGCGCGAAGCAGCTGCCGCCTGTGGCGACCTTGTCCTGCGGCGAAATCTTGAAAGGCGTGCGAATGATCGGATCGAGCGCGAAGGGCGGCAGCGACGTCACCGCCTTGCGCCAAAAGCGATGGTCGGGTAGGGAGCTATAGGGGTTCTCCGCCATGGTCGCACTCCTTTCTGATCCGGCCGATGGTCGCGGATCGAGCTTTTCCCGCGTCGTTCGCGAGCCGCCTTCTGGCGTCGCAACATAGACGGCGCCCGCCCGCTTGTCACCCGGCGGCGCCGCTGAGAACGCCCGCGCCGTCGCCAATCCATGAAAGACCGCATGTTAACGCAGGTTGACAGACAGATTCTAAAATCCTGGCGGCAATACGCCATCGAGCCGAGGATCGCGAAATTCACCGGCCGCGTCATGCGCAACACCGGGCCGCGGATCGCCATCATCGGCAACTGCCAGAGTTTCGGCGTCGCCTATGCGATGAAAGTGCTCGATCCGAGCGCGACGGTCGATCATTACTCGATGATCGCCCGCGCCCGCTCGACGATGGGACTCTTCGCCAAGACGCTGGAGACCTACGACTACGTCTTCTCGCACGACTTTCTTGACGGCCATGTGCGCGGCGGCGGATCGGAGGAATTGTGCAAGCGCCTGCCGAAGACGATGATCTTTCCTGCGATCACCTTCGCGGCCTTTCATCCCGATCTCGTCTATATTCACGATCTGTCGCGCATGCACGGTTTCGTTTGCGGGCCGATCGGTCCCTACCATTCGGCGATCGCGCTTTTTGCCTATCGCAAGGGCCTGTCGGTCGAGATGGCGAATGCGCTCTTCAACGAGAACGTCTTTGACGCGCTCGGCTATTTCGACATGTGGAACGACGCGTCGCGCGAACTGCTCGATGTGACGCGCGACAGATATGGCCTCGATCTTTCGGCCGAGCTGATGAACTGGTCGCGCCGCGGCGTCTTCATGTACAGCACCGTGCATCCGATGAGCTTTGTGCTGTTCGATCTTTCCAAGAAGCTTTTCGAGACGGTCGGACTGAAGCCGCGGACAGTGAATTTCAACTATTACGCCATTCATGATCTCGCGCGCAGCGAGATCTTCCCGATCTATCCGCCGATCGCCAAGCGATATGGCGCGCAGGGCGGCTATATGTTCAAGCTGCAGAATCACCATATATCGACCACGGTGGGCGACTTCCTGACGCTGCCGCAGTACATCGCGTCCTGCTACAAGATCTACAGCGGACATGATCCATCGCAGCTTAGCAATCCGCGCGTTGACGCCTGGCTCGCCGACGAGGCCACGAGCGGATTGCTGATGAGATTGGCGCGGGAGAATTTCGTCGCGGGCCTCATGCCGACCCTGTGAGCGCGCTTATTTCCAGCGTGTGTCGAATTTCGACAGGTTGAACGGCGGCTTATAGGGATGCAGCGGATTTTCGCCGCTGAAGGGCGTCACCACGGTGAGAATGCGCTCGCGATGTTTCAAGGGCGGGAAGCCTGAAGGGTCCAGCGCGCCGGTGAAGCCGATAAGATGCGCCGGATCGACATTGAGCTTGAACGCCGGCGGCGGGCGCATCCAGCTCTGCGCGGCCACATCCATATAGGCCGTCTTCAACATATGGTTGAGGCCCCACTGTGTCGGCACGAAGCAGGATTTGGCCGAATCCGACATGTCCCAATAATAGGTGTCGGGCCGCAATTCGAGCGTTGCGTCGCCTTCGAAAATCGCAATTGAACCTTCGTGCATGAGATGCCGCACTTCGGCAAATCCCGCGAAGGGGTCGACGAGATGGTAGTAGACGCCAAGACAAATGATGATGTCGAAGGTTTCGTTAAGCTTCGAGGCTTCGTAGATCGAAACGCTCTGATTGATTTCGACGTTGGACTTTAAAAGCTTCTTGGCGAGGCGCAGCCCGGCGCCGCTCGCCCAGTTTTGGCTCACGTCGTCGGTGGCGACAACGCGCTTGGCGCCCCGCCGCTCGGCGTAAAAGCTCCAGAAACCGTCCCAGCAGCCGATTTCAAGCACGCTCTTGCCGGCGAAATCGATCTTGTCGAGCTCGTTCTCGATGAAGCGCCAGATGCGGCGGTGATCGTCGGCTTGCGACACGCTGAGGGCGCGCAGCCCGTCTCCGAAATCGAACTCATGATACCAATGAATGGCGTCAATTTCTTTTTGCAGCGCTTCGCGCGAGGCTGCGTCCTGCACGTCCATCGAATGTCCCTTGGATAATTGCGTCAGGCGCGCGAAAGCGTCCACTCCGATCGCGCGGCGAGGGCGCGGAGTTTGCCTTTATTCCGCGCTCCATGCAAGGTGAGGACGCGCCGTCCCGACGCCGTCGAGACTCTCCATGTCCGTCGCGAAGGCGCGAATGCGCGGCGCGATCTCGTCGCGAAAGCGCGAGCCGTTGAAGACGCCGTAATGGCCGACGCCTTTCTGCACATAATGGCGCTTCCGGGCGGCAGGAATGTTGGCGCAGAGATCCAGCGCGGCTTCGGTCTGGCCGACGCCGGAAATGTCGTCCTTTTCACCCTCGACGGCAAAGAGCGCGGTGCGGCTGATCGCTTTGAGGTCGATGAGATTGCCTCGGTGGCGCAGCAGGCCGAGCGGCACCTGGTGGCGGACGAACACGCGATCGACGGTTTGAAGATAGAATTCCGCGGTCAGATCCATCACCGCGAGATATTCGTCGTAAAAATCGCGGTGTCTTTCGGCGGAGTCGCCGTCCCCCTCGACGAGATGGTTGAACATTTCGAGATGCGCCGAGATATGGCGCTCGAAATTCATCGACATGAAGCCGGAGAGCTGCAGAAAGCCCGGATAGACTCGGCGTCCCATGCCCGCGTGCGGAAACGGCACGGTGTGGATGCAATGGCTGCGGAACCAATCCATGCCGCGCTGCTGCGCCAGCTTGTTGACGGCCGTCGGATTCACCCTTGTGTCGATGGGGCCGCCGATCAGCACCATGGATTCCGGAACGTCAGGATCGTTGTCCGCCTCCATCGCGGCGATCGCGCAGATGAGCGGCACTGAGGCCTGACAGACGCCAAGCGTATGCAAGGGCGTTTGGGTCGCGTCCAATGCGAGGAAGCGCATGATTTCGCTGAGATAATCGATGTAATCGTCGAGATCGAAGGAGCCGTCGACGAGCGGCACCGTGCGCGCGTCGCTCCAATCCGTGACGTAGACGTCGTGGGTTGGCAAAAACGCCTCGACCGTGCCGCGCAGCAGCGTCGCGTAGTGGCCGGACATCGGCGCGACAATCAGCAATTTCGACTGTCGGGGCGCCGGACCAGTAAACAGCCGCTTGAAATGCAGCAGGCCGCAAAAGGGGCGGCTCCAGACAACCTCCTCGACGATCTCGACCTCGGCGCCGTCGACAACCGTCGTGTCCAAGCCGAATAGCGGTTTCCCGTAACGGCGAGTCATGCGCTCGAACAGCTCCGCCGAGGCGGCGACGTTGCGGCCGAATGACGTATGATGCAGCGGATTGAGCGGATTCTTCATCGCGTGCAACATCGCGTCCGTCGCCGCCCGCGCCGGCGCGAAAGCCAAGTGCAACATTTCGTACAGCTGGTAAGACATACGGTCCATCTTTACGCTTCTCCCCGCCACCCCCGTCGCAGCCGCCGCGCTGCGGTTTCATGTTGCACTGCACAATCAAACTTATAACACATTCAAGATGGGCTAAGTTAGAAATCTGGCGAGCAGAGCTGTGGCGCCACGGACCTGAAAATTTGCAGTTCTGTCATATTCTCGCAGTCAAGGCCCCGACTGCAAGCGAAAACCAGAGCGTGGCGGTTGAAATCCGATAGAGCGCCAAAGCGCGGCGAATATCCGCCGCATTGGCCTCGCGCCTGCCGTCGCCAAGACTCGCGCCGTCCACCGCTTCAGCACCGCCGTAGGAGCGTGGCCCGCCGAGCTTTAGGCCGAGAGCCCCCGCAGCCGCGGCTTCGGGCCAGCCGGCGTTGGGGGAGGCGTGATGCGGCGCATCGCGCCAGGCCGCCGTCAGCGCTTTGGCCGGGGAGGCGCCCCTCATCGCCAAGGCGCCGATCGCCAGCAGGCCCGCAGCCGCGCGTGCGGGGAGGACATTCATCACATCGTCGCAGCGGGCCGCAGCCCAGCCGAAGGCGAGATAGCGCGGCGACGTGTGGCCGATCATGCTGTCGGCGGTGTTGACGATCTTATAAGCCAGCGCGCCCGGCAGGCCGAAGACCGCGAGCCAGAGCGCCGGCGCGACGACGCCATCGGAGAAATTTTCGGCGAGGCTCTCGATGGCGGCGCGGGCGACGCCGGACGCGTCGAGCGCCGATACGTCGCGGCCGACGATTTTCGAGACCGCGGCCCGGCCGTCATCGACCGAGATCGCCAGACCCTCGGCGACCGCGGCGACATGCGCATGAAGGCTGCGCTGGGCCAGAAGGCTGGACGCAACTAGAGCGAGCGCGATCCAACCGAGTGGAAGCGCGAGCGCGGCGCGTTCGATCAGCGCGCCGCTCCCAACAGCGATGACAAGAAGCGCGGCGAGAGCGAGGGCGCCTTTCAGCCGCCGCAGCGGAACGGGATCGTTCTCACGGTTAAGGCCCCGGTCGAGCGCGGCGATCAGCGCGCCCATCCATGTCACCGGATGGCCGATCCTGCGAAAAAGCGCATCCGGATAGCCGGCGCCCGCCTCGATGGCGAGCGCCAGAAGCGCAACGCCGAAATTCACCGTCCAAAAAGCGCGGTGATCGAGGCCTTGGCGAGCGCATTCTGATTAATGGTGAAGCCCGCGATGGCGGTGCGGCCATGAGCGGCGTCGCCGAGCGTTTCAGTCTTGAGCGCATAGACGGTGAAAACGTAGCGGTGCGGCTTGCCCGGCGGCGGGCAGGGGCCGCCATAGGCCTTGTCGCCGAAGTCCGTCTCCAAATGATGCGCGCCGGGTGGCAGGTTTTTCCCCGAAGCGTCGCCGGCGCCCCGCTTCAGACCCCGAACGTCGGCCGGAATATCGACGACGAGCCAGTGCCAGAAGCCGGCGCCGCCCGTCGGCGCATCCGGGTCATGAACGGCGACGGCGAAGCTCTTGGTGCCAGGAGGCGGGTCGCTCCAATTGAGCTCCGGCGAGACGTTCTCACCGGTGCAGCTCATGGAATCATAGACATGCTTCATATCGACCGTCTTGCCTTCGGCGATGTCGGGGCTTGTGAGTTCGAACGCGTGGGCGCCGCTCGAATCGGCGGCGGCCAGCGCGATAAGGCCGAGAAAGGATGAAACGCTGCGCAACATGTAAGCGTGCTCCTCAAATCTGGAAATCGCCGCATCTTTAGCGGATCGGCGCGCCGGTGTCGCGCGCCCGCGCTTCGCGGTAAAGAGGGCGCATGAGCGATGCGGGAAGTGGGCGTCCTTTGCGCCGCGGCTGGACGACGGGCGCCTGCGCGACCGCGGCGGCGCGCGCCGCCTTCGAGGCGCTGATGACGAATGCGCCGCCTCCCGATCCGGTCGAGATCGCGTTGCCGTCGGGAAAGCGCGTCGCCTTCGCGCTCGCGACCTTCGAACGCGGCGAGGATTTCGCCCGCGCCGGCGTGGTCAAGGACGCCGGCGACGATCCGGACGTCACCCACGGCGCCCTGATATGCGTGCAAGTGCGCCGGGGCGCTGAGGGCGCGGGCGTGCGATTTTTCGCGGGCGAGGGCGTCGGCGTAGTGACGCGTCCGGGGCTTCCGCTGGCGCCCGGCGAGCCGGCGATCAATCCGGTGCCCCGTAAGATGATGGTTGAGACGATCATCGAGGCGAGCGCGAAGATCGGCGTCGGCGCGGACGCCGACATCGAAATTTCGATCCCCGGCGGCGAGGAGTTGGCCAAGCATACGCTGAATGGGCGCCTCGGCATCGTTGGCGGACTTTCCATTCTCGGCACGACCGGAATTGTGACGCCGTTTTCCTGCGCCGCCTGGATCGACAGCATCCATCGCGGCGTCGATGTCGCGCGCGCCAGCGGCCTGACGCATGTCGCCGGCACGACGGGCTCGACCTCCGAGGCGGCGGTGAAGCGGCTGTATGATCTGCCGGAGACGGCGCTCATCGAAATGGGCGATTTCGTTGGCGGGCTGTTGAAATATCTTCGCACGCATTGCGTCGCGCGCGTGACGATCGGCGGCGGCTTCGCCAAAATGACCAAGCTCGCGCAAGGACGGCTCGATCTTCATTCGGGGCGCTCGAGCGTTGATTTTGCGCGGCTTGCCCAAACCGCGCGAGAGGTGGGCGCAGGCGAAGAGATTGCGGCGCTCATCGCCAACGCCAATAGCGCGCTCGAAGCCTTGCAGGTCGCGCGGAGCGCCGGGGTCGATCTTCCAGCGCCGATCGCGCGCGATGCATGGAGAACCGCCGCGCGGGCGCTCGATACGGCGGAGAGCGAATTGGAGATCATCATATTCGATCGCGAAGGGGCTCTGCTCGCCCGCACGCCGCTCCAAAGAGCCCAGACATGAGCGAAAATCCGTATCTCACCCTTGTGCTCGGCGGCGCGCGCTCCGGCAAAAGCGCTTATGCGGAAAGTCTCATCGTCACGCATCCGTCGCCCTGGACCTATATTGCGACGGCGGACATTCTCGATGAGGAAATGCGCGCGCGCGTCGACGCGCATCGCGCAAGACGCGGCGCGGAATGGCGCACGGTCGAAGCGGCGCATGCGCTCGTCGAAGCGATTCGCGAGGCGCCAGTCGATGGACCGCTGCTGATCGACTGTCTCACGCTCTGGCTGAGCAATCGGCTGCTCGGCGGCGCCGATCTTTCGCGCGATCGCGCCGCGCTTGTTCATGCGTTGTCGTTCCGCTCGGCGCCGACCGTCGCCGTTTCGTCCGAGGTTGGCTTATCGATCGTGCCGGACAACGCGCTGGCGCGTTCTTTTCGGGATGCGGCCGGCGAATTGCATCAGGCTGTCTCACGGATTGCGGGAATGGTCGCGCTTGTCGTCGCGGGCAATCCGCTGATCGTGAAGGGTCATCGGGGCGTCTGATTTTTGGGTTCTGCGCAGATTGAGTCTTGGGCGCATAATGAATTGGGGCGCGTAATTTGAAGGAGAAAGTTCATGTGCAACAGTTTGCTCAAATCAAAAATCCTTGTCGCTGTCGCCATCGCGGCCCTATTTGCGATCGAAGCCGCGTCGGGCGCCGAGCGCCTGCCGGCTTACGGCGCAAATCTGTCCGAGACTTCCGTGTCAGGGCTTTCATCGGGCGCGGCGATGGCCTTGCAATTCCATGTGGCGCATTCCGGCGTTGTCAAAGGCGCGGGGATCATCGCCGGCGTGCCCTACGACTGCGCGGAGCAGAGCTCTAATCGCGCGACCGGCAATTGCATGAAGCCGGACGCCGCGCATCCTGTCCCGGATCCGGCGCATCTCAAGGACATCACCGACTCGCTCGCGCGCTCCGGGGCCATAGACGACGTCGCCAATTTGAACGATGCGGGCGTCTGGCTGTTTTCCGGCCGCAAGGACGGTGTGGTGCTTTCCGTCGTGATGGATGCGGCGCGCGACTATTACGCGTTTTATGTGCCGCCGGATCGCATCGTCTATCGAAACGATATCGGCGCGGGCCACGCCATGGTGACTGAGGATTACGGAGACAAGGACTGCGCCGCGACCAAGGCTCCGTTCATCGTCGATTGCGATTTTGACGCCGCGAAAGCCTTGCTCGAACAGATTTACGGTCCGCTCAATCCGCCGAGCGCGCAGCCTTCGGGAAAATATGTCGAGTTCGATCAGAAGGAATTTCTGCCCGACGGCAATCCCTACAATCACAGTTTAAGCGATGTCGGCTACGCCTATGTGCCGCATGCCTGCGCCTTGGAGACGTGCCGCGTGCATGTCGCGCTGCATGGCTGCAAACAGCAGGCCGCCCAAATCGGCGACGCATTCTATAAGAACGCCGGCTACAATCGTTGGGCGGATACGAACCACATTATCGTTGTGTATCCGCAAACCATTAGCCGCTGGGGCTGGGGCTGGCCGTTCTACACGTTGAATTTCGTGTGGAACCCTAACGCCTGCTGGGACTGGTGGGGCTATGACAACGCCGAGCACCACACCAAGAAAGGTCCGCAGATCGCCGCCATTCGCGCAATCGTGGATCGACTGACGACGAAGCCTTGATCGTGGCGCCGCTCAGTTGCCGCTCCGAAACGCAAGCTTCCATAAGCAGTCCTCATGCTGAGGAGCCGCGAAGCGGCGTCTCGAAGCGCGAGGACTGCTTGCGGAGGCTGCTCTCCTAAGCCATCTCTCTCGCTAGCCGCCCGCCGCGTTCAGCCCCGTCTCCAGATCGGCGATGATGTCGTCGATATGTTCAATGCCGATCGAGAGGCGCACATAACCGGGCGTGACGCCGCTCGCGAGCTGCGCCTCCTCGGCGAGCTGCGAATGCGTCGTCGTCGCCGGATGGATGGCGAGGCTGCGCGCGTCGCCGATATTGGCGACGTGATAGAACATTTCCAGCGCGTCGATAAATCTGCGGCCGGCGTCAAGACCGCCCTTCAGCTCGAAGCCGAGCAGCGCGCCATAGCCGCCCTTCAGATAGGCGTCGGCGCGCCGGCGCATCTCGCCTGTCTGCTGCGAAGGATGAATGACCCGCGTCACTTCGCTGCGCTTACTCAAGAAGTCGACGACCTTCTGCGCGTTCTGCACATGACGCTCCATGCGCAGCGTCACCGTCTCGACGCCCTGCAGCGTGAGAAAAGCGTTGAATGGCGAAGGCGCGGGACCGAGATCGCGCAACAGCGTCGCGCGCGCCTTGATGATGTAGGCGACCGGCCCGATCGGCTTGACCGCCTCAACCCAGACGGCGCCGTGATAGCTCGGATCTGGCGTATTCAGCGCCGGCTGACGCTGCGGGAATTTCTCCCAGTTGAAATTCCCGGAGTCGATGATGGCGCCGCCGATCGACGTGCCGTGGCCGCCAAGATATTTCGTGGTCGAGTAAACGACGATCGCTGCGCCATGATCGATCGGCCGGCAGAGGATTGGCGCCGCGGTGTTGTCCATGATCAGCGGAACGCCGAGTTCCCGGCCGATCGCCGCCACTTCGGCGATCGGAAACACGATGAGTTTCGGATTGGGCAGAGTCTCGGCGTAATAGGCGCGCGTGCGCGCGTCGGTGGCGCGGCGGAAATTCTCGGGATCCGCCGGATCGACGAAGCGCACCTCGAGCCCCTGATCCTTCAGCGTATTGGCGAAGAGGTTCCAGGTGCCGCCGTAAAGATCGGTGGACGAGACGACATTGTCGCCGACGCGCGCGAGATTCTGAATCGAGAGCGCCGACGCCGCTTGTCCCGAAGCCAGCGCCAGGGCCGCCACGCCGCCCTCCAGCGCCGCGAGCCGGGCCTCCAATACGCCGGTCGTCGGGTTGCCGATGCGCGTATAGATGTGGCCGAGCTCTTTGAGGGCAAAAAGATTGGCGGCGTGCTCGGTGTCGTGAAACTGATAGGAGGTCGTCTGATAGATCGGAACGGCGACGGCGCCGTTGGTCTCATCAGCGCGCCAGCCGGCGTGGAGCGCAATCGTTTCGGCGTGCTTGCTGTCGACGGCCATCATTTTCCTCCTAAAGCAGGTTCCGAAAAAGTTGATAGACATTTTCGAAGTGAACCGGCTCCAACATTTTGATTTTGAGCGATTCCTAATCCCATCACATGACTCCATGTGATCGGGGAGCGCTGTGGCGTAAGCGCAAGCTGAATACGGCAAAGCGTTTGCGAGCGCTACATGGCGCGCCATTGCCATTGCTAGTTTTGTTCCCTCCTCCATTTACCCGCGGGGCGAATATTGCGCGTTGGCGCCCCGCCAGGGAGTTCGACATGAAGACAAGAATCGCCATTATCGGAAGCCTTGCCCTCGCCTTTCTGGCGCCTGCGGCGTTGGCCGAGGAGGAGCCGCAGGGGCAATCGTCGCAACAACAGTCAGATCAGCAGTCACCGCCGCAGCAACAGGAGCAGGGCGTGACGTCGGGGCCGGCCGCCGGCACGCCTGTTGAGCCTTCGGGATCGGTGCAAAAGGACAATCCCAAAGCGGAGGACGTCAACCCAACCGGCGTTTCCGGCCCGAGTGGAACCTCCGCGGGCGCGCCGGCCGTGGAGGGCAAGAAAGGAACGCAGAGCGGCCAGGAATGGGCCCCGCCCGAAGAGATCAGGCGTAAGAAGGGGCCAACCTCATAGCGTCAGTTCGAGCTGCGATCAGCGGCAGGAAAAACACGGATCGGGAATCGCCGTATTGTGAATCGATCGGCGGCTTCGGCGACGTATGGGCGACTGATCTCAGCGTCGTCAGAGTCGCCGATCGCCTTTCCACATGAACGCGAATCAAACATGCGAATCCAAGCTTGGCGTTATTCCTTGAGTCGAGGAACTCCCCGACTATAATCCGCCCCGGCCATAAATGAGCGCAACCCCGCGACTCGGGCCCAATCCAAAGGGGGATTCGCCATATGAAAAAACTACTGCTGTTGACGGCGGCAATCGCTGCGGGCGCAATGTTCGGCGCGCCGGTCCGCGCCGAAGATCAAAGCGAAGCGCCCGCTGCGGCGAGCGCAGCGCCCGCTGCGGTGAGCGCAGCGCCAGCCGAAACGGCGGCGCCCAGCGCGCCCGCCGAAACGAGCCCGCCGGCCGCCGAGAGCAAGCCCGTCATTCCCCCCGATTCGGAGTGGGTGCACCCCACCAAGTGACTTTCTTCGCTAAGTGACTTTCTTCGCTGCATTTCCCGACTCTCGGGAAATGCAGCGGCTCGCCTCAGCATTCCGCCAGGACATCTGTGTCGTCTTTGAATGCGCGCGCGGCGCAGGCGAGCGCGAAGGCATATTCCAGCGCCGTGTCTTCAAGCGCTTCGAAACGGCCAGAGGCGCCGGCGTGGCCCGCGCCCATATGGGTGAACAGCAGCACAGGTCCGCCGCCGCTCATCGTCGCGCGAAGCTTCGCGACCCATTTGAGCGGCTCCCAATAGGTGACCCGAGGATCGGTCACGCCGGCGACGGCGAGAATCGGCGGATAGTGGTGCGCGCGCACATTGTCGTAAGGCGAATAGGACGCGAGGCGATCATAGGCTTCGGCGCTGGCGATCGGGTTGCCCCATTCCAGCCATTCGGGCGGCGTCAGCGGAAGATCGTCGCGCAGCATCGTATTCAGCGTGTCGACGAAAGGCACGCTGGCGATGATGCCGGCGAACAGCTCCGGCGCCTCGTTGGCGACAGCGCCCATCAGCAGACCGCCCGCCGATCCTCCCTGCGCAACGACGCCGCCTTCGCGCGTGTAGCCGGCCGAAACCAGATGCCGCGCGCAATCGATGAAGTCCAAGAAGCTGTTTTGCTTCTTCTCGAGCTTGCCGTCTTCATACCAGCGCCAGCCCTTGTCCGTTCCGCCGCGAATATGGGCGCGCGCATAGACAAAGCCTCGATCGACGAGCGATAGCGCGTCTTCGTTAAAGCTTGCCGAGAGCGCGTAGCCATAGGCGCCATAGCCGTAGAGCAGCAGCGGCGCGCCGTCTCCGCCGGGCGTGAAGTCGGCGCGATGCAGGAGCGTGATCGGCACGCTTTCGCCGTCGCGCGCCGTCGCGAACAGGCGCCGCGTCACATAGTTCTTTGGATCGTGGCCGGAGGGAATTTCCTGGCGCTTGCGCAGGACGCGCGTGCGCGCAGTCATGTCGTAGTCATAAGTCTCGTCTGGCGTCGTCATCGACGAATAGACGAAGCGCAATATGTCGGTGTCGAATTCAAGCCCCGGATCAATCGACAGCGCATAGGCGTCCTCCTCGAAGTGAATCGCATGTTCCTCGCCGCTGGCGAGCGCGCGGATGACGAGCTTCGGCAAGGAGTTTTCCCGAAGCAGCCAGACAAGATGGCGCGCATAAACGGTGAAGGAGTCGATCAAGACGCCGTGGCGATGATGCACGACGTCCTTCCAGTTTTCGCGGCCCGGATCGGCGATCGGCGCGACGGAAATGCGGAAATCATCGGCGCCGTCGGCGTTGTTGCGGATGTAGAGAAGGTCGCCATGCGGCTCGACGTCGTAGCGCAGTCGCGGTTCGCGCGGCGCGACAATGCGCGGCGTCGGATTGTCTTCGCGAAGGTCGATCAGCCAGCATTCCGTCGCGTCATGGCCGTGGATGGACACAATGGCGAAACGCCTGCAGCGGCTTTCATGCAGGCTGACGAACCAGGCGCTGTCCAATTCCTCGATGATCAGCGCGTCGTCGGCGGGATCGGCGCCCACCTCGTGCCGAAAAACCTGCGCGGTGCGATGGTTCTCGTCGATCAGCACATAGTAGTAGGCTTTTGAATTGGCCTGCCAGACAATGGCGCCGTCGCTGTCGCTCACAATGTCGGCGCGGTCGCGGCCATCGCTCAACGCCCTGGTGCGGATGTCGTAAAGTTCCGAACCCGCGTCGTCGACGCTCCAGGCGAGTTGCGCGTGATCGGGCGCATGCGCCGCGTCGCCGATGTCGAAGAAGTCGTGGCCCTTGGCGAGCGCATCGCCGTCGAGGAGCACGGTTTCGGCGCCGCCTTCCCGCGGCGTCCGGCAGTAGAGCGGATGTTCCGCGCCCTCAAGGAAGCGTTCGTAATAGGCGTAAGGCCCGTCGGGCTCGGGAACTTCGCTGTCATCCTCCTTGATGCGGCCGCGCATTTCGGCCACCAGCGCCTTTCGCAAATTGTTGAGCGGCGCCATGACGCGATCGCAGTAAACGTTTTCCGCCTTGATCAACTCGGCGATGTCGGCGGGAAGAGCGTCGGGATCGCGCAGCACCTCGCGCCAGTTTTTCGCAGCGCACCAGTCATAAGGATCATCGAGCACGCGGCCATGGATGACTCTGCGCGTGTGGCGTTGCGCGGCGACGGGCGGCGGCGCGCCTGCAAGTTCGAATCGCCAATCCGATAATTTCGCCGCCGTGTCGCGGGCCATGGCATCCTCCGCCGATTGTCGTCAGAGGCTTTTATCACCGCATGACGCGCCGCGCAGCGATCTCTCTGGCAGCGATCTCTCGGCGGACGGGATCGAAGCAATTTGTAAATCAATCGCGCCTTAGCCTTGCCGCTAATGACCTGTCCGCTTTTGGATAAGGAGCGATTCATGCGTTACTCCCACGCTGCGCTCAGTCCGGTTTCCGTCGGCGAGCGAAAGATCTCCCGCCCTAATGTCTTTCCCGTGCGCCGCGCGTCCATGCTGCGCCGGCTCGCATGGAAGATCATCTATTCGAGCTTCATCGCCGGCGTCGCGATCTACGTGTGGTGGCGGCGATAGGCGGCATTTCCACGCTGCTGCGCTGCATCAAGACAAACTGTCATAAATCGCCTAAGCTAGAGGTGCGGCCGACGCGGACGCGCGCTCGCGCGTGATGGAGTCGCGCCGCAATCTGGATCAACATGCGGCGTTGCGGCGCGCCTCGAAGCAAAGAAGAAATTTAAAATGTTCACCAATATGAAAAGCATCGCCGCTGGCGTCATTTGCGCCAGCCTCTCCTTAGGCGCCGCCGCGCTCGCCGAGCCGAAGGCGCCTGACGCGCCGACCGCCTGGGCGCCGCCCGCCGAGATCGCGCCAAAGAGCGCCGCGCCTGCAGATGCGCCCGCGCCAAGCGCCGAAGCGCCTGCCGCCGCTGCGCAACCTGCGAGCGCCGCTACGCAGCCTGCGAGCGCCGCTCCGGCCAGGACGCATGCGGAGAGGGAAAAAGACTGCCGCGCGCAAGCCGACGCCAAAGGGCTTCACGGCAAAGACCGCAAACACTTCAAGACCGACTGTCTGAAGGGATGATAGGCCCGCCGGCCGCCTCGCGCGGCCGGCGACGCTAGAGCGATTCCTTATCGATCACATGGAATCATGTGATCGATAAGGAATCGCTCTAAATAAAAGCGTTGGAGCAGGTTCTCATCGAAAAAGTCTGTCAACTTTTTCGGAGCCTGCTTTAGTAGACGCGGTCGATGCAGAAATCGACGACTTCGAGCAGCGCGCTCTTCCAGGGCGATGCCGGAAAAATCTCCATCGCGTCGCGTGCGATGGCGCCGTAATGCGTCGCGCGCTCGATCGTGTCGTCGAGCGCCTTGTGCTTCTTCATCAGACCGCAGGCGGTCTCGACGTCGCCGTCCTTGATCTCGGCCTGTTCCAGCGTGCGCCGCCAGAACTCGCGTTCTTTCTCATTGCCGCGACGGAAGGCGAGCACCACGGGGAGCGTGATCTTGCCCTCGCGGAAGTCGTCGCCAATGTTCTTGCCGAGCTTGGCCGAGGAGCCGCCGTAATCGAGCGCGTCGTCGATGAGCTGGAAAGCGATGCCGAGATTCATGCCGTAGCTGCGCGCGGCGGCTTCATCGGCCTTCGGCTTGCCGCCGAGCATCACCCCGACTTCGGCCGCGGCGGCGAAAAGCTCGGCCGTCTTGCGGCGGATGACGCCCATATAGGCGTCCTCGGTCGTGGTCGTATCCTTCGCGGCGTTGAGCTGCATAATCTCGCCTTCGGCGATCACCGCCGCCGCCTGCGAAACGACGGTGAGCGGCGCGATGACGCCTGGCTCGACCATCATCTTGAAGGCGTGGCCGAGCAGGAAGTCGCCGACGAGCACGCAGGTCTGATTGCCCCACAGCATGCGGGCGGCGATCTTGCCGCGGCGCATGTCGCTTTCGTCGACGACGTCGTCGTGGAGCAGCGTCGCCGTATGCATGAATTCAATGCCCGCGGCGAATTTCAAATGCCCGTCGCCCCTGTAGCCGCACATGCCGGCGGTGGCGAGAACGAGCATCGGCCGCAGACGCTTGCCGCCGGCGGAGATGAGATGATTGGCGACCTCGGGAATCGTCGTGACGTCGGAGCCCATGCGCTGAATGATCAGCTGATTGGTGCGCTCCAGGTCGGGCTTGATGAGTTCGAGGAGGCTGTCGAGGCCGGCGTCCTTTTTCTCATCGAGCGGAATGACGATACCCACGGACCCCCCTTAAGCCTTGCGCTTTGTCGCGGGAACTTACGGCTTTGGGATGGAGGCGGCAAGTCGCGGCAAGTCTCGCGGCGGAGGCGGAGCGCAACCACCCCCCCCTTGAAGGGGAGGGTGGGACAGCCCCTCCCTGTCCCTCCCCCGCTTCGCGGGAGAGGGGACGCTAACGAGCGGCGCCGCGTGGCATTGAATGGCGTGAACGCAGCGTTGAAGCGCGAAGCCGGCGCTGATAAGGCAGCGTCGCGATTGATGAAGTTCCGAGTCTTGCTCCCTCTCCCGCGAAGCGGGGGGCTGGGGAGGGGGCCGGGCGCGACGCTCTTGCCCACCGCACCGCATCATGTGAGATTTCACGCTCCTATGAAAGACGCGAGTTTGGATGGCTTTCTCGACGGGCGCCTGCGCCTGCGACAAAGCGCCGCCGGCCACCGCTCCGGCACGGAGGCCGAGCTGCTCGCCGCCGCGACGCCGCAACATCAGCAGGGGCTCATTCTCGACGTCGGCGCCGGGTCGGGCGCGGTCGGACTGATGGCGGCGCTGCGCGCGCCTGGCGCGACCGTCGGACTTGTGGAGATCGACCCCGAGTCTTGCGCGCTCGCGCGTGAAAACATCGCCGCAAATGCGCTGGGCGCAAGGGCGACAGTTTACGAAGCCGACATTCTCGCCGCGAAATCGCGCCGCGCCGCGGGATTGATCGACGAAAAGGCGGCGCTCGTTCTCACCAATCCGCCGTTTCACGACGCCGGCAAGGTGCGCGTCACGCCCGACGCCGCCAAGGCGCGCGCCCATGTCGCCAGCGCGCCGCTGATCGATTGGGTCCGGGCCTGTCTCGCGCTGCTCGCGCCTAGCGGAACCTTCGTGATGATTCATCGCGCCGACGCGCTCGCGGAATGTCTCGCGGCCGTCGAGGGCAGAATAGGGGGCGTGTCGATCCAGCCGATCCACACGCGAACTGATGCGCCGGCGACGCGCATTCTTCTCGCCGGCGTTAAGGGCTCGAAAGCGCCGCTGTCGATATTGAAGGCGATTGTGGTCTGATGGCCTGTAAAGGCCTTACGGGCTGAGTGGCGCCTAAAAGCTTCCTCGTCCTTCGAGACGCGAGCTTCGCTCGCTCCTCAGGATGAGGAAGCGGGGCCCCGTCCTACGCCGCGCGTTGCGACGCCGCGGGCGGGCTTGAGAGCTGCGGCTCCCAGTAATTGCCCTTGTCGAACATGTGCCGCGCCTGCGCATATTGGAACA
>NZ_JBPFDU010000020.1:0-4437 GCF_051062815.1 Methylocystis sp. | reverse complement strand
GGGCCTGTTCGTGCGAACCATCGGCCTGGCGCGGGCGCGGCTCAAGATCGGGCTCGCCAATCTCGCCTACAACATGCGCCGCTTCGTCTGGCTGCACGAGCGAGGCGCACCCGCGTAAGGAATATGAGCGACGGGAATGGCCGCCGCTCTTCAAGCAACGACACACGGGACGCAGCAGGCCAAATATCACCCTGCGCGAAGACGTCGGACCGCGTCATGCCGCGCTATCGACCCCAGAAAACAGGGTTATTGGAGGTGTCCAACTGGCCGCCCAATGAGCGGCGCAACGTCGATGCCGCGCGCGTCCTTGCGGTCGGTCTTGACCGTCATGGCCGACAGCGCCGCCTTGACGTGTCGGGTCTCCAAAAGAACCGCCTCGAAACCGGCTTGCGCCAGCCCGGCGTAAAGCCATTGCGACAGCGGCCCGGCTTCGATCCCGATCCGAGCCACCGGAAGGCCCAACTTCTTGAAGAAGGCGACGAGCGCATCGGGATCGCTCGCGATTTTTGCTTTCCTCACGATCTTGCCCTTCGCATCCACGATGCAAACGCTAGAGAGTTCCAAAGACACGTCGATACCGGCATAATGTTCCACGGCTGTTCTCCCTGATGCTTGGGGCCGGTGCGCAACCAGGACCCCGTTTCACCATCATACGGGGGACAGCCACTGCCTTCGCCGGAGGCCCAGGGGGGTCATTACGGCATCTAAGCCGCGTCAAGTAGGGCTGCGCGCGGGTTTCGCAGGGGTCTGAAGCCGGTTCCGAGGATTTCTGCCGGCCAGACGTAATCGCCGTTGAAGGCGATGTGCTCCCATCCGAGCGGGGCGATATGGGCGAGAAACTCGTCGGGGATGGGTTCTCCCCGCGCGCGCATCTCGTCGACGGCACGCCCGAGATAGACGGTGTTCCAGAGGATGATGGGTATGCATCCGGCGTGGGCCGCAGGGGATGATTTCAGGTTGCGTCAGGCGCCGGCGCGCGACTTCAAATCTTTGTGGACCTCGATCAGCTCGACGAGAGTCTCGATGCCGAAGTCGGTGAACGCGAGAACGCCGTCGTCCCCGACGCCATAGACCCAGACGACGCCGTCCTCGGTGTCCATTTCGAGAGCGACATCGTGAATGAAGTCGACGTTCTCACCGAGACGTGCGGCGACGCGCTCGACGGTCGTGACGTGATCGACCTTGTTGACGTGCATGCTCAGGCCGCCAGCGCCGACGCACGCGGAGCCGCCAATCGCCAGTTCCACGGCAGCAACTCGTCCAGCCGGTGAGCGGGATGCGCGGCGATACGCGAGAGGACGTCGGCGAGCCAGGTCTGCGGATCGACGCCATTCATCTTCGCCGTGACGATGAGGCTGTACATGGCGGCGGCACGCTGGCCCCCGCGATCTGAACCGCAGAACAACCACGATTTTCTTCCCAAAGCGATGCCGCGCAGGCCGCGTTCGGCAGCATTATTGGAGAGGCAAACGCGCCCGTCTTCGAGGAACAGTGTGAAGGCGGGCCAGCGCTTCAGCATGTATTGCATCGCTTTGGCGAGGTCGTGTCCGCGTGAGAGTTTCGCGACTTGCTCTCGCATGTAAGTCCGGAGCGCGTCGACCAGCGGCCGGCTCTCGTTACGACGAACAGCAAGCCGTTCCTCGGGGCTCTTGCCGTTGATCGATCTCTCGATGGCGAACAGCGCGTCGATGCGACGCACGATTTCCATAGCGATCGGCGAGAGGGGCATTTCCTTTTTCCCGGCCGCCTTGCGACGCGCGTTCGCCTCGATGTCGGCCATGGCGAAGAAGGGCCGTCGCGCGTGGCTCCAGCACGCCGCCTCGTGGATCGGGCCGGGCGCGCGCCCCGCCAGATACAGCCGGTTGTAGCCGTCATAGGCGTCCGCTTGCAGGATGCCGGAATAAGTCGACAGATGGCCCTGCGGATGTTCGCCGCGCCGATCGCGCGAGTAATAGAACATCGCCGCCGGCGGCCCGGCGCCGCCGAAGGGCGCGTCGTCGCGGACATAGACCCAGCACCGGCCCGTGTCCGTCTTGCCCTTCGCCAAGACTGGAACCGTAGTGTCATCCCCATGCAACCGTTCGGCGGCGAGGACATGCGCCTCGACGAGACGCAGCAGCGGCTCGAGCGCCGCACAGACGGAGCCGACTGCGTCGGCCATGGTCGACAGCGCGATCGGCGCGCCCTCGAGCGCATAGCGCTCGGCCTGCCGGTTCAGCGGCTGATGCTGGCCGAACTTCTCGAACACGATCATCGCGAGCAGGCTCGGACCCGCCCAGCCGCGCGCGACGACATGGAACGGCGCCGGCGACTGCGTGATCTTCTCGCAGTCGCGGCATGTGAACTTCTCCCGCACGGTTTCGATGACCTTCCACTGGCGCGGCGTCGTCTCCAGCGTCCGCGTCACGTCCTCGCCGAGCTTGCGCAAACGCGCGCCGCCGCAACAGGCGCAGGCTTTCGGCGCCTCGGTCACGACGCGCTCGCGCGGCAGATGGTCGGGGAAGGTGTCGCGCTCCGGTCGCTTGCGCTCGAAGCCAGCGACCGTCGTCGTTTTGGCGACAGCGCGCTCCGCGGCGAGTTCGTCTTCCGTCGCGCTCGTTTCCAGCTCTTCGAGTTCGAGCGACAACTGATCGAGCAGCCTCGCCGACCGCTCTGACTTCTGCCCGTAGATCTGGCGCTGCAATTTGGCGATCTGGAGCTTTTGCGCAGCGATCAGCGCCATGTCTTCCGACGCCTTCGCCCGCGCGACGGCGAGTTCCGCCTTCAGCGCGGCGTTTTCATCGAGAAGAGCGGCGGCGTCCATGACCTGAAGTGAATCACGAATCCAGCGATTCGAGGCGCCCCAAAATGCCCCCGTGCCCGGATTTTTCGCGCCTCACCCCGCGCTTTGCGGCCTGTAGGTGGGTTGCGGATTTCGCCAGTCGATTCCTTCCAACATATAGGCCATCTGCCCGGCCGAGATCGACACCGCGCCCGCGCTCGCCGCAGGCCAGATGAACTTTCCGCGGTCGAGTCGCTTGGCGTAAAGCGACAGGCCGATCCCGTCATGCCAGAGGATTTTGGCGAGATCGCCGCGGCGCCCGCGGAAGATGTAGAGATCGCCCGCATGCGGGTCGCGCTTCAACTGCTCTTGCACCTGAAGGGCAAGACCATGCATGCCGCGTCGCATGTCGGTGTGACCGGTCGCGATCCAGACCCGGCAGCCCGCTGGCAGCGGGATCATCGCCGCAGCGCTTTCACCACCCGCGACAGCGCTGCTGTCTCGACATCGGACCACACGATGATCCGATCCCCCTCGGCGAGGACGATCTCCATTTGGCCGGTCGACCCTGGAGCGGAATTTTCTGTCGGCGTGTCCGGCGTGATCGTCACGGGCAGAATCGGCGCGAGTTCCTGCAGCGCGGTCGGCTCGACGCCAAATTGCCGCCGCCAGGTGAAGAGCTGGTTAGCGTTGAGGTCGTACCGTCGCGCGACTTCGGCGATCGAAGCCCCATCCTCAAGGCTCTCGTCGACGATTCGGCGCTTCTCCTCCAGAGCCCATGATCGACGCTTGCGCCTGAGCGCCACCGGATCGTCATTGTTGCTCGACATCGGAGATAGTGTCCGCTTGTAATTGAAATGGACACGATCATCGCGCCACCCGTCAGGCAGCTATCTCAAAAACCGACATCAATGCCAGGCGGCCCACGGCGGAGGGATACGATGATGGCGGCGACTGCGAGATTGAGGCCGAGCGCTGATTTTCGAAGGTGCGGTCGCGGATTTCGCCGAGACGATGGAAGAACACCGCCCTTGCGAGCGCGTTGCGGGCCTCGCCCTTGTTGAGGCGGCGTTGGCGCGGCGGCGCAAGGCCGGGTCGCTGATCCAGTCGAGCATGAACAGCGTGCACTCCAGGCGTCCGATTTCTCGCAGCGCCTTGGCGATGGCGTTCTGCCGCGGATAGGCGGCGAGACGGCGCATGAGCGCGGAAGGCGCGACCGTTCCGGCCCTGATCGAGGCGCCCGACCGCAGGATTTCATCCCAGTTGTCGCCCACGACACGCATGTCGATCGCGCCGCCGATGATTGGGGTGAGCGCTTTGTACTCCGTGCTATGGCGCGACAATCTGAGTGACAGATGGGGTGATTGGGGTCTTGGCCGAGGTGTGATGAAGGCGGCTGCTCCTGTCGAGATGTGAGAACGTGGTCGGTGTCGAATCGCCACGAGCATCGGGAAGGAGCAGCCATGAAGTATAGAGCTGGTCCCGGTTGTTTGAACAGCGCCCCGCGGAAGTTAAGTGGATTCCTGCCGGGTTATTCTGAATGCGGGGCCTTGCGATTTTGATGCGGCGTCGGGAGGGCGAAGCCCGACCAGAGCTGCATCAAAATCGTCGCGACGGTTATGCCGCCGCCGCGATTATCCTTGCGCCGAAGTAAGCCTCGTCCGGGGTGCGCCGGT
>NZ_JBPFDU010000019.1:0-5827 GCF_051062815.1 Methylocystis sp. | reverse complement strand
GCTCATCGCTAAGCCGTCGAGTCCTGGCAAGGTCGTCGCCGTACGGGAAGTTCAAGGCGAAGAGATCGCTCAATCCTACATCGGCTCTTCCGCCAATCCGGGGTGGCGGGACTTTGCCATCGCCGCGGAAATCGTCCGGGGTCGAACGGTCCCGCCCGGCATCTCCTTCGATGTGAATCCGACGTCGCGGCAAGTGCTGCAGATGCTGATCAATGATGGGCGGCTTGGCGCGCTTGTCGCCGCCGGCGCCCGAATTCACCAGACCGGATGCAACGGCTGCATCGGCATGGGGCAAGCTCCAGCGGTCGGACGGAATTCGCTTCGCACCACGCCGCGCAATTTCCCGGGACGTTCGGGAACCGAAGAAGATTCGGTGTTCCTGTGTTCTCCGGAAACCGCGGCCGCCTCCGCTCTCTTCGGCAAGATCACCGATCCGAGGACGCTGGACATTTCCTATCCGAGACTCTCGCAACCAGAGATCCCGCGATTGCCACCCTCGTTGCTCGAGCCGCCGCTTCCGATCGAGCAGGCGCGAGAAGTTATGTTGGTGAAGGGATCGAACGTCATGTCGCTGCCCGAATTTGACCCGCTTCCCGACGAATTGGAGCTGCCTGTGCTTCTCAAGATGGGTGACGACATCTCGACCGACGAAATTATGCCGGCCGGAGCGAAGGCATTGCCTTATCGTTCCAATCTCCAGAAGATCGCTGACTTTTCATTCGAACGCGTCGACCCGACCTATGTCGATCGCGCGAGGGCAATCGGTCGGGAGGCGGGACATGCCGTCATCGCCGGCGAGAACTACGGTCAGGGCTCCTCGCGCGAGCATGCCGCCGCGGCGCCGCGCTATCTCGGCCTCAGGATCGTGATTGCGAAGAGCTTCGCACGAATACACAGGCAAAACCTAATCAACTACGGAATCCTTCCGCTCCTTTTCGTCGAGCCGCAGGACTATGACAGGCTGAAAGAGAACGATACGCTCCGGGTGCGGAACTTGTGCCACAAGCTCGAAAGCAGCGGGAAAATCGTGTTGGAATCCGCGAGCGCCACGATCGAAACGCAACATGGTCTGACGTCCGATCAAATCGAGATCATCCTCGCGGGCGGCGTTGTAAATCGCCGTCATCGCGACCGCCGCACAGGAAAAAGACGCGACGCCCTTAGAACGAAATCGCCAATCAACGCCGAACACCGTATCTGACGAACCGATGATCGCGGACCGCGACAAATGGCGATTCTATGCTGTCTTGCGCTTGCGCCGGATTCGATCGTCTCCTCAGCTCCATGCCATAAGCTCCACGCGCCAAACCAGTTTCTGCATAGCCGGCGCGCGCTCGACGATTGTGGAGCAGGATCGTCGTGCTTTCGGAGCAAGACAATGATGACTTTTGCTCAGTTGTCCGACTTTGGCGTCGCGTTGGGCGGCGAGAGGGCGCTGATTGTCGAGCCCTACATGTTGCGTTGATCGTCCTGAACGCATTTGGCGTTCACGCATCGAGCGGCGAACCTTCTTCGTGAAATCCAGCCCGAGGGTGCTGGCGAAGCGTCGGTAGGGGAGCGCATCGGCCAGCCATTGAGCCGCGAAAGTGCAATAAATTCGGGTGCCGACGCAGTTAGCGAAGCGCAAGTCAATATGATCGGGCTCGCTATTGCAAATGTCCGATCGGCCCCGCGTGGTCAGAGACTCTGGCATGTGCGGACGACAACCTGATCTGGATGAGAAGCTAACGGATTTAGGGCGATGCAGAAGATCTTGCTCAAGTTCAGCGGACTCATTGCCAGCTCATGGGCGCTATCCTGGTGCTTATATCGCCTGCACGGCATCCGCCTTATCGGGCCGCCTCGCGAGGAAATCTGGTACTTCGCCTATGGCGCCAATATGCACGACAGCGCCTTTCGCGAGCGGCGCGGCATGTGTCCTCGCGAGTGGCGCCCGGGTCGGGTCCGGGGATATCGGCTGCGTTTCAACATCGAGGGACGCCCCAGGGGCAAGGCCGCGCCCGCCAATTTGTGCGCCGATCCAGCCGCAGAGGTCTGGGGCGTCCTTTACAAGATCACGCGCCGCGACCTCGTTCGTCTGGACGCCACGGAAGGCGTTCCGTGGTGGCGGTATCGGCCGCTATGGCTGGATGCCGAGGACAGCAGCGGCATGGCGCTGCAGGCCGTGACCTACATTGCCCAAGGCGATGAAGACGACCGCAACCCATCGCTCCGGTACCTCACACTTTTGCGGGAGGGCGCTCGAGCGCACGGCCTGCCCGAACACTACATTCGGTTCCTGGAGCAGGTTGAGCACGCGCGATAACTGGATGGGATCGCCCGTTCTCGCCATGTTGGACCCCTGCGGGGTTCAGAGGTTCGGCTCGTCCTCTGCCAGGTCCGGGCCGATTCGCGCCGGACATGGGCAAAGCGGACCGGATCCAGGGAGCGGCGATCGAGCGGCTGGCGAAATTGTCGAGGCTCGTCGCCGTATCGGGATGCTCGGGGCCGAGCGCCGCCTCGCGGATCGCAGCGCGCGCTCGTGGAGCGGCCGCGCCCCCGAACTTCCGCTTTCCCGTGCGGACCTGGAAGCGCGCACCGGGATCGCGCCGATAACGCTCCCGAAAGTTCGGACGATCTGACGCGAGTGGAAAATAGTGTCGCGCGCGGTTGGCACGCTAAGTCTGAAATTCAGTACCCTTGACGCAGGCTTCGCATCTTACAGTTAGCTTCATATATGTTTGCTTAGCGGGAAAACGAAGGGAGGGGTCATGCGAGCAATTCTGAGGCCCATGATGCCGACGACGGATGGTAAGGTCCTGTCACCAATACGAAGATCCCAGATGGACTGAGCACTGCGATACAGGCGATGTTATGAACGAAATAGAGAAATTGCTTCGAGATATCCATACGCTCAGAGAGTCGATCCAAATCGACTGGGACGAACTTTATTCAAATCCCCTCCGGGAGGAGGAGAGGAGAGAGATCCGCACTCATTTAGAGCTATGCCAAACCGAGCTAAAGTCCCTCATTGAACGATTGAGAGCATTTGAAGACGATCCTTCAAATTAAGACACTGCTCCACGCGTAGCGGTGGGACGCTTATTACGGGCGTGGCCGCCCGGCACCGCCCCGTACAGTTCAAAGATGGACTGTCGTCTGGATCGAGATTTGGCCGGATTCTTTCGCCATGATGCGGATCGTGTGACGGTGTCCGACCAAGCGGGCTCGCGCGATGGGCTGGAATGGCATGGCCAATCAGTCCCGATAACAGACAAACTATAGGTAACCGCGGATGGCCTTGGACTGCAGCCGCCGCCAACACGACCGCACATCCGCCCACAAAAAGCTCCAGCACCTCGTTGATGCGCTTGTGCGCGCTGGCGTAACTGGCGATCATTGAATAGCTGACGTTTGAGCGGGTTTTTTCGCTTGGATGACCTAACGCCGCGCGGGAGAGAAGCCAGAGTAGTCCAAGAAAAATTGAACGGGCGCGGTTCGTCGCGCCTGGAGCGGTCGCTTCGGGTGCGACGAACGCGCCTAAGCTTTTCGGCAGCTAGCCAAATCGGCGCGCGACGAACGGTTCCGTCGATCTTGCCCACGCGCGCGCGGCGGCAGGGAATATGGTGGAGCGGACGTCATGTCGGGCGGCGCAGTAATTCCAGCCATCGCGGGACGCTGGGTTTGTAGTGGGAGCTTGGAGGAGGTCGAGGAATAATTCTCAAAACCGGAGAAGTCTTAAATTTTGTGGCAGAAGTCGAGTTCGTCGAAGAGAATAGAGAGGGGCCGGGCGTGCGGTCGAAAAAACCCGCAGCAGTGAAAGCTGCGGGCATCTGGCCGCCTTCGTCCACGCATCGGCCCTCTGGTTTCAGAGAGACCAAGGATGGTTGGACGAAATGCCGCGTCCGCACGCATGGCGGCTACGCGAGAACAAATGGCGCGCCATGCGTTATGGTCTGCAGGCCGAATTGATTACAAACAATCAGGGAGAAACGCGGGCTATCATCGACGACATCAAGCTGTGGCTCGAACGCATTCAACCCTATGTCGAAACTTGTGGTTATCGTGGCTATATAAAAATATTGGAGGAGATTATTTCGCGAGGGAATAGTGCCGAACGCCAGCGAATTGTTTGGTCGAACACGCAAAATCTGGAAGCCGCCGCAAGGTTTAACTGTGACGAATTCGCTGCGCAAGCGCCGCTATGGAGCGCATTGAGCTTGGGGACCGCGATGACGAAGTGAAACGCACGGTAGTCCGAGTCCGACGTGAGAAGGGAATTTTTGAAAGTCTTCAATCTGCGGAACACTCCTTTCCTGCAGCGTGGTCCGCGCCCTGATCAATGCTTAGCGGCACTGCCGAGCAGCGCACGGAGCTAGATTGCCGCTGATGGGAACTGTTCTTCTGGCGATGCGTTATTAGCCTGTCGAACCCGGTGGGTGGGCGCGCCAGGAGACAGTCATGCAAAAGATCTCGCGCGAGCGGGTCCAGTCGCTCATGCAAAGGAATGCCTCCATTGTCGAGGTTCTTCCTGAGCAAAGTTTCCGAAAAGCGCATCTGCCGGGAGCGATTAACGTTCCATTCGACTCCGCATTCGATGAACGCGTCCAGAGTGCGGTTCCGGACAAGAATGTCCCGGTAATCGTCTACTGCGCTAGCGATGAATGCCAGCTCTCACCTCAAGCTGCAAAGCATTTGGATCGCCTGGGCTACACCCAGGTGTTCGACTATGAGGCCGGGAAGGCGGATTGGGAAAAGGCGGACCTCCCGGTCGAGACCGGTTGAGCAGATGGTCCTCGTGAAATTCGACAATTGGATCATTAAAGGTCCCCTTCCTGGGAACGTGCTCCGGCTCATTCCAGTGACGAGAGGACAAGTGAAATGGCGGACCTTTTCAGACAGCTTCAGCTGGCGCGATCGCATCCGCCAACTGAACTGTTCCGGGACGAATGGCGATAACGCTCGGCCGCTCCTTGGCGGAACGGAAGAAGAATTCTGGATCTACTTTCCGAGAGCGCTCGCTAGGGGAGAACTCTAATAGGGAGACAAGCATATGAAAGTTTCGGAGATAATGACGCCTGACGTTCACATGGCCAATCCGGACCAGACGATCCGCGAAGCTGCGAAAACAATGGCGGAAATCGACGCAGGCGCCCTGCCGGTCAGTGAGAATGATCGTCTGATAGGGATGATAACGGATCGAGACATTGCGGTCCGGTGCGTCGCCGAAGGCAGAGGGCTTGACGCCAAGGTCCGTGAGGTCATGACCCAAGAGATAAAATATTGCTTTGGGGATCAGGAAGTCGAAGAGGTCGCCAAAAACATGGCCCAGCAGCAGTTACGTCGGCTGCCGGTCATCGATCGGAGCAAACGACTTGTCGGCATCGTGTCGCTCGGAGACATTGCCGCAGGCGAGGGGCCTGATGTCAGCGGAGACGCGCTGCGGGGCATATCGCAACCAGGAGGATTGCATAGTCAGGCGAGCCGCTGAAATCTGGCGGCGCGTAACCCCTCATGCGCGGCTGCCCTGTAGTTGGATTGGCTCGGTTCATACGTTGACTGGAACTCACGGGAGAAGTGCGCATATGAATTAAGCCCGCGTTTGTTCGGCGGCTGATAAAGGGGCTTACTACGCCAGAGCCGGCAGTTTTCACCGGAAAGCCAAATTGATGGCTATCTGGGGAATGCCAGTCAGGATTAGCCTGTTTTCGTAACAGACAGTCGGGTTCGAGCAAAAGGAGCTTGCCATGCAGCGGAGTAAAACGATTTGGCCATTGCTGGCGATGGCCAGCATCGTCGGTGGCCTAAGCCTGGCGTACGCCCAACAGGATCCGCGCGGAGCGACCAG
>NZ_JBPFDU010000018.1:0-41494 GCF_051062815.1 Methylocystis sp. | reverse complement strand
GAACCCGCAGCCTCGTCTTTTTCCGCCTCGGTCATCGGAGATAGTGTCCATCATCGATAGTGGACACGATCCCCGCGCCACGCGCACGACTATCGCCGCCGTCAGCCCCAATCGCCAGACGGCCCTCGGCGGAGGCTTACGCTCTTCGAGGAGTGCGAATGGGGCTGCACGAACGCCGTGTGCAATCCGCCGCCGCAGCCGAAGATCATCACGTGGAAGGTCAGTCCGACGCTCGTCAAGAAGAACGATACGACCGGTGTCTTCTGGAACGTAATCAACGTCATCGGCTGCACCGTTTCGGGCACCAATGGCGACTCGTGGACGACCACCACCCGCGGCTCCTCGAAAGGCAGCGAAGTCTCGCGCGGCATCATCGCTCGCACCACCTACACGCTCCACTGCACGCCGTACCGTGGTGCAAGCTGGACAGATCAGACCGCAGTGGTCAACATCGTGCCAATATTCCAGGAACAGTAGCGATCTATAAACCAAGAGCGATCGCACCGGCTCGCATCCTTCATTCAGGGCGTCGATTTCATCCTTCTCAGCGCGATTATCAGCGAACATACGAGGCGTGCGCACAGAAGCGCCGCCCTATGAGGTCGACTTTGTTCTTGTCTACCTTCTCCGATTCCCCATCCCGGCCAACACTTGCACCGCGCTGATGTAGGTGCAACGTCCCGAATGGAGAGCATCCCTGGGGACGTTCGCGGCACATATTCTATCTGTGGGAGAACCAGAATATTTGCTTAGCATGCCCCCTGAAGGAAGACCCGACGATCAGCAGGTCGAGACGACCGCCAGCGCAATTTATCTAAATTTGCGGAGGCTGCAGCTGTACGTGACATTAAAATCCTACGGCCCTGGCTTCTGGGAGATTTTCGCTTCGACCTCGCCTAAAATGATCGTTAAAGCGGGTAACGACACAGCGTCGGGGATATCGCTCATGCTTACCAACAGATTTGATCCGCCGGAGCTTTACATCGAAGAGATCAACTCGCTGCGAGCCGGGATGGGTGCACAGATGGTAGGCGCGATCTTCGACGCGCTACAGCAGCAACCCGGAGCCTTTCAAATCAGGCTCAATGACAGGTCGCCAATAGTGAGAGATGACGTTACCTGGTGGCAGCGCATCATCTCGACGCATCCGGAGTTCACATGGGTCAGAACCCAATTTTAGAGTGAGGTGGCGACAGCGCGGACGACTGTCAGGAATCCTGCGTGCCAAGCCCACATTGCCATTCCGAAGTATTCATCGAGCATGGTGACGTGCATGGAAGCGATCATTTTCTACGTTCTCCTCATCGACGCGATCAGTGCCAACGTAATGGTGCGATTTGGGAGCGAATGGTACGTGCACAACTTCCGCACGCTCTCCCGCTGGTTTCCACCGGCCGAAGGCTGGGCACTCTATTACCTGGCGCTCGTATTGTGGGTCGGCTCGCTCCTGTACCGCGCCGGCATGCTGTTCTAATCCACACAACAACGCCTGACCGCCCGATCTTCAGCGGCACAAGTGGCTGAGCAGTCTCCCCTCCCCATCCGGCGCGCGACACTGCATGTCATATACGCGCGGGTACTCATGCGAGGCATCTGCTGCGAAATTCTCGCTTCCGTATGTTTGGAGAGGAACATCCGAAGCACGAGAACGAGATCCGCCGCATATTTCGACGCGCCCAAGTCAATCGCCGCACGAATGTCAGAGACAATCATCTTACGTACGGCGCTAGGGTCGCGCTTCAAATTCAAAAGGTAACTCGATAGCAGCGATTGATGCCTCGTCGAAAGGACAGCCCCCATGAAGAGTTCGTTTGTTTCGAGCGCCGCGAACTTTGCGCATTCTTCAAGGGTAATCATCGGTATGACTCCACCTTGGCCGCTCATGGCGACCATATATCGCACTTCGTTTGATGCTGACCTCGCATTGCTCGGTGTGCTGCGCCGCAAAGAAGAGCTGCGTGCGAGCCAGGCGGAGAGCCGTCGAGGAATGATTCTTTCTACCAAGACATTGTGAACCCGCTGTGGCGTCGCTCGCACAATGTCATGAAAACAATTTAATCACATTCCGACGGAACATTTTAATCCACCGCCCGCTCGCGCGTGCTGACAGGCGGTACAATGTACTAGGCAGGCTCCCCCTCGCGCTTCAGCGTGCCGATTCCGGTTCGCTGATAGCGAGGAGCAACCCCAATGATCCGGTCTTTGACACGGAGGCGGCGATGAAGATCGCCGCCGTCTATGAAGCCGTCACCCGATCCATCATCGCCGAGCTTGAACAGGGCGCCGCGCCTTGGGTGAAGCCGTGGAAGAGCGGCAACCGCACCGGGATTCTACCGGCCAATGCCATCACCGGGCGCTGCTACAGCGGGATAAATATCCCGATCCTGTGGCACGCGGCCGATGTGCGCGGCTACACCACCAACGCCTGGATCACCTTCAAACAGGCGCTCGAAAAAGGCGCGTGCGTTCGCAAGGGAGAGAAAGGCACACAGGTTGTCTTCACCAAGCGATTGTCGGTGAAAAAGGACGACGATGCCGACGAGGAGCGCCAGATTTCCATGCTGCGCGCATTCACCGTCTTCAACGTCGCCCAGGTGGACGGCTTCGATGCGCCCGACGCCCCAGCAGCGCCAGCGCCGCCAGCGGGAGCGGCCGACGCGTTTGCCACAGCGACCGGCGCTGACATCCGCCATGGAGGAGATCGGGCATGCTTTGTCCCCTCCCTGGATTTCGTCGCGCTCCCCTACCCCGAGATGTTCGAAACTGAAGAGCAATACCAAGCGACGAAGCTGCATGAGCTTGTGCATTGGAGCGGCCATAAATCGCGCCTCAACCGCGACCTCAATAATCGCTTCGGCACGAAAGCATATGCGGCCGAGGAGCTGGTCGCCGAGCTAGGCGCGGCATTCCTCTGCGCGCATCTCGGTCTGCAGGGGCAGTTGCGCCATGCCGGCTATATCGAGAGTTGGCTGTCACTGCTCAAAACAGACGAGCGTGCGATCTTCACGGCCGCATCGAAGGCATCGCAAGCCGCGGACTATCTGCGGGCGTTCTCGGAAAAGTTGGAGGAGGTGACATGAGTGGCTCGCGCTTCGTGGTCATCGACGGAAAAAGACTGCCGGCCACCAACACAGAAGACGGCGACCGGCAGATATGACGAGCCGACGCTGTTCGAGCGCAAATGATGCGATCTGATCCAAACTCATAGAGCCCCGCGTACGACGCGAGGCTCTCTTCGTCCTATCCTGCGTTAGCGCGAATATGCGCCTGCATGGCCGTCACCGAACCGGCGCACGAGCTTTCCATCGGGCTTGATCTCCAGTTCGAGACGTTCGAATTTCATCGGGTCTTCCGCGTTGGCTTCGAATTTTGATACGACGAGCATGACGGTCTGCCCCTCGTGCGACCAGCAGCCCGTAGCGTACTCATCAAGCGCGCCATAGGCGAGCATATACTCGAACTCGCCGTTTGCTTTGAGCTGAAGCTCTGAACCGACTTCCATCACACCGCGCATATAGTAGTGACCGGCGAGCGCCGCATCGGCGCGCTGGCATTCGGCGGCCGACGCACCCGATATCAAGCCGGCGGTCAACAACAGAAAGAGGGTGCATGCGATGGGCCGGCGAAGGCGGATCATTTCTTTCTCCAGATACAAGACGGCACTGCGGTTGTTCTTTTGTCATGCGCTCAACGGAGCTGCATGGCGGTGCGCCAACGCACAAAGTGACGAGATGAGGCGTGCGTCCCCGGTAGGATATCGGCAGTTCGGTGCTACAGTGCCGAATGCGAGTTTGAAGATGGCTTTCGCCGAGTCTCACTGGGTCGGAATTTGAGGGCAGCTGAATGTGCGGCCGCTTTTCGCAGCAGCTTAGTTGGGCGGAGCTTCAACGTCTTGCCGACCTTGTCGGCCAGCCGCGTAATCTCGCGCCGCGATACAACATCTCGCCGACGACCATGATCGAAGTCATTCGCGTCGCCGGCGATAGCAGCGAACTTGTTCCCATGCGCTGGGGTCTTGTGCCTTACTGGTGGAAGAAATCTCTCAAGGAAGTGCCGTCGACATTCAATGCTCGCGCCGAGCGCGTCACTGATGGGCCGATGTGGCGCAGCGCCTTCAAGTCGCGTCGTTGCATCATTCCCGCGAGCGGCTTCTACGAGTGGACGGGGCCAAAATCGACGCGTATTCCGCATTACTTCAGCGCGCCGGATGGCCGGCCACTCGCCTTTGCGGGGCTCTGGGATAATTGGCGCAGCCCGGAGGGCGAGGACGTTCTTTCGGCAACGATCATCGTCGGCCCGGCCAATGAGTGGATGAGCGCCTATCACAATCGCGAGCCTGTCATCCTCGATTGGCGAGATACAGCGGCGTGGATACGCGGCGACAACCCCGCTTCTCTACTGCGCCCGCTGCCCGAGGATGCGTTGCGCGAATGGGTCGTTTCGACTCGCGTCAACCGTTCAGGCGTCGGCGACGACGACCCGCGCATGATTGAGGCTGCATAGATGGGCTGGCGAGGGCAAGACAATCGAGACCGGGACGAAGCGCGCGAATGGCGCAAGCGCCCTCTGCGCGAGCGCTACGACTGGGTGAGCATAGCAATCTTCGTCACCCTATTGGTGACGTTCATATTCGCTCTGCGCAGCCGCTAATTGCTAGTTGAAATCAGCTTCTGGCCCGCTTCCGGCGGATGCTGCGCGATGATCCGCGCACTCTGATCCAGCAAGAGGCGGCCGTGCGTCTGTTTCGGCATCGCAGCGCTATATGCGGCCCAGCGATTCTGAATTCATCAGTCGCTGCCGATTACTGTCCGGCTTGAATTTCCGCAATGCGCCAGGACCAGACGACCCTCGACGTTTCATGTCGGGCATTACGCTATTTTGGTGCACGCGCCGCGCTGTAAATATGGAAAAATCGGCGGCTGCGCAATTTTGCGCCGAGGCGACAGTCATTTGGCGGATCGGCCTGCTGGTGGTTGGCAGAAGAAAGGAATCAGAACTGTGTCGATCGGCGGGCCGTCGGTTACGCTTACCCGTTCCGCGTCGTCCATCGACACCTTAAGATGCTCGGTCATAATTGACCCAATAATGCGCTGAAAGACTTTTGATAGAAGATTGGCAATCCGGGTTGTTTCTTCGAAAGCCGAATTGATAGCGTATTCCCAATCAGGGTGAGGCTTGAGGTGCTGAATCCCGTCAATGATCACCGTTTCAGAGCCATAAAAAATATTGTGACCCGAATGCTCCTGTCCCAATATAGCTTCGTAAGTGAACCCCGCTGGCATGCACTCGAAAGACTTACGCAGAAGCATCGGATCAGTATGAAAAGAAAATTTTTTGCGCATCTGGGCGATTATATTCCTCGGCCCGAAATACTTGTTGAGCGTCTTTATGTCGTCATAAAAAGCAGCGTCTAAGAGGCTTGAGTTGGACGCTTGCAACTCGTCGACACGAACTACCTTCCGGAAATACTCGTACGCTTCGAAGACATGACCAGCCAGGACACGCAGGAAGAACGAAAGCGAGGTGAAGGCAGCGCTCTTGTCCGGACCATCCCTGCTGGCGTGCACCGTATTCATACAGAACCATAGGTGTTTGGTACAAACATTCATTTCGTTCAGGATTTTTCCTCCTCCTAGCACGATGGATAGCTGCCGATCCGGCAGTGCTTTCAGAGCTTCCTTCTCAATTGTGAACTGGAATAATTTAGGCATTCGGTTCACCAAGCTAATGGCGGCCAACCCTCCGTTGCGCCGATGCTATATCTGGCATCAATCTGCGTCAGATGCGCAAGACCACAAGCCACCTGCAAATATCAAGAATTTTGCCCAAGCGGCACGCTCGCGTGTGTAGCCTAAGCCTTGCAAAGGATAGCTGAAGAAGTCGAGTGTCATTTCGGAACACGACTGGCGGTCCTGCGAAGGACCGCTCAGGGTCAACAGCGGAATCCAGGTGCAAAGCCTCTTCAAGCCTCAAGCAGCTTCTGGCCCGCTTCCGGCGGATGCTGCGCGATGATCCGCGCACTCTGATGCAGCAAGAGGCGGCCGTGCGTCTGCTTCGGGATTGCTGCGCTGTACGCGGCCCAAGCAATCTCGACATTGTTTGCTGCGGCGATCACATTTGAATGCCCGCAGTCATCGATGGCGGTCACCGTGAATGTCAGCTTCGCGGCTTCCCTGCTATCGAGTAGGTCGGCGTATCCTTCGAGCGCCATCGCAACGAACATCGTCGTATCGCGCGCAAACCACGTGTCGCGGTAGCGGCGCGAGATTTCTCCGGCGAGCCACCGCGCATATTCGGCGGTGTTTTGAGGGACGCGTCGCCCAGCCGTCATAGGAACGAACAAAGAACATCTGGCAGGCGTTCGTCAAGTCAGATTCGAAGCGCTCTTCGGTGGATGCACGCCCTTGCGCACCGAAAATATTTTCGTAATTGCGCCCGACTTCATACGTGATGTGTCGTCTCATGACGGCGCATAAGTAACGGTTACAACAGCGATTTCTGGTTATAGGTGGGTGTCCTCTCGAAACGGAGGACACTTTCGTGCAGACCATCGAACTGTTCAGCGGCACCGAATCATTCAGTGCGGTCGCCCGCCACTTCGGCCACAAGACTTTCACCGTCGACAACGACAACTCATTCAGTCCCGACCTTTGCAAAGACATCAATCAGGTCAGCCCTCTAGACCTTCCACGCAAACCCGACATCCTCTGGGCGTCTCCGCCGTGCGAGGGATTCAGCGTCGCAGTCATCGGCAGGAATTGGTATCGCGATGGCCGGCCGAAGACCAAGCGCGCCCGCGCCGCGATCGGTCTCATCGTACGCACACTCGCAGTGATCGCGTCGACGGGGCCGACATGGTGGTTCATCGAGAACCCGCGCGGGATGCTCCGCAAGATGCCGTTCATGCAAGGCCTCACCCGACACACCGTTACTTACTGCCAGTACGGCGACACGCGCATGAAGCCGACCGACATCTGGACAAATGCCTGGTGGTGGACTCCGCGGCCTCCCTGCAAGAACGGCGACAGCTGTCACGAAGCGGCGCCGCGGGGCTCTAAGAGCGGCACACAGGGAATCGCGCTCGCCAAAGACCGCAGCCGCATCCCGCCCGCGCTGTTCGAGGACATCTTCGCACAGCTGAAAGCCTCCAACGACAACAGGAGGGCGGCATGAACCGCCTGATCCTCGGGAACTGTCTCGACACCTTGGTGCGGCTTCCCGACAAGTCCATCGATCTCGTGGTGACCGATCCACCCTACGGCATCGGTGTCGCAAAGAACGGCCATATCTGGGACAGCAAGTTCACTCCAAAGAAATGGGATAACGCCATTCCGCCGAAAGTCTATTTCGACGAGATGCTGCGCGTGAGCAAGCGTCAAGTTATCTGGGGCGGCAATCACTTTACCCATTTCCTTCCCCCCTCGCGATGCTGGCTCGTATGGTGGAAGAACGATGGTCTACCCTGCGGCACCTTCGCTGACTGCGAACTTGCATGGACTTCGTTCGACAAACCCGCCCAAGTTTTCAATAGCCGGTGGCGCGGGTTCGTTCGCGACAGCAAAGAGCCGCGCGTCCGACACCCCACACAGAAAGCGCTCGAAGTGATGAAGTGGTGCATCGCTTCATTCAGCAAGCCAGGCGACACGATCCTCGATCCATTCCTCGGCTCCGGCACCACGGCTGTCGCCGCCAAGCTACTCGGCCGCAACTTCATCGGCGTCGAACAGGACGAGGAATATGTGGCGATGGCGCGCCACCGCTTGCGCCACGCCAACGACAACCATGCGAACGACAACAGGAGGAAGGCATGAGCATCGAAAGCCGAATAGCCGCAGCGAAAGAACTCATCCGGAAGCGCGAGGAGATCGACCAGCAGCTTGCGGAGCTTTTTGCGGGAGGAACGCCGAAGAAGCAGAAGTGCTCGATTTGCGGTAGCACCGAACATACCGCACGCACCTGCCCGCAGAAGTCGCCGGCGGCGTCGAAGCCACTACCCCAGAACTCGCTCCCCGCATCGCCATTCGAGGCCCTGTCGCACTATAGGACGAACGACGAAGAGAGCGCGCAGCTCTGACTCATGGCCGCCATTGCCGCTTGATCGCGAGCGGCACTGACGATCCTAATCAGCAACATCATCGATCAAGACATCGACTGTCGAGTCGCACGCGACGAACTGATTGCCATCGCCGGTGCCGGCAATCGTAAAGCCGCGTCGATCGCATGTGAGCTTTACAACCCCGCCTGAATACACAGTGAGCGCGCCGCCGAAAACCGAAACGTGCGCGCGCTTGCCGTTCGGTATCCGGAAGATGGGGCTGCTCTGCCTGGGCTCAAGATGGAAGGACGTTCCTTTTTCCGCCAGCTTCGGCAGCGTGGCGGGAACGGCGACCGGCGGCGGTTTTGGCGGGACAGGTTCAGCTTTGATCGGTTCCGTCGTCGCAATTTTTGGTGCGTCGGTCGCGGCTTGCGGGGGCACCGGCGCGTCGCTCTGCGTCGCGAGGCGTAGCCCCAGGATCAAAACCCAGATGAAGCAGATCACCGAAATTCCGGTGAAAAGATACCGCAGCCCATCATTGATCGCGCCGTAGGCGAGCACGCCGAACAGCATGAAGAGGACGGCAAAAAGGATGATCAGGAAGACGAGCATGCGACTCGAAGCTACCGAGCGCTTCACTTCGTGTCGAGGCAGGGCCGCGCTCGGCCGGCGTGAGGCGAGCCAAAAGCGAGCCACGCCATTCCGATAAACTGCATAAGGTATTGAAATGATTGGCTGGGGCGGGAGGATTCGAACCTCCGTATGGCGGAATCAAAATCCGCTGCCTTACCACTTGGCGACGCCCCAATGCGCAGGTGAGGCGATAGCGCGCCCCGTCGCGACAATCAACTGCCGGGCGGCGCGGCGAAGCCGCTCACACGGCGATCGCGCCGGCGCTCGCCGCGGCCCGCCGCAGCGCCGCGATATTGTCGGCATAGCAGAGCTGCCCGCCGCGGAAAGCGGCCGAGCCCGCGACGAGAACATCGGCGCCAGCTTCGACGACCTGCGGCGCGGTCAGCGGCGTGACGCCGCCGTCGACCTCGAGATGGATCGCGCGCCGTCCGATCATCTTGCGTATGGCGCGGATTTTATCGAGCTGCGAAGGAATGAAGCTCTGCCCGCCAAAACCCGGATTGACGCTCATCACCAGGATGAGATCGATATCGTCGAGCACATATTGCAGCGCGCTTTCATGCGTCGCCGGATTGAGCGATACGCCGGCCTTCTTGCCGAGCGCGCGGATCGCCTGCAGCGAGCGGTGGAGATGCGGCCCGCCCTCGGCGTGCACGGTAATGACGTCGGCGCCCGCTTCCGCGAAAGCGGCGATATAGGGGTCGACCGGCGAAATCATCAGATGCACGTCGAGCGTCAGGGTCGTCACCGGCCGCAGCGCCGCGACGACGCCTGGCCCGAAGGTGATGTTGGGCACGAAATGCCCGTCCATCACGTCGAGGTGGATCCAGTCGGCGCCGGCGTCAGCCATCGCGCGTGTCTCCTCTCCCAGCCGCGCGAAGTCGGCCGAGAGAATCGAGGGCGCAATGGCGACGCCAGTCATGACGCTACTCCGCCGCCTTCTTGCCGGCGAATTGCGGGTCGAGCGCGCCGCTGGCGTAGCGCTTGGCCATTTCGGAGAGCGGGATCGGCTTGATCTTCGACGCCTGGCCCGCCGTGCCGAATTCCTCGTAGCGCTGCTTGCAGACAGCGCGCATCGCCTCCATCGCCGGTTTCAAATATTTGCGCGGATCGAACTCGCCCTTGTTCTTGCCGAGAACGTCGCGGATCGCCGCGGTCATGGCGATGCGGTTGTCGGTGTCGATGTTGATCTTGCGCACGCCATATTTGATGCCGCGCTGAATTTCGGCGACCGGCACGCCCCAAGTCTGCGGCATCTCGCCGCCCGCGGCGTTGAAGGCGTCCTGCAAGTCCTGCGGCACCGACGACGAGCCGTGCATCACGAGATGCGTGCTGGGCAGGCGGCGATGGATTTCCTCGACGACTTTCATCGCCAGAATGGCGCCGTCGGGCTTGCGCGAGAATTTGTAAGCGCCGTGCGACGTGCCCATGGCGATCGCCAGCGCGTCGACCTTGGTGCGGGCGACGAAATCCTCGGCCTGCGCCGGATCGGTCAGAAGCTGGTCGTGCGAGAGCTTGCCTTCGGCGCCGTGGCCGTCTTCCTTCTCGCCCATGCCGCTTTCGAGCGAACCGAGCACGCCGAGTTCGCCTTCGACGGAAGCGCCGACCCAATGCGCCATGTCGACGACGTTGCGGGTGACGCGCACATTATAGTCGTAATCGGCGGGCGTCTTGCCGTCGGCCTTGAGCGAGCCGTCCATCATCACCGAGGTGAAGCCGAAGCGGATGGCGGTGGCGCAGGTCGCTTCGGCGTTGCCATGGTCGAGATGCATGACGAGCGGAATGTCCGGCCAGATGGCGGCAAGCGCCTCGATCATCTTGGCGAGCATGACGTCATTGGCGTAGGCGCGCGCGCCGCGCGAGGCCTGGATGATGACCGGCGCATCGACCGCCGCCGCCGCCTCCATGACGGCGAGGCCCTGCTCCATATTGTTGATATTGAACGCCGGAACGCCGTAATCGTGCTCGGCGGCGTGATCGAGCAGTTGCCGCAGTGTGATGAGAGCCATTGTCGCCTCCGCTATCTCTTACGTCTTAACTAGCGTACGGGCCGCGTCAGCCACAGCCTCCGCCGTGACGCCAAAATGCTTGTAGAGCTCGCCGGCCGGCCCGCTCGCGCCAAAGCCGCTCATGCCGATGAAGGCGCCGCGCTCGCCGATCCAGCGGTCCCAGCCGAGCCGAACCGCCGCCTCGACCGCGACGCGCGGAGCGCCGCCCAGCACTTCGGCGCGATAGGCCTCGGACTGAGCCTCGAAGAGTTCCCAGCAAGGCATGGAGACCACGGCGGCCTTCAGTCCTTGCGTGGCCAGAATGTCGGCGGCCGCGAGGGCGATTTCAACCTCGGATCCCGTGGCGAGCAGCGTGACGTCGCGCTTTCCCACCGCGTCGCGCAGCACATAGGCGCCCTTGGCGGAAAGGTTTTCGCCAATCGGCCGATCGAGCGTCGGCAGGTTCTGCCGCGACAGGCTCAAGACCGACGGCGTGTGGCGGCTGGCGAGCGCCAGCTCCCAGCATTCAGCGGTCTCGATCGCGTCGGCGGGGCGGAAGACGTGGAGATTCGGCATGGCGCGCAACGCCGCCAGATGTTCGACCGGCTGATGCGTCGGCCCGTCTTCGCCAAGGCCGATCGAATCATGGGTGAGCACATAGATGACGCGCAGGCCCATGAGCGCCGAGAGGCGGATCGCGCCCCGCGCATAATCGGAGAACACCAGGAAGGTGCCGCCGTAGGGCGCGAAGCCGCCATGCAGCGCGATCCCGTTCATCGCCGCCGCCATGCCGAATTCCCGCACGCCATAGTGGATGTAGCGGCCGGAAAAATCGTCGGGCGCGACCTCGCCCATGCCCTTGGTGATGGTGAAATTCGAATGGGTCAGGTCGGCCGAGCCGCCGATCGTCGCCTGCGTCGCGGCGTTGATGACGCCGAGCGCCATTTCCGAGGATTTGCGCGTGGCGAGTTTCGGCTTTTCGGCGGCGAGCGTGGCGCGGAACTCGGCGAGCGGACTGGCGACCTGCGCCGCGACGTCGGCTTTCATGAAGGCGTCGAAGGCGGCGCCCTTCGAGGACGCGGCGCGTCGCGCCTCCCAGGCTTCGCGCGCCTTGGCGCCGCGGCGCCCCGCCGCGCGCCAGGCCTCCAGCACGTCGTCGGGCAATTCGAAGGGCGCGTGCGGCCAGACGAGCGCTTCACGCGCGGCGTCGATCTCCGCCGCGCCGAGCGGCGCGCCGTGGCAGCTTTCCTTGCCCTGCTTGGTTGGCGCGCCATAGCCGATCAGCGTGCGGCAGCCGATGAGCGAAGGCCGCGGATCGGCCTGCGCCGCGGCGATCGCCTGCGCGACCGCTTCGGGATCGTGGCCGTCGACATGGGCGACATGCCAGCCGGCGGCGGCGAAACGCGCCATCTGGTCCGTCGACGTCGCGAGGCTCGTCGGCCCGTCGATGGAGATCGAATTGTCGTCCCAGAAGAGGATCAGTTTCGAGAGCTTCAGATGTCCGGCGAGGTCGATCGCCTCATGGCTGACGCCTTCCATCAGGCAGCCGTCGCCGGCGATCACATAGGTGAAATGATCGACGAGATCGTCGCCGAAGCGCGCCGCCGAGAGGCGCTCGGCGATCGCCATGCCGACCGCGGTCGCGAGCCCTTGGCCGAGGGGACCGGTGGTCGTCTCGATGCCGGCGGCGTGGCCATATTCGGGATGGCCCGCGGTCGGAGAACCGAGCTGGCGGAAGTTTTCGAGCTCTTTGCGGCCCATGCCCGGATAGCCGAGCAGATAGAGCAGCGCGTAAAGCAGCATCGACCCGTGGCCGGCGGACAGCACGAAACGGTCGCGGTCCGGCCAGTCCGGCCGGCTCGCGTCAAACTTCATGAAGCGCTGGAAAAGCACGGTCGCGACGTCGGCCATGCCCATCGGCATGCCGGGATGGCCGGATTTCGCCTTTTCGACCGCGTCCATCGCCAAGGCGCGGATGGCGTTGGCGTAGCGCGTCGGATCGGATTTTGCGCCAGCCGCCGACGCGGAGGTCTCCTTGGCCGCCGTCAATATAGTGTCGTTCACGTCACGCCTTTCCTGCGTCTGACCAGTTCGAGGATCCTTGGAGTAAGGATCAGCTGCATTGCGAGATCAAGCTTATTGCCTGGAATGACGATGGAATTGGCGCGCGACATCCAGCTTCCCGCGATCATCGCCACAAGATAGGGGAAGTCCACCCCTCGCGGATCGCGAAAGCGAATGACGACGATCGATTCGTCGGGCGTCGGAATCGAACGGGCGACAAAGGGATTCGAGGTGTCGACCGTCGGCGCGCGCTGGAAATTTATGTCCGTTTCCGAGAACTGTGGGCAAATATAATGCACATAATCATGCATGCGCCGCAGAATCGTCTCGGTGACGGCCTCGGTCGTATAGCCGCGCGAATGCCGGTCGCGATGCAGCTTCTGCGTCCACTCCAGATTGATCACCGGAACGACGCCGATCTTGAGATCGGCGTAGCGCGCGACATTGACGTCATCGGTGACGACCGCGCCGTGCAGCCCTTCATAGAACAGCACGTCGGTATCGGCCGGCAGCTCCACCCAATCGGTAAACGTCCCGGGCGGCACGCGAAGCCGCGCCGCCTCGTTTTCGTCATGGGCGTAATGGCGGTAGCGGCCGGAGCCCGTCTCGCCGTATTCGCGAAAGAGCGTCTCGAGCTCGGGCAGCAGATTTGCGTGCGGGCCGAAATGGCTGAAATTTTGGTTCCCCGCCGCATGCGCCTCGGTGAGCTTGGCCTTCATCTCCCCGCGATCGTATCGATGGAAGCTGTCGCCCTCGACATAGGCGACCTCGATGCGCTCGCGGCGGAAAATCTGCTCGAACGTCGCCTTGACCGAACTGGTGCCGGCGCCGGACGAGCCGGTGATGGAGATGATCGGATGTCTGACCGACATGGGCGCGCGACCCGGACCCTACGAGCAAGGCGAACTGGACGGCCTGCGGCGGGCCGGCCGACCGCGGGGGCTCCGCCGGCTTGTCGCACGGCGCGCGGGCAAAGGAAAGGCTCCCGCTCCCGGCGGGGACCTGGCAGGCGCGAGGGAGCGGGACGGCGCCACTTGTAGACGTCTCAGCTGCTGCTCGTAGCGGGCGAGCATGGCCGGGCGCTGGTTGCGGAATGGTTGAGAGCCACCCGCCCGCTTGCGTTGGCGACGGCCTATTGACAGCCGATCGCTCTGCATGACATTCGGGTCATATGATCCTCACCGTGAATCTCGCCCTATTTTTTTGGTGGCGCTCTTTCTGAAGAGCGGCGCGTCGTCATTTCGTCAATGATCGACCATCGCCGCCGTGATTCCGCGGGCGTGGTCCTACTCTCTCCAAAATCCCTCGATCCCAGCGGCGTTGCGGCGGCTCCTATGACTGGAGAGCGCCATGAACTTGTCCAACATCGTTCCGTGGGGGCGAAGCTTCGCGGAATATCGCGCAATGTTCGCGCTGTCCGACGCAGACTTGCGAGGAGGCGTGCTGGGTTGCGGGGATGGGCCCGCCAGCTTCAACGCTGATGCCACGACGTTAGGCGCGCACGTCATATCGGTCGATCCCATCTACATGTTCGGCGCCGTCGAGATCGAGGGCGGATCGTCTCGACATTTTCCACGATGATGTCTCAGCTTCGCGCGAAGAGCGAATTGTCGATTACGAGTTTCAACGCGGAGGGAACGTCATGCTCCGGTTGCGCCAAGGACCGCGTGGCCAAGCCGCTGCGACAACCTGATCCAACATCCGCAACGACGCTGGGCGGGCGGAAATGGGAATCGAAGGTGAATATGCCATGACAATGACTTCGCTCATGGTTTACGCCGGCGCCTTGACGCTCGCGGCCGCTACGCCCGGACCTGCGATCGTCTCGATTATCGCGACCGCGATGACCAAAGGCTGGAAGGCCGCGTCGGGATTGGCGCTGGGCGTAGCGATCGGCGATGTGCCCCTGGCGATGTTTGTGCTGTTTGGATTGGCGTTCGTCGCCCACTCCCTGGGATGGATGTTCCTGACAATCAAGGTTGTGGGAGCCGCCTATCTGGTTTGGCTCGGATTGAAACTGTGGCTGTCTTCAAAGCGCAATGAGCCGCAGGGTCCCGATAGCAGTAGCGCTGGGTTCGCTCGAAGCTTCGTCATGGGAGTTATGATTTCCCTCGGGAACCCAAAGGCGATGTTTTTCCATGCGGGAATGATTCCCCTGCTGCTTGATATGCGTCATCTCACAATGGTCGACGCGCTCGTCGTGGCGCTGATCATCCTATGCGTTGATCTGACCGTCTGTTTTGCATACGCTTTTGCAAGCTTCAGGGCGCGCGGGTTCTTTCATTCGCCACAACGCATCAAGCTGATGAACCGAGCCGCGGGTTCAGCCATGATCGGAACAGGCATTCTCGTTGTCTCTCGAACTTGATACGAGATGCGTATCGTCGATCCAGCTGGTCCGCTGCGAAGCGCGTCGATTGACGGCGGCTTCAGACTCGCATTCGCGGATCGGCTTTCGATGTCACGACCTGCCGGTTCGCGTTTCATCACCTCGAGGATCCGCGTGGGGGAGGCGCAGGTCGAGGCTTTCATGCGTCAGTTGCGAACGCAGCGAAGATGATGACAGCAGAATTTAAACGCTCATCCGCCAGCCTTCGCCAATTCTCGCCATCGACTGGGAGCTACTCCGCTCCAGCTCTCGAAGGCGCGGCTGAAATGCGCAGGATCGCGATAGCCGAGCATCAAGGCGATCTCGGTGATCGACCAGGATTGGCATAACAGACTCATCGCCCGTCGTTGCAGTTTATTCTTCAAGAGATCTGAGAAGCTCAGTCCGGACTCGGCGAGCCGGCGCTGCAGCGTTCGCTGCGATAAACCCGCCCGACGAACAATGCGGGAAAGGTCAGGGCGACCGTCGAGAAGCTCAAGATCGATCAGGGCGCCGACATTGCCCGGCATGTCATCCGGATCCGGAATGTCGAAGATGCGTTCGAGTTCGCCGGCGCTGAGACCTCGATTCGCATTAAGATGCGGATTGACCGCCATCAGCAGCTGTTGATCGAAAACGATTGCGCCGGGTCTGTCGCAGATTACCGTATCGACGCCCATCTGCTCGTCGATGCGACGCCGGGCGTTGGCGGGCAGACCCCCAACCATGATTCGATCTGGTAGCCAGCCCGCGCCGACGAAATGGCGGATCATGACGATCATGTACCAGAGTGCGAGAATCTCGTTCTGCGGACGTCCATCCGTGGCGGGGTCGGCTAACTCATATGACCAGTGCACCTCGTCGCCGTCTCGTCGGACGGCGAGCCGCGTCGCGCTCTGCATCATATGCGGCAGGCTTGTTCCCGCGCGATGGATCGCTTCCAACAAGGTGGGCGCTTGTATGACCCACTTGCCATAGACTCCTAAGCCCGCGATCGACGTTTGGCGGCCGAGTCGGGCCGCGAAAGCCTCGTCCCGCAATTCGCGCGAGGCGATCGCGAGCAGCCGGAAATGATCGCGCAGAGGCAGAAGCGTATCGGGCGATTCCAGCAAACCGAGGGGAAGCTCGGCGCGGCGAAAGACCCGCTCGATCGAGCCGCCGTTCGCGGTGACGACGCCGGCGATCGGCCCGAGCGTGCTCGCGCGCGTATATCCCTTTCGTCGCATCCATCGCCCTCGCGCGCCACTAAACGTCGGATTTCGGCATGTCCTGGCATGCAGATCTTCGGCGTGAAGCATAGCATTCCGCCATCCGATCACGAACCCGCGCCAGTTACGCCGTTTCGGCAACAGATCAGAACGAGAGATCAGAAAGAAAGCCAATGTGCGTTTATTGTCTCAACCTTTCTCGCGCTGCGACTGGAACGGCATGGGGCGGCGTTTCGCGGCGCGACATATTGCGGCGCGCGATGGCTCTCGGCGTCGCTGCGCCCTTCGCGGCCGAGGCGTCGAAGGCCGTCTTCGCCGCCGAACAGGGCGTTCCGGCGCCGGCGAATTTTAGGAAAGGCGTCGAGGATCTCATCGCCGGGGCGCATCCGCCCGAACTCGCGGACTATCGGGTCTTCGAGATAAACGGCTCCGATCTGCCGTGGACCGATCTCGGCCTTGAGGCCGTGAAAGGTCAACAGATCACCTTTCTCGTCACTGGGCGATGGTGGCTGTCTCGTCAGCATGACCTCTGGTTCCGTCCCGGTCTCGCCTTCCACGCTCGCACGCGGCGTCGACGGCCGATCTTTAGTCCGGGCACGGACACGAGCACCATGACCGCATCGCATGACGGTCCCGTCGAGGTCGCCCGCTTGGCGACGCTGTACGCCGACGCGGACGGCCGGCTTACCATTCCGGAGGAGGTTTATCGCAAGGATGACGTGAAAATGACCGGCCTTGCGCTTCTATGGCGAGGCGACGCCGCTGCTGGCCTCGCGAGCCTTCTCGCGAGCCTTGCCGCGAGCCTTGCCGCCAAGAGTGGCGACGTCGGTGCTCTTGTCGCGACAGAACTCGCGCGCCTGCGCCGTAACCGCAGGCTGCCGGAAGGCTGGTCCAATCTCTTTTTGCTCGGCGGCGGCGAGGAGAGCTTCGTTTGGGACACGAACGGCGAGATCGTCTGCGAGAGCGCGGGAGCCGCTTCCATTATCGAGCGGCCGCTGGCGCTTTCTCTCGCTTCCCGCCCGAAACTCGGCTGGCGTTGGAAAATCGACGAGCTGCCGTCTGCGGCGGCGGAAGATCAGGCGCCCGTTCACGATTATCTGTCCATCGGCGTGAAATTCGACGATGGCCAGGACCTCACCTATATCTGGAGCGCGGCGCTGCCCGAGGGTAAGGTTTTCCGCTGTCCGCTGGCCGGCTGGAACGCCATCGAGACCCATATGATCGTCGGTTCCGGCACGAAGGACCTCGGAACGTGGCGGGAGCTGGAGCGGGACGTCGCTTCCGACTACGCCGCCCATATCGCCGGGTCGGCCAAGGCGATCAGCCATGTCTGGCTGTTGGCGATTACGCCGTTCCAGCGCCGCCGCGGCGCGTGCCGTTTCGCCGACATCAGGGCCGAGACAGCCGACGGCGCTATGCGCAAACTTTAATATCGCGGCTTCAGAGTTATCAACGGACCGCGTGGGCGGCCCTAACGCGCCTCCGACCACGAGAGTGCGTCCGACATCAGCCGATCAGCGCAACATCGAGCTGGATGGCGGCGAGGACTGCTTTGACAGTCCTCTCGCCCTTACCATTTTACGCTCATGGATCTGCCGATCGGCGAACTGTTCATCTTGGGTTTTCGCGACCCGCTCATCCCTGGCTGGCTGCAGGATTTTGCCCGCAGCTTCGGCTTGGGCGGGATCATTCTTTTCGACTACGACTGCACCGATCAGAAATACGAACGGAATGTCTATGGTCCGGCTCAGCTCGAGGAGCTTTGCGAGAGTCTTCACGCTCTCCCCTCGCGTCCGCTGATTTTTATCGATCAGGAAGGCGGCAAGGTCCGCCGGTTGAAGGAAGAGCGCGGCTTTATTCCGCTGCCCAGCGCTCGCCAGTTCGGGCGATTGACCGCCTCGGAACGGCGGGACGTTTTACGCCCGTCCTACGCGCAGATGCGACAGATCGGAATCGATGTGAACCTGTCGCCGGTCGTCGACCTCGACATCAACCCCGACAGCCCGGATGTGGGGTCGGTCCAGCGCAGCTACTCGAGCGATCCCAATGTTGTAAAGGCATGCGTTGAGGCGCTGGCGGAAGTCGCTGGCTCGGTGAATTTGAAACTTTGCTTGAAGCACTTTCCCGGCACCGGCGGCGCGAAGGTGAATCCCCATGACCACGTCATGGATCTTTCCGATTGCCTGACCGACGCGCAAGTGAATGTGTTCAAGAAGCTGATCGCGCGCGTCCCGATGGTTCTGTTCAGCCACGGCATCGTCAACCAATGGGAGAAAGACACGCCGGTCTGCCTCTCCGCCGTCGCGGTGAATAAAATGCGCGGCTGGGCGCCGGACGCCTGCATCCTGACCGACGATCTGCAAATGCAGGGCGTGCAAAAGCTGATGTCGACGGGCGAGGCCTGCGCGAAGGCGGTTGACGCCGGCGCGGATTTTATCCTCATCGGCAACAACATGAAAGACGAGCAGGAGCAGACTGCGGAATTCGCCCGTCGGCTGCTCCAGGCCAGCGCGCAGGATGCGTCGATGCGGGCGCACGCCGAGGCGTCGATCACACGCATACGGAAGCTGAAATTTGGATGAACTGATTAAACCCTACTCGTGCGTCGCATCTTCCCGAATGTACGGCTGGGTCTCTCGAAGGTCCGCCGTCTTTGGCCGCTCGACCATCAAGCTCATCGCGCGACGTAAATGCCCCTCTGCCTCATCCAGCGCCGCCGCCGCCTTGGCGAGCCCGTAGCCCTGCAGCAAGAGAAAGGCGAGCTTCACGCTCCCGCCGGCGCGCTGCAAGGCCTCATGGATCTCCTCGTCGCCGCGACCGGTCAGCCGCGACAGGATTTTTTCGCTCCGTCGGACCAGTTTCTTGTTCGAAGCCTGCACATCCACCATGAGGCCGTCGTAGACGCGCCCGAGCAGGATCATGACGAGCGACGAGAGCAGAATAAGCGTGATTCGCTGGGCGGTTCCCGCCTTCATCCGCGTCGAGCCGGCGATCGGCTCCGCGCCGGTTTCGAGAAAAATCGCATGATCGGCCTCCTGGAGAAGCGGCGTCCCGCGATTGTTCGCGACGCCGATTGTCAAGGAGCCTCTGTTTTTCGCCTCGCGCAAACAGGCGAGCGTAAAAGGCGTCGTGCCGCTTGCGGCCACCGCGATGGTCACATCGGACGCCCCGATCTCATGGCGCCGAACGAGTTCGACCGCTTGGTGGTCCTGGTCTTCGGCGCCTTCAACAGCGTGTAGCAGGGCGGTTTGTCCGCCCGCCATGAGGAGCAGAAGACGATCTTGCGGCCAGCCGAAGGTTGGCATGAGCTCCGCCCCATCCTGGGCAGCCAAGCGACCGGATGTGCCGGCGCCCACGTAGACGAGCCGCCCAGGCCCACGCAGCCGGCGCTCAATCGCAAGCGCCGCCCGCTCAATCGCGGGGCGCGCGGAGCGAACGGCGGCGACGGCGGAAAATTGCCCTTCGATCATGGAATCCAGGATCTCGGCCGGTTCCCAGACGTCGATCTTGGCATAGCGCGGACTTTGGCGTTCGGTCTCCGTCGGGCACATCGGCGCAATTCCAGCTGATAAGCCGCATATGGCCAATGACGGAGAGAGTTCAAGCTAAGCTTCCTATCAGCCAGCTCATGACGCCGGCGCCGACGCGGGAGCTGCGCTGGAACTTGCTTTCCCGCGCGTCCGGCTCAATCTCTGTGCTGATGGGTTTGACCGGACGCCGAAACCAATGACCGTCCTCGACGCGCAGATGATTTCCGATATGCGAGAGGCTCCGGCGGCCGTGCGACGGCAGGGTGACGGGCTCGCCGAGGTTCTCTCTATTCTCGCGGATCGCTTACGGCGCAAGCCGCCTCAAGTCGTCGTCACCTGCGCGCGCGGCAGTTCGGCGCACGCCGCGACCTTCGGCAAGCATCTGATCGAGCGATACCTCGGCGTTGTGGTGGCGCCCGCCGCGCCCAGCATCACGACGATCTATCATCAGCCTCTGCGCCTGGCTGACCAGCTCTTTCTCGCGATTTCACAGTCGGGCGAAAGCAGCGACATCATCGAACAGGCCGCTGCGGCGCGCGCCTGCGGGGCCGTAACCGCCTGCATCACAAATGACCCGGCGAGCGGGCTGGCGCAGGCCTGCGAATTCGCGTTGCCGATGGCGGCGGGCCCGGAACTGAGCATTCCCGCGACGAAGACCTTCGTCGCGTCGGTGGCGGCGCTTGCCCGACTGGTCGCCTTTTGGGCCGAGGACAAGCCCCTCGCGAATGCTCTGAGGTCATTGCCGGATCGCCTCGCCGCCGCCGGCGATCTCGACTGGAGCTGCGTCCTGGAGAAGATTGCTGGCGCGGAAAGCCTGGTCACGATCGGACGGGGTCCGACGCTCGCCATAGCGCGCGAGGCCGCCCTGAAACTCAAGGAAACCTCGGACCTCCACGCGGAATGCTTTTCTTCGGCCGAATTCCTCCACGGCCCGGTCGCCCTGGTGGCGCCTGACTATCCCGTGCTCATGTTTGCGCCGACCGACGCCGCCGCCGCGGGCATGACGCAGCTCGCGGCGGATCTCAGGGCAAAGGGAGCGGCGGTCTTTATCACCTCCTCGGAGGAGCGGACGCCGGACCGGCTTCCCGCATTGCCCCCCGAACATCCCGAAACCGACGCGATCTGTCTGATCCAGAGCTTCTACGTCATGGTCGTCCGCCTGGCCGCGATGCGCGGAAAGAACGCCGACCGGCCGCGCCACCTGCGCAAGATCACGCGCACGCGATGAACGGCTGCTCTCGACGCGCGGTGGCCGCGGACGTCGTCTTCGACGGCGAAAAAAAACATGACGACTTCGCGGTCGTCATCGAAGATACGCGGATCGCGGCGCTGACGCCGCGATCCGACCTCCCATCGTCAGTTGAAGTTTACAACGTCGCTCAAGGCGCATGGCTCGCGCCGGGCTTTATCGACATTCAAGTCAACGGCGGAGGAGACGTCCTTTTCAACGCCGATCCGACGCCCGCCGCTTTGACGAAGATTGCGCAGGCGCATCGCAGATTCGGCGTGACGTCGCTTTTGCCGACGCTCATCACCGACAGCGATGAGGCGATGACGGCGGCGCTTGGCGCCGCAAGCGCAATCATGCCGCGCGAGCCCGGCATTCTCGGAATTCACCTCGAAGGCCCATTTTTGTCTCCGCAAAAGCCGGGCGTTCATCGGCGAGAGTTTATCCGCCGTCCACAAGCCCATCATCGCCAAATGCTCGGCGCGTTTCGCGCGGGCGTATTGCTCGTGACGCTCGCGCCAGAGGAAATGCCCGCAGGCTTCATCGCCGAACTTGTCGCTGCGGGAGCGAAGGTCTCGCTCGGTCATTCGATGGCGACTTATGAGCAAACGCGCGCCGCAATGGCCGAGGGCCTGACGGGCTTCACGCATTTGTTCAACGCAATGCGTCCGCTTTCCGCGCGCGAGCCCGGACCTGTCGCAGCTGCGCTCGAATCGCCCCACGCCTATTATGGGCTCATCGTCGACGGCGAGCACGTCGCCCCGGCCATGCTGGGATTGGCGATGCGTGGCGTTGGGCGTCCCATGCTGGTGAGCGACGCCATGCCGCCGGTCGGCGGGAAGAAAGCAGAGTTCGATCTCCTTGGCGCGCGGATCGCGGTCCGCGACGGCAGTTGCCGCACGCAGGAGGGCGCGCTTGCAGGATCGTCGATCGAGATGGCGAGCGCGGTGCGCAACTGCGTGCGGCTTCTCGGACTGCCTCTGGAGCGGGCGCTGCGCTGCGCCTCTTGCCACCCCGCCGAGTTTCTAGGTCTCGGACGCTCGCTCGGCCGCCTCGCGCCGGGGTATCGCGCCGACATGGCGGCGTTCGACCCTAAGGATATTTCGGTCTCCGCCGCCTGGGTCGCCGGCGAAAGATCGGATTATTGTCCCGGGGCGTAGCTCGTTGGCCACGTCAGAAGCGCGACCGCCTCACTCAAGCGAATCTTGCGCATCCACAAAAGTGCTTGCCGGGCGAAGAACTATATCGCAGAGAATTTCTCACTTCTCGATTCAATGGATTGGGTTGAGCCGCTGCGCTCTTAGGGAGAGACCGATGTCTGCCGATCAAAACTTCCCGTCGGAAAAAGATGGACATTGCGCAACATCTGAGATCGCCGCGCCGCAGATTGTGCGGCCTCTCAATCAGCATGGCCGGGTGGAACGTCGAGAGGTGCTACGCGCCGCGACGGCCGGAATCATCGGGACCATCTTCGGGGGCAAGTCCGCTAACGCGACAGGGCTGTTCTCACGCCTGATGGGAGACTCAGCGTCGGCGGCGGAGGCGAATGCGCCGCGTCTTGCGACGCTCGGCGACTATGTCTGGCTCACCCCGACGAAGCTCGGCGGGGGCGCTCAGGTGCAGGATCTTGCGACCGGCAAGACAATGGCCTGGATCGAATATTGGAATTACGGCGACAGCTGCCCCATCGCCCATCATCTCGCGGCCTTTCCTTCGGCCGACCCGCGCAAGGGTTTCGAATTCGTAAACTCGACTCAGGGTGGGCAGAACGTCCTGATTTATGGCATCCCCACGCAGATCCGGGAACATGGAATGCTCGATCCTTTGTGGGGTCAGGGCAATCAGATCTATCGCGTCGGCTTTGACGGGCAGCAGATGAATTTGCTCGAGAATGTCGCCGAGACCACGGGGATCGGACTTGGCGTGCATACCGTCATCTTCCCGGATGCGTCTGGCTTCACGGTCGCGGACGGGCAAAAGGATGTGGTCGCCTTCTTCAATCGCGCCACCGGAAACCAGAAGACAACGGTGATCGACGCCTTCCGTTTCGACTGGCGTGGAAACGAGCCGGACGGCGTGCTTGAGGACAATTGGTTCAAGGGAGGAACCGTTCGCGTTTCCCGTCTCCTAAAGGCGCCTGACACCGGGCTCTATGATTATCGCGGCGTTAAGGGAAACAAGCTCGATTGGGAGATGGTGCCCATGGGCGAGTATCTCGCCTATTCGGGACAGCTTCCGGGCGACTCGGTGAAGACGCTGACCGGCGCCGATAATTGCGTCCACCATCCAATCCATCCGCTCTCGCTGGTGACGCTTCGCATGTTCGCCGTCGGCGTCGTCATCGACCGCACGACGATGGAGCCAGTTGCGTGCATCTCTTCCCCTGACGGCACGACGAAAGAAAGCATTCCGGTCAAGAAAATCGCCGACGGCATCTGGGACATCAAGCTGGACAATGTCGTGTCGTCGGGACACGAATGCGGCTTTGGACCGCACGGCAAATGGTTCACCATGACGAACAACACCCGCCAAAACAGCATGGGCGTGTTCGATTGTGCGGACCGCGATCCACGCAACTGGAAGCGAGTCACGGAGTTCAAGGACTCGCACTGGGTTGGCTCGACGCCGAGCCCGTTCCACATCACCTATTCGATGGACGGCTCAAAGATGTTTGTCTCGGAGCTGCATCGCAAGCCGGCGAAAAGCGCCATCGTCGTCGTCGACACCAATACATGGACGACAATCAAGCGCTTCGAGAATGTGGGCGTTGACCTGCAGACGATGCATGTCACCTATGACGGCAAATATGTGCTTGCGATCTTCAGCGGATTCCAACGGCTCGAAGCAGGAACCTTCGTCTTCACGCAGGATACGCTGGAGCCCGTTGGCTATATTCCGAACTTTGGCGGTCACCACGACTGCGTTATTGTTCCGCGGAACAATGAGGAACTGATCCACAGCCGCTGCACCACGGTCTGACGGGATTGGCGGAACCGGCGACGAGCCTCTCAAGCGATCGCGGCTACTCAACGAAGCGGCCGCGCCTCGCAAGCCAGCCCGCATCGACCTGCAGATAACGGTTTCACCCATGACGAATCGCCATCGCTCGCGCTTCCTGCTGGTGCGGCTCGGCGCTCAGAACGTCGGACGTCGGCTGCTGCGGAGTCTGTTGCTCGGCTTGGCGGTGATGATCGCCGTCGGGGTTGTCTTCTCCGGCTTTGTCACCGGCTGGTCGCTGCGGGAAGGAATCTTGACGACCTTTTCGCGAATGGGCGCCGATCTCGTTGTCGTGCCGCATGGCGCCTTGGTGAACATCACCAGCACGTTGCTCACGATACAGCCGACGGATCTCGATCTGGATGTCGCGCTGGGCGACAAGCTCAGAGCCGTTCCCGGCGTGGCGAAGGTCGCCGCGCAGCATCTCATCCGCGCGAGCGTCGAGGGGCGCGCGATCAATCTGATCGCCTATGATCAGGCGACCGATTTCACCGTCGAATCTTGGCTGCCCGCGGGGGAGAAACCCGTGGCCGCCACGGGAGGCCTGCTTGTTGGCGAGCGGGTCGCGCTGAAGACCGGCGAAGCCCTGACGATTTGCGGTCGGTCACTGGTCGTGACGGGCCGATTGGGCCGAACGGGCGTGGGTCCCTTTGACGAATCTTATTTCATCACCTTTTCCGCGCTCGACGAACTTGTCGCCGCCGCGATCCGGGCGCGCCCCGCGAACGTCCCTGTTCATCCGCCCGCGTCTTCGCCTTCGGAAGGGGTCGGCGCGACGCATCATGATCACGCCGCGGGACGGGCCGAATGCCTTCCGTCAATCGCGCAGGATCGTGTCTCTGCATTTCTCCTGCAACTGTCGCCCGGCGCCTCGGCGGAGCAAGCGCGTTTCGCCATTGGACAGATCCCGGCAATCAAAATCGTTACGGGCAATCCGATCTTCACCGCCGCGCGCCAATCGCTTGGCAGTCTCTTCTGGGGCGTGGCGATTTTTGCTGGCTTGCTGATGCTGGCGATATTCTTTCTCGTGTCGTTGTTGTTTTCCGCCATTGTCCAAGAGCGCTATCGCGAAATCGGCGTGCTGCGGGCCATGGGCGCGCGGCCGGCGCAGATCATATCGATCACCCTGATCGAGGCGGGGCTCATCACAGGCTTTGGCGGCCTGTTAGGCATCGGCGCGGGTTTCTCGCTGATTTTCGTTTTTGCCCGTTCGCTCGGCTTTTACTTCTCGTCTCTCGGCGTGCCCTTCGACGCGCCGCCTGCCGGAATCATATGGATCGCCGCGGGCGCCGCCGCGCTCTGCGGCGTCGCGATCGGCATCGGGGGAGCTTTTGTCGCCGCTTGGCGGACGCGGCGTCTCGAACCCTATGCGATGATCCAAATGGAAAGCGCGCGATGATTCTTTGCGCCAAGGGTTTGCGGAAGCGCTACGGCGGCGATCCTGGCGTGGACGCGGTGATCTCTGCCGATTTGATCGTCGGCGCAGGCGAGTTCGTTTCGATCGTCGGACGATCTGGCTCCGGTAAATCGACGCTGCTCGCCATGGTCGGCGGGCTGACGCCGCCGACGGAGGGCAGCGTTCAACTGGCAGGAGACGAGATCTGGGATCTGTCCGAGGCGCAGCTCGCCGATGTCAGGCGGGAGCGCATCGGTTTTGTCTTTCAGTTCCCGAGCCTCCTCCCGAATCTTCGGGCCATCGACAACGTCGCCTTGCCGGCGCTACTCGGTGACAACGTGACGCCGGAATGCGCCTATGCGCGCGCGCAAGGCCTTCTCGCCCGCGTCGGCCTGAGCGATCGGATGACAGCCTTCCCAGGACAGATGTCCGGCGGCGAGCAGCGTCGCGTCGTCATCGCTCGGGCTTTGATCAATGAACCGCAATTGCTTCTTGGGGACGAACCGACAAGCGATCTCGACGAGGAGACGGAAGAAGAGATATTCGCGCTGCTCGACGATTTGCGACGAGAAGGAAATTTCGCAGTGGCGCTCGTCACGCATAACCATGCGCTGGCGCAACGCGTTGATCGCATGTTCGAGATGCGGCAAGGAATTCTCCTTCCGAGCGACGCGCCGCGCGGCTTCATCGCTGCGCCGATCCGGCGCCCCGAAGCGTCCGCGTTAAAAGCGCCCGCGCCGATCGGCGCCGATGCAGACGGCGCCCGCGATTTCGAAAAACTCGGTAAAACGCTGTGGGTGACAGCGGGACGCGTCTTCGCCGCCGCGGCGCTGATGTTCGTCCTCGCGTCATCAGCGAATTACGGCGTGGCGCGCTACCAGCAGTATGAACTTGACGCCGGTCGGCAGCGACTCGCCACGCTCGAAGAACTTGCAACGTCCACTTTGCAGAGTGACATCGCGTCGATTACGCAGCTCGGCGACGGCCGTTACGAGGTGACGATTTATCTGGAGAACACAAAGGCCGAACAACCCATTTACGTCATGTCGCCGAGTGTGCAGGGTTTCGTGCAGGTTGGAGTCGGCTGGCAGGAAGCGCCGCTCACGCCGATCGACGACGCGACCGCCGCGGTGCTGAAAGTCACCGGGCGACAGCTCTATCGCTTCGTTCTTGAGGCCCGTCTCACGAAATTCACCGAATTATTGCCGCACTACATGCATGTGCGCTTCAGCAACAACATGCTTGTCAGTCCCGAGAGCACACCCACGAATGAGTTATTTCAGCGCGTCGATAACTATTATGTCTATCTGAAACCGGACAATGTCGACGACGCTACGATCGCAAAAGATGTCCGGTTTCCCGGGCCGCCTCCGCTCTGGATCTGGATGCCGCCGCACTGAAGTCGCGCGCCTTGGCGCCCTTTCTCCAGCATCTCCCTCAAGTCGATGGGCGCAGTCGCGCTCTATGCGGTGGCGGCGGCGTCCAAAATCGCCGCTGCTTCGATAAGGTCGAAGTCGGGAATTCGCGCCTTCGTCAAAGGATCTTCGCCTGATATCCATTGTTCGAGCGCATTTGGCGCGGAGAGCGCGCAATTGAGCGCTCTGTTGACCTCATAGAGTCCCCAAGCCAGTCCGGCGCGCCGCAGCGCCGCCATCAGGGCGTTCTGAACGAGGCTGCGGACGACGAGATGCGGCGTGGAGATCGGCGCTTCAACGGCTTCGCCTCTCACCGCCGCAAGGCATAACGCCTTGTCGAAGGCCGCATGACCGCGGCAAGCAAGCGGACGAATTTTATAGGCGAGGCATAATTCGCCTTCGATCAGCGGGCAGGCATGCTGGGCGGTCAGTCGCTGTTCTTCGGACAGGCCGCCAACGGCCTGATCGGCGTCGGCGATGCGCTTACCGAGCATTATGCCGCGCTCCCGAAAGGCGGCGGCGTTGACGGAAATGAAGCGCGCGAGCAGAAATATTTCCGGCGCTGTCGCGACGACGCGAAGGCGGCAACAGGCCGCGCATTCTCCCTGACAGGCGAGCGCTGGCGCGCCTGCCGCCTGAAGGGCGACGTTTTGCGTGAAGCTGTCAAAAGCTTGCCCGCAGAGCAGCGCCACGAGCTCTGGACGCGCCCGGCAGGAGCCTATCGTTTCGCTGAAGGCATGCGACGCAGCCTTGAAGAAGGCGGAAGGGCTGGTATCTGCGCTCACTCGTATCTTCTCCACCTCGCGCCGGTAAGATGATCAGGGCGAGCACGTAGCCGACAATCGAGGCTGCGCCGGTCCTGCAGTCAACCCCACATGCCAGAGGCGGCGGCCAATGCTAACCAACCGAGATGGCGCTCGTGGACTCCATAGCACTGGAGCTGACACGGAGCGATTTCGAAGAAATCCGATCTCGCAGGCAATCGTCGAACCCTTGCGATGTCGATAGCGACGCGCGCTCATGTCTTGAGCTACGCTCAAGAAAAAAACAAAACGCAAGCGCAATCCAGAAGATGATCATTGCGGCGCCCCAAAGAAAAATACCAAGTTGAGGTCCGTCGTCTCGGCTCGTCACTGCGACCCGTCGCCGAGTTGCTTGATGTGCATAGTCATCAATGTCGCGCTGCGATTGGAGCTTTTGTCGCTCTGGCGGAAGAAGCTGCTTGACGAGATGCCCGCAATATTCACCATGCGGACTTGGTCGCGGAAAGCCCGATGTCCCGCCTGACCTTTCGGGAGCGATCGCTGCGCCATTCGAGCGTTTGGATTCTACGGTAGCACCGCCGAGGCGGGCGCAATTTGGTCGCATCTATTTCTTCGCGCCCCCGGCCCTGCTGTTTTTCGTCACTCCATGAACGCGTACGCCAAACTCCGCCACGGAAGAAAAGATGACTCCGTATCGATCAGCTACGTCAGATTGAAAGAGCCGATACGCTGACCGTATCAATATCCACAGTCATTTGTAAACCAAAACGGGCGCGACGGTCTCGTTCTTTCGCTTTTTCCGGGTAAGCCTCGGTGATTGAATACTATTTCTGTCTGTTCAGTCCTCTGGACTATTATCGTTCCATTGCACGGCGCCGGTGGTCGTGTCCCCGAGTGGAAGGTGAAGCGTTCGTGGCGCTGAAGCCGTTAGCGCGCCAGAGCGCGCTGCGAAAAAGTGGGAACCGGTTTTTAGCATAGAGCGCGCTCTAAACTTTGGGAATCGATCGATTTATCTGCATTTGGGCGATTCCGCCCAAATGCAGCGTGATCTAGTGAGCGGCGTAATTGTCGAGGATCGCATGCGCGAGCTTGCCGGCGGGATCTGCACGTCGAACGACGGGAATCCCTCCAAGGACTCAATCGTCAGACTTTATCCACTAGAATATCGTCTGCAGACGCAGGCCGAGATAGCTCGCCCGCGCCCGCAGCGGATTCCACGGATCGATGATCTGGACGTCGCCCGAGAGCCGCAGCCATCGGGTCACTGCGAAATTATAGAAGGCCTCGACGCCGCCTTCGCTGCGACGATTGATCCGCCGCGCCGCCAGTCCGGAAAGGAGCGGCTGGGTCAGCCCGTAATGGTAATAGCCGACGCCCCAGAGATCGTCTTCGCGGCCCGTCATCAGATTGTTGCCCGCAAGACCGACGAGCATGCTCCATCTGACCGGATTGGGATTGCCGTCCGACAGCGTCGCGAGCGTGAACAGGCCCCAGCCGAGTTTGGGGTTCGTTTCGCTCTGCATCAGATACTGCTGGACGGCGTAGGAGACGAACCAGAAGCCCTTTTTGGTCAAGCCGCGGAGCCGGGCGATCGACTGCCGGGTTTCGCCGATGTCGTCGAGGTCGAAGCCCCTGGCGTTGCTGTAGGCGAAGCGCAGCGTATGGAAGCCGCGGAGGCCGCCGATCTCGACGGGCACGGTCGCCATCAGACCGGCGCCGACGCCGCGCTCGAAGGGGCGCGTGATGACGCGCGGCTGCTGGGCGTTGCGTGGATCGGCGACCATCACCTTGAGGTCGAAATATTTGGTCTTGAGCGCGGCGACGCCGCCCAAGAGATAGGGCGGCGCGATAATCAGCCGGTCCGCGACGCTTTCCGGCGAGCTGACGCCGATGCCGGTCGACGGCAGCGCGAAGGCGCGGTTCATGAAGGTGTCGATGCCGCCGCCGCCGACCAGCGGCGTCTGCGCGGCGAGCGTCAGCATGTTGAACTTGCCGATCGTCACCGAAAGCTCTTCGCTGAGCTCCTGCGTCAGCGTCATCGACAACGCCGAGTGATAGCCGTCGCGCTCGATGAACGCCTGGGCGACGTTGACCGGCAGCAGCGCGAGATCCTGCCGGTTCAAATTGCGGCCGAAGTAATGCTCATATTGCGCGTTGAACTTGAGCCCTTTCCAGAAGCCGAGCTTTTCGCCGTCGACGCGCAGAAACATGTCCATCTTGCCGCCGTAGCGCGCCGTCCGATCGATCGCGCCGGAGGTGATGCCCTGGTAGAACTGCGTGACCCAAACGTCGACGTTGATCCCGAATTTGCGCAGCTGCTCCTTGGGGCCGCCCGGCGTATCGGTCAGCGATTTCTGCTTGGCGAGGGAAACGGCGTCGTCTTTGGCGAGGACCGGCGCGCCCATCGTCGCGACAAGGGCTGCGAGGCTGGCGCCGGCCGCGACGATTAGGCGGCGCGCCCGCGCGCGTCGCCTTTTGGAGGAGGCCGGCCCGCTCCACTCGCTCCTGCGCCACATCGCTTCGGCCTTCCCGCGCGCCAGATCGGTGAATCACATGCGCCGTCGAGATTAGCGGCATCGCCGCGCTTGTCTATTGACGGCGCGCAACAGCCGCGAGCTTTCGCTTCGCCGCGGACGTCCGGCGTCTGTCCTCGGGGCGAAAGCGGCCCGCTTCTTCGTTGACGCCCCGAGCCCCTCTCCCTACTGTGCCGCGCTTCCCGCTACAGATTGGCCAGTTCGCATCCCATGTCCGCACCGCTCCTGTTGTCGCCCGAACTCGTCGAAGCCGCGCGCGTCTCGCCCGCCTGGCCGTTCGAAGAGGCGCGAAAGCTGGTCAAACGCGTGGAAGCCAGCGGTCAGAAGAGCGTGCTGTTCGAGACCGGCTACGGCCCGTCCGGCCTGCCGCATATCGGCACCTTCGGCGAGGTCGCGCGCACCAGCATGGTGCGCCGCGCGTTCGAAGTCATGACCGAGGGCAGGATCGCGACGCGCCTCCTCGCCTTCTCGGACGACCTCGACGGGCTGCGCAAGGTCCCCGACAACATCCCGAACAAAGAACTCGTCGCCGCCAATCTCGGCAAGCCCTTGACCCAGGTGCCGGACCCTTTCGGCACGCATGACAGTTTCGGGGCGCATAATAATGCGCGGCTGCGCGCCTTCCTCGACGCCTTCGGCTTCGAATATGAATTCGCGTCGTCGACGGAATATTATAAAAGCGGCCGCTTCGACGCCGCCTTGAAGCATATGCTCGCGCGCTACGACGCGGTGATGAAGATCATGCTGCCGAGCTTTCGCGAGGAGCGCGCGGCGACCTATTCGCCCTTCCTGCCGATCCATCCGAAGACCGGCATCGTCATGCAGGTCGCGCTGACAGGATATGACGCAGACGCCGGCACGATCTCCTGGACCGATCCCGATACGGGCGAGGCCTTCACGACGCCCGTCACCGGCGGCCATTGCAAGCTGCAATGGAAGCCCGACTGGGCGATGCGATGGTATGCGCTCGACGTCGATTACGAGATGGCCGGCAAGGACCTCATCGATTCGGTGAAACTGTCCGGCGCAATCGTGCGGGCGCTCGGCGGGCGGGCGCCGGAAGGCTTCAACTACGAACTCTTCCTCGACGAGAAGGGCCAGAAGATTTCGAAGTCGAAGGGCAATGGCCTGACGATCGAGGAATGGCTGACCTACGCCAGCCCCGAGAGCCTGGCGCAATTCATGTTTCAGAAGCCGACGGCGGCGAAGCGGCTCTATTTCGACGTGATCCCGCGCGCGGTCGACGACTATCTGAATTTCCTCGACGCCTATCCGCGCCAGGACTGGAAGAACCGCCTCGGCAATCCGGTCTGGCACATCCACGCCGGAGACCCGCCGCAGGCCGAGACGCTGGCGCATGAGGGCGACGCCAAGGGCGTGAGCGTCTCCTTCTCGATGCTGCTCAATCTCGCCGCCGTCGCCAACGCCGAAGACCCGGCCGTGCTTTGGGGCTTTCTGCGCCGCTATGCGCGATCCGCGACGCCCGAAAATCACCCGCGGCTCGACAGGCTCGTGGGCTACGCCGTCGCTTATTTTCGCGATTTCGTGAAGCCGGCGAAAACCTATCGCGCCGCCGACGAGGTCGAACGCCAGGTGCTGCAAAAAATCGATGCGACGCTGCGCGATATGGACAACGCCAGCGCCGAAGAGATTCAGTCGGCGCTTTACGACGTCGCCCGCGCCGCGCCGCGCTACCAGGATTTTAACGCCAAGGGCGCGACGCCGGAGCGCCCCGGCGTCTCCAACGACTTCTTCAACATGCTCTATGAAGTGCTGCTCGGCGAGAAGAAGGGCCCGCGCTTTGGCTCCTTCATCGCGCTCTATGGCGTCGCCGAGACGCGCAAGCTGATCGAGGACGCGCTCAACGGCGCCTTTGTGGCGCGCGAAACCGCCTGATGCGCGTCGCCGAAGCCGACATTGTGATCCATCCCGGCCTCACCGGCGGCACGGAGGATCATTGGTACAGCCGCTGGAAGAAGAAGCTTTCCACCGCGCGGCGCGTGACGCAGCGCGACTGGAGCGCATCATCGCGCGCGGAATGGGTGGACACGCTGACGCGCGACGTCGCCGCCTCCGAGCGTCCCGTCGTCGTCATCGCCCATTCGCTCGGCGTGATCACGACGCTGCATGCGGCGCCGCGCATCGCGGAAAAAGTCGCCGGCGCCTTTCTCGTCGCGCCGCCCTCGGAGGCGGTGATCCGCGAATTGCCGTCGGTCGATTCGGCGTTTCTGCCGATACCGCGCGCGAAGCTCCCGTTCCCTGCGGCGCTGGTCGGCAGCAGCGACGATCCCTACGCCGACCTGCTCTTTGCGCGGCATCTCGCGCAGGATATCGCAGCGCGCTTCATCGACGCCGGCGCCGCCGGCCACATCAATGCCGACAGCGGCCACGGGCCATGGCCGGAGGGCTCGCTCGCCTTCGCCAATTTCATGGCGAAGCTCTAACGCGCCGTCATCAGTTCGGAGTATTGACACGCTATTGGCGATCGTCGACCCTGCCGCACGCGCCGGTCCCGGCTTTCTGGCATCGGCGTCAACGCGATTTTCTGACGGCCGTTATTGAGAAGATTTGAGATGAGCATCACCAAGACGTTCCGCTTCGCCGCCGCGCTTACTGTCGCCATTCTGTTCGCAAGCGCGCCGGCTTCGATGGCGTTCGAACGCGTCGAACAGCCCTCCTCCATTCCCGGAGCCGGTCCTTGGGACCAAAAGGCCTGGAACGACTTTTATGGCACGAGCCAAGGCTCCCGCCTCATCCCCTGGGACTGGATCAAAGCGCTCAAACAGGCTGACGGCCAGCCCTTCCTCGCGGATGGACTGGCCCGCTACGGCTATCTCGCCAACCCCGCGAGCCCGACGCCGGGGCTGCCGGTCGGCTTCGTCGTCGCCGAAGGCGTCTTGGGACCCAGCTGCGCCGCGTGCCATACGCGGCAGATCGAGGTCGAGGGCAAGGCCTATCGCATCGACGGCGGCCCGGCGCTCGCCGACATGGGCGCGCTCTGGGCCGATCTCGACACAGTGGTCGGGAAGGTTCTCGCGGACAGGGCGTCCTTCTCTGAATTCGCCAAGGCCGTTCTCGGAAGCGGCTACGACCCGCAGAAGGAAACCAAGCTGCGCGGCGAAGTCGATCTCTGGTATGCGCGCCACCACGCCATCACCGAGGCGGGCCTGCCCAAAGACAAGCCCTGGGGCGCCGGACGCATCGACGCCGTCGGCATGATCCTCAACCGGGTGGCAGGCCTCGATATCGGACCCGGCCCGACGCATATCATTTTGGGAAATATGCGGAAGGCCGACGCGCCGGTGCGCCCGCCGTTCCTTTGGAACGCGCCGCGGCAGGATCATACGCAATGGCCGGGCTTCGCCGACAATGGCGACCGCATTCTGGCCATGGCCAGAAACGTCGGACAGGTCTATGGCGTCTTCGGCGAATTCTTCCCGGAGAAGGACGCCACGCATCTTCTGGGCTTCAATTACGTCAAGGCCAATTCGGTCGACTTCAAGGGACTGATCGAATTGGAGCGGCTCGTCGAGCGGATCGGTCCGCCGAAATGGCCGTGGCCCGTGGACACGATGCTCGCCGCCCAGGGCAAGCTCATCTATGAGCGTCCCTATGAAGAGGGCGGATGCTCCGATTGCCATGGAATCGATCGAGGGCAGCCGCGGCTGCTCAATCCAGACACCTGGTGCACGCCCGTTCAGGACGTCGGCACCGACGCGCGCGAATATCAATATTTCGCACCGGACTGGAAGGTCGACACCGGCGCGCTGACGGGCGCCTTCATTCCTTTCGTGTCCGAGCCGCTTGGCAGGACCGACGCGCCCGTCTCGGTGCTGGCGACCGCGGCGCGCGGCGCAATCCTGCAACATTTCATTCCGGTCACGGTGAATTCGGTGGAGCGTCAAAGGGCCGACGTGGCGCTCGCGCTTCTGCGGCCCTTGGTTGAAGAACTAAAGGGCGTCTACAAGATTCCGGGCACGCCCGGCGCCGGACGCTGGGCCTGCCGACGCGCGCCCGAGACGCCGGGCAAACTCAAATTTGAATCGCGCGTCCTCGAAGGCATATGGGCGGCGGCGCCCTATCTGCACAACGCCTCGGTTCCGTCGCTCGCCGAACTCTTGAAGCCGCCGCAGGCGCGCGTCACCGATTTCAAAGTCGGCCCGGCCTATGACATTTCCGCTGTCGGCTTGGCCATTGAGCAGCCGAAATCGACCTTCCTGATGAAAACGGACTGCAACAGAGGTTCGGGCGTCAGCCATTGCGGCCATGACTATGGAACGGCGTTGAGCGAGACGGACAAGCGCGCCCTGCTCGAATATCTGAAGACGCTGTGATCGGGGCGGCTCGGGACGCTGCGCCCCGAGACGCTTCCTAGCGAGGTGGCGCCTTTTTCCTAAATCTGCTTTTCCGCGCGACGGCGTCGCCTATATCGACCTTCTTGGCGTCGCTCGACGCGGAGGAAGGACAGGTGGAGAAATCCGAATTCGTTCTCCGGGCGAAACCTCCGCCTGCGGTCGGCCTGTTCGCCGAAGCCCCTTCGCTTTCGGCGCTCGCTGAGCAAGAAGCCGGCTGCAGGCGCTGCCCGCTTTATAAAAACGCCACTCAGGTGGTTCCCGGAGAAGGACCGTCGCGGGCCCGCGTGCTGCTGATCGGCGAACAGCCGGGCGACCAGGAAGATGTGTCGGGGCGTCCCTTCGTCGGGCCTTCCGGCAAGCTCCTCGACATCGCGCTGGAGCGCGCCGGCGTCGCCCGCGACAGATGCTTCGTCACCAATGCAGTGAAGCATTTTAAATTCGAGCCGCGCGGCAAGCGCCGTCTGCATAAGAAGCCCGACGCCGGCGAGATCGACGCCTGCCGCTGGTGGCTCGATCGCGAGCGCGCTTTGCTCCGCCCAGGACTGGTCGTGGCGCTCGGCACGACCGCGATTCGCGGCGCGCTCGGCCGCTCGGAGGCGGTGTCGCGTCTGCGCGGCGACATCCTTGACCTCGATGACGGCGCGCAATTCCTGGCGACCGTTCACCCTTCCTCTCTGCTACGCTTGAAGGATGAATCGGATAAGCGCGAGGCGTGGCGAGGCTTCCTCGCCGATCTTCGGAAGATCGCCCGCTGGATCGAAAAGGACGACGCGCGCGCCTTGGACTAGGAGCGTGGCGCTGATCGCGCCTTTGGCGTTTGCCGGCGCGGCCCACGCCGAACTGCTGAAATTCGAAACGCGGCCCGACGGCGCGAACGAGGCGGTTCGCGCGACGGTGAGGCTCGACGGAACGTCTTACGACATCGCCGGAACGCTCGCGAAGCCGGCGAAGCCGCCAAGCGGCGGCGCGACGTCAATCTTGATCGAGACGCAGTCGAGCGAGGACATAAAACCGCTGGCGCTCGAGCGCGGGCTCGCCGTGCTGACGCTCGATGTCGGCAAGCTCCCCGACAAAGCTCGAGCGCCGGCCTTGCGCGATGTCCTCGGCCATCTTCGCGGCGCGCTCAAAATGAAGCGCGTGCTCGGCCGCGCGCAGGGCTCGGACGCCGACGCAATGTCGGACGCAGCCTCGGCATTCAATGGGCTTTTGCTGCACGACGCGAGCCGCGAGCCCGCCGCCCCGACGCGCTTCATCGCGACCTGGGGCGCCGACGCCTATTGGCGCGAGAAGCCCCGCGTCGAATTCGCGAACGCCGCGCCGCCGAATGGTCGTCGCTTCTATCTTGCCGGAATCGCCGCGTCGACTGCGACGGCGAATTGCGTCGCGCCTACTAACGCGCGCCCCTCGGCCCCCACGCAGCGCGCGCTGTTCGCCGCGTTCGACGAGTGGACGGCCAAGGGCGTCGCGCCGCCAGCCTCGCGCGCGCCGCTCGATAGTGATCTCGCTCCGGCGCAGGATCTGAAATGGCCGAAAATTCCCGGCTTGCCCGCGCCGCCCGAGGGCGCGCGCCGCGTTCCCAGGATCGACGCCGACGGCAATGAGATCGCCGGCCTGCGCCTGCCCGACCTTGCGCTCCCTGTCGCGACCTTCACAGGCTTCAACGCGAAAAAGGACAAGAAAGGCCCGCCTTGCGCCGCTGGCGCGGCGATCCCCCTTGCGGCGACGAAGGTGGACCGCGAAAAAAACGCCGATCCGCGTCCCGCGCTCGTCGAGCGCTACGGATCGCGCGCCTATTTCGTCGCGACCATGCGCGTCATCGCCGACAAGCTCGTCAAGGAGCGGCTGCTGCTGCATCAGGACGCCGACGCCTATGTCGCCGCGGCGCGTTCGGCGCCCTTCTAGCGATTGAGGACAAATATCCCGGCGTTGAGATAGGTGGCGAAGGCCACCCAGAAGGCGGTGGGCGCCAGCGCATATCCCGCGACGCGATCAAGCCGCCAGAACAGGATGATCGTGGCGACGAGGAGCGCCGCCATCGGCAAAATGACGACGAGTCCGAGCAAGGGGCTTCGCGCGTGGAAAAAGGCGAAGGACCAAGCCGCGTTCAGAACGAGCTGCGCAAAAAACACCAAGATCGCGGTGCGCCGGCCTGTCGTGCCCGGCGCGAGCCGTAGAACGCGATAGAAGGCGTAGGCCATCAATATGTAGAGAGCCGTCCAAGCCGGGCCGAACACCCAATTCGGCGGCGTCAACGGCGGCTTGGCGAGGGTCTCGTACCATGGGATGTTCGGCGTCGTCGCGAAACTGCCGAGCAGCGCGGCGGCGAGCACAGGCGCCGCGGCGGCGACTCCTGCGACGAGCCGCGACGGTGGATCCCAAAGCGACGTCGAGCTGCTCATTGCGCCTCTTCGCGCCTTTTCACGCTGCGTCCCGCATATCGGGCGCAGCGCGGCGGCCTCAAGGCTGCTGCAGGGTCGGGAAAAAGACCGGCGTCGCGCCGACGCGGACGCTGTTCTGCGATGCGAACATGTCGTCCTTCAGCCAATTGGGCAGGTCGTCTTCGCGGTGACGGCTGATGAGAGTCTTGTCGCTCTCGCCGAGATAGATGCGAATGCCGCCCCAGACAGCCTTGTAATCATTCTCGCCGACGCGGCTTTCGATGAAGCCGGTGATCGCGGAATGGCCGAGATTCCAGATGAGCGCCTCGCCGCTGAGCGCGGCGGCATGCCGCCCTCCGACGTAACGATGGCCGACCGAGATTTTGACGTTGTAGGTCGGATAGACGCTGATATCGAACATGTCGAAGAAGCGCCCGCGCCGCGGCTGCCACTGATAGGCGAGATATCCCGGTCCATAGCCCAGCGGCGTGAAGAAATGGCCCGCGCTCTCCTCATAGCCGGCGATGCTGGAGAGCGAGAACGGTCCATAGTAATAGGCGCTTTCAGCGCCGACGCGGAAACGCGTGTCGTCGAGACGCTTATCGTGAGCGATCGCTCCATAGCCGCCGAGGAGACCCATGCTTGAATCGCGCCAGAAGGCGTGTCCGGCGCCGCCGCTTACGAAGAAGCCGCGATGCGCCGCCGCGATCGCGTCGACCTGAAAGCCGAAACGATCGCCGACGGGGGCCGTGATCGACCCCATCCCGCCGGCGGAGGCGTTGTTCAAACGCGCGAAGCCCAGCCAGTCGGAGCCGCCGCCAAAACCTTCGAGCTTGCCGTTGACGCCGTCGACGGCGCGATTGGGTCCAGGGTTTTCCGAGAGCGGAGGCTTCCACCAGCTCGGATTATCGGCGCGCGCTGAAGACGCAGCGAGGGCGACCGCCAGAACGGCGAGAAGCTGACGCTTGTATGACATTGCGATTGAAGTCCCGTGCGGTGATCGTCGCGAGCGGTTGACCCTAACGGGCTTCAGCCTCGCTGGCTGTGACATTGCGGCAACAGCCCTCCAAATTAGGATCATCCGACGCATCGAACTCACAGCTGCGTTAAATTAATATTGCGGATCAAGCTTTTGAGCGGCGGAGCCCAGATGTTCGCTCAAATTCTCGCGCGTCGCCGGATCGACAATGGCGAAAGGCGCGGCGACCGCCGCCCCGGCCACGCCGCCGACCGCCGAAACCGCCCCCGCGGTCGCGATTCCAAGGTGATCGCCGATGCCCGCCTGTCCGTCTCTTAGCGGCTGACCCTGCGCCAGCCTGGCGCCGATCGAGCGCACGACCTGGGGGGAGGACGCGAACTTGCTATGCTCCAAAGGATCGCTGGTGGCGATGCCCGTCAGATCGACGACCTTCACCCGATCCCGGTCGAGGACTTCCTGATAGGGGGACGCCTTCGGATCGACCGCGCCCAGACGCGTATTGCCCCAGAAGCGGCGAGACGCGGCAAGCGCGTCATCGTCGCGCGAGGCGAACAGCGTGAAGACGGACGGCCGTATGCCGATTTCTGCGATCTGGCGGCGGAACACGTCAAAATCGACGTCCGGCGAGGCGAGCATGACGTTCTGGATTTTCGATCCGATCTGGCCGTTGCGGATCGCCATCTGGCGCAGCGCTTCGAGCGTCACCCAATTGCCCATGGAATGCGCCAGGATCGAAATCTCGCCGACGTCGCGATCGCGCTGCAGCGCCTGCAGCACGAGCTCCAGGGCGTCGCGCGAATAGCTGGCGCTCTCATGGTCGTAGCCATATTGCAGCAGCCGGCCGCGGGAGGGCCATGTGAACAGCACCGGCGTCACGTCGGCGCGCGAGTCGTGGACGATCTGCGCAAAACGATAGACGGCCTCTTCGAAACGCGTGTTGAAGCCGTGCACAAAGACCAGCACTTGCCGCCTGGGCGTCTTGCGGATGCGGGCGTTGAAGGCCGCGAGCGCCGCCTCCCGACTCAGCACATCGGCATGAACGGTGGTGAACTGGGTGGCGGGATCGGGCGTCGGGGCTTGCGGCCACTGCACGTCGCCGACCGCGCGATTGGCGTCGGGCGGAATGGAGACCGCGATGTCGGCGAAATGGACGCCATGCCCGCGTTCGCCCGAGAACATGACCCCCGGCTCTGACTGATCCGGCTGCCGGGTGGTGACGACCAGGAGGTCGACGACGCTGGCGCCGGGCGCGACCTGATGCGTCGCGACAAGGGTGCCATGCGGCCGGCTCGCGCAAGCGCTGAACGCGAGCGCCAGAAGCGCCGCCAAGATAATCCGCCCGCGCCCCATACGCCGCCCGTACTCAAGTGTTCATGCGCGGCGTCGCCGCTCAGGCGAAGCCAAACACGCTCCGTCCGTCATCTTTGCGGCTCAAATACGACGGTTTGCCCGTGTTGTGCGCAGCCGCACTGATTTCTTGAGAGGAATGCGCCATTATGGCCACGCTCGCACGAGAGGCGAGCGTCGGAGGCGGGGCTGGGACGAATCGCCTCCGACTGCGCAGGGGAAAGCCTCAAAACTTTCCCCTGCCTTTCAACCGCGGGTCAGCGCCTTTTCGATATCCTTGAGCGGATGGCGGGTCAGGTCCTTGGCGAGTTCGCCCACAACCTTGCTTTGCGCCTTGACGGACAGCTCCTTGCGGATCTCGCCGAGCGCCTTTGGCGGCGCGACGATGGCGATGGCGTCCAATTCTCCTGATTCCGCCGCCTGATTGATGCGGTCCGCCATGGCGCGGGCGAAGCGCTCCTCCTCCAGCTCATGCCAGTCGACATTTTGCACGGCGCTGCGGCCTGGCGAGAAAGAGGCGAAGCTTCGGCCGGGACGATCCGTTCCCTGCTCATGCGTCGGCGGATTGTCTTCGACGCGCGTTTCGACGACGCGAAGGTCGAGGAGTTCGGCGTCGCCATGGTTTTGGAAAAACAGCGCCCGGCGGCCGTCTCCGACCAGAACCCAGGCGCCATTGCCGACGGAAAATTCGCTCATGATGCTCCCTCGCCTTCCAACGTCGTCTTATCATTCTCGGCGTCAGGCAAGGCCGCTCGGTTGCGGCGGCCGAAGCCGTCGCCTCATGCAAGCGTCTCGTATCCTCGCGGGAGTTCGGTCACAAGCCCGACAGCCGTTACGCGCTCTTTTTGCGAAGAGCGCTCTAACGCAAGGATAGCGCGCGGCCGGGCGCGTTCAATCCGCGCTTCGCTGGGTCACGCCGCGAGCTTTTCTTCCTTGTCTTCCTTGCCGGGCGCCCGCGTCATCTCCCGCAGCGCGGCGTCGAGCGATCCCGAGCGCTTTCCAGCCTTTACGGCCCTCGCCTGCAGGACAGCGGCTTTGCGCTTGATCGCGCGCTCATTGAGCGCCCAGATCAGCCAGCAGACGCCGGCGATGCTGATGAGCGCCGTATAGGGTTCGCCAATGGCGAAAGACGACAGGAAGGAAAAGTCGGGGGCGCATTCCTTGGCGTATTCGCACGCGTCCGACCAATCCTGAAACCACTGTTTGACCGATTCCATCATGACCTCCTCGCCGCGCAGACACTTCGACGGGCGCGCGCCCCGCCGGTCGAATCGTGTAGCGCAGGCATATGGCGAACATTGTGCGCTGCAGCATATCGCGCGTCAATCGGGCGCGGCCCGGTCAAATTGGCGCACCGCCTTGAAATGAGGCAGAAAACTCGGCGAGGGCGTCTCGCTGACGTCCTGCGTTCTCTCCTTGTCATGCGCGCGTGTTGCGGGCCGCGCGAAGCAAAACGCGAGCCATCGCTGGAAGCCGAAAACGCAGCGATTCAGGGCGCGCCGATGGCGTTTTTCTGACAAAATGGAACTTAAACGCCGCTGGAGACGACAAATGCGGATTGCGCTCGTCAAATCGATGCTTTTATGGGTCGCGGTCGCCCTGGCGCTCTCGGGCTGCGGCGTGAATTATCATTTCAATCCGGGCCCGCGCACATGGCCCGCCGCCGCCGACCCTCCCAACAAATGACGTCTCGCTGTCTTCGCTTAAAACGGAAAACATCATGGCCACGGTTCGACTGCTCGCTGACGAAGACCTCTCGCCCGAAGCGCGCGCCGTCTTCGCCGACATTCGCGCGGCGCGCAAAAGCGACTTCGTCAATAATTTCTGGCGCGCGCTCGCGCATGATCCGGCGACGCTGAAGCGCACCTGGGAGAGCGTAAAAGAGGTGATGGATCCCGGCGTGTTGGAGCCGAAGGTCAAGGAGATGATCTACATCGCCGTCTCCATCGCCCATGCCTGTCCCTATTGCATCCATTCACACACGGCGAACGCCCGCGCGAAGGGCATGAGCGAAGAGGAATATCGCGAAGTGCTGGCGATCGTCGGCATGGCGTCGGAGACGAACCGACTTGTCGCGGCCCTCGGCGTGCCGATCGATGAGGAATATGAGGTGGTGTGAGCGGGGGGCTCGACTGGACTAGGCGCGCTGAGGGCTACGCCAGTAAGCAGTCCTCATCCTGAGGAGGCTCCGCAGGAGCCGTCTCGAAGGACGCGGACTGCGGCGACCAGAAGTTCTCGTCACTGGAGACGCCCCTCGTCCTTCGAGACGCGCGCT
>NZ_JBPFDU010000017.1:0-5810 GCF_051062815.1 Methylocystis sp. | reverse complement strand
AGGCCGATGCAATGCGCGCCTTCCTTCTTCGCGGCCTCGACAAGTTCAGCCGGCGTCGAGCGGATGCCGGCGTAGATCACCTCGAAGCCGGCGTCGCGGGCGCGCACGGCGATTTGCTCGGCGCCGTTGGAATGGCCATCGAGGCCCGGCTTGCCGACCAAAAACTTCGCCCGCTTGCCGAGCTTTTGCGAGACGCGTTCGACTTCGCCACGCACCGCGTCGAGCGCGCCGCCAACCTGACGGGCCGTCGACGAGACGCCCGTCGGCGCGCGGTACTCCCCGAACACGCCGCGTAGGACATTGCCCCATTCGCCGGTGGTGACGCCCGCCCTCGCCGCGGCGATGGACGGCTCGACCATGTTGCGGCCTTCCTTGGCGGCGCGCGCCAGCTCTTCGATGGCGGCTTGCGCGGCCTTCTGGTCGCGGCTTTCGCGCCACGCCTTCAGCCGCGAAATCTGCTCGGCTTCGACATGTTCCGGCACGACCATGATCTGATCGTCGCCCGAGGCGAGCGGCGACGGCTCGCCGCCGGTGAATTTGTTGACGCCGACGACGATCTGCTCGCCGGCCTCGATCGACTCAAGGCGCGCGGTGTTGGCTTCGACGAGCTTGCCCTTCATATAGCCGATCTCGACCGCCGCGGCCGCGCCGCCGAGGTCTTCAATCTTCTTGAGTTCGGCCATCGCCTCGGCCTTCAGTTCGGCGACCTTGCGGGCGATTTCGGGATTGCCGTCGAAGATGTCGCCATATTCGAGCAGATCCGTCTCATAGGCCATGATCTGCTGCATGCGCAGCGACCATTGCTGGTCGAAGGGCCGCGGCAGGCCGAGCGCCTCGTTCCAGGCCGGAAGCTGCACGGCGCGGGCGCGGGCGTTCTTGGAGAGAACCACGGCGAGCATCTCGATCAGGATGCGATAGACGTTGTTCTCCGGCTGCTGCTCGGTGAGGCCCAGCGAATTGACCTGCACGCCGTAACGGAAGCGGCGGAGCTTCTCGTCCTTCACGCCATAGCGCTCGCGCGTGATCTCCTCCCAAAGCTCGGCGAAGGCGCGCATCTTGCAGAGCTCAGTGACGAAGCGCATGCCGGCGTTGACGAAGAAAGAGATGCGGCCGACGACCTGGGCGAAGTCTTCCTCAGGCATTCCCGCGGCTTTCACGCCGTCGAGAATGGCGACGGCGGTCGCCAGCGCATAAGCGAGCTCCTGCGACGGCGTCGCGCCCGCTTCCTGCAGATGGTAGGAGCAGACGTTCATCGGATTGAACTTGGGGCATTCCTTCGTGGTGAAGAGAATGAGGTCCTGCGTGAGGCGCAGCGATTGCGTGGGCGGGAAGACATAGGAGCCGCGCGAGAGATATTCCTTGATGATGTCGTTTTGCGTCGTGCCCTGCAGCTTCGCGCGCGGCGCGCCTTGCTCTTCCGCGGCGGCGATATAGAGCGCCATCAGCCATACGGCGGTGGCGTTGATGGTCATCGACGTGTTCATCTCGCTGAGCGGGATGCCGTGAAAGAGCGTGCGCATATCGCCCAGATGCGAGACCGGCACGCCCACCTTGCCGACCTCGCCGCGCGAGAGGATGTGGTCGCTGTCGTAGCCGGTTTGCGTCGGCAGATCGAAGGCGATGGAGAGACCCGTCTGGCCCTTGGCGAGATTGGAGCGATAGAGCTTGTTGGACTCGCTGGCGGTCGAATGGCCGGCGTAGGTGCGAAACATCCAGGGCTTGTCGCGGCGCGGGGCGGACATGTCGTTCATATAGCCTCTCCTCCGCCGTTGCGCTTAGCATGGGGTGGGCGCAGGCGGAAGACGGACGGACGCCCGGCCGCAGCGTGGCGGCGTTGACCGCGCCGCCCCCGGCCACAAACCCGGCCTTGGACTTCGCGACCTATCCCGAGGCGGGGCGCGGCGCGATTTCGTTCAGCGACTGCACGCGCCTGGCCTGCGGACCCTCCCGGCCTTGGCCTTCCAGAAACTCCACTCGCTCGCCGATTTCGAGCGCGTCAAAGCCGGGTTCGGCCACGCTGTTGCGGTGAAAATAGATCTCGCGTCCATCCTCGCTTTCGAGGAAGCCGAAGCCGTCGGCGCGAAAGACGCTTTTCACCACGGCCGTCGGCGCCGTCTCGTGATGCTTGACCTTGCCGCGTATCTGGCGCGACTGATCGCGCAATTGCCGCCGCGCCCGCCTGAAGGCGTCGTTGAGCGCAAACTCAGCGTCCATGAAGCGCTCATCGGCGTCGGGCGTGCGCTCCACCGACACTTCGCGACCGTCGGGGAGCGCGATATAAATCGTGAAATGATGCTGGCCGCCGGTCCGATGATGGCCGCTCGGCCCCTTGGCGACGACCCGGCAGGCGGTCATGCGCCCATAAACCTTCTCCAGTTGAGCCAGCTTGGCGACGATCTTGGCGCCCAACTCCGGGCGCGGCTCCATATCGATGAAATCGATCTCGGGCGCGGTTTCCATCGGGTCTCTTTCTGCCCCCAAGCGCAGATAAATAATGCGCGGGCGCCGAAAGGCTTCCTGCAGCTATAGAGAAACACTTGCCGATCCATAGGAATTTCGCGCTATGAAGCGCGTCGTCGCCCTATTATAAGCTCCGCCGAAACTTTATCGGCGCGAGATTCAAAGCCGGAGGGAGCGAAACCTTGAGTGAGAAGAAAGACCTCTATGAGATGGGCGAGATTCCGCCGCTCGGGCATGTTCCCAAGAACATGTACGCCTGGGCGATCCGCAAGGAGCGGCATGGGCCGCCGGAAACCGCCATGCAGCTCGAGGTCTTGCCGACCTGGGAACTCGACAGCCACGACGTGCTGGTGCTCGTGATGGCGGCCGGGGTCAATTACAATGGCGTCTGGGCCTCGCTAGGCGAACCCATCTCCGTGCTCGATGCGCACAAAAATCCCTATCACATCGCCGGCTCCGACGCTTCCGGCATCGTCTGGGCGGTCGGCTCCAAGGTGAAGCGCTGGAAGGTCGGCGACGAGGTGGTCGTCCACTGCAACCAGGACGACGGGGACGACGAGGAGTGCAACGGCGGCGACCCGATGTTCTCGCCCTCGCAGCGCATCTGGGGCTATGAGACGCCGGACGGCTCCTTCGCCCAGTTCTGCCGCGTCCAGGACCGCCAGCTGATGGAGCGCCCCAAGCACCTCTCCTGGGAAGAGGCGGCTTGCTACACCTTAACGCTCGCGACCGCCTATCGCATGCTCTTTGGCCACGCGCCGCATCAATTGAAGCCGGGCGACAATGTGCTGGTGTGGGGCGCCTCCGGCGGCCTCGGCGTGTTCGCCGTGCAGCTCTGCGCCGCCTCGGGCGCCAACGCCATCGGCGTCATCTCGGATGAGAGCAAGCGCGACTACGTGCTGTCGCTTGGCGCCAAGGGCGTCATCAACCGCAAGGATTTCAAGTGCTGGGGGCAGCTGCCGAAGGTCAACACGCCCGAATATGTCGAATGGACCAAGAACGCCCGCGCCTTCGGCAAGGCGATCTGGGACATCACCGGCAAGAAGGACGTCGACATCGTCTTTGAACATCCAGGCGAAGCGACCTTCCCGGTCTCCTGCCTCGTGGTGAAGCGCGGCGGCATGGTGGTGTTCTGCGCCGGCACCACCGGCTTCAACCTCACCTTCGACGCGCGCTATGTGTGGATGCGCCAGAAGCGCATCCAGGGTTCGCATTTCGCGCATCTGAAGCAGGCGTCCGCCGCCAATCGCTTCGTGCTGGACCGGCGCGTCGACCCCTGCGTGTCGGAAGTGTTCTCCTGGGAGAAAATCCCGGTGGCGCACACGAAAATGTGGAAGAACGAACATGCGCCCGGCAATATGGCGGTGCTGGTGATGTCGCCGAAGCCCGGCTTGCGCACGGTCGAGGATGTGACGGAAGCCTATAAGCAGAAGTAGGAGCCACCGTTCGCTTGACGGTCGGCGCTTCGACAGGCAGGCTTGCGTGAACATTGGAGCCGGCGCGGGGCCACACGCGTCGGCGTCAGCCGTACAGGGCGGGGCGGCGGATGCTCGAAGCGCGCAATCTGACAAAAATTTATGATGGCGCGGACTCTCCCGCCCTCGATCATTTGAATTTGACCGTGCCGGCGGGCGAGGTGTTTTGCCTGCTCGGCCCGAACGGCGCCGGCAAGACGACGACCGTCAATCTCTTCCTGAATTTTATACAGCCGACCGCAGGCCAGGCGCTCGTCTACGGGATCGACGCCGCAGTTGATCCCTCCGCGGCGCGCGCGCTTCTCGCCTATATCCCCGAACAGGTGATGCTCTACGGCGCGCTGACGAGCCTCGAGAATCTGCAATATTTCACCGAAATCTCCGGGGCCGGGGCGCCCCGCGATGAGCTGCTCTCGCTGCTTGCCGCCGCCGGCTTGCCAAAGGATGCCGCCGAGCGTTCCGTGCGCTTCTATTCGAAGGGCATGCGCCAGAAGGTCGGCGTCGCCATCGCCCTCGCGCGGCGCGCGCAGGCGCTGGTGCTCGACGAGCCGACCTCCGGCCTCGATCCACTCGCGGCGAATGAATTCGCCGCGCTGATCGAGCGGCTGCGCAAGGAGGGCATGGCGGTGCTCATGGTCACGCATGACCTCTTCCTCGCCAAGCAATGCGGCACGAAGATCGGCATCATGGCGCAGGGGCGTCTCGCGTCCGTCTTCGGCGCCGACGACGTCGATCATCTGGGGCTGGAGCGCGCCTATCTCGATCTCTTCGCGAGCGCGGCGGCGTGAGCAATCTCGCTCTCGCTCCGCTCGCGACGACGACGCCGGCGAAGAGCCGCTGGCGCGTCGTGCGCGCCGTCGCCGGCAAGGAATGGCTGGAGCTGTTCCGCGACCGGCGCCTCGTCTGGCTCTGCGCCTTCATAATGGCGCTGATGCTCGCCGCGCTCGCCTTCGGCTATGTCGAGAACGCCCGCATTTTGCGCGAGCGCGACGCCGCGGCGCAGGCCGATCGCGACCTCTGGGTCGGACAGAGCGCCAAGAATCCGCACGCCGCCGCGCATTTCGGCCAATACGCCTTCAAGCCGTTGAGCCCGCTGGCGCTCGCCGATCCCGGCGTCGACGCCTATGTTGGTTCGGCCGTGTGGCTCGAGGCGCATAAGCAGAACGAGACCCAGTTCAAACAGGCGCGCGACGGCGGCGTCGGCGCTCGGCTCGGTTCGCTGTCGCTCGCCTTCATCCTGCAGACGATCGCGCCGCTCATCGTCATCCTGATGGGCTTCGCCAGCTTCTCGGGCGAGCGCGAAAGCGGCACGCTGAAACAGCTGCTCAGCGTCGGCGCTCGGCCGCACGACATTCTCGCCGGCAAGGCGATGGCGCTCATCGGCGCAATCTTCGCGCTGCTCGCGCCGGCCTTTTTCGGCGCGGCGCTCGCCCTCGTCTTCTTTGTCGATCGCGAACGCCTGTCGCTCGCCGATCAAATCCTTCGACTCGGGGCGCTCGGCGCCGCCTATGCCGCCTATCTGGCGGGCTTCGCCTTTCTGGCGCTTGGCGTTTCGGCGCTCGCCAGAAGCTCACGCGCCGCGCTCGTCACGCTGCTCGCCTTCTGGCTCGCCAATTCCTTTCTCGCGCCGCGCCTCGCCACGGACGCCGCGCGCGCCTTTGCGCCGACGCCGACATGGCAGGAGTTTCGGGCGGGGATCGCGCAGGACAAGGCGAACACCTTCGGCCATGACGAGCGCCATCCCGCCTTCGTCGCCTTCCGCGACGAGACGCTGAAAAAATACGGCGTCTCGCGGATCGCGGATCTGCCGGTCAGCTTCCGCGGGCTGGCGCTGCGCAAGGACGACGAGGCCGGCTATGCGATCTTCGATCGCCA
>NZ_JBPFDU010000016.1:0-26783 GCF_051062815.1 Methylocystis sp. | reverse complement strand
ATCACAAGATAACCGATCTCGCCGCCTTGCTACCGTGGCGCTGGGCCGCCGACCTACAAGCCAAAAAGCTCGCCGCCTGATCTACGCGCAGCCGTCCTTGGCTGAAAATGATCAGCCCACGTGCCTCACCGGATGCTTACGGCCTTCTAAAGGATGCTGTCTTTACAGATTCGCCAAAAACAGTAGCCTTGCCGCTAATGGCGCAACCTCAAGTTGCTCAGAATTTTAATTGGACGCCAATATCAATTGCCCTGATTATCGGTGGATCAATTTTGCTCGGCGTCGGTATTTATTCGATTTGTGCGGGCAAAAGCTTGGTTAGGTATATTGAGCGCGAGACGAAGTTTGATGGACAAGAAGACTCAGGAATTTGATGCTCTGCTAGCGGCTATGCTCGGCGTGCGGGCTTCGCAAAGCCAACCATCAGACACGGCAGCATCAGATGCGGAGCATGACGCAGGTTGTGGCGATATTCAAACTCCCACAGATACTTCTGAAGATGCTTCTTAGAAACGCTGATGTAGGTGCCTTGAATGCCGCGTTTCAGGTTTGACCAGAAAGCTTCGATATTGTTCGTATGCGCTTCTCCGCGCACATATTCTTTTTCGCCGTGATTGACGCTTTCGTGAACGAAGCCTTCCTTGTCCATGTGCTGGAAAACGCGGGCGTCGTCGGTCATGACGCGCGAACCTTCGATAACCCAAGTGGTGACCTGCGGCATGACGTGCCGGCCATTGCGGCCGGCAACGAGCCGTGTAACCACGTCGCCGTGGCGTTCCATCATTCCGAGAACAACGGCTTTGTCGTCCTGTCCTTGGCGGTCTTTGCCGCCAATGAAAGTCTTATCAACCTCGACGATAGGCGAGAAAGGGCGCACGCCTCCTAACGGGCGGTCGCCGTCGACCGTGCCCATATAGGTGCGGATTTCTTTGCACATGCGCCATGCGGTCTTGTAGGTCACGCCGATCTGGCGCTGAACCTCTTTCGCGGCGACGCCATTGCGAGAGGCCGTGAACAGGAACATGACGAAAAACCAGTCCGTCAAAGGCGTGCGCGTCTTTTCGAACGGCGTCCCGGCGGTCGGATAGACCTGATAGCCGCAGTGCTCGCACTCATAGCAGCGGCGGCCTTTGACCCGGTAAAAGTGGGCTTCGCGGCCGCAGCTCTCGCAAGCAAACCGCTGGCCGTAACGGACCCGCATAATGTGCTCCAGACACACATCATCGTCGGGGAACCGCTTCTGAAACTGCTTAAGGGTGGGGGGCTTCGTGCTCATGCCGACTTTATCGCACGAATGGCGCTACATGTCTAGAGGGGATACAGCCCCCAAATGTTCACGCTTTGGTTAAATCATCATCGTGACGAACTATGTTCGCCTCGCGCGTCCCGTGCTAGACGGGCCGACCCAAAACCAAGGAATTCGCGGCGCTCATGTCTCAGGTCGTCACCCGCTTCGCTCCGTCGCCCACCGGCTTTCTGCACATCGGCGGGGCGCGCACGGCGCTGTTCAACTGGCTTTACGCCAAGAAGCACGGCGGCCGGATGATGCTGCGTATCGAAGACACCGATCGCGAGCGCTCCACGCAAGCGGCGATCGAGGCCATCATCGAGGGCCTGCAGTGGCTCGGCCTCGAATGGGATGGCGACATCGTCTACCAGTCCTCGCGCGCCGCGCGCCATGCGGAAGTCGCCGAAGAGTTGCTGGCGCGGGGACACGCCTATCGCTGCTACGCCACGGCGCAGGAGCTCGAGGAGATGCGCGAGAAGGCTAAGGCGGAAAAGCGTCCCTGGCGCTATGACGGCCGCTGGCGCGATCGCGATCCCTCCGAGGCGCCCGCCGGCGCGCCCTATGTCGTGCGCATCAAGGCGCCCCAGGACGGCGAAACGATCGTCGATGACGCCGTGCAGGGGCGCGTCGTCTTCCAGAACAAGGATCTTGACGATTTCATTCTGCTGCGCTCGGACGGCGCGCCGACCTACATGCTCGCGGTCGTCGTCGACGATCACGACATGGGCGTCACGCAGATCATTCGCGGCGACGATCATCTCACCAATGCAGCGCGACAGACGCATATCTATCAGGCGATGGGTTGGACGGTCCCGGCCTTCGCGCATATTCCGCTGATTCACGGACCGGACGGCGCCAAGCTTTCGAAGCGCCACGGCGCGCTCGGCGTCGACGCCTACCGCGCGATGGGCTACCTGCCGGCCGCGCTGCGCAACTATCTCGTTCGATTGGGGTGGTCGCAGGGCGACAAGGAGTTCTTCACGACGCCTGAGATGGTCGAGTCGTTCGATCTCGCGCAGGTGCATCGCTCGCCGGCGCGTTTCGATTTCGCCAAGCTCGAAAATATGAACGGCCACTATCTGCGCGATAGCGATGACGACGAGCTGTTGGACTTGCTCGTCGCGACGCTTCCCTATCTCGAAGGCGGCGGCGCGATCGCGCAGGCGCTCGACGACGGAATGCGTGCGCAGTTGCGCGCCGCCTTGCCGGGACTGAAGGCGCGCGCGAAGACCTTGAACGAACTTCTCGACGGCGCGGGCTTTCTTTTCGCGCAGCGTCCGCTGTCGCTCGACGCAAAGGCGGCGCAGCTGCTTTCGGCGGACGCGCGCGCGCGGCTTGCGACGCTTGTCGAGAAACTTGCAGCCCTGCCGAACTGGACGGCCGCAACGACGGAAGCGGTCGTGCGCGATCTCGCGACAGCGCTTGGCGTCAAACTCGGCGATCTCGCGCAGCCGTTGCGCGCGGCGCTCACCGGCCGCGCGACGTCGCCTGGCATATTCGACGTGCTGGAAATTTTGGGGCGCGAGGAAAGTCTTGCGAGAATTTCCGATCAGGCCGCCGTGGGGTAACCCATCACCTCGCTGCGGCGTTGGCGTCGTAAAAAATCGCTGACGCGATTTTCGGCGCCGCGCCGTTTTCCGCGCCACTGCGGGACATGTCATCTCTACGCGCGAAACGCGTCGCGTGCTTGACAGCCTTTGCGGTTGATATAGCTTTTTGCGCCGCACAACAAACCGAATGCAACGCATCGGCGTGCGCGTGAAAGCGACGACATCGCGAATGTGACGCAATTCATGCATAGCGTTCGCGCGCGTCGCGCCGCGAACCGGCTCGTTGCGAGCGCGGGGCGGTTGAGAGGGGAGCGGGTATGCCGGAGAAGAATGCTGTCTTCACAGTCGGCGACGGATCGGTCGATTTGCCGATCAAGGATGGCACGCTGGGGCCGTCCGTTGCGGACATCCGCAATCTCTACGCCGAAACCGGCATGTTCACCTTCGATCCGGGATTCACCGCGACCGCGTCATGCGAATCGAAGATCACATTTATCGACGGCGAAGCCGGCGTTCTGCTCTATCGCGGCTATCCGATTGAACAGCTTGCCGAACATGGCGACTTTCTCGAAACCTGCTACCTGCTGCTCTACGGCGAATTGCCGTCCGCCGCCGAGAAGGCGAATTTCGACTATCGGATCACGCGCCACACAATGGTGCATGAGCAGATGGCGCGATTCTTCCAGGGGTTCCGCCGCGACGCGCATCCGATGGCGGTGATGGTCGCCTCCGTCGGCGCGCTCTCGGCCTTCTATCACGACTCGACCAACATCGCCGATCCCACCCAGCGTATGGTGGCGTCGACGCGGATGATCGCGAAGATCCCGACGCTCGCGGCGATGGCCTATAAATATTCGATCGGCCAGCCGTTCGTTTATCCAAAGAACGATCTCGACTACACGTCGAACTTTTTGCGCATGTGCTTTGCCGTCCCCTGCGAGGAATACAAGGTCAATCCGGTGCTGTCGCGCGCGCTCGACCGGATCTTCATCCTGCACGCCGATCACGAACAAAATGCGTCGACCTCGACGGTTCGACTGTCTGGCTCGTCTGGGGCGAATCCTTTCGCCTGCATCGCGGCGGGCATCGCCTCGCTGTGGGGGCCGGCGCATGGCGGCGCCAATGAAGCAGTGCTGAAAATGCTCGCCGAAATCGGCACGCCGGACCGCATTCCGCAGTTCATCGCGCGCGCCAAGGACAAGAACGATCCGTTCCGTCTTATGGGCTTCGGCCACCGCGTCTATAAGAACTACGACCCGCGCGCCAAGATCATGCAGCGCACGACGCGCGAAGTGTTGAACGAACTCGGCGTCAAGGACGATCTGCTCGACGTCGCGCTGGAGCTCGAGCGCATCGCGTTGCACGACGACTATTTCATCGAGAAACAACTCTATCCCAACATCGACTTCTATTCGGGCATAACGCTCAAGGCGATGAACTTCCCCACGGCGATGTTCACCGTGTTGTTCGCGGTCGCGCGCACCGTCGGCTGGATCGCCCAGTGGAAGGAGATGATCGAGGATCAGGGTTCGCGCATCGGTCGACCGCGCCAGCTCTATACGGGCGAGAAGCAGCGCGACTACGTGCCGATGTCGAAGCGGTGATGATGCGCGCCGTGCTGTGGTAGGAGCATAGTCTTCATTCCGATCCGGCGCAGAATCGTTCTGGCCAGTCTTCACCTTGGTTTGCAGCGCGACATGTTCTCACCAGCGTCTCTTGAAGGGACGCGACGTGATGCTATAGGTCGGCGGACCCGGAGCGCCCTTGTCGCAATTATCCGATCTGCTGTTCGAAACGCGTGTCGCCACCGAGAGCGTCGTCGACTTTCTCGCCGGCGGCCGCCTGCGGCTTGGCGTCACCGGCCTGTCGCGCGCCGGCAAGACCGTCTTCATCACCGCGCTCGTGCACCATTTGACGCGGGCGATATCGGCGCGCCCGGAAAAGGGCGGTGAGAGCAAGACTCAGCTCCCGGTGTTTCGCGCGCTCGCCGAAGGGCGCATTACGTCGGCGCATCTCGATCCGCAGCCAGATTACAGCGTCCCACGCTTCGCGTACGAGGAGCATCTCGCGGCGCTCACCGGGTTAGACCGGCATTGGCCGCAGTCGACGCGGCGGATCTCCGAACTGCGGGTGACGCTGGAATATCGGTCGAAGGGCTGGTCGCTGCGCAAAGGCTTCGGCCAGGGCCCGACGCGCCTCGATATCGACATCGTCGATTATCCCGGCGAATGGCTGCTCGATCTGCCGCTCCTTGGCAAATCCTACGCGCAATGGTCTCACGAGACGCTTGAGGCCGCGAGCGCCTCCGCGCGGGCGATGATCGCGAGCGAGTGGCGGGGCCTCACCGCGCAGACGGACGTCAAAGCGCGCTACGACGAAGAAACCGCGCAGAAGCTGGCGCAGACCTTCACCCAATATCTGCGTTTGGCGCGCTCCGAGCGTTTCGCGCTCTCGAGCCTGCCGCCGGGACGGTTTCTGATGCCGGGCGATCTCGAAGGATCGCCGGCGCTGACATTCGCGCCGCTTCCCGTGTCGGAGAGCGAGGAGTTGCCCTATCGCAGCCTTGGGCGCGAAATGGAGCGCCGATACGAGGCCTACAAGTCGCAGGTCGTGCGGCCGTTCTTTCGGGATCATTTCGCCCGACTCGATCGGCAGATCGTGCTCGTCGACGCGCTTGCGGCGCTGAATTCCGGCCCAGAGGCGGTGCGCGACCTTGAGACGGCGCTGACCGGCGTGCTGACGGCTTTTCGCACCGGCCGCGCCAACCTGTTCTCCACGATCTTTCGCCCGAAGATCGACCGCATCCTCTTCGCGGCGACAAAGGCCGACCATCTGCATCACACGAGCCATGACCGGCTAGAAGCGATCCTGCGTCACCTGACCGCCCGCGCCATAGAGCGCGCTGAAGGGGTAGGCGCCTCGATCGACGTGATCGCGCTCGCCGCCGTGCGCGCCACCCGCGAAGCGATGGTGCGGCATGAGGGCGAAAAACTTTCGGCCATTGTCGGCACGCCGGTCGCCGGGGAGCGCATTGGCCACGAGATTTTCGACGGCGTGGCGGAAGGCGCCATTTTCCCCGGCGAGTTGCCGGCGGATCCGCGCGACGTGTTTAAAGGCGAGGCGCTGGCCGTTTCCGATGAAGAGGCCGACTTCCGCTTTCTCAAATTCAGGCCGCCAGCCGCGATGCTTGGCGCCGATCAGAAGCCGCTGCCTCTGCCGCATATCAGGCTCGATCGCGCGATGGAGTTTCTTTTCGGCGACCGATTGAAGTAACGCCGCTGTCGGCGGCGAAGTCCGCGCTACCTATGCAAGGTAAAGCCATTCGACATCTGAATTGAGGGAGCTTCATATGGAAAGTCATGTCTATAAGGTCGTCGAGCTTGTAGGGTCTTCGCCGGACAGCGTCGAGGACGCCGTGAGCGCCGCGCTCAAGCGCGCCGGCGAAACCTTGCGCAACTTGCGTTGGTTCGAAGTCGTCCAGATTCGCGGCAACATCAATAAGGGCGCGGTCAGCGATTATCAGGTGGTGCTGAAAGTCGGCTTCACGCTCGATCGCGAAGACGAGAGCATGGGATAAAGCGGAAGCCGCTGAGGGCTTCCGCTTTACGGCGTTAGGACATGAGCCGACCGGCGGCTTCTGGGCTTGGCGCTTGCGCGGTGTGCGACCAGAAGCGCGTGCTTGCATTGAGCATTTGCTGAGCGTCGGAGAACAGGCGGCGCGTGTCCTCCGTCGTCATCTCGATATGTTTGCTCGTCCAATCCTGTAGAACCGTCGTGGTCTCCGATATGGAGCGCGAGGCCGTGAGCTTTGAGGCAAGTTCCGCCGTCAACGCCGCTTCCTGCTGCATGCGCTCCATTAAGACGCGGTTGGCGTCCTGCAGACAGTCCCAGATCTCGGTGCGCGCTTCGGTGAAATCTTCCAGCCGCCGCCGGCCTTCCGCAGCAACTTCGGCCGCCGCTTCTGCGGGTTGCGCGCTTTCGTTGCGCCGCTCTTCCTGCTGGGTCATGTCGCGTCTCTCCCTCGTCTGAAACGCCAGCTCCCCGGGGCCACTATATAAGACCAGTCGCGGGAATGTCTGCGACGATCGCTCCTCCGCGCGTTGCCGAAGCTTGACGATTTCCAGCCACCCCAGGCAGCTCGACAAAGCGCCGCCTTTCGGTTATGGACCGGGACTCAACTAGAACAGCGTTCCGAAACGCTCGTCGGCCCCAAGGGCTAAGACGAAACGGCAGGAGTTTTCGTTATGAATATTATCGAGCAGCTCGAGGCGGAACATGCCGCCAAGCTTATCGAAGGCAAAAAAATCCCCGAGTTTCGGCCGGGAGATACGGTGATCGTCAACGTCAAGGTGAAGGAAGGCGAGCGCGCGCGCATTCAGGCCTATGAAGGCGTTGTGATCGCGCGCAACGGCGGCGGCCTTAACGAGAGCTTCACCGTTCGCAAGATTTCCTATGGCGAGGGCGTCGAGCGCGTCTTCCCGATCCATGGGCCGCTGATCGACTCGATCAAGCTCGTGCGCCGCGGCAAGGTGCGCCGCGCCAAGCTCTATTATCTGCGCGATCGCCGCGGCAAGTCCGCCCGCATCGCCGAGCGCATCGACACCAAGCCGAAGGCATCCGCAGGCAAATAACGACCGTTTTCGGAGAATGCCGCCGTCCGCAGCCGCCCGGTTTCGGGCGGCTTTTTTTAGGTCTCCAGCGGCGCGTTAAGGATCCAGCGGTGGCCGAACGGGTCGCGCAAGGAGGCGTAGCGCGTCCCCCAGAAAGAATTGGTCGGGGCCGTCTCGACCTTGCCGCCGAGCTTGGTGGCGCGCGCGCAGATGTCGTCGACGTCCTGCGCCTTGTCGTATTCGAGGCTGATCGAAACGGTCACGTGCTCGCCGGGCATGGGCACGCGGGTCTGACCAAATTCGGGAAAGATGTCGGCGAGCATCACCGAGCCGCCGTTGATCAGCAATTCGCAGTGGGCGATGCGCAGCCCGTCGACCGACGGCATGAGGGCCCGCTGCTGGGCGCCAAAGGCGCCGGTGTAAAAAGCGATGGCTGCGGCGGCGGGGCTGACGGTCAGATAGGGCGCGACCCTCGGACGTGGCTGTTTCATCAAATTTCCTCCGCCGGGGCGCACAGCGGATCGCCCCAGTCTTTTTTCCTGACCTTTTCGTAGCGCGCCTTGTCGCGCTTGGGAATGAATGTCTCTTCGAATGCTTTATCAGCGCAGAGCCTTAGGGAAATTCCGGCCTTGCTGACGCGGGGCGGGGCGATAACGCGCGCCCATGGCGGCGTCCCGCCGAACCGTCCCGCGACGAGATAGGCGAACTTCTCGTCCTCGAAGGGCGCGTCGGCGCCTTTGACCAATTTGTGCGCGCGCCGCCGTGGCAGCCGGACAGAGAAATGGCACCAGTCATTCGTCGGCAAAGGGCAGGGCGCCTGGTGCGGGCAGGGCGCGAGAATATTCGCGCCGAGCGCGATCAGTCTGCTGCGGACGATCATGAGCCGGGCATGGTCGCGAGGAGTCCCCGGCTCGACGATGACAAGCGCGCCGCTTGTGCGCGACCAAAGCTGATCGATGACGACGGCGAGGTCGGCTTCGGCGATCTCGGTAAGCGCGTAGCCGACGACGACGAGGTCGAAAGGGGCGTCTTCACCCGCCTGCGGCTTGGTGAAATCGGCCAAGCTCGCTTCGACCGCTGCGGCGACGCCGCTTTCCTGCATCAGACCGGTCGCGAGGTTCAGGAAGAGCGCGCTGCGGTCAATGAGCGCGATCTTGGCAATGCTGGGCCACACGGTCGCCGCGGCGTAGGAGCCCGCGCCAAGACCGCAGCCAACGTCGAGCACCCGCTTTGGCGCAAATTCGGGGCGCTCCTCGTCGAGCCGTCCGAGCGCCCTCACGATGGCGGCGTAGGTCGCGGGCATGCGCGTCGCCGCATAGGCCAAGGCGTCCGCCTCGTCGCGGATCGTTTCGATTGTCGGTTTGCGTGACCGATAGCGCTCCGACAGCTGGCGGGCCCTTTCGCGCAGCATGCCTTGTGCGCGGCCCTCAAGCCGCGCCTCGATGGCCGCCGAAAGCGGCGCAGGAAGCTCTGGGGAGGGCAGGCTCATCGCTGATGGACTCGGGGAGGGCTGCGCCTTGAACTCTCTTCCATGCAGCTTGCGTTACGGGTAGAACAGCCTCAATTCAAGGGAGACGATGAGAGTCGGCCAATTGCAGTCGGCCTCATGCTGAGGAAGCCGGGATGCTCTCGAAGCACGAGGGCGCCGCCAGTGATTTCCTTGTCCTTCGAGATGCGGCCCGCGCCGCTCCTCAGGATGAGGCAATCAAACCAGCGAGCCGGATGCGACAAGCCGGCAAGAGGAAGAGATAAATGTCCAAAGCCGCGCCCCGCACCGTTTACGACAAGATCTGGGACGACCATGTGGTCGAGCGCCAGGAGGATGGCGCGTCCCTGCTCTATATCGATCGCCACCTCGTGCATGAAGTGACGAGTCCGCAGGCCTTCGAAGGCTTGCGCATGACGGGCCGGTCGGTGCGCGCCCCGCAAAGGACGCTCGCCGTCGTCGATCATAATGTGCCGACGACCGATCGCTCTTTGCCGATTGAAGATTCCGAGAGCAGGGCGCAGGTGGAACAGCTCGCGCTCAACGCCAAGGAATTCGGCGTCGAATATTACGACGAGCACGACCGGCGCCAAGGCGTCGTGCATATCGTCGGCCCGGAGCAAGGCTTCACTCTGCCCGGCATGACGATCGTCTGCGGCGACAGTCATACTTCGACTCACGGCGCTTTTGGCGCGCTCGCCCATGGCATCGGCACGTCGGAAGTCGAGCATGTGCTCGCAACCCAGACGCTGATCCAGAAGAAGGCGGCTAATATGCTGGTGCAGGTCGACGGCAAGCTCGCCGACGGCGCCACCGCGAAAGACATCATCCTCGCGATCATCGGCAAGATCGGCACGGCCGGCGGCACCGGCCACGTCATCGAATATGCAGGCGAGGCGATCCGCGATCTGTCGATGGAAGGCCGCATGACCGTCTGCAACATGTCGATCGAAGGCGGCGCCCGCGCTGGGCTCATTGCGCCGGATGAGAAGACTTTCGCTTATCTGAAGGATCGCCCAAAAGGCCCAAAGGGCGAAGCGTTCGACATGGCGCGCAAATATTGGGAGACGCTGTACACGGACGAGGGCGCGCATTTCGATAAGATCGTCAGGCTCGACGCCAGCAATCTGCCGCCGATTGTGACCTGGGGCACGTCGCCCGAAGACGTCGCGACCATCGACGGATTCGTGCCCACGCCCGACAGCGCGAAGAGCCCGCAAAAGCGCGCCGCGATCGAACGCGCGCTCGACTATATGGGTCTGAGGGGCGGCGAACGCATCACCGACATCGAGATCGACCGCGTGTTCATCGGCTCCTGCACCAACGGCCGTATCGAAGATCTGCGCGCGGCGGCGAAGATGGTGGAGGGAAAGAGCGTCGCCGATCGCGTCAACGCATTGGTTGTGCCGGGATCGGGTCTCGTAAAGGCGCAGGCGGAAGCGGAGGGTCTCGACAAGATCTTTGCCGCCGCCGGCTTCGAGTGGCGGGAGCCAGGCTGCTCCATGTGTCTGGCGATGAATCCCGACCGTTTAGCGCCGGGCGAGCGTTGCGCCTCGACGTCCAATCGCAACTTTGAGGGGCGACAGGGCTTCAAGGGCCGCACCCATCTCGTCTCTCCGGCGATGGCGGCGGCGGCGGCAATCGCTGGACGCTTGGTTGACGTTCGCGGCTGGCGATAGGCTGGCGACTCTAACGCAAACGGGATCAGTCTTCGTCCGGACCTGTCCCTTTTTCCTCCCAATCGGGATTGCGGCGCCACTCGTCGTCGCTCCACGGACGCGGATCGCGCCAGGAGGGACCGCCGCGACCCCACCACTCGCCCTGGCGCTGCTGATCAGCGCGCTCGTCTTTCCGGTCCTGCTGGCGATCGTCCGCCTTCTGCACGACGCGTTCGGAACTCAGCGGCAGGCGACCCAGGGCTGGAGCGAAAGTTGCGGAGTTCACGAAGCCGACGACGCCAAGCGCGAGCGCTGCGATCAATAGCTTGTTCATGAATATCTCCTCTCATGATGATCCTTGCTTGAACATTGCATCCCGCCGATTGTTCCGGCGCAGCAGCGCGGTGTCGCGCGCAGTGTGAGGGATCAGGAATCCCGATTGATCTTTTCGCCGGGCCTCTTTTTTCAGCGGGCAGAAGATCTGACGTGGAATGACACGACCGTGCGAGCTGTCATTGCGAGCCGCAGGCGAAGCAATCCAGAATCCGCCGCGCTTTTTTGGATTGCATTCTCGCTTACGCTCCTCGCAATGACGATCCGAATGTCAGTGATTGCGTTAAGATGCAGTTGCGCGATCGCGCGCACGCCGCGCGTGGGGCGCGCGCGGGGAATGACCCGAGAGCGACGCAACGGAAATGTAGGACGATGACGGAACAGGAGTGGCGCCGCATGAGGCCGCCGACGCTTGCCGATATCGAAGCGCTCGCCGACGCGGCCTACGCCGCTCTGCCGCAGCGCTTCACGCGCCTGTGCGAGGGCCTCGTTATCCGCGTCGAGGATTTTCCCGACGACGACACGCTCGACGACATGCAATGCGAAAGCGAATTCGATCTACTGGGTCTCTTTCGCGGGCGCGGCCTCACGCATGGGGCGCATCTCTCCGAGACGGGCGAACAGCCGAATATGATCTGGCTCTATCGACGGCCGATCCTCGACTATTGGGCCGACAGCGAAGACACGCTCGAAGCGATCGTCACCCATGTGCTCGTGCATGAGATCGGCCATCATTTCGGACTGACCGACGACGATATGGAGGAGATTGAACGGCGCGCCGAATAGGATCTAGGCGGGCTCCGCGAGCAGCGTTCCGATGACGGCGCCGAGCGCCATGTCGTCCTCTTGTCCAAAGCCGTGATGACGAATGCCGCCGTCGCGGCCGATCAGGATCGCTGTCGGCGTTCCGCGCATTTGATAGCGCGCCATGGTGACGGGAATCGACCCGCGCTCCGCGGGCTGATCGACGCCGATGGGAAATGTCAGCCGATATTCATGGATGAAGGCTTCGAGCGACACGGGCGTCATCGCCGCATGATGTTCGAACACCGTGTGCAGGCCGATGACGGCGAGGTCGGAGTCGCGGAACAGCGCATGCGCGCGCTGCGCTTGCGGCGTGCCATGCGCGACGCAGCCGGGACACAGCATTTGAAAGGCGTGCAGCAGAACCACCCGCCCGCGCAACGCCGCGAGCGTGATCGGCGTCGGCGTATTGAACCATTGCGACACAGCGAGTTCCGGCGCCTGCACTGATGCCTCCTTTGCACGCTCGTCTTAGGGCGCTTTTCGCGCAGTGATAAGACGATCACGTCCGACGATCGTCATCCAGGCCTTTGCCGATTTCGCTTTGGCGGGTTGCCGTCCGCGCTTTAGCTCGCAATGCCGTCGATATTCCGCTTGCGCATTGCCGCGATTGCAGAGGCGCATAGATATTTGCTTTCAAGACGCCCGCCATGGGGTTCTCGACAGAAAGATCAGAGCGTTCCCCGATGAGTCCCACAAGCGTCCTTAGGGTCGCGCTGAGCAGCGTCGCGTTGTCGTTCTCGTGCAGCGTCCTTCCCGCAATCAGCCAAGAAAGGATCAGCCAAGAGAGGATTGTCAACGTTTTGGGCTGGGGGGACTACGTCGATCCCCGTGTGCTCACGGATTTCACCCGGTGGACTGGCATCCAGGTGACATACGAAAGCTATAGCTCTGACGAGAGCTTAGAAACAACGCTTCAGCCTGGGAACCGCGCTTTTGACGTCGTGATCGTCTCGAACGGTGTGTTGCGACAGCAGATCGCCAGGGGCCTCTATCAGAAGCTCGACAAGAGCAAGCTTCCAAACGCCGTCAATCTTTGGCCAGAGATTATGGAGCGCCTTGCCACCTATGACCCCGGGAACGAACACGCCGTCAATTATGCGTGGTTTGCGATGGGGATCGCCTACGACGTCGGAAAGGCCAGGGAACTCATGGGCAAGGCCCCGCCGTCGGACTTCTCGTTCGACTCATGGGGCCTGCTTTTCAAGCAGAAAAATTTAAAGAAGCTTTCGTCCTGCGGGGTGGGAATACTGGACAGTCCTCAGGATTTGTCTGCTGCCGCGCTGCAATATCTGTGGTCCAACTGGCGACTTTCGCCGGGTTTGGATCGACGCACGGACGGCATGCGCGCCGCCGAGCTTTTGACCGCCCTCCGGCGCGACGGGAAACGCCTCGACTCTCGCGACTATGTCAACGCGCTGGTCAACGGCGACGTCTGCGTCGCGGTCGGCTATTCCCTGGATAGCCTGCGCGCCCGCTACACAGCCGGCATGGTGGAAGAATTTGTCGAGATCGACTTTTTCATCCCCCGGGAGGGCGCTCCCATTCGACTCGACAATCTCGTGATACCGACGGACGCTCCACATGTCGAAGAAGCATACAAATTCATCGACTTTCTTCTGCAGCCTGAAATCGCGGCCCGCAATACGAATTTCATTGGCGTCGCCAACGGCGTCCTCGCCTCGAAATCCCTGGTCGACGGGAGCATCTCAAGAAACAAGGCGATATATCCGGACGCCGCCATGATGAAGCGTCTGGTCGCTCCTCAATTCGACGACGGCGCGCCCACGACCGGACAGACGATCAGTCGCGAAGGAACGCCGATCGGAAGGGGAGCCACGATCTGGGGATTAGGCCGGCGTGTCTCCAAGCCGGCCAAGTCAGCTACCTTCTAAAAGCCAGGCACGCCGTCATCGTCTACCGGCCTCAGTCGGCTGGTTTTTCAGCGCTCTCCGCGGGTCTTGGCGCCGATGTCGAGAGACACATCGTTGGACGAAGCTTTTCGATCGTCACGATGGCCTTCTGCGAGGCCTGCATTTTCTCGTTGAGATCGAAAATCTGTTGTCTTGTGGCGGCGACATCCTTCAAGTCAGCCTCAAGCGTGTCGTTCATCGACTTCAATATGTCCGCCGAGTGGGGCATATCGCTCAGATTCACCTGTTTCAGGTTTTGCTCGACTTTCATGGCGCAGTTGATGCGCCGGTCATATTCGGTCCTCAAGTCCTTAAATCGAGCGGCGAAAGTGCCCGCCTTTGTCAAATCCGCCGAAAGCGCGTCGGGCCTGATGCGACAGATCGCATCGACGCTGTTGACTGCGGGATATTTAGCCTCGACGATGTTTCCGAACTCGCTGTTGAGCTTTTTGGCTTCATCCAAGAGCGTATTAAGGGTGCAAACGAATTGCTCGCGCCCGCGATAGCAGCTGTCCAATCTGATCGCGCCCTTGGCGCCTGGCAACGTCAGACTTGGCGTTTCATTGGAGTCCTTTTCGCAGGCGGCGAGCGCCGCCGCCAGAGCTCCGCTACTGCTCGCGGACGAAGCGTCTCCGGCTTCCTCCTCGGAGGATGGGCGGCGGAGCGCGCGATAGCGAGAAGTCTCGCGGCGCGCGATTTGCAGCGGTTGATGATACCCCGGTTCCAAGGCCCAAGCGGCGCTTGGCCCGCGTTCGGCGGAAGGGGGGCCGATCAGCACAAGCAGAGCGGTTCCCGCCACGAGCTGCGCCGCTTCAAGAGTTTTTCTGTTCAGAATGGCCATCATCGGGCCCTCTCGCATTTTCAACGCCCGATGAACTCAGGCTCACTACTGCAAACATCGTCTTGCTCCAGCAAATGGCAACACGTCGCGCTTGCACGAACCAATTGATATTGCCGTCAAAGGGACGTGTCCCACATCCAAAGATTGCTGCCGCCGTGTCCGGGGAGAAGCGCAGGGCGCGTTGAAATCAGCCCGTGAGGCGGCTCCGTCGCTGGGACGGGCGCGACGCCACGATGCCGGGCAGGCGCTCGCCTTCGAAAAATTGAAGTTTTGGAAGCGGCTCTGCTGTCCGCCGGAAGCCGAAGCCGGGCGCCAGGCCTGCGCATCAGGACCAAGCCCTTCGGATGCGCAGGCCAGAGCCTGGGGCGGGGACGCCATTCGCGTCATGTCGCGCCTAACCGGCGAGGCGGATTTCCTGCGTCGAACTGGCGGAGCTGAGAACCCCGCCGCCCGATTCACAAGTGATGGTGATGATGATGGTGAAGATTATGATGATGGTGGTGATGATGATGGACGACGCCAGCCGATCTCGCCATCGCGGGAGCCGGTGAAGGGGGGACAGGCATAGCCGTAGTCTTTCCCGTCACGTTGTTGAGCACGTTCGTAACTGCCAGTCCCGCCTCGGCCCCCACGCGATTCACTCCAGAGGCAAGCTCTGAAATAGGATTTTGGGCTCTCGCTGCTTGAGCAGTGAGAGCAAAGCCGACCATCAGGCCAAATACCAACCCAGCGTTCTTAAAGCACGCCATGCGAACCTCCCTGTTTCTCTCTGCAAAAGGGTCCTCATCAATAGTTGGCGGCCGCGGCCGAGCCAATGCCTTTGCGCCGGCGAAGACCGAGTTTTTTGCCCCCGGCGCCTACTTCGCCGAGGATCCGCCGGCGAGCGGATTTAGGAAGCGGAAGCACGGCGGCGCATGAGAGACGTGAGAATCTCCTACTTTCTCACGCTAGCTCACGCTTTCGCCGAGCGCGATGGCACGAGCTGACATGGGATCGCGCGCCGGACGCACTCGCCCTCGCGATGAATTTTTCCGCTGGCGGGGACAGGCGCCTCCGGGGAAGGAGCCTTGTTTCCGTCATCGCTCGACCAGGCCTCGATCAGGTTCTCTCCGTCGTAAAGTTCAACCCGGTGATCGTCAGTGGAATTTTTATAGCGCGCCACAACGCCGCCGAAATTGCTGAGCGCCCGGCTGGCGTCGCGATCGCGTAGCGTTCCGAGTTGCTTCGCGCCCTTCCAGATGACGATGTTGAAACGTGGTTCGCTCAATCGATTGGCATTCATTTTTGCAGCCCCGATTTCGAATCGCCTGTGTTCATGCTTGCATAATTCGCGCAGCTTAAATTCACTCGATCGAGTTCAAAAACCCCTCCGATTCCGCGGTATCGTCCGTACTCGGCGGACCCCTGGGCGCGCAGGCGCGCGGTGATCGAGGGTCTGAACGCTGATGTGGTGACGCTGGCGCTCGCCGCTTTCGGTCACTTGTGCGGTAATCTGCCGGGAAGATCGGAACATATGTCAGAGACGAGGGCCGCCGGAATGACCGCGTCGGCCTGCAGCACATAGCGGGAGGCGGGGCTCTGGAGCCGATCGGAGTTCCCAGTTCGACGGTCGGCCGCCGCATTTACGCACGGCGTTCGCAGTTTCGTTCCGAGATGGCTCCCCGAGTAGGACTCGAACCTACGACCTAGCGATTAACAGTCGCGTGCTCTACCAGCTGAGCTATCGGGGAATGCGGTCCCGCGTATACAAGGCGGGCGGCGGTTTGCCAAGCCCGCCTCGGCGACTCCGTCGTGCATAAGTGTCGGCGTCGTTCGGGCGGCTTTGGGTCGCCGTGACGGATGTGCTCAAACCGGGCTCAGCGCGTCGGCCGGCGCGAAGGCGGCGAGCGCCGCGGCGACGTCGTCGGGCGAGGGCAGTCCCGCCTCATTGCCGAGATGCTGGATCTTGTGCGCCGACGCCGCGCGGGCGAATTCAAAGTGTTCTCGCCAGGGGGCGTCAGGCCGCGCAAGATAGGAGGCGCAATAGGCGCCGTGAAAGACGTCGCCGGCGCCGGACGTGTCGACGATGAGTTCGTGCGGCACGGCGAGCGACGGCATCTGCGAAATCTCGCCCTCCTCGTCGTACCACAACATGCCCTTTTCGCCGGTCGTCACCCCGCCGATCCGGCAGCCCTTGGATTTCAGCCAACCAAGCATGTCGAGTTCCGACAAGGACATCTGCTCGCAGAGCTTTTCGGCCACCACCGCGACGTCGACGTAACCCGTCAGCTCCTCGATGCAGGGCCGCAGCGCGCCGCCGTCAAGCGAGACGAGAGCGCCGCGCGCCCGAACCCCCTTCGCGTAATGGAGCGCGGCGTCGGCCATGTGCCCGTCGAGATGCAGAAGTCGCGTTTCCGAAATGTCGAGGCGCGGAACGCCCTGCAGATAAGTATCGTCGCGCGCGCGCAAGATCGCCCGCTTGCCGTCATTGGGCCAGACGAACGACAGCGACGAGCGCGCCACCCGTCGCGGATGGACATCGATCCCGTAGGTATGGGCCATGTCCATGAACATGTGGCCGAGCCAATCGGGCGCGAGCGTGGTCAAGAGATCGACGGGATGGCCGAGCTTGGCGCAGGCGAAGCCGGCGGTGACGGCGTTGCCGCCGAAACTCACCGCATAGTCGTGCGCTAACGCCTTCTGGTCGCCCAAAGGCATGCGCGGGGCCCGCATGGTGACGTCGATATAGGCATGGCCGATAAAGAGCGCGTCCAAGGCTGAAACTCCCGAGATGGCTTAGAGCGCTCGCCGCAGAATGACCCCGCAGCAGCGTGACGCACGCCTGCAACCAAGGTTGCGGCGTCAGACTGAAAAGCTGGTGCCGCAGCCGCAGGAGGAGACGGCGTTGGGATTAACGACACGGAAGGACTGTCCCATCAGATCGTCGACAAAGTCGATTTTGGCGCCGACGAGAAAGCCAATGGACGCGGGGTCGATCGCAACCCTGGCGCCGGCGTGCTCGAGGAGCGCATCCTCCGCGCCCGGGGCGGACTCCACGGCGAAATGATATTGGAAGCCGGAGCAGCCGCCGCCTTCGACTGAAACGCGAAACACCGCGCCGGGCGACTCATTGGCGAGGATCGCGTGAATGCGCCGCGCCGCCTGATCGGTGAGCGCGATATCGCTTGCCGCCGTCGTCATCCGTTTCTCCGTCACTTGCCTGCGCGGACCGTCGCGAGTTACTGCGGGCGGGACGCCCGATCGAAAGAAACTCGCCCGAAATTTTAATTTCGGCATATCCCATTCTACGGCGGCCCGGCCGTTTGCGGGATATGCTCTCTGCTGCAAGATAGGTCCAAACCTGAGGCGTTTCAATGAAAGGCGTGCATGTGGCGGTTCGCGGCCCTCTCGCGGCATACGCCAGCGACGCCGCGCGCTCGCGCGGCCGGCTCTATGCGGAGGCGCCATCGCCGACGCGCAGCGAATTCCAGCGCGATCGCGACCGAATCATCCACTGCACCGCCTTCCGCCGCCTCGCGCACAAGACGCAGGTCTTCGTGCCGCTCGACGGCGATCATTTTCGCACCCGCCTCACCCATACGATCGAGGTCGGGCAGATCGCCCGCGCGCTCGCCCGCGCTTTGCGCGTCGATGAAGATCTCGCGGAGGCCGTGGCCCTCGCCCATGACCTCGGCCATACGCCTTTCGGCCACGCCGGCGAGGGCGCGCTCGAGGCCTGTATGGCGCCCTATGGCGGGTTCGATCACAACGCTCAGGCGCTGCGCGTCGTGACGCTGCTCGAGCGCCGTTACGCGCGCTACGACGGTCTCGATCTGACCTGGGAGACGCTCGAGGGGATCGTTAAGCACAATGGGCCGCTCATAGGGCGCGATGCAGATCCCGATCCATCTTTCCCTCATCCTGAGGAGCGAGCGAAGCTCGCGTCTCGAAGGACGAGGGAAAGAAGCCATTCAGAATCGGAGGGCTCCTCGTCCTTCGAGACGCCGCCTTCGATCTCGGGCTTGCCCGAGATCGACATTCAAATTCGCAAGTCGGGTAAACCCGACTTGCGGGCCGCTCCTCAGGATGAGGAGGCAATTGCTGGCGCGGCAAAAAATCGTCCGCTCTCGGGCTACATCGCGGCCTTCGACGCGATCTTTCCGCTCGATCTCTCGACCTTCGCCAGCGTCGAGGCTCAGGCCGCGGCTCAGGCCGACGATATCGCCTATATCGGCCATGACATCGATGACGGCCTGCGCGCCGAACTGTTTTCGCTCGACGACATCGGGCGAACGCCCTTCATTGCAGGAGTGCTTGCGCATGTCCGCGATGAACATCCCGGCCTCGAACGGCCGCGCGTCATTCATGAGCTGGTGCGCCGCGTCATCACCGCCTTCGTCGAGGATTCGATCGGCGAATCGCTGCGGCGTTTGGCGCGTGTTTCGCCGGCGAGCGCCGATGAAGCGCGGCGGGCGGGCGAAGCCATCGTCCGTCTCTCGCCGCCGATGGCCGAAGCCGAGCGCGACATCAAGGCTTTCCTCTTCGCCAACATGTATCGGCACGAGAAGGTCATGGGCGTCTGGGAGCGGGCGCGCGACGCGATTTCTCGGCTGTTTCCGGCCTTTTTTGAGAACCCGGAGCTGATGCCCCCGGAGTGGGCGGCGCAGGCCGTAGCGCTGGAGGGGCCCGATCGCGCGGTCGTGGTCGCCGATTATATCGCCGGCATGACCGACCGATATGCGCTGAACGAAGTGAAGCGGGTGTTTGGGGGCGCGGGCCGACCATAAGAGCTCCGCTCGTCGAGCCCTGCGGACGGGGTGATTTCCCCGGCCCAAGCTGTTAAACGGGCGGCCGACCCTGCACGCCCGGACCTCCATGAACATTTTCGACGACTTTCACGCTCGCATCGCCGCCATTCTCGATCGCATCGCGGCCGACGGCCGGCTGCCCAGTCTCGATCACGCGCGCTTCGTCGTCGAGCCGCCGAAGGACGCAACACTTGGCGATCTCGCGTCGAACGCCGCCATGGTCTTCGCCAAGGAGGCGAAGCCGCATTTCGCCTCTCCGCGCGAATTGGCGGTCGAAATCGGCTACGCCCTTGCGCAATCGCCGGACGTCGCCGCGACCGAGGTCGCCGGGCCGGGTTTCATCAATATCCGGTTGAAGCCCGAGATGTTCACGCAGGTTCTTCGCGCCGTGTTGCGCGATCCGCGGTGTTTCGGCCGCGTCGCCAAGAGCCGGTCAAGCGCTCTGCAGGGCAAGGTCAATGTCGAATATGTGTCGGCCAATCCAACGGGGCCGATGCATGTCGGCCACGGCCGGGGCGCCGTCTTCGGCGACGCGCTCGCAAACCTCCTGGCCTTTTCGGGCTGCGAGGTGACGCGCGAATATTACATCAATGACGCCGGCGCCCAGGTCGACGTCCTGGCGCGCTCCGTTTATCTGCGCTACCGCGAGGCCCTGGGCGAGGCGATCACGATCCCCGAGGGGCTCTATCCGGGCGACTATCTGAAGCCCGTCGGCGCGGCGCTCGCCAAAGCGCATGGCGCGGCGCTCGCCGGCGAAGCTGAGAGCGAGTGGCTGCCAATCGTTCGCGCCGCCGCCATCGACGCGATGATGGAGTTGATCCGGGGCGATCTCGCCGCCTTGAACATCACGCATGAGACGTTCTTCTCCGAACGGTCCTTGCATTCAAAAAAGGACGGCGTTTCGGTGATCGACGCCGCGATCGACTGGCTGCGCGCCAAAGGCCTCGTCTATGAGGGCCGTTTGCCCCCGCCGAAAGGGCAATTGCCCGACGACTGGGAAGATCGCGAGCAGACGCTGTTCAGATCGACGCTCTTTGGCGACGACGTCGATCGGGCGCTCAAGAAATCCGACGGCTCGCCGACCTATTTCGCGGCGGATATCGCCTATCATAAGGACAAGATCGATCGCGGGTTCGACACGCTTGTCGATGTCTGGGGGGCCGATCACGGCGGCTATGTCAAGCGCATGACGGCGGCGGTCGCCGCGCTCTCGGACAAGCGCGTGACGCTCGACGTCAAGCTTTGCCAACTCGTCAAGCTGATGCGCGCCGGCGAACCGGTCAAAATGTCGAAGCGGGCCGGGGACTTCGTCACTTTGCGAGAGGTCGTCGAGGAGGTCGGCGTCGACGCCGTGCGATTCATGATGCTCTACCGCAAGAATGACGCGCCGCTCGACTTCGACCTTGCCAAGGTCATCGAGCAATCGAAGGACAACCCGGTCTTTTACGTCCAATACGCCCATGCGCGGGGAAAGTCGGCGCTGCGCCAGGCGCTCGCCGCTTTTCCCGATATTGACATCTCGGCCGTAAGCTTGGCCGAGGCGGATCTGACGCTTTTGGCGGACGAGGGCGAACTTGCTTTGGCCAAGATGATCGCTCAGTATCCGCGGGTGATCGAGGCGGCGGCGGCCGCGCATGAGCCGCACCGGGTGGCCTTTTATCTGCATGAACTGTCGAGCGTGTTCCATTCGCATTGGAATCGCGGCAAAGATCAGCCGCACTTACGCTTTGTTAAGTCTGAAGAGAGAGAGTTAACCATCGCTCGGGTTGCGTTGGTTAGCTCTTTAACGATCGTCCTGGGGTCAGGCTTGAGGCTGCTCGGCGTGAGCGCCCCCGACGAGATGCGCTAATCGACGCCTTGAGCGGCCACGGCCAGGCGTAGGACGCGCTTATCAATTTGCTTCGCGCCCCCCCAGGAATTAACGAGCGAGGTGCATCATGCGCGAGACATCCGTTAGAGGCCCGGCGATCGATCTCGGCGAATTCGAGCGGCGGCTGCGTGGGTCCGAACGCGCCCCCCGAGCCGACGATCCGCTCAGCGAACTCGCGCGGCTGGTCCATGCCGAGGACCGCGTCGCCACGGATCCTTACAGCCAAATTCTCGCGCAGGCGCGCGACGCTCGCGTTCAAGCCGCTGAACTGCGGGGATCCTATGACGCCGCGCCGCCAGTGGCGGCTGAACCGCCATATTATCCAGAGCCGTCGATGGAGCAGCCTTTGGAGCCTGCCTATCCGGTTGATCCCGATTATCGCGATTTGCCGCCGGGCTATGGCCCGCAGCAAGGGGCCGGATACGAGTCCGCGTATCAGGAGACCGAGACCGGCTGGAGCGATGATTCGCAATATCTCGATTATGGCCAGAGCGATGAATATTATGAGGATTCCCACGGCTGGCGGTCCTGGTTCCGTCCGTGGCACGCCGTCGTCGCGATTTCGCTCGTGGCCGTTCTGAGCATCGGCTTCGCTTTCTGGCATCGCAGCGGCTCCAATAGCTCACGCGAGATCGCAACCATCGTCGCGCCGGAAGGACCGGTGAAGGTAAAGCCAAGCGTCGAGGCCGAAACTACGGCGCCAGACGCCAGCGCCGCTGTCGTTCTGGACCGCAGGGAGCAGGCGCCGGTTCAGAAGCTTGTCACCAATCAGGAACAGGCGGTGGATCCATCCGTCACGCCGCATGCGGCGCGGCTCGGCGACGGGCCCGTCAATTGGCCGCATGAGCCTCCGGCTCCCGCCACGGCCGCGCCAAGGAGGGTGAAAACCGTCACCGTGCGGCCGGACGGCAGCCGGGTGGAAGAAGGCGCTCTGCCGCCGGCCGTCGCCATGGCAGGCCGGCCCGCCGCCGAGACGGCGGCGCAGCCAGCCGTCCCCGGCGCCATCGGCGCGGCGACCGCGACGCCGCCGACGCAGGCGAAGCCAACGGCGACGCCCCCGCGAATCGCCAAGCCGAAGCCTGCGGCGCCGAAAGTCGCCGCAGTAGAAGAGTCGCCCGATGCGGACTCCGATCAGGCGACGCCCGCGAGCAAAGGCGGCTTCGCCGTGCAGTTCGGCGCGGCGGACAGCGAGGCCGCCGCCCGCGAACTGCTGAAGACCGTCGTCAGCAAATATCGCTCACAGCTTGGCGGCTTGAAGCCGACCTTCAAAATGGCGACCGTGAATGACAGGACCGTCTACCGCGTGCGCGTCGCGGGGGTGAGCAAGGAGTCCGCGAACGCGATCTGCAGCAAGGTGAAAGCGACCGGCGGCGCCTGCTTCGTCGCGGGCAATTGACGCGACGACATGCGCGCCTTCATCTGCGGATTAAAGGGCCTCACGCTCGAGGCGGAGGAACGTGCGTTCCTGCGCGAGGCCGCGCCGTGGGGCGTGATCCTCTTTCGCCGCAATGTCGACGCGCCCGAGCAGATCACGCGGCTGACCGCCGAAATTCGGGACGCTCTCGGCCGCCATGCGCCCGTTCTGATCGATCAGGAGGGCGGCCGCGTGCAGCGTCTGGGTCCGCCGCACTGGCGCGCCTATCCGGCCGCGGCGCGCTTTGAGCTGGCGGCCGCCAACGCCGCGCAGGCCGAGCGACTCGCCTGGCTCGGCGCCCGGCTCATCGCCCATGATCTGCGGTCAATCGGCGTCGACGTCGACTGCCTGCCGGTGCTCGATGCGCCCGCCGAGGATTCCCACAGCATCATCGGCGATCGCGCTTATAGCCGCGATCCGGCGCGCGTCGCCGCGATCGGCCGCGCAGCCGCCGAAGGGTTGATGGCGGGCGGCGTCGCGCCGGTGATGAAGCACATTCCCGGTCACGGACGCGCCCGCGCCGACAGCCATTTGGAGCTGCCGGTGGTCAAGGCGGCGCGCGCCGAGCTGGAGGCTGTCGATTTCGCGCCCTTCAGAGCCAACGCCAATCTGCCGATGGCGATGAGCGCCCATGTCGTTTACACCGCGATCGATCCAACGGCGCCTGGAACGCTCTCGAAGGCGGTGATCGGCGACATCATACGTGGCCATGTCGGCTTTGACGGTCTCCTGATGACCGACGACCTTTCCATGAAGGCGCTTTCCGGGAGTTTTCGCCAGCGCGCCGAGAACGCGATCGGCGCCGGATGCGATATCGTGCTCCACTGCAACGGCGACCTTGCGGAAGCGCGGCCGGTCGCCGAAGGCGCGCCGCCGCTTGATGGCGCGGCGCTCGCGCGCGCCGAAAAGGCGCTCGAATGCGTTCGGCGGCCCCTCGAACCCTTCGAGGTCGGGGAGGCGACGCGCGAGTTCGACGCGGCGATGCGGGCCGTGGCGTGAATTCTTGCGCACAGGCGCATCCGAGTTTAACTGTGTAAATATGAAGAATATCACAGTTTCACTAGACGATGAGCTGTATCGCCGGGCGCGGATCAGAGCGGCGCAGGAGGATACTTCGGTGTCCGCGGTGGTTCGCCGTTTCCTGACTGAATTCGCTTCGGAAGGCACGGAGTTCGACCGGCTGAAACGCCAGGAGCAGGAACTCCGCGCGCAAGTCCAGGAATTTTGCGCTTCGGATCGGCTCTCGCGCCAGAGCGTTCATGAGAGGCAAATCGGGCGCAAAAAACGGTGACGGGTTTTCTGGACACCAATATTCTCCTCTACTCGATCAGCCGCGATCCGTCTGAGGCGGAAAAACGCCAGCGGTCCATCGCATTGCTGGATCAGGATGACTGGAGCCTGTCGACGCAGGTTTTGCAGGAGTTCTATGTGCAGGCGACGCGACCCTCGCGGCCGGATGCCTTACCGCATGACATCGCCGCTGGTCTCGTGCGCGCGTGGCAGAGGTTTCAGGTTCAGGACATCACGCTGGCGATCGTCAACGCCGCGCTGGACATCAAATCGCGCTATGGCTTTTCCTATTGGGACGCCGCAATTATCGCTGCGGCGCAGGCGCAGGGGTGCTCGCGGCTTTATTCCGAAGACCTCTCTCACGGGCAGGTCATCGACAATTTGCAGATTATCGACCCCTTTCGATAGCAGTTCTCTCCTGTGGACCGGCGCTCCCAAAGCATAGGCAGCGCTTGCGATAGCGGGCCATCGGGGCCACTCTCGCGCCGAAACGCTCGGCCACGCCGATTCGTAAAGGAAACAGGCGCAATTCGGGAATGGCCCAGGAACTGACCTTCGAGCTGGACGAGCCCCACGGCGACGGCGAAGAAGCCTTTCTCGTCGACGTCGACGGGTTCGAAGGGCCGCTCGATTTGCTGCTCGAGCTTGCGCGCCGGCAGAAGGTCGACCTCGCCCGCATTTCCATTCTCGCGCTCGCCGAGCAATATCTCGCCTTCATAGAGGCGGCGCGGCGCGTGCGCCTCGAACTCGCCGCCGACTATCTGGTGATGGCGGCCTGGCTCGCCTTTTTGAAGTCGCGGCTGCTGCTGCCGGAGCCGCCGAAGGGAGACGAGCCGTCCGCCTCCGATCTCGCCGCCGCGCTGGCGGATCGCCTGCGCAGGCTGGAGCTCATTCGGCGCGCCGCTGACAAGCTTACGGAGCGCGCGCGGCTGGGGCGCGATATGTTTCTGCGCGGCGGCCCTGAAGGCGTAGAGACGATCTCGCACCCCAAATTTCAGGCCAGCCTCTACGATCTTCTCTCGGCTTACGCCCGGCAGCGCCAGAAGACCGCGACGTCGCGGGTGGTGATGCGGCAGCGCGCGGTGTGGTCTTTGGCCGAGGCGCGCGAAGCCCTCGAACGGCTGGTCGGCGTCGCGACGGAATGGACCGTGCTCGACGATTTTTTGCTGCATTACTGTGTGGACATGCAGACGGCGCGCACTGTGCGCGCCTCGGCCTTTACCGCTTCGCTCGAAATGGTGCGGGAGGGGCGATTCGACATCCGTCAGGACCGGCACTTCGCGCCGCTTTGGGTGCGGCGGCGGGCGCCCGACGAAACGGAAGAGACTGCGGGCGCGTCTTAGCCCCGGAACTATAGGAGACATCCGGTGGCGCAGGCTGCGGAGAAGATCGAACTTTTTGACGTGAACAGCGACGATGAGCTTGCGCGTCACGAGGCTCGGCTGCGCGAAGCGGAGCGCGTCATCGAGGCGCTGCTGTTCGCCTCCGCCGAGCCGCTTGATGAAGCCGAAATGGCGCGCCGCATCGAGGAGGGCGCCGATCTCGAGCGCGTTCTTGAGCGGCTGCGCGCCCATTATGCGGGCCGCGGCGTCAATCTCACCCGCGTCGGCAAGAAGTGGTTTTTCCGCACCGCCGCCGACCTCAACTGGATTCTCGCGCGCGAGCAGGTCGAGGAGAAAAAACTCTCCCGCGCAGCGCTGGAGACGCTGGCGATCATCGCCTATCACCAGCCGACGACCCGCGCCGAGATTGAAGAGATTCGCGGCGTCGCCATTTCCAAGGGCACGCTCGACGTGCTGCTCGACACCGGCTGGATCAGGCTGCGCGGCCGCCGCAAAGCCCCGGGCCGGCCGATTACCTATGGCACGACCGACGCCTTCCTGATGCATTTCGGGCTTGAGCAGATCGGCGATCTGCCGGGGCTCGACGAACTCAAGGGCGCCGGCCTGTTCGATGGCCGGCTGCCGAAGGGCTTCGGCGTGCCGCAACCCTCGGATGACGCCGCGTTGCGCGAGGATGAAGAGCCGCTCGAGGATGAGGCGCCGGAGCTGCTCGAAATGGAGTTTCCGGACGAGCCCGACGCGCCGGAGACGCCTGAGGCCGCCGACGACGAGGAGCTTTGACGGCGCCGCCGAGCGGCGCGGTCAAGCGACACGAATTTCTACGCCCCTTAAGGATGTCCGCGGCGTGCATCTGTGCGCCGCGTCCTTGTTTTTGAGGCAAGGGGCGCATAGTTTCCCGGCAAACGCCGGTCGACCCGGTTTTCTCGTTAGGAAGGATGCGCGCCATGGGCGGTCTGTCGATCTGGCATTGGATCATTGTCGGCGCGGTCGTCTTCATTCTCTTCGGCGGCAAGTTCAAGATTTCCGACGTGATGGGCGACGTGGCCAAGGGCATCAAGGCCTTCAAGAAGGGCATGTCGGAAGAGGATGTCGCGGCCGATGTGAAGGAAACGCCAAAGACGCTGCAGCATCAGGCGGCGGAGCAAGTCGACCAACAGAAGTCTTCGGAAACGAAAAAAATATAGCGCGGATACCCTCCCCTCGAGGGGGAGGGTCGCGCTGAAAGCGCGGGGTGGGGTGAAAGCGCCCCTGCACCTCGCCGTCGTCACCCCACCCCGAAGCGCTTCGCGCTTCGACCCTCCCCCTCAAGGGGAGGGTGCAGGGCGCTCTGGGGATCGGGTGAAGATTGGTTTTCCTCACCCTCATCCTGAGGAGCCGCCGCAGGCGGCGTCTCGAAGGACGAGGGTGAGGAAAAATACGCGAAAACGGGCTTCCTCGTCCTTCGAGACGCGTGCTGCGCACGCTCCTCAGGATGAGGAAGCCCTTCACCCGATCGCCTTGGAAGGGCGCCCGAGCCACACGCATGTTCGATCTGGAACCCGGCAAGCTCATCGTCATCGCCATCGTCGCGCTTATTGCGATTCCCTCGAAGGATTT
>NZ_JBPFDU010000015.1:0-31481 GCF_051062815.1 Methylocystis sp. | reverse complement strand
AATATGGCGCAGGCGATCACCGCGCCGGGCGACGTGGTGCTGGTGCCAAACCCCTCCTACCCGATCCACGCCTTCGGCTTTCTGATGGCCGGCGGCGTCATCCGCTCCGTGCCCTCGGCGCCGACGCCCGACTATTTCGTGACGCTGGAGCGCGCGATCATCCACTCGATCCCCAAGCCCATCGCGGTCGTCGTCTGCTATCCGTCCAATCCGACGGCGGAAGTCGCCTCGCTCGACTTCTACAAGGATCTCGTCGCCTTCGCGAAGAAGCACGAGATCTTCGTGCTCTCCGATCTCGCCTACGCCGAGGTGTATTTCGACGACAATCCGCCGCCCTCGATGCTGCAGGCGCCGGGCGCGATGGATGTGACCGTCGAATTCACCTCGATGTCGAAGACCTTCTCGATGGCCGGCTGGCGCATCGGCTTCGCGGTCGGCAATGAGCGGCTGCTCTCGGCGCTGGCGCGGGTGAAGAGCTATCTCGACTACGGCGCCTTCACGCCGGTGCAGGTCGCGGCGGTCGCGGCGCTCAACGGCTCCGACGACTGCGTCAAGGAGATGCGCGCGATCTACAAGCGGCGGCGCGACGTGATGGTCGAGAGCTTCGCGCAGGCGGGCTGGCCGATCCCGGCGCCGCGCGCCTCGATGTTCGCCTGGGCGCCGGCGCCCGAGCGCTTCCGCAATATTTCGACGCTCGAATTTTCGAAGCTGCTGATCGAGAAGGCCGACGTCGCCGTCGCGCCGGGCGAGGGCTTCGGCGAACATGGCGAGGGGTTCGTGCGCCTCGCGCTCGTCGAGAACGAGCAGCGCATTCGTCAGGCGGCGCGTAATTTGCGCCGCTTCTTCGAAACGGCGGATGCGCAGCTGCACAATGTCGTGCCGCTCGCCGCGCGGGGGTGACGCCGTCGCAATGAAACGCAACGCGTGAGAGCGCCAGTGGCCGATCCCGTCGACATATATAATTGGCTGCGTCTCGATGAGCGGACCACGACATCCGGTCAGCCGACGCAAGCGCAGTTCGATGAGATCGCCGCGCTTGGCGTGCGCGAGGTCATCAATCTCGCGCCCGCGACCAGTGAGAAGGCGCTAAAGAACGAAGCGGAGATTCTGGCGACGCTGGGCCTGCGCTACACGCATATACCGGTCGACTTTCAAAATCCCACAGAAGAGGACTTCGATCGCTTCTGCGCGGCTTTTGAAGGCGCCAGCGAAGCTGCGACGCATGTCCACTGCATCGCGAACTACCGGGTCTCGGCCTTCGTCTATCTTTACCGGATCGACGCAGGCATGGAAGAGGCGCGCGCCCGCGCCGACCTCGACAGAATATGGACGCCCGACCCGGTTTGGACCGGTTTCATCGAGCGGATGCGGGCTCGAAATAACGCTCGATGATGCGCGTATATACGGCGCAGAGACCGTCGATATCGGCGACGCGGGCGTTCTCGTCGACCGCGTGAATCGTCTCATTCGTCAGGCCGAACTCCAGCACCGGACAATAATTGACGATGAAGCGCGCGTCGGAGGTGCCGCCGGTCGTCGAGAGTTCCGGCGTCATTCCCGTCACCTGCCGCACGGCGTCAACCACGAGTTCGGTGAAGGCGCCGGGCTTGGTGATGAAGGAGACGGCGTTCGACGGCGGGAATTCGACTTCGACATTCGCGTTCGGCGCCGCTTCCTTGATGACCTGCAGAATGCGCTCTTTCAGCGACTCATGCGTCCAGACGTCGTTGAAGCGGACATTGAACTGCGCGCGCGCCTCGCCGGGGATGACGTTGATGGCCGGATTGCCGATGTCGATCGTGGAAAATTCGAGATTGGAGCGCTCGAAATGCGTCGTGCCTTTGTCGAGCTCGTGACCCGAGAGCGCAGAGACGATGCGCGCGATGATCGGCGCCGGATTTTCCGCGCGCTGCGGATAGGCGACATGGCCCTGCTTGCCGATGACGCGAATGCGTCCGCTGAGCGAACCGCGACGTCCGATCTTGATCATGTCGCCGAGCGTCGACGCATTGCTCGGCTCGCCGACGATGCAGTGATCGAAGCGCTCGCCGCGCGCCGCCGCCCATTCAAGCAGCTTCACCGTGCCATTGATCGACACGCCTTCCTCATCGCCAGTGATGAGCAGCGAGAGCGCTCCCTGCGGCGCGCCATGAAGCTCGACATAAGTAAGCGCCGCCGCGACGAACGACGCGATAGCGCCCTTCATATCCGAGGCGCCGCGCCCGTAGACGCGGCCGTCCGAAACTTCCGCCGCGAAGGGATCGAAGCGCCAGCGCGCGGGATCGCCCGGCGGCACGACGTCGGTATGGCCGGCGAAGGCGAGATGCGGCGCGCCCGAACCGATCTTGGCGAAGAGATTATCGATGTCGGGCGTGCCCGGCGCGGAGAAGACGATTCGATGCGTCTCGAAGCCGACCGCTTTCAACGCCTTCTCGACGACGTCGAGCGCGCCGGCGTCGGCGGGCGTCACGGACGGACAGCGAATGAGTTCGCGGGTAAGCGCGACGGCGCGGGACTCCGACATCATCAATTCGCTTTGTCAGTTCGAGCGGTTCGGACGGCGGTGAGGCGCATTATCGGCGCGACTCTTCCCGCCAACCCAATTCATAGATGGTCCACACAGCGGCGGCGACAAAGAGCGCGTCGACGCCCCAGACATACCAGCGCGACATGACCTCGGCGACGCGCGGCTGCAGAAAATGCGCGGCGCCGGCAAGCAGCGCAAGCAGCGGCGCGAGGCTCGCGAGGCCGAGCGGCGGGTTGAGGCCGCGGTCGCGACAGCGCTTGGCCGAAAGATTGATGAAGCTCACGACGATCAGCATCACGGCGAAAGCGTAAAAGATGACATAGGCGTAGGCGAGAATCGTCATCGGCGCGAAGAACGGCGTCGTCGCCAGATCATGCGCCGAATAGGGCGCAAGCGCGAACCAGATCAGCGTCAGCGGCAAAAGAACCGCGACAAGCGCGCCGGCGCCGCGCCGCCAGGTCGCGCGATCGATGCGGCCCTGTTCGGTCTGGTAGAGAAAGCGCAGGCGCTCGGCGTCCATCAATCCCTCAAAAGCTCGTTGATGCCGGTCTTGCTGCGCGTCTGCGCGTCGACCGTCTTGACGATCACCGCGCAATAGAGCGACGGGCCTGGCGTTCCGTCCGGCAAGGGCTTGCCCGGCAGGCTGCCCGACACGACCACCGAATAGGGCGGCACGTAGCCCATGTGGATCTTGCCGGTGGCGCGATCGACGATCTTGGTCGAGGCGCCGATGAAGACGCCCATCGACAGCACCGAGCCCTTGCCGACGACGACGCCCTCGACGACCTCGGAACGCGCGCCGATGAAACAATCGTCCTCGATGATGGTCGGGTTCGCCTGCAACGGCTCCAGCACGCCGCCGATGCCGACGCCGCCAGACAAGTGAACATTCTTGCCGATCTGCGCGCAGGAGCCGACGGTGACCCATGTGTCGACCATCGTCCCGCTGTCGACATAGGCGCCGAGATTGACGAAGGAGGGCATCAGGATCGCGCCCGGCGCGACATAGGCCGAGTGGCGCACGATCGCGCCCGGCACGGAACGAAAGCCCGCCGCCGTATGCTCGCCGGCGCCCCAGCCGGTGAATTTCGAGGGGACCTTGTCCCACCAGGTCGCGCCGCCGGGCCCACCCGCGATCACCGCCATATCGTTCAGGCGGAAGGAAAGCAGCACGGCTTTCTTCAGCCACTGATTGACCTGCCAGCTATCCGGGCCTTCCTGGCCTTCGATCTTCTCGGCGACGCGCAGCTTGCCGGCGTCTAAGAGACGCAGCGCGCCATCGACGGCGCGGCGGATGTCGCCCTGCGTCTCGGCGGTAATATTGGCGCGATCCTCGAAAGCGGCGCTGATGAGCGTCTCAAGTCCCGTGTGCGGCATGAAAATCCCGAAAATGATGCGGTGAAGGCTGGCGCGGTTGTAAGGCCATGGCGAGGGGAGTTCAACACGGGGCGATGTGCCATGACGACGACCCGGCGCAATGAAGACGTGCATAGCGCGCACTCTCAGCGTCATGCCCGGCCTTGTGCCGGGCATCCACGCGTCGCCGTAACGCAAGTCCCGCGGCATTGGCGCAACGTCCTGGCGTGGATGGCCGGGACAAGCCCGGTTATGACGCGGGAACCCTCGTGCAAACGCCGCTGCCCAAATGTTTGACGCGCCGGCCGCCGGCCCCTATGTTTAAACGAAGTAGATACGTAATGCCGTCATTGCGAGGAGCGCGACGAGGCAATCCAGCGCCGGCTTCTGAAAGGGAAAGCATCATGCGCGCGAAAGTGAAGAAATGGGGAAACTCCGCCGCCGTACGGATGCCGGCCGCGGTGATGGAGGAAGCCCGGCTTGCAATCGACCAGGCCGTCGACGTGCGCGTCGAAGCGGGGCGCGTCGTGATCGAGCCGCTCGCAGCGCCAGAATTCACGCTCGATGCGCTGCTCGCGGGCGTCACGCGCGACAATCTGCATGAGGAGGAAGACTTCGGCGCGCCGGTCGGCCGCGAGGCGCTCTAATGGCTTACGTCCCCGAGCGGGGCGATATCGTCTGGCTCGATTTCGATCCGCGGACGGGCCATGAACAAAAGGGCCATCGCCCTGCGCTGGTGCTCAGTCCGAAAGCCTATAATGGTAAAACCGGATTGATGCTGTGCTGCCCGATGACGACGAAGATCAAGGGCTATCCATTCGAAGTTGCGCTCGCGGACGCAAAGCCCTCGGCCGCGCTCGCCGATCAGGTGAAGAGCCTCGACTGGCGCGCACGTAAGGCGAAGAAAAAAGGCGCCGCGACGAAAGCGGAAGTGGCGCAGGCGCTGGCGAAGGCAAGGGCGTTGCTGCAATAGGCGTCCAAAAGCAAGACAATCACATGATACGCTCCACATTTGTACAGACCATGGCGCGTTACAACCGCTGGCAAAACGCCAGCCTTTACGCCGCCGCCGACAGCCTGTCGGATGAAGAGCGGCGCAAGGATCGCGGCGCTTTCTTCAAATCGATTCATGCGACTTTCAGCCATCTTCTTTGGGCGGACCATATGTGGCTGAGCCGCATTTCCGACGCCCCCAGACCTTCCACGCCGTTGAGCGAATCAGCTTCCTATCGCGACCATTGGGACAGCTTGAAAGAGGATCGTCTCGTCTGCGATGAAAAGCTGATCGACTGGGCGGACGCCGTCACCGACGACTGGCTCGCCGGCGATCTCATCTGGCGTTCAAGCCTCATGCAATCGGATATGATCAAGCCGAAGTGGCTCGTCGTCAGCCACATCTTCAATCACCAGACCCATCACAGGGGCCAGATTCATGCGATGCTGACGGCCGCCGGCGCCCAGCCGCAAGACACCGATCTGATCTTGATGGGTTCGCTCACGACTTAATTCCCGATCAATCCCTCCAAGAACACCACCAAATCGTCCGTCACGAAATCCACATGCGGTTCGTCGCCCGTGGCGATTTCCCAGGCTTCGCGCTCGGGGCCTTCGTCATGGGCCGGCGTCACCAGCACCGTCGTCATGCCGCGCGCGTGCGGAACGACGAGATTGCGGTCGATGTCCTCGAAGATCGCGGCGCGCTTGGGCTCGATCTTCAGCTTCTCGAAAAAGCGCATATAGGCGCCTTCATCCGGCTTGGCGATGAACTCCGCGGCGATGATGTCGAAAATATCCTCAAAAACATGGTCGATGCCGAGCTGCTTCGCGGTTTCGACCGCGTGATGGCGCGAGCCATTGGTGAGGATGAGCTTGCGTCCGGGCAGCGCGGCGATCGCCTCCGCCAGCGAGTGATTATGCGCCAGCGACGAGCGGTCGATGTCATGCACAAAGGCCAGATAGGCCTCGGCGTCGATCCCATGTTCGGTCATCAGCCCGCGCAGCGTCGTGCCGTATTGGCGGTAATAATGCTTTTGCAACGCGCGCAGCGAAATGGCGTCGAGGCCGAAGAGCCGCATCATGAACAACGTGATGCGCGCGTCGATCTTGGGCCAGAGGTCGGCGGTTTGCGGATAGAGCGTATTGTCGAGATCGAACACCCAGGTGTCGATCTCTGCAAAGCGCGATCCAACGGGCAAGGGTTTGGTCATTGTGCGGCCAGTTTCATGTCATTCCCGCGAAAGCGGGAATCCAGAACAACGCCAGCGATCGTTGCGGCTGCTCTCTGGATTCCCGATCGCGCTGCGCGCGTCGGGAAATGACACTGGGGCTCATTCACGGTTCCAATATCTCCTGCACCCATGACGGCGTGATCTCGCTCGCGCGGCCATAGCGCCTGTCGTCGAATTCCGCGGCGTTTTCCGAAGGCTCAAGGTTGATCTCGCAGCAGCGCAGACCTCGGGCGCGCGCCTCGCGCACGAAGCCCGCCGCGGGATAGACCGCGCCTGACGTGCCGATGGCGACGAAGAGATCCGCCGCTCTCAGCGCCGCGTACATCTCGTCCATAAAGAGCGGCGTTTCGCCGAACCAGACGACATGCGGCCGCAGCGCGCCGGCGCAGCCGCAACGCGAGTCGGTCGAAAGGTCTTCGCGGCAATCGCTCACCGCGCCGCATGAAGCGCAGCGCGCTTTGAGCAATTCGCCGTGCATGTGAATGACGCGCGTCGAACCGGCGCGCTCATGCAGATCGTCGATATTCTGCGTCACGAGCGTCAATGCGCCGCCGCGCGGGGCGAGTCCGGCTTCAAGCCGCGCCAGCGCGGCATGGGCGGCGTTGGGCGAAGCGGCGAGGAGATTGCGCCGCCGCGCATTGTAAAACGCATGCACCAGCGCCGGATCGCGGGCGAAGGCCTCGGGCATTGCGAGCTGCATCGGATCGTAGCGCTTCCACAGCGCCGCGCCCGGCCCGCGAAAAACGCCGAGGCCGCTTTCGGCGGAAACGCCCGCGCCGGTGAGGATGAAGAGGTTCATCGAAGCGCCCTCATCCGACCCTCGCTACGCGAGGGCCACCTTCTCCCGCACGCGGGAGAAGGGCAAGCGCCAATCATCGCCGCAAACGCAAGGCGAAGCGTCGCCGTTCTTCCTTCTCCGGTTCGCGGGAGAAGGCGTCGCCACGAAGCGGCGACGGATGAGAGCCTCCTCGCTCACCGCGTGATCAGCGTGCCGGCGCCGTGATCGGTGAGCAACTCGATCAGCACGGCGTGCGGCAGTTTCCCGTCGAGAATGACGACGCCCTCGACGCCGCGCTCGATGGCGTACATGCAGGTCTCGACCTTCGGAATCATGCCGCCGGTGATTACGCCCTCGGCGATCAGGCCGGGAATATCGCCGACCTTCAGCTCTTGAATGATCTGCTTGTCCTTGTCGAGCACGCCCGGCACGTCGGTGAGGAAGATGAGACGCTTGGCGTGAAGCGCGCCGGCGATGGCGCCGGCGAAGGTGTCGGCGTTGACGTTATAGCTTTCGCCGCGCGGACCTTCGGCGACGGGCGCCAGCACCGGAATGAGTTCGCGACCCAGCACCTGATCGAGCACGGTCGTGTCGACCTTGTCGGGTTCGCCCACAAAGCCGAGGTCGACGCCGTCGGGGCGTTCGATCTTTTTGGCGGTGACCATGCGCCCGTCCTTGCCCGTCAGCCCGATGGCGCGTCCGCCTTCCGAATTGATGTAGCCGACGATCTGCTTGTTGATGGAGCCGGCGAGCACCATTTCGACGACGTCCATCGTCTCTTCGTCGGTGATGCGCAGGCCATCGGCGAAGCGCGACTCGACGCCGAGCCGCTTCAGCATCGCGCCGATCTGCGGCCCGCCGCCATGCACGACGACGGGATTCACCCCGGACTGTTCGAGCAGCACCATGTCGCGCGAAAAATCGCGCGCCACCTGATCGTCGCCCATGGCGTGTCCGCCGTATTTCACCACGACGATGGCGTCGTCGTAGCGCAGCATATGCGGCAGCGCCTGCATGAGAATGCGGGCTTGCTGGAGCGCGGTGTCGACGGCGTCGTTCATCTGGAATCCTGACTGAAGGCTGCGTCAAAAACGCCCCCTCCCTGTCCCTCCCCCGCTTCGTAAACCGGGTGTTCCCGGTTTACGCATCGACCCTGAAGTCGGCAACAGCCGACTTCGAATGGGAGAGGGGACGCTAACGAGCGGCGTGAGCGACCTCTACAAAGCGCCGAATCTACTCCCTCTCCCGCGAAGCGGGGGAGGGTTGGGGTGGGGGTTCTAAATTGACCTAGCCCGCCGCGGCTGTCGCTTTCAAGCGTTTCGTTCGGCCAGGAGCTTCGCGATCGCGGCGCGAAGTTCGGGAATTCCCTCACCGCTGTGCGCCGAGGTGAAAATCACTTCAGGAAAGGCGGCGGGACGCTTCTCCAGCGCCTTCATCGTTGCGGCGAGGACCTCGTCGCGCTCGGCGATCTTCAATTCGTCATGCTTGGTCAGAATGACCTGATAGGAGACGGCCGACTGATCGAGGAGATCGAACATCTCTTCGTCGAGAGGCTTCACGCCGCGTCGCCCGTCGACGAGCACGAAGACGCGGGCGAGGCTGGCCCTCCCCTTCAGATAGTCGCGCATCAGCTGCGACCAGTTCGCGACCTTTTCCTTGCCGACGGCGGCGTAGCCATAGCCCGGCATGTCGACGAGGCGCAGCCGCTCCGCGCCTGGCGCGCCGCCGAGCGCAAAGAAGTTGAGCTGTTGCGTCCGTCCCGGCGTGTTGGAGACGCGCGCGAGCGTCTTACGGTTCGTCAAGGCGTTGAGGAGCGAGGATTTGCCGACGTTGGAGCGCCCTCCGAAGGCGATCTCCGGCGGGCCGATGACCGGCAGATCGCTCGCCTTGGCGCTCGCGAAAATGAAGTCGCAGGGGCCGGCAAAGAGAAGGCGGCCCTGCTCCGCGAAATCTGTCTGTGCTGCTTCATGCATGAGATCGGCAATCGGCAATCGGCAATCGGCAGTCGGTTTGTCTACTGCCGACTGCCTAAGCCCGACTGCCGTCCCTAAGCGCGCTGAAACGTCTTGCGCAGATTGTCCCAAAACTCGAACTTCACGCCGGCGCGCTTCATGATGACGCCCTGCTGCACGATGGACAGGAGATTGTTCCACGTCCAGTAGATCAGCAGGCCGGAGGCGAAGCCGCCCATGGTGAATGTGAAGATCACCGGCATCCAGGCGAACATCGTCTTCTGAATCTCGTCGGCAGGCTCCGGATTCATCTTCATCTGCAGCCACATCGAGCCGCCCATCAGCAACGGCCAGACGCCGAGCGCGAGATAGGGGCCGAAGATCGCGACATGCGTTGGGTCGAAAGGCAGCACCCCGAACAGGTTGAAGACATTGGTCGGGTCCGGTGCCGAGAGATCCCGGATCCAGCCGAAGAACGGCGCATGACGCATTTCGATGGTGACGACCAGCACCTTATAGAGCGAGAAGAACACCGGGATCTGCACGATCACCGGCAGACAGCCGCTCGCGGGGTTAACCTTCTCCCGCTTGAAGAGCTCCATCTGCTCCATGTTGAACTTGTGCTTGTCGTCGCCGTATTTTTCCTTCAGCTCTTTGATTCTTGGCTGAATCGCCTTCATTTTGGCGATCGACTGATAGCTTTTGTTGGCGAGCGGCAGGAAGGCGAGCTTGACGATAACGGTCACCGCCAGAATGGCGAGGCCGAAATTCCCCAAGAGCTTGTAAAGGAAGTCGATCAGCCGGAACATCGGCCGGGTGATGAAGTAGAACCATCCCCAGTCGATCAGAAGATCGAAGCGTTTCAGGCCAGGATTGGCCTTATAGGCGTCGAGCACGTCGACGACCTTGGCGCCGGCGAAGACATAGGTCGTCGTCTCCGCTGATTTCCCGGGTTCGATGGTCTTCTGGTCGCTGACCGTATCGGCCTGATAGGTTTTCACCGCGCCGCCCATCGAGGCGAAGCGCGCCTCCATGGGCAGATTCTGGTCGGGAGCGACCACGGCCGCCCAATATTTGTCCGTCAGCCCAACCCAGCCGCCGACCCCCTTGTAGGTCTTGACCGCGTTGTCCTCTTTCTCGATCTTGTCGTAGGTGACTTCCTCTCCCGTCTCGCCGACGACGCCGACGAAGCCTTCGTGCAACGCCGCATAGCCCGCGGATGGCGGGTGGCCGACGCGGCTCACGCGCGCGTAATTATAAAGCGTGACGGGGGCGCCCGCCTTGTTCTCGACGCTGTCCTGGATAGTGAAGAGATATTCGTCGTCCACCGAGATGACGCGTTTGAAAACGAGGCCCTGGCCATTGTCCCAGGTGAGCGTCACCGGCGTCGTCGCGGTCAGCCTATCGGAATTCGTGGTCCACAGCGTCTCGGTGGTCGGCAGAACCGGCGCGTTCTCCGTTTCCGCGGTCAGATAGCCGAGTTCCGCGTAATAGGGGTTGGGCCCGTCCTCGGGCGAGAGCAGCGTGATGATCGGGCTCGAGGGGTCGACGGTCTCGCGATAATTCTTCAACGAGACGTCGTCGATGCGCCCGCCCTTCAGCGCGATCGAGCCGGAGATTGATCTGGTGTCGATGGCGATTCGAGGGCTCAGCGCCAGCGCTTGGGCGAGACTCTTGGGCGCGGCCTTTACCGGCGGCTGGCCGGCTGTGACCCGCTCGGGCGCGCCGAGCTGAGGAACCTTGGCAAGCTGCTCCTGCTGCGTCTGCGCCCGGCGCTGCTTGTCGATCTCGGGGAAGGCGTAGAAATAGTCCCACAGGCCGATGAAGACCAGCGACAACGCCGCGGCGAGGATCATGTTCTTAACGTTTTCACTCATGGCCGCGTAAGCCTGTCTTCCTGTTTGCGTCTCGGGCGCGCCGCGCCGCGATCGTTCAACCTGGCGAGTCCTTCAGTCATCTGCGCGAGCAGTTCGGCGAATGGCGCGGAGAGGGACACGGGCCGCGCGACGAAGACGTAATCCCGGCCGGGCTTCGCGCCAAGGGCGCCGCCGAGCCGCAGCGCCTCGCGCAGCCTGCGGCGAATGCGGTTGCGACCCACCGCGCCCGCGACCTTCCGCGTAACGGTAAGGCCGAAACGGGCCGGCGCATGCGAGTCCGTGAGCTCCCGCGGCGCCATCTGCACCGTAAAGGCGGGCATTGCGACGCGCGCGCCGCGCGCCGCGCGCACGAAATCTCCGCGCCGGCGCAGCGTTTCCGGGCGCGGGGACGTCTCATCTTCGGCGGGGACTTGCGCCTTCATGCAGTCATCCGCCTCGTCCGTTCAGAGCCGTATCAGGCCGAGAGACGCTTGCGTCCGCGGGCGCGCCGCGCGGCGATAACGTTGCGGCCGCCGACCGTGGCCATGCGGGCGCGAAAGCCGTGACGGCGCTTGCGCACGATCTTGCTGGGCTGAAATGTCCTTTTCACCGTTCTTCTCCGCTGGCGAAAGGGACTTACGCCCGCTCTCGCGCTCGTCTTGCTGTCGCCGTCGACGACCTCGCCGCAGACGGCTTAAAAATGCTTCGGCGTTCCCGACGACGCGCAGCCGTCACAAAACATTCGCCGCCCCTTTTGGAGCGGCGCCGATCGCAGGCATATAGGAGAAAGCGCACGTTCAAGTCAATGTTCGTCCCGCCGGTTTTGCGCCGGCGCCTCGCGAAAACGACCAAATGCGACGCGACCGATGCTCGGCGAGTTCCCATCCGCCGGTCGCGATTCAGAGCGCCTCGAGAAAGACGACGATCGCGGTTTTTTCTTCTGGGGTCAGCTCCAGCGGACGGATTTTCGGGTCGAGCGATGGATTGGCTCCCCCGCCGCCATCGTAGAACTCGACAACCTCCGCGAGCGTCCTCAAGCTTCCGTCGTGCATGTAGGGCGAACTTTCGCTGACGCCGCGCAGCATCGGCGTCGTATAGGCCCATCGGTCCGTGGGCGCATTGGTGATCTCGAAACGGCCGACGTCATTCGGCGCGCCGGTCTGAGCGAGGCCGACCGCCGCGAGGTCGACATTTTGAAAAACGCCGGGCGCGAGCTGCACCAGCCTTTTCCCCCCCGCCGCCCCGGTCCGAAATCCGACCCCGGTATTGTGCCAGGATTGATCGGTAAAGAGCGCCGTCTCAGCTCCGATCAGATGGCAGGCGGCGCAGCCCGCCTTGCCGATGAAAAGCTCGTAGCCTAGCCATTCCTGAGGCGTCAGCGCCGCGCGTTGGCCGCCATAGACCGCGCGATCGAATCGTCCGCCGCCGCGCAGCAGCGAAGCTTCATAGGCGGCGATGGCGCGCCCCAGCGTCATCATCGTCGCGCCCTCGCCCGGAAAGGCCGCCTCGAACAACGGCCCATATTCGGCGTCGGCGCGAAGCCGGGCGACGAGCGGACCGATCCCGGCATTGCCCATCTCGTCGGCCGCGAGCAGCGGCCCCCAGACCTGCGCGGCAAGATCGGTCTCGCGGCCGTCGTGAAACAGGAATTTCTTGAAGGCGACATTATAGAGCGAGGGCGCGTTGCGCCGCAGCGACCGCCCCTCCATGCCGATCGAGAGCGCGCTTTGATTGGAGGCGAAGCCCTGCGCCGGAATATGGCACATGGCGCAGGACAACGTGCCGTTCGCGGAGAGGCTGCGGTCGAAGAACAGCTTTTCGCCGAGCCTGCGCATGGCCGGCGCGCCCGCGACCGCGGCGGGGACGGGCGGAAGCCCCAGCGGCGACGGCTCCTGCGCGCCCGCTGGCGCGGCGAAAAGCATCGGGGCAAGAAAAAGGGCAAGAAAAGCCGGCGCGGCGCGGCGCATCTCAGCGCTCCTTCGGCCGGTTGTCCGCCTCCGGAAACTCTATGGCGAGCGTTCGCGCGTCATTGAGCAGGGTTTCGGGCGTGAGGAAGGCGGCGCTGTAGATCTCGCGCACCCAGCCGTCGGGATCGACGAGAAAGACTTTGAGCATGTGATTGATCGCGCCCGAACGCCGCCCAGCCCGGTCGGTCTCGAAAGCGATGTCCTGACCCATTTGCGCGACCAGCGGCGAGAGATCGCTCAGCGAACGGCTGGTGATAAACGCCCAGGGAACCCTGTCGACTTCGTTCTCGCTGGTTTGCAGCAGACGCATGACCTTGGGCGTATCGTGCTCAGGATCGAGACTCGCGAAGACAAGCCGCAATCTCGATTTGAGCAGCGGATCGTCTTTGGCGTCGCGCGCGACAGTCTCGAAGGTCGACCAGGCGAGAGGACAGCCTGCCGGATCGACGCAATGCGCATAGAAAAAGGCGAGAGCCGTCACCGCGCCGCGCGTCTGTGAGGAGAGCTGCGTCGCCCTGCCCTCGGCGTCGAGCAGTTGCGCATCGGGCATGCGCTGAATGCGCTGAAGAACATAAGCGCCCGGCCGCGGGAGATGGGCGGCGCCGGCGGCGGTAGCCTGCGCGCGCGTCTCAGCCGCGCGCAGCGGCTCGGCCAAGGGTGCGATCAAGGGTGCGGTCAAGAGCGTCGCCAAAAGCAGCGCGAGACCGACGAACGCGGCGAAAGGCGCGCGGGCGCCCTTCGCGTATTTTGCTCCGCTCGTCACGGCAGCTCGGCCTTCTGGGCGCGCGCGGTGAATTTCATATGATGCGCGCGGCCGAGTCCCTCCTTATGGAAGTCGACGACGAAATCTTCCCTAAGCTCCTTCCCGTCCCATGAGTAGCCCTTGAGGAACTGCTCGTTTTCGGCGCCCTTCTTGTCCCAATTGGCGAGCAGCGAGGTCGTGAAATAAACGCGCTTCCCGTCCCAGCTTTGCGAGACCATATTCACCTGCGCGCCGATCTTTTTCGCATAGACCTGTTTCGGCGCTTCCGGATTGGAAAGATCAAAGAGCCGCGCCGTTCCGTCCATGAATGTGTTGACCCAGAGCGACGATGCGTCGGACGCAATCGAGATATCGACGGGCAAGGGAATTTTGGATGGATCGCCGACGTCGGCGACGGCTTTCGCCTGCCACTCGTGCTTGTCGTCCTCTTTGATCAGGTAGAGTTTCGAGGTGAGCGCGCCGGCGGTGATCGCCCAATTGGCGCCCGGCTTCAGCGCCCAGCGAATTTCGAGCGGCGCGCCGGGAACGGAAAACACCTTTAAAGGCTGCATCGCCTTCAAATCCCACATCACCATCGTGTTCCCGAAGTTCTTCATCGCGGAATCGTCTTGGATGAGCTGGGAAAGATCCATCATGTAGTTGGTCCAGCCCGTAAAACTCGACGTCAGCATGCGGTTCTGGGCGGGATTGATGGCGATGTCGTAGCCATAGCCGTCGCCGCCGTCAGTGAGCGGCATCGGCGTCGTCGTGACGAGTTCGCCGGCGTTGTTGTAGGTGATCAGCCCGGTGACGCCGCCGTGATCCTTCTTGTTCGAAAGCGCCTGCACCAGCATGCGGCCGGGCAGCGCATAGAACGTGTGCGGGCCGACATAGCCCGTGCTCTCGGCGAGATTGTCGATGGTTTTGACAAGCTTCGGCGTCGAGGGATCGGAGCCGACGTCGAAGATGAAAATCTTGCTGTCGTCGAGACGGCCGGCCCAGAGATATTTGCGATCGTCGGTAAATCCCATGTGATGCGCTTCGCCGCGCCCGCCGACGGAAATCGCGTGGATCACTTTGCCATAGGTCGCGGAGCCGGGAATGACGTCGATCGTGACGAGCTTGTCGGATCCATCGCCGACGCCCTTCTCGCCGAGCGTCCAGACGTGGAGATACTGTTCCTGCCCCTTGATCAGCCCGCTCATGAAAGGCGAGTTGCAGGTCTCATCCGCGACAGCCGGCGCAAGCGCCCAGGCGGATACAAGCGCACACACTGCTGCGCGCAACGGCAAACTCTTCATTCAACCACTCTCCCTTATTGGTCAGGCCGTCGCAGGGTCTATGATCGCCCTGATTTCGCTGATCCGGTTGGCCGGAAAGCCTCCTTGCTCCGCATGTTCTTTGATCGCCGCCGCGTTCTCGGCGATGTAGACGCAGTAGACCTTGTCGTCGGTGACATAGCTTTCGACCCATTGCGTCTGCGGGCCGAGCGCGCGCAGGACGGCGCAGGAGCGCTGCGAAATCGCCTGGAGATCCGCCTGCGTCATCTTCCCGGCGCCGGGGATCTCCCGTTCGATGATGAATTTCGGCATCGTCTTTTCCCTACTTAGAGCCCAAACTGATATGACCGGTCGTCTCACTCGGGCGCAAATCGATCACGCCTTGAAGTAGCCGTTGAGCAGCATGTCGCAGAACTGCGTCAGCGGACGCACCGAGCGCTCGATCTTCATGCGCAGCAGCGCGCCCTGCCAGAAATTGACGAGAAGGTCGGCCATTTCCTTCGCGTCCATGTCCGTGCGGAAACCGCCTTCCCGCTGAGCGCGGGCGATTCCCTCGCGCAGCTTGTCGCGATAGCGGTGCACGGCCTCGCGCAGCGACGTCTGGCAGCGATCGCTCGTGTCGCCGATCTCGCCGATAAGATTGCCAAGCAGGCACCCGCCCCGGAAATCCAAGCGCTCCGTCTCTTCGATCAGCTCATCGAAGTAGGCGCGCAGCGCCGCCGCGGCGCCAAGATCCTTGCGCTGAAGCTGCGCGTCGAGCCGTTTGATGAACGGATCGATGTAATGTTTGACGACCTCGGCGCTGAAGGCTTCCTTGCTTTCGAAATAATTATAGAAGGAGCCTTTCGGCACGCCGACGCTCTTGACCAGCTCCTGCAGCCCGGTGCCGTGATAGCCCTGCTCCATCAGGAGCGCGACTCCCCGATCCAGAAGCTTCTCTCTCAGCTCTTTGACGTCGCGTCGGCTCATGACGTCATAATACGACCAGTCGTCTCAGTTTGGCAAGCGGCGCTCATCGCAAGCCTATCGTCGCCCCCGCCTCATTGGCGCCGCGGATGGGACCAAATCACGACGCAGATGCGGCGAGGATCGCGCGCGCGATGCTTCGCGGGGGCGTCCGCGCATTTCGTTACGCGCCGCGTATTTTGTCTTTGCCCCCCGGACTCGCCGCGGCGTATAGATTGGAAATGACGCGTGATTCGCGTCGCTGTCCGTGTCCTTCCAGACGTAGCGTGACGCGTCCGCCTTGCTTACCGCCCAAGATTAAGATTTAGGGCCGCGTTTGAGGCGTAAGTGAAGGTTTATTAACCAATTCCGCTTACCTTCGCTGGAAGGTCGGTCGGGTCGCTGGGGCGAGGACACTCGCCGGCCGCCGGCGCGCGTCCTTCGCGCGGTCGGTCGCGGACGATGGAGCTCGGTGGGGAACCAACATGCGCGTTTTATTGATCGAAGACGACAGCGCGACGGCTCAAAGTATTGAGCTCATGCTCAAATCCGAGAACTTCAACGTCTATACGACCGATCTCGGCGAAGAGGGCATCGACCTCGGCAAGCTCTATGATTACGACATTATTCTTCTCGACCTCAACCTGCCCGACATGTCCGGCTATGAGGTGCTGCGCACGCTGCGCGTCGCCAAGGTGAAGACCCCGATCCTCATTCTCTCCGGACTCGCCGGCATCGAAGATAAGGTGAAGGGCCTAGGCTTCGGCGCCGACGATTATCTGACGAAACCTTTTCATAAGGACGAACTCGTCGCGCGCATTCACGCCATCGTCCGCCGCTCGAAGGGCCACGCTCAATCAATCATCATCACCGGCGACCTCATCGTCAATCTCGACCAGAAGACGGTGGAAGTCAGCGGCGCCCGCGTGCATCTGACCGGCAAGGAATATCAGATGCTGGAGTTGCTCTCGCTGCGCAAGGGCACGACGCTGACCAAGGAGATGTTCCTCAATCATCTTTATGGCGGGATGGACGAGCCCGAATTGAAGATCATCGACGTGTTCATTTGCAAATTGCGCAAGAAGCTCGCCAACGCCAGCGAAGGCCGCAACTACATCGAGACCGTTTGGGGCCGCGGCTATGTGCTGCGCGAGCCAAGCGAAGCGGAAGAACGCATCACCGCCTGATACGGCGCGATCGCCAACGTTGAAGCAAAAGCGCGTTCACGAGCGCAATGCAAAACGCCGCGTCCGAGGATGCGGCGTTTTCTTTTTGTTACCTGAAGCATCTCGCGGAACAGGCGTGTGCGCGATCGGTTTACGGTGCGGGGGCGAACGTCGAGGAGACGAAGATGAGGAAACCCCTGCTGGCCGGCGCCATGGCGCTTGCGCTTATGGCGCCCAGTTACACGCTTGCCGCGACTTGGCCGAAATCGGGCTCAACAGCCACTACGACCCGAACAGTTCGACCGGACGCCACGACTCAGAACTTCCTGGATAAGGCCTGGAACATCAACAATTTTGAAATCCAGGCCGGACGCGAAGCTCAGAACAAGGCGAACACTCAGGAGTTTCTCGACTATGCCCGTAGGATCGTGAGAGATCATACGAACATGGACGACGAACTGAGGCCGATCGTCCAGCGAGACCGGCTTAACGCTCCGAACGCGCTCGATAAGGAACACCAGAATCTTCTGCAGCAATTGTCCTCGACGACTGGCGCGCGCTTTGAAGAGCGCTTCCGGACACAGCAAATCGACGGACACGAGAAGGCGGTGAAGCTTTTCGAGAGCTACGCCAAGACCGGCCAGAACCCTGAGCTAAAGCGATGGGCGCAGAGCGCCATACCGACGCTGGAGAACCATCTGCGCGACGCCAAGGCGCTGCCGCGCGCGACTCAGCGAAGCACCCGCGCCGATTAGTCGTCTGCGCTTTACGGATACGCTTCGTCGAAAACTGGCAGGATCCGCGCGGGTCTCGCGCGGGTCCGCAGCTCCGGCTTCAGGCGACGGCGCTCTCTGTCGACGCATCCATCCCCGCCGCCGCTTGGACAGGGACCGCGTCAATCGTCACAAGTTCCGGCTCGCTGGAAACCACGACCTGCATGCCGCAGGAATTGGCCACGAGACCGGCGTAATAGGCCTGAATGGCGCGTGCGTCGATCGCGCCCTCTTCCGATTCGCCTTCGAGCAGGCGCGGAACGTTCGACGCGACGCGCGCATTGACGCCTTTCGCCTCGATCCTGAACGTCACCCGATCGTCTTCGCCCGTTGAGCTAACGGCGATCACGCCGCCACGCGGAATCGCCGCGTCGGCCAAGACGCAGAGGTTGAGCAGCAGCTTGACCTTGTTCTTGGACATCAGCACGCGCGGAACGCTCCAAAAGAGCTGCGTGCGCTCGTCGGCGATCAGCTGGCGCGTCACCAGCTCGGCGTCGCCCGTGTCGATCGACGCGCCTTTCGAACCCGCGGCGCCGAAGGCGAGCCGGCAAAACTGCAGCCGCGCCGACGCCTCATTGGCGCTGGATTTGATCAGCGCCAGCGCATGGCCGCGCATCTCGGCGTCCTTCTCTTCCTCGAGCACTTCAAGACCATTGACGATGGCGCCCACCGGCGAAATGACGTCGTGACAGACCCGCGAGGACAGGAGCGCGGCAAGATCGAGAGGGTCGAGCGAGAATTTGGTCATGATGCCATCCAAAGCGGGTGAAGGCGGCGACGTCTGAAGGAAGCTTGGTTCGATCTTCCTGTATGATGCGCGGCGGACTGACGCGGCGCGCGAATCACTGCGTTCAGGCTAAAACGAAACTAGCGGTCGCCGCGCGGATTGCAAATGACACGCACCTGAATCGTAAACAAACATTGAGGAATCGAACGATGGCGGCGGAGAAAATTTTTCAGTCGGCGGGCGCGCTCGACGACATCGAAAACCTCGCCCGCCTGTTCGCGAACATCGCAGTTGCGGCGGGCGCCCTGGCGATGGAGACGCTGGCCAATCCGAAGATCGAGTCGCGCCTCAAGGGCGATACGTCGCCGGTGACCGAGGCGGACGAGCGCATTGAGGCCTATCTGCTCCGCGAACTGGAAACGGCGCTGCCCGGCGTGCCCTTTTTGGCCGAGGAGAGCGTCTCGCGCGGCAAGACGCTCGGCGCCGGCGACGCCTTTTTGTTGATTGATCCGATTGACGGCACGCGCGAGTTTCTCGCCCGCAGCTCCGAGTTCACCATCAATGTGGCGCTCGCCGAGAAGAACGCGACGCGCGTCGGCGCGGTTTACGCGCCGGCGCAAGGTCGCGTCTGGTTCGCCGGCGCGCACGGTTATGAGGCGCGGGCGGTCCCTGGCGGATCGCTGCCGCCATCGCAGGACTGGCGTCCGCTGCGCGCGCGGCCGCGTCCCGCCGAAGGACTGGTCGCGTTGATTTCGAAGTCTCACCTCGATGAGGCGACGAAGGCGTTTCTCTCGCGACAGCGCATCGCGCGCAGCGCGCCCGTCGGCTCCTCGCTTAAATTCTGCCTGCTCGCCAACGGCGAGGCGGACGTCTATCCGCGTTTCGGACCGACGATGGAATGGGACACCGCCGCGGGCGACGCCGTGCTGCGCGCGGCCGGCGGCGTCACGCTCGATCCGGACGGCGCGCCGCTGCGCTACGGCAAGAAGGCCGACGACTATCGCAATGGTCCGTTCATCGCCTGGGCCGACGCGGCCGCGCTCGAAGCCGCCGCAACGCTTCCTTAACTACGGCGCGCGACTTTAGCGGGCGCAAACCCGCCTGTCGCCTTTGCGACGCAACTGCGCCGCGGGTCGGCCATCGTTGACGCCGACGCATGGCGCTTGAACACGTTCGTCCTGGAGTTCGTCGTCATGAGCAAACCTTCGTTCAACGCCGCCTCGCGCCGCGACCTGTTTCGCCTCGCCGCCGCCTCGGCCTGCGCGTGGGCGGCTCCTGCTTCTTTCGCGCGCGCGGCGCAGCGGCCTGAAACCTATTCCAGCGGTGAGATCGTCGAGAACGGCCACCGCTTTTTCGGCTCCATTTCCCGCGGCCTCGCCGAAGGCGTCGAGCGCGCGTCGCAGCAGTGGGGCAGTCCGAACGCCTACATCCTTGGCCAGGAGGCAGGCGGCGCGTTCGTCGGCGGGCTCCGCTATGGCGAGGGCACAATGTATACGCGCAACGCCGGTCATCAGCGCGTGTTTTGGCAAGGCCCCTCGATCGGCATCGACGCCGGCGCCGACGGCGCCCGGACGATGATGCTCGTCTATAATCTGCCGTCCGTCGATTCCATCTATCGGCGGTTCTCCGGCGCCGCCGGATCAGCCTATCTCGTCGGCGGCCTCGGATTTACCGCGCTCAACAATGACGAGGTCGTCGTCATGCCGGTGCGCTCGGGACTTGGCGCACGCCTGGGCCTTAATCTCGGCTATCTGAAATTCACGCCGGAATCGACCTGGAACCCGTTCTGATCCGATCGGACGCGCCGACGTAACGCCAAAAGCGCCGTTCAGAAGAGCCCCGTTCAGAAGGGCCCCGTTCAAAGGACCGGCTGGCGGCTCGCGCCCGCGCGGGGCGGAGACGGATCGAGCGGCTTCCTGGCGACGAAGCCGCAAATGCCGCAGGCCTCGTCGCCGCGCTGCCGGCGCCAACGGCAATCATGACGAATGCTGCAGTCGTAGGCCGGGCTCGGCTTCACCGGCGCGCCCGCCTCGGCGAGCAGCTGTGCGATGCGGCCGAGCAAGGCGCATCCGCCGCCGCTCCAATGCGCGCAGTCGTTTTCAACGCACGTCGGCGCGAATCGGATGCGCGTAGCCGGCGCGGCCTGCGTTTGCGCGGCGGCGAGAAAGCTTTCATCCGCCGCAAGCGTGGTGGCGAAGACTCTCTCATTGGCGTCTTGCGGGCTCCTTTCGGCCGGGTCGCCGAAAGGAAGCGCGGGCGCGCCGGGACAGCGCATGGCGCTCATCGGCGAGCCCGCCGCAATCGCGGCGCGCCGCGCGCGCGGCCACCGCAAAAAACGCCAGCGGATAACGTCATTTGGCTTCTCCTGCTTGCCGCGAGCAACGCCCGCGGCGGTTGCTTCCGCCGTTCTGCGGTCCGCTGCGGGGAAAGTCGTCATCCAAATGGACGACGCCGCGAGCCGCGGTCGTCGTTGGCGACGCCGAGCCGACGAACCGTACCTCGTGCTTTGCGTTCCGCGTCATTACGTGGCAGAATCCGCAGCGCCGTCCGCCTTGAGACGGATCAAGGATTGCTGCGTCTTGATCGAACAAGCGATGTATTTCGCGCTCGGCTTCCTCGTCGCCGGGCTTTTCGCCTTGATGTTCCTCCCCGCTTTCTGGCGGCGCGCGCTTCGTCTTTCGATGCGACGGCTGCAGATGCTTGCGCCGATGTCGATGGAGGAAGTCGTCGCCGAGCGCGATCTGCTGCGCGCGGAATTCGCCGTGCGCGAGCGGCGGCTCGAACAAGCGATGGAGACGATGCAAACCGCGCGGGCGCACGATCTCGCGACGGTCGGCCGCCATGTCGCGCGGCTCGCCGAACTCGAAACGCAGCTCAATCGCGCCGAAGCCGACAATCGCGACATGAACCTGCGCGTCAATGAGGCGGAGAAGGTTTTGGGCGAGCGCACCGAGCTTTTGAACGCCACGGAGAGAGCGCTGCATGAAATGACCGACCGCGCCGAAGGCCGCGTCGCGCAACTGCGCCTGATTCGGTCGGAGACGTCGGCGCAGGACGAAGGCGCCGGGGCGCAGCTGGACGGTTTCGTCGCCGCCTATGAGTCGCGCGTAGCGGCGCTGCATCAGCACAATGGCGAGATGCAGCGCGAGCTGCAGGTCTTGCGCGACGAGCATGTGCGCGCCGCACAGTCGGGCGCGCGGGCCACGGAGCTTGAAGATCTGCTGACGCGCATTTCGGGCGAACTTGCAGCGACCCGCACGCTGGGAGAGACGCTCGCCGCCGAGCTCGACGCGGCGCGGGCGCAGCTCAAAGCCGCTGAAGAACGCCAAAAGAGCGACGGCGACCAATTGGAAGGGGCGCTGCGCGTGGCGCGCGCCGAAGCGAACGACGCCGCCGGAAAGCTCGAATCGGCGCGCGCCGACAACGCCATGCTGCAGGGCGCCGTCGAGGCGCTGCGCGCGGAGCGGGCCAATCTGCGCCGCGCCGCCAACGGGTCCAAGGGTTTGTCCGTCGTTCCCGTCGCGGCGAGCGACGCCGAAATCGCCGCTTTGCGCGAAGCGATCATCGATTTTGGCGACCGCGTCGTCGCGCAGGAGCTTGAGGCGCCGGCAAAGCGCGCCTAAAGCGCGCCGCGCCCTTCCCGAAGGCCTCGGCCTCGAACATGAAATCGCAATTTCGTCGGCGGCGCTGTTGACCCGCGTCGCGCGCTTTGGAACAAGTTGCGCATTCGTCACGCTTACGCGAGGCCGCTTGTGTTCTTCGTCGCCCTTTGCCTGGATAAGCCCGATCACGTCGAGCTGCGCATGTCGACCCGCGCCGCGCATCTCGCCTTCCTCGACAAGCACGCCGCGCGCGTGAAGCTCGGCGGCCCCTTTCTCGACGGCGAGACGCCGGTCGGCTCCATGCTCGTTCTCGACTGCGAGAACGAGGCCGCCGCCCGCGCGCTGCTCAGCGAAGACCCTTACGCCGCCGCCGGCCTCTTCGCCTCGGTGGAGCTGAAACCCTGGAAACGCGTGGTGGGAGCGCAGCTCTAGTGGCGCATTGGCTGTTGAAAAGCGAGCCGTCGAGCTGGTCCTGGGATCAGCAGGTGAAGGCCGGCGCCAAGGGCACGTTCTGGAACGGCGTGCGCAACCATTCGGCCAAACTCAATCTGATGGCGATGAAGAAGGGCGAGAAAGGCTTCTTCTATCATTCGAACGAGGACAAGGCAGTCGTCGGCATCGTCGAGATCATCAAGACCTATTATCCCGATCACACCGACGAGAGCGGCAAATTCGGCATGGTCGATGTGAAGGCCGTGAAGGCGCTGAAAAAGCCGGTGACGCTGGCCGAGGTCAAAGCCGAGCCGCGCCTCAAGGACATGGTCCTCGTCAACAATTCGCGCCTCTCCGTGCAGCCGGTGAGCGACGAAGAATGGCGCGTCGTGCTGGAGATGGCGGGCGAGAAGGGGTAATCACCCGCCGTTCCGCGCCGCCTTGTCATGGGCGAGCGTCGGCGCGTCCGACATGCCGTGGTTGATCTTGTCGAGAATCTTCGGCAGTTCGTCGGGCTCGGGATTGAGGTCGCGCGCATGGTTCCACTGGAAATGCGCTTCGAGCTTGCGGCCGACGCGCCAATAGGCGTCGCCAAGATGGTCGTTGATCACCGGGTCTGACGGCTTCAGGTCGATCGCCTTCTCCAATTCGCGCACGGCGTCGTCATAGCGCCCCAGGCGGTAATAGGCCCAGCCGAGACTGTCGACGACATAGCCGTCGCGCTGCCGCAGATCGACGGCGCGGCGCAGCATCTTGAAGGCTTCGTCGAGATTGGAGCCCTTGTCGACCCAAGAATAGCCGAGATAGTTCAAAACCAGCGGCTGGTCGGGATTGAGATCCAGCGCCTTCTTGAGATCGGCTTCCGCGGCCGGCCAATCCTTGCGCCGTTCATTGGCGATGCCGCGATAATAGTAGAGCAGCCACAGACTCTTGTCCGCCTTGGACCGCAAATCGAGCACGCGCGTATAGGTCACGGCGGCGTCGGCGAAAGCCTTGCGCGAGCGCTGAAGATTGCCGAGCGCCGTCAAAGCCTCCTGATTCTTGGGGTTGGCGGCGACGATCGCGGACAGATTTTCGCTCGCCTCTTTGGTTTTGCCGAGCGTCTCCAGCAGAAGCGCCGCCTGCACGTCGGCGTTGACGCGCAGCGGACTGTCCTTCGGCACGCTTTGATAAAGATCGATGGCGGCCTCTTCCTGCTTCATGCGCTCATAAACGTCGCCGAGCGTGACGATGGCGAGAGCGTTCTCCGGCGCAAGATGCAAAGCGAGGCGCAGATAGATCAGCGAGGCGAGATCGTCGCCCTGGCGGCCGCCGACGGCGCCCAGCCCGTACAGCACTTCACCCGCGCCTTCGTCGGCGGTGCGCACGAAGGGCGGCAGCGGCTTGCCCTCCTCAAGCGCGGCGAGGCCGGCGACGACGATCGGGTGATTGGGCGCGACCTCGTCGAAGGCGAGGTAGAGCTGCTTCGCCTCGTCGCGCCGCCCACGCGTCGCGAGAAAGCGCGCATAGGCGTCGACAAGCCGCAGCGTGTTCTTCTCGGCGTTGTAGGCGGACTTGAAGCGCTTTTCAGCCTCCGCCTTGTCGCCGCCGAGATCGGCGATCAGGCCCGCATGATAGTCGCGAAACACCACAAAGGCGTCGTCGGTGAGCGTATCGAGCGTAGAGAGGGCGTGACGCGTGTCCTTGGCGCCGGCGTAACTCCATGCGGAGAGCAGCGTCGAGGTGATGTCGCGGCGACGGTCGCCACCGCCCTTGGCGAGCTCGGCGCGCGCCGCGGCGTATTTGCGGTTCTTGATCTGATCGACGCCGCGGGCGAGATGCGCCAGCCCGTTCGTGCGGTCATGCGCGATGACGCGGCTCGTCAGCGAGAGCGCCTCCGACATATTGCCGTTGGCGAGCGCCGCGACGAAGGCGCGGTCGGCGAGATCAGAGTTTTTGGGATCGTCGCGCAGGGCTTCGCGAAAGAAGGTCGAGGCGGCGAGCGTGTCGCGCTGCGCGCCGGCGACGATCGCGGCGAGATAATTGCCCGACAGGCTGGAGCCGACCGCGAAAGGCCGCGCGACGACGATATTTTCCCGCGCCGCGAGGCTGCTGTCGCAGGAGAGCCCGAAGGCGCCCGATCCGGCAAGCAAGACGCACGACAGGCGCGCCAGAGCGCGTCTCGCGCGGCTGGCCGGAGACGCAAACAGAAGAGCTGATTTGGGCACAGGCGCTTCCCTAAAAGGCGACGATCGCGCGCAAAGGCCGCCCCCACGGGGAACAGCGGCCTAAAAGTCCAAGGTCGCGCCTAAAGATGGCCCTTTTGGGCCAATGACGCAAGGCGGAAGAAATCCCGGCAGGGCTTCTCCCCTTCGAGGGGAGAAGCCCAAAGGAAAGCTTACGCCTGCCTGATCGCGGCGACGATCTTTTGCGCCGCGTCGTCGAGATCGTCGGCGGGTATGACGTTCAGCCCGGACTCGTTGATGATCTTCTTGCCGAGGTCGACATTGGTGCCCTCGAGCCGCACGACCAGCGGCACTTTGAGGCCCACTTCCTTCACGGCCGCGATCACGCCTTCGGCGATGGTGTCGCAGCGCATGATGCCGCCGAAGATGTTGACCAGAATGCCCTTCACGTTCGGATCGGCGGTGATGATCTTGAACGCGGCCGTCACCTTCTCGGTCGTGGCGCCGCCGCCGACGTCGAGGAAGTTGGCCGGAAACTCGCCGTAGAGCTTGATGATGTCCATCGTCGCCATGGCGAGGCCGGCGCCATTGACCATGCAGCCGATGTTGCCGGGGAGCGAGATATAGGCGAGGTCGTATTTCGACGCCTCGATCTCCTTCTCGTCCTCCTCGCTCTTGTCGCGCAGCTCGACCATGTCGGGATGGCGATAGAGCGCATTGTTTTCGAAGCTGACCTTGGCGTCGAGGCAGCGCAGTCTGCCGTCCTTGGTGACGATCAGCGGATTGATCTCCAGAAGCTCCATGTCCTTGGCCACAAACGCGGCGTAGAGCTTCTCCGTCAGTGCGCCCGCCTGTTTGGCGAGATCGCCGGTGAGGCCGAGCGCCGCGGCGACCTGGCGGCCGTGATGCGGCATCAGCCCCGTCGCCGGATCGACCGAGAAGGTCACGATCTTTTCGGGCGTGTCATGCGCCACCTTTTCGATGTCCATGCCGCCTTCGGTGGAGACCACATAGGCGATGCGCGAGGTCGCGCGGTCGATCAGCATCGAGAGATAGAATTCCTTGTCGATGTCGGCGCCGTCTTCGATGTAGAGGCGGTTGACCTGCTTGCCGGCCTCGCCGGTCTGCTGCGTCACCAGCGTCGCGCCCAGCATCTCTTTGGCGAAGGCCTCGGCCTCGTCGATGGATTTGGCGATGCGCACGCCGCCCTTGTCGCCCGCGCTCGCTTCCTTGAACTTGCCCTTGCCGCGCCCGCCGGCGTGGATCTGCGCCTTCACCACATAGACCGGGCCGGGAAGCTTTTCGGCCGCCGTGCGGGCGTCCTCGGCCCGCAGCACGGCGACGCCGGCGGCGACAGGCGCGCCGAAGTCGCGCAGAACGGCCTTGGCCTGATATTCGTGGATGTTCATGGGCTATGTCTCCCTGGCGCAATGGCGCGCCGGCGCGATCGGAAAATCGCGCTCAATGGGCATAGGCGGAGCCGTTTCGTCAAGGCGGCGGGCGGTCGCGGGAGCGCGCATTCCGACACCGCGCCGCTGGAACAATTCTTAGCCCGCTGGGTTCAATCGGCACGGAGCTCCCCTCTCCCCCCTCGACTTGGCGCTCGGTCAAACTGGCCGGGCGCTTTTTCTTGAGCCGAGGCGTTTGGGACTGGCGTGATGCGCTTGCTTGGGATCGCGCCATGTGATCGAGTGCTGAAGGCTCAGCCCCCTTTGCGCTTCCCGCCCCCTTTGCACTCCCGATGACCAGCCTGAAAAGCCCTTTTGGCGAACGGACCCAAAAATATTGGGATCGTCGTCACGAGCTGTTTTCGAAATGGGATGAGGGCGTCGAAACCGATGAGGTGGGCCTCTTTTCGGTGAAGCCGGAGCGCTTTGCGCTGGAGATCGGCAATCTCCTGAGCGGTCACGCCGTATTGGATGCCTTTTGCGGCATCGGCGGCTCGGCGATCGGCTTCGCCAGATGCGGCAAGCGCGTCATCGCCGTCGACGTCGATCGCGACAGGCTGTCCATGGCGAAGCGTAATGCTGCGATCTACGGCGTCTCAGAGCGCATCGAATTCATTCACGCCGACGTCATGGTGGCCTATCCCAAGCTCTCATTCGATGCGCTGAATATTGACCCGCCCTGGGGCGGACCGGAGTATTTCAAGAAGACGCGGTTCGGCTGGCGGGATTTTTTACCGAATCCGCTGCCTCTTATTCGGAAGGCGATCACTTCCGGGATTGCCGTCGCTGTGGGATTGCCAGCGAATTTTTCAGCCGACGAACTGCGCGAGCTGCCGCCTGAAACCGTCGTACGAGAGTCGAGGGACGCCACGCGCGTTCTGTTCCGGACGGCTTATTATCCGCCCGTCGAGTGAGCGCGGCTTGCCGAATCGAAATTTGAGAAACGAGCGACCGCACATACGCGGCTTCGCCAACGCTGATCGGCTGGCGCTCCCTAGGGGACTCGAACCCCTGTTTTCGCCGTGAGAGGGCGACGTCCTAGACCGCTAGACGAAGGGAGCGGGAAGGAGCGTTCTATAGACCGCCGCCGCCCGCCGGGCAAGCTGTCGCGCAAGGATCAGCCTCACCCGCCCGCCGAAGTTTTGCGGCCGAGCAGCGTCCGCGTCGCGACGCGCTTCGCCTCGCCCTCGGCGGCGAGATAGAGGGCGCCCTTGGCGCCTTTGGCGCCGCGCACCGCCTCATTGATGCGATCGATCGAAGAGGGTTTCGGCGGCGCGCCCGCGATCTCGACGCGTTCAGCGGCGGGCTTCGCCGCCAGCGCCGGCTTCGCGGCGCGATAATCCTCGATCGCGGTCAGTTCGCCGGCGATCACGGCGCCCTTCTCCAATTCGATCTCGCCATAGGTGATCTTCCCCTCGACGCGCCCGCTGGCGCGCACGACGAGCAGTTGCTTGATCTCGATATGATCGGAAATCCAGCCGCTGACGTCGGCTTCCGTGGCGCTGACGTGGCCGCGGATGACGCCGCCCTGCCCGACCTGAATGACGCGCGCGGAGACGTCGCCCTCGATCGCGCCGTCGACGATGATGAGATCCGAGGCCGAGATTTCGCCCTTCAGCGTCACGCCGGCGCCGATATAGGCGACATTCTCTTCCTCGGGCCGAAAGTCCATCGCGTTCTTCGCCATCCCACGCTCCTCGGTCGCTCAAATGCGTGGAAAAGCTTACGTTGGGCGCGCCTCAACATTCAACGGAAAAAGCGCCAAAGGCTGCTCAGCGCGGCTCAACCCAACTTTTCCGTCGTCTCCGACAGCGGATGCAGATCGCGCACCATCGCCCGCATGCGCTCGTCGAGCACATGCGTATAGATCTGCGTCGTCGAGATGTCCGCATGGCCGAGCAGTTCCTGCACCACCCGCAGATCGGCGCCGTTCTGCAGCAGATGGCTCGCAAAGGCGTGGCGCAGCGCATGCGGATGCAAGTCGGCGGCAGGCAGGCCGGCGGCGCTCGCAAGCGCCTTGAGATCACGCGCGAAGGCCTGGCGCGTCAGATGACCGCTGTCGCTGTCGGCGGGAAACAGAAAGCTCGAGCCGGCGCGTTCGGGCGCCATCTCCTCAAGCAGCTTGCGGTAGGAAAGAAGCGCGCGGCGCGCCCGATCGGTCAGCGGCGCCAAACGCTCGCGCCCGCCCTTGCCGCGAATGGCGATGAAAGGATCGCGCGAACGCGCGGCGGTTTTTGGCAGCGAGACGAGTTCGGAGACGCGCAGGCCGGTGGCGTAAAGCGTTTCGAGCAGCGCATAGAGGCGCGCCGCCCGCAGCCGCTCGCCAGCAGGCCGCGTTTCGTCATCGAGCCCTTCGCTCGCAACCGTGAGCAGCCGATCGATTTCCCCCGTGGAGAATACGCCGGGCGCGCTGCGCCGCATCCGCGGTCCATCGAGCGCCGAGGCCGGGTCGACGTCGCGATGGCGGTCGACGTAGAGGAATTTGTGGAACTGGCGAATCGCCGAAATGCGCCGCGCCACCGTCGCCGCCGACATGCCGCGCGGCTCCAATGAGGCGAGATAGGCGCGGATGTCGTCCGTCGTCGCGGCGTCGGGATCGCCGCCGCATTCGGCAAGATGCGCGATGTAATCGGAAAGATCGCGCCGATAGGCGTCCTGCGTGTTGCGCGCCGCGCCGCGCTCCGCGGTCAGCATGTCGAGAAAGGCGTCGAGCTGGCGCGCTGCGCCGGCTTTCATGCGCTTAACTCCCCAGCATCATTCCGCACAGGCGTCACGAATGACAGCCTTCACTTGTTCAACCGCTGCGCCGGGATCGTATAGGTCATCTGGCGCGGTTGCGGCGTCACATAAGTGACGAGCGCGACCATGACGCCGTAGACGATCGCGACGATGGCGCCGACGATGATCAGAAAGCGGATGAGACTCGGCAAGGATTCGACTCAGCCCCCATAAACCTGAAGACTCTCTTCGCCCGAACACGCGTCGATTGCAACCCGCGCGCGATGGGCGGCGCGCATGCGCTTGAAATCATCGGCGCAGAGGCGCGGCCGATCATTAAGAGAAGTTCATGTTGGAGCAAGAACGCGCCGGAGCGATTCGCGCGCAAATGCGCGTGCGGCGATGCGATCAAGTTCGAAGACGCGCGCGCAAATCAGAAATGCGTTTCGGGGTCTTCGTCCTCGGGGCGAATTTCGTGGCGCATGATCAGCGGCGCCTGCGACAGCGCGAAGACGAGCGTCAGCGGCAAAATGCCGAAGACCTTGAAATTCACCCAGTCGTCGGTCGTCAAAATACGGCGCAGGACTTCGTTAAGCCCCGCCAGCGCGAAAAAGAACAGGCCCCAGCGTAGGGTGAGCTTGCGCCAGCCGGCGTCGTCAATGTGGATCGCCATGTCGAAGACGATCGGCAGCAGCAATTTGCCGAAATAGAGCGCGCCGATGAGGCCGGCGCCAAACAGCGTGTAAAGGATCGTCACCTTCAGCTTGATGAAGGTTTCGTCGTGCAGGAAATAGGTGAGCGAGCCGAAGACCAGCACCAGCACGGCGGTGACCACCGGCATCGCCGGCAGATGGCGCGTGATCGCCCATGAGACGGCAAGCGTCAGGACGACGCCGGCCATCAGCACGCCGGTCGCGGCGAAAATGCCATATTTGGAGTTGATGACGAAGAACAGCAGCAGCGGTCCGAGTTCCAGCGCCAGCTTCAGCCAGGGATTGAGCTTTCGTTTTGCCGCGATGGCCGTTTCCTGCGTCATCTCTCTTAGCTTTCCGCCTCTGACGTTTCTTCAAGCCCCGCGATCGCCCTTGCGAAGTCGCGCGCCGCGAACGGCTCCAGATCGTCGGCGCTTTCGCCCACCCCGATGAAGTGGATCGGCAGGCCGTAAGTTTCGGCGATTGCGACCAGAATGCCGCCCCGCGCGGTGCCGTCGAGCTTGGTCATCACCAGGCCGGTGACGCCGGCGACCCGCTCGAAAACATCCACCTGCTGCAGCGCGTTCTGTCCGACGGTGGCGTCGAGAACGAGCAGCACCGCATGCGGCGCCTCGGCTTCGGCTTTTTTCATCACGCGGACGATTTTTTCAAGCTCGGCCATCAACTCGGCGCGATTTTGCAGTCGGCCCGCCGTGTCCATGAGCAAAATGTCGGCGCCCTGCTCTTTCGCGCGCCTGATCGCGTCGAAGGCGAGCGCCGCCGCATCGGCGCCTTCCGCGCCCGAAACGACTTCGGCGCCGAGCCGGTCGCCCCAGACCTTGAGCTGCTCGACCGCGGCGGCGCGAAAGGTGTCGCCCGCCGCAAGCACCACCGTCTTGCCCTCGCCGGTCCATCTGGAGGCGAGCTTGGCGATGGTCGTCGTCTTGCCCGAGCCGTTGACGCCGACGACGAGGATGATGAAGGGGGCTTTGCTGTCGTCGACGACGAGCGGCTGCGCGACCGGCGCCAGCACGCGCTCGACTTCGCGCGCCAGGATTTCGCGCACTTCCTCGGGCTCGATATCCCGCTCGTAGCGCGCCTTGCCGACCGCCTCGGTGATCCGCGTCGCGGCGCCGACGCCAAGATCGGCCCGCAGCAGCACGTCTTCGAGCTCCTCGAGCGTCAGCGCGTCGAGCTTGCGCTTGGTGAAAACGTCGGCGACGCCCTGGGTGATCGCCTGCGAGGTGCGCGAGAGGCCGCCGGACAGGCGCGACCACCAGGAGCGCTTTTCGTCCGCCGGCGGCGCTTCCGGCGGCGCTTGGGCCGCCTCTCGGGGCGCCGCTTCGGGCGCCGCCTCAGGCGCGGGCGCGCTCTGGCCGCCGCCAAACAGGCGGGAGAACATGCCGCGCTTTTTGCCTTCGGATTCCTGGTTCATTTACGGGATGGACTACACGAGTTGCGGCCAAAGGGCCAGCGGGCGGAGCCCCCTGCAGCGCGCGTGGCGCCAATGCGCGAGATGCCCGCAAAAATAGCCGCGCTCCCATGCCGCCGGAACATCCCGCGAAGCGCCGGGTTGTTCTCGCGTCTAATGATTCGACGGGAGGCGCGCGATGCAAGCCAGGACGCGACAGCTCTTCGCCGGCGCACTCGGCTTGGCGCTGATCAGCGCCACGGCCGCCTTGGCGCAGTCCCCAGGCTATTCTCCAGGCCAGCCCGGCTGGTATGGAAGGGCCCGGCCGCCCGCCTATGCGGGAGACTGTCGATTCCCCTATCCGCCGGGTTACCGTTACGATCTGAAAGACTGGCGCACCGGCTTCACCGATCGCGATTTTTCCTGTTACAGGCTCGATAGCGACTAAGCGCCCGGCGTGAGCGGGCCGGCGTCCCGGCCCGCTTCCTTCCTCAGGCGATCAGGTAAAGGGCTTCCTCATCCTGAGGAGCGTGCGCAGCACGCGTCTCGAAGGACGAGGACGATTTTCGCGTATCTTTCCTCACCCTCGTCCTTCGAGACGCCGCCTGCGGCGGCTCCTCAGCGACTGTCTTGGCGATCAAGCGTTTTGTGTGCGCCATGGCTTTGCGTCCCTGATGATGGCGTTAAGGATCGTAAGGAGCTTTCTTGCGACGGCG
>NZ_JBPFDU010000014.1:0-28498 GCF_051062815.1 Methylocystis sp. | reverse complement strand
GTCTCGTCGCGTCCTTGGCTAACGGCGTCATAAAAGACAGGGCTGCTGTGCGCGCCGCAATCATATCCGCTTGGTCGAACGGACAGACCGAAGGTCAGATCACAAAGCTCAAACTCGTGAAGCGACAAATGTATGGGCGCGCAAAAATCGATCTACTCGAAGCGCGCCTCATCGGCGCGAACTGATCGCGGCCTGCATCAAATCTGCGTCAGAGCCAAATTTGCGAGCCGATTGACAATGATCGCCAGCCAATACCAGAAGACGTTCGGGCTGACGGCGCCCGAATGGCGCGTCATTGCGGTCATTGCGGAGGCAGGCGGCACTTCGCAGCTGGAAATCTGCCAGATCACCCCCATGGACAAGGTGACGGTCAGCCGCGCGGCGATGGCGCTTGCTGACCGCAAGCTGCTCGACCGGCAGACAAATCCCGCCGACAAACGGTCCCATCTCCTGACGTTGACGAAGGCTGGCGCGAAGCTCTATGCCACCATCGTTCCTCGTGCGACGGAGATGGAGCAAAGCATCTTTTCCTGTCTCTCGTCCAAGGAGCGGATGACACTCATGCACTTTCTCAGCCGCATCGACGATCACGTCGATTTGCTCAGCCAGAATGGCAGGATTGGATGCTGACCAGCCGTAACTACCCCGTTCCTGGCGCCTCGCAAATCGCCTCCGCGTCGACGGCGTCGTTCTTGCCGCGCTTGACATAGGGCTTGGTGTAAACTGGCGGCATCGGCAGCACTTTGTGGCCTATCGTCTCGAGTTCGCGCGCCCAATAATGCGCCGAACCGCAAGCCTCCATGCCAATGAGGCACGGCTCGATCTGCGAAAAGAACTCGTGCATCTTCGAACGCCTCAACTTGCGTGTGATGGCGGGGTTGCCATCATTCGCCAGCGCGTGAACTTGGAAATAGTTTTTGGCCAGATCGACTCCGATTCTGATAAACTTTTTCACGGACGGTCTCCCTCTTTGTGGTGCCCCGAGCGGCTACACCGTGGCACTATGATGCCGTTGAGGAGAGGCCGTCCACACCATCAAGATCGGCGAACTTCTTATAGACCGTCTTCCATCTGGTCCAGCATCACGGCGGTGACTTTTCTGACGTCGTATTTCTCTTCGCAAAGTTTGCGAGAAAATCCTCCCATTTCCTCCTGGATGGTGGGATTTTCGATGAACCTGGTCATGACGCGCGCCAGCGCCGGGACATCGCGCACAGGCACGATGAAGCCATTATAGCCGTCGATCACGGTTTCGCGGCATCCGGGCGCGTCGGTGGTGATGATGGCGCGTCCGGTCGCCATCGCTTCGAGCACGGTGCGCGGCGTTCCCTCGCGGTAGGACGGCAATACGTAAATGGAGGCGGCGTCGATAAACGGCCGCACGTTCCTGGCTTCGCCATGATAGGCGATGACGCCGTCCCTTACGGCATCGGGAATAAGAGTCGGGGAAATCGCGGCCGGATTGGCGTCCCTAGGGCCGACAAGATCGAACGTCGCCTCAGGATGGGCGTTTTTCACGAGCCGCGCCGCATCGACGAATTCGCGCACGCCCTTGTCGGCGACAAGACGCGAGATCATGAGGAAGTGCGCGTTTTTCGGGATCGGCGAGACGCGGAATTGATCGATGTCGATCCCGGAGCCATTGACGACAACAGGCGTGAGTCGGGCTGGAACGAGTTTCTTCTCTTGAAAAAGCGCCGCGTCATCCGGGTTCTGGAAAAACACGCCGGTGACCAGACGAAGCGTCAGAGCGTAGAGGACGGCAGCAATCGCGTGGGCAATGCCGCGCTTCAGCGAACGATCACCGTCGGTGAACGCATAGCCCAGTCCCGAAATCAGCGCGAAGCGCCGCTTCACCCCGGCGGATGCGGCGGCGAGCGTTCCGTAAATGACTGGCTTGATCGTGTAGGCGAACATGAGGTCGGGACGCACGGCCAGCATGATCCGCCGTAAGGCGAGGATGGTCCTGATGTCCCCCATCACGGAAAAGCCGGTGTTCTCGAGTGCAGCGGGATGATAATCGACGCCCCGCGCGGCGAGCCAGGCGAGTGTCGCCTCGTCGGCGGGTGGGCCGGCCGCATGAACCTCGTGGCCGCGAGAGACGAGCGCCTCGATCAGCGGACCGCGGAAATTGATCAGCGAGGACGGCAGGCCGGCGACAACCAGTATTCTTGCCATAACGTCCGCCTTCGATCAGGTTCTAGAGACCGTGATACTCGCGATACCAGTCGACAAAACGCCTGACGCCTTCATCGACGCTGGTGTGGGGCTTGAAGCCGGTCAACGACTTGAGCAGGTCGGCGCGGGCAAATGTCGCCGGCACGTCGCCCGTCTGCATCGGCAGCATGATCTTTTTGGCTTCGCGTCCAAGATGCCGCTCGATGGTTGCGACATAGGTCATCAGCCCCACGGGCTCGCCGCCGCCGATGTTGACGATGCGAAAGGGCGCGGAGGAAGACAGCGAATCGGGGCCGGCCGGCGCGCGTTTCCCGACGACGGGGACGGCGGGCAACAGCCGCGCGATGGATTCGACCAGATCGTCGATATAGGTGAAATCCCGCGACATTTCTCCGTTGCCGTAGATTTCGATCGGGCGGTCGTTGAGAATGGCGTCGACGAATTTGAACAGCGCCATGTCGGGCCGACCCCACGGTCCATACACGGTGAAGAAACGAAAAGCCGTAGTCGGCAAGTTCCAGACATGGGCGTAGGAGTGCGCCATCGCTTCCGTCGCCTTTTTTGTGGCGGCGTAAAGCGTCAGAGGATGATCCGACTGGTCTCTTTCGCCAAAGGGCATGTCCACGTTGCCGCCGTAGACCGAACTCGTCGACGCGAGAAGAAAATGCTCGGGCCGGCTCGTTCTGACAGCCTCCATGACGTTGAATGTGCCGATGAGATTCGCCTCGATATAGGCCCGCGGATTTTCGAGACTGTATCGAACGCCCGCCTGTGCGGCGAGGTGAACGACGATGTCGGGCACGAACGACTCGGCCACCCGTAAAGTTGCGGCAGCGTCCTCGAGCATGAACTCATGTGCGGTGAATGCGTTTGAAGCACGCAGGAGGGCGTGGCGGCGCTGCTTCAGGGCGACGTCGTAATAGGGCGTCATGCCGTCGACACCGCAGACGACATGCCCGTCCGCCAACAGGCGCCGCGCGAGCGAAAAGCCGATGAAACCCGCTGTCCCCGTCACCAGAATTTTCTGGCGTCCCCCGGCGGCAGGCGGCGTCCCGGACGATATGCTCTTTGGTTCCGATGAAATCACAAGACCATCGATTAGCTCGTTTTCCGCTCGCGCGGAACCGTGAGAACGATAAGACATCGCGCCAAAAAAATAAACCGGAGCAAGTTCTGATCGAAAACGTCCGTCAACTTTTTCGGAACTCGCCCTGGGGCGGAGCTACGCCCGACGTTCAAATATCCGCGCGTCGACGCTCGTCTACGAGATGCTCCATCGGCTTACTATTTTCGTCGCAACTCTTGCAAGTCAATTCCGGCGCGCTCACAGACCATATGGGGGCGAGCAGCGGCCGGGGATCGGGGGTATCCATTTTGGTTTGTTGCTCGGACCGAAGGGACCCTGACATGCGACCGACTGGAAATCCGACGCCTTCGACCGCCGCTCTCGACTACGATAGCACGAAGATCGGCGCTTTGGAGTTGAGTTCGAAGAAATGGGTGTTCGCCGTTCAGCTTCCGGGCGTGAAGAAGCATTCGCGGCATGTGGTCGAGCCGAACGGGCTGGCGCTGGCGGAATTGATCGAACGGCTGAAGTCGCGCGCTGAAAGCAACGGCCGGCCGATCGCGCGGGTGATCGTGACGCATGAGGCCGGGCGCGACGGATTGCCGTCCTTGCTTATGCCTTGCTCGCGCTCCATTTTGCCGCTCGAAAACGGCGTTCCCGTCAAGCCGGCATAGGCACCGAGCGCCTGTCGATTGCGAAACGTCCGGCAGAAAGCCTCCCGAACCAGAAGCGTCGCGCTCTCCACGCCGATTCCGCGCAAGCAGGCGAGATCGCGAATCATGCGCTCGTTGTCGTTTTCCGCCGCTTCCTTCGTCACCACGGCGTCGCGGGCTTCCTCGACGGCCTTGAAGGAACGGTGACGAAGACGGCGTAAGACGCGCTCATCGCTCCCCTTCCGGTCAAAGGTCGGCGGCCGCCGTCGATCGCCCAGGACCCTGAACAGGGCGCCGTTTCACAGAGTGGTGCCGCCGCGCAGAACTCCTCGTCCCGAATGCCGGGATCGTGGTTCGGGATTGCAAATCCCACCGGATACGAGGTTGGCGAGGAACCCCCGCCTCATGAAATCGGAGTTCGCCCGCGACCGGAAAGAAAGAGCGCAATTTTGTTGCTTGACACTGGAGCCCTCATACGAGGGCGATCGGGTGAAGAGCTTCCTCATCCTGAGGAGCGTGCGCAGCACGCGTCTCGAAGGGCGAGGAAGCCCGTTTTCGCGCATTTTTTCCTCACCCGATTCCCTTGGGCGCGCTCAGGGTCGCCCCCGCGTGTCGGACTTCGCTCGCCGAGCTTGTGCGCGGATAGCTCCGCATGGCGTCCAGCCAGGCGTTGAACATCAGAATCTGCCAAATGCGCGGCTGGGAATTGTACCTGCTGGACAGATGGTCGCTCCAAAGAGCGCGGACCTTCGCCGCGTCGAAGAGGCCATCGGACCGCAACCTATGTTCGTTCAGCAATTCCTCCGCCCAGGGGCGGAGCGACCCTCTCAGCCAATCGCCGATCGGAAGACCAAAACCCTGCTTTGGCCGTTCCATGATCGTGTTGGGGACATACTGCTCGACGAGCTTGCGCAAGATCAGCTTGCCGCGTCCCGCCTCGATCTTCATCGACAAGGGGAGCCGCCAGGCGAAGTCTATGACCTCTGGATCAAGGAAGGGTATCCGTGTCTCCAGCCCGACCGCCATGGCGGCCCGATCGACCTTTGCGAGGATGTCGTCAGGAAGATAGCCGATGAAATCCATGAACATCATCTTGTGATAAATGTCGCCGGGGAGTTCGCTCCATTGAGCGGCCCCCGGCGGATCGAAATTCCCGGCATCGGCATGCAGGATGCCTGCCGAGCCGTCGAGCCCGGAAAGAAAACCTTCGTAGAGATCGTAGTCGTCGCGCGCCGACAGGGCATTCGCGATCTTGGGAACAATCGCGGGATTGAGCGCTTTCAGCAGCCCGTGCTGATGCGTCGAGATGGAGCTCGGCAAGGACGCCACCATGGCGCCCGCCAGGGAGGTGTACGAGTTGGCCAGGGCTTTTCGCAACGGCCGCGGCAGCGCCCTGATATATTTCCAGCCCTGGGCGCTCGCGAAATAACGCTGATAACCGCCGAACAATTCGTCGCCGGCGTCTCCCGAAAGAGCGACCGTCAACTGCTCGCGCGCCAAGGCGCAAAGAATCGAGGTTGGCACCTGCGAGGAATCCGCGAAGGGCTCGTCGTAAATCATCGGCAGACGAACGATCGTATCGAGCGCCTCTCTCGAAGTCACGCGCGCTTCGATATGCTCTGTGCCCAAATGCTTCGCGACTGTCGCCGCGTGTGGCGACTCGTCGAAACGCGGATCATCGAAACCGATTGTGAAGGTCCGGATGGGCCGCGACGACTGCGCCTGCATCAAGGCGACGATGAGCGTGGAGTCGAAGCCGCCCGAAAGAAAAGCGCCGAGCGGCACATCGGCGATCATCATCCTCTTTACCGAGCGCCGCAGCAATGTATCGAGTTGAGAGACCGCCTCCGTCATGTCTCCAGCGAACATGTCGCGACGCGCTTCTCCGTAGCTTCGCGCCGCTCTCCAATATGCCCGTGGCGACGGCAGGCCACCCTGGAGATCGCCGCGCGCGATCGTCAGATAGTGGCCCGGCGGCAGCTTGTGGACGCCGCGAAAGATCGAGTAGGGCGAAGGCACCGCGAGAAAACGAAGGAATTGGCCGAGAGCCGTCGTGTCGATGGCGGCGTCGAAAGCAGGAAAGGCGCAGATGGCCCGCAACTCCGATCCGAAAACCAGCGAGCCGCGAACAGTCCCGTAATATAACGGCTTTTCTCCCGCGCGATCGCGGGCGAGCGTCAGCCGCCGCTCCTTCCGATCCCAGACGGCGATCGCGAACATTCCGTTGATACGTTTGAGCGATGCCTCGATCCCCCATGCGGAGAACGCCGCCAGCATGACTTCCGTGTCAGAGGTTCCTCGCCACGCCGGAGCACGGCCAGACGCTTCGAGATCGGCCTTCAGATCGGGAAAATTGTAAAGTTCGCCGTTATAGACGAGCACGTATCGTCCGCACGCGGAGGTCATTGGCTGGCGACCGGCCGGCGAGAGGTCGATGATCGACAAACGCTGGTGGACGAGGCCGACGCCGTCTTCAGCCATGAAGACGCTGTCCGCGTCGTCCGGACCCCGATGAGCGATAGCGGCACCCATCGCCGCCAGAGCGGCGTCCGGGTTTGATAATGCCAGAAGATTGGCGTCGCTGCCGATCAAAAATCCCGCAATCCCACACATTCACACAACCTCGCTCGGTCAAGGGCGCAACGTTTCTAAGCAGAGATTCGAAAGTCTGCCAACGGTCGCGATACGCGTTTTTTATTTATCGTGGCGACCGCCTTGTGGATGGCGTTTTCGAGTTCGGCTTCATCGGCGAAGGTCTGGTGGGCGAGCTGATGGGACTTCATATCGCGCCAGGATCGCTCGATCTCATTGAGTTCTGGCGCGTATTTTGGCAGCCACTCGACGGTGAGGCAATGCGCTCTTTCGTCGAGCGCCTTCTTCGTCGCCTTGCTGACATGGATCGGACCGTTATCGAGCACGATCACGACCGGTTTTCTCGCTGTCCCTGGCGCGGGCCCGAAGACCCGATCGATCTCTTCGAGAAGCAGGATGAAATCGGCGCTGCGTTTGGTTTTGCTGGTGACGACCAAAAGCTCGCCGGTCACGGCGTCGCGCGCGCCGAGCATCGCCACTTTCTTGGATTGGCCTGGCGCGGGCACGCGCAGATCGGCGTCGCGTTTGGCCCAGGCGCGCGAAAGGTAGGGGTGGGTGAGCGCCTCGCTTTCGTCGGCGTGCAGCAACACAATGTCGCCGGCCTCGGCCTGCGCCTTTCGCAAGGCCAGCCGCAGGCCCGCGCGCGCCACGGCGTCGGCGTCCTGGCGGCCTTTCAACGTATGACGGGGGCGGCGATAGCTCAGACCCCTTTTTTCGCAGCACCACCGAAAGCCGCGATTTGGAGATTTTCACGCCCGTGCGTCGTTCGATTTCACAGGAAAGCCGCGGCAGCGTCCAATTTGGCCGGTCTGCAACGGGAGCGGATAAAAGTTCGTCCGGCGACAGCCAGCGCCACTTGCGCCTTCACCGGCGGCCGCCCGGTCGGGGCGCGCGAAAGAAGTCCTTCGATGCCCTCGCGCATGAACGTCGAACGCCAGTCGCGGACGACATCCTCGCGAACGCCGAAGGCCGCGCCAATGCGCGGACTGGTCCAGCCGTCCAGCGTCAGCAAGATCGCCCGTGCCCGGTCCGCCTCGGCCCGATCTCTCGACGACGCCAATTGCGCCAGCGCTTCTCTCTGCTCTTGCGACGCCACAACTGGAGACCGCCCAACCATGATGCCCTCCGCCCGCGTGTTATATCGCAAACCGGAGCTATCATCCGTTGGCGCGGTTTGGGAATCCTGCTTAGCGTTATGACCGTGGTTGCGAAGGCGGCCCGCCCTTAACCTTTGCAGCCTCACCTTATGGGGGTTGCGCGGGTTCGCCGCGCCGAGCCCCAAGCAAAGGAGGGCGGACCATGGCGGAAGATAGCATTCTTTACGTCGGCGTCGATGCGTCGAAGGAGAAGCACGCGATCGCCGTTGCCGAGAGCGGGCGGGACGCAGAGGTGCGCTACGTCGGCGAAATCGAGACGACGCCGGCGGCTGTCGACCGCTTTGTCAAGAAGATGGAGCGCAAGGCGCGCCGATTGCATTTTTGCTACGAAGCTGGGCCGACCGGTTACGGCCTCCACCGTCAAATCGTCGCGCTGGGACATTCTTGCGATGTCGTTGCGCCCTCTTTGATCCCCAAGCGGCGCGGCGAGCGCGTCAAGACCAATAGGCGCGATGCGGTCTCCTTGGCTCGGCTGCTGCGCGCAGGCGAACTGATCGGGATTTGGGTTCCGGACGCGACGCATTAGGCGGTCCGAGCCGTTACGCAGCCCTACCGTCCATTGCGCGTCGAGCCACGGAACATAAGGCTCAAGCGAACTCTGGCGGGTTCGGAACACGTCCGAACGCTGACCGCGCAGAACCCTGCGCACGAGACCGCGGCTATGTCCCGTCTCGCGCACGATCTCTTTGATCGAGGCGCCGCGCTCGGCGCGCGCGAGAATGGCGGCGTTCATTTTCTTCCGCCGCAGATAACCTTCGTGTTGAATGCGTTCGGCTGTGGTGAGCAGATCAGGGTTGATGGTCGCCGCGCCAATCGCGGCGCGGATTTGACGCCTCGACTTGCGCACGGCGTCGAGGAAAGCGCGGCTGGCGTTTTCCATCAAATGCCATCGATCAGCGACCTGTGTCGCCTGTGGCAGCGCCTTAGCGGCGGCGAGCGCATACCCAACCAAACCACTCGTCAGCTACCAGACCAATCGACAATTATCTGGGTAGAACCTTCCTCCACTGGCGATACGCGCCATCGGGGCGCACTGAACGGCAAAAGCTATCGGCTCAGGCAATCCAGAGCGCGGCGTCGAAAAGAAACTCAGCCAGCCGTCGAGCAGCTCGTCGATCCCCATACCGGCGAAATCTCCCCGACGTAGCCGAATAAAATCTTAGCCGATCACACAATCTCGATCTCCGGAAACGGAAAGATCATTTTTCCGCCGCTCGCCAGATACTCCTGCTCGCGCTGCAATATGCCATCCTTGAAGTGCCAGGGGAGCACGAGGAAGTAATCGGGCTTCATGGCCCGCGCCTCCGCCTCGGAGACTATCGGAATATGTGTTCCCGGCGTGAAACAGCCGAATTTGTCCGGATTGACCTCGGCGATGGCGTCAAGGAGATCGGGGCCGAAGCCGCAAAACTGAAGGACCACGTTACCCTTCGTCGAAGCGCCATATCCCAGTATCCGCTTGTTGTCATCCTTCAGCGCCGTGAGGAGGCGCCGCAAGTCCTCGCGGTGGCGGAACACGCGATCCTCGAATTCGCGATAGGGGCGCGGCGTTTGCAGGCCCATGCGTTCTTCCTGCGCGAGCATCCAGTCGACGACCGCCGCATTCTTCCTGTGCGGCGAGCGCTTATGTCCGGCGGTGACGGCGAAGCTGCCGCCGTTGATGGCGTTCATCTGCACATCGAGTATTTGTAGATCGGCCGCTTCGAGAATGTAGCGAATGACGCCAAGCGAGTAATATTCGACGTGTTCGTGACAAATCGTGTCGTAGGATGTCATCCGCAGCATCGAGGGCATGTAGCTCTGCTCGAAATGCCAGACGCCGTTGGGAGCCAAAACCTTGGCGATTTCCCGCGCGAACCAGACCGGGTCGTCGAGGTCGTAGAACATGGCGATCGACGTTACGATGCTGGCTCTCTTGGTCGAGAGGCCTTCGAATGTCTTCGACGAAAAGAAATCCGGCGCCAGCTTTATGTCGTCGGGATAATAGCGGCGAAACTTTTCGCCTGTCGGGTCGATGCCGATTCGCGTCAGCGACGGTCTTTGATACGCCTTGAGCGAGGTCGCGTCGTTCGAGCCGATGTCGAGGACGACATCGCCCGGCGCCAGTCCGGCGTTCTTTTCCAGATGAGCGATCTTTTGCGTCAGATGCCGTACCATCGACTGGTTGAGACCCGAGCGATAGCCGTAATTGTCGCCGTACATTTCGCTTGCTTCATAAGTATGCGCAAGCTGAAGCAGGCCGGATTCCGGGCACCAGACGAGTTCGAGCGGCCCGACCGTCACCGGCGTCTCGCGCGACGCGGGGAAGACGCCCGTCAAAGCTTGCTTGTCGAGCGAGAGCACCGGCAAGAGCTTCGACGATCCGCTGATCCGACACTTGGAGATTGGCTGTGCCATTTTCAGAAAACTCTCCCATCTGCAGCGCATGAACTCGCATCGTTCCCTTAAAAATCGTAATGCATCGGCGCGAAGCGTGTGCTATCTTACTGCTTCGACGAACGTTCCTGTAGCGGAGCCGACATTGTTAAGAGAGGGGCAAGTGGGTTTATTCCCTAATGGTGCCGCTTGGGAGTGTCAACCTTTGAGAGATATGGACTTCCGTCGCGACAGCAAGCGCTAAAAGAGCCCGGATAGCTCTGCGCCGCCCGCGGCGATAGCGTGAGCGAGGGTGGAGCTGATTTGCTCAGGAAGGCGGGATATGGCGGGTCATTTTGTGATCTCTCTCGACTTCGAGTTGCTCTGGGGCGTCCGCGACGTCGCGGATAAGGACAGCTATGGCCGCAACATCCTCGGTGTGCGGCAAGCCATCCCGGCGATGCTGGACGAATTCGAGAAGTTCGGAGTTCGAGCGACCTGGGCGACCGTCGGAATGTTGCTGTGCGAGTCTAAGGACGAAATCCTCGCCCGCGCGCCAATGGAGCGGCCGACTTACCGCAATCCGGCGCTTTCGAACTATTCCTACCTCGATGAGGTGGGCGCAAACGAGCGAGCCGATCCGTACTATTTTGGCGCAAGTCTTGCTCGCCGGATCCTCTCTTGTCCGGGGCAGGAGCTCGCGACCCATACGTTCAGCCACTATTACTGCCTCGAGCCGGGTCAAACCCATTTGCAATTCGAGGCGGACCTTCAAGCCGCAGTCGCCATGTTCGCGGGCATGGGCGTCGAATGCCGCTCCATCGTCTTCCCTCGCAATCAATACAGTCGCAACTCCCTCGAGATTTGCGTTCGCCACGACATCACGCATTATCGCGGCAGTCGGCAGACATGGATGTATGGAGTCAGCGACGGCGCCGGTCAAACGCCGCTGCGCCGCCTCGCCAGACTCGCGGATGCCTACGTCGATTTTTCATGGATTGACGCACTGTTCGAGAAGCGCGCCCTTGCCGAGGGCGGCGATTTGCCGCGCCCGTCAGACGTCGCAGGCCAGCGATTCCTGCGGCCTTGGGCTCGAAGGCTCGCCGTGCTCGACGGGCTACGCCTGCGACGCATAACGCGTGAAATGACTGAGGCGGCGGTGAACGGCGAACATTACCACCTTTGGTGGCACCCTCATAATTTCGGGGTCAATCTCGACGAGAATATCTCCTTCTTGCGAGCGGTGTTGCGGCATTTCGCGCAACTAAAAGACGCCCATGGAATGACAAATTTGACGATGTGTGAAATAGACACCTAATATGAGCTACTCTTCCCCGAAAATCTCTTCCAGCCCTAAGTCGCTAACAAGCGGCCAGAGCACCAATGATTCGAGCTTTGTTTTTTTGGCGTAAATATAAGTTTGAGGCGGCGGATTTTTGGTTTTGATTTTCAGGTTGATTCCAATGGACTCCATGTTTGGATCGTTCGACGTAATCAGGGCCACAAGGCAGCCCAACTCACCAGCCAGATTGAAAGCTGCTTTCATTAGCAGAACGCCGGCCTCCTTATTGTCAAATTTTGTAAAGAACACTCTGCAGACAGGTATTTTTTTTCTCTTGCCTACAACCAGTAGCAGGCATGATTTACCATTATTGTCGAATAGTGCAATTGTCCTGACGCGCGTCTCGTCAAAGAGTCGCCATTTCAGAAAGTCCTTTCGTAGGGATACATCTGGGGATACGTCACTCAAGACGTGATCGAGCTTTTCGCTATAATCGAGGCTTATAGCTGCGCCTTCTGGCCGAATTCGATCCCAGCTTTCTAAGACAGATTCACGCGTTACGATTCCGCCTGAAAATCTTCTAATCAATTGCATGACTCTTGGATGTACAAATTTTGAGCCCCAATATGCTTGGAGATGATGATTACACAGCTTCTCGTATGCTGCGGCAACCTCGCCGATAGCGCCAGGAGCGACGAACAGCCTGTCCTTGCTTATAATATCCCTGAACAACAGAAATCCGGCGCCATTCCTGTGATCGACATCCACCATAAGATTTTGGACAGCAACTCCATTCAATGTAGCCGTTTCCCCCGGGCCGGATAATTCAAAACGTAGCTTATGGATGCAACCTACAACCTCGCTATTGTCGAGAACGACGACAGAAAAATCTCTATAGCGTCTACCGTGTGGATTTTGCATGTAAAGCCAATCCAGATAGCGTTGTCGCCCCTGATAGGCGGATCGACCGAAGTTCTTCTCGACAAACTTCATGTAAGACTCACGCCATTCTGGCGTGTAGCTCATTACGGAATAGGACGCCATCGCTTAGATCCTCTTGAATCTATGCCCAACACCAACCGTTTCGATGCGGACGCGCTTTGGCACCATATGCGGCCGAAGGTCCGTCTTGAGATATGTAAGGAAGGCCGTCTTATCAAACCCCTCCGGCGCCGTTGGCTGAACCGTGATCTCCACATGCTGGCCAGTAATGGGGTTATGCACTGGATAGACTTTGACAAGGGCCACATCCGGGAACTGCAATGCTACGCGCTCCACCTCCGAAGCCATAAATTTCAGCCCCCCGACATTGATTACTTCACTAACGCGCCCAACGATCTTAAAAAATCCGTCCTTTTCTTCAACGACATCGTTTGCATCATACCACCCTTCCTCATCGAAGGGCGAGGGCGCATTGAGATAACCAAGCATGCGGGATTGCGAATGGATCTGCAGCACATTGTCGACCACTCTGGTCTTAATGCCCTCACCCCCTATTTTCATGAACAAGCTGTTGCGCGCCTCTGATTTAACGCGAACAACCCCGAGTTCAGACATGCCAAATGTCTGACGAAAGTCAATTTTCGGGAGCAGCCGACACAGCTCGTCCAGGGTTGGCTGATCCATCCGCTCGGTGCCATAAGTGATGACCTTCAGACTGGCTGGCACTTTGTCTGGCACGACCCCGCTCATCAACATCATGCGCAAAAAAGTCGGAGTCGTCGGAAGCGCTTCAACGGCATACCTTTCGCAGGACTCTAGAATCGAATCGACGGTTCGCGCCTCCGGGGCGACGACAACTCCTTTGTTGAACAAAGTATGAAAAAGCGTATTAAGTCCGCCCATATGATCGAAAAGAAGAAAGTTGATGGTCCGCAGAGTGGGCCTCGGCGTCTCGAACTTTCTAAGGAACAACGTCATATCGTGGAGGATCGCTTTGGGGCGTCCCGTCGTGCCCGTCGAGAACACTATTAGTCCGGCATGGCCTTTGAGTCTCAGCTCATCGAGCAGAGGATGCGACGAACCAGCCGCACGCCTTTTAACTTCGGCCCCATCGATGACGACATCCACATGGGCCGCATCAAAAAAATACTCGTGTTCTGGCGTGGTCAAGATCGTGAGCGGCACGACGATCGTTTGCAGATCGATCAACCGAAACAGAGTAAGAAGGGAAGATGGACTATAATCGCCGATGAGGGCGACAACATCCCCTTTTCGAATTGTTGAAAGGTCCACCGGATTTTCGGATGCAATCTGGGAAAATCGCAGCTCAATTCCATGATGAATCAGGAACGGGGTATGAACCCCACGCCAAACTTCATCAAGTTTTCCCATTAATTTCATCAGCTCCCCCCAACGTGCAGAATTTGGCCCGATAATGAATTGCTTTTAGGGTCCAGCAGTATCTCGACCAGATCGCAAACGGCGTCAGGCGTGAATTGGCGACCCAAAGTCTGCTGTGAAACGACGTTGGCGATTTGCTGGCTCGTAACCCCTTTCAGCAGAGCAGTATCGATCGGTCCGGGAGCAATACAATTTACATTGATATTGAAATCCGCCATTTCGCGAGCAAACGCTCGCGTAAAGCCCTCAACCCCGGCTTTTGACGCTGCGTAGATGCTTTCCCCCCTGAACCCCCCCATAGCGACAGCAATGGTCGAAAAATTGATGATTAAGCCGTATCTCTTCCGCATCATCAAGGGAGCAAATAGCTGACAGCTATAGATTGTTCCCAAGAGGTTGGTTTCGACTATGCGCTGGGAAACGTGCGGAGGCGTCATGACGGCCAAGTTCATCGAAGCAACCCCCGCCGCATTGATAAGACATCTGACTGTTTCTCCCTCGCGTTTCAAGGATTGCGCGACATCCTTGATCTGCTCATAGGATGAAACGTCACAGGCTCTTGCCCTAAATGGTAGGTCGGCGATGTTTCTGGCCAAGCCTAGCACCGTAGCGCCTGAAAGCGTCAATCGCTCTGAAATCGCTCTGCCGAGCCCTTTGCTCGCACCCGTAACGACTATCATTTGTTGCGTTCCATCTGCGCGATAAATTCTGACGCTAATGAACCCGCTGTTCGGAACATGCTGCGCGATCTTGACATCGCTGTTTCCGACGTCCAGTCGAATTCGAACCCTATTTCGGAAGCCAAGTCCTCCAATCGCAGGCACAAGTCAACGAGCTTCATGGAGTCCAGCCCACTACTCCCGCCAATGAGCGGGGTTTCCCCAGTGACAGGAATTGATTTATCGTCAAGCAAATCGAGGACTGAGGCATAGATTTTTTGTTTCAATTCGGCCATGACCGGTCACCTCTCCTTGAGCGTGGGGGGAGAAATGCAAAATCGTTACTGTCACAATTTTCTCCTCGCTCTTCTCATTGGGTTCGTTACCTCGTATGATAATTTTGTCCGTTGGGAAAGTCCCGTTGACGTCACACAGGGCGATTCAGTAAGTCCGGGGTCAGGCGGCGAACATGCGCAGCGCCTTGCGCCGGTCGTCCTGGAACTGTTCGATGGCGCGGGTTGGGGAGGGCGAGATGGATTTGAGGATGTTGAGGGTGAAGCCGGTCAGAGAAAAGATGTTTTGCTGGGCGTTGTCGCTGCGGTTGGTGTAGCCGTCCTCGCCGAGAGTGACGTCCTTGTTTCGATGCATGATCTCGATGCCTCAATGGCCGCGATTGATGGAGAGAAGCGTCTCGGACGAGACCTCGCCGTCGGGGACGCGCGCGATCAGATAGACGATCTCCGTCTCAGCCTCTTTCCATTGGCTGTTTTTCTTGACCTGTCGAATGCGCGTTACGCGGCAGACATGCGTCACGCTCGGCCAGTCCTGCTCGATCCCGGCGGCGACGGCGGCCAACGCGTCGATCGAACGTTTCTCGCCGCACCCATGGCCCTTTTCGAGGGCGCCCTCAAACGAGCGGAGGGGGAAAACCGGCTCCTCGAAAGCCGTCTTGATATTCTCTTTCAGATTTTTTTCTGAATGTCCTTGACCGGGAAGACGCAGCCGCCGCCCTTTTCCGCGATCTTCTCAACGATCGATTTTTGACAACACATCGCGTCGCCAGTGACGATCTTGCCGGAAAGATCGAGCTGATCCAAAAGCTTCAGCGCGTCGGGAATCTCCATGCCCTTGCCGCGCGAGGCCTCATGGCCAAGAATGGACTGCAAAGAGACGCAGAACGCGGACAGCACATGCGTCGCCTGGCCGTCGCCGTTCATGTTCGCGCGCATGGCTTTGCTATCGATGGCGATGTGACGCTCGTTTGCGCCCTCGGCAATCCATGCGCCGCCGAAGGCCTGCGCCAGCGCGCGAGGGTCGATGACGCGAAGCGTTTCGGTGAGCGTCGCATGACAAGGCGTCTTGTCCTTGGTGAAGCCGAGCTTCAAGCGCTGGCGTTTGGTCTGCGTCCCAGATGAAACGCCGCAAGGCATCCGCGTCGTGCGCATAGCATCGACACGACGATCAGCGCCAAAATCGACCATAGAAAGTAGTCCTGCCCTTGCTTGCCGCGCGGGTCGGCCACGCTCTGCAACACAGCTTTCAGCTTCATGGAAGACTCCCCGAATCAGAAAGCCTCATTCGAATCAAATAACTCAAACCCATTCAAGCGGTTCTGCAATTTCAGCAAATCACCCTGACGTCACAGGCTCCGATTTCCGAACTCACGGGATTTCCGGAAGTTGACTGGCGGAGTGTCCATGAGGGCGGAGGCCGTTTGACGGCATCGAACCAAGCACCGTTCGGCTCGTAAATATCCTCCGTGGGAACGCGCCCGTGCGCCTGTCGCGCCCGTGCGCCTTGCCTCTTCGGCGCCCTGTCTGTAAGCACATACCCTCGCCCGCGCTCTTTCCCGATGATCTTCGAGGTGGACTATGCAAGTGCAGGTTGACAGTTGGTGTATTGGCCTCCGGGGGGATTTGGTTCAGAGGCCCTTGGTCGAGGCGCTGATTGCGGATGGCCGAGTCGAGCAGAGACTTATATTCGCGGAGGAGAGCGCGAGCAGGGCGGCGCTCGTCGCCAAGGGACTCCCGGTTCTGACGACGCCCGCAAAACTGAGTCTGGCGCAAGGCCCTCAGATACTACGTCGAATATTCACAGCGCGGAAAGGATTGCACGATTGGTACGGCGGCGGGCCGCGGCTCGTTCATGTGATCATGACGTCGCCCTGGGATATGGCTTTCCTGGACATCCCGAAACGGCGCGGCGCGAGGATCCTTGTCACTGTGCATAATGCGGAATATCATTTGGGCGAGGAAAGCCTCACGAGCCCGATATACTGGCGGCACATTGAAGCCGTCGACCATGTCGCGGTGCTTTCGACGTTCGCGGGCGAGGTGCTGCGGAAACGGTTCGGCCCGAACAAGCCCATTCATGTTATATCGCCTGGCCTCATCATGGACGCGCGGCCGCCGGGACCGCCGAAGACGCCCCCCGTCGGCCGTCCGCTGAAACTGCTGTTCTTCGGTCGAATCAACAAATACAAAGGGCTGGACATTCTGCTCGACGCCATGGAAATCCTGCGCCGCGAGAACGCGCCGCCGATCGAACTGACCGTCGCATGTTCGGGCGATATCGAACCCTATCGGGCGGCGTTTGCGCGCAATCCCGAAGTCGAGCTGGCGCATGGCTGGATGTCGGACGAGACGATGGAGCGTCTGTTCGCCGAGCACGACGTAAATATTCTGCCCTATCGCGACGCGTCGCTGTCGGCGACCGCGCTGGCCGGGATGTGGGCCGGAATGCCGACGATCGCGACGCCTCTCGCCGGCTTTGCGGAGCAGTTGCAGGACGGACTGAACGCGCTTGTCGCCGACGAAATCTCCGCGGGCGCGATCACGGCCTGCATTCGCCGGCTGGCGGGATCGGCGGAACTCTACTCGCAGCTCGCACAGGGCGCGCATCAAAAGGCCGTCAGTCTCAGCGCGCCTGTGGTCGCCAATAACTGGCACGATCTCTACAGGCAGATTCTGACGGAGCGCCGCTCATGAGGCGGCGCGACGCGGCGCCCGGCGCAAGCGACGCGACGGGCGCATGACGATCCTCTATTTCTTCGCCGGAGTCGGCACCCGGCTGCTGTCCTTCGCGGCGGCGATCCTGTTTGCCCGGCTGATGACGCCGGCGGATTTCGGCGACTACGTGCTCACTCTCAACAATTCGCTGCTGTGGGCGATGCTCAGCAACTACTGGCTGGTAACCAGCGCCTTCCGCTTCTTGGCGATGAAGAACGGACAGGACGCGGCGCGCGTCGTCAGCACGCTCCTTGCCGGACTGTGCTTCTCGCTTCTCCTGGCCGCTGTGCTGGGGATCGCCAGCATCGCCGCCTCTTTCGCGCCGATCAGGCCGGCGCTGCTGCCAACGGCCGTCGTTATCACCGTCCTGTCCATGGTCGCCGATGTTTCCGGAGCCTGCTTTACCGCCGCCGCCGACCCCAAGGCCTATTTCAACCTGACAATGCGCCGCGCGATTGTCGGCTTTCCGGCGTCGCTCGCCCTGATCGTCACGGGTTTCGGGGTGTTCGGCGCAATGGCCGGCCAGATACTCGGGCTGATCGCCGGACTGTTCGAACCCCGGGTGATCGCGCTCTGGGGGCAGGCGCGATGGCACCTTGCGGATCGCGCGCTGCTGAAGCGCATATTCTTTTACGGCGCCACCGGATCGCTCGCCTTCTCGCTCTACATGGTCATCCACGTCATCAACCGCAACTTTATCGCGCTGCATCTCGGCGGAGCGACGGCCGGGCGCTTCGCGCTGGCATTCGACACGTTTTATGCTCCGATCGGGATGATCGGCAGCGCCATGAGTCTGGGCCGCATGGCCTCCATGCACGCCGGCGCCCAGGAGAGCGTCGGAACCGGTCTCCGCCAGGTCGCCAGCTACATAGAGAAAGTGCTTCTCTTCGCCGTGCCCTACGCGGCCGGAGGCTGGATGCTGGCGCCGCGGCTGGCGTCGCTGGCGTTCGGGAAGGACATCGGGGCCGAGGTGTCGAGTTACGCCGCCATCGCGGCTGTCCACGGCGCGGTCATGACGCTGGTGAGCGCATTGCTTCTCGGCATCCTCGTGCTCGACCGGCGTTTTCCGCTCATTCTGGCGCTTGCGGCGATCATCTGCGCGAATTCCGTCGCGCTCGTTGTGCAGGGTTCCGCCGCCACGGTCCACAGCTTCGCAATGGCGACATTCGCGGCGATGGGCCTTTCCCTGATCGGCCTGGGCATCTGGCTGATTCTGGTCGATGGCCTTCGCCTGCGCTGGTGTTTCCTCGTCCTGCCGGCGACAGGCGCGGCGCTCATGGCTGCGGCCATATCCTGGACGTCGTTCGAGGGGCATATCGGCGCGGCGCTCTCCGTACTGATAGGCGCCGGGGTCTACGCGATCTGGTGCGAGGTCACGGGACTGTGGAATATTCGAATACTCGTGGCGGCACGAATGCCAAGAATGCATTGAGGCCGCCGCGGCTTAATTGCGCACAAGACCTTCGACCAGAACTTTCGTCTTTTCTCGCGGCGTAAAAAGATAATCCCAGCATCCCGGCGGCGAAGCCCCGTCCTTTGCGCTGACTTCGACAGGCTGTTCTTCGATAAATCTCAGGACATCGCGACGCAAGCCGTCGGACGCCAACGCGAAGGCGTCGTAACCGGCGGCGTCGAGCAGGGCGATAACGTCGCGCCAAGCAGGGTTGTGCGCCCGGCCGATTTCGATCTGAAACACCGGCCGCCGATCCGCCAGCAGGGTTTGCGACCCCGCCAGCACCGCAGCCTCGAAGCCTTCGACGTCGATTTTCACAAAGGCGACATTGGTCATGCCCTCGACCAGCGCGTCCAGACGACGAACGGGGACCACGCGATCGACCGTTCCCGCGTTCTTGATGAACGCAAGACGGTTGTCGCTCGACGCGGTCGAGAGGGCGGGCGTCTCGTTGCCGGCGTCGTCCACGGGAATCCTGAGCGTGACCTCGCCATCGTGACCTCCAAGGGCGACCGGATGCACCGTGCAATTGGCCGGGGTCGATCGCGACAGACGGTCCGCCAGATAGGGGACCGGCTCCACGGCGGCCACGGCCGCAAAATGTTTGCACAGATAGCGCGTGAAAATCCCGACATTGGCGCCGACATCGACGGCGCTCGCGGATCGTGATCCGAGCCTTTCGTACAGAGGCCCCGTGACGCGGGGATAGACGATGTCGCCACGATAGCCGACATGATATCCGTAGCGCGCCTTCCCGATCAATCGCGGCGCGTGCTCGTCAAGCCACGAAACCACCGTTCGTCTCATCGACATCGTCTGCCCTTTGCCGTTGGCTTCGCGAACACGAGAGTGTCCATTCGGGCCGCCGATCAGGCTTTGGTCCCGATCGCGCACCAGTAGGGAAAATCCGTCGAGACTTCAATATCGACGAAACCCGCCTGACAGTAAAGCTCCGCGATCTCCGCCCGAGAAAAACGTTTCTCCAGGGGGGTGCCGAAGCGGTCGAGCGCGTCGGTCCGCATAGCGTAGAAAGAAAGCGCGCGATAGTCGGCGAGCGGCCAGCTTTGCGGCAGGAGTCCGACCATCTCCAGCAGCCGCGCGGCGCGCGCCAGCGGAAAATAAACGAGGACGGCGATTGGGTCGGTCGCCCAGTGCCGGTGTTTGGCCGGCATGGCGCTGATGAACCGGCGCAAAGAGTCCGAGACGCGCCAGATCGCCCGGAACGAGGCTGGCCGGTTCTCGAAGGAATAATAAAGATAGGTGAGGAACGGTGCCCCGCTCTTCAGTTTAGCCGCCACGGCGCGAAACGCTGCGTTCGTGTCCGGCACATGGTGGAGCACGCCGAGCGAATAGGCGAAATCGAGCGAGCCGTCCGGCAACGGAATCCTGGAAACCGAAGCGTGATGGAACCGGATGTTCTGATGGGCTGCGAGCTGGCGGCGCGCGACGGCGAGGGCCTCCTCGCTGGCGTCGAGCGCATGAAGAGTTCCAACGCGCGGCGCGGCGCGTTCGGCCCAGCGGCCGCTGCCGCAGCCAATATCGATCCCAACGCTTTGCGCGCCGATGCGGTCCCAGGGAAACAGCCGGAAATAGCCGTCGAAGGCTTCTTGGGCTTCCGCCTTGCCGAGTTGGTCCTGTTGAAAGCGCGACCACTCCTCACCGAAACCGGCGACGGTGCGCAAGTCGGTGTTGGGCAGTTGTGCTGGCGTTTTGTCATCCATGTCGAATAATGCCGCCGCTTAATGTCGCCGTTTTGCGTCCAGTCTCTATACCTCGCCGGGGCAGTGCTGGAAAGCGTCCTCGCGCCGCCATGTCAGTAGCACACGATATGACCGGTTTAGGTAGCGCACGATCTGTCCGGTAGCGTCGCGGCCCTTTGCGGAGGGTTTGATGCGCCGGACGGAAGCCCTTCAGGGTGTGCGAATGATCAAGTTCCTGAGCCTATTGAGTCGTTACGAGGCGGCTGAGTTTAGTCAGCTGGAAGCGGCGGAACTGTTGGGGGTTGGCGAGCGGACGTTCCGGCGCTGGCGTCAACGTTATGAGGAGGAGGGCGAAGCGGGTCTTCTCGACCGGCGGCTCGGCAAGGCGTCCGTCAAGCGGGTTCCGGTTGATCGGAGCGAAGAAGTGGAGGCGCTGTATCGCGGTCGGTACGCTGGCTTCACCGCGAAGCATTTTCACGAGCATCTGGTGTGCATGCACGGGTTCAAATGGGGCTACACCTGGACGAAGACCTTCCTGCATGGGCGGGGTTTGCTGGAGAAGGCGCCCAAGCGTGGCGCGCATCGGCGCAAGCGCGAGCGGCATCGCCTCGGCGATTGGCTCCAGCATCGCCTGGCCGGCGCATAGCTCCCGTACGCGCGCCTCGAAACCCGTGCGCGTCACAACGCCCATTTTCAGCCCAAAACCGCGCAGGATGCCTCGGATGCTGAACTCAACGTCCAGCAGCTTGCCTTGCAGTTGTTTGCGCGCCACGAGCAATGCTCGCACCTCCTGCGAGCCTGGCGATTTGCAATGAACCGGGCGGAACCAGCCCATCCTCAGAAGCTGCGCAATGCCGCGCGCGTCGCGACGATCCGTCTTGACCGTCATCGCCGAAAGCGCCGCCTTCACATGACGGGTCTCCAGCAGAACCGTTTCAAAGCCGCCTTTGGTCAGGCCAGCGTGAAGCCAGTGAGACAAGGGCCCGGCCTCCAGCCCGATCCGCTCGATCGAGACGCCTATCCTACGCACGAAGGCGACGATCGCATCCGGATCGCTTTCAATCTTCGCCTCAACAACGATTTTGCCGCCCGCGTCTCTCGCGTTGCCGCGCCTACTGAAGAGTGGATTGATATCCCTGTCGCGCCAATCGTCGACAAGGCAACATTTGAGGCGGCTCACGCCCAGCTTTGCGAAAACAAGAAGCGTAAGCGCGATCGCGAAAGCGGCTACGTCTGGCTGCTGCAAGGTCTGACGGTTTGTCGACATTGCGGTTACGCCTATTACGGAAAAATCGCTCCGCGCACGCGCGGCTACGACAGGACGAACGTCTTGCGCTATTACCGTTGCACTGGAGCCGACGGCTATAGGTTTGAAGGCAACGCCTTATGCTGCAATCTGCCCGTGCGCGCCGATCAACTGGAGCAAGTCGTTTGGGATCGAGTCAAAACTGTCTTGCAGGAACCGAACCGCGTCGCCGATGAATATCGACGCCGACTCGCCCAAGCTGCTGACGGCGCCGCCGAGCAAGAACAGGTCGCCCGCTTGGATAAGCAGATGACTGCCTTGCGGCGCGGCATAAACCGCCTGATCGACAGCTACGCCGAGGGGTTTGTCGACAAATGCGAATTTGAGCCAAGGATTACGGGTATGAAGCAGCGCTTGTCGCAGCTCGAGGAGCGCCATAAAGCGGCTGTCCGAGCCGCGGAGAGTGAGCGAGATCTCTGCCTCGTCATCAGTCGCTTGGAGGACTTTGCCGCGAAGGTGTCTGACGGGCTCGACAAGCTCGACCGTGCCGGGCAGCGCGACATTATCCGCGCCCTCGTCAAGCGCATTGAAGTGGGAAACGATGGAATCGAGATCATATTCCGAGTACCACCGCCAAATGCGCCGGTCAGGCCAACCGCACCCGCCAAAATCCGACCCGCCTGGCAACAATGTACAGCGGTTCGTCGAGAGGACCTTCGCTTGGCTTGGACGCTGCCGCCGCCTCGCCAAGGACTTCGAAGCCACGATCGCCAGCGCCGTCGCATGGGTCCTCGTCGCCAGCATCCGCACGCTCACGCGGCGCATCGCAAGCGCTTGAGCCAAAACGAAATCATTTCGAGTCCGACTCTTAGAAACTCTCAAAGAAGATGGATGCTCTGACTTCCAGATGGTTCCTTCGCCAAGCATTCAAAGGACAAGATCGATCTTTGCGCCAATCGGCGCCCGTTTTGGTAGCTCCGGGGGCCAGACTCAAGGTCGGGAATTGGCGGATTGTGTTGAAAAACTCGAAGTTGCCGCACGCCATGGCCCGTGATTCACTTTCCCTGCTGATTTGCAGGAGACGCGGCGATGATGGGGACTCAGACAGCAGCCGCTCGGTTTTTCTATGATTTCTGCCTCGACGATCATGTGCCGAAGGACCATCAATTGCGCGGGATCGATCGGCATCTCGATCTCGAAGGCGTTCGCGCCGCGTTAAAGCCCTTCTACAGCAGCACTGGCCGCCCGTCAGTCGATCCCGAGCGGACGATCCGCATGCTTCTTGTCGGCTATTGCCTGGGCATTCGCTCGGAACGCCGCCTGTGCGAGGAAGTGCATCTCAATCTCGCCTATCGCTGGTTCTGCCGCCTCGGCCTGGACGGCAAAGTCCCAGACCATTCGACGTTTTCCAAGAACCGGCATGGCCGCTTTCGCGAGAGCAACATCTTGCGCCAGCTCTTTGAATCCATCGTCGCGCGTTGCATGGCAGAGGGCCTTGTCAGCGCTAACGGCTTCGCCGTCGATGCAAGCCTGATCGCTGCCGACGCCAACAAGCAGCGCTCAGTTCCGAGCAGCGCCTGGAACCCCGACGAAATCAAAGATGACGCGTGCCGCGCGGCGCGGGAATATCTTGCAACGCTTGATGACGCCGCGTTCGGCGCGGCGTCTGCTGTGACGCCGAAGTTCATCGCGCGATCAGATCCCGCGGCGCAATGGACCGGCGCGCATAAAGGCCACGCGTTCTTCGCCTACGCGACCAATTATTTGATCGATACGGATCACGGCGTGATCGTCGATGTCGAAGCGACGCGCGCCATCCGACAGGCCGAGGTCGGCGCTTCAAGAATGATGGTGGAGCGCACCGAAGAGCGCTTCGGCCTGAAGCCGGGTTATCTTGTCGCCGACACGGCATATGGCTCGGCGGACAATCTCGCCTGGCTCGTCAAGCAGAAGCGGATCACGCCTTACATTCCCGTTTTCGATAAGTCGACGCGAACCGACGGCACGTTCTCGCGTTCGGACTTCACGTTCGATCCCGAAGCTGACTGCTATACCTGCCCGGCGGGTAAAAGGCTGGTGCAGTTCCGGCGCGCCTACGCGACGCCGCGCACTGGCGTCGCCGCTGACGGCACGCGCCGTTACCGCGCGAGCAAGAAGGATTGTGACGTCTGCGAACTCAAAGCGAGATGCTGCCCGAACGCTTTGGCGCGGAAGATTCCACGCGATCTGGAAGAAGATTCCCGCGACGTTGCTCGGGCGCTTGCTGGAACGCCCGAATTTGAAACGGCCTGTCAGCGACGCAAAAAGGTGGAGATGCTGTTCGCCCATCTCAAACGCATATTGCGACTCGGGCGCTTGCGGCTACGGGGTCCGTGTGGCGCAAAGGACGAGTTCCTGCTCGCCGCGACCGCGCAAAACTTGCGACGTCTCGCGCGGTTGAGGCCCCCAGAGTTCGAAATGGCGGCATAAGCCGCACACTATGGCGGCGGCGCCGCCACCACGCCGATGAACGCGCAGTCCAATGCTGAAAACGCCTCCGCGGAGGCCGACGACCCTATCTCCCAGACTTTTTCAACGAAATCGGCGCCAAGCAGCCGTTCATTCCTCAATGATGCGTTTCAAGGCTTCGCCGCGATCCCCAGAGACGGTCTTGTAAAGCTTGTCAAAGTCCTGCCCCTCGGCGGCGCAATAGCGGATTCGAACCGCAATTTCAGGATACGCCGCACGCAATTCGCGCGCGGCCTTGAGGCCGGGTGCTCCGCGCCGGAAATCACCATGCCTCGGCATCCTCGGCTGTAGCTCAGGGCGATGAGGTGATCGCCATAGGCTGGCAGTAGAGCGATCACTGAACCGAGATCGGGAACGGGAATCGCGCCTTGATCTTCAAGAAACGCGACGAACCGGCGGACATTGGTGACGTAGCCTGGCTGTTGAAGGGCTCGCGGGCTGAAGGGCCCTCTTACTTTTCCGCTTGAGGTGGCGAGAAGATGCCCTATAATATGACCTGAGAATCTGGCAGGATATCTTCCATGACCGCCCCCAAAGCCCGCGCCGCACAAGTCAAGAAACTCCCCACGCGTAGGACGCATAGGCCCAGAGCGGCTCAAAAGACTGCCATGGCCGCCGGCCCCCTTGCGGCGATCCTCATAGGCAAACGCGGCCTCGTGCAGCTCGATGGCGTCGCCTCGGCCTTCGGCATGTCCAAAGGACAACTCGCCGAAACCATCGGCCTCAGCCGCGAAGCCCTTTACAAGCGCGCGCGTCTCGAGGGACCCAAGACCCAGTCGCGCCTCAAGGAAATGCTCGAAATCGTCTCTCGTATTTCCGACTGGGCGGGTGGCAAGGAGCAGGCGATGGCCTGGTATCGCGCCCAGCCGATTCCGGCGTTCGGCGGCCGAACCGCCGAAGCGCTGGTCAAGGATGGGCAGGCTGGGGCGCTGCGTGACTATCTCGATCACATCGCCCTTGGCGGGTTTGCTTGAGATTCCAAGGGACCTGCTACCGGGCGCATGATCCGAGATGGTCCTTCGCGCCGCTCTCTGGTGAAGGCGCGGCGATCCATGGCGGCCGCTTCAGTCCGAAAGGCGTTCCAGCGCTCTACCTTGCGCTGACGATCACGACAGCCGTCAAGGAAATCAACCAGGGCTTCGCACATAAGATCGAGCCATGCGTGATCTGCTCTTATGACGTCGACTGCGACGACATCGTCGACCTGCGCACCGAGGACGATCGAAAAACTGGCGGCGCCTCGCTCGCCGATTTGGCTTGCGCCTGGTTCTCGAACATCTCGCAAGGCAGTGAGCCGCCGTCGTGGCGGATCTCACGGAAGCTGCTCGACGCGGGAAAGGCCGGCATCCTTGTTCCGAGTTTTGCGCCCGGCGCAACCTCCGCCGATCAAAATCTCGTGCTTTGGAAATGGGGCAAGAGTCGCCCTCACCAAGTTTCCGTTTACGATCCGAGCGGTCGGCTACCCAAGGATCAGCTCTCATGGAAATAGTGTAGTTTCGCTTCCTGCACTTCCGGATTAAGGTCCGATTTGATCGATCGCGGGCTTTTGTGTTGAGCCATAACGAGCACGCAACACCAAATACGCAGGGAGCCGAGAAGGAATGCGACTTCTCTATATTGCGGCTACATACATCCAATTGTCAGAACTCAATAGACAAGTCGCAGCTTGTGCTCGTTAGAAATGTCACAGGCAGCGCCCGCAATCTCGGGGTTCGAGCAGCGCGGCGCAGCCGGTCGGGTTAGCGCAGCCGCGCTGCTCGAACGGAACCCGCAATCTCTCAGAGACCTTCAGCCTACCTTGAAAATGCTCTTGGCCTAGCCGCCACGGCGCGGCGCCTTTTTGCTGCGGCTCTCGCCGAGTTGCTTCTGGCGTTCTGCGATATAGGCCAGAACGGGCCCCAATCGCTTGTTCTCGACAATGGCGGCTTGATCGACCTGCTGCACCTTATCGAAAATGCGATAGGGCAGCTCGCGGCCCTGGTGCTTGATGACGAAGCGGCCATCCGGATAGTCGAAAATCGTCACGCGCTGGCGGGCGAGGGGACGTGTGATCTCGTTCGGCTCGAGGATGAATAGCACCTTGTCGTATTGAAGCGTCAGGCCGTTGGAGACCGTGCGCTCCTCCTTCCAAGCGAAAACCTCATCAAGATCGTCGTCCTTGCAAAGCGGCCGGTGAAGATCTTTGTCGCTGAAAGGGGCCTTCGCGAACCGGCAATTGTAATCCTCCATGAACGCCGGCAAGAAAGCGTTGCCGGCTTCCATCGTCGAGATTCCGGCGAGCCGAAGCTCCTTCACAAGCCGATCCTGCAACGTCAGATTCGCGCGCTCCACTCTGCCTTTCGCCTGGCTGGTGTTCGCGCAGATGATATCGATGTTCAGCTCATGCAGCGCTCGGCCAAATTGCGTCATGCCGTTGCCACCCGTCGCACCGGTCTTGTTCACGCGAAACGTCGCATGCTTGTCCGAGTAAAAAGCCACCGGCTTGCCGTAGTGCTGCAAATACGTGCGAGCGGCGACGAAATAATCGAACGTCGATTCGGTCTCGACAAAGGCCAAATGCATGATCCGGCTCGTGGCGTCGTCGATGAAAACGAGCAGGGTGCATTGAGGGCCACGATCCTCAAACCACCAATGCTCGGAGCCATCGATCTGAATGAGTTCGCCGACGCAGTCGCGCCGATGCCTCGGCTGGTGAACCGGTTTGAGACGTTGCCGGCGATCTTTCCAGAGCCCTTCAGCCAGCATCCAACGCCGCACTGTTTCTACGCCCAAACGCAATCCGTGACGTTCAGAAAGCTTTTCGGCCGCCAACGTCGGACCAAAGGTATCCCTTCGCCGAGGGCCGCCTTTTCTGAATCGGGCGGAGACGCGAAGCTGCGCAGCTAAGTCGGCTTTATGAGCGAGGCAAGCTGCACGGCATGGGTCGGATGACATTGATCACGGGCGGCGAACGACGTCGGCGGTGGAGCGAGGAAGACCGGTCGCGGATTTTGGCAGCGATTTCTGAACCCGGCGCTGTTGTCGCCGATGTTGCGCGCCGCGAGGATATCTGCACGAGCCTCGTCTACAAATGGCGGCGCGCGGCGCGAGGGGATCAGCGCGTCGATGCGTGCGGATTTTCGCCGGTGATCATCGCAGCCGCGCCGGCGTCATCCATGTCGCCGACGATGTCGCGGGAGAAGCCGGGAGACCTGGCGGCGCAAGATGCCGCGTCTGTCGTCATCGAGGTCGAACTGAAGGATGTGCGCGTGCGGATCGGCGCGGGCGCGTCGTCCAGCGTGATCGCCGCGACTTTGAAAGCGCTGCGCCCGTGATCCCGATACCGGCGGGATGCCGGGTCTGGATCGCGACGGGCCATACGGACATGCGGCGCGGCATGCAGGGTCTTGCGCTTCAGGTTCAGGAGCAATTGAAGCGCGATCCGCACGCGGGCGATCTTTATATCTTCCGCGGCCGTCGCGGCGATCTCGCCAAAATCCTCTGGCATGACGGCGTTGGAATGTCGCTCTACGCCAAGCGGCTCGATCGCGGGAAGTTCATCTGGCCCTCGGCGAAGGAAGGCGCGGTTTCGATCTCTGCGGCGCAGATGGCCTACATGCTCGACTGCGCATGTTAATGCCCCTCCTGGTGAGGCTGACAGATTCTGAGATCGAGGCGATAGATCTTGTGAGTTCGCAAACTTTGAATGCCGTCGTGGACATCGGTGTTGTCGCTGAAGAGGTAAGCCCCACTTGGCTGACGATCCACCAAGAGTCGTCCCTTCCTGATCTGCACGTAGAGCCAGTTCACCGGGATGCTCAGCTTAACAGCCATTTCTGGCGCGGTCAGCACATCGGCGCCGTGCGACCACCGGGTGCGCGGCGCGTTCACCTGCATGCCCGCAGCATGCCGGATTCGCTGAACCGTGATCGGGAGGACCTCCCTCTCGCTGTTGGGAGAACGATGCCCCTCGCTCGTAAGGACGGCGGCGATCTGATCGTCATACATGCCGGCACGCGCGAGGGTGAGCGCGCGATCTCGCATTTCCTCTCCTCTCGCGAGCTTGGTGACGGCGTTAACCCTGCGCTGGACGGCCAGCTCGGTCATAGCCCCGCCGCGCCAAACGATCCGAACCGAAGCGACGTCATGCTCGCCTCGGTCGAGCACGACTTTGTCGACTCATGATCCCCACCTCGGGCGAGCAGTGCCTGTCGAATTTTCTACTGCGGCAAGCGGCCTATTCGGAATTCGTGTTCCTGCCCATCAATTGGCCGGATTTCGACAGAGCGGCTTTCGAGGCGGCCGTCGCCGAATATGCG
>NZ_JBPFDU010000013.1:0-18611 GCF_051062815.1 Methylocystis sp. | reverse complement strand
TTCGTAACAGACAGTCGGGTTCGAGCAAAAGGAGCTTGCCATGCAGCGGAGTAAAACGATTTGGCCATTGCTGGCGATGGCCAGCATCGTCGGTGGCCTAAGCCTGGCGTACGCCCAACAGGATCCGCGCGGAGCGACCAGCTATTTGCCGGTGGACATCAAAGAATCCTTTGCATCGATCATGGCGCGAATGAAAGCGGCGAAACCTGACATCATAAAGAAGCACGCCGATCTTCTCAATGCGCGCTACGATCTCGGCAATCGGCCCGCCAAAGACGCGACGATGTCGCGCAGCAAACCCCTGCAGGAGGGCATTCGCATCAAGCTGCCCTCCGGCGTGACTTGGGACCAGCTGGCGTCGATGAGTCCAGCGGAAATTCGCGACAAGAAAGTATTCCCCAAGGGATTCATGCCACTGCCGCATCCGAACCATCCTGAAGGCGGAATGCTCTTTCCAAAGTTCGAAATCAACGAGCTGATAAAGCAGGAGGGGAGAGACCTCACCCGCTTCGATCTGGATTTCGACATCCCCGATCACTTTCTGGCGGAATTTCCGCCGCCGATCTTTCTGACGACTCGGCCCGACCTTGGCGACGTTTCGCAGGGCAAGCTGGTCACCATCGACAATTTTTACGAGCTCTTTAATGGCATCCTCAATCCCAAACAGATCGAAGGCCTACGCCTCTTGCTGACGCCGTTCGCGCAGCAGCAATTCAATCAGACGGAAGACCGTCGTTCGGAGAAGCCGAGTCGTGGCGTCGCCTGCCTCGATTGCCACGCGAACGGCCACACCAATGGCGGGACGCATCTCGCGGGCGATGTCCGGCCGCAGGCCAATCGCCATCGGATCGATACGCCTACGCTTCGAGGCGTGAACATCCAGCGGCTCTTCGGCTCGCAACGCGTCATGAAATCGGTCGAGGACTTCACCGAGTTCGAGCAGCGCGGCGCTTATTTCGATGGCGATCCAGTTATCGCTACGAAGAAAGGCGTCAACATCCTGGAGCGGGGTAGTCAGATCCATTTCATGGCGGAAATGCAGGAGTTGTTCGATTTCCCGCCGGCGCCTAAGCTGGACGTTCTCGGGAAGCTCGATCCAGCGAAAGCGACGCCGGCCGAAATGCGCGGGCAGGAAATCTTCTTCGGCAAAGGGCAGTGCTCGGCCTGCCATGCGCCGCCATTCTATACCGATAACACCATGCACAATCTGCAGGTGGAGCGCTTTTACAAGCCCGAGATGATCAACGGCATGCTGGCCACCGCCGACGGACCGATCAAGACATTTCCGTTGCGCGGCATAAAGGACTCGCCACCCTATTTCCACGACGGGCGGCTTTTGACCCTTGAGGATACCGTCGAGTTCTTCAACGTAGTCATCGGAACCAAACTGACGGCGACGGAAAAACAAGACCTGGTGCAATTCCTCCGCGCGCTCTAACGCCTTTCCTGTCGCGAACCGGCGAATGGTTCGCGACGGGAACTCCAACAAAGTGGCGAAGCAAATGGTTTCCTCGCATGGGGAGGGCGCGGATCAAGGGATGAGGTTCAGTCGCGCATGAGTGCTTCTCAGAGGGCTGTTTCGGCATTGTCACACTGCAGTTCATTACATGAATCCCGATTCATTCATTTCGGCGCCGTTAAATTGACTTGTGCGCTACGCTGCTCTGAGGAGTGGCGCGTCGACTTGAACAACCAATCCCAGCGCGATTTCAATATCGGTGGTTGATAGCACCTCGGGATGCCGACTCTTCTCTTGCAGTGTCGACCATCGTTGAATTTCGTGACGGCGCTTGAATGGACATCACCAGCGAATGGACGCGAGGGGAAGGAATTTGGGGAGGGAACGGTAGTCCCTGGGCCGTGCAAGATTTTTGCTCTCTCTTGTCGCCCGTCAGCTCTTCTTGATCGCCTTTGCGTTGACCTCGTTATGATCGATCCACCGCCGATTCACCTCCCACAGCGCCATGCCGACGCGTTTGCGCCGAAATGGTTCGAGGCAGGACGATTCCGCCAACGGTTTCCTTCGACGTAAATCCAACGTCGCGAGAAGTGCTGCAGATGCTGCTTGACGATGGTCGCCTTACGGCGCTCCTTGGCGCCGGCGCGCGCATTCACCAAACGGGATGCAATGGCTGCATCGGCATGGGCCAAGCGCCAGCGATCGGCCGCAATTCCTTGCGCACGACGCCGCGCAATTTCCCCGGACGGTCCGGCACGAAGGAAGATTCGGTCTTTCTCTGCTCGCCAGAAACCACGACCGCTTCGGCCCTTGCAGGCTGCATCGCTGATCCGCGCAAGATCGGCATTCCTTATCCGGAAATGGTTGAGCCCGCGCCAAGGTCCGAACTGTCGCTGATTGAGCCGCCTCGCGCGCATTCACCGCCAAAATCTCATCAATTACGGCATCCTGCCGCTGCTCTTCGCACACAATGACGCTTATGACCGCCTGCAAATCGGCGATAAGTTGAACTGCGAGAACTTGCGCAGCAAGCTCGCGAACGGGGAGGCCATAGTCTACACGAGCGGCAACGGAGATGTCGAAACGGTCCATCACCTGACGCCTGAGGAAATCGCTGTCATTATCGATGGCGGCGTGATTGCGCATCGACGCCTCCTTGGCCATATGCACGAGGCGTCTGAGAGGCGCTCGGCCTAGCTGAAGATCTATGGAACACGCGCGCCAACCGCTGCAGCTACCCTGCTACGTCGGCGAGCATGGCATTGAACTGAGAAGCCGTAACAGGGCGTCGAGGATCGGTCGCTGAGCCTCCGTGATTTTGCGCGTAGCGTTTCCGACATCGAACCATTCCGCGCGGTCCGCCTCTGGGAAATCTTCGAAACGATCAGACTTCGGCGGCCACTCCATTCGGAATGTATTGCTTCTAAAGGAGGCCAGATCGAAATCTCCTTCGAGCGCCCATACGGTCAGATGCTTGCCGCTCGGCTGGCGAAACTCGCCGAGTTCGATGAAGACGCCTTGCGGCGTCATGCCCGTTTCCTCCAGAAATTCGCGCTTGGCGGCTGACAGCGGCTCCTCAACCTCGCCAAACAGTCCTTTCGGAATTGACCAGGCGCCTTCGTCCTTACGCCGCCAGTAAGGGCCGCCGGGATGGATCAGGAGAACCTGCACCGATCCATCATTACGGCGAAACAACAGAATCCCCGCGCTCCGCTTGATCATTTCAATCTTCGCACCGGCTGTTTCAAATGCCCCGAGAACATTTCTATGGCTGGAGCCCCTTCACGCATGTGGCCGCTTCGGGCGGCCTAACTGCTGGGCCACTCTCGGGAATCCACGTTACCGATAATTTCATCGTACGGCCGCAGCAGCGAAGGGACACGCCGCCAGGAATCAGGGCTCTGAACGCCTTCAGGCATTATGTGCCATTAAGCCGCGTCGGCCAGATGACCTTTGCGGGGAGCCCATCCATGAGCGGCGCGGCTTGCGGCGCGTCGCCCGCCTGGCCCGCGGTGAGACGGAAGCGAACCGGACAGCCCAAACCGCAGAGGGCTACCTGATTTTTGACTGCAGCGCCTGCGAAGTTGGCGTGCGCGGCGCGCTTGGTCTCGCTCTGGCGCTCTCGCTCCCATCGACGCTTCCCTTGCGCGACGAGATCGTGATTGTGACCTTCGCCGTTGTCGGCTTTTCGATCGTCATGCAGGGGCTGACCACACCGTTGCTGCTGCGCCGGGCTGGGATTCCTCTAACAATATGTGAGCGTGGACCGACGGAAAGCGTTCGCCCCGGCGTTGCGACGTGAGACAATTCAGCGTCGAGACAACAAAGGAATCCCGATGACAGCGATGGCCGAGGCTTGGGGGAAATCCGCGATCTGCGTCGCTTTGATCGCGGTCGCGGGGCCAGCGCTGGCGCGCTATGGTGACATTATCGCGCAGCGGACGGGGTTATCACGCAGCTGGATCGGTCTGCTACTGCTCGCTACGGCGACATCGCTGCCCGAACTCTTTACCGGCGTCAGCGCCGTCACCGCCGCCGACGCACCGAACATCGCGGTGGGTGACGCCTTGGGCAGTTGCATTTTCAATCTGGCGATCCTGGTCGTGCTCGACGCCTTGAACCGGGACGGGTCGGTGGTCACCCGCATGGGCCAGGTACCATATTCTGACGGCCGGCTTTGGGGTCATCCTCGTCGGCTTCGCGGGCGCGTCTTTGTTGCTCGGCGCCAGTGAATTCGCCCCAAAGTTCATTCACATCGGCGTCTTCACGCCAATCCTCATCATTTTGTATCTCGTCGCCATGCGAGCCGCATTCGATTACGAGGCCCGCCTTGCCGTCGCGGGCGCGGTGTCCGGCCCGAAGCCCGAGATCGGACTTGGTAGGCGATCGCCGGATACCTCGGCGCGGCGGTGGTCGTGGCTGGAGCAGCCGTCTGGCTTCCCTTCGTCGGGCTGGACATCGCCGCGACCATGGGTTGGCGAGCGACCTTCGTTGGCACCTTGTTTGTCGCCGCCGCGACCTCGGCGCCTGAGATGATCGTCACTATTGCCACCGTGCGCCTCGGCACCCTCGACATGGGGATCGCAAACCTGCTGGGCAGCAATCTTTTCAACATGCTCGTGCTCGCAATCGACGACATCGCCTATCAGCCCGGATCGTTGTTTGCAGCGGCATCGCCGACGCACGCGGTGACAGCCTTCGCGGCTGTGGTCATGTCTGGGATCGTGATCGTCGCGCTGCTCTATCGGCCCTCGACGCGCTTCTTCGGCGTCGTCGGCTGGACTAGCCTGTCGCTGTCGATTGTTTACTTCCTCGCCTCCTATGTGATCTACCTGCACGGCCATTGAAAGGATACGCCGTTCGCGCGGCGCGACGGTCAGGCGTGCCGCCAGAAGCCTATGGCGAGCTGTAGCAGTCTGGAAAGCGCCACGGCGAGTAATAGACCTTCGAATCCGAGCTTCTCGATCGTCGTGGTGGCGAGGATTACTGTGAGGCCCGCAGCGGGCCCTAAAATGCTAGGCTGCGAGCAGCTGGCGATAGAGACCACCAAGCCGCCGATGACCCCGACGATAACGCCCGAGAGTGGCGACGCTCCGGAAACAGTCGCGATGCCGAGGCAAAGTGGAAGCGCCACCAGAAAGACCACGACACCCGCCGGAATGTCGTGATCGAGGTGGCTGGAGTAATAGTGAAGATGCTGCTTCATTTATGTAGCTGTTTTCTACAGGGAGCGGGCTTAAATGATCGGCCAAAGCAGGTGCGCCGAGTCGATCTTTTAGCAACGTCGCGTCAACGCAGCATCAGGCAGGGCTCGATGATCAGCGCGCTTGCGCCCTCCCACGCGACGCCAAAGCCCGACAACAGAGCCAACGCCATCATGATCCTGTCCCGAAAGAATACCGCGCCCGCCCCACGATCGTCGAACGCGCGCCCTCTGAAATTCGCCGCGACCACGGCGACGGTCAGCACGATCAGCGCGGCGGCCGTGACGATGATGACGCTAAACGAAACAACGCCGGGGGCGAGCGCGCCGGCCAAGGCGCAAAGCAACGTGTGTCCAAGGTAGACGAGGGTGAGGTGGATCGCCCATACGATTGGGCCTAACAGAATGTAAAAGAGTGCGCCCGCCAGCGGCTCATGCGTTCCATTCTTATGGTCGCCGCCGCCCATCGCTTCACCCGATGATCCGCGGAAAGCCATTGACTAGAAGCAGGCCAAAAAGGCCTTGAGCGGCCGTGTAATAGGTCAACAGGGCGATGCTTTCGAAGGTCACACGACGCACGCAGTCCATCTTGCCGGTGAAATACCGCGCCAGTCCATACACCGTCATGATGGCGACGGTGAAGGCCAGCTCTCCAGTCAGCACGCTCTCCATATAGACCATGGCGGCATACGAAGACTCCGTCGCACGCAACCCGGTTCGCCAGTGGGCGTCAATCTCGACGACCACGCCGCCGATGAGGCACGCGGCGCCAATCAGCATGAGCGCGGGCGCCCAGGGATTCATCGATTGCGGCGCCGGCAGCAATCGGTCGGCCGCGACGAATGCGCCGACGCTTGCGATCAGCAACGCGGCCGAAAACGCCGCCCATTCTCCTGACGGCGGCGGCGGGGAACCCGTCGGAGGCCAGACCTGCGGATTCACGGTCCAGAGATAAAGATAGGAGAAGACATAGGTGATATAGAGCGAGCCGGCGACCAGCATCAGGACGACCATGGCCCACCAGGCGTGCGATGTTGGCCCGGTGACATAGGTTCGCAGCTTGAAGCCGCCGCCGATGTCGACGGGGCCCTTCTCCGGGCCGCGATCCAACTCCCAAACCCAGACAAAGCACGACAGGATCGCGACGGCGCCGCAGATAAGCGCCGGGGTTACAAGCTTGATCGTGAGCAGCAGAAAAAAAGCCGCCGTGAACGCGGCTGCGAAAAAATGGGCCCAGCCTGGACCGATCATGCGGATCACATATTGCGGCTCGCCCTCAATCGGCGAGGTTACGATCGTCTCGCGCCCGCCCGTTGGGGCGTTTGGCAAATAGTAGGCGCCAGCTTCGACGTCGGTCGCGAGATTCGGCTGATCCCACAGCGGCTCGCGGCTGGCGACATGTGGGATGCTGCGGGTCGAATAGACGTCGGTCGGAAGCCACTCCAGCGTGCCCGCGCCCCAGGGGTTTTCCGGACCCTGTTCGCCCGGCCTCAAACGCAAAAACAGATCGAACACGAAGAGAATTACGCCAGCGGCGAGGATGAATGCTCCGACCGTGGAAACCATGTTGAGCGCGTCCCAGCCCATCCCGCTCGGATAGGTCCAAACCCGTCGCGGCATGCCCATGAGCCCGGTGATATGCATGGGGAAAAAAGCGACGTTGAAGCCGATGAACATGAGCCAGAAAACCCATCGTCCGAGCTTTTCCGACAACATGTTGCGGCTGACCATCGGCGCCCAATAGTAGTAGGTCGCAAACAGCGGGAACACCATTCCGCCGACCAGCACGTAATGGAAATGCGCCACGACGAAGTAGGTGTCGTGGACTTGAAAATCGAAAGGCGCCACCGCCACCATCACGCCTGTAAGCCCGCCGATGACGAAAATGAAGAGAAAGCCGAAGACGAACAGCGACGGGGTTGTAATTTTGAAACGATTGCGTCCCGCAGCGATGGTCGCGATCCAGGAGAAGACCTGGATGCCCGAAGGAATCGCAATCGTCATGCTGACGGCGGAAAAGAAGCCCAGGCTCAGCGCGGGTATCCCCGTGCTGAACATGTGATGGACCCAGAGGCCGAAGCTGAAAAATCCGGTCGCGATAAGAGCAACGACGTTCAAACGATAGCCGACCAAGGGCGTCCGCGCCATCGTCGGCACGATCATCGAGACGAGGGCGGCTGCCGGCAGGAAGATGATGTAAACTTCCGGATGCCCGAAGAACCAGAACAGATGCTGCCAGAGCAGCGCGTCTCCGCCCTTTGCTGCGGTAAAGAAGGGCCAACCGAAGGAGCGCTCGATTTCGAGCAGCAGGGTGCCGAAAATCACCGCCGGAAACGCGAAGACGATCATCGCGGCGAAGATCAGCATCGCCCATGCGAAGAGCGGCATTTTGTCGAGCGACATGCCGGGGGGGCGCGTGCGCAATGTTCCCACGACGATCTCGATCGCGCCGGCAATGGCGGAAATTTCGATGAAGCCGATTCCGAGCAGCCAAAAATCGGCGTTGTCGCCGGGTGAAAACTCGGTCAGCGTCAGTGGCGGATACATGAACCAGCCGCCGTTTGGTGCAAGGTCGACGAAGATCGTGAGGAAGAAGACGAGCCCCCCGATCACATAGGCCCAGATGGCGAAGGCGCTGAGCCTTGGAAACGGCAAGTCGCGCGCGGCCAGCATCTGCGGCAGCAGAATGACGCCCAAGGCTTCGATCGCCGGCACGGCGAAGAGAAACATCATCGTGGTGCCGTGGACGGTGAATATCTGATTATAGAGATCCTGGCCGATGAAGCTGTTGTCGCCTCTCGCGAGCTGCGTTCGCATGAGCAGCGCCAGCACGCCGGCAAGCAGGAAAAAAAGGAAAGCGGCCCCCATGTAGAAGAGGCCGATATCGGTGTTGTTGACGGCGGTAAACATTCGCCAACCGCTGGGCCTCGCCCAAATGCGCTGTAATTCTTCGCGTTCGCCCGCCGGCCGCGGCGTCTCGCTGGGGAGTTTCGCGTGGGAGCGATCGGCTTCCATCATGGCGCCTCATTGCGTTTGGCTGAGAAGCGCTCCGGCCAACCGCGCTGGCGACGAGCGCCGCCGCACAATCCACAGTACGCGCCACATAGAGCGCTTGCCACGTCTTGTAATGTTAACGATGGGCAATGCCGCCGCAGCGCGTAGCGCGAACAGGATCTCGATGGCGCAATTTGAATCGAATATGGCGAGACGACGATCATCGCAGGCTCGCGAGATAGTTCGACAAGGCGGCGAGCTCGCGGTCGCTGAAAATGCCGTAAGGCGGCATCAGATTACCCGGTTTTATATGCTGATTGTCCTTGATCCAGCGCGCGAAGGCCGCTTCATCGTTCGGCAGCGTCGCGGCCGCGAGCGAAAGCCGTCCCCCGACATGGGTAAGGTCGGGTCCAATCGCGCCGGCGGCCGGGGTCCCTCGAACCGTGTGGCAGGCGCCACAGCCACTCGCCGCGAACAGGGTCATTCCCGCTAGCGCTTGGGGGGTGGTGGGCGCGCTGGCTGGCTCGGCTTCGTGGGCGAGCCATCGCTCGAACTCCGGCTGCGGGAGGGCGACGACGTAAAACGCCATGAGCGCATGCGCGCCGCCGCAATATTCCGCGCATTGTCCACGGCTTACGCTCGCTTCCTTGGCCATCAGCGTCAGGACGTTTTTGCGGCCCGGAATCATGTCGAGCTTACCCGCAAGCTTCGGCGCCCAGAAGCTGTGAATCACGTCGGCGCTCGTCAGCTCGATTTCGACCGGCTGACCGACTGGGATGCGTAGCTCGTTGGCGCTTTCAATTCGCCGCCCGGCGCTGTCCCGGTAGATGACGCGCCACCACCAACGCTCGCCCACGACGGCGATTTTGATAGGCTCGCCACCGGGCCGGGAATCGCCGATGCTCGTTAGAACGAAGCCGTAGCCGAGCAGCGCCGTGAGCGTTATGACCGGAAACACAATTCCGCCGGCGACTATGATTCCATCGCGACTGAGCCATCGACGCCAGCTCTCCGGTCCAAACAACGCCAGGGCTGTGACGAACATCACAAGAATAAGAATGAGGGCCGCGCCAATCGTCATGACCCAGAACAGCCCGGCGACGCGTTCGGCTTCTATGCCTTGCGGGGCAAGCGTGGATTGGACGCCTCGACACGCCTCCAAAAATAGAACGGCTACGACCGTCCCCATCCGATTCGCCCAAGTGGTTCGTCTCGTCATCGCGGCGCTCCGACCGATTATCTTCGACGGACTGGCGCGCGGGACGGCGCAGGGGGTGGCGGCCGGGGCGCTTCGGTTGGGACTTGCATCGTCGCGACGCTTTCAAAATAGGCGGCAAGGTCCTCGATTTGCTCGTCGGTCAGCCGCGGCGCGATGGCCGCCATGATCGCTCCCTGAACCGTGCGATCGCGCAATCCTCGCCGCCATAATCGCAGCTGACCGACAATGTAAGGGGCGTGTTGACCTTCGAGCTTCGGAAAGGTCGCGGCGCTCTTGCCCGCGTGGCAGGCCAAGCATGGCGGAATGCCTTTCTCGGGAACCCCCGCCGTCGCGATCCGCCTTCCTCGTTCGATCTTTTCGGACATCAGCGGGGCGGAAGCCATCTTGCCGACGCTTCGGTGCTGAGCGTAATGCTTTGCAGCTTCGACGAGGTTCGCCTCATCGAGCTCGGCGGCGATCGGCTGCATGATTCCGCTCGACCGCAAGCCATTTGCATAATTGCGAAGCGACATTTCGAGATAGGCCTGCGACTGGCCGACGAGCTTCGGAACGAGACGATTTGCCGACGGCGACGATTCGGTTTCGTGACAGCGGTGGCATCTGGATAGAATTTCCGCCCGACTTCCAAGCGCCGCCAATTCGAGCATCCCGCTCCGCGGCGCCTCTGCTTCGCCGATGGCGAGGCGGCGGTATTCGGCGTCGCTCATTTTTGGCAAGGCGCGCAGGAATGCGACGACCGCCCATACCTCGTCATCTCTATTCCGCGCGACCCAGGCCGGCATGCCTGTGAATTTGAGTCCATTCTTGGCGATCCAGAACAGTTGCCCCGGAGTCCAGCTGGGCGCCGCAAGTGGCAAATCCGCGGGTTCCGGGTACATTTGCTGGACGACAGGGTTTCTTGGATCTCCGGGCCCGCCGTGGCACGGCGCGCAGCCGCCGTAGTAATGCGCCCCGCCGAGCCGCACTAAATCGGGATCGTCGAGCGGCGGCGCGGAGATCAGCAGACTTTGCGTCTCGACCGATCGGCGCTTCACGAAATCGAGCAGCCAATGCGTGACGGCAAAATGCTGTTCGCTCGCCGCCACATTGTAGGCGCCCGACCTAACGAACAACGTGGCTCCAACGCCCAGCGTCACGACGACAGCACTGACGCAAATGGCAATCGATCTTGCGGCGGGAAGCGTCATCCGACGTCACCTCGGCGTCGGCGGCGCATGATCCAAACACGCCAGGCTCCGTCCTCTGGCGGTCGTTTCTAATTCTTGCAGCCATTTTGCTGCAATCGCGATCCCCGCTAGAACGTAGCAAAACGGGCAGGCTATCAGCATCAACAGGCCAGCGAGGCGCTGATCCGCAAGCAGTTCATCGCCATCGGACATCACCTGGCCATGGCCGACGTGAGCGTCCGCATATAGCAGGCGCGGCGCGAACAGCAGCAGCACGCCGAGCAGGCAGGAGAATTTGCCTGTCGCCAATAGCGCGACGACGCCGCGCCAACGAACGACGCCTTTCTCAGACAGTATGGCGAGCCAAAACGTCAACGACGCGGCCAGCAAGGACGCCTGCATAAGCACGTGCACAAGAGGCTCTCTCAAAACTGGCCCCCAAAAATTGGGGGCGTGCCATGTCCAAAGAAGGGCAAGCTGCAGGACAGTGGCGGCGATTAAGACCCTGGCCGAAGCGAAACCTGGCGCGCGGTCGCCGAAACTGGCGATGATCGTACTAGCCAGGACTGGCGCCAGGGTGTTCATCAGCAGAATGTGCGAAGCCATATGAACGGCGTGCGGACCGAGCGGCAAAGCGATCAGCGGGAGTCCGAGCGCGAAATACGCCAGCGCAGCGCCGGCTGCGAGCAGCCCGTTTCGAATTTGGATGCTCGACGCCAACTCCGCAACTCTGGACCGCGGCGTTGTCATCCCGATGCTCGGCGCGCTCGCTCTTTTCACGCATTCCTCCATCGGCCAATACGAACGCCGAAGAATAATGGAAGCCGAGTCAATATATTTAGCGGAAATCCACGGGGTCCAGCCAGCAGTGGGCTTGCAACGCCTATTCTGGCGAAGGCGAGCGGGATCGCAACGCCGAGCGCCGAGGATTTGGCGCGGTTGGACCGCAAGCGCAAAGACAAGAAGGCACCGAACGAGGATTGGAGAAGTTCGACCGACATGGACGCGAGAATCGCCCGGATGAAGGACGGCGCAACGCATCTTGGTTACAAGCCGACGCCAACCCCGACGCTCATCGTACGGTGTAGAGCGTGAGACCGATTTTTCAGAAAGAGTTGGAATGAACCCGCCGCGAAGAGGCTAGCGCCTACGGCGGGGCGACATGAAAGAACCAAGACCAGACGAATGGCGGGCCGCGTTTGCTCGCGAGTTTCAAGAGCAGTCCGCCGCCAGGTTCGAAAAAATCGGCAAGCAGCTGCAATTTAAGCTGGCCAGGATCACCGCCGAGCCATTGCCCGCCGAGCTCCACGAGCTTTTCAAAAAAAAAGAAAAAGCCCTAGACTGAGACTAGGCGCGCCAGCCCTGTTGCGCGCTGTTGATCCCGCGCGCCGGCGGAGCCCAAATCGGTCCCGCGTCGGCTGAGCATTAATTAAAAAAAGAGACCCAGGGCGCCGCCCGCCAATGCGCCCACGACAGCTGCAGCGATTGTGTTCGGAACGCCGCCAAGGCTTGCATAGGCGAGACCGCCCAAAATAACCGCGCCAACACCGGCGAAGATATAGGTGTTGGTCGTGATTTCCCATTCCCTTTCGCCAGATGGCCTTTGGTCGGTCATGGCCCGCTCCTCCACTATCTACTGCGAGTTGCCCTTGCCTATCCCAGGCGCTTTGATGCGCTCGCCCGGTTTCGGACAGGCCTCATTTGGCTCCCAGAGCCGAAGCGTCAATGGTCGCGGCGGACGTAGCCCACGTAGAAACATGCGGTCATAACCGCGGCCGTGGCCCCGGACTCGGCGTTGTCCGAAAAGGGGGCCGGAGCCCAGTCGGCTGCGCGACCACAATCAAAGATGAAATAGCCGTCTGAATCGCCCTTCGAGGCGAAGGAGGAGAAGGTATAGGCGCCTCCCGTCTGGCCCAATTTCGCATCCAACAAACGGGCGGCCACGGTAGCCAAATCCTCAACGGCGTTCTTTCCCCAGGCTGAAGCGTAAACCCATGCAAAGGAGTGGGACGCAAGGTCCGCTGTATCGCCGCGAACCCGGTTTTGTTTGTCGATCAAGACGAGACACGTCATCGCACGCACTTCAATTCACAAAAGCTAACGCGTAAGCGCGCGCAAATGTATCACATAGGCGGGAATGCGCCAGTTCGTCCGGGTTGCATCCGGCCAGATTCGTTGCTGCGGCGCCGTGATCGGCGCGCCAGCGGCTTACTCTGGCGGAATGCTCAACTTAGCGGGAAGCTGCGTGCGGATCACATCAGCGATTCGCTCGATGGCGGTCTCTGCGTGGTCCGCGCGTCGTTCCGCTGCGGCCAACTCTGTCGTCTTGGAGGCGAGTTGTGATCGCAGCGATTTAAGCTTCTCATGCGCCTGCTCGCCTGCGGCGGACATTTGCTCGACTTGAGCTGTCGATTGGCACTTCAATCCGGGACTCGGGATGAATGGTCCGATTTGCTGCATCTCATGTGAGACTATTTTCGACTGAGTCTCATTTGAAATGCCTTTTTTTTGCTTGGGCGTCACGCGAACATGGTTTCCTTCTCAAGCGAGTGGATCGCGCTAGGCCCCGGCGTGCGCTTCAAAGAGTTGCATCGCAACGTAGCGCTTAATCGCTGGACGATCCTTGTCGACGCCGAGCCCGGCGCCGCCTTTCCAGCGCATGAACATACGCAAGACGAGGAGATCTTCATGATCTCGGGCGATCTCTGCTTTGACGATGTCGAGCTGGGACCAGGCGACTTCTATTTTTCGCCCAAGGGTAGCCTGCACGCCACGCATCACACCCGCACAGGCTGTCGCTGTATCATCATTCAGGCGATGTGAGCGATGTCGGATTGAACAAAGGAGCGGCCGAGAGATGCTCACGGCCGCTCTGACGCCGCTTGCATCCGAATATGACGGGCCTTATCCACGTTAGACGCTAAATCGACCTTCTGAAAGGAAGTCGCCGAATTTCACTGCACGCCAACGTGCGGGTTTGGAAGAGCTGGCCGTGAGGAAGTGCGCCGCATCGTCGACGAATGGTGGAAGCGGGGGCTTCTGCCCAAGAGGTTTCCTTCGCGGCAGAGCGAAGGCCGTTGACCGATGCACCATACGGTCTAAGCTAGCCGCCGCAGCAAGGAGAAAGCGATGCACGGCGACCCCAAAGTCATCGATTACCTAAATCGAGCGGTGCGCGCCGAACTAACGGCGATGAATCAGTACTGGCTACATTATAGAGTTCTCGATAATTGGGGTTTCAAGGAACTCGCAAAAAAGTGGCGGACGGAAACCTTGGAAATCATGGAGCACGTCGATCGTTTTGCGGCTCGGATACTGTTCCTTGACGGCTTTCCGGACATGCAAACCCTCGACCCCTTGCGCGTTGGTCGAACAGTCGAAGAAATTATCGATGCCAGTCTCGCGACGGAGTTAGGCGCTCGTGCGCTCTATCTGGAGGCCGCCGCTTATTGCTTGCAGATCAATGACCGCGTCACGATGATGCTGTTCGAAGAGACTGCAAAAACGGAAGAGGAACATGTCGACTTGCTTGAGCAACAGCTCAAGCTGATCAAGCAGCTCGGCGTAGAGCTCTATTCGCAAAAACGTATAGGCGAGCTCGCAGGACCTGAGACTCTATAGGCTTCTTATTCGGCGCCCCCGCTGTCGAAAGCAGGATGCAGCGACGCTCTACCTTTCAGACCGGGATGTCACTCAGCCTCAAGGAAGAGGCTGCGTCGAATGCCGCGACTTAAAGACTGGAATGTTTTCCATGGCTCTGACCTTCGCGCTCGCTTCCGTGGCTGTGTCCTGAGCGCTCCTTTCCATGGCTATCGCCAGCGTGCTCCTTAGCGTGCTAAGGCTCGCTGTCCCTTTCCGCCGACACACGGCCAGCCGAGCGCGCGCCGATGACCGCGACGCTATCGATCGGAGTCAGTCTCTTCATCGTGTTCGTGGCCATGGCGGCGTTGCGGCGCGTGGGGCGCACGGTGGCCCATACGCGCGACAAAGGCCTCATCTCAACGCCTCGCAGGCGTTCAGAATTGAAAGGGGGCGGCGTCATAGCTACGCTCTCCTCAGTAAAGCTCTTCATGGAGAATCGTCGTCGGGCTTCCGTTTTCGGAAATTGCCACGGCGCTTGATACGACGCCAGATGTTGCGCGCAACCTTCTTGAGATGTGGCGAGCAAAGAAGAAGGCGCGCCTTCTCATCAGCATTTGCGCCGCTTGCGGCAAGGCTGCGAACGACGGGTGCGCCCGTGCAGGCGGCTCGGATCTCACCGATGTATACGAATGTGTCGAAAGCCCTTAGAAAATTTCAATGCGCTTCTGACCTCGGCGGTGCCGCCAATGGGTCGGCGAATGCACCTGTGGCGGGCCGGAGTACTGATTTTATTATAGCGAGACGTTCCTCGCGCGTAATACATCAATCGAATTGAAAACTTCTGAAACAGCGAAACGCTATTTGCGCTGCTTCAACGGCATTCCAAGACGGCCACTTTCCGCTCATGAACTGACGGTCTGGGCTAAGGAACCCAGACTGGCAGGCGGCGCAGTCCTTGTGAATCCTATGTCGGCGTCAGTGCACTAGATTGTGTGGATATGCCTATCAAGAATGAGGTCTGGGAGGCGCGCCATGAAGTTTCTCGCGGGTTTCGTGACAGCGTTCATCGTCAGCGCGCTCGGCGCTTTTCTCGTCATTGTCAGCGGCGTTTACAACGTCGCCGCAACCGCGCCTCACACGCCATTGGGGCGCGCCATTTTAACTTGGACCATGCGTAATTCTGTGCGCGTCCATGCGGGAAACGAGTCGCCGGAAACCTGGAGCGAGGATCAGGCGAGAAGGGGATTTAAAGACTATGACGCCATGTGCGTCATTTGCCACAGCGCGCCGGGGAAAGAGCGCAGTTACATTAGCAAAAGCCTGCGACCGGAGCCTCCGAATCTCGCCGAAACTTCAGAGCGATGGAGCAGTCGCAGAACTGTTTTGGATCATCAAGAATGGCGTCAAAATGACCGCGATGCCCGCATTCGGGCCTACGCATCAGGATGAGCAAATATGGAATATTGTGGCCTTCGTTCGTCGCCTGCCTCGACTGTCCGCTGAGCAATTCCGGGCGATGGAGAGCGAGATCAGAAAATCCTCAGAGAATGAGCAAGATCACCATCACCAATAAGTGGCGGGGAAAGCCGACTCGAAGAACGACGAAATCGCAAGTCGAAGCGAATTCAGCATAGGCGCTGTCGTAGTCCCGCAAGATTGAAAGGGGAACATTCGGCTCTAATTCTCGACAGGCCTCGAGAAGAAGAAGACGCTGATGTTCCGCAAAGAGCGAGTTTTGCTGACCCTCGCGGTCGCGATGAGCGTTGTTTCGCCGATTGGAAATAGCTTCCAAAGCGACGCTTCGATCGCAGGCGTCGTTGTTCGAGACATCCATGTAGCCTTCAAGGAATGGCGCGTGCCGACGCCCGGCTCGCACCCCCACGATCCTCTCGCAACTAGCGATGGAGCGATCTGGTACACCGGACAGATGGCCAACCTGCTCGGCCGTCTTGATCCTAAGACCGGGCAGTTTCGCGAATTCCGTCTGAAAACCACGAACTCGGGTCCGCACGGGCTCGTCTCCGACCCGAGCGGCAATATTTGGTTCACGGCGAGTTTCAAAGGTTACATCGGCAAGCTAGATCCCGTAACCGGCGACATCCGAGAATTTCCGCTTCCCGATCCAAAGGCCCGCGCCCCGCACACGCCGGTCTTCGATCAGAAGGGAACGTTGTGGTTCTCCGTCATCGGCGGAAATATGATCGGGCGTCTCGCTCCGGTGTCGGGCGAGATCAAGCTTGTATCGTCACCGACCGCAGATTCGCTTCCCTATGGCTTGGCGGTGAATTCCAAGGGCGCGCCGTTCTTCGCCGAATTCGGCTCGAACAAGATCGGACGTGTCGATCCCGAGACGATGCGGATCACGGAATTTGTCTTGCCAAATTCGCAGGCGAGGCCTCGGCGGATCGCGGTGACCAGCGACGATCTCATTTGGTATTCGGATTACCCTAGGGGCTATATCGGCAGATTGGACCCCGCGACCGGCAAGGTTGCCGAATGGCCGTCGCCTGGCGGCGGGGAATCCGGACCTTACGCGATTACGGCGGTCGACGATATCATCTGGTACGCGGAGTCGGCGGCTACGCCGAACATGCTGGTGCGATTCGATCCGAAAACCGAAACGTTCAAGAGGTGGCCCGTCCCTTCGGGCGGCGGCGTCATCCGCAATATGACACCGACGCCCGATGGCGGACTGGCGCTGGCCTGTAGCGGCGTCAACATGGTGGCGCTCGTCGAAATTGGCGGGGAAGAGCGATCCCGATGATACTGAATGGGCCAACTTAAGAGGGAATATCGCTATGTCGACTTTTGTCATGTTGACGCGCCTTAGCCCCGAGGCGGTGCGGTCGCCACAGGCGCTCGAGCAATTGGAGCGTAAGGCGATGGAGCGCGTGCGCAAAGAATGCCCCGATGTCGAATGGGTCGGCAACTACGCCATTCTTGGGCCTTATGATTACCTGGACGTCTTCCGCGCGAAGGACATCGACACGGCAAGCAAGGTTTCGATGTTGATTCGAACCTTTGGCCACGCCCAGACCGAGATTTGGCCGGCGACCGAGTGGAGTCATTTCAAAGAAATCGCGCGGGCCCTGTGAAAGCAGTCTGGACGGCGAACAAATGGCGATGCAATCCATCAATCCCGCTACCGGCGAAGAGTTGCAATCCTATGAGGAAATGACGCCGGCTGCAGTCGAGGACGCCATCACAAGAGCGCACGAAACGTTCCTCAACTGGCGTCGGATCCCTTTCTCCGAGCGCGCGATTCGGATGCGCCGAGCCGCCGATGTTCTTCGCGCCGGCGCGCCAGACTATGCGCGATTGATGGCGCAGGAAATGGGCAAGCCCATAAAGGATGGCGTCTCCGAAATCCAAAAATGCGCGCTCAACTGCGACTTTTACGCGGAAAACGCCGAAAGCTTTCTGGCGCAGGAGCAGATCGTGGCGGACGGCGTCAAGAGTTTCGTCACCTTCAACCCTTTGGGCGTCGTGCTGGCGATTATGCCATGGAATTTTCCTTTCTGGCAGGTCTTTCGTTTCGCCGCGCCTTGCCTGATGGCTGGCAATGCGACCGTTCTGAAACATGCGTCCAATGTTCCGGCTTGCGCTCTGGCTATCGAGGATGTGTTTCGCCGCGCTGGCTTTCCGGAGCACTTGTTCCGCACGCTCATGATCGGAAGCGTGCGAGTCGGCGACGTGATCGAGAACCCGGCGGTTCGCGCAGTGACTCTTACTGGCAGCGGCCCTGCGGGCCGAGCCGTCGCGAGCAAGGCCGGCGCGATGCTGAAAAAATCTGTCCTCGAACTCGGAGGAAGCGATCCCTATCTCGTGCTCGAAGACGCGGACATCGAACTCGCAGTCGAAGTGAGCGTCAAGGGACGGTTGACGAATTCCGGCCAGAGCTGCGTCGCCGCTAAGCGCTTCATCGTCGCCGACAAGGTGCGCGATGAATTTGAGCGTCTTTTCATGCAGCGCATGAAAGCGGTGAAAATGGGCGATCCACTCAGCGAAGATACGGAGCTTGGACCACTGGCGCGCCACGATTTGCGCGACATCCTTCACCGACAAGTCGAGACTAGCCTCGCCAGGGGCGCGCGCCGCTTGCTGGGTGGCTCAATCCCCGACGGACCCGGCGCTTACTATCCGCCCACCATCCTGACTGACGTGCGCAAGGGGATGCCCGCCTTCGACGAGGAGACCTTTGGTCCCGTAGCCGCAATCATTCCAGTAAAGAACGAAGCGGAGGCGATCTTGGCCGCCAACGACTCGGAGTTGGGGCTTGGCGGCTGCGTCATCACACGCGACCTTGCGCGAGGTGAGCGTATCGCGGCCGAGATGATCGACAGCGGTTGCGTATTCGTCAACGAGCCTGTGCGCTCGAACCCGCGTCTGCCGTTCGGTGGCGTCAAGCAGAGCGGCTTCGGTCGAGAGCTTTCGGCGTACGGCATCAAGGAATTTGTCAATATCAAGACAGTTTGCGTCTATGGCGGC
>NZ_JBPFDU010000012.1:0-4246 GCF_051062815.1 Methylocystis sp. | reverse complement strand
GGCGAGCGGATTTCTTTTGCCTGAACGAGGCAAAGGATTATGCGCACACATCCAACGACGCCCTTTGGGCGGCGACCGCTTTCGCTCGCCATGGTGGCGGCGCAGGCGGCGACGCGAGATTTCGCGGCGAAACCCGACGCCTCCGAGACCGTCGTCCATAAATGGCGGCTGTTTCGCGCGCTCACGGAAGCCAAGGAGCCGATCGGCGTCACCGACCGCGCTTTGTCGGTGCTGCACGCGCTGCTCAGCTTCCATCAGGAAACCGCGCTGACGCTGCCCGAACGCGATCCAAAATCGGAGAGCGAGGATAACTCTGCCGGCGCCGGCGTCATCGTGTTCCCATCCAACCGGGAGCTCTCGATCCGCGCCCATGGCATGGCGCCGGCGACGCTGCGCCGGCATTTGGCGTCGCTCGTCGAGGCGGGGCTGATCATCCGGCGCGACTCGCCCAACGGCAAACGCTTCGCGCGGCGCGGGCAGGGCGGCGAGATTGAAAGCGCCTTCGGCTTCGATCTGACGCCTCTGATCGCGCGCGCGGCCGAGATCGAAAACCTCGCCGAGGAAGTGCGCGCCGAAAACCGCGCGATCGCCCTATTGCGGGAAAGGATCACGCTGGCGCGGCGTGACATCGTCAAGATGATCGAGACGGGGATCGAGGAGGGCGTTCGTTTCGCGCTGATATCGATTGATGGGCAGGACATCAGCGACTGGGAAGGCCTTTACGGGCGTTATAAGGCCCTCTCGGCGGGCTATTCGCGCAGCCTCGGAAGAACCGGGCTGGAGGCTTTGGCGGGCGAACTGGCGGGCTTCGCGGCCGAAATCCAGAAGCTGCTCGAAACACACGTCAAACTGCAAAAAAGAAGCGCCAATGAGTCCCAGACTGAGCGCCATATACAGAATCAAATCACAAACATTCCTGATCTTGAACCTAGCCTTCCAGAAGGCAGGCGCGATCCGTCCGGGTTAATGCCGAAAGAGCCAGAAGCCGACAGGGCAGAGGTTTCAACAGCCGAGGCTCCCGGTTCAGGAATCGGGGAGCGGCAAGCGTCGTCGACGCGAACCTATCCGCTCGGCATGGTGCTGCAAGCCTGCCCCGACATTGTCGACTACGGCAAGAGCGGTGAGATTTCCTGCTGGCGTGATCTGGTCGACGCGGCGGCGATCGTGCGCTCGGCGCTCGGCGTGTCGCCCGACGCCTGGAAACAGGCGCTCGATGTTCTGGGCGAGCATGACGCCTCGATTGTCATCGCCGCGATCCTGCAGCGGGGGGAGGAAATCAAATCCGCCGGCGGCTATTTGCGGGTTCTGACCACTAAGGCGCGGGCAGGGGAGTTTTCGCTGGGACCTGTGCTGATGGCGCTGCTGCGCGGCAAGGCCGCAAAGGCCGCGCGTGAACGGCGGCAAGCGGGATGATCAATTTTGCCGGAGGGTTTCCTTGCCGTGAATTTGGCGATTATCGTCGCGGATCGAAGGAGCGCGGACGCTATGACCGATACGACGACCCAACTCGCCATCCTTTCCGATGCGCTGGTCAAAATCATCGAGCTTGGCCCAATGGCCGTGGAAGGGAAGGCGTCGCCCGCCGATCTATTAACCCGATCGGGCGACATCGCCGCGCAGGCGCTGACCGCCGCCGCCACCTATGGTCGGTTGCCGCCGTTCTCGGAATCGTTGGAAGCTCAATCGGCCGCCGACAGCGAATGAAGCGCCCGCAGGGCCTGAGCGCGAAATCGGCATTGTGATTGACCTCGGCGTCCATCGCATTCCCTCACGCAATGCCGCAATGTGGCTCAGCCGGGGAGAGGATGCGCTTTCGCGAAAAGCACGGCCGCCGCTAAAGCTTCACGCGGCAGGTCAGGGTTCTCTGCGGCGATCTCGTCGAGACTGTCGCCGTTCAACAATCGCGCTTTGACGGCATGGACCGTGATGCGTGTGCCTTTGATAACGAGCATGCCGCCCTTGATTTCCGGGACGCTTTCGATCCACGCATCGACATTGTCTGGGCGAACCAAGCCTGTAATTTCCTTGGATAGTTGGATCATGCGGCTTTGTCGGACCGGCTCGAGCGCCGGCGGGTCACGGTCTTCGCAAGACCTGCCTCCTTGATCACCAGGGCCGGATCCCGTGCAAGAATCCGCACCAACATGCTGGCGGCGCCCGACGGGGACCGTTCTCCGCGTTCCCATTTGCGCACTGTCCCGAGAGACGCGCCGGTGACCTTCGCAAATTCTTCCTGCGTCAGACCCGCCTTAAGACGGGTTTCCGCGATAAACGAGCGATCGACCTTGACGCGATGCGTGCGCGCGCCAGGGCTTTTACGTCCTTTCGCATAGGCCAGAGCATCTTCGAGGCCCGCGATCAGCTTACCGAAATCGTTGCCGTCCATATCGCTACCTCCCGAACTGAGCGCGAATTGCCGTGGTGAGCGCCGTCGCCGCCTTGCGTTGCCTGGAGTCCAGATCGCTTTGCACATTCTTGGCGTAGACCGCGATGAGAAACACCGGCATGTCTGCGTCGTGAAAGAAGGTGATGAGCCGCGCTCCGCCTCTCTTTCCCCGGCCTTTCAGCGGAATACGAACTTTTCGCAAGCCGCCTGTGCCTGGGATCACATCTCCCGCTTGAGGATCGGCAGCGATCGTGTCGATCACTTCGATCCTTTCAGCTTCGTCCATCAGCTGGACCGCGTCGGCCAGATAGGGCGCCGTCTCGACAACGGTGATCAGCGACGCGCTTTTCATCGGCGCAATATACCCCAAAGGGGTATTTATACAAGTGGTCGCCGCGGCGATCTTATCGCGGGCGCACCGCAGCGAAGGACGATGCGAACGCCCTCGGTTACAACCCTGCCGCCTTGGTGAGATTGACCCGGAACCTGTCGCGTTTGCGCTGGTAGCGCCGCGTCATTTCGGGGCTGGCGTGGCCGAGGTGCCTTTGCACATGCGCTTCCTCGATTTGCGCCGAAGAGGCGAGGCCGGCGCGCAGCGAATGGCCGCCGAACGCCAGCCGTCTTTCGCCCTCGGTCAGATCGCCGCGAATGCCGGCGGCGAGCGCGGTTTTCTGGACCAAACGGGCGACATGTTTGTCGGTCAATCGCTCAGAGGAGACGCCGCCGTTCTTGCGCGCAATCGGCCGAAACAACGGGCCGCGATTGATCCGGCCGAGCCGCATCCAGGTCTCGAGCAAGGCGACGGGGCAGGTTTCGGGACGCGAGCCGCGGCCGATTTCGACCTCGCGCCAGCCGGTCTTGCCGAAAATCTGCAACACCGCGCCGCCGTCGTTGTTGCTGGCGCTGGATAGATCCGCGTCACTCCTTTTGCCGCCGCTCGAAACATCGGCGGAGTCTTTGCTGGCGCTCGAAACATCGGCGCCAGAGGGAAAAATCTCGATCCAGCCGGTCCCGTCCTCGCTCTGATCGGGCCCGCAATCGAGCCCGACGATTTCTGAACGGCGCAGGCCGCCGGCGAAGCCGATCGCCAGAATCGCGCGGTCGCGGATGCCGCGCAGATCCCTCTCGAGCGTCGCCAGCATCGCCAGCAGTTCGTCGGCGAAAATCGCCTCCTTCTGGACCGGCGGGCGGCCATGGGCGCGGCGAATGCCGGCGAGCACGGTGGAAATATGCCGGTCGCTCGCATCGAGCAGTTCGCCGTGCTGGCGGTAATGCCAACAGATGCCGGCGAGCCGGCGCTCTAAAGTAGCGACGGAAACCGGTTCCCGGCCCCGAGCTCCCTCCATGCAGGCGGTGAGATAGAGGCCGACGGTCTGCGGGTCTGGGGGCAGGGGATCGACGCCTTGCCGGCGCAGCCAGGCGGAAAACTGCCGCCAGTCGGCGTCATAAGCGCGCCTCGTGTTGTCGGAGCGGGCGTTGCGGGCATAGTCGCGGGCTTTTTCGGAAAGCGCCGCGAGATGCGAGGAGGGCGCGCGCGCGGCGAGTGGCGGACCGCCGCTGTCGAAGTCGTCGTCGATCTTGGTCATCGCGTCCTCATTTTGGCGCCTGTTTGGGGTCCGCCCGTCATTTCGGAGTCGAAAGTCCGACGCCTCGGCAGGCTGGAGGAGGGGGTTTTGGGTCGTTTTCGCCCTGTCGCTCACCCTTATTGGCTGGATTCCATGTCGGATTGTCGCAATTTCTGGGACTGCCGGGCATTGGAATCTTTGGACTTCCCTGTTGCATAATTTTGGGATCGATTCAGAATTTCAGGCACTGGCGTCGAGTTTGATTCGTAATTTGTGGAACCAGATTGCTGCGAGA
>NZ_JBPFDU010000011.1:0-4320 GCF_051062815.1 Methylocystis sp. | reverse complement strand
GCCGCCACTGGCGGAGCGATGCGCCTTGACCGCGGAGGAGTCGATGAGAAGCTGCGGCGGCGGGCCGCCAGCTTGCGCGAGCGCGTGGAAGAGATTGACCCACACGCCCTTGGCCGCCCACCGGACATAACGGTTGTAGAGTGTCTTCCGCGGCCCGTATTCCGACGGCGCGTCGATCCAGCGCCCGCCGGATTTCAGCACATGGACAATCCCGCTGATCACGCGTCGATCGTCGACCCGCGCCTTGTCCCTCGTGTCAGTGGGGAGGTGCGGCGCAATCTTCGCAAACTGGGCGTCGGTCAGCCAAAAACGGTCGGGAATCATCGGCGCTTCCTTTCGGAAGCTGTGAATCACAACGTCGCGCCCAAGCCAACAACTTTATGGGTCCGAGCCCTAGGATTCTTCTTAAAACTTTACTCCAGATTGCCTTAAAACTTGAGTTTTCACAGTTCGTGCGAACGCATGTGATTTGAGGGGCTGCTCTGCTCGCACAGTCTAAAAAGCAGCTGACCAACGACGTTTTGCCGGTTCCCCGTGCGCTGGCGATGAATGCATGCTCTCCTGGACTCGCAGCGATATTGAGCAGTTCGCGTAAGCTGGCTTCGCGGCCAACCAATTCTGCTAGGGAAGAAACAGGTGTTCCAGGGTGTCAGGATACATCCTTTGATTAGAAAATCCCTGTTCGCGCGGCGCGTTGACATCATATTTGAGAATTTCGGCGCGCATTTTCGAGCTTTGACGCTTAAATTGAGAACTCCAGCGGCATCCCGAGCGCGGCGTAGGCGAGCTCGTCGAATCGCTTTCGATAGACGGGGCGACAGAAGGGGCGCAGGCGCTGAATCGTATCCGCCGCGTTTTTCGCGGCGACTGCGAGACCGGCGAGTAGCGCGATGCGTAAATAGAGCGGCACCATAGCGTTTGCGCCTTTGCTGATGGACGGCGCTATGCGTAATGCTTCGGCGTCAAATCCTGGAACGATCTCGTTGAGCAACCAGCTCTTATTGTAGCCTTCGGGGGGCTGCGTCGTCTGCGGGCGATTTAAGATCAGCAAAAGCCGCATCATCGCAATAGGGGATGCTAGCGGCGTCGGCTCGCCCCGCAAGTGACGATTGACAAGCTCCTCTCCGATTTTGGCGGCGTCCCAATGGTCCCCAAATGGGCTCGTGTTTCGGACGGTATCGCAGCCGGCACGAGGTCCCTCGATTTCTGAGAGCGGCGAACCGCATAGAGGACAAGTAACGCGCCACGCCTCAAGCCAGCTTTTTAGAACCGCTCCCGGAGTGTCAGCCGCGCGATGTCGCTCGCAGCATGTCCGACAGAATTGAATCGGCTTGCCTCTTCCAACCAGTGCCGCGACCTCGATTGGAAGCGCTGTATGCGTCATGGCGACAACATCCATTGGATCAGTGCGAAACGAATCTACGATGCGTGCGATCTGGCCGAGACCTGGGCGGAAGTCGAGGCTACGCAGCTTCTTCGATTCGAGCTTTAGCCACGAGATGAGCATGGGCTCCGTGAGCCCATAGAAAGCTGCATGACGATGAAGCCACGATGAAAGAAGTTCGTCGGGCGTCGGGTCGAGGACGACCGGCAAGGGCCGCCGAGCGGCGTTGATCAGCATCGTCATTGGAACGCGGCTTCCTCCTCGCTGATAGGCCTCCAATCATCAATGGCTTCGTCGGTTAGTCGTTCCGTTCCTGTCTCGATAGCCTGGATCGCGACTTCATTCACAAGGCGGAATATTTTTGACGTTACGCCTTCAGTCACTCGAAGAATTCGTTTGAGACCGCGCGCCGTCAGAATGCTCGGCTGACGAAGCGGGAGATTGCGGAGAATGGCAAGGACGAGTTGCTGAAACTCGTCATCGGCTTTCCAGCGCGGCAACGTGACAACATCAAAGCGTCTGGCAAGCTGTACGTCGCCGTTGATCGCCTCACGTGCTTCCGTGATGCCGAAGCAGACAAGCGAAAGCTGAAGCTCGTTACTCAAGAAACGAAGCGTGTTCAGAACGACACGCTGCTCGCGCCATGAACCGGCGATGATATTATGAATTTCATCTATCAGCAGGACTTGAACGCCCACGGCTCGCAATAGTCGAATTGTCGTCTGCTCTAATGCGACAATTGTCGCGCGCGGATTGGAAGGGGCGCCAAGTGCAGAGAGAATTTGTGCATAAAGGCGCCGCTCGCCCGGCCCGCCCGCCAACTCCACAACGAGAAATTTACGTCGTGCGTCGGCTGTTGCTGCATCGAAAGCGAGCATCTGGTCGTGCTTGAAGCGCCCGACGATCATCGATTTTCCCATGCCGCTGTCGCCATAGACGGCGATTGACGGCATTCGCGTCGTGCGCGGGTGAGTCGGGAGACCCTGAATCAAATCGACGATATGTTTTGCTTTTGGATAGTGGACCCACGGCTTTGATCGAATAAATTGGATCCGCGCGTCATTAGATGCGTCGAGAAGACTTGCAACTTCGTCCGTGACGTGGGCGGCCCTATCGATCACGCTGCTTCTCCGCGATTTCCAGAATGGAAGGAGTGCGCGAGTCGATGCCCTTGAGCGAGCCGAATCCTTCGTCATCCACCGAAATCTTGTTTTTGGGCTGCGGGTCGCGGCGGGCCTGCGCCGTCTTCCTTATTGCATCGTCAACAATGCGACGCTTGGCCTTTGCAGTAGTGATCCACTGGTTCGGTTCGCGTTCCGCGCGCGCTTGCGCTCGCGTTTCGCGCCGACGTAGTTTCCATTCGCGGAGACTTATTGATGGGCACGTAAGATCGCGGCTCCGGGCTTCGACGAAACGCCCGGAAGGACGCTGAACAAAAATTCTTGAAATATCTCGGGGATCATATTTGACTAAAAGCTCGCGTTTGGCGCCTCCGAGATCGGCGCTTAAAACGTTCGACCAGTATGGCAATCCATGCAACCAGACGCCGTCTGGCCTGAGTGTTCGATACGCCTCGGGCAATAACGAAACCCAGAAGGCCATTCGATCATGCGGCATGCGCAGATTGATCCGCGCCTCATGTTCGCGCCAGACTGCCAATGGTGAGCGCATCAAGGTGCTGTGTATTCGGTCGTGATAGCCGCCCGCAATCTCCCAGCCGAGAAAGCATTCGAGCTCTCGCAACGACATGGCTGAATTCTTTTTCGGATCGTAGGACCCTCGTTCGATCGGATTTCCAAATGAAGTGCCGGGCAGAAGATGCATCTGACCCATCATCGTTCCGATCAGCCGTTCGATATGACCGCCGTAATGCGGTTCGCCAGGCGGGCGCCAAATGATATCGACGCCTTCGTTGCGACAACCGCGAATGAAAGCCTTGCTTCTGAAATCTGCGCCATTGTCGACGTGAAAGGCCTCTGGCAAGCCGGCGACTGGCCATGTCGCGTCGATCTCACGTTCCTGCAACCAGGCTGTCTTGTCGTAAACGCCATGGAGAACGCAGAGGCTCACGGAAAGCCGTGAAGGGGGATCCATCGAAAGATGAAAGCCCGTAATCATTCGCGTAAACACATCGATCGCCAGCGTCAGCCAAGGGCGTGCGAGCGGTTCGCGCGTCTCTTCGTGAACGACGATGAGATCGACGAGCGTGTGATCGATCTGAACCACCTCGAGCGGCCGGGAGGCTTTGTATTCGCCCGGAACTGGCGTTGTCGCTTTGATCGCGCGTTTGTCCTTCCGTTTACGCGCGACCAATCGCCTCTCGATGTCATCGACGCGCGTCTTGATCGTTCGACGATCTGGCAATGGCCATCCGTGCTGGACGAAACGCAAATGGATTTGTTCGACGAGGTGGGTCAGCGTTGGACGCTGCGGCTTCAGATAGACTTCCCGGATCGTCTGGCGGATCAACTTATGACGCGATTTGTCGAGAGCGAGCGCCCCTTTCGATCGGCCTCGCGGCTTCGGCTGAAGCGCCTCAACGGTGGGCGTTTCGCGATAGATCGCGACGAGGCGATAAAGTGTCGCGCGACTGATCCCGAGGTCCAAAGCAACATCTTCGACGTCGCTTGTTCGTAGCCGGTCGCCCGCGGAGCGGCCTAACAATTCTCTGATGGCCTCCTCGCGTCGACATGCCTCTAACCACTGCGGGTCGTCGGACCCCGTCGTGTCGGCGTCATCAGGGCAGGGCGCGTTCTCATTATTGCTGTTCATTTTTCGGCCGCGTCCATGAGAAATGGTTGAGCCGCAAATTCTCAATTCAACTGTACATCATTCGGGCGTTTTCTCAATTCAAATGTATACGCGTAAATCAGCAGCGTTTCGTAACGCATTGAAATTCAACAGGCCGATTTCTCAATTTCTGATGTGTCCTGACA
>NZ_JBPFDU010000010.1:0-19186 GCF_051062815.1 Methylocystis sp. | reverse complement strand
CAACCGGATCGTCGTACAGCACGCATACGATCTTGGCCATGTTCCGCTCCCTCTCTCGCTGGGATGCAGGGCGTTATGCTTTCGTGGCTCTACCCATCAGCAGCGCCAAGCGCGAACTGGCCTCGCTCATGGATACGCGCTAGCGCCGCCTCACCAGCCTCATCATAGTTGTCGACGTAGATAGCGCAGATCGTTTCATAGGCGATGCGTTCAGGGTTATCTGTCGATTTCACCGAAGACGATGTCCAGCGAGCGACGACAGCCGAGATGTCTGCCAGTCATGGCGACGATCAATTGGTCGAACGCCGACCAGAACGATACAGCAAGACATAGATCGCGCGCTCGGGTGGCGTTTGGTGACGTCTTCTGCTCAGGTCAGGAGAACCTGATCTTGCGCAACTTCCGCCTGGACCCGTCGCCACTTGATGATCCGCCAGATGAGAAAATAGCGGAGCGACCGCAGATATGACCTCCCTTTTTGAACGCGCGCGAGAGCATCAATTGCAACCGAGGAAGACCGTGACATATCAAACGCGTTGTATTGATCCCGGGTGTGGTCGGCAATAGGATGAAGCCATGAACCTCTCCCGTGAAATTGGGGTGCACCTACCCCTACTTGCGCCGCTTCGCTAGGGCGCTCTGCGGCTCGCAAAAAAGCGGCGACGCCTATGTTGTAGCTACTCTCGAGGCGCTCGCCGCCGACCCGGACGCCCTTCCCCGCGAATATGTCGCCCAAGGTTGGGCTTTACCATCTGTTCATGGCCTCCTGGTCATCGATCCGGCTGAACACCGAAGCGGCGCCCACCGACGAAATTTCCGCCGCTCAGCATAACATCAGCATGCTGACGCCGCGTTCGCGACAGGCCGTTCTGCTCGGCACGGTTGAAGGCTTTTCGGTTGCAGACGCCGCCGCCATTCTGGACGTGACGGAAGAAGAGGTCGAAGCGCTCGTGAGAGAGGCTGGCCGCGAAATCGCCGAGCGCGTCGCGACGGACGTGCTCATTATCGAGGACGAGTTGCTTATCGCGCAGGACATAGAATTCATCGCGCGCGATCTCGGCCATCGCGTGATCGGCGTCGCGCGCACGCATCAGGAGGCTGTGGAGCTCGCCAAGCGTCAGCGGCCGGGGCTGATCCTCGCCGACATTCAGCTCGCGGACGGCAGTTCGGGTCTGAACGGCATCAATGAAATGCTCGATAGTTTCGACGCTCCGGTGATTTTCATTACCGCATTTCCTGAACGCCTGCTGACCGGCGAAAGGCCGGAGCCGGCTTTTCTCATCAGCAAGCCCTACAAGGGTGACACGGTCAAAGCCACGATCAGCCAGGCGCTGTTCTTTGAACGCAAGGCGTCTCGCGCAGCGTAGGTACTGTTACTGGTCAGTGCATGCCGTGCCATCGGGCGAGGGAGTTTGGTAAGTTTCTCGAAGAGGTTGAGCATAATGTTCCTGACAACCTCGATATCCATGTCGTTATGGACAATGCCTCGACGCGCAAAACCAGGCTGATCCATGATTGGCTCGCCAAACGGCCGCGGCGGCATATGCACTTCACGCTGACATCGTCGTCATGGCTCAACCAGGTCGAACGATTTTTCTGCGGCACACCACAAGCTTCCACCGGTCTTGTTCTCGGCGCTACGCGAGAGCCGATAGGCGCGACTGAGCCAGGGGGCGCGCCGCTTCGCCCCGTCGTTATGGCGACCTCACCGCATCGCCAATCGTGGCGCTTTGCAGCGCGCCGGTGGTGCGGGTCGCCTCTTGCGTTCCAGTTGGTCTGAGGCCCGATATCGGTCGCGAAAGGTTCCGGGCCGACTTGACGTGATTGAGAATAGGCTCGCCCGCGGTTGGCCCGCTTAGTCTGAAATTAGGTATCCCTGACGAACGCCTTCCTCATAACTCTCTGCAACAATCGACGCCCTTTCTTCCGCCGTCCATGTGCGGCGGCGACCAGCCCCAGTGAAAATTTCGACCCGCCGTGCCGACGCCGCCTCAACCTGCGACACGTGCTTATGCTCTGAAATCGACATGTGTCGGAGCTCCTCAACGCTCCGAATATCGTCCCATCCCGAGTCTCAGAAAAGGTGCGGTCAAAACAGCGCGTACTCTCGACCGGCACCACGGAAACGCTGATCCTGGCGAATGAGGGGATCGCCTTCCCGCTCGGCACGCTCGACACTTTCGTCACCTACGGCGCGCCGGCCAATCTGATCGAGACGGTCAAGACCGTGGGTCTCCCGATCTATGCCCGTCAGATCGCGCGACCCGACGGCAGCGCCATCGACGTGAAGACCGAGGCCTCGATCATCCCCGTCAACAAGCGCCCGCGAAGCGCCCGCGCCTCGCCGTCAAGATCGTCACCAGCAACTGAGCGCCCACTTGTCGTGGCATCCGCCCGACACAGATGTTTATCCGATGAGGCTCAACAGCTTCTGGAGGAGAGGCGTCGGCGCAACGATCAAGGTTCAGTCGGAGGACAGTAGACTGAAACCGGCGCAGACTCGCGAATCCGAGGAGAGTTTCGATTTTCGGTCACGGGCATGCCATCAGACATTGGACAAGAGGCCGCAAAACAGGCCGCCATCGCTTATTTCAGCGGATGCAATCCTGCGTGGCCGAGGGCTCTCGTGCAAAATGTTGAACGCCAGGGACCGCACTATATCGTCACGATAATTCCAGAGAATGAAATAGGCATCTTGATATTTATGGTGTCCTACAAAATTTGGGTGAACATTACAACCGGCGTTGTTGAGAAAATGAAATGAGCCCACGCACGCGCACAACGACTCCTGCTTGGCGCCTTTGGGAGCCCCAAGGCGAAGCCTACCAGTTATGCTCAAGCCAGGTTTGGAACTCATGCTCGCTTCTCGGAAAATGGCCCTCCCAACGATGAAACAATTCTTCTAATTTGAAGCGTAGTTTTTCCGTTGGATTTTGCGGTGGCCCCCAACCCGGCCCCGTCCCGGGTGCGCCGCCTGTTCCCTTATGACCCGGCCCTGTGCCCTTCTGCTTCGGTATGCCGAATATTGTCTCGAAATCACCTTCGGCATAGCCCTGCGCGTACTCTTGCATCGCTTCGCTAATTCTGCCCATGACTGTCGCGCTCCGTGGAGAAGTTGCTAATGGCAGTGCGGTCGACGTTTGCCGATCAATGATCCCGCTTGGGCCGGAATTAGAAGTGGGACGAGGTCAACCTCTGTCAAGGGCATTAAATCTCAGAATGACGCATCATCGACCATTCGCACACCTTGGGCACCAAGCCTTCGCTCCCGATCGGCATGCAACCGTTTGAAGCGGCCATTGCAACGCTGTTCGCCGACCCGAATATCGCTCACGACGCCGTTTGGCGCTCGGGCGGCGGCGGGGTCACCGTTTGCGTCGTCATCAAGCGGCCGGATCAAATCGTCGGCTTCGACGCCTGTCACGCTGCTCTTAAACGGGGTCTGCGTCATTTTACGTGCTTTGCATTGCCAAAGCGGAACCTGGTGCCTCAATAGCGCATGACGAAGAAAGCGAATTTAGCCTTTGGGCCCGGAGTGGTCGTGCGCAGCGTTGTATTTCGGGAGAACCAGTGGTTCGTATCAGCGGACGGAGCCGGGGTGCGGTCGTGCCCAGAGTGCGGAGGAGCATCAGCATCGCGTCATAGTTGGCACTTCCGGCGCCTGCAAGACCTTCCAATCCAAGGTGCCCCTGTCGTTCTTGAGTTGCGCCTGGGGCGGTGGCGATGCTTGAACGAGGGATGCGCTCGAAAGACTTTCGTCGAAAGACTGGCGACCGCCTTTCCCTTTGCGCGAAAAACGCGGCGCGTTAGCGACCTCGTGAGATTGTTCGGCCATGCCGCGGGCGTCAGGACAAGTGAGAAATTGCTGGCGCGCCTGGCGATGCCAGTCAGCGACAATGCGATTCTGCGGCAGCTCAAACGTCATGCATCCAAACGTCGCGATGGTACTCCCCTGCGAGCCATCGCGATTGATGATTGGAGCTGGTGCAAAGGCTTTAATTAGGGAACGATTCTTGTCGATCTTGAACGTCGGATCGTTGCAGACGTGCTGGAAGCGCGCTCCGCCAAAGAGACTGCGGATTGGGTCAAGCAACATCCTGAAATCGAAGTCGTCAGCCGCGAGCGCTGCGGTCTTTACGCACAGGGCGTTTGGCAAGGAGCGCCGCAAGCTCGACAAGTCGCTGATCGCTTTCATTTGCTGCAGAACTTGCGCGAAAGCATCGAGTGACACATGACCCGGATCAGCCGCTTCGCCGGGCGTCCCCAACTCCCGCCCGCCCCCGCGATCGTCAAGCGGCTCTACCGTAAGGCAACAAGGCGGACAACTCCATGAAAGCGGTTTTGTCGTCGATCTCCATCGAAATTCCTCCCCTGTCCACAATGCCTTCCCGGACACGGATTATATACCTCGCCGACAATAACTTGAGCGGTGGGCCCCAAAGTCCAGGCCGGTCGCCAAAGAGAGCGACCAAGACGCTGCGCCAGGCCGTTGGGCTAGGACGTGAACGAGCGTCGCGGCGTGACTCCCGTCTTGTCTCACTCCTTCTCACATCCCGAAACGGTCCTCGGCGGTGAGATGGAGAGCGCGCACGCGCAAGCGACAATCCGCTCTGACCAACCCACGACGATGGTTGCCGGCTTAATGATTGTCAGAGAGGCCTGCCTCTTTCACCCTATCGCCCACCTCCGATTCGAATTCGACTTTTCCTTGCCTGAGCCGAATCATCCGCGCGCCAAGGTCCCGCGCTTCCTCACGACTATGCGTCACATAGACGAGCGTGAAACCGAGATCGCAATGCAATCGCAGAATCTCTCGCCGGATTTGCAAACTGAGTTCGTCGTCGAGATTTGAGAGCGGTTCGTCCATGAGCAGGATGCGAGGGGCCGAGGCGAGGGCGCGCGCAAGCGCCACGCGCTGCTGTTCTCCTCCCGACAGCGTTCCCGGCCTGACGTTCAGATAATCGCCGAGCCGCACGAGCTCGACCATTTCCTTGACGCGCTGGCGGCGTTCGCGTTCGGGCGCGCCTTTGGCGACGAGGCCGAATTCGATATTCTCGGCGACGGTCATATGCGGCCAAAGGGCGAGGTCTTGAAACACCATGCCGACGCCGCGCCGTTCCGGTTCTTGCAAGTTTTTTCCGCCAGTCGCGGCGAGCTCGCCGTCGATCAGTATGTCGCCCGAATCCGGGATCGCCAAGCCGGCGATCAGATGCAGCACAGTCGACTTGCCGCAGCCCGATGGACCAAACAGAACGACGCGCTCCCCTTTTTCAATACTCACGGATATGGCGTTGACGACCAGACGGCCGCGATAGGTCTTGGACACATTTCGAAATTCGATCATGCTCATCGTTATCGCCCGCCATATCGTAGCCAGAGACCCAATGCGCCGAGCGGCAGAAGGGTCGCGGCGATCAAAATGATGCAGAGCGCCGCGATCAGGCTGGGAGCGCCATTGGCCATCAAGGTCAATATTCGAACCGGCAGCGGATCGTAGCCGGGAGGATAGACGACCATGCTGATCCCGAGGTCGCGCAAGCAAAACACATAGCCGATGAGCCACGCCGCCACGAGGCCGCGTCTCGCCAACGGCGCCACGATGCGCGTGAGCGTCGTGAACCAGCTCGCGCCGCTGAGCCGCGCGGCGTCCTCCAGAGATCTTGGCAGGCCGCCGAGAGTCGCGGATGTGATTCGCATCGGCAGCACCGAATATTGAGCGAGATAGCCCAATACGATGATCGCCGGCGTGCCATAGACCAGATTGGTCATCGGCCTGTTCCACAGGTCGATGAGACCAATGCCGATGACGGTTCCAGGCAATGTAAACAGGAACAACGCCGACCCATCGACCGCGCGCGCCAGAGGCTGCGCCGGATCACGAATCAGCATGCCGCAAAAGAAGCCGAGCAACGTCAGGAGGGTTGCGCCGATCACCGCGAAAACGAGGCTATGCAGGATGCTGTCGCTCGCCCGTGAGAATGCGTCGACGTAAACCCAAATGGACGATGATTGAATGAGGAGGGCGAGCAACGGCAACAGCACCGAGACGAAAGCCCAGGCGGAGACAATGGCGAAAATCGGGAGACGCCAATATCCAAGCTCGATTTGCGCACGCTGCTCCACGGGCGCCGCCGCGCGAAGCTCGTAGCCATTCTCGCGACTCAGTTGACGCTCCAAGATCAGGATCGTCGCCGTGACGAGGAGCATGGGCATCGTCGACACGGTCGCGGTTCGAAAGTCGTAGAATGCGGCGAACCGCGTCAAGGCCTCGACCGGATAGACCGGATAACGCAGATAGGTGGGAACGCCGACTTCCCCAAACGCCAAGAGAAACACCAGCACGGCCGCGAAAGCGACGCCCGGCGCGATCAATGGCAAGGTAATCCGACGAAGGATGGCGGGCCAACCGCTCGCCAATCGAGCCGCATTCTCCCATTGCGGGTTCACGGCGCCGAGATAGGCGATGGTGAGAAACATGACGATAGGGGTGAATGTGGTGAACAGCACGGCTGCGCAACCGTAAAGTCCGAAAAAGGCGGACGACAGCAATTCCGACGCCGTGGAAGGGAGCGCTTGACCGACCAAGCCGCTCTTGCCGATGACGGCGAACCAGGCCACCGCCACAACATAGGACGGCAACAACAAAGGAATCGCGAACAAGGTCGCCAAGGCATAGCGCAAGGGCAGATCGGTTTTGCCGAACAACAACCCCAGGGTTACCCCGGCGATCGTGGCAAGCGCAGAGGTCAAGGACGACAGCAAGATGCTGTGGACGATTGGCCCCGCCTGCTCTCGGCTCGTCGCCAGAAACGCCTCATATGCTCTGACGCTGAAGCGGCCGTCGGCAAAAAAGCTGTCGGCGACCATCGTGACGACCGGCAAAAGTCCGATTGCTGCGAGCAGCATCGCGGCGGCGGTCAGCGTCATGCGCTTCTGCACCTCTTATGGCCCCGTCCAGCTCTTCAGGAATGGTTGGATCGCTTGCAATTTCGCGGCGATTTCTGAATAGTTCGCCTTCATCGTCTTGATCGATTCCAGAGGCTTCAAGCCGAGCGGCGGCGGAACCCCGGGGTGGAGCGGAATTTGCGCCGCGTCGGACAAGGCGAGCTTTCTCTCGGTTTCCGTCGAAAGCAGATAGTCGATCAGCTTCTTGCCCGCTTCCGGATGCGGGGCCCCCGCGATCAGCATGACCGCATTGGGAACGATAAAGCAGCCGATATCGTCCGCGCCTTGATCCGGGTAAATCAATTCGACCGGTCGACCCTGGCGCATTCGGCTCACCGCATCGTCGCTATCGACCAGACTGAAAGCGAATTCGCCATGGGCGACGAGATCGGCGCTGTCGCCGTTGCTGGGCGAAATCTTTACGCCATTGTCGCGCATCGTCTGCATGAAGGCGCGCGCGTTCTCATCGCCCCACAGAACGAAGAGCGCGGCGACATGCGTCGTCGTCGTCCCAAACAGCGGATTGGCGATCACTGTTTTGCCGCCCCATTGCGGCTCCAAATAGGTTGTTATCGAATCCGGTTGAGGCGTCGCGCCTCGCCGCACGACGAAAACGCGCGCCCTCGCCGCAAAACCGGTCCAGTATCCATGGGAATCGCGAAAGTTATCGGGGATTCCAGACGCGTTAGGGGAGACATAGGCCGCGGTGGCGCCCTTCTGCCGCAAGACCTCGGCGCGAATCGGTTCATTGGCCCAGTAGACGTCGGCTTGCGGATTGTTCTTTTCGGCGATGAGCCGGTTCATCGTCCCAGCGCTCTTGGTTTCCTCGGTGTCATAGACGGCGCGCACCCGTATGCCGGTCTCTTTCTCGAAATCCTTCAATATGGGTTCGGAAAAGACTTGATCGTGGCTGACATAGACCGTCACTGTCGGCGCGCCGGGCGGGGACGACAGTCGCCAGAGAGCGATTGCCGCGATGACCAGGATGGCGGTCGCCGCCCAGAATAGTTTTTTCATGCCGGCGATCCCTCGCTGAGATTTGTGGCTCGAAAACCTCGGATATTTGGGCCGTCGCGATTCTTGGCGGGCGCCTGATGCGCCGACGGCCTCGCAAATTCTATTTGCCGTCGAAAGAAAAATCGTCGAAGGCGGTCATGCTGTCGGCCTTTGTCCAGACGCCGACGGAGCCACTCCCGGAGACGTGATCGTCCCGCAACTCGATATATCCTTTGCCATCCAAGAGAACCTTTATCTCTTTTCCAGAAAATTCGGCCCGCAAGACATGCCATTGGCGTCGCTCGACGGGCGCATCGACATATTTGATCGTCATGCGGCGTCCACTTTGGACGTAATAAAGAGAGACGTTGTCCTCCAACGCATTGGCGCGCGCCACGTAGTAATTGTCGCCGTTCTTCCAGCGCCAGACGAGGCCCGCAGCCTGATCTTCGGCGCCCGCCAAGGCTTTGAATTTCACTTCGACATAGCCGTCGGCGATCGAAACGTCTTTCTTCACGCACCATGGGAAGGCACCGGCCCCGGATTGTTTGAGAACATTCGGTCGACTCGGAGCTGAAGCGTCTGTCTCGACCATCCATACGGGAGAGCCTCGCCCCGTCACGCCGCACGTCCAGTCGGGCGGCGCCGAACCAGCCGGAACGCCGTCAAAGTTGTCTGTCCCCGCGAAGGCCAGGTTCGCCGTCATGACAATCGCGTTCGCCATGAGTAGTCTCTTCAAGGATTCCTCCCCGCGCTCTTACGATAATTGTTGTTGACGCTGGCGCCGCCGGACGCCCCTACGGTCGCTTGAAGGCGATTCCTTCCGGGGCCGTGGCCACCTTGACGGTTCCGACGATCTTGTCCGTCGCCGTGTCGATGATCGAAATCGTGTTCGCGCCGGTGTTCGTTATAAAGAGCTTTCCATCGCCCCCGAAGGAAACGCCATGGCTGCCGGCGTCGGGCGCAACGCGGATCGTCGTCACGATCTTGTTCGTCGCGAGGTCGATCTTTTGCACGGTCCCCTTCCCGTCGCTTGCGACATAAGCGAACTTCTGATCGGGCGCGACCGTGACCTGCACGGGTCCCGGCTCCGTGGGGATTTCCGCGATGACTTTCAACTCCTTGGCGTCGATCACCGCGACGGCGTTCGCATTGTGGCAGGCGATATAGACGCGCACGCCATCCTTGGTCGCGCCCGCGCCGAGCGGGCCGGCGCCAACGGGAATGACGCTTTCGACCTTGCGCGTCGCCCGGCGAACGACAGACACATTGCGCGCGCCGTAATTGGTGACGAACAGTAGATCGCCTACAGGCAGGGCGAAATGCGGCATCCTGCCGACGTCTATTTTCGCGATCACCTGCCTCGCTGCCGGATCGATGACGGAGACTGCGTCGTCGAATTCATTTGTGACATAGGCCTCGAGCCCATCGGAACTGAACATCGTATGCCGCGGACCCACGCCAACCGAAATGGTCTCGATGACTTTGTCCGTCGCGGCGTCGATGACGGAGACCGTTCCCGCATTGTTGTTGGTCACCCAGGCTTGGGTCTGACTTGGATTGAGCGCGACATTGTGGTTCTGAACGCCCACGGGAATAGCGCCCGTCACCTTTCGTTTCCCGACATCGACGACGCTGATCACGTCGCCGAACCAGGACGTGGAATAGAGCTTGCCTTGTCCGCCGGATTTCTCGGCCGCCTGTGCTAGGGACGTTGCGAGTGCAAGCAGCCCGATGATTGAAAGCGTTCTCATCATTGTCCCTCCCTCGTCACCGAGAAAGAATCACGCGGCCTCCTATTTCGCCGCCGCCTGCGCATCGAGAACATTCTTGAAGGATCGCGCCAAAGCCGCAGCCGCGCCCTTCCCCCAGAAATGGAGGAAAATATAGCGCGGCTCCTCATGGCTCATGTGGTGGTGGATGGCGACGATATTGACGCCTTCGCGCCGCATCGCCTTGAGGACGGGCTGAAGTTCGTTCGCTGTCACGGCGAAGTCGCCGTCGACCACGGCCTCTTCATCGGAGCCGGCGAAGGCGGCCCAGGTGTTGACGCCCATCGCGGCGCCGACGGATGCCCCATGCGCTTGCGCCGGACGGCCAATGACGATCTTGAACATGCCCTGGCTCGCCTGCCCTTTCACGCCGAGAATGGCTTCGAGAGGGGCGGCGGCAATGGCGTTGGGCGAGCCGATCTTGGCCGGGAAACGCTTCGCCAGCGTGGGATTGGCCGCGCGAATTTCCGCGATCTTGTCGTAGATTTTCTTCACGCCGGCGGCGAGCGCGCCGGCCTCTCCTGCGCCGCCGATATGGAGAAAATAGACCTTCGGCTCGTCGAAGAAGAAGTGATTGTGCAGGGCCGTCACTTCGAGGCCGGCGTCGAGCGCGACGCTCATCGCCGCATTGACCTCGTCCTCGAACACGACCGTGTCGCCCATCATCAACGCTTGCCCGCCCTGGGTCGGCGTAAAGGCCGCCCATGACACGAGCCCCATGAAGGGCGGCGTCGGCCAGCCGTCTACTTGGATTTTCACATCCGTCCTTGGCTTGCTGATCTTGAAGACGTTCTCTTCGGCGATGAACGTTCCTTTGACGCCTGCCGCCTGCTCGATCCTGGCCGTATCGAGCGACGGTGCGGTCTGAGCGCTCGCGGGACAAATCGACCATCCCAAGCAGACCAAGGCGCTCAGCACGAATTTCACTTGGCTCAGCGCGAATTTCACCTGCATGTCCATTTTCTCCCTCGTTTGAGCGCCGGATGCGAAAGCAGCGCTCACGCAAGCATGGTTTCGTGCAGCCATTCTTGGTCCTGACTCGAAAACCGTGGCAGCCTTCGTTTAAGGCAACATTATGCGTGCGCGCTTTCGAGGCGTCCGCCAAATGACAAGGTGAACACGGCGCCGCCGCCCGGATTATCGGCGACGCTGACAGCGCCCCCATGCATTGTCATGATTTCCTTCACGATCGACAGACCGAGGCCGGCGCCGTCGGTCTTTACGCCCGCGCCGCGCCAAAATCTTTCAAAGATGCGTTCTCGATTATCCGGCGCCACGCCGGGTCCGCGATCCGCGACGCGCATGCGACCATCTAGTTCGACGCTGATGATTATCTCTTCGTCGGCGGGAGAATGACGCACCGCGTTCTCGACGAGATTGCGGATCGCGTCGGCGACCGCCTGGCCATTGCCTTTGATCCGAACTGGTTTCTCGGCGGCCTGAAAAACGAGGGGTCGATGTTGAGCGATCGCCCATGGCGCCATGCCGGCGACGACTTCGGCGGCCGTCTCGTTCAGCTCCACGGAGCCTGAGATGTCGATCGCGATCGCGTCCAGCCGCGCGACGCGCAACAGCTGTTCGACGAGGCGGTTCATTCGCGCGACGTCCAGTCTCAGCTTTGCGAGCTCGCCATTTCCCTCCATGGCGTCGAGCGCGGCGGTGACGATCGCCAGTGGCGTACGCAGCTCATGGGCAGCGTTCGCGGTGAACCGGCGTTGCACGAGAAATCCTTGTTCGAGCCGATCGAGCGCCCGGTTCATGGCGACGACGAGAGGCGCGATTTCGCTCGGCACGTTCTCCTCGGGCAGGCGGATGGAGGTCGTCGTCGGGCCGATCGCCGCCGCCATCTTGGAGATTTCCCTAAGCGGCTTCAGCCCTCCGCGAATCGCCAGGATGGCGGTTCCCAAGGTGATCGCCACGAAGAGCGGAATGATCCAGACGACATCCGTGACGAAGTCCCACAACATCGAATCGATGAACGCATGTGTCCCCGTGGCGCCCGCGACGATTATCCAGAGAGGGCCGGCGGCGCCGGTCACGGCGAGATTGAGGCCGTAGTAACGCCGCGAGGGATCTTGGGCGTCCGGCAATCGGAAATAGCTCGGCTCATCCGTCGGCGCCGGCCACGTCGTGACACGCTCGCCGAAATCCGGCGATGAGGCCGCAATGACTTCGCCGCCCGGCGTTCGAATGGCGTAAATGTCGGCGTCCCCACTGGCCGCGTAGGCCGCGGCGAGCTTTGGCGGCATATCGAGACGCGGTTTGCCCTTGGCGTCGATCACAACCGAACGGGCTAGATCCTTGGCGCGCTCGCTCAGCTCGCGATCCAAGAGGGTGTCGGCGACGACGTGAGCCCGCAGGGCGAGGAGGCCGGCGGCGGCGGCGGTCGCGACGACGAAAAGGATCGTGAGCCTTATCGCAAGGCGAAACTGCAAGGAGCGCACACGAAAAGGCATCAGCTCTTCGCTTCGGTCATGAGGTAGCCGATCCCGCGAACCGTGTGAATTTCGGCGGTGGCCTTGGCGTCGGCGAGCTTGCGGCGAAGGTGATGGACATGCACCGGTATCGCGTTCGACTCGAGCTCATCGTCGATGCCGTAGAGCTTTTCCTCCAGCACCGCCTTCGGCACGACGCGGTCGAGGCGTCGCAGCAGGTGTTCGAGAATCGCCGCCTCGCGCCTGGCGAGGGAAAGGGGGTGACCGTCCACTTGCACATCGCGTCCTATGCTGTCGAAAATCAGATTGCCGGCGCTCAATGTCGCTCCGAGCGCGTTGCCCGGCCGCCGCAGCAAGGCTTTCGTTCTGGCGATGAGTTCCGCCATCGCAAAGGGCTTCACGAGATAATCGTCGGCGCCGGCGTCCAATCCGCCGACCCGGTCCTCGACCGCGTCGCGCGCCGTCAAGACAAGAATGGGAATGGCGGCGCCTTGCGATCTGAGTTCGTCGAGAAGATTCATCCCGTCGCCGTCCGGCAAACCAAGGTCGAGAATCGCGATGTCATAAGGATTGAGCGACAAGGCTTCGCGAGCGTCGGCGCAGCACGACACCGCGTCCACGGCAAACCCCGCCTTCTCGAGGGCGCCTTTGAGTATCTCCGCGATTCTGGCTTCGTCTTCGACAATCAGGAGACGCACGACATGCTCGCTCGATCCGATTTCGGCCTGTTGAACAGACCGCCGCGAGTTCAACTCAACAGGGGGAAGTTTATCGCAGAATTAAGCCAGATGGCGCCGCCTCGCATTTTGCTCGCCCCATAAAACTGCCTTAAACGACCCGCGCCAGGGTTTCGCCCGCGGCTTTCGCGAGCGCCCTGCAGATTTCCCGCCGTGACGATGAAAATGAAGGGGTTCGCCGAAAGCGACGACGGGGCCGTTCGTGACGCGAAGATCGGGTGGACTGCAGACGCGAGGTTTGCCGGGCGCGAGCTTGGCGGCGCTGCTGCTCCTCTCGTCGTCCGTGGCGGCAGGGCCGCCATATTTCACCGACGACCCCGAGCCCGTCGCTTATCGGCGTTGGGAAGCATACATTTTTTCACAGGGAACGCGCGTGCGGGGGAAGACGAGCGGCGTCGCCCCTTCGTGTGATTGCAACTGGGGCGTTTGGCCCAACGTTCAGTTGCATTTCCAACCGGGGATGACCATCCGCAACGCGGCGGGCGATCCTCTCGCCTGGGGACCAAGCGACACCGAATTCGGCGTGAAATACCGCTTTATCGAGCAGGACAAGGCGGGCTGGGTTCCCTCGGTCGCTTTCTATCCCAAGCTGCTGGCGCCCACGGGCGACGCTACGCGTTCGCTCGGCAACGGAAGATACAGGGTTCTTCTGCCGTTATGGGCGCAGAAGGATTTCGGCGACTGGACGACCTTTGGCGGGGCCGGCTATTGGATCAATCCCGGCCCCGGCAATAAGAATTATTGGTTCATGGGCTGGGCGCTGCAACGCAACATCACCGACAAGCTCGCGTTGGGCGTCGAGTTCTTCCATCAGACGCCCACCCAGATCGGCGGCATGCAGACGACCGGTTTCAACGTCGGAGGAATTTACGATTTCACCGACAACTACCGCTTCCTCTTCTCGTTTGGGAAAGCTCTCCAACACGCAAAAGCGACGAACGAATTCTCGTGGTATGTCGGGCTTCGCGTGAATGGCGGAGAAGAACCGCCCGGAACTCGGGCGGCTTCCGCGACTCTGGGCTCGCCGCCGGCGTTCGCCTGGACCGGTTTTTACGTTGGCGGCGCGGTCGGCCGCGCGTGGCAAAAGGCGCTCGAAACCGACCTCATTGGCGAGGAACAGGAACAGACTGCGGATTATTCGAGCTACTCGCCGAAAGGCGCGCTCCTGGGCGGGCTCGCGGGCATAAATGCGCAATCTGGACCCGCTGTCGTCGGCGTCGAGATCGACGTGGAGGCGAGCTCAGTCCGGGGCCGACAGAAGCCGCCGCACAGCGGGACGGCGCTCCAAAGCGACGTGCGGGCGTCGCTGCGCGGCCGCGCCGGCCTCGCCATGGGACGGACTTTGCTTTACGTGACCGGCGGCGCGGCGCTCGCCAATTTCTTCGCCAATGCGCTCGGGGAGCCCTTCAACCAGGCTCGCCCCGGCTGGACCCTCGGCGGGGGCGTCGAAATTGCCGTGACCGACCAGTGGTCGGCCCGGCTCGATTACCGCCACAGCGATTTCGGCGCAGCGACCTTCGTCTCGGACGATTTCGAGGACAATTCCTATCGCGTCCGCATCAGGGACGACTCCGCGCGGCTCGCCATCGCTTATCGTTTCAATTTCTCCGCGTCGGAGCCCGTTGCCTCGAAACCTTGAGTCCTCGCCATGATCGAGGATTGACCCGAAGCGGCGCCTCGTTCTAATTGATTTGCGGGGATTGCGGTCTCCCCTTCACGCGACATGCCCAAGCATCGCGTCCAGCTTCTCGAGCTGAGGACGCCGCATGTCTGCTCACACCCTGATCTCTCCCGATGAGCTCGCCGGTCTGATCGGTTTCCCCAACGGGCCGATTCTCATCGATGTCCGCCCCGACGAGGAGTTTTCGGCCGACCCGCGCTTCATTCCCGGTTCCATTCGCCGCGACCACGCTTCGGTTGCGGAATGGGCGAATGCATGCGCCGGACGCTCCGCCGTCGTGATTTCGCGACGCGGCCGCAAGCTCGGCCAGGGCGTCGCAGCCTGGCTGCGCCATGCGGGCGCCGCCGCCGAAACGCTCGAAGGCGGCCACGAGGCTTGGGCCAAAGCAGGCCTGCCGCTGATCCCGGAGTCCAAACTGCCTCCGCGCGACGCGCAGGGCCGGACCGTCTGGGTGACGCGCTCGCGGCCGAAGGTCGACCGCATCGCCTGTCCCTGGCTCATTCGCCGCTTCGTCGATCCCAATGCAGTGTTCCTGTTCGTCGCCGCCGCGGAGGTCGCCGCGGTGGCGGATTATTACGGCGCCGCTCCATTTGATGTCGAAGAGGCGTTCTGGGGCCATCGCGGCGATCGTTGCACTTTCGATGCGCTGGTCGAAGAACTGCTTCTCGAGACCGACGCGCTGCGGCGCCTCGCCGTCATTGTGCGCGGCGCCGACACGGGCCGCCCCGATCTTGCTCCGGAATCCGCCGGCTTGCTCGCGGCGTCCCTCGGGCTATCGCGCCTCTATTCCGACGATTTGGAGCAGCTCGAAGCGGGCATGGCGCTTTACGACGCTTTCTATCACTGGGCGCGCGCCGCAGCGGAGGCGCCACAGCTCTCCCCTCTTGGCCAATCAGGAAAGGCGCAATGAACGATATGACTATCAACGTCCAAACGGCCGAGGCCGCTCACGGCGTTTCGCTCGGCGAGGCGTTGCGCGTTTGGCTGCGCGTCGCCCTTCTGAGCTTCGGCGGGCCGGCCGGCCAGATCGCGGTGATGCATCGCATCCTGGTCGACGAGAGGAAATGGGTGTCCGAAAGCCGGTTCTTGCATGCGCTTAACTATTGCATGTTGCTTCCCGGCCCCGAGGCGCAACAGCTTGCGACCTATGTCGGCTGGCTGATGCACGGAACGCTCGGCGGCGTCATCGCAGGCGGATTGTTCGTGCTGCCGGGCGCGGTCGCGATAATGGCGCTCAGCGTCATATACGCCGTCTTCGGCAATGTCGGCGTTGTCGCGGCGGCGTTCTTTGGCCTCAAGGCGGCGGTCTTGGCGATCGTGCTTCAAGCCGTCGCGCGCGTCGGCAAGAGAGCGCTGAGGAACCGCGTCTTGCAAACTCTCGCGGGCGCGGCTTTCGTCGCCATCTTTTTCTTCGATGCGTCTTTCCCGCTCATCATTCTCGTTGCCGGCGCTATCGGCTATTTCGGCGGCCGCGCGGCAAATCCCGCCTTTGCGGGCGGGGGCGGCCATGGCTCGGCCGGAGCAACCGCGAGTGAGGACAGCCTTCTCGGCGAGGCGGCGCCCGACCACGCGAACGCCGCAGTCGGTCGTTCGCTGAAAGTCGCAGGCATCTGGCTCGTCCTCTGGCTGACGCCCGTCGTCGCGCTGCTCTTTTGGCTGGGCGGAGACAACGTCTTCACGCAGATCGCCGTGTTCTTCTCGAAAATGGCGGTCGTCACTTTCGGCGGCGCCTACGCCGTTCTCGCCTATGTCGCGCAACAAGCGGTCGACAATTTTCATTGGCTGCGCCCGGGCGAAATGCTCGACGGGCTCGGCATGGCGGAGACGACGCCTGGTCCCTTGATCATGGTGCTTCAATTCGTGGGCTTCATGGCGGCCTACCGGCAAGCGAGCGGCCTGCCGCCCTTGCTCGGCGGATTGCTCGCCGACTGGGTCACCTTCACGCGGTGCTTCCTTTGGATATTCCTCGGCGCGCCTTACATCGAGCGGCTCAGAGGCAACAGGGCGCTGACCGGGGCGCTTTCGGCGATCACGGCGGCCGTCGTCGGCGTGATCCTCAACCTCGCCGTCTGGTTCGCGATCCACACGCTTTTCCATCGGACGACGCCGGTGCGTTCGCTCCGCCTCGCCTTCGATTTGCCGCTGCCATCGAGCGTCGATCCATGGGCGCTGTTGCTGACGATCGGCGCAATCGTCGCGATCTTCCGCCTCAAGACGGGCCTCCTGCAAACGCTCGCCGCGTCGGCCGCGGCGGGCGCGGCGCTCTATGCCGCCGGACTGATTTCCGTCGGCGGCGCGGGATGATGGGAAAGACCGCCATGCTTACGCGCGCTTCGCTTGCCGCCGCTCTCGCGATGACGCCGGCTCTCGCCGCCTCGCCGCAAGCTGAAGGTTTCAAGCAGCTCAATGGGCCTCAGATTCAATGGGCGTTCGCCGGAAGGACTTTCACCGACGGCGTTCATTTCTCGCTGCGCTATGTTGCCGGCGGGATAATTCAAGGAACGCGAATGGGGAAGAAGGTCGCAGATAAATGGGTTGTCGCCGAGGACAAGCTCTGCGTTACGGATAGCTTTGGCGAACACTGTTACGGCGTCTGGATAAAGGGACCGTCTGTCAGGCTCGCGATCGACGGATCGGATTTTTCGCTCGACGGTTCGCTGAAATGAGCGAGCCCGACCATCAGGAAAGGTCCGACATCATCCCCGCTGCGCCAACGGAAACCGTCACCAGCAATCCCCTCCGAACTTTGCTCTGGGGCCAGGGCTTGCGCGATTTCGGCGACGGCTTCGTCGCCGTGCTGCTGCCCGTCTATCTCACGGCGCTCGGCTTCTCGCCGTTCGAGATCGGCGCCTTGGCGGGGACGGCGCTGCTGGGCTCGGCGCTGCTCACCCTGGCGATGGGCTTTCTCGGCGTTCGTTACGATCTTCGCCTGTTGCTGATTTCCGCCGCGGGGCTGATGACGGCGACCGGCGTCGCGCTGGCGACCGCCGACTCTTACGCCTTGTTGCTCGTCGTGGCGTTCCTCGGGACGATCAACCCGACCGCCGGCACGGTCAGCTCCTTCGTGCCCGTCGAACACGCCGTGCTGACGCGCGAAACCGCGGACGCCGAGCGAACCAAGGTTTTCGCGCGCTACAGTCTCGTCGGCGGGCTTGCCAGCGCCGGCGGCGCGCTCGCGGCCGCCGCGCCCGAAATCTTCATGCGACTGGGTTGGCCGCAGCTCTCGGCGCTGAAGGCGATGTTCGCGGTCTATGCCGTGCTGGGGCTGATCGCAGGCCTGCTCTACACGCGCATTCCCCGGCGACCGCCGGCGCAACTCGGCTTCACGCAAGCGCTCGGCCCCTCGCGCTGGACCGTTTACAAGCTCGCGGCCCTGTTCAGCATCGACGCATTCGCGGGCGGCTTCGCCGTCCAATCGCTGCTAGCTCTTTGGTTGTTCGAGCGCTTCGATCTCTCGCTATCGGTCGCGAGCCTGTTCTTCTTCTGGTCCGGCGTCCTCGCCGCTTTTTCTTTCCCTGTCGCGGCGTGGATTTCGCGCCGCATTGGACTGATCAACACAATGGTCTTTACCCACATTCCCGCCAGCCTGTGCCTGATTCTCGCGGCCTTCGCTCCGTCGCTCCCCCTTGCTCTGGGTTTGCTGCTCATGCGAGCGGCGCTGTCGCAAATGGATGTGCCGACGCGCTCCTCCTATGTGATGGCGGTCGTGACCGAGGCGGAGCGCACCGCCGCCGCGAGCTTCACCTCCGTCCCGCGCAGTCTCGCGGCTTCGTTGAGTCCGGCGCTCGCCGGCGCACTGTTTTCCTTATCGTGGCTGGGGACTCCGCTCATCCTCTGCGGCGCGCTCAAAATCGCCTACGACCTCGCGCTGCTGAACCAATTTCGGCATGTGAAGCCCCCAGAAGAACGCTAACGCGCTAAACCGGATTCGCATTAAGCCGGCTCGTAACCTGCAGCGGCGAAGGGGTGAACTTTCGGAGCAAGGTGCCGATCCTGCCCTAGAGGGGGGATTCATTTGGTGAAAACTCCTCGTCAGGGCAGTAAGGCGACCCGCTTCGGAGCCTTGCCGACTTTCGCTTTGCCCAGAGACTTCAGCTTGCCCCCGTCCGTCAGTTCGGCCAGTTGCAGGGTGCCGTCCGCGATATTGCTGATCAGAAACCGCCCCTTTGCGCCGGGAATCTTCTCGACACAGCATGGCTTCGCCACATCCGTGAGGCGGTCCAGCAACGCGCCTCGGGTCACATCCACGGCGTCGACGTAAGACCGCCCTTCGCTGGCCGCGACGAGGACGGTGTCCGTCAGCATCTCGACCCCGTGATACGTCACCTCCTGCGGGTCGCTGGTCCCGCGGGGCGGGTCGTACTTGAACAGCTTGGTCACCTTGCCGGATTCGACGTCCATCTCGAAAAAGCCGTCCACCCAGAACGAGCCGAAGTAGACCCTCTTCTCGTCCGGCGAGAAGGTGAGGCTGCGGGGGTTTGTCAGGACACATCAGAAATTGAGAAATCGGCCTGTTGAATTTCAATGCGTTACGAAACGCTGCTGATTTACGCGTATACATTTGAATTGAGAAAACGCCCGAATGATGTACAGTTGAATTGAGAATTTGCGGCTCAACCA
>NZ_JBPFDU010000009.1:0-17723 GCF_051062815.1 Methylocystis sp. | reverse complement strand
AACCCGCAGCCTCGTCTTTTTCCGCCTCGGTCATCGGAGATAGTGTCCATCATCGATAGTGGACACGATCCCCGCGCCACGCGCACGACTATCGCCGCCGTCAGCCCCAATCGCCAGACGGCCCTCGGCGGAGGCTTACCGAAAAGGACGCGGCGCGGCGTTTCCGTCTTGGCGACGACGCCGGCCGGCGTTGGGATGTCCGGCACGGATTCACTGATGAACGGCCGGTAGCACATCCCACGCCATTAAGCCTGCTAGGATGAGATTCGGGAAAAATGCAGTTACGATATGAGCAATAATGAAGCAGTTTCGAGTCATAACCGGATGGATCGACTATTGGCCGCCTATCATCTGGTGACCTGACTTCCATGGACTCCCGCAGCGGTAGCCTGCCCTTGGGTAGAACCTTCATCTCCTCGCCCGTCAGCATCTCGAACTCGAGCACCCCATTCGCGAGCGTATCGAGTTGCCTGTGTTTTTCGGTCAAGATGCGCTTGGCCTCATCATAGGCTTCCTGCACCAGCCGCCGCACTTCGGCGTCGATCGTCTGCTACGTCGCTTTGGAGATCGTCTGGTGCCGGATCGAATAGCCGAGGAAATGTTCCTGGTGCGTATCGGCATAGGCGACCGTGCCGAGTTTGTCCGCCGGCCTTGGCGGCGGCAATGACGCGCACACACGACGCGCCGACGCCGACGAACATTTCGACGAGGTCGGAGCCCGAGATCGAGAAGAAGGGCATGCCAGCCTCGACCGCCTCGGCTACGTGCTGGCGGCCGGCGCGACGCCCATGCGGCAGGGAGCGGCTTTGGCCTTCGAGGAGCCGGGCACAGCGTCGACATAGATGCACGCCGTTTTTGGAATGCAAAGACCGTCATTGCGAGGAGCGTAAGCGACGAAGCAATCCAGGAGTCGCACTAAAAAGTGGATTGCTTCGTTGCGCTCGCGATACGATCCAGCGCGAAGACCGTTCGCTCCAAGGGAGCAAACGGTCGCCATCACGCGTGGCGGAGCTTGGTCTTTTTCGACGATCGCTTGCCGAAGACATGCGCGTACCAGCCCGCGCCCAGAGCGAGCGCTACGACGGTAGCGACGGCGACCGCAGTCCAATCGCGTAGAAACGCTTCCCCGACCGAGAAGGGGAAACGGGCGTTGTATTCCTTGCGCCCATCTTCGCTGCGCGCCCGCACGAGCGCCACATAGTCGCCTTGCTTCCTGAAGTCGTGTTCGAGCTGGATAACGCCGGTCTGGAACTGCGCGGGCGGCAGGTAGGCTTCGTTCGGCGCAGCCTCGTCGTCCCCCTTCGGGTCCGCCTCAACGATGCGGATCTCCACCATCATGTCCCGCAATTCGTCCTGCATCGTGTCGACCACGATGGTCGTCGGTCCTGTCTCAGGAATGTCCTCGCAGAACTGGCTTCGCGATTGCGTCGGCTGATAGAAGCTGAAGGTTATGATGTTAGGCCCCATCTGGGTCGCGCATTCGCGAACTTTCTGGAAAGCCTTGGCGGAATCCCTGCGCACCGCCTGTGCGTCCGCGCGGGCGATCAAGCCGATCGCCGCGAGGAGAATCAATAGGAGCCTCATCATGAGCATGCCTCCACTCGTCTTCCGGCACCGCGTCTCTAGATTCGAGAATGCCGCAATTTTTGGTCTGACGTCCATCGCCTCCCGCCGCAGAAGGCGGCGAGAGGCGACGAAATGAGCTCGATTCTGGGAGTTTTTCGCATTCCCTCCCGCGCCGCGCCGTCGTTCGTCAGGAGGTCCAAACGCGGCCGCGGCGCGAGAATCTTGAGCCTTACGCGCCGGTCAGCAGTTCGACGCCTTCCTTGCCGATGACACGATGGATGTTCAGCAGGAGTTGGATCACGACCCCGAACACGCCGAGCGCCATCCAGCCGAAGAACACGAAGCCCCAATGCAGCGGCGCAACGAACAGCTCTTCCATAAACCAGAACGTGTGGCCCCACTCATTCAGGCCAACGTTCGGAATGATCATGAAGGGTCCGATCGAGACGATCAGATAGGCAATCGAATAGCCCTTCGAGAAGTAGGGGATTCGCGTCTTCGCATGGAAGAAGCAGCCGATCGCCATGATCGAGTAGATCGGATAGCTCATGTAGAACTCGATGATGTGCGACGGGGTGAAGTCCGTGTCGCGAATCACCGTCATGTGCCACGTGCCGTCCTGCTCGGTGAAGAAAGACGCGCCCCAATAGATCGCCGCCGCATAGACGACGAGCCAGGCTGCATTGTCGGCGATGGCCTTCATCTCCTGACGCGGCGTCACGGTCGACATGTCACGCACGCGCGTCTTCCAGAGCCAGCCGGCGAGGCCGATGCCTGAGATGAGCTCCAGCGGAATTTCCGTCCACAGAATGCTCATCCAATAGGTCTGGAACTCCGGCGCGAATGAATCGAGGCCAGCCCGCCAGCCGTAAATCTGCTCGTATATGCGCACGATCAGATAGAACCCGTTCAGAACGGCGAGCCCGATCCACATTCCCCTTAGGTCGACAACTTTTTCCACTTCTGCACGGGACCGGCCCGCAACTTCTGTTGTCACACTCATTTTTCATCCTCCGATTGATCCGGGCGGTCTTGGTTCCTCCCGTGAGGGAAATGTGCTCGACCTTGAGATCGATTACAGCTAGTCTCGTTTGACAATAAGAATACCGGGCTTGCCATCGAGTTTGCCAAACTCGAGACAAAGTCTGCCAAACGTCAGGGCGTCGCAATGGATGTTGTTGTCCTTGGCTATCGCGATTGCATCGGGTCTGCGTTTCTGGGTCCCTATGACATGCTTACGATGAGTCTTCGGATGCTCACGAAGCCAGGTAGACCGCTGCCGTTTGAAGTCGTTACCGCGAGCTTTAATGGCGCGCCTTTTGATGACGGAAACCGTAGGCGGCAGGAGGTAGATAAGGGCCTTGATTCGATCAAGTCTTGCAGCGCTGTCATCGTCCCAGCTTACATATGTGATGGTAATAATCGTCTGTCACTCTCTATCGAAATTGGTGCAATCGCGGCCTGGTTGAGGCATCAACATGCGCTTGGCGCAATTGTGTGCGCCTCCTGCAACGGGGTCTTCATTCTTGGCGAGGCTGGGCTACTTGATGGTCGCCGTTGCACAACAACGTGGTGGCGGCACGATGATTTGAAGGCCAATTATCCACGCGCACAGGTCGCGTGGGGTGCGTCTCTTATTGAAGAAAATCGTGTTGTAACTGCGGGCGGGCCGCTTTCATGGATCGACCTTTCGCTCCACGTCATTCGCTCTCTTTGCGGTGGTGACGCCGCGAAAGAGGCTGCAGATTTCACGGTTGTTGACACGACGCCATCAACTCAAACCATTTATGTCCCTCCCGGACATTTGGCAGCGTCCAACCGGTTCTTGCTTGAAGCTGAGAGGGTGGTTCGCCAGGCCGGTGATGCACCGCTAACAGCCCGGCAACTCGCAGTTGCGCTCAATTCCTCAGAGAGGACGCTCCACAGACGCCTTAAAGAAACCTCAGGAGAAACTCCGAAAGGCTTCATCGATCGAGTACGTTTTGAAATCACTCGAACGCTGCTCGAGACGACTGCACATTCCGTTAAAGAGTTGTCGCAGACCTCAGGATACTCAGATCAAACTAGCTTTCGCCGCGCATTTCAGCGGTATTCTGGAATGACCCCAGGTGCCTATAGGGCATGGATAAAAGCGCGCCGAGGGACTGCGTGAAACGTGTACTCGTGATTCATTCGGTGAGGTTTGTAGTGATGATGACAGGCCCCTCTCGCCTCCCGCCGAGAGATATGACCTTATTTGCACGCGAACAAAGCAGACCGGAGCGCCCACGTCGCTAAACGAGCCCCTCTCAGCGGGCACATTGTGCTCGAGCGGAAGAAGTTCGAACATAGGCGTGGCTCATGCTGGAGGGTGACTGTGGCAGCACACGCATTCGACGCTTACGGAACTGTCTTTGACGTGCGTTCCGTGACAGTCAAGCCAGAAAAAATTGCGAATCATTAGCTGCCTCCCTCTCCGAAGCCCCGAGTCAGAAATTCGAACCGATGGGACTCTTTATGGGTCCGGAGCCTAAGTTTGTCGATTGCGACTCTGGGTACGGTAAGCCCCAGGCGTCATGCCGGAGTATCGATAAAATGCTCGTCGAAAGCTCGCTGCATCCGAATACCCAGAGCTTGCAGCCAGTTGCTTCAGCGAGCATTTTGTCGTCTCAAGTAGCATTCGAGCGGTTTCGAAGCGCACGCGATCAATAAATTGCTTTGGCGTCTCGCTGGTCGCCTCTTTTAGCCGCCGATTCAAAGTCCGACTCGACATGCCAAGTGCGCGTGCGAGGTCTTGCGCTGTCATAGGGTCCTCTCCAGCTAGCCGGACGACGTGCTCCGCTTCAAGCAAGAAGGCGTTCGCCGCAGCAAAATGACTAAGTGGAGCATATACCGAGCGCGTCGAGGGGGCCGTGTCGACGACCGCGAAATCAGCAGCTATCTTTGCAGCATCTCCACCACACAGCGAACGAATGACATGCAAACACAAGTCAACCCACGATAAAGGCCCGCCCGACGTTACTATCCTCTCGTCCTCGATGAGCGGAGCGCCCCATATAGCGTCGGCTCGCGGATAGCGGCTTTTCAATTCATCGTGACGCCACCACGTGGTTGTGCAACGGCGACCATCAAGTAACCCAGCTTCGCCAAGAATAAACACGCCGCTACACGAAGCGCATACCAAAGCACCAAGTGCATGTTGACGGCGAAGCCACGCGGCCAATGTACCAATCTGCGGCGTTGACAGGAAGTCAGCATTGTCGTCGCATAGATAGCCAGGTACCACTATCGCGCTTGACGCCTTGATCGCAGTGACGCTCTTTTCTACACTTAGAGCGCGCCCGCTACTATCTTCAAATGGCTTGCCATTAAAACTCGCCGTCAAAGTCTTGAAAGGCTGACGGTTGTCCTCTTTGCTGATCATTAGCGAGCTGAGCTTCAGCATATCGACTGAGCCAACGAATCCGGCTCCTAGGCAGCCGTTGAAGCCGAGCACGACAATTTCCATAGCCAGCCTGCTTGGGGTCAGCACAGCGCCGCCCCCGACACCAATTCCGCCTCCGGTTTACTGGTCCGGCGTTGACGCTCGTTCATTTGGTCATCGGTTGGGGAGTTTTTCAACCAAGATCTCAATTTTTTCTATTGATGGAGGCTTCTCCAGGAGATCCGGAGCGTTCGCCATTAGTGCTTTGGCTACTCCTCCAGAGAGATGGGCCTCGCGCCCCTTCTCGTCCGGAAAGGTATCGAAAATACCAAACCTTGACAGGCTCATCTGGATTGCAAACCAGCTGGCGGTATTTGGTTCTGCCTCGACGAGTGGCAGCGCGTCTCTCAAGAAGGTAGCTAATTGCTTCTCTTTTCCCACCTTGGCTTCAAGAGCAACAAACAATCCTGGCTTAGTCATTGGACTTTCTCCTTAGCTTGATCTGGATTACAGCGGTCAGCGCCGACAGGACGTGAAGCCTCCGTCACGTGACATTGCCTGTACGCCCCAAGAAACTCCCGAATCGAAAAGAAAGTGAGGACCCCGGCTGTCGCCATGGTAGAGCCAAGTAGAAAGCTATTGCCTCCGACACCGGCGCTTTCATCTGCTATAGCTGCACTTGCAACGTAAAATGCGGTGACCCATATCGCCACGATCCAGATTGCAACAGCTATCGCGTATAGGACATTTCCATTGAGCCGCTGGCTCTTAGCGCCTGTTTGCATAGTAATACTCTCACCCGCTCTCGCTCGTGATGAGCTATGTTGCACAGATTTAACGAAGGCTTGATCACCCACAGGGGGCCAAGTTTGCCAAAATTGGCTTCAAGTGTGCCATGCGCCCATGCTTGTGTTGAGCCGCCCTCTTCTGCCTCGTCATCCATAACAATCGAGGGTATGAGCGCCTTTAAGCGCCAGGCCCATGAATACTTGTCCGAGCCTTCGGGCTCGTCGAGCGAGAAGATGCGGCGAGCGTCGGTGTGCGGTTCAGGTGGGCTGACTTTTCAAAGGTCAAACAGACCGACAGCTAGGCTCAGGACCTATCAATTTTGATTGAGGCGCGATTCAAAGTCTCCGAGATGGAGGCTTTGATGAATGATTTGTTTTTTGCTCAGCGCGCGCCAGATGGCACGGATATCGCCGTATTTTCCGTTGGCGCACGGAGTGCGGCGGGTTGACGATCGTCGGGTAGTCAGCTGAATCGTCTATGTGATCAAGCATGGTCTGCAACGGATGGATGCGCCCAAAGACTGTGGGCCGCACAAGACTCTCTTCAACCGGTTCATCCGCTAGCGGCTCGGGGTCTTCGACCGCATCTTCGCGGCGGTCGTCGGCGAACGCCCCAAGTCCAAGCGCATCATGATCGACTCGACGCATCTGAAGGCGCATCGCTCCCCCGCAAGCCTTTTAAAAAAGGGTTCTTTCCCGTTGGGAAGATCAGCTTGATGCTCTGTGGACAGACCTTCTGATGTTTTGGAACGCCGACGGCACAATTGAGGCTGCGCGTGTCGAGCCCATGCCGGAACGGGGCGATGGCCTATGTCGCGCGGGACCCGTTGCAGGTGTTGCAGGCTTCCGCGCATGGCGTCGCTAATGTCGTCGCCTTCCTCGCCGATATCACCATTAACGGCGTGAACGTGCTCGCCTCTTAATGGACGAGAAGGACGTGCCTTCGATCGATCTTTACTGAGCGCCTTCGGGCGCTCCTTTTTTGTCTGCTGTGCGCGCGGCTTCTGACGCCTTGACTCGTTAGCAAAGCCGCGCTTCCCTTCCCCGATATTTGAGGGGGATCACACGCGGATCATCGCCGTTTTATTTGCGCTTCTTCCGTCGCTAGCTTTTGCCGATGACATCACGCCGGACAGCTTCGCTAACCGGCTCAAGGCCGACGCGCTGAAGCTCACCGTCAACAGCATGCTGGCGCAAAGCAATACGCTCTACATTCAAGGGACGCCCACAGGCGATCCAATTCCTATTGCCGCTCGCATTGCATACACTATTGAAAATAATTCAGGCATGCCTCTGAGCTTGGCCGTTAAGCGCAGGGGCATCTCAGCTGGTCCTTGCTCAGAGGTCGAAAGCGGCTCGGGGCTCGAACTATTCGATGACGCACTGGCGATCCAGTTGCAGCGCAACAAATCGTATCGCGATCGTGTCATGCGCTTCGTTCCCGACAAGGCGCGCGTGTCAGGAACGATCGTGATGGAAAACACGAGCTGCAAGCCGAGTGACGTTTCGGGCATGACGACCGTGCCCGTTACGATCACCGTCATGGTCGCGAACGAAAACAATTTTCTCGCGGTCCCATTGCAGACGGATGCGCGCCTAACCGTGCGCGGCAATTAGAAACGTTTCCCACCGTCGGTAGCATGACGAGCACCGATCCATACAGTATCCTCGGCGTCGCGCGATCTGCGACGGCCGTGGAGATCAAGGCGGCGTATCGGCTGCTCGCGCACGAGCGACACCCCGACAAGAAGAGCGGATCGCACGAAGCATTCGTCCAACTGACCGCAGCCTATGAGTACGCGCTCGCCCGATGCGGACGGCCGGCGGGCTCTTCCGCGAGCACTTCCCCACCGCCACGGCAGGAATCCTTTGACGAGTTCATGGCGCGCACGTATCGGCACTGGGAGCGCTCCTCCCAGGAGCGAGAGGAATATTTTCGGCGAACGCATGCACATGCGCCATTCCGGCTTTTGTGGTGGCGTCTATCTCACGACTTGCTCGCCGCCGCGCACGACCTGGCAAAGCTTCTCCGTCGTAAACCATAATAGAACGCACCGCGTCTGATCGCGACGATCCTCGACGAGGCGCGACAGGCCCCGACGAGCCATCACATGTCGTGACCTGTCGCTCACCGCTGGTTTAAAGAGGATAGTCGCGCGCAGGATCGATCCCGGCGTCCGTCAGGAATTTGCGCAGGGCGGCAATTTCGTCTTTTGGAAGGCTATGATGGACGTCGTGGAATCCATGGGAAAAGCCGCTCAGCGTCACCAATAAATGGTTGTGCCGAGTACGAGTTATTTCAGCTCCCAGCTCTTCCAACATTGACTTGACGATCTTTGGATCGATGTTGCTACTCATTGGATGCGCGAACAAGGCGTGCAGAATTGTCCGATGCTTATGGTTCATTTATTGAACTTCCCGCTCATCTCAAAGGTCTATCATTTCGCACGGTGCACGCAGCTGCGACAACGAGACTTGCCCTTTGCATCTGAACCATCCCGGGGTTCTGGTTTATTTCGCCGGAACCGGGATCGCCGAACCTTTGCCTTCCGGCGCGCTGGCGGGCAGCAGTTCGAAGGTCAGAAGTTCGACCGGAGCTGCGCCAGTGTTGCTCGATTCATGGGCGACCGAGCCGGTCTCTGCGAAACAATCGCCCGCCCTGTAAATGGTCGGCGTTCCGCCGAGCGTATAGGTCATCTCCCCGGAAAGGACGCAGCGCAGCCCCGGCCCGAGGTGAAGATGCGCATGCATGTAGCCCCCTGGGTCGATGGTCGTCTGCGTCACGCGGATACGGTACTTGCCGTTGAGCTCGGCGAGTTGGCCAAGGTCCGAGAGTTCAGCTTTGATTTTCTGGTGAAAGCCTTTGATCTCTACTTCGTCCGCCTTGGCGCTGGCCGAGGCGGCAAGGAACAAGATGGCGAAAGCGACGACGAAGTTCAACATAGACGCCTCCAAATGCGCGCGCCACAATCGTCGCGCAAAGCTCTCCTCGGTTTCAGTCTTCGGCAGCTTAACGTTGGTCGTCGCTAAGTCCGCGGCGGGCGCGTGGCTTGAAACAGCGACTGGCGGGCAGCGCCGCATCATAATTGTGGAGTCTTCGTTTTCAACACTTCAGCTTGAGCTCCGCCTTCGCAGCAATCACCCACAACGCCGTGCTTTGCTAGTCTAGATGCCCATACCCGCAGCCAATTTGTCATAAATTTTAAAAATCGGCGCTCACTTACACGCCACTGTCACTTCTTCATATTGTGGCCGCAACCCGAGCTGACCCTGAGTCTGTCATTTATGTCGCCTAAAGGTGTCAGATGGGTCAACCTCGCTTGCTCCCCCAAAAGGTCGAAGACCTAATCGGCGAACAGCTCCGCGCCATGTACGGTGACATCCTTGGTGAGCCGCTTCCAGATCGGTTTCTTGATCTCCTGGAGAGGCTAGAAACGGACAGGGTCTTGGTTTTCGGCGTCCCGGACCGCCAAAAAAAGCGCGACGCCTCAATAAATAGTCCAAAGGAGCGGGGTTTATTCAGCCGATTCGTCCGTCAACAGCTGAGGGCGGGCTAAGCGGAAAATCATGAAAGCGCTTCAGGCATAGGCCCTTTAGGCGAAAAATCGCCAGCAGAATCGACGCCGCCGAAATTCATGTGTCCGCCGAGTGTCGCTTACCGCGGCGGCGTCAATCCAGCGCCTGCTACTCGCGGGGACCTCAGAGGAGTTGCAAACTGTGCGGGTGGCGCAATCCTGCTTGTCGCAAGAAGGAATCACGACGCAGTTGCCTGAGCGCACGCGAGATTTACTCGCGTGCGAGTATTTGTCTTGCGCCCTCCAATCAGGATTGCTTCGGAGGCTGGCCGGCCTGGATTTCGATTGTCTTGGCGGCGCTAGCGGCTTCGGCAGGTTTCTTGACGGTGACGTGGAGAACGCCCTTGTCTAAATGCGCCTCCACGGCTCCGTCAGCGGGAGTGAATGGCAAGGACATTGAGCGATAGAACGAGCCGTAGCTGCGCTCCTCGACGTGCCACTCCTTCTCGTCCCTTTGGCTTTCTTCTTTTTTCTCGCCGGCGATGGTGAGCCGGTTGCCTTCTAAGCCTACTTTAATGTCTTTTTCTTCGACGCCGGGAAGTTCGGCCGTCACCTCGATGGCGTTAACCGTTTCGGCGACGTTAATCGCAGGCGCTTTCGCTCCGACACTCAGGGTCGGAAGACCGGTATCGAAGATACGAAACGCATCTTCCATCTCGCGTCGGAGCGAACGAAAGGGGTCTATGTCCTGACGGGACCACAGGCTCGGCAATCTCATTGTGCTCTCCTAGGATATGCGAACGCCAATGCCCGCTCCCAAGCTGTCAATCAGCATTGAACCGGGACCCCAGATCGGCGCCGAAAAGGGACCCCTTTTCAGGCGTGCGTTTTGTGCCGTAGTCGGCGTGACGGAGGGAGGGCGTAGCCCGACCGGAGTTACGCCGACTACGGCAGCGGCCTGGGCGGCGCGTCGGCCTCAGGCGCGGTTTTCGAAGCGCCAGCTTTCGTTGCCGGTTTCGACGATGTCGCAGTGATGGGTGAGGCGGTCGAGGAGAGCGGTCGTCATCTTGGCGTCGCCGAAGACGCTGGGCCATTCGCCGAAGGCGAGATTGGTTGTGACGATCACTGAGGTGCGCTCATAGAGCCGGCTGACGAGGTGGAAGAGGAGTTGGCCAGAGCGTCGGCGGCTCCTGTCGGGAATGGTTCGCCAAGGCGCTGTCCTCCGAATGGAAGAAGGCCAAGGCGTCTCGCCTGCGCGAGGAAAGCAACGTCGGCCTTCCGGTCCGTTCCTGCGTTGCCGACCGGCCTGCGCCGCGCATGCCCCTATGCCGCCTCTACACCACGCATTCCGGCCGCCTCGCCGGATCATTCGCGGCCTGAACTTCAAGAGGGACCGCATGATAAGCGGCCGGGAAGAGATCTCGCGAACCCCACTCCCGGCCTGACCACAACGCAAACGGAGCTTCACATCATGGCTAAACTGTCTCATACACCATCGCGGCGGGCCATGCTCGCCGGCCTCGCCGCTGCGCCCGTCGCAGGGCTTCCTGCCATTGCTGGCGTCGTCGCGGACGATGATCCGCTGCTTGAGGCTCTCGCAGAATACGAGCGCCTGCACGCGATCGAACGGACTGCTTGGGAAGCCGTGGCGGACGCCGCGCCCACGAGCAATAGGCTCCCGGAAGTTGTCTTTAATGGCAATCGCGTCTTCAGCATTCTCCATCTCGAAACCATGCGCGAAAGCAGCATGGGAATGACAGACGAAGAAATAGACGACACGATTGCGCGCCTCCGCAAAGGCAACGCCACAATGCGTGCTGAAGCCGCCGGCCTTGAGCCAGAATACCAGAACGCGCGCGCCGTTCTAGAAGCCCACAACGCATATGCGCAGAATGCCGAGACGAGCGAGGTATTAGATGCGGAGTCGGCCGCGCAGAAGGCGCAAGATAATGCGAACTGAAGCGCAGCGGGCGGTCTTCGAATCCACACCGACGACGCTCGCGGGCGCCTTACGGCTGCTCCGTCGCCTCGCTGACTTTCTCGACGAAGACGACGTGGTCAATGACATGCTTGTCGGCGACATGATCGGCGACTCCGTCCGCAACGCCGTCGCGGTGTTAGAGCGGGAAGCGCAGTCATGAGCTTCGACAACGACAACGCCTCCGCGGCGCCGCTCTTTATCGAATTGCGCCCCGGCATGCGCAAGGCGCTCGCCGACGCCGTGGACGCGTTCTTGAACCTGTTGGACCAGATCGACGCCGTCCGGACCAGGCGCACTGGGCCGAAGGAGCTAGCGACGACCGCGAGGACGAAAGCGAGCTGCTTGAGCCGACCGGCGATGAGGAGCCAACGCTCGGCGCGACGACCGCCGTCAATCAGCAACATGCTTGGGCCGCGTCTCGCGTGGCCGATGCGGTCGACGAAGCCGAGCCGTCGCTCGGCTGGACGGGCCATGGGAGCGGCCATCCCGAGATGGCGCTGCGCGGCTATGACGACGATCGGGAGAGGACTACAGGGCCGCGCGACGAAGAAGAGGACGACAGCGACAAAGGAGAGCTGGACGGCGACTATATGGACTCTTGGTTCAATTCGCCGCACCTGCCAGGCGGCAATGGCACGGTGCGGAGACCATGCCGATGACTGACCTGAGCAACGTCAAGGCGCGGCCATGCGAACGTCTCGGCGCATCGTCGAGAGCGCCGAGCGCTGCGCCATCAAGGCGGACGATTTGCGGAGAAGGCTGAGGCCGTGACTTACGACCGCACCGCGATCATGCGGGACGCCCACAAGCGATTCCGAGACGGCAAGCGCCTCGGGCTCGGCTGGACGTTCGGGGCAATGCTTGGCCACGGCATGGGCGGCTTCGAAAGATCGGCGCAAGGCTCATGCCCGGGGATTTGCGGCGTAGGCTTCGAGCCCTACATCATCCCGAGCGCCGAAATTCGTCGTCGGCGCAACAGAACGCCCCGCCGTGGATGAAACGGCGGGTTTTGCTGTTTGGGTTATTTCTGCGCCGCTTCCAGATGCGTCAACGCCTCTTCGGCGTGTCCGGTCGCAGCTTTGGCGTCCTTTTTATTGCCTTCCGTAATTGACGCCTTCAGATGGGTAATTCCTTCCTTGGTGTGCTCATTCTTCTTCGCTTTTTCCGCCGCTTCAGCGTGTTTAAGCGCGGCTTCGGCGTGCGTCACCAACACATCCGCATGACCTTGTTTGCCGTGGTCGATCGCTTCCTTGGTGTGGCTAATCGCCTCGGCCAAATGATCCTCGGCGAGCGCGACGCGGGGCGCTACGAAGGCCGCGACTCCAAGACCCAGCGCGAGTACAAAAATTCTGCGGTTCATTGAAATATCCTCCCACTAGCCATTCCTCGGAAGGGAATGCCGGCAGGATCATAATCCACAATTTGCGGGAGTCGATTGTGGCGATTGACGCGGCGGCAAGATACGCGAAGGAGTATTAGAGTTCGGCATCTAGCTGCCTTAAAGGGTCAGCCAGGGAGGCGATGATGTTCAAAAATATTCTTGTCGCGATCGATCTCACCGAATCTGAGATGACCAAGCAGGCGATCGACAAAGCGGCAGCGCTCGCCAGGGCTTTCAATAGCGAACTCAGGCTGGTCAATGTGCAGACGCTTATTCCCATTGCCTTCCTCGACTACGTCAAGGGAAATTTCGACAAGGATATTCGGCAAGGCCTTGAGAAGGAGATCGCGGCCCTAGCGGCTAGCATCGATCATCCGACCGGCCGAATCTCGACCGTTGTGCTGTTCGGTCCCGTCTATCAAAAGGTTCTGGCGGAGGCCGAGGAGTGGGGCGCCGAAGTCATCGTCGTAGGCTCCCACCGGCCAGGAATGGATCGGTTTCTCATTGGCTCCAACGCCGGCGCCATCGTACACCACGCAAAGTGCTCAGTGCTCGTCGTGCGGCAGTAGCGTCTTCGCCCCAACCGTCTTGGCGCGGGCGTTTTAATGTCGCCGGCAGCTCGTTGAGCGGACTCTTCCACTAAAGAGGCAACAAGGCCCCAGCGCATCGGGACAAGCTCATTGCCGCCAGCCGCTGGCCGGATGACTTCAATCTGCGTCGTAGGGCGATGTTGTAGCGCGGCTGGCCGATTAGGTCGGCGATGCGCTGGAACTCTTCCCAGGAGAGAGTAGACCGCTAGGGTGTGTCACCCCCGCGCCCGATATGGCGGCCAATCTGGCATCAGATGAACGTCCGGGAGCCGCAGACGGAGCAGACAAAGCGGCGCACCTCGCCAGGGCAACGAACGGCGTTCCCGGCGCCGTCCGCATGGCATCGAAGGCGACCTTGCCGTGATGGGCGCGCCTGCACAGGGACCCGCTGTCGGACCCCGTCACCGTCGCGCTAAACCTTGTATCGGAAACCGCCGCTGCCATTAGGCAGTCCGAAGAGCAAATCGGCCCATGCGCTCCAGCACTTGCCGTGCGGGAAGCGGAATTGGCCACATCGACAGGCCGCGCGGATGAAGCCGAGGCGGGCATGCAAAAAGTCGTCGACGCGATCGGTGCGTTTTTGTGTTGTCAGCCCAGCTTTGCCGCCAGCACGTCAACCTTCCCGATTTTGGGTGGCTGCGAGAAAAGCTCCGGCGCTTTCGCCATGAGCGCTTTCGCGACTTCCCCAGCAAGATGAGCGTCTCTGCCGGCTTCGTCATTGAAAACGTCGAAAATGGCGAAAGTGGTGGGTGACACTCGGATCGCGAACCACGACACTGTGCCGGGCTCTGCTTCCACGAGCGGCAGCGCCGATTTCAAGAACGCTGCAACCTCGTGCTCCTTGCCGATCTTCGCCTCCAGCGTCGCCAAGATGCCAAATTTCACCATTGCGACCTCCTCAAGACCGACGGTTTCAGGCCGTCAGTTTGCACCAAGCGTCCGCAGATGGCGGCAGCATAGCATTAACTATGGCGGCTGGTCGCGGTTGCCTGCATCGCTCCGCGCGTACGAACCGGCCCGCGCCGAGCCAAAAGTGCTCGGCGACTGGCCTTCCCACCGCACCTCCAGCCGGCCGGCGACGACCGGGCTTTTTCGTGGGCGGAGGGACGGAATCCGCTGACGTTCGCCGACGCTTATCCGGCAAATGTTGGCACGAAGCGGCGCTCGACGCAGTCTATTATCACAACTTATTGTGAGCGACCTGAGAGATGGGTGACAGTTTGTTCCGGACACATGGGTGACACCTCCCGCCAGTCTAGGCGGGAGGTGTCGAATGCCCTGGAAGGGGTGTTCGGTTATGGAAGAGCGTCTTCGGTTCGTCGCGCGTCTGCTCGACGGCGAGGCGATGAGCGATGTGTGCCGGGAGTTCGGCATCTCGCGCAAGACGGGATACAAAATCTTCGATCGTTACAAGGAGCACGGCCTCGAGGCGCTCACCGACCGCTCGCGGCGGCCGGTGCGCTACGCCAACCAGCTGCCCGAGCAGATTGAAAGCCTCATCCTGCGCTGCAAGCGTGAAAAGCCCCATTGGGGCGCGCGCAAGAATCGCGAGCTGCTGCTGCGCAAGCTCGACGGCGATTTCCGCGTCCCCGCCAACAGCACGATCCATGCGGTCTTGTGCCGGCACGGCCTCGTCAAGGCGCTCGGACGCCGCCGCCCGCGGGCGCAGGGCACGGAGCTTTCGCCCGGCCTTGCTCCCAATGATCTCTGGTGTGTGGACTTCAAGGGCGAGTTCAAGCTCGGCTCCGGACGCTACTGCTATCCGCTCACCGTCACCGATCACGCCTCGCGCTTCCTGCTGCTCTGCGAGGCGCTGGAATCGACCAGAGAGGACCCGGCGATCACCGCCTTCGGCCGGCTGTTTCGTGAGCGCGGCCTCCCCGGCGCCATCCGCTCCGACAATGGCGTTCCCTTCGCCAGCCCCAACGGCCTCTTCGGCCTCTCCAAGCTCTCCGTCTGGTGGCTGCGCCTGGGCGTCGAGATCGAGCGCATCAAGCCCGGCCATCCTCAGCAGAACGGCCGCCACGAGCGCATGCACCTGACCTTGAAGAAGGAGGCGACCCGTCCGCCCGGCATGAACAGCTTGCAGCAACAGGCCCGCTTCGACGCGTTCATCAAGGAGTTCAACGACGAAAGGCCGCACGAAGCGCTCGACATGAAGCGCCCGGCCGATGTCTATCGCCCGTCCGCCAAGCCCTATGACGGGAAATTACCGGAAATCGACTATCCGCTGCACGATCGCGACGTGATGGTCACCTCATGCGGGCGCATCTGCATGTATCGAAAGCGCGTCAACATCTCGTCCGTGCTCGCCGGTCAGCGCCTCGGAATCAAGGAAATCGACGACGGCATTTGGCTCGTCAGCTTCATGAGCTACGATCTCGGCTTCATCGATCTGGAGCAGAAAACCTTGCAACCCCTCGACAACCCCTTCGGCCCGAGGTTGTCACCCATGTCTTAGGAACAGACTGTTACCTATGTCTTCAGTCCGGACAATTGATTTTCTTGGCGCGCCAAAGGGGATTCGAACCCCTGTTTTCGCCGTGAAAGGACGACGAGCAGGCAGGGAGTTGCGAACCCTATCACCGGTCATTCCCAATGCTCTTCGAGATCCTCCTCTTCCGCGAAAAGAAGGGCGTCAAGATCGGCCTCCGGCTGCGGCCTCTCCAAAAGTCCCTCGTCTTCGAGCCGTTCGATGTCGGGGAGATCGCGCAGCGACGCGAGTCCGAAGACCTCTAGGAACTTCCTCGTCGTCACGTAGGCGAACGGCGCGCCGGGCTCCGGCGCGCGCAATGCGGCGTCGATCAGCCGATGGCGCTTGAGCGCTCCAATGACGTCGCGGCTGATTTCTCGCCCTGCAAACTGCGACAGCTCCGCGCGCGTCGCTGGCTGCAGATAGGCGATCGCCGTCACGGTGAGGAGTTCGGTCGGCGTCAGCGCTGGCGGTCCGGCGGCGTGGGCGCCGTTGTTCAGGACGCGAATGGCGTCGGCGTAGCGCGGTTTGGTGCGCAGTTGATAGCCGCCGGCGACGAGAACGAGGTCATAGGGCCTTGCCCGCAAATCTTCGCGAATGTCGCAAATCAAATCATCAAAATTGCAATCGCGCCCGACCAGTTTGGTGAGCGCGTCGCGCGTGACCGGCGACGGCGCGGCGAAGATCGCCGCTTCGACGCGCCCCATCCATTCGCGCCAGCGCATCGCCTGTGGCAGATCGGAAAGATCGGCGTCGAACAGCAAATCCCCATCGCGCCGCGGCACACGACGGTTTGGCGGCGGCGCACTGTCCTGTCGATGCGCCTTCATCGACGGCATGTCGGCATCCTTTTCATGTCACAGTCCGTAAAGTCGAAAATTGGCGCGACCGGAGAGTTCGCGCACGGCGCCAAGCGCCATCAACCGATCGAACAAACGCCGCGTGGCGCGATCGGAAAGGCCGGCCGACGTCGCCGCCCGCGTCGGCGAAACGCAATCGTCGGCGAGCAACAAATCGACGACGCGCGCCGCCTTTTTGGCGCGCAATTTTGGCGCAACGCTCAACAGTATATTGGAACGCCGCGACAGTTCTGTCGCCAGCGCGTAAGACTCTTGCGCCGCGCGCGCCATGGCGCGCGCGGCGCTCAAATCCCAATCGGCATCGCTCGGCCGTGGTCGGCGTCCGGTCGCCGTGCGCATCGATGGATGCGTGATCGTCGTCGCCAACAGCGGCAGCGGCGCCTGCCACGCGAGGCGCCGCGCCAACACAAGATCGGCGAACCACAGCGCAAAAATTTCGGCGTCGAATTGCGCCGCGTCACCGATGACGCCCAGCGCTAGCGCGCTCACGCGGGCCGCAGCATTGAGCGGATTCTCAGCTGTCGACCGCTCATCCACAAGGGCGGCGAGCGCTTCGCAATCGATGGCCGGCGGTAAATCGAGACAATCGGCCGCGACTCTCACGACGCGCGCATCGAGCCGCACAGAAGGCGTTGTGAACAGGCGCCACAGCCGATGCAGGCGGCCGCCGGGCGTCGGCGCCGCGTCGAAGCCGGCGAGATGTTCGGCGTCGCGCAGGGCGCCTTCGTCTTCGCGCAGACGCGCTATCGCGGCGCAGGCGGTTGCGGCGCGCAAGGCGAGGCGCTGCCGCAGGGCGCCGGCAAAAACGGGTTCGAGGCCTCCTTCCCCGAAGTTTTTGCCGGGGCTCGAAGCATCGGCGGCTCTTCCGTCGGCGCGCGAAACATCGGCGGAGCCGATTCCGGCGCGCGAAATATCGCCTCCGGGGCAACGCAAAAGCTGGTCGAGGCGGGCAAGACTGGCGCCGGCGGCGAAGAAGTGCGCGCTGGCCGCGTCGTGTTGAACGCCGCCGACCTTCGCCCACTGCGTGTCAGGACACATCAGAAATTGAGAAATCGGCCTGTTGAATTTCAATGCGTTACGAAACGCTGCTGATTTACGCGTATACATTTGAATTGAGAAAACGCCCGAATGATGTACAGTTGAATTGAGAATTTGCGGCTCAACCA
>NZ_JBPFDU010000008.1:0-3938 GCF_051062815.1 Methylocystis sp. | reverse complement strand
CTCTATACGGCGGCGCTCGATCTCGTCGCCGGGATAGGCGAAGCCCACGACGAAATAGCCCTCCGCAAGCGAGCTTTCCGCGATCGACAGCTCGAATTGGTAGGAGCGCTTGCGGCCGTTGGCCCGCGTGGTCACGACCTGCAGATTGGTCGGCGAATGCTTCTCGCGCGGCTTGAGGAACAGGATCGATCCAGCGGGTGCGACCTCCCAGGCGACGGAGTCGCCGATCGCCACATGTGCGATCTCTTCGTCGTCGGAAAAAACAATCTGCGTTGAGGCGCGAATGACGCCGTTGATCTTGACGACATTGGCCGGGTCATAGGTCACCATCCTCACGCGCGCGTCGCGCGGGCCGGCGGAAGGCTGCTGCAGGGCGATCGCCGGCGTGCTCGGCAATCCGGCGCAGGCGAGCGTCAGTAGGATGAGGAGGAGATTGCGGATCACGGCAGGGCCTCCGGATCGGCGCGGTATTCGGAAACGAGAAAGCCGAGTGGGTTGATGAGGCGGTCGCTCGAGGAGATCGGCGCGTTGACATAGGAAAAGGTGAGCGTCGCGATCCAATGGGCGATGCGCGTCTCTTCGCCTTTGCGGCTCTCGGCGAGATAGCGGACCGAAGCGACGTTATCGCTCAAAAGCGAGATTGCTTTGATGCGCACATTGGCGACGCCGAAGCGGCCATGCAGAACCTGCGGGCTCTCGGGATTGGAGCCGCGATACCAGGCGGCGAAACGCGTCTGTTCGGCCGGGGCGGAGAGCAGGGAGATCGTGCGGAAATTCGTCTCCGCCTCCGCGGCGCTGTAGCCCTCGCGGGCGCGCACATAACGCGCCAGGAAATATTTGGTGACGGCTTCGTCGTAGCGCGCCGGCGTTTGTTTCAGCGCGGCGACGGTCTCGACGATCCCGGTCGAATTGTCGACGCGGATCACGAAGGGTTCGACCGTCTTCAAGGGGGCGAGCGACGCCACCGCGGCCACGGAGACGACCGCCAACCCGCAGGCGCTCGCGGCGATCACCCAAGCTATTCGCTTCGAGCGCTGCGCCGAGAGCAACAGGTCCTGCTCCCAGCGGCGCGCATTCTTGAAATAGGTTTGCAGCTCGTCGGGGCGAACCATCGTCAGCCCTCCTTGCCGCATGAGCGATAAGAGGCGAGGTCATTGAGGCGGCTCGCGTTCTGCCTGTCGCTCGCGATGGAAGGCGCCGACGCCGCGCGATTCAGCGCAGTTGTGGCATTCGGTCGGCCGGTCTCGGCCGCGCGGATCGCCGATGAGGGAACCGAGCCAAGAGCCTGCGGCGCGCCCTCCCAATCCCACAGAGAGCGGTTGAGGGGACGCCGCGCGAACCCATCGCACGTCGGCGGCACGCTGGAAAAAGTCGCACAGCCGCCGAGCGGCCACGCCATCACACACATAATGATTAATCGCCGCATTCTCATTAATCCCATATCGTCCGGCGCGGCCGCCGCCGCCCCATCGTTGGCTCGGGTTGCTTCGATCAGGCCCGTTGAATGCTGCCGCCTTGCCTGCGCACCTTCATCGCCGCGAGGCTGCGGTTCGCCGACCAGCGCGCCCCGGCATAGGCCCCAGCCGCTGCGGCCGCTGCGTTGGCGACGAGCGTTCGCGTCACCAGCCGACTCGCGAGCGAAGCGCCGCCGCCGGCGAGCCCGCCGGCGATCGAGGGTAGATGCAGGGCAATGTGGCCAGAGAGGCCAAGCAGGGTGCTGATGGCGATTGCGCCGACCAGCGCCTCGCCGAGCGTCGTGGCGCTGTTGGAGAATTTGTCGATGAAGCCGCTGACGGCCGACAGCATCAGTCCGACGAGGGCGATGACGAGCACCAGCAGGATCAGGAAATTGGCGACCTGGCGCAGCCAGCTTTCCGCGAATGGGCGCGTGGCGTCGAAGAGAGCGAGCGCAATGAAGAGGGGGCCGAGCGCGATGACAATCGCGAGACCGATCTTGGCGTAGAGCAGGACGGCGAATTGCAGAAACGAGCCGATCGCAACGAAGACGAGGAGAATGGCGGCGATCAGCGCCGGCGCGATATTGGTCAAGCCCGCCTGGTCGTAGATTTTGTTGGCGATCTCGATGCCCTTCGAGAGCAATTGATCAAACGGCGCGCCGGAATTGACGTTGAGCCCGGAGCCCGCAATGGCGTTGCCGATTTCCTTGGGAAGAGAGTCGAAGAAGAGGCCGGTGACATATTGCTGGAAGGCCGAGGAGTTCGTTGCGAGCAAGACGACGACGACGATGCGCATCGCTCGCCACGCGAAATCGAGGATCGGCTCGGCGATCGCGCCGCGCATCACGGCAAAGCCGTAGAGGATCACATAGAGCATGACCGCGACGCGCAAGGGGCCGTTAACGTAAGCGGCGAGATTGCCCGCCGACGTCGACACGAAATTCGTGAGCGGCTGCTCGAACTCGTGCAGGAAACTGTCGAAGACGTTCACGGCCATGCGGGCGAATTCCTATTTCAAAGCGTTTTTCATCTCTTGCACGGTGATCTGGTCGCGCGCGGCGCTGGCATTGACACAGTCGGGCGTATTGCCGAGCGCGCCGGGATTGTCTCGACAGGCTTTGAGCGTCGCCTGCAGCTCGTCGCGATGCTCGATGAACCACGAGATCGTCTTTGCAGGCGGTGGCGATTGTTGTCCGGACATGACAGGCGAGGGCGCGTCTTCGGCGCGTTTATTGCTTTCGCCGCAGCCAGCGAGTCCGGCGCCTATGAGCGTTGCGAGGAAAAGGAGAGTCGATCGCTTCATTTCAGCGCCGCCTTCATTTCGTCGACGATCTGTCGCTGTTTTTCGCGCTCGCGCTGCGCATCCATGTCGCCGCGCGCCTGCTGGATCATGGCGAGGCCCTGCATGCGTAGCACGTCGTTTTGCAGCAGCGCTTGTTCGGCCTGGAGCCGCGCCGAAAGATCGAGCACTTCTTTCGCGTCGCTCGCTGAACTGACGCGCCTGCGCAGCTCTTCGAGGGCGTCGATCCTTTGCGAGGCCGTATCATAGACGGCTTGGCCGAGCGAGTGTTTGGCGCCGGTCTCGCGAGCGATCCGATCGAGCTCGCTTTGGTAGTAGGAATTTGCGCTTTTTCCCGCATAGGCGCGGTTTTGCGTCAGATAAGAGTCGATTGCGCTCGCGAAACTGCCGCTCCCTTGTCCGTCGACGAGCTTTTCGATCTCCGAGAATTGTTGCGGCAGAACTTTGCGAAACTGCGGGGTGTTGAGCAGCGCCCCGATATCGTTAGCGTTCGTGAGCTTGTTGACGCTGTCGTAGAGCCGTTTGGCTTCGCTCAATTGATCCCGCGCGACCTGGAGCTGCGAAGTCAGCGTATCGACCTGTTTCTTCATTTCGATGAGCTGGTCGAGCTGGCGCGCAAACACGCTCGGGTCGAACACGACCTGCGCCGTGGCGGGCAAGGTGGAGAGTAGAGCGGCCATGATGGCCGCGCTGATCCCAGGGCGGGTAAGGTTCATCAGGTCTTCTTTCGCTCAGCGTGGAAGATCGGTAGCCAGCGAGCCGGGTCATCGCCGACCTCTCCCCGGACGCGGTCGAGGAGTTCGACGGTTTCGGTACGGCCAGAGAGCACGGCGAGCTCATCGTCGAAGCCGATCAAATCGAGCTTCGCCACCACGGAATTATGCCCCTGCTTGACGAGGAAGCGCCGGCTCTCGGGGGCGAGCTCCTCCTTGATCAGGCGAAACTCGGCGTCGGTGAGATGGAAGCCGTCGACATAGTCGGCTCTCGTTCCGCGCGAATTGGGGAGAAAAATTTGCGTCGGGCATTGCTCGACGATGGTGTGGGCGATGGGCGAAGCAAGGGCGTCGCGCGGCGACTGGGTGCCGAACACCATCACGCCGTTCTGCTTGCGGATCGTTTTCAGCTTGTTGTTGGCGAGATCGCGAAAGGCGTCGTCGCCGAGCGCTTTCCAGAACTCGTCG
>NZ_JBPFDU010000007.1:0-46323 GCF_051062815.1 Methylocystis sp. | reverse complement strand
ACAACAAGAGGCTGCTGGAGCCGATCGGAAACATTCCGCCAGCCGAAGCCGAAGCGCGCTATTATGCGCAAATCGCGAAGCCCGCATTGGCGGCGTGACTCAAACGAAACAGCCTCCGGCAAACCCGGGGCGGTTCAAAGTGTCGTCAGAATGCCCGTCTGTTTGTTCTTGTCGATCATGGACGCGTGACGGTTGATGAAGCGATCGTCGACAACGAAGGCATCGACGTTCTCGCCCATGCTCAGAACCGCGAAGGTCGGGTGCATGCAGATCATTTCGCCCTCATCGACCTCGCGAGAGCGCGCGGCATGCACACGCCCTGATCTGAGTCCTTCGGAAAGTGAGCGCCGGATCGTCTCTATGACCTCCATCTGACGATCCGCCAGCGCTTCAAATGCAATCAAGCGATTGGCTTCGATGTCCGTCGAGTCATCTATGAATACAGTGAGGCCGGCCGCTTGCAGTTTGTCGAGGACGCCCACGGTTCTCAGATAGGCCACGGACAGGTGATCGAGATAGAGTTCGGCACCGTCGGCGATGGCAGGCTCCAACGGCCAACTTCGTTCGTGAAGCTTCAGATAGGAGCGCGCGGCTTCCTCTTCGCCCGCCATCAGAAGGCTCTTGGCATGCACCTTCGCGACAACAGCCTGGCAGCTGCAAAGAACGTCCGCATAGGCGGACAGATCGGCCTCTTCTTCCATGAGCGATCCGATGCGATGGACCGGTGCCGATCGAACGACGTAGCGCAGCGTTTCGCTGTCCGATTCCATCTTGGCGCGCACCGTGATGAGCAGATCGGCAAGCGCGGCCCCCACTTCCCGGTCGAGGGCCTGGTTGCGCACCATGAGCGGCGGCAGAACGTTCAAATTCTTCGCTGCTATCAGCCGCTTGAGAAGATGGGCCTCCTTGATCTGGCTGGGCTGGTGGAAGCGGGCCTTTTGCCGTTCCTGAAACAGCCATCCGAGCGTGGTGTTCGGTATCACGACGTCGGCATAGGTCGTGAGAACGATGTCCAGGAGATCCAGGCGCGCCAGCGTGATAATCGCGGCCAAATCCAACGCAATGCGTTCGGGCTTTGGCACGACAAATCCAGGGCGGGCACCACTATAGGCATAGACGATGCTGCGGCGGCGCGGATCAGGCTCGTTCAGATTCACCAGTGACGGCAGCAGCATAAAGTCGATGAGCGATCGCCCCAGCATGTGCGCCGCGCCGAACACTGGTACCTGGCCGGCATTCAGCTGCTGCCACACCGAAGCCTCCCGCTTATCCCATTCTGGCTTACGGTCGAGCAACTCTCTCATCGACATGGATTGTAGCGGACCATCGCTGCCGGAGAGAGCGGCCGCCCGGCTCAGCCATTGGCTGGTTGTTGCGTTCTGCTCCCAACCGGCGCTGGTCGCATGGAAGTAGGCGGCCGCCAAGATGGCCGGGGCATCGGCAGACCGCTCGGCTGCCGCGGTTACGAGATCGCGGGCATGGGGCGCAGCGACCGCCTGAGCGAGCTGTCCCGCGGCCAGCAGTTCGGCAGCGGTGCGATGTTCGCGGCGCTCCCATTCCGCCGCAGTGTATGCGATGAGCTCGTCCCAATCACCAGAAGCAATGGCTAGGTTGACGCGCAGCGCCCTGTCATTGGCGTCGTCCCTTGCCTCCGATAACTCCTTTAATACAGATCGAGCTTCGTCGAACCGGCCCTCGCGATAGAGTGACCATGCCCAAACGGTTCGCAACCCGACGGATTGTCGAACGAGGTCCGGGTGCGCCGCGAGGAACTCATAGAGCTTGCCGTATTCGGCAGCAGCGTTCAGAGCGGTCGCAATTCGCGACGCATCCTCCAGTGCGCCCGTCCGCGCAAATAGCGCCTCGGTGTAAGGAAGCAATTCCGTCCAGGCTTTACGTTCCTCAAGGAGGTTGGCGAGGTTCACCAGATCGCGGAGGGCGCCGGTTTGTTCGTATAGCCGTCTGCGCGCGGCAGCGGGATCGTCCCCGGCGGCCTCAGCAATGATCCTTTGTAGAGACCGCTGTTCGTGTTCGCCCATGCCGTCCGCAACTGCCTGGGCGAGATGTCTGTTCGCCTGGTCTATCAGCCCGCCACGCGCTAGCAGCTCGATTTCGATAGCTTGAATCCCGCTTTTTTGCAGATGCTCGTAGAGCTGCGCACGGTGTCGTGCGATGTATTCCGCCGCCTCGCGAGGATTTCCCTGCGCAAAGGCGAGCGCAAATCGCGCGAGTGCTTCGTCCGCTGTGCCCTTGCCTGACAGGGCGATGCGCTGCTCGATCTGCCGTTCGATCGCTGCGAGGTCGAGTTTGATGCCAAACTGAAGAGCGAGATTGAGCCGCCGCAGCGACTGCGCCGGATCGCGCATGCTGGCGCGCAGCTCTTCCATGCCCAGCGCATGATCCCGCGGGTCGCGCAATTTGAGCCAGAGCGCGTAATCTGAATCCGGATTGGACGGGTTGGCGACGCCCATGGACTGCGCGAAGTCGGAGGACTTGCTGAACAATGCGGCCGCACGCCTTCGGGCCGCCAGGGCCGTGCCGTCAGAGGCGAGCGGAAAGCTGTTCGCTTCGAAGAGGACCTGGCTCATAACAGCTGTCCGGAGCTCCAGCGGCACGGCCTGAATAAGTTCCGTCATCGCCACGGCGTGGTACAGCACGGGCGCTTCGCGGAAGTCATCGTCGGCTATCGCTGCAGCTATGGCCGCGGCGCGGCCCCACTCTTCCGTGCTCAGCGCGTTCATAAGATAAAGTAGCTTGCCTTCGGAATCGAGATCGGTGAGCGCGAGACCAGCCTTATCGAACCAGGCAATAGCGCAGTTCGCACCCTCTTGGTTGGTTACAATACGCAACGCAGCGGAACGGGCCGCGGGCGTGTGTATGCGCGTCAGCAAGGCGAGAGCTGCAGCCTTGTCGCTGACGGATGTCAGAAACGCTTCTGCGATGGTGGCGTCTTCGCCGTTGCCCAAAGCTTTTGCCTTGGCGAGGAGGATTTGAGCCTCGCCGGAGGTTTCGCTCAGCGCTAGTAGGCGTGCGCTCCACGCCAGCGCCCGGGCCCGGGTCTCGCGCGAACCGCCGGCAAACTCCGCCACATCGACGCGGACGGCAAGAACGCGGGCCGCCTCCTTGGTGGGAAAGCCCGCCAGAAACCGTGCCTTGCGGATACGTTCGATTTCCGCGTTGATCTGTTCGTCGGAGTAAGCGGCAAGGAAGGCCAGCTGCCGCATTTCAGCCTGCAGCCGCAGCGCCTCCGCCGTTTCCTTTTGGAATTTGGCCTCATGCCTCTTTTTCCAGGCGATCAGCATCTCCGCGGGGTAGGTCTCCCACTGCTTATCGACAAGCGGATGATGATGGCCGCACAGCAGAATGAGGTTGGCCGGCGCGTTGCGCTGTTTCTCGGTCAGACCAGGCTTGCCGCGCGGACCGTTATCGGCGGCTGCATAGATATGACAAATATGACCAATGACGGCGGCATCGGATTGAGGCGTGCCCGCGGCGATGATCCTGTTCGTGCACGTCGGTTCGGCACATTCGTTTCCGCAGCTTCCGAACAGAAGCTTGATGGTTTTTGCGGAATATTGGCGGGTCGTCCTGGCCATTAAAGCAGTGTGAAACGAATTTGGCACGGCAATTTTTGAATCACGAACTGCGCCGAATCATGACTGATATTGGAAGTATAGGCCCGTGTCTGCAAGAGGCACCTCCTGCTCGGTTTTATGAGGAAGGATGAAGAGAGGATCGTTGTCAACTGATTCGAACAGACATCACAAAAACGCACACACTTAAACGATGGCGAGTTGTCATAGCCATTCAGTGAAACATCTCGTTGAACGACTTTGGCCCGTTCGATTACGCTCTACCTGTCGCTAGGGGTTCAAAACGGAAGTCGTTCGAATGGCTGGGTGCGCAGTTTATCCAGAGCGGTACCGATTTTGGCGTGCCCAAGGGGATTCGGACCTGTTATTGCCCGATGCATGGATTGTGTGCTGCGCGTACCCAATGTCCTGAGAATTCCCTGGACTTCTCTGCGGAGCAGAGCGTTGCTCGGGGTCATGGACGGGCAAGCAAAGCCCTGAGCCCTCCTCCTCACCCCGCCGGCACAGCGCCATGGCGGGTTGTGTCAGTGACAGCGGATGCTGTTGCTCACGACGGAGGAGAACATGCAGAAACTTACTGACAATCACTTGATCGTGCTCTCGAAGGCGGCCGCACGGGACGATGGCGTCGCCGTTGCGCCGCATGGGATGGGCAAGGCGGCGGCGGCGAAAGTTGGATCGAGTCTCGTCGCTCGTAAACTCATGCGGGAGAGTCGATCGAAGCCGGGAATGCCGGTCTGGCGCGAATCGGAAGGAAAGAACATCAGTCTCGTGATCACGCGCGCCGGTCGCGACGCGATCGAGGTCGAAAAAGACGCGACGCCTGCCGATCATTCCGCTCTACAAGCGACGTGCGCCAGCGCCGTCGCGAAGACTCAAAGGGCGGCCAGCGCTGCTGTGCAACCGGAAGAGCGTTCGATCGGCGCGGCCCCACGCACGGGATCCAAACAGGCGCTCATTGTCGACATGCTGTCGAAGGAACCGGGTGTGACAATTGATGCGCTGATCAAGGCGACCGGCTGGCTGCCGCATACAACGCGAGCGGCTCTGACGGGGCTTCGCAAGCGTGGTTTTGCAGTCGAACGCATCCCGCACGCGCCTGGAGCATCGCTCTATCGGATCGCGAGTCGCTCCTGCCCGGCTCGGGCCTGATCTGATGACGCGGTCCCCGTCGCGGCGGCGTCCGGCGGGCCTGCCGGACGCCACTGATATCAATGCGGAGCTCGCCCGCATCATCGCGATGAACATCGAAGAGTTACGCGAGATGTGGCGCGCGAAGCGGAAGCGCGAACCGCCTGTCGCATTGACGAAGGATCTCATGGCGCGTGCGCTCGCACACTGGCTGCAAGAAGAGCGTCTCGGCGGATTGGAGACCCCTCTGCGCCGGCTTCTCGCGACAGTCGCTAAGAAGGGCTCCGCGCCCTCGAGACGCTTGAAGATCGGTTCCGTCATTGTCCGAGAATATCAGGGCAAAGCGCAGGAGGTGCTCGTCGTCCCCGGCGGCTTCTGTTGGGAGGGACGGATCTATCCGAGCCTGTCGACCATCGCCTTGAAGATCACGGGCACAAATTGGAATGGACCGCGCTTCTTTGGTCTGCGCGGCGACGAAGAGTCTGCGCGGTCAGCGGATGTAGACGAGACAATCCAGTCACGCGCCCTGCCGACAAGCTCTTCAATTCGGCCCAGCAGGAATACGCCCGCCCGAGCCGACCCTTCCCACACAACGCTCAGGCGGGGACTCGCGAGCCGCCGCCTCTCCCACTTTTAGTCGGGGACGCAGCGCATGAAAACAGCCGCCGCCAAGCCTCAGCGCTGTGCGATCTACACGCGCAAATCGACCGAGCACAATCTCGACCTCGCCTTCAACTCGCTCGACGCGCAGCGGGAAGCTTGCGAGGCCTATATCAAGAGCCAAGCCCATGAAGGCTGGCGCCTGGTCGCCGATCGCTTCGACGACGGCGGATTGTCCGGCGCCTCGCTGGAGCGTCCGGCGTTACAAGGCCTTTTGGAGCAGGTCCGATTCCGTAAGATCGACATCATCGTAGTCTACAAAGTCGATCGCCTGACGCGCTCGCTCGCCGATTTCGCCAAGCTTGTCGAGCTCTTCGATGAGTTCGACGTCTCCTTCGTCTCGGTCACTCAATCCTTCAACACCACTTCAAGCATGGGTAGGTTGACCCTGAACGTGCTGCTGTCCTTCGCTCAATTTGAACGCGAGGTCATCGGTGAACGCGTCAGGGACAAAATTGCCGCCTCCAAGCGCAAGGGGATCTGGGTCGGCGGGCCAATTCCTCTGGGTTACCAAAGTGTCGGCAAGAAGCTTGAAGTCGCTCCTGACGAGGCGGGACTGGTACGAAAAATTTTCGCCGATTACCTGCGCCTCGGATCAATCGGCGAACTGGCGGCGGCGCTCGACCGGGAAGGCGTCAGACCAAGACCCCGGAAGCTCGCGAGCGGCAAAATTATCGCCGCCGATCGCTTCATGGTCGGCCCGCTCGCGCATATGCTTAAAAATCGCTTTTATGTCGGCGAGATCGCCTATCGCGGAGAGATTCACAAGGGCGAGCACGAGCCGATTCTCGATCGCGATCTCTTCGACGCGGTTCAGGCGAGATTGGCCGAAGGCGCCGTCAAGCGAAAGCTCACGAGATCACGTTCCTCCTCCATGCTCGTTGGTCTTCTCTTCGATGATCGCGGCAACCCGATGAGCCCGAGCCACGCCAACAAGAAGGGCGTGCGTTATCGCTATTACGTGTCTCACGCCTTGCTGCAGAACCGAAAAAGCGAAGCGGGAACCGTCTCCCGCGTGTCGGCGCCCGATGTCGAACAACTCGTTTGCGACGCTCTGAGGGGGAGGCTTAACGCAAATGACGACGCCTGCGATCGCGATCTGATTCGGGCCCGGATCGAGCGGATCACCATTGAATCCGATCGAATCGCGATCACGTTTCGCGAGCCTGAGCTGCAAGCAAATCTACTGGACTCTGATATTGCGCCGAATAAATTGCACGAGCTGACAATCCCCTTTGCTCCAAAACTTATGCCCCGGAAGGTCGTCGCGCAGGCTCCAATAGACCAGGGGACGATCGATTCCGAAACGCGAGAGGCGCTGCTGAAAGCGATTGCGCGTTCACGCGGATGGATGGAGACGATCCTTTCGGATAAGACCGCCTCCTTCGAGGCCATCGCCTCGAGCGAAGGTCTCGCGGAACGTCATGTTCGGCGCTTGGCCGTCCTTGCGTTCCTGTCGCCAAAAGTCATTCAGGCGATCGCCGACGGCGCCGCTCCCTCGGGTGTGACAGTCTCCAGCCTGACACAGGCTCTGCCCCATGCTTGGGCGGATCAGGAGCGACTGCTCGGCCTCAGCTAAAACCCCCAATCACGATCTTGTCCGATTGCGGCCGGCGCCGCGCCGTCTCATGCCTCCGCCGTGCCTCGATCCGGAGCCGACGACATAGTGAATACACTTCCGGTTCGTCGTCCGAATCGCGTCGAAGCGAACCAGTCTGCGCGCGAAGCGAACCTGTCTCAGGCGGCGTCCGTCGAAAAATCCCGGACATTGGAAAATCGCCGACTGAGACTGTGGCCGGAATCACGCCATTAAGACCTGGATTTTCCGACTCAAGAAGTCTCTGAGACGCCGCTCCTCGCGCAAACGCCCCAGAAATCCGGCCTTTTTCCCAAAGACCGCGTCCGGTCTGGACTTCCGGGAATGCTTGGCTGGGGCGGGAGGATTCGAACCTCCGTATGGCGGAATCAAAATCCGTTTTTTCGTCTTTTCGCCGTATTGCAGCACGCATCATAGATGCCTTCATCTAACTGTTTTGTAAAGATTTCTTGCTTCAACGCGTCTCATGGGATATCCGGGTAGCACACCCCCAAGGCGAGCCAAAAGCGAGCCAAAATGCGTGTCGCGCTCACCGATAATTTTGTCCGAACAGCGAAGCCGCCCGGACATGGGTCGGCCGCTATTTTTGATGAAACCCAGCGCGGGCTATGCCTTCGCGTCAGCGCGGCCGGCACCAAGAGCTTTTGCTTGGTGCAGGGTAAGGAACGAACCCGCACGTATATCGGGAAGTATCCGGCTATGTCCTTGGCGCAAGCTCGGACTGAATGCCGCCGCATCCTTGCCGTGCAGACGCTCGGTATCGGAAAGAAGGAGACGGCTGAAGCCGTCTCCTTCGATGAAGCTCTCGAAATGTTCTTGGCCGCTTCGGCGAAGCGCAATCGACCCCGCACGACGAAGGACTACACGCGGCTCCTCAACAGGCATTTCGTGCCCCCTCTCGGCAAGAAGAACCTTGCCGACATCACTCCACGCGAAATCGCGAAGATCATCGACAACTTGCTCGGAACGCCTTCCGAGTGTGCACATGCATTTGCGGCAGTGAAGATTTTCTTCCGCTGGGCGATACGGCGTCACCTAACAAAAGCCAGTCCAGCCGAAGGATTGCAGGGGCCTCCGAAAGCGCGCTCCCGCGAACGGGTTCTCGCAGATGCCGAACTCCGCGAGGTGCTGCAAAAGGCACGGGACCAAGGCTTCCCCTTCGGCCACGTCCTGGAACTATTGATCCTCACCGGCCAACGCCGCAGCGAAATCGGGTCGCTCGAATGGAATTGGATCGACGACGAGAAGCGAACTATCACGCTCCCAGCCTCGGTGACCAAAAACAAGCGGGAGCACACCTTCCCCTACGGCGACATGGTCGCCGAGGTGCTTGCCAAGGTCGATCGCAGAAGCCGGTTCCTCTTCCCCGGCAGCAAGGATGTCTCACTGCCAATCACAGGATGGTCGAATTTCAAGGCGGCCTTCGACAAGGATTGCACCGTCTCGTCGTGGACGCTCCATGATCTGCGTCGCACGTTCGCCACCAACCTCGCCGCACTCGGCGTTCGTCTGGAGGTGACAGAAAAACTGCTCAACCACGTCTCCGGTAGTTTCGGCGGCATCGTCGGCGTGTATCAGCGTCACGGCTACATGGACGAGATGCGCGCCGCCATTGAAGCGTGGGAGACGCGGCTTTTGGAAATCGCATCCCGGACCTAAGGCATGCTACTCTTACGGTTACCCATATTCAGATTTTGACTCGAACGCGACCCTCATCGGTGCCAATCTCATCGCGATCCCGAGGCTGTAGCTCGCCTATTAGCAGACACTCATCGACGCAGTCGTTTGATTGCGCGAACCCCGTATCGTACACTTATAGATGAGAACATCTATGTATATTAAGCAAATTGAGATAAGTAATTTCAGAAAACTTCTCGCTGTGCGGGTAGATTTCGCCGCAGACAAGACGGTATTCGTCGGAGCAAACAACAGCGGCAAGACTTCTGCTATGATTGCCCTTCGGCGATTTCTTTTTGATTCAAAAGCATTCTCTATAAATGACTTAACACTTTCCCATTGGAAGATGATAAATGTTGCGGGCGACAGATGGGAGGAGGCGCTAAAGAACAACGAAGCGCCTCCGTCGCCGAACTCCCTTCTGGAGCTGATGCCGTTTCTAGATATTTGGCTTCATGTCGGCCCCGGCGAACTGCACTACGTTCAGAAACTCATTCCGACATTGGACTGGACAGACGATCTGATAGGGGTCCGCCTACGCTATGAGCCCGACGATGCCTCCGCTCTCCAGCAAGAATATCTAAAAACTCGTTCGAAAAACGCCGATATGCTCCGCGCTATAACCGGAACCGCGGGTGCCGGAGCGAGCGACGAAGGTGCCAACCCGAGTATTGATCTTTGGCCACTGTCACTACTGGACTACCTCGACCGCAGGATGCGGAAGGCGTTCAAGGTCAAAGCTTACCTGCTCGATCCAGCGAAACTAACGCCGGTAGTAGATGGCCGAGCGAACCCCCAGGCACTCCCTCCCGACCAAGAACCCATCGAGGGTGATCCGTTCGATGGCCTGATCAGAATAGACGAGATAAGCGCCCAGCGTGGGTTCGGACAAGCTGGGCCGCCACGTTCATTCCGAAATGATGGTGGGAGCTTGTCGCCTGGGGAAAGCGTCGGCGGACGCAAACTATCGACTCAACTACGAGCCTACTACGACAACCATCTTGATCCATACGAAACGCCGGAGCCGAACGACATAAAGGCGCTCCGGGCACTCGAGGAAGCACGTGTTGCCTTCGACGGCAGGCTTAAGGAATCCTTTGACAGCGCGCTGAAAGAACTAGAGGGCTTGGGCTATCCGGGAGTCACTGACCCGAAACTGACCATTTCCACAAAAATCCGGCTCCAAGACAGCCTCAGTCACGATGCAGCGGTGCAATACGAAGTGCCGACGATCGACGCTGATAAAATCCATCGTCTCCCGGAGGACTCAAACGGCCTCGGTTACCAAAACCTCGTCTCGATGGTGTTCGGTCTCATGAGCTTCCGCGACGCCTGGATGAAGGTTGGAAAAGCGGGTAGCGGAGACAAAGCGACGACGGCAGTGATCCCGCCGCTCCACCTTGTCCTGGTAGAAGAGCCTGAAGCACACCTACATGCACAGGTACAGCAGGTCTTCATCAAGCAGGCGTACGAAGTTCTCCGGAATCACAAGGACCTGGGTAAATCGACGAAGCTGACCACGCAACTGGTCGTGAGCACCCACTCCAGCCACGTCGCTCACGCCTGCGATTTCGCAAACCTCCGCTACTTTCGTCGCCTGCCAGCGTCACCAACGACATTCGCTGTTCCCATCGCAACTGTCGTGAACCTGACAGAAGTATTCGGAGGCAACGATCAGACTCCGAAATTTGTTACCCGGTATCTGAAGGCCAGCCACTGCGACCTATTCTTTGCCGATGGGGCCGTCCTGATTGAAGGCTCCGGCGAACGAATACTCGTGCCGCATTTCGTCGAAGAAAGGACACAGTTCGATTACCTGCAACGGTGTTATCTGACGTGGTTGGAGATCGGCGGTAGCCATGCACACCGGTTGCGCGACCTGATTGATCACCTAGGACTTACAACGCTCGTCATCACTGACCTCGACGCCAAGAACGCAGCTAGCGAGGCGGCAGAATCACCGAAACGCGGTACCGGCCAACTTGCGCGCAACCAGACCTTAAAATCGTGGGTTCCATCGAACGAGGCGGTCGACACGCTGCTCGATCTTGCTGAGCCAGACAAAGCGATCACCTATCCAAGCGGGTACGCAGTCCGGGTCGCTTACCAAACTCCTGTCGAAGTTCATTTCAAGGGCAACACAGGAGAAGCACTCGCGAACACGTTTGAGGACGCACTGCTCTACCAGAATCTACCGTTTTTCACGAACCGGAAAGGGACAGGATTAATCGGCAAATTCAGCAAAGCGATAGATGCTGCCGCCGATCTCCCCGCGCTTGCCGAAGCGGTCCGGGAAACACTGAAGGACGGAGGAAAGGCGGAATTCGCACTTGATCTGCTATTCAGTACGGATGTGGGTAAACTGGCCGTGCCAACCTATATCGAAACTGGTTTGCTGTGGTTGATTGAGCAACTGCGACGCAAGGAGGACGACTTAGCCCCAAAGGCAGCAGTTGCATGACTACAGCGGAACCTACGACCGATGACCACGCCGACGATCATGTCGATGACGTGATTATTGGATGCCTTAGCCTTGATGCGCCGAAGAGCTTCTTCCTTTTCGCCGGTGCGGGTTCGGGGAAGACGCGCTCCCTGGTTAAGGCCCTTGACCATATCCGTGCCGCGCTTGGCCCAACGCTGAGACTTCGCGGACAACGCATCGCCGTCATCACCTACACGAAAGCCGCACGCGACGAAATCATTCGGCGGACGCAGTTCGATTCGGTGATTGCGGTTTCAACGATCCACAGCTTCGCCTGGTCGATGATCCAGGGCTTCAATCACGACATTCGCGAGTGGCTCCGCGTTCAGCTCGCCGACGACATCAGCGAGCTTCAGAAACTTGAGACCAAAGGGCGCCCAGGGACTAAGGCTTCGGCAGACCGACTTGCATCAATTGCCTCGAAAACACGCCGACTGCAAGGTCTCGATACAATCAGGGCGTTCGTCTATAGCCCGGACAGCGACAATCACGGTCGAGATTCACTGAACCATGCCGAGGTTTTGAAGATCGTCGGCAACTTTATCCAGACCAAGCCTGTCATGCAGCGCATTCTGATGGACGGGTTTCCGTTCATCCTGATCGATGAGAGCCAGGACACCAGCAAGTATCTTATCGAGGCGCTCTTCAATCTCCAGCAGGCGTACCCCGCAAATGTTGCTCTCGGGCTTCTTGGCGACATGATGCAGCGAATTTACAGCGACGGTAAGGATGGCCTCGGCGAGCAACTGCCGGCTGGTTGGATCACGCCAACGAAGAAACTAAACTTCCGCTGTCCGCGACGAGTGGTTCGCCTCATCAACAAGATTAGGGAAGCTGGCGATCGCCAAGTGCAGATACCCTGGAGCGGTGCCGTCGAAGGGCATGCCAGGATTTTTATCCTGCCGACCAGTACTGTCGATAAGGTCGTCGCAGAACGGGCGATCGCTAGTCAGATGGCGACGATCACTGGCGATCCCGAGTGGGAGGCGGAGGACGGCTTTAAGAGTCTGATCCTTGAACACCGTATGGCGGCTCGACGCATGGGATTCGAGCAAATGTTCATGCATCTCTACCCAATCGACCAGTTCCGCACCGGCCTCCTAGACGGAAGCCTGTCGATCCTGACATTATTTTCCGGCCGGGTGCTGCCACTGGTTGACGCGAAAGACGATAAGTTCGCAACCGCAAGAATCGTTCGGGCGTCGTCACCCCTGCTAAGCGCCGACAAACTGCGAGCTGCTGAGAATCAGACCGAAGTGCTGCAGAAAGCCCAGGCGGCGGTCACATCACTTCTGGAACTGTGGGAGAATGACGGAACTCCGTCGTTCGGCGACGTTCTCGGGAATATTGCCGCCACTGGCCTTTTCACTGTACCTGACCCGTTGCGACGGGTCGCATTTCGCGATGAAGCATCGATCACTGAGCAGGACGACCCCGACGCGGAATCGATTGATCGGCAGACCGAAAGAGATGCGGCGGTTGATGAGTTCCTAAACACTCCGTTCGAGCAGATCAAACCTTATGCGCGATACGTCGCCGGCGCTGCTCGGTTTGATACTCATCAAGGGGTGAAGGGCCTAGAATTCCCGCGTGTGATGGTTATCATGGATGACTCGGAGTCGCGCGGATTTCAGTTCAAGTTCGAGAAGCTCTTCGGTGTCGGGACAGGAGAAGACGCGACTACCGCATCCACCCGCCGGCTTTTTTATGTGACATGCAGCCGGGCAGAGCGCGGTCTGGCACTGGTCGCATACACCGAGCACCCCGAGCGGGTGCGCCAGCACGTTCTCCAGCAAGGCTGGTTCACTGAAGCCGAAGTTCAACTCGGCCTATAAGTCAGCGCTGATATGGCAACGCCCGCCCTGGCCGAAAGCGGACGATGTCCGCAGCGGAGGTGGCATAAGGTGGTAATCGAACGTCAACTGTTAGCGTAGTCAGGCGCAGTGGCGTGAAGATAAACGTGTTCCAAACCTTCTCACCCGGCACATGTTCAACTATGCACAACTATGTGCATCTCGCCGGGAGCACGGCGACATGCTATGTTCACTCGCCCGCTAGCGAGCGATCTGGGCGTCGCGATGCCTCTTACTGGAGGACATCACGATGTTCGAGGAGCGAATGCTGGTGGATTGGAAAACCTTGAAGAAGCTCGGCTGGCCTTATTCCCGAGCGCACACGTGGCGAATGATCAACGCGGGTCGTTTCCCGGCTCCACAAAAGTTCGGCGAACACCCCGGTTCTCGCGTCGCGTGGCGCTGGAAAGAAGTCCGCCACTTCTTTGACGGCTCCGACCCAACCATCGCCGCCTAACACGGGCGTTCCCCATCATGGGGCGAGAGGCTCGGCATCCAAACCGAGCCTCTTTTCATTTCCCGCCCTCGCCCACTAGGGGAAATCGAGGGGGAAATAGTGAGGGAAACCGTTTCCCTCACTCGGGAACGCTAAAGCCCTGATTCCGCGCCAGTTCGCGTGCGCTATCGCGCCCGACCCAATAGCCTTTTTGGCCCCTATCGGACGCCAACGAGCCACGCGCGCAGACCTACCGACCATGCGCTTGGGAAAGCCTCTTGGGTCGGCCGCTTTCAGCGGCACGACGAACTGGCGCGGACGGTTCCGACGTATAATGAATAGCGGACAGCTCTTTGCGCGGGCAACCGCGTTCGAAGGCCGGCGATCGGCACCGACCGAAGCTCGTACCAGCGGCACGAACACTCGGCACGGCCCGACGCCGGCTTATGCACACGGCCCACCCCTACACCCTCGGCGCGCTCACCAATGGCGAACGCGTGTCTCTGTCGCGTTCCGATCGCCGTCGCCATGTGTACGTCGCCGGGCAGACCGGCACCGGCAAGACAGGACTGCTCACCAATCTCATGCAGGCGGACCTCGGCGACGACGCAGGCTTCTGCTTTCTCGACCCGCACGGCGACGCCAGCCAACTCATTGCCGGCATGGTGCCGCGCGACAGGACGGGCAACGTCATTTATCTCGACCCGTCCGACCCCGCCCACACCTTTTCCTACAATCCCCTCTGGGGTATCCCTCCTGACAAGCGCGCCGCCGCAACAGCCAATATCGTTTCGGCTTTCAAGAACATCTGGGCACAGAGCTGGGGTCCGCGTCTCGAATACATCCTCACCAATTCCCTCCGGCTCCTGTTCGACACGAAGGACCAGACATTGCTCGGCCTTCCCCGGCTTCTGGTCGATGAGACGTATCGCGAAAGCCTCATCAAGCGATGCCGCGATCCAGTTATCCGCGCTTACTGGCGCAACGAATATGCCGCCTACGACGACCGACATCGTATCGAGGCGATCGCGCCGGTGCAGAACAAGATCGGCATCCTGCTCTCGAACCCGTTCATCCGATCGATCATCAGCCAGCCTGCTTCGACGATCGATGCTCGGCAGATCATGGATTCCGGCCACGTGCTCATCATCAATCTTTCCAAAGGTCGGCTGGGCCAAGAGCCAGCCCATCTTCTTGGTGCTCTCCTTATCACCGCTTTCGCTCAAGCGGCCGAAGCGCGGCAAGAGGTTCCCGAGGACGAACGCCGCGACTTCACCTTGTATTGCGACGAGTTCCAGAACTTTGCCACGGACAGCTTCGCGTCCATCCTTTCCGAAGCGCGCAAGTGGCGGCTTTCATTAGTGGCTGCGAACCAGCACGTCGGCCAACTGCCGGAGAGCATTCGGCAGGCCGTATTCGGCAACGCCGGCACGATCATCGCGTTCCGAGTGGGCGCGCAAGACGCCGCCATTCTCGCCGACGAACTCGTCCTGAAGAATCGGGCGATGCTCGCCCAGACAGATAACTTCAAGGCTTGGGCGCGCGTTATGCACGATGGCGTCCCTAGCGACGCCAAGCTCCTCCACATGGTGCCGCCGCCGAAAGCCGGCGGCCGCTTCCCCGCTGTGCTCGCGCAGAGCCGCGCGCGATACATGGTCCCGAGGAACCTCGTCGAGAAGCAGGTCGAAAAGTTCTTCCCGAAAACGCCGGCCGGGCGCCAGCGAGGACGAAAACGATACCGCAATCCTGATGCTTGACCGGCCATTCCGGCCGGCGCACTTTTGTCGGATGCGCGTTTCTATCACTCATGACGACATCGTGGTGCGCAAAGGGTTCCTCGGCCGCGAGACCAGATACCGCGTGACCGCCTACATCGACTTTTCCGACGAAGAGAGGACGATCGTGCAGCGCTTCGCACTAGGAACGCATGAAGCGTATGCAGCCGAGGAGGCTGTCGATTTTCCCAACTTCGCCTTCACGATCAACGATCTGATGTACAAGCGCCCGCACGTCCGCTTATTCCCCACCGCGCTTGCTGCCCGCATGTTCGAGCAGCAACTCGCCGAAGAGATCCTGCCGCGCGTCAAGGACTACATTCTCGGCAACGCCGCTTCGCGCCATCCGTCGAGCTATGAGATATGATCTTCCGCGTCTTCTTCGAGAACCACCGCAACGCGCCGGCGACCGTTCGCCAGCAGGCGCAGAAGAAGAACACTGCGCTCTATAACCAGGCATGCGCAGCCCTCGCCAAGGCAAACCTTCCGAGCGCCGACGCATTCGCGGAGCGCCTGGCCGCCAGCGCCCCGAGCCCGCTCCGCCCCATCTTGGCAGACATCGGCGCGCACCTTTACCGAGCCGAGGGATTCGAACCAGGCTCGATCCCGCCTCCCCCGCCCATTCCGGAGAGCATCGAAGCGGCGCGATATCGCGACCACCTCGCGGCATGTATCGACAGGCTTTCGGACCCAGAGGCGTTCGGCCGCTTCGAGCGCGCAGTCGCAAACGTCTTCGAGATGATCATCGCCGCGGCACCCGACATAGACGAGGGGCCGTTCACCGTCTCGCTACTCGACATGTTGCCCGACGCTGGAAAGCTAATCGAGCAGATCGCCGACGCCCTCTGTCCGGTATCGGCGACGTTCCGCGAGCGGTATGACCAGAACCGCTGCGCCGCGTCGCGGCTCCCCTTCACGAAGGAGAGCCTCGTCTCGCCGAGGCTTATTCAGCCCTCCGCATACGGCGCCGCAGCCCGCGAGTTAGTCGCCCTGTTTCTCAAAGAGACACCATTGGCGTCTCTTGCGTCGGCGCGCCTGCCCTTCGGCATTCCCGAGGCGCAGCGTGGCGAACATTGGCACCTCTTGGGAGGCAGCGGGCACGGAAAGACGCAGACGCTTAGCCACATCATCATGAGCGATCTTCTAAAGCCAGACCCGCCGGCGCTCATCATCGTCGACAGTCAGAATCAGATGCTGCGGCATATCCAGCGGCTGGCGCTTTTCGACCCGGATCAGCCCGGCTCGCTTGCCGATCGGCTCATCATCGTCGACCCGGAAGACGAAACGCCGCCCGCCCTCAACATGTTTGCCATGAACAATGCGCGCATGGCCGGCTACTCCCGCGCCGAGCGCGAGATCGTCGAAGGTGATATTCTCCAGCTTTTCAATTACATCTTTGCGTCGCTTGCAGCCGAACTCTCGACCCAGATGGGAACCGCATTCGCATATGTCTCACGCCTCATGCTGTCGATGCAGCCCGCCGCGACGATTCACACGCTGTTGGATTTCCTAGAAGAAGACGTGAAGCGCGCCGAGCAAAGCAGCTATTACGACCGCATCGCCGCACTCGATCCGACCGCCCGCAACTTCTTCGAGAAGCAGTTTTATAAGAACGCGTCGTTCGCGACCACGCGCATGGCGTTGGCGCGCCGCCTGTACGATGTCATTCACGTGCCGGCATTTGAACGCATGTTCGCTTCTCGGCAGAACAAACTCTCGATGTTCGATGCGATCCAGCGCAAGAGCATCATCTGCGTCAACACGAGCGACGCGATGCTCAAGGACGCCTCTCCCCTTTTCGGGCGGTATATGATCGCCTCGACCATGGCCGCCGTGTTCGAGCGCGTGGCGATTCCCGAGAGCGAATGGCATCAAGCGTACCTCGTCATCGACGAGGCCGCAGCTTACTTCGACGAGAGCCTCGAAACCCTTCTTCGGAAAGCGCGCAAATACAAGCTCGGCGTTCTCTTCGCGCATCAACTCATGGACGACCTAAAGCCGACCATGCGTGCCCATGTAGCTTCCAACACCAGCATCAAGATGTGCGGCGGCGTCAGCTACGCAGATGCCCGGCAACTGGCGAATGATTTGCGAAGCAGCCCCGACTTTCTTTTCGCGCAACAGAAAGACGGCCAACGCGGCCGCGAGCCGCAGTGGTCGAACTGGGCCTGTCATGTACGCGGCATGACCCCGCGCGCGGTGTCGATCACCGTCCCCTTCTATGCGCTTCGTGACGCTCCCAAGATGAGCGAAGCGAGCTACCGAACTCTCCTTGCACGCAACCGTGCGCGCTACGCCGCCGATCCCGACCCGGCCGCACCCGCGCCCGAGAGCCCTCCTGCCGGGCAGGAACCGCGCGAACCGCCACCTGCGCCGCGCCCAAATCCGCAGCGCAACCGCCCACGTCGCGATCCCGACGCGTGAAAAACGGGAAAAGGAACACTCTACGGCTCTTCTTCGAATTTGAACGACACCTTCAATTTTGTACGGAAGGACTCCACTTTCCCGTCCTTTATTTGAACGTCCTGTTCGGTAACTGTTGCAACACGCAAATCTCGCAACGTTTTTGACGCGCGCTCGACTGCGGCTTGTGCAGCGGCCTCCCAAGATACTGGGCTAGTGCCGATAATCTCTATGACCTTGTAAACGCTATTGGCCATGATTTCCTCCTCTTACAAGATTGTCATCAACCACTCAGCTGTCGGTTCATCCGAAGAAAACACATGGCGCGGGCCGGTTCAGATACAAGACTATCCTGCGGCCGTGGCCGCTCGCATATTCGCCTACTACCATCTGAACTATAGCAAACAAAATCCCCGCGCCGTTTCCGGCGCGAGGACAAAGGGCAAAAGCCTAAGTGCAAGAGCGAAGGCACGAAGCACCGAGAGCTACTTGCGACGACCCGCAAACCACCAGCTGCCGAGCCACCCGCTGACGCCGCGACCGACGCTCACGCTGCGCTCGTCATCGCTCCAGCGGTAGAACGTGGCAAAGCACCACTTACCGTCCGCGTCCTTCCAGTGCGTCCCATTGGGGTGATCGTCGGCGAAAGTCGCGTCAACCTCGTTGACAGCCGCCAAGGAGAACGGATCGGCGGGAACGAGCCCGCGCGAGGAGTACTCCTTCTCCAGATCATCGTCGCTGATCCAGCGACCGACCTTGAAGAAGAAGATCTCGGCTTCGTCGCCGTCGCCGCGGGGCATGTCGGCCACCACAGCGTCAGTGACGTATTGCTTGCGGCCGGTGGCGGCGAGCGCCTCTTGCGGGCTGCGGGAGCGATTGACGCGCACGCAGCGCACGATCATGTCGCTAATCGCGTCCACGCGTTTTTGGATCGCGGCAAGCCACTCAGCCGCGAGCACGTCGCCCTGCATTTCGAGCACCTGCTGAACGGCGGCGCTCGGGAATCCCGACTTACGCAAGCGGGCTTCGAGAAGCTCCTGCGCCTTGCCGATCTGGCCCGAGGTGATGGTCGATGGGGTCATGACTGTGGTCATGGCGTCATCTCCTTTTGCGCCAGCGGGCTCCCTCGACGAGGGTTTGCCATGGCCAGCGACGGCCCATGAGTGGGCAGCCAGTGGCCACGGCAAATGCGGGGATGTGAAGGAGCTGGAACTGCGAAGAATGTTAGCATAACATATTGATTTGTCAATAGTTACGCCTTCAGGACATATGTCGCCCTACATAGCCATTTTTTGTACACGTCTCCGGCGCGATCCCCTCTCCGAGACCGCTCATGATAAAATTACGCGTGACGCATGGCATTCCGCCGCGGCGTATGCAGGCGCTCGGAGTTACATGCATTACGTTTATTTTCTCCGCGGCGCGCGTATGTACCCTCCCTTATGAGCGCGACTAATCCACGAAGGAATCGCAGCCGGCGCGCGCCCGAGCCCAACGGCCAGCGAACCAAGATCACGGACAACGACATCTTCGGCATCTTCGAGCCGTTGAGCCGCTACGCGCAACTCACGACGAAGCAGCTCGTAGCCTACGACCGTCGCTATGCCCAGCGGACGCGCGATCGACTGACCGCCCTGTTCCATGACGATCGCAAATGGCTGCGGCGCTTGAGCCAGGAAACGACATTCGCGAACTATCTCGCTCGAGATGAGCTGTACCAGCTTGCCGAAGAAGGCGCGCTTCTTCTCATCAGCAAGGGCCTTCTGCCCAACGCCGAATGGGTTTTCAATTCGAGGGTCGGCGGCAACAGCACCATGCCCTCGCGCCTCATTCGGCTGGCGCACGATCACATGGCATCCGACATCGCGCTCGACATCGAGATCGGCGCGCGCGGCGCAGCCGCACCCTTCCTTAATCATATTGAGATCATCAAAACCGCGCCCGCGGCAATCCAGAAACTCAAATATCCGCTTCGTGTCCCGGTGCCCGACGTGCCCGGCGCACCCAAATGGATCGAACCTGATGCGCTCTTCAGTCTTGGAGGTCGCTACTACGCGCTCGAAGCCGATATGAACACCGAGAGCATCCCGACGATCATCCACTCGAAGATCATCGCCTATCGCGAGATCGTCTCCGCATGCGTCATCGACGAACATCTCGGCATCGATAATCTCACTGTGCTGTTCGTGACGATCAACGAACAACGCATGCGCGCCATCAAGGAGGAGCTGCGCGGCATTGCGCGCGACGGCCGTTCGAAAATGTTTGCATTCGCCTGCCGCCCCGACCTCGCAAACTTTCTGAAAGCACCCGCGCCGACGGGACGCATGTTCACGCTTCCATGGGAGCGCGTCGGATATGACAATCTATCTTTCGACGGCAATTCACCTCAGTTTGACTCACGACGGCATCAATAAGTCGCGCCGTCCATGCCTCGCCAACCCTTATCCGTCTTAAGAAAATCGAACCGTAGATTATTGAACGTCTTGCTCCCTCCTGGCGCGACATAGCCCACAAAGGTTGGATTTGTCATGGCCATCACCGAATTGCACTCGTTCCCAATCGCCTGCAATTTTTCAAATGAAAAACCTTCTTCTCGATTGCATAACCGATTAGCACCTTCCGGGAACACAACTGTCACATTAGCAAAAATCGTATAGACGACGGCTTGCGGTACCTTCTGCTCGCGTTCGCTGACCTTTTGGAAACTGCTAATGCTGTACTTTTCATTATGATATAAACTGCGCAGAAACTGATGTTCAAATACCGATCGCGCGTTGGCTTCTGTGGGAGTGCAAGCAAAGAGGCAAAATGCGTTTGCAGACTTACATGCAACCAACACGGCGAACACGAAGGCGGCAATCATTGATCCCGTTTTCATAACATCCTTCCCCTCTCAAATTATCAATCGACCAACAGCTCAAGACAGCAGCGTTGGCTCGCGCCGGCAAGTGCCGTTAGCAAGAACTGTCCTCTCATTCGGCCTTGTACCGGCCTTCCAGTCAGCACAGAATATGCGAAACGCTATTTCCCTTCTGCGCACAAACTGAAAGCCCAGAGCCACACGCGTGCGTGTGGCTCTTACCTCACTCCTCCCGCTCTTTTGGCGGAACGAGAATGAATTGCCCGTCGAGCGGCATGAAGTGCAGCCGCACGACCAGCCCTTCGCCTTCATTGAAACGCCAGGCGGCGCCGATCGTAGTCATGTAATCGCTGTCAGGCGATTGCTTCGCCCGCGCATGATACACCGGGCGGGACCCCTTCGACTTGCTGTCGTTTCTCCTCTGTGTCGGCATGTGCACAACCTCCATCGCGCGCGCATCTGCCATCTATACTAGCAGTAGAGCAGAAGAGGAGGGCGCAATGTCCACAGCAACACTATCCTTCGCAGAGATAAAAGACAAGGTTTCTATTGAGCGAGCGCTGCCATTGGTAGGCATTGCACTGAAAAGGCACGGCTCGCAACTTCGAGGCGTCTGCCCGATCTGCAAGGACGGCGGCGATAGAGCCTTCGTCGTCACGCCGGCCAAGGGCGTCTACTACTGCTTCGGCAAATGCCGGACGGGCGGTGACATGCTCACCTTGGTCTCGCGGATCAAGAATTGCTCTGTGCGTGAAGCGGCTGAATTCATCGCCGCGAGCGTGGGAATCTCCGGCAAACGTTCCGAAGCCGAAGCGACGGTTCCTCGGAACAGTTCCCCCCAGCCCCTCTCCGGTAAGGAAGGGCTGAAGCCCCTGGAGTATCTGCAACCGTCTCACGAGGCGGTGCAGGCTCTGGGGGTGACGGCGGAGACGTGCGAGCACTTCGGGGCAGGCTTCGCGCCGAAAGGCATCATGCGCAGCCGATTGGCGATTCCCGTCCACGACCGTGCCGGAACGCTGCTCGCCTACTGCGGCCGCGCGGTGAAGGACGAGACGCCGACGCTGATCTTTCCCAACGGCTTCCGGCCCGACACGGTGATCTTCAACGGCCACCGGATCGAGCAGGGTGACACGATATATGTCGCCCGCGACCCGCTCCAGGTGCTGCTGGCCTTCGAGCATGGCGTGACTAACGTCGTGTCATTCCTCGGAGATATCACTGTGGATGCACTCCACGTGCTGACCGTCCTGATGGACGAAAAGGACGTGCCGAGCATCGACCTCATATGAGCGCCTTCGGGCGCTCATTTCATATCAATTCGCATGTTGCCCGTGCCGCCCGGCGCCTTGACTCACCGCGGCTGCCGCGCTTCCCTTTCTCATCATGCCAGGGGGCATTCATGCGAATCATTGCCATCGCACTCGCGCTCATCCCGTCGATCGCGCTCGCCGACGACATCACGCCCGACAGTTTCATCAACCGATTCAAGGCCGATGCATTGAAGCTCACCGTGAACAGCGTGCTCGTGCAGAGCCAGACGCTGTACGTGCAGGGCACGCCGATGGGCGACCCGGAACCGCTCCCTGCTCGCCTCTCCTACACAATCGAAAATAATTCGGGCATTCCGCTTAGCATCGCAGTGAAGCGCACCGGTATTTCGATCGGCCCCTGCTCGGGGGTCGAGAGCGGCACAGGTATCGAGCTGTTCGACGATGCGCTCGCGATCCAGCTGCAGCGCAACAAGTCTTATCGCGATCGCGTGATGCGCTTCGTGCCTGACAAGGGGCGCGTCTCGGGCGCCATCACTCTCGAGAAGTGGGCGTGCAAGCCGGGCGACGTTGCCGGCATGTCGACCGTGCCGGTGACGATCACCGTCATGGTCGCGAACGAGAACAACTTTCTCGCCGTGCCGCTTCAGACCGACGCGCCACTCACCGTGCGCGGCAACTAACGCGCGTTCGGCAGTATGTCGAGCACCGACCCCTATGCAATTCTCGGCGTCCCGAGGTCGGCGACGATGGCCGAAATCAGATCCGCCTACCGCCGTCGCGCAAAGAAGCTGCATCCCGACAACAAACGGACCGGATCGCACGAGGCGTTCATTCAGCTGTCGGCGGCACTGGAATATGTAGAAGCTCGATTCAGCCAGGCGGAATCGCCGCGCGCGCGAGCTGCTGGCGGCGGGCGCCGATCGGCAGGTCCGTCCGGTCGTCGGCCTCCTCCCCCGCCGCGCGAGGAGACCTTCGACGAATTCATGGCGCGCACCCGCGGCGACCGCGAGCGCTTCGCCCAAGAACAAGAGGAATACTTCCGGCGCATGCATGCCCAGGCGCCATTCCAACTCTTGTGGTGGCGCCTGCGCGACGCCTTCCAGACCGCAGTGCGCGACTTGGCCAAGGCCTTTGGTGCGCAACAATGACCGACGGAGCGCCACGACCCATCCAGACGAACCGCGCCCCAGCACGACGAGCCACGACATGCCGCGACCGCGTGCCCCTTGTCGCGGCGTGTCGCGTCCGGCATTAAACGATTATTCTTGATCGCTCGATTGAAGGTTGTTTCTCATATGACTGTTCGTGACCCGCCCCTTAGCGCGCTTGCCCATATTCCGGGCACCGACGGTTGGCCGCTCATCGGCAACACGCTGCGATATCTCGCTGACCCAAAAGGCACGGCGGAGCGTTTCGCCAAACGATACGGCCCGGTACACCGCACCTATTCCTTCGGCGGGAGAACGGTTTCGCTGCTCGGCCCCGACGCCAATGAATTCGTCCTGCAGGATCACGAGAAGCTTTTCTCCTCGAAACACGGGTGGGAGCGCGTGTTCGCTCTGCTCTTCCCAGGCGGCCTGATAATGCGCGACTTCGATGAGCATCGCGTGCATCGCAAGGCGCTTGCCGTCGCATTCAAGCCCGAGCCGATGAGATCGTATCTGGAGAGCCTCAACCGAGGCATCGGCTCGGCGGTTGCCGCTTGGATGAACGCGCCGCCCAATTTCCGCTTGTACCCGGCAATCAAAAAGATGACTCTGGACCTCGCCGCCGTCTCCTTTCTCGGCGACGAATGCGGCCCTGACCTGGACGCGATCAAGCAAGCCTATGTCGACATGATCGCGGCCTGCGTCGGCGTGGTGCGCCGACCCATTCCGGGCACGCAGATGCGCCGAGGCGTTAAGGCGCGCGAGTTCATGATCAGGTATTTGGGCAGCCAGGTCGCCGCCCGCCGCGCTAACGATGGACATGATCTCTTCACCCATCTCTGCAAGACGACCACCGACGACGGAGCGCTTCTGACGCCGCAGGAAGTGTTAGACCACATGAGTTTCCTGATGATGGCGGCGCACGATACGCTCGCCTCGTCCCTTACCTCGTTCGTCTATTTTCTCTCGGTCAATCCCGACTGGCAGGAGAAACTGCGGGAGGAGGTTTGTGCGCTCGACCTCGCTGAAGGCGAGCCGTTGCCCTACGAACGTCTCGATGATCTTCCACTGACCGAAATGGCATTCAACGAGTCGTTGCGACTCATCCCGCCCGCGCCGTCGATTCTTCGCCGCGCCGTACGCGACACAGAGTTCGGGGGATTCCGCATCCCTCAAGGAGCGCATATTGCCGTCAACGCTCTCTATACGCATCACATGCCGGACGTATGGCCGGAGCCGGAGAGGTTCGATCCGTTACGCTTTACTAACGAGGCGATCGCAGCGCGGCACAAATTTGCGTTCATCGCATTCGGCGGCGGCGCCCGTATGTGCCTTGGTTCGCGGTTCGCCTACATGCAGGCCAAATGTTTCGCGTACCACCTGCTATCGGCCGAAGCTGTCTCCGCCCCTCCCAACTACAAACCAGGCTGGAAGTATTGGCCGATCCCACTGCCACGCGACGGGCTGCGGGTAAAGTTGGCACCGCTGCAGTAACGCCCACGGGCGGCGCATTCACCATGGATAGCGACGGTGTGTTTCTCAACGCACTCACTTCCTTGGTAAGGGAGATGTCGAGAGTTCAAGCTAGCCGCCTTTTGGAGGTGCCGCCATGCAAAAGAGCAATCCTCAATCTTTGGTCAAACCTTTCAAAAAGGCGGGATTTACGGCGTACATCAAATCGCCTCCCGCCCCAGTCCTTTCGGCTTCCAATCGCCTGAAATCGTAAGCACGGTCATATATGAATATCGGTTTATCAAATTGTGTAGCTACGCCGAGAAACCCATACCAGAGGAGAAGATCGATCATCTCCGGCTTGCCAATGTCTACAGTGTTGCGATCGAGAATCGCATCGACCTGCGCCGGTGGCATTATCGCGGGTACACCAATAAATGAATAAAGTATGTCTTCCGGCGAACCTGTAACGTCCCTCATCTCGTAACCGAAATCCGATACGAGGTAGAGTGACATCTGGCGCATACCTTCATCGACATCTGCTTCGTTAACAAAGCTGTGTCCGCGATTCACAGCGAATGACAACGTTCGCTCACACAGATCGATCAGGAACCTTGGCCTCCGGAGCGACGCGGCAATCATGTCGTCAATTGCTTTTCCGCCAGAACTAAGAGTTGGGTTGATGGCCTCCCACCCCTGATCCCAATTTTTTTTGTCCAGATTGCTTTCTATCCGCTGGCGAAGCAGGTGTTCGAGCTGCTGCGGGTCTGACCAGTCTACTTTAATGACATTGTATTTGCCCCTGTCAGAGGTTTCCTCAACCAGACGTTCGTAGATATCGCTTCGTAAGAACACCAAATGCTTCATCGTCATTCGACGCCGCGATAGATCGCGTTGCATCTTATTCAAGACTTCAATCAGGTGCTTGATTGAGCCTACATCTTGCGCTTCGATCCGTCGCGGCGGCCAACCTTTATCAAGATCATCGATCAATACAGCGATAGCATCAAACATGTCATGAAATGAAAGAACCGCGTCGCGGAGCTTGGGGATCGGCTGCTCAAAAAGCAAGTTTGTGAGTTGGGTCTTCACATCCGCCGCACGGGTGATTCTTGATGTCGCTTCGATAACCGTTCGGACGGCCGTCTCCAACCTCGAAGTGAAGTCCCCAGCAACAATGCTCTCATCAAGCTCAAATTGCTCTTCAATGTTACGAATACGCTCTTGTAGTGAGAAATCATTCTTAGCGCGCGGTAAGACCATCTCGCGAAGCTTCAGCAGAATCTCGACATACATTATGTACTGCCAGAAGGCTGCAACTGTGTGGTCCAGAATTCCTGCATTTACAACGCTTAGCAATGCCTCTCGCATTTCGCTGAGGTTGTGGGATGCTGGCCGCAAATCCACAACACATCGTCGTTTCTCTCGTGTTAGATCATCCGCAACTTGAAAATAAATCGCCGATTTGCCAGACCCCTTTCGCCCGGTGATGACTGCACCTTCCGCCCGCAACGCTCGCGCATATTCGGCCGTCTGCACAAAATAATATTTCAATTGCTGGGTCTCATTTTCGGCGGCAGGTGAACCCAAATCAATCTGCGCCAGGAGACCCATTTCAATTTGGCGACTACGGGCCGAGGCCTGCTGATTCCTAATCAATGTCTGCCGACAGTACTCTTCGACATGCTTGATAGTCTCGCCACGAAAGGTGGAGTTGGTAATAAAATCTCGGTAGTCAACGGGTGCGGGCCCATTGTCATACTGAATAGCGAGTGGTTCAATTTCAAAACCGTGCGACAGTCCAATAATGAATGCTGCCCGAAGGTTGTGCTTGTGATGGTCAGCAATTTCCTCGCTCAAAATCGGCACGATGATGCCCGCGGATGCCGACACATCTGCAATCGCTTGGGCAGCAGTTAGGCGCGGGACTTCTGCGGGGTCAAAACTGCGCATATTTACATCTGAATTGACCACCGCATGCACGATGTGGTTTCTGAAATCAGTTTTGACGAGCGTATCCAATAAGAACAGCGGCTGCGTATAATCCCGTCGCCGTTGATAGTTATTACGCCACGATACATCCGACCAATCATCGAGCTTTTCAGTAAGTTCATGGGAATTGTTGTAGGACGCCCAGCCAATCGTGTCGAAGAGCCCTACCTCCTGCAATCTGTGCATTGCCTTCTCAACCGCAGTGTTGATAGTGGGTATCACGGGCTTCCCTAGAGCGGCGGCATAGCCCATTTCGTAATATACATTGAAATTGGGATACGTTACGTCCGCCACTAAGACATTTGCTGACGCAATCTCTTCCCTGATCAAGTCGTCCAGTTTGAGGCCGACGATCTTCACTTTTTCCCACGCACGCAGGAGCAGGCTCCTTTTATTGGAGCGCTCGACCGCATCGTTGATGGCTTCTGAGATTATCGGACGTCCAGCAGGATAGGCGATAAACGCCGTAGCTTGCATCAACTCGTTCTCCATTTTCCAACAGGCGAATGCTAAGCAAATTGAGCAAATGTAAACAACATCATTTCAAGCGATTATTCATGGAACGAACCCCAATTTCAAGTCTGTGGACAACCCCGAGAGGTGTGCGAGGGGTCGGGGTATCATTCCCCCATGGAAGACCAGCCGCGACATGTCGCGACAACCCCCGACACGGACTTCACCCTCACCATCGACGAGGCCCTGGAACGATACGCCCGCGCCGGGCTCCCCCGGACGCCCCGCAGCGTACAGCGTTACGCCGCCAAGGGCCACATTGACGCTCGGCTGATCGAAACGCCGTTCGGCGAGAAGTACCTCATCACGCCGGCGTCGATCGACAAACACATCGCCTACGTTCAGGAAATCAACGAGGCGACAAGTCGCGACATGTCGCGACAGGTCGGCATCGATAATTCGAGCTTTTCGAGCCACGACAAGCCACGACATGTGGCAGCGACAGGCGACGACAAGTCGCGACATGTCGCGACAAGCGGCGACATGCACGATGAAAACCTAGGAAATGACGAGCGACAAGGTGCGACAGCAGCCGCGACAGGCGACGACAAGGTGCGACAGGTCGCGACAACCGACGCCGACACGCGCTATGTCGCCCGCCTCGAAAGCGAGGTCGACTTTTTACGCGGACAGGTCTCAACCAAGGACGCGCAAATCAAGGAACTAACCGAGCGCAGCCGAGAGACCAACGTGCTCATCGGCGGGTTGCAACGGATGCTGGCACCGTTGCTCGGATCGCCAGACCCGCACCAGGCGTCGCAGCAGTTCCCCCAGCAACATCAGCAGTAAGAGTTCTCCACAGTGTCGCGGCCTGTCGCGACAGGGAACGACGGCTGTCGCAAGCTATACTTTGAGGATATGCGCGCAACCGACAGCAAGGAGGAGCTGCAGACCCCGACCGAGGAAAAACTCTTCATGGAGAGCACCCTACTGCGCGTCGCCGGCGCGCTCTTCTGCCATGACCAGCGCGCGGCCGCCAAGCGCACCGACGAGATACAGCTGCGCCGAGGAGAGACCGAGCGGCACATCACCATCCGCCCCGATCCATCGCTCGGGCAGCCCGGCCCCTTGGCGCACAAAATTTTCATCGCACTCCTCAAGAAGCATTCCGACTACGGCCGCCCCATCCGCAACGAAATCTCCTTCACCCGGCGGGAGATCGGCCGGCTCATCGGCCGTAAGGAATGGGGGGGCCGCGACAGCGAGCAGCTCGCCCGCGCGCTGCATGAGATTCATTACACCTTCGTCCGCACTCATTTCAAAAAGGAGAACGGCCGGCATATCGAGCACTCCTTCAACATCTTCCCGGAGATTCTCATCGAGCGTCGCGAGTTCGCCAGCGACCCGATCGAAGCCTGCACCATCACCCTGGCCGAACCGATCGTTCGGTCGCTTGGGGAGGATCATTTCACCTGCCTCAACTTCACCCTGATGCAGGAGCTGGGCACCATCGGCCAGGCGCTCTACATGCGCGCCTTCTTCCACTTCGCCAATCTCTATGACGGCCGCAATCGGTCGAAGCTTGAGTTCCAAAAACGCTACGACGACATGTGCCTCGAATGGCTCGGGGGGCTGGCGACGGCGAAGCACGCGTCGAAGATCCAGGAGCGACTGGGGCCGCATCTGGAGCAGCTCGTCGCCACCCGATTCCTTTCTTCCTTCCGCATCAGCAAAGCCAAGGGGAACGAGGCCGGTTTCGTCATCGCCTTCTGCCCTGGGGCGGGCTTCTTCCGCGACTATGATCGCTTCTACCGCAACCGGTCACAGGGCGAATTGCAATGGGACTTCGCCAACGACCAGCGCAGAGTCGCAGAGCCGTTGCGCGTCGCCTACCTCTTCGTCGAGAAGCGCACCGGCCGCAAGGTCGAGTCGCAGGCCTATGTCAGTTCAAAGGAGGTCGAGACCGCCAAGAGCCTTCTTGCCCAGATCGGCTTCGAGGAAATGCCCGCCTTCTTCGACTATGCGCTCGCCGAGGCGAAGCGCACCAAATTCGACGTGCAGACCCTCGGGGGCGTGCGCCAGTACCTTGCTCCCTACCTCTCGGGTAAGGCTGCGCGGGGTGCCGCGAAGAAATCCGAAGCGAAAGTGAGACAAGAACGGGAGGCGGAGGATGAGCGCGCCGCGTACGAGGTCTACCGGCGCGCGCAGGCGCGACGCATCTTCAAGACCCTCTCACGCGCGGAGCGCAACGCGATCGAGAAGGCCGCGACCACGCAATCGGCGTCGTTCGCCGGGTCGCTTCGCAAGATCATGTTCGAGCGCAAGCGCGACCAAATCACCGCGCAGCGCCACACATCCAAGATCAAGACACTCGCCCAATGGCGCGCCGCTCACTAGCTCCCGGGGAATAGCTTTGCTTTTTCCATCCCCAGCAAAGTATGCGTACCCGCTTTGACGTTAGCGGTCGTAGTGCCGCTCGCGCGGCGCAACCACACCATCGAAGAACCGTTCAATCTCGGCACGCTTACTTTCAAATTGTTCGGCAGCAAGATCCGGCAAGCGAGCGAATGCCGTATCATAGTCGTCCAACTCGATTGCCGAATCTGCTTCGGATGGTTCAATTCGCAGGCATCGGTCAGGCCCGAGCAGCAACTTCGCCTGAGCCGTTGCATTGTCGGTGGTTAGGAACATTGCTGCTTTGATCGCCTCCCGCCACGCGATCAGTCCCCGGAACACATCTGGCTTGCGTAATGTGAAAGGCGCGTTGCCGGTGCCAATGCTGAAGACGCTGACCTGGTCGAAATCGATGTCGTAGTCCGTCACGGCATCGACGAGCCCGACCATTATCGGGTTGTTGGCCCATACGCCGCCGTCGATGAAAATTTGTCCGCTCTCTTCGTGCTCAAGTCCCTTGAGATAAGTCGGTGCCGCCGATGTCGCCCGCGCAACCTGCCACATTGGGGTCGCGTAATCGTTGCTGAAATCCTCGTGATGATCGGTCTTAAAGACTGCGATTTCGGTCTTCGGCATCATGAAGGCTGGGATGACCAATCGGGTCATGGACTCGCCGAGAAGATGGTCGACGAACCGGCGCTTAAGAGCCTCTTCCAATTCAGTGTGAACCAGTTTTGGTCCATTAAGGGATCGTATGAAGCTTTGTAACCGACCGACAAAGCCGTCCGGCAACGGCGGAAATATCTTCCGGCCATCATCGCGATAGAAGCCGACGATCTCGGCGGTTGGAATGCCGAGTCCTAGACCGAGAGCGATGATGCCGCCAGTCGACGTGCCGGCGATCATGTCGAAATATCGTGCGAGCGGCGCGCCGCGGCAAAAACTCTCCTCACAGCGCCGCAGGATCTCTGCAGTGTAAATACCCCTGATCCCGCCCCCGTCGAGTGACAGAATCTTAAACGGTTTCCCCGCCGGCCAGGACTGACGCGCGCGCCGGGTGACCAGACTATTCGCTCGACGGTTTGTGAACATACGCTTTAGTGTCCCGGATAATCCGTGCATCGGCGTCGTGCATCCGTGCCACGCTCTCATAGCCGACGCTGGGCGCGAGCCATTCACTGGTCAGGTGCCAGAGTTCATAATAGGCGAGCCATTCAGCCGCCCAGACGATTGTGGTCTCCGCGATCAGGCGAGCGGCCGACCACTCGCCGCCCTCCGGGTCAAACAGACACAGGCCAGAGCGGGTCGGATCATTGGAGTCGAAGATTAAGTGTGGAATTTCTTCAAAGGTTCCTCCCGGACGAGGCCGCAGCTGAGGATCGACGACCATCACATATGGGAGCGACATCGCGCCGGGCTTCCAGAAGAGGCAAACCTCATAGAACTGCGCCTTGGGGCGCAGTGGGCCACGCCACAAGAGTGTGCCGTCGCCCAGCTTCTTCCCCTGAAAGTCCGGCCAAAGAGAAACCATCGCCTTGAGCTGGGCATCGGGCGAACGCGTCCCGCTATTCTTCATCCTTTTCGCCTTTAACCTCGCCAAGGATGAAGGGGTGGAAATTGTGACGCGGCACCTCACGCATCTGCTCGGACGCGACGGCGACGGCCGGAGCGTAGATGCCGCCGGTGCGCGGTTCGGAAAGCACAGGTGCAGCACGACCACGCCGGTCGTAACGCTCTTTCAGGATCGCGCGTTGCTCCTTGCCGACACGCTCACCGAACAGCTCGTCGATAGTGTTGGCGATGTCGGTGAGCGACGCCTTCTCCATAAATTCCAGGCGTGCTCCAAGATGCTCCAGCGCTTCGGCCAGTTCCTTCGTATCGGCGAGCCCGGCTGCATTAGGGCGCGGCCAGCGGTCATTGATGCGGTCAGGAGGATAGGAGGGGTTGTTCTCTTCTGGGCGCGTGCCGTTCGCAAGATGCTGGCGCAAAATCTTCGCCGTGCTCTCGGCTAGCACATAGAGCTGGACGGTAAGGCCGAGCGGTTCATAGCCGGCGCTTCCGGCCCGCTTAGTCAGGTAGATCGAGGGTGGTCGTGGCAGTGTCGAGTTCTCGTAATGCAAATTCAAATAGCGCTTGAGAAGCTTGAGAGCGACTGCCTCCTGCGCGTCGATAAGGTTCGGGATCGCCGGCGGCAGCTCCTGCTGGTCGGCTTTGGCGACAACAAGCCGCTCCTCCTCATCCAAATAGCGCAGGCGGTTCTGTGAGACTGTGCTGCGGTGACGCCGCAGCGTCTCGGTGAACAGTTCCTGACCAGCCCGGACCTGCTTGCGGAACCAGTCAGTGAAGCCCCATGGGTTCGACGGTACCCGCGACGCCAGCCCAGTATCCGGCGAATGAAAAATCTCGCCGGCGCGGGCGACGGCCAGACGTTGCCGCCGATCTAGGATTGTCACGTCCATGTGCATGAACGGAAATTGAAGCTGCACGCAGCGTGTGCAACGCACGATTTTGGTAACGCCCGGAAATCCTTGGAGGGAGTCTTCCAGAAGGTCGAGCGCGCGGCTGTTGTCCCAATCTGGGGGCACGTCGATCTCGACGATGGCGTCAACATCGAACCGGTCGTCGTCTGTGCCGCTAATGATTGTGGTGCTCGTCGCGACCGATCCCTGCGCATAAATCAGGCTGACCCCATCGACGAGGTACTGCGCGAGAGGACTCCCACGACGCTCAAGGTGCGTCTTGAGCCGGCGGTAGCGGCTTTCGGCGACTTTGCGGTCGTGCGGGCTGAGTTCGATCAGCGTCGCTACGTCGAGAAGCACCTCGTCGAGAGCGGCGGCTTTATGAAAAGGGTTCGGTATCGACATGGTTGTGGTTCCGTTTAAGGCCGGCCCCCTTAGGGATGCTGCCGGATTCAGTTGTCGCTGTCGGATTCGACATAAGCTATATGTCTATTAGCATAGCTCGGCGTTACGAATCGTCAACAATAAAATGTCGGAGTAGACATGACGGAAGAGACATCATCGGCGGTTATTTTTCGGGAGAGGCTCAAGAAAGCCCGCGAACTGCGAGCCTGGAACCAAGCCGAGCTCGGGCGAAAGGCCGGCATGCCGGCCAGTTCGGTTGCCCATTTCGAGACGGGAACCCGCAAGCCATCTTTTGAATCGCTGCGTCGGCTGGCCAATGCCTTGGAGATCACGACGGACTATCTTCTAGGGCGGGTCGACAGCCCTGAGCTCGCCCAAGCAGGCGACCCGTTGTTCAGGGATATCGGCAAACTATCGGGCAACGATCGGGAGATCGCCAAAGGCTTCTTGGAGATGCTGGCAAAACGCAGCGCCGAGAAAAAGGAGAAGGGCCCGTGAGTCGCTCATTTCGTCTCAAGATGGCCCGGCAGACGGCGGAGGTGTTCTTGAAGCGCGAGGGTATTGACACCCTCCCGGTCGATCCGTTCGCCATCGCGGAAAAGCTCGACATCATGGTCGAGGGCAAGCCCGAGGACACGGAAGGTGTCTCAGGCATGTTGCTGCGCCACGGCAACGATTTCGGAATCATCTATGCGACCCACATCCCCAGCAAAGGCTTCCAGCGTTTCAGCGTCAGCCACGAACTAGGTCATTTCGTGCTTCCGGGTCATCCCGAACAAGTCATCCAGAACGGCGTCCATATCTCCCGCGCTGGATTCACGACGAATGATCCTTATGAGCTCGAAGCCGACCACTTCGCAGCGGGCCTACTGATGCCGGAGATGCCTTTCAGAAAGGAGATGAAGCACCACGGCCCTGGCCTCAACGCCATCGACAATCTCGCGCAGCGCTGCGAGACATCACGCACTGCGACTGCCATCCGCTTCGCCGAACTCACCAGCGCTGCCGTCGCGGTCGTTGTCAGCACGGGCGGCGTGATCGATTATTGCTTCCTGTCCGAGGCCATGAAGACGCTGCCGCACCTCCAGTATTTGCGCAAGGGTACGAAACTGCCCGCCGGGACCGCCACCGCTCGGCTTGCCGCCGACACTGCGTGGACCGTGGCAGGCGAGCGAGCTTCCGACATTGTCGATGTGCGCGACTGGCTCGGTGGCGGTACGAAGGCTGAAGTTTCGGAGGAGTCTGTCGGTCTTGGGCGATACGGCAAGGTGCTTACGGTTCTAGCGTCGTCCTCAATAGGCCAGGATGATGAACTGGATGAACTGGACGAGGAGGATTACGAAAGTGTCGTCGAACGCTGGACGCCGCGATTCCGACGATAGGCAGATTCCAGCCGCCGTCACGGGTGTGGGTTCTGACGGAAATAGCCGTGGGTTCTCACGGAAGCAGGTGTGGGTTCTGACGGAAGGGGGCGTGGGTTCTGACGGAAAAAATGTGGCCCCGCGACCGGCGTTTCGTCGCTCAAATCCTAGCTCGTTTCACTCCGCCGCCATTCGCTTAGTATGTATCTAATATCTTCAACAACGCAGCGCGAGATCGTCCGGGCTAGCGGACAGCGCACGCAGTCCGATAGTCCTCGGATATCGCGCAGTGTGGTTTCCTAAGAAGAAGGGAATCGCCGCCAACCGGGTATGCACAGGAAAAAAGATTCCGGTTCGGGCCATCTCGTTCTCGTGGCGAGCATCAACGAAGCACGCAAGTTAGTCGCGCATTTCTGTCTCGCCAATCAATTCACGCAGCAGATTCTCGAGAAGGTGCGCGCCGTCCTGGGCAATACCGGTTCACTCATCGTGTTCTACATCACCTCGGCCGACGCGACATTGCTTGCGCCCGAGTTCGATAAGATGCCTCCGTCGGAGCTGACCGAGCAACACCCCTTCACGGCCTGGATTCGCCGCGGCAATTTAGGGCACGCAAAGATCACGGCACTTCCGCGCCTCTTTGCCCCGCGCGGGCGCCGCGCAAGGTCGTCGAACAAACCCGCCGAAATTCAGCCGGCCGAGACGCACCGTCGAGAGGGGACGGGAATAGTGATAATCTATCGCTCGCGCGAGCGGGCCAGATAAATTCACCGATGCGCGTGAGAGCCCATCCTGTTCATGCAAGGAAACGCAGCTGCTCTTTCCAATATTCTCCACTGCTTGCAAGGCAGGGCAGGCCGAAGCCGTTGTTTGACTAAAATGCCACGCGAACGGACGCTACGAGTTGTAGAAATGAGGTTGCAGTTCAGTCGCCGGTACATATCGCGACGCCTGATTGAAAATCCCTTTGACAGTTCCCTTGGCGAGCGTGTCGTGCAGGGGAATGACAAGCGTTTGAGTCATGCCCGCTATGTGCCGCCGCATCTTGACGTGTGCTCCCTTTTGGCTGTGCATGACGAACCCGTACCGTTCGAGAATGGCAATCACGTCTTCACCTGACAAGATCTTAGGCTTTCCCCCCATATTCGATGGCGGGAAGTTCAAGGGGCAGCTCGAAGCTCGTCAGAATTGTCGGGGAAGGGGAGAGCCCGAACGTCGAGAGGTCTTCACCCTCGAATAAGAGCATCAATGCCTCGCGAATGTTCTCTTCCAGTTCCTGGAACGTCGCGCCTTGCGTCACAACGGGCACATTCACGCCCTCGGCGGTATAGGCACCGTCGTCACGAGAGATATTGAACTGGATGATCCGGTTCATGCCGCCAGTGTACCATGGCGAGAGATCTTCTGCATGAATACCGGCCGCCGGCCTTGCTTGCTCAAGTGCCGTGCTACAATGCCACCATGGACGACAACACGAGGGACATTCTCGAATCGCTCGTTTTCATCAAGGAGCGCATGGCGACCAAGGACGATCTGGCAGAGGTCGAGACGCGGATCGGTGCGCGCATTGATAAGATCGACGACCGATTGGCCGCCTTTGAGAGCAAGATCGGCGGCATCCACTCACGCATCGACGAAGAGACGGCACAGCGCAAGAATCTCGAAAGCCGCGTGCGTTCGGTCGTTTCGAATCTTCCGCCGGCTCCCGAGCGTGTATAGAGAAAAATCTTTCGGAAAATTTCTGCGGCGTTCAAATTGGCAGGGAATGGCTCAACAGAGCCATGTTGCTAACGTCGCACATTAAAGAGGTTTCTGCGACGCCATTGCGCGAGCAGATGAGCACGAGCAGCGTCTGAGGGGAGGCGTTGCAGAAACTCTGTTGCACGAAACCGCGAGTCGCTATGCGCCGCTATGGGGATTTGAGCGCGGCGATCGGGCGTTCTGGGACGCTGCGCAGGCGGATTACATAGTCCGAGGGCAATGCCACTCTGGCGTGATGACTGATCGACAAGCTTTCGAATGTTTGCGAGCCGCTGTTTGACCTGGCCACCGCGAGCGTGAGTGGGGAACCACGACGATGTGGCCGCGCTTTGGGGTTCCCGCTTTTTCGAAGCGAGACAGGCTCGACGACGGCGACAAGTGACCGGCCAACACTCGCGTTCATGACGTGTCGAGCCTCCATAACGGACGCGGGCGCGAATGCGATCCGTCGAAACTTTCGATGCGGATCATCCGGCCTCCGCAGCAGGGACAGGGCGGCGGTTCTGGAGAAGCGACGACACCATCGTCGTTTGCCGCGATCGTCTCGGCTTTGCGATCGGTCGCGGACGCATCAAGCAATCTTCGGCATAACGCCAGCTTCTCGGCGCGATGGCCGTTGGCGAAGAGACCGTAATGACGGATGCGGTTGAAACCGTCCGGCAGGACGTGGAGCAGAAAGCGGCGAATGAACTCGCCGGCTGCGAGCCTCATGACCTTGTTCTTGGCGCGCCCAGTCGCGCGGTAATCCTTCCAGCGGAACACGACATGCTCGTCGGTCTGTTCGACGAGCCGGCTGTTGGCGATGGCGACCCGATGGGTATAACGCGCGAGATAGGCCAAGACCTGTTTCGGCCCGGCGAAGGGGCGCTTGGCGTAGACGACCCACTCCTTCGCCCGCAGCGGCGCGAGCCGGGCGATGAAAGCATCGCGCTCGGAGAGCGCGACGAGATCGTTGAAGAACTTCAGCGCTCCGGCGTCGAACAGCGCGGCGAGGCCGTCGAGAAAGAGCCTGCGGAACAGCCGCGACAGCACGCGCACCGGGAGGAAAAAGCCGGGCCGGCAGGATATCCAGCGCTCGCCGTCAAGCGAGACGCCGCCGCCTGGCACGATGCAATGGACATGGGGATGGTGGTCAAGATTCTGTCCCCATGTGTGCAGGACGGCGGTGATGCCGATGTCGGCTCCGAGATGTTTACGATCGGCGGCGATCGTCATGAGCGTCTGCGCCGCCGCCTTGAACAGCAGCCCATAGACTGCCGCCTTGTTCTGATAGGCGATGGCGCCGATCTCGGCCGGCAGTGTGAACACCACGTGGAAATAGGGGACAGGCAGCAGCTCGGCCTCCCGCGCCGCCAGCCACCGCTGCGCCGCCTGCCACTGGCACTTCGGACAATGCCGGTTGCGGCAGGAATTGTAGGCGACGCGCGTATAGGCGCAGTCGGCGCAGCGCTCGACATGGCCGCCGAGCGCCGCCGTGCGGCACAGTTCAATTGCGCTCATGACGCGCCGCTGGCCAGGGCTCAAATGCGCCCCATTGGCCGCGCGCCAGCAAGCGCCGTGGCGGCGGAAGATATCCGCCACCTCGAACTTCGGCTTCTGCATCGCCGGCGTTTCAGGCCGGCGGCGTCAGTTCAACGTTGAGGCGTTCGAGCGGGCTTTGAATCTCTCGGATCGTCGCGAGAGCCACGCGCGTGTAGCGCGTCGTCGTATTTATGTTGCGATGGCCGAGCAAGTCCTGAATGAGGCGTATATCGACGCGCTGCTCCAGGAGATGCGTAGCGAAGCTGTGCCGCAACGTATGCACGGTGACCGATTTATCGAGCCCGGCGGCCTCGGCCGCCTCGCGGCAGGCCCGCTGCAAGCTTCTCGCTGTGAGAGGTTGTAACGGATTGGGGCCGGGAAAGAGCCAATGCGACGGCCGGCTTCGCCGCCAATAGTCGCGCAATATGGCGAGCAATTGCTCGGAGAGCATCACATAGCGATCCTTGTCACCCTTGCCATGGCGAACATTGATGACCATGCGCGCGCTGTCGATATCCTTCGCGGTGAGAGCGACAAGCTCCGAGACGCGCAATCCTGCGGCGTAAATCGTGATAAAGGCCGTGCGCATCTTCAGGTTTGGCGTAGCCCTCAGCAGTCGCTCGACCTCTTCGCGCGACAGAACGGCCGGCAAGGCGTCCGCCCGTCGCGCGTAAGGAATTTGATCAGTGATATCCTTTCGGCCGAGCGTCGTCCCGTAAAAGAACCGCAGCGCGCCCATGATCGGGTTGATCGTGTTGGGATTGAGATTGCGCGAAATCAGATGCAGCCGGTAGTCGCGCACGTCTTCTATGCCGAGCGTGTCCGGCGAGCGACCGTGAAAGGCGCTGAATCTCGCGACGGCCGAAACGTAGATCGATTGCGTGGTCAGCGCCATGTTGCGCATCTTCATGTCGTCGATCATGCGCTGGCGCAGCGGCGAAACTTTCTTTGACATGATGGAACTCCTGTCGACTGGACTGCACGAATGCACAATCCTGACAGGAGCCGGCTTCGCCGCCGAACCCGCATGTCGGCCGAAGCAACCCTCATAGGGCGCGAAAGTAATCTTGTGCGACGTATGAAAAAGGGCTCAACTGAGCCGTTTTCAGACAATTTGAACTATTTCCCGTTCCAAAAAAGGAGGCATCTCCCCCATGTCGCACGCGATCATGCGAGGTTCGAACAACCGACGATATGAAGTTGATTTCGGCGACGCGCCGATCCGCGTCGAAGTTTATGCCGGCGACGATACAGTCGAGATTTTCGTTGAGGCGGATTGCGAAACCCATGCCGAAGAGCGACGTCGGTTCGTGTTACTCAATATTCCGCGTCACCTGTTCAGCGAGGCAGTGGGTCGCAACGCCAAACGTCACCGTTCGAAGGGGCGTTGAGCAGCTTTCAAGGCTTGTGACTTCGTTCGCGCAATCTTGCGGAGGACTTCCTACCGCGAGAGCGGTTTAGTGCATTATCTGATTCACGACACATCAGCTGGGCCCGTGCTACGCGAGACATGTCAGTTCTCCAAATCAAGGCGAATTAACCTCTGAAGTGCAGCATTATTGTTCGGCAAAGGATGTTTAAAGCCACTGAGCAAGTTCGACTGTCACGTCTTCGGGGCCGCACAAAAAGACGAGCTTCCGGTTGTGAAATTCCATGATTCTATTACGGAGCCTGACACCAGCAGCCGTCAGTCTCCGAACCTCGGCCTCGATATCTTCAACGGCGAAGCAGATGTGATTGAAGCCAAGCTTGTTGAGATGCGCGCTGTCGGCGTCAACTATCGCGCTGGGGTGACGATAGTGCAGCAGTTGCACCTCGGCGTGGGGGTTCTCGATTGCAAGCGTGATGTGGTCGGCCTCGATATCTTTGACGCCCATATAATCCTCCATGGCCTTGCCTGAAATTATGGAGGACTGGATTTCTTCAAAGCCCAGCAAAGCGAAGAAGCTCTTCGCCGCTTCGATGTCGCGCACGACGACTGTGATATGATCGAAAGTCTTCACCATGCCGTCTCTCTCCGGGAGTTATGCCTTAGACTCATAATCGGAGACGTCCTTCAAAGGTTCCCTACCGCGAGAGCGGTTTAGTGCAATATCTGATTTGCGTACTGTCGTGAGGTGCAACGTCTCGCTATTGATGAGCTACAATCTCCAAGTAGCTCACAGCTAACGCTGTGCACCGATGAGTCTTCTCTCCCGTCCCCCTTCGGCTGCCGACAACTCGGAAGCCGAACGACAGACAGGAGACACCAATGGCTCTTTCACAACCGACCGGCATCGCTCGCCATCTCGAAATTCCGCCGCTGCCGAGCATAGAGGTTCGAAATGTCCTCGCTCGCATCCACGACGATCAGATTGAAGTATTGCTCGGCGAGCAGCGTCTGTTTGCCGACGGCCTGATATATGTTCTCATCGGTGCACTGATCGCCAAGCAGCCCGACGGCGAGCACGGCATGATGTCTTCCGACAGCGATAATCTCTTCTACACGCCGTCCTCGGTCGTGAATGCGTATCTGGACGACACCGGCTGGCAGATAGTCAAACTTCGCCGCGAACTCGGCGGCCTCCCGCGGTTTCCTGGCACCCGCGTCTTTACCCTCGCCTAGCGCTGTAGCCGGACTCCACAAAACCCCCGACGCGCGTCGGGGGTTCCTTGTGTTCATCGCAATCCCCTTTCCGCAGCAACAAGACGAGCAACAGCACGCACCACGAAACGAAAGCAACAACCTGTCAACTTGGGCCGACCGCCCCCTTCAAAGTCGCATTCCGTATCCACACCCGCAAACGCCAGATTTCGAGCCACGATTGTATAATTCCGCTATATGCATGCCGTCGCCGCGTTTTTCACGAGCATCATAACGTTCGTGAGCGGCTTGTTCGCGCCGCCTCTCGCTTCCAACTTCCCTCCTGATATTCGAGCAACCCAGCCGGCCGCCGCCGCTGCGGCGCCAACGGAAGTCGTCGGTGATCCTTTCAACGATCCTGTCGCGGATTTGGCCGTCGTATCGACTTCCGCCATGCCCACCGCGCTCGCGTTCTCTCCCCCACCAGCGCAGACCATCATCAATCAGCCCGTTGTCGAGCGCATCATTGAGCGGATCGTCCCACAGGACGGCGCTATATCGGCGCAGACACTCACCGCCATCCTCACGGACTTCGGCCAATCGATCGAGAATCGCCTTGCGGCGCTCAACCCACCCGAGGCAGACATACCCCAGCAAGTCGCCGCCGCGGGCAATTCGTCGAGCTACTACTTCGCGCCCGCGTCTCAGCGTATCGACCAGCTTTCCAACACGACAATCAACAATCCAACCATCTCTGGCGGCTCGATTTCTGGCACGTCGATAACCGGCACGATCACGAACGCGATCGACACCGCACTCGCGACGATAGGCGATCTCACGTCAAATAGCGTCACAGCCACAAATGCTGTGTACACGAACGCCACCACCACCAATCTCTCCGTGACCAATCTTGCCGCGACAGCGACCTCAACGCTCTCCGGTCTCAAGCTCGCGGCAACGGACTGTTCAGTGCTTGGCAACGGCGGCAAGCTCACGACCGACGCATTCGGCAACGTCACCTGCGCGGCCGACCAGAGCGGCGCGGGCGGCTCAGTTGGCGGGCTAAATACACAGGTGCAGTTCAACGATGGCGGAGTGTTTGGCGGCAATGCCGGCTTTACCTATGACAAGACCGCACAGCGAGTTGCCGTAACGTATGCTTCCACAACTGGCGTCACCGCGAGTTACGCGTCATCCACGCAGGGCTTCTTCGGCACGCTGTCAGCCGGCTCGCTCTCACTTACCACCCCCCTTTCGGCCAGCAACGGAGGAACCGGCATCGGCAATCCTGCCTCTGCGGGTATTCTCGTCGGTTCATACGGCGGCGGGTCTTGGCAGCAGCTCGCCACGTCATCGCTCGGACTTCTCACCAGCGATATCGCCGAAGGCTCCAATCTCTATTTCACGAACACCCGCTTCGACGCGCGCCTCGCCGCGACCACTACCCTTCCCATGCTTACGACGCTCGCCAATCTCGCCTCGATCGGGACGATCACGAACGGCATCTGGAACGGCACGACCATTGGCACGCCGTATGGCGGCACCGGTTCGACAACGTTGTCGGGCATTCTCAAAGGCAACGGCGCTAGCGCCGTGCAAACTGCCCTTCCAGGAACCGACTACGAACTCCCGCTCTCCTTCAACGCACCCCTCTCGCGGCTCGGCAACACTGTCTCGCTCTCCACCGCCGGCGATTGGAACGGCACGCTCGGCGGTTTCTCCGCCGCGCAGCTCATTGCCGCCGGATTCTCCACCACTTCGGCCGACGCGTGGAAGTCCGCGCGATCCTTCTTCGCCACGTCATCGAGCGACTACTGGCTCTCCACCAAGACGACTGACAATCTCGCGCAGGGCTCGTCCAACAAATACTACGCCACCTCGCTCTTCGCCGCCGACCTCGCGGCGACCACGACGAGTGCGCTGGCCGAAGGCTCCAATCTCTATTTCACGAACAACCGCGTCGCGGGCGTGATCGCAGGCACCACCACCGATGCGCTGACCGAAGGCTCGACCCGACTCTATTTCACCAACGCCCGCGCCGATGCGCGCATCAACGCCACCTCGACGATCGGCACGCTCACCAGCGCCCCCAACCTCGCGACCATATCCACCTCGCTCACCGGCTTCCTGAAGGCGACCGCCGGCGCGCTTTCGACCGCCGCCATCAACCTCGCCAGCGACATCACCGGCATCCTCCCTGTCGCAAATGGCGGCACCGGCTGGGCCTCGTTCGCCGCCGGCGCCATCCCCTACGGCAACGGATCATCTGCGCTGGCGACAACCTCCGCCGGCACAGCCGGCCAGGTGCTCGCCTTTCTCAACGGCGTCCCCACCTGGACGGCGACGACGACGTTCTCCGCTCCCCTCTCGTATGTAAACGGCGCCGTCTCGCTCGCGCAAGCCGATGGCAGCACGAGCGGCTATCTCGCAGCCGCCGACTGGACCCTCTTCAACAACAAGGTCGCGAGCACGTCGCTCTCCGCCGCCTTCCCGCTGGCATACAACAGCGCGACCGGCGTCTTCTCCACTGCATTCTCGACCACGACCAACAACACCTGGAGCGGCCTGAACGCCTTCGCCAACAGCTCGTCCACCCTGGCCACCCTTGGCAACGCATGGATCACGGGCGTCACCGCCTCGCGCCTCCTCGCGCTCGACGAGAACGGGAAGTTAAGCGCGACCACCACCATCGGCTGGAACCTTCTCAAGGGCCCCGCCTCATCCATCTTCGCCTTCGACGCCTCCGGCAACCCGACAGCGACGACTACGATCGGCACCAACTACATCACCGGCACCCTCGGCACGATCAATAACACCGCCTTCAGTCGCGGCGACAGCATCACGATCTCCGCCGCCTCATCATCACTCCTCACCGACAACAACACCTTCTCTGGCAGTAACATCTTCTCTCAGCCGCTCTCACTTTCCTCGACCTCCGGCACCACCACCATCGCAAGCGGCCAGGGCTTCACTATTGGCGCCAGTCAATTCGTCTTGCAGCAGGGAAGTGGCAACGTCGGCATCGGGACGACTTCCCCACAATACCCGCTTACCGTTGTCGGAAAGTTATCTCTCAACGAGGGCACCTTGCGCGGCTTCACACTTTCGACTCGCGACGCGCTGGCCGGATCGCTCCCCGTCCCCTCTTTCCGTCCGACCGATGCAAATACGACTCTTGCACTCGACCTCATGCCGAACGGTTCGCCGGCTGAATTCGGCACGAACGGATACGCGTGGCTGGATGTGTGCGACACCGACATTTTGGTTGGTAATCCCGCTGTAACCTGCGGACGCATAGGCGCGCGATCGGGGGCGATTGAAATGGGCAGCCGCTCTTTCAATGGAGCAAGTGCAAAGCCGCTTTGGCTCACAGTAGATGGAACCAACGCGCTAACTATCGCCACCTCTACCAACGTCGGCATCGCGACAACGACGCCGCAGTACCCGCTTTCTGTCGACGGCGATGTCTTGGTCGGCGATTTCATCCGCTTCAAGGCGAACCCGACCGTCAACCTTTTCGGCATATTCCCGGCGACAGGCCAGATGGAAATCAACCAGGACGTGACCTCTGCTGAAAACAACTGGTTCTTCCACCGTTTCGGCGGAGCTTCAAACAAAGTCTACCTAGGCGACGACGGCACTAATTCATGGATCGCCGGTGGTCACAAGCTCTACCTGAAGGCAAACATGGGCTCTACACCGCTCACATCCGCCACTCCGGATGTGACCATTGATTCCGGCAACGTCGGCATTGGCACTACCACCCCCACGGCGCAACTCTCAACCACAGGTGCCGTGCGTTTCGCCGGCCTCGGGTCGGGCGGCGCAAACCTCGTCACTGACGCCCTTGGCAACGTCACGGCATCGTCCGACGAACGGCTCAAGGACAAGCAAGGCGACTTCACCCGCGGCCTCACCGCGATCAACGCGATCTCTCCCGTGCTGTACAAGTGGCGACCCGAGACGGGCTTCGACACGCAGGCAACCTACGCGGGCTTCTTTGCGCAGAACGTGCAGGCCGCAATTCCCGAAGCTGTCTCACCCGACTCCCGCGGCTACCTCACGCTCGCCGACCGCCCCATCCTCGCCGCGCTCGTCAACGCCACAAAAGAAATCGCCGCGATCACCGGCGCATTCAAAGACTCACTCATCGCCTGGCTCGGGGACGCAACGAACGGTATCGGGCGCATCCGCGCCCATGAGCTATGCGCAGACGACATCTGCGTGACACGCGACGAGCTTGCCGCCTTGCTTGCGAGCGCCACCGTTGCGAAGTCGAACGACAGTCGTGCCGCAAGCGCGAGCGCGCTGCAAGCACCTGTCATCGAACTCAACGGCAATGCATCGAGCACGATCGAAGTGGACTCCACCTACAACGATCTGGGCGCGCGCATCGTCGCTCCTGAGAGCGACCTCAATCTTGGACTGACCATCATCCTCGACGGCGCGACCACGACCCAGGTCTCGATCGACACGAGCGTACCCGGCACGCACGCGATTCTTTACACCGTCACATCGCCCACTACCGGGTTGACCGGCAGCATCATGCGCACCGTCACCGTCTCCCCCACCGACTTAGGCATGCCCGCTTCCCAGCAAACCGAATCCGAGCCGCCATCCGACGAGCCGCAGCCGGCCAACGACAACCCCTTCAACGCCCCAGCACCAGCAAACGACAACGCGGCTCCCGCAACCACGACCCCCGCAATCCCCAACGCCGCCTAGGCATCCGGACGCAGCTCCGCCTGTTTTTCAGCATCGAAGACACACGGGCGTGTCTTCTGTGCTCTATGCAGTGCGCTGGAGCACGTAAAACACGTATCCGTAACAGTCGGCATACTTCCTGTACAGGTCTATCTCTCGCTGCGTCTGTTCGACCCGCCCGATGGCCGCCGGGTTTCCTGCATACTTTTCACGCAGCGGAGGCAGCTTCTGTTCAAGCGGCGTATAGTAATCGTCCCACCACGCAGATTCAGGTAAGGTGAAATGGCCGACCTCTCGAAAACCAGCTTCGGTTGCGATCTTCAAGTTATCGTCGATCGACAGCAGTCCTTTCGGGTATGCTTCGTTCCAGAATGCTCGCGGCTCTTCCGGTATCTGGGATCGCAGCCATGAGATGTGCGTCACTGCGATGTATCCGCCGCGTTTCAGGTATTTGCCCCAGGCCTGCAGTCCCTCTTTAAATCCGATGATATAGATGGCGCCTTCGGACCAGATAAGATCGAAGCTCGAATCCTCGAACGGCATGTCGAACATCGACGCCTGAACTGCATGGATCCTTTCGCTCAAACCGGCGTCTGACGCGCGCTGCGCAAGCTCTGCAAGGAAGCCGGCATCGGTGTCCACTGCAGTGACCGTTCCTCGGCACATCTTCGCGATCTCTAGTGTCTGCATCCCTGGTCCGCTGCCGACGTCGAGGATAGCCGCGTCGTCGGGTAGGTCTTTGAGCATCAAAAAAGCTTGCCGTGTCGAAACAGTATTGCCCGGGCCTTCACGTGGTATGCCGCCGTGAATTTCTGCACCGATGCCGTCCATATTTGTAACTATAGCACCAATTTAAGATACAGTCCCGCGCGCCCAGCTCGACAGGCGCTAGCCTTCCAACCCACCCCCCCAAACACGGCTAAGCAGAGCCGCCCTGTTGAGCGCCAGCGCCGCCTCCCAGGGTATCAACGTCGTGCCCTCGTCGCCTCACGAAGATGACACGCCCCCAACCAACGAATCTGATACATCGCCGCAAGCCCCCATCCTCGCCCTCAACGGCAACACCTCCAGCACGATCGACCTCGGCACACCTACAACGACCTCGGCGCGCGCATCGTCGCTCCTGAGAGCGACCTCAATCTTCGACTGACCATCATCCTCGACGACGCGACCACGACCCAGGTCTCGATCGACACGAGCACCCCCGGCGAACACACCATCCTTTACACCGTCACCTCACCCACCACCGGCCTCATCGGCAGCGCCCTGCGCACGGTAATCATCTCCCCTGCCGAACAACCGGCAGAGCCCCTGCGAACGACAATCCATTTAACGCAACGCCCGTCAACGACAACGCCTCTTTAAGAGCTGAAGCCATAGGCCTATGACTAACATCCGCTACGACATCGGAGTCGACGAATTCCGACAAGCCGTGGAGTCTCGCCGCCCAACTCGCCCCGATATCATCGCTTTTCTTGTCGCCGAAGGCCTCGTTCGTGACCGCAGGGCCGGACAGCACGCGATCTTCGCTTTTGTCGGGATGATTGCGACTGGTATCATGTGGGTATGGTTCGATTCCGGACATCCGTCCTACCCCCCATCGCAGGCCCAGATCGACGCGGCGTTCAGGGCGCCGGCCGCAGCCGGCATATGAGCACCACGGCGCGATCCGAACGCGCTCTCCGGCACCGAGCTTTCACACTCATCGAACTCCTGGTCGTTGTGGCGATCATCGGATTGCTCGCATCGATCGTGACCACCTCACTCGGGGGCGCGCGTCGGAAAGCGAAAGACGCCCGCCGCATGGCCGATCTCAAGCAGATTCATATGGCGCTTGAGATGTACAATACCGATCATGGCTCGTATCCCAATCCAGGCTGGGCGTGGCGCAGCCAATGCAATGCGTGGGGCGCGCAGAGCGCCTCGGATGTGATACCGGGGCTCGTGCCGCAATATCTGCCTTCTTTCCCTTCCGATCCAGACATGAATGTGTCGGGTAACACATGCTGCTATCTGTATCTATCGAACGGCACCGACTTCAAATTGCTCGACCACAATTGCCCGACGCTCAACTACCAGAGTGTGCAGACTCTGATCGACCCGACACGCGATAGCGGGAGCAATGCATGCCTGGTCGATGGCGCTGGCTTCTGGTCATTGGCTGTTTTCACATCGGGCGGATGCGGCTGGTAGCTGGACACATCCTTACTTACCATGACCGAACTACAGATTGAACCGCCCCGGGTTTGCCGGAGGCTGTTTCGTTTGAGTCACGCCGCCAATGCGGGCTTCGCGATTTGCGCATAATAGCGCGCTTCGGCTTCGGCTGGCGGAATGTTTCCGATCGGCTCCAGCAGCCTCTTGTTGTT
>NZ_JBPFDU010000006.1:0-17236 GCF_051062815.1 Methylocystis sp. | reverse complement strand
CGATCGACAAAATCGCCTCCCATTCCGAGCCGTAGTCCCCCCGGTGCTCCCGCACCATCCGAACCGCGCGATCCCGAACCTCAGGTGAAAAGCTCTTCGACGTCTTCTTCGTTTCCATGGCCCCAATCTCTCAAGAGTTGGAGCCTCCGGCAAACCCGGGGCGGTTCATTCATCTTCTCGCGGTTCCCGCAAAGCCAGTGGAAATCAATCCGAACCTCGAACGCGATCGAGTGATTGAACGAAGACTTCAAACGCAGGATCGTAACGCAGACCGTGTTGCCCCGCGCCGAGACGGCGACCCCGTTATTCTGGCCGCTGCTGGCTTCAGGCCAGATCGTCATGCGCAAGGTCGACAGCTGGGAAACTTTCGCCGATAAGCCCTTCGAGCAGGTCTCGAGCAGGTCATTGACCTCGCCGCTTGATCGGATAACATCATGCCGCCCAAAGACGACGTTGGCAATTTCCAACACGAGTCGCGACAGGACCTACCTGATGAGTGATAGTGAGGAGCGCATCGAGCTCCTGTCACCCAAACAACGCACTCTGTTCTACTCACGATCCGGTACAACCAAGCCGCAGGTGCAGCTGCCCAAACCAATCCTGCGCCGTGATCCGGGTATAGAACCGCCGCTCTCATTCGCACAGCGCCGTCTTTGGTTTCTGCAGCAGCTCGAGCCCCAAAATCCATTCTACAATGAACCACTGCTCGCGATCCGGCTTACCGGTTCGATCGTTATGGCACAGATTCAGCGAGTGTTTGATTCAATCCTAGCTCGTCACGACTCCCTTCGCTCAAGCTTTCCAAGCGTGGCCGGCGTCCCGCGCGTCGTCATATCACCGTCGGTCCACCTTCCCATCACGATGGTCGACCTGTCGTCGTTCGAGGCAAACGAACGAGAGCGTGATTTCACAAGAATCACCCGTAGTGAGGCGCGGCACATTTTCGATCTTTCGCAGGGTCCCTTGATACGTGTAACCCTTGTGCGGATGAGTAGCGATTGCCACGTTCTGCTGGTAGCGATGCACCACATTATATCCGACGGTTGGTCACTCCGGATCTTGATCCGCGAACTTGCATCGCCAGACGTCGGTGCCTTACCTGGTCTGCCCGTTCAGTATTGTGATTATGCCCGCTGGGAACGCGAATTGCTCGACGGCCCACATTTAACGCAGCTGCTGAGCTATTGGAAAAGGCAGTTGCACGATGCTCCGTTTGAACTGACGTTGAAGACAGACAAACCACGGCCACGCGTCCCTTCTTACCGCGGAGGACAGGTCGAATTTATGGCTGATCCGGAGCTGTTGGAGGCACTTCGCGCGATCGCGCATCGTGGCAATTATACGCTCTATATGGTGTTACTTAGCGCGTTCCTTGTGCTGCTTCACCACTACACGCGGCACACCGACATTGTCTTGGGAACCCCTGTGGCGGGTCGCAACCATTCTCATCTGGAAAATCTGATTGGGTTTTTTGTAAACACGCTCGTGCTTCGAGTGGACCTTTCGGGAAATCCGCGGTTTCACGAAATCATGAATCGCGTTCGCGAAAACGTGCTCGATGCTTTTGCCCACAATGAATTGCCTTTTGACCGGCTTGTGGAAGAACTTAACCCTAGACGGGATCCTAGCCGACACCCGCTTTTCCAGGTCATGTTTGTGCACCATAACTTTCGTCCAGACCGCTATGAAGTTGATGGTCTCCTGCTGGAACGCATAGATATCTTCAGTGAAGTTACGAAATTCGATTTGGTTCTTATTACCGACGAAACGGTTCCCGGGAAGTTACAGATTCAACTTGACTATGCCTTCGACCTTTTTGAACCCGCGACTGCGCAGGCGATGCTCGACGATTTTCAGGCGCTGCTGAAGAATATCGCCAGGGAACCGGCAGCACGCCTGAACACGATCCATGTCAAGGTGCCGTTGCGGCCGCAGCAAGAGGATGCAGGTGGGGCGGAGGGATGCGGCTCGCCAACACCAGACGAACCGCGGACCTTTGCCGCGGCTCTCCATAACGTTTGCCGTGATCACCGCATCTCCACTATCGCCTTTATCACCACCGCTCTTCAAATCGCGCTGATGCGTCTTGGTATCGAGGACAAATTTGAATTGCACGCTGCCAAAGACGGCCAATCGAGCTACAAGGGTAGGCGGATCGCCATCGAGGATCGATTGGATACGCACGAGACTTTTGTCGATGCGGCGATCCGTAATGAACGGCTGCTGGTTGAGGGGAGCGATGCTTCTGCCCCACTGGGGGAAGGAACCTGCGAGCGGCCGCCCCTTGGATTCTTGGTCGATGAAATCGATGCAGATTTCGTAAACCGCCTGGAATTGCCGGACGCCTCCGAAATGTCTTTCAGGTCCGTCCTAGTATGCACCCTTGGCCGTGACGATTTCCGGGTGCAATTGAATGAGCGACAGGGAGATCCGAATGCAGCCGGCATGCTCATCAGGCGAACCTTCGTTGCTTTGATCCAAGCAGCTGTACGGGAGCCGCAGACCCGGCTGAGCTACCTACCATTGGTGGACGAGGCGACCCGCAAGCATCTCGTTTCCGATATCAACCGAATATCGCGCGCACCAAATCCCTTGCGGATTGACGAACAGTTTGAGCAGCGGGTCACGTCGCGGCCAGATGCGACGGCGATCGAGTGCGGGTGGGATCGATGGACCTATGCAGAACTCTCGATCAGGTCAAACAAGCTCGCACATCGGCTTCAGCAGCACCGCGTCGGCGAAGATAGCATTGTCGCCTGCCACCTGGAGTCATCCGGAGAAGCGGTCATGGCGGTCCTCGCCGTGCTCAAGGCCGGCGGTGCCTTCTTTCTGGTGAGTCCGAACCAGCCTTCCGAGCGTATACGCATTCTCTTCGAGCAAATACGTCCACAGTTGGTTCTCACGACATCATCCCTCCGCTCAAAGCTGCCGGAAACAGCGATCGAGATTATGTGCCTGGACACCGAGAGTCCCTCGGTGGAGCCAGAACCGGCAACCAAGCTCGGCAACGCCGACTCGCTTGCATTCCTCGCCGTCACCTCGGGTACAACGGGGGAGCCCAAAGTTGCGATGATCTGCCATGCCGGCGTGGTGAATATTACCGCAGCCCATGGGATCTCCCAGACAGCTCGCGTCGCCCACGTGAATTCGTTTGGCTTCGATGGAGCGATCAGTGAAATCTTCATTGCGCTATTGTCTGGTGCAACCCTGGTGATCATCGACCCGGCACGACGCTATGCGGATGAGCTGGTTGAGGAGTTGGAACGCAATCGGATCGATACCCTCATTGCGGTTCCATCGCTGCTTGTGACACTCGCCCCAAGATGGCTCAACCGGCCAGGAATTACCGTATTCTCCGTGGGTGAGCCGTGCCCGCCAAATCTTGCGCGGAGTTGGTCCACCCTCTGCAAATTCTACAATGCATATGGACCCGCAGAGGCCTGCATCTGTTCTCACATGTGGCATGTCCCGGCTGACTGGACACCGGCGGACGGCCCCGTCCCAGTGGGCCGCGTCGTGCCTCACGTCAGTTCGTATATTCTCGACGAGCGCCTCGAGCCGGTCCCGGCGGGGATGATCGGCGAGCTTTTCATAGGAGGGATCGGGGTCGGGCGCGGATACCTTTTTCAAGCGGCCGCAACCGCGGAGCGCTTCCTACCGGATCCGTTTGCCAACCTCCCAGGACAGCGGATGTATCGGAGTGGCGACCTGGCCTCCTACACGAGCGACGGGACAATCGAACTGCACGGACGCCGTGACGAGCAGATCAAGATTCGAGGGATGCGGATCCATCCCGCTGAGATCGAGCGAACGGTTTCGCTGCATCCCTCGGTCGCCGAATTTGTCGTAGTCCCATCGCGCGATGCTGCCGGGGCAGCCTCGCTCACGGCCTATGCAACGGTCACACCGTATTTCACCGTTTCCGAGCTTGATGCGGAACTGCTGGACGGTTGGAAGATGCTGGCCGACGAAGCGCCCTACGAACAGTGCGCCGACGAGGAATTCAATACGACGGGGTGGAGGAGCAGCTATGACGGCACCAATGTGCCTGCGGAAGAAATGCAGGATCTGGTCGAGCAGGCGACGGAGCGCATCCTCCTGCACCACCCCCGCAGGGTTTTGGAAGTAGGTTGTGGAACCGGCCTGCTCCTGTTTCGTATAGCGCCGCTGTGCGAGTCATACTGTGGTGTCGATTTCTCAGGTCCCGCGATTGACAATATCTGCTCGCGGCTTTCGCGACCACCCTGGTTGCCGAACGTAAAGATAGTCCATAAGCGCGCGGATGACCTGAACGATCTGGCCGATGCGACGTTCGACACCGCCATACTCAATTCGGTCATCCAGTACTTCCCCAGCCCCGCGTACCTGCGGTGCGTCATTGAGAGAGCGCTCGATCGCGTCGAAGACGGGGGGATCATTTTTGTCGGCGACGTTCGCCACCTCGGCCTGCTCAATGCCTTTCATTCATCCGTCGCGATACACCGAAGTCGTCCGGGAGACACGATTCAGCATCTCAAGGAGGCCGTTGAACGACGCGTACGCGGCGAGGGCGAGTTGGTCGTCAGTCCCGAATTCTTCTTGGATCTGCAGGCACAGCTGAAGCGCATTCGATATGTCATTGTTCAGCCAAAGCGCGGGCGCTACTGGAACGAGTTCAATCGATTTCGTTACGATGTCGTGCTGCATGTTGGCGGAGATGTCGTTGAGCTTGACGACTTGCCCTGGGTTGACTGGGATGCGTCAGATTTCGATGCCGTAAAATTGAGACGCCACCTTGCTGAGGTCCAACCTGATTGTCTGGCGTTCCGCAATGTGCCCAACGCTCGCCTCGAGCTGGACTTTTGCGGTTTGGCGGCGCTTCAAAACAACGAAGCCGCGACCGTAGCCGAACTTCGATCTTTGCTCGCCTCTCACCGCTCCTATGGGCTTGATCCAGAGTGGTTTTATACATTGGCTGACTCCCTTCCATACGAGGTGGAGCTCAGTTGGCTTTCCAACGCTGATCAGGGGCGGTTTGACGTCATCCTGAGGCGGCGTGGGATCTCCCGAAAACCATTCAAGATGTCCGCGGCACCGGCTTCCGGCACGGTCTGGCCACCCGCATTCACCAATCGCCCGGCCAAGGAAAAATTTGTCGCGAGGGCGGCAGTTGCCCTGCGGCGCTTTGCGAGCGAGAAGCTGCCCACGCATATGGTTCCCACCGAAATCCATGTCGTCGATAAGCTACCCAGGATGCCTAGCGGGAAGCTGGACCGAAGTGGACTGCGTTCCTGGGTCGCCGCGCGAGATAAAGCACCGCGAAATCCTGTCGGACGTGGACCGATTGAGCAAGCCGTTGCCGATATCTGGGGACAGGTGCTCAACCACAGCAACTTCAGTGTGTCGAGCGATTTCTTCGCGGTTGGTGGACATTCGCTGCTGGCAGCTCAGGTCATTGCCCGCATCAACTCTCTGTGCCAATGTGATCTTCCAGTTCGCGCTATCTTTGACGCGCCCACGATAGAGATGCTGGCACAGGTTGTCGTCGCTCAACGCTCCGACACGCGTCCGCCTCAGTTCATGATCGAGCAACGCGACAACAGTGACGAAGAAGTCCTGTCGTACGATCAACGTCGACTATGGTTCCTAGAACAATTGGCTCCCGGAACCTCTCGGTACCACATCCCCATGTCACTAGAATTGACGGGACGGCTGGATAGAGCCGCTCTTGACGACGCTCTCAATCTGATCTGCCAACGCCATGAGCAGCTGCATTCGCGGGTTATCGAGACCAATGGCATTCCTGCCCAGCTGATCGAGCCAAATCTGAGAGTGCCGCTACAGACAATTGACCTCTCCGATCTGCCGAACCAAGAACGCGCTCGCGCTGCAGAGCGCCTGCAGATCGAGTCTTTCACCAAGGTCTTCGATTTCGGCAAGGGGCCTCTCATACGTGGCCTTTTGCTGCGACTAAGCGAGACCGTGCACGTCTTGCATCTCACGGTGCACCACATCGTTGCCGATGGCTGGTCGGTGCTTTTGATGATTCGAGAGTTAGGCGAACTCTACGAGGCGAGAATTCTTGGGCGGCCTCCCAGCCTTAAGGAGCTGCCGTTGCGGTATGCGGACTATATCAGTTGGCAAAAGGAGTGGCTCAAGAGTGAGCGCTTCCATGCCTCCGCTGAGTATTGGATGAAACATCTCGCTGGGCTGTCACCGCTGGAACTGCCGACCGATCGGTTACGAGGACCAGTTCAAACGTATCGCGGGAAGAGGCTTTGCTCTGTGGTCCCGCGAACGCTGCTCAGGCAACTCGACGCGCTCATTGCATCGGAGGGCGTGACTAGGTTCATGCTTTTGGTGTCGGCTTTCCAGGTGCTGCTCTCGCGCTTTACTGGGCAGGTAGACATCGCAATAGGTTCACCAATTGCAAATCGAGAGAATTCCTTGCTCGAGCATCTCGTGGGTTTTTTTGCAAATACCTTAGTTCTTCGTTGCGATCTGTCGAGTTGCCGCACGTTCCGGGATGTGTTGCGCCACGGACGCGAAGTAGCGTTGGCTGCCTATGATCATCAATCTGTGCCGTTCGCAAAGCTGGTCGAGTTGCTCCGCCCTGCACGTCTGCTCAATCGCGAGCCGGTAATCCAGATCTGGTTTTCCTATTTCAGCCTCGATCTCGAAGACATGCAGCTTCCGGAATTGCGCGTGACTTTTCCCGAAGTCCCTTGCGTTGCTGCGGAGTTCGAGCTCTCCCTTTCCGTGCGCGAAACTAAGGAAGGCCTCTCTTGCGCCTGGATCTACAATACTGACCTCTTTGACTCCGAGACCATACGGCAGATAGCAGAATGTTTTACGGCTTTGCTTTCCGGCGTCGCGTGGGATCTGGATGTCCCTATTTCGGCGCTCCCGCTCCTGACCGCTGAGCAAGAGCATACAATCCTGCGCAGCGGCCAAGGCTGCGAAGCGCCGATCCCCGCCTTGCCTATCCATGAACTCATTGAAGCGAAGGCGGCAGCCTTGCCTCACGTCTGCGCGGTTTCGGCTGACGGCGTGAACTTGACCTACGGAGAGTTCAACGGCCTCGCCAACCGTTTAGCTCGCTATCTCCAGCATCTCGGCGTGACTCCGGGCGCACCGATCGGCGTTCTTATGGAGCCGGGCGTGGAGGCGGTGCTAACGATACTCGCCGCGTTGAAGAGCGGCGGCCTGTATGTAGCCCTCGACCCGGCTTTGCCCGATGAGCGCCTTCAGCGCATGCTCACGAGTGCGTCACTATTTGCCGTTGTCACGACGCCAGCGGCAGTACGACCCGACTTGAATGTCCCTCAATACATCGTCTTGAGCCAACAATTATTCTCGCAACTGGACCGTCATGATGCCGGCAATCTCAATACTCCCGTCGGGCCGCGCGATCTCGCTTATTTCGCATTCACGTCCGGATCCACGGGGGTGCCGAAAGGCGTGCCGGTTCAACATCAGGCTCTAGTGAACGTCCTCCTGTCACTCGCGAATGATCTCGCGCTGAATGAAACCACCGTGATGTGTGCGGGGACGTCGATGTCGTTCGACGTCTCCGCACTCGAGTGGTTCTCGCCGTTGCTGCAGGGGGGGGCTGTGGTCGTGGCTTCTCGATCCACAATGCTGGACGCTGAGCTGCTGTCCGCTTTCCTGCAAACGCACAAGGTAACGTTACTGCAAGGCACGCCAACGTTATTTAGGTCGCTCATTGCTGCTGATTGGCTCGGCGGCGGCGCGCTGACGATCCTATGCGGCGGCGAAACACTGCAGCGTGATTTGGCGGATGAATTGTTACGTCGATGCGCGAGGCTCGTCAATTTGTATGGCCCCACCGAGACGACGATATGGTCCACGTGGGAGGATATCCGTCTGGATGGCAAGCCCATTTCCATTGGCCGACCAGTGAACAACACGCGATGCTATGTGCTCGACGCCGAATTGAACATCGTGCCACCGCAGATGATTGGCGAACTCTATATCGGCGGCTGCGGTGTCGCACTGGGGTACCTGTGTCGACCTTCGGAAACAGCGGAGCGGTTCTTGCCGGATCCCTTCTCCGCCTCGTCGGGGGCACGAATGTATCGAACAGGGGATTACGTCCGTCGCCACCGCGACGGGACGTTAATCCATGTTGGACGGGCGGATCGGCAGGTCAAGATCCGCGGCTGCCGCGTGGAGATGGGCGAGATTGAAGCCGTCCTCCGGGAGCACCCCGACGTGCGCCAGGCCGCCGTGGTTTCGGCACCCCATGAATCGGAGGGCAGCAGCTTGACGGCCTACTGGATCTCCGGCCCTGGCGCAGGTCCGTCAGCGGCCGAGCTCCGTCAATTCCTGCGGTCGCGCTTGCCGAGCTACATGATCCCGGCGTCACTGACGAAAGTCCGTTCACTACCCACGACCCAAACCGGCAAGGCCGACAACAAGATGTTGATCTCAGTGGCGGCGACTGCTGAGCAAAGGCCAGTCCGCACCGGTCCACGCTCGCTCGTAGAGAAGGCCGTCGCCCGCATTTGGGCTCTGGTCCTGGAAAAAGATTCGTCCACACTGGGAAGCACGGACGATTTCTTCAATGATCTGGGCGGCCACTCCTTGCTGGCGCTTCAGGTCGTTTCCCTCGTGCGCCGGCTTTTCCGGATCCGGTTGCCGGTACGCAGCCTATTTGAAGCGCCAATGCTGTCGGATTTTGTGCAATATATCGAGGCGGCCAGAGTTAGTGCCGCTGTCCAAATCTCGGCCCACGAGCGGAGCGAAACGCGGCCCTTCAGCCCGTCGCAAAGACGGAATTATGCCTTGGCTTCCAAGGGTTATTGCTTCACACACATCGTGGCTATCGCGCTGCGATTCGTGAACAAAATCGACAAAAAGGCCCTTGGCCTCGGCCTTGAGGCCTTGGTCGCTCAGCACGAAGCTTTACGCATGGCGATTCGACTGACTGACGGAGTGGCATACCAGACCGTGGTGGCTCCCGGGCCGTCTGAGATAATCGAGTTGCACATCTCCGACCTGCCAACCGGCAACAGCGATCTGCTTTGGCCGGCAATCGCTGATGAAGTGCTCAAGCTGATCGATTTGCAGCGCCGCCCGTCGCTGCGGGCAGTGCGCGTCCGTACGCAACTGCCGGGAGAGTGCCTGGTCCTTGTGGCACCACGGATGTTTGTGGACGAGCAATCCATGTGGATCCTTTCGGAGGACCTCGCGGCGATATTGCGCGGGGCCTCCATGGGGCACCTTGAACCACTCTCGATCCAATATCTCGACTATCTTGCCTGGACGGCAGATTGGCGCAACACCAGCGGATACGTCGCCCAACTCGCGTCCTTCGTACGCGGAGTAATCGGCGATATCGGATCGCGATCCAGTTCCAGGGCAGATTACCCGCTAGCCAAAATCTCCGGCCAGTGCGCACGAGAATGGTCGCCGTCCCCTACGCTCTTGATCGTCGCTCGGAAGTTGGCCGAACAAGTGGGCGTAAATCTCACCGAACTGCTGCTCGCCGCATTCCTGGCCGCGTTTCATCAAATCGACGGACGAGACGCGATCCTTGTGGGGCTACGCGCTTCGAACAGAGATTGGCCTGGCTGTGATCGCATTGTTGGTTCGATCGCCGACGACCGCATCTTGTGCATCAGGTTTGCCCAAGAGCTCAGTTTGAGTGAGCTCTCGCGACAGGTATCCGAGGCGACCCTGGATGCTTTTCTTCGACGAGACCTGGCCTCCGCCGACGTCTTGGATCAGTTAGCGCAAGCCAACGCTGGTCGCCGTATCAATGTAACAGTTCTGTTTCAAGTTAGTGAAAATGTTTGCCCCTATGTGGCGCCTGGTGTTGAGGCGAAAGCGCTCTTCATCCGACCGCCGGACGTCGAGTTATCGTTCGTCTTGGACCTGTCCGAGGAAAAGCTACGCGCTACCATTTATTGTGATAAGGCGACGCTTGGTGACGGACAGGTGGATCTGCTGGTGAGGGGTTTGGATCGGATCTTTGCACAGACTGTTGACACCGCTCTTTCAGAGGGTCATTAGCCGGTCAACAGGTCAACAACGTTGTCCGGCCATGGCGAGTCAAGCCTTCCGAAGGCGCATACGATATGATCCCCGTCGTTTCGGGCTGCGCGCAAAATTCGGGCAATGGCATGCTCCACTTTGGCTCGCAGCTTCGTGCCGCGATGAATACCTTTTCACCCGTCCGACGTACCGGCAAAAGCCGGGCTGTCGCCGACCGCGCGTGCCCCTGATTGTTCAACACCGGCGAGCGAGCGAGCGTATTGGCCAGGCAATAGATTCACGGCGGTGTAGACCCTGGCATACTCGAAAAGCGCCATTCTCGTCGCCAGTTCCGCCCCCGGGTTGAGATCGAGCGCCGCGCGGATCCTGTGCATGGCGCGAGATTCCTCGTCTCCCAGCGCCGTCAATCTTTCGATAATGCGCGAAGTTGCCTCGAGCTCTATCGGTCGCATTTGCTCGGGCGTTGCCGGAGGCGGCGCGTTCTGGTTTGGTATGAACTCGCGTATGAACGCGCACATTCGTTGAGCGAAATTCGCCGGTGTGTAAAGGTTCTGAAGGAGCCACATATAGCCTTTCTCAAGACATTCACGTGTCATTTGTTTTGGAACGAGACTAGGAACCCCGGAGAAGCTGGGCCCAATGCGGCCTTCTTTCATCATGCGTTCGTAAAGGGGAGCCGTTTGAATAGGCGTGAGCATACTGATGCCGAGAATCGGAATCGGCGATCTCATCGCGAAGTCGAACTGTTTTTCAAAGACACCCTTGTCATCAGCATCGAAACCGACGACTATTCCGGCCGCTGGCATGATCCCAAGTTTTGGAAGCGTCGAAACAGTTTTCAGGATGTCAGGAACAATGTTCTGCTTCTTCTTCGTTTCCCGTAAGCTGTCAACGTTTATGGATTCGATGCCAATGAACGCATACCTGACTCCGGCCTCTGCAGCTAAGGCAAGCAGTTCGGGGTCACGTGCGAGATCGAGTGAGAACATTGCGGCTAAAGCTACGCCGCCCGATCTTCTGCTGTGGTTCCAATCGCGGATCGCAGTCAATACCTCGTGTGATCTTCGACGATAGACAAGAAAATTGTCGTCCAGGATGGAAACCACTCGATAGCCATAGTTGTAAAGAGCGTCCAGCTCCTGGATGACCTGCGGAATGGTCTTGAATCGCTGCTTTCGGCCAAGTATAACCGGAACATCACAGAATTCGCACTCAAACGGGCAACCCCGCGAGGTTTGCAGCGCACCAAGGAGCACCCGATGATGGGAATAAAGGTCCCATCGCGGTGGGCGAGACGACGCGAGGTCAGGCTGATTACCGTAATACTCGTGCTTAGCTTTGCCGCAGAAAACATCCGTGAACAAAGTGCTAGCAATATCCTCAATTTCTCCCGTTACAAGTACATCGCAATGTGGTTTCAGAAGGTCTTTCATCAAAGGAACGGCAGGCCCGCCAACGATGATGAATTTTCCGCGACGCCTGAAATCATCCGCTATCGCGATCACTCGGTCCTCTTGATAAATGCGGCAAGAAATGCCGACGACAGGAGCGGAATGATCGAAGTTGATCTCGCTCAAATCCTCGTCGCAGATTTCAATGGTAACACCATCGCCTATGACCGTTGCTACCGTGACAATCGAAAGATCAGCTTGATATTTTGCAGACTTGAAGCCAAGGAAAGTAAATACATCCATGCCAAAAGCTGATGGTTCCGGGCACTTCGGACTGATCAAGTAAATCGACCGTTCCATGGCTGCGCTCCCTCCGTCCCGGGCGAAGACCTTAAATCACAATTCTGCAGGGTCTTGGCCCCCCCATGGAGGTCTCGCGCGCACCAACGTCGCCGCCTTCTCTAGCCGCCGCGTTTCCGGTCAATCAATCCCTGCCACCAGCCCGAGCGCATGATCCCACCGCCAGTGGTCGGGGCCATTTTCGAGGTGCACGCCGCCAAGCCAGCGGACGGTATGTCGCTCAAATTCCTCTTCGCGGTTTCCCGCAAGCATCGTGCGCCCCCTCGGTGTAAGCACAAACTTTGTTTTGACCGGCATCGGCTCCTTGGCCGTAACCGGATCCACCCGGAAGGCAACCGCATTCATGAGATTGCTTTCCGATGGGTCCGCGCCGCTGCTCGTTTGAGTGATCAGCGGACTCGGCGACTGAGCAAGTTCGTTCAAATGAGCAATAATCTGTATATCACCGAGCCCGTAACCCCGCGTCCTGGGCTCGGTAAAAAAACGGCCAACGAGTTCGATGATAGAAGCACCTGCCGGACCCATTTCCTCGATGAACTCGAGCAACGAGGTTTCGAGGAAATTGAGCCTGGTTTCTCCTGGAAATCGCTTCATATGCATTTCGAGCCCGCCGCGAAGTTCCGGCCAAGCTGAAAAATCGTGCTGCCTGACGAGCGTTGCCAGCTGAAGCGGATCAGGAGCGCAGTACGCGGCCCAAGCAACCTTGCTTAACTTGAACAATGCGCCGGAAGCTGGTTTACGTTGTGCAAACAGTTCCCGGCTCCGTTCGGCGTTCAACCGGCCAACCGAATCCATGTTCCAAGCGGCGATCGATAGCTTGGTCGAAAATGGCACTCGATCCGCGAGCCACGCGAAGAATTGGAGAAAGTTGATCTGACAAAAGAGGGACTGCTCGAACCAGAAAACGGTCTCGTCGAAATCTGAAATTCTACAAAGCAGCTGTTCTCGCGACGCCTTGTTTTTAAGGTAGCGGTCAGCGGGCACGCGGAAAATTTGCTCAATAACCTGAGCTCGAAACTGCCAATCCGAATCGGACGAAAGCCCATTCGGGACCGGACCTTCCATCATGATGTCGTCAATCGAGTAGATCTTTCCCGCAATGCCGGCCAACATGACCTGCTCGCTCGCGCTCTCTCCACCGACCAGATGCAGTGTACGGTCGACCATTGGTGGCTCCAACCCGTCTGGCGTTACAGCAGCGCCCGCGCCAATAGACGCGAGTGCTGCCGGATGCAAATTCATACCACGCTATGTCATTCTGAACCAAGCCTTGGTACGCTTCTTGGCGTCGCCGAGACTGGATAATGGGCGCCTCAAATGCTAATGGGGGTGGCGGAATTCAGTGAAAGAGCAAGGAGATGGCTGGATGGATGCGGTGCTCGTTTTTCCGCCGCACTGGCCAGCCTTCCAGGTCTACCCTAGCCTTCCCTTGCTTCAGGGTTACCTGAGGAGCCGGGGGCAGGCATCTGAAATACTGGACGCGAACGTTCAGTTTCATAATTACCTTCTCTCAGAAGAATTCCGAGCCAGTGCGCTCACGCGCTTGGAGAGTCGGCCTGCGGCAACGCAGGCCAGTCGTTCGGATCGGCAAGTCAGCATGGCCGTGCGCGATCGACTTGAAAAGGGGGGGCGTGATGCGGCCGTAGTCTTCAGCATGCGCGCGCCCGGCTTCCACCTTGATCATCGCTCGCGTCAGGCTGCGATCAGGACATGGGACTCGTATTTGCAGTTGGTCTCGACCATTTACCCAACTATTTGGTTGAACCACCGTGACTTGACCGTTACGCAGCTCGCACAAAATTTCACTGACATCGTGCGCTTCTGTGAGGATCACGAGGAGAATATCTTTCTTCAGTATTACGCGAGGCGCCTCGCGCAGACACTACAAGCGATGCGACCCAGCGTTGTCGGCATTGCGCTCGTGGGCCCGGCGCAGACGTTGTCGGCATTCACACTTTGCCTGCTGCTGAAGAAAATCCTACCTTCAACACACATTACGCTCGGCGGCCCATACTGTTCGGTAATCTTGGGCCCGCATTCCTCCTTTGCCAACCTCATCGGGGACTCTTTCGACTCTGTCATTGAAGGCCGCGGCGAACTGCCTCTACTCGAGCTGCTCTTGGCGCTACAGGAGTCGCGTCCCCCCGATTCGGTCGCCGCGCTTACGTGCCGCACAACGGATGGCAGATTACGTCGTGGAATTGCCTGCACATTCGTTCCCTCCGAGAGCCGCGCGGATTTCACCGGAATAGATCTCGGCGCGTATTTCTACGACGCACCGATCCCAATGAGGCTCTACGGCACAGCCGGCTTTCATGTTGAACTGACCGGTCTCCCGGAGAGCACTGCCAGAGTGGCGCAGGCCCACAGTGACGGTGACGAAGCAGTCTTGGACAATGCGGCGGCGCTACAGAACTTGACAAGGAACTGACCAGTGCAGACCTGTGTTTCTTGAGGCTTTAGAGGTTCCTTGCGAAGCCGGCAAAGACCACTGACTCAGTCTCCCATGAAGAACTCCCGAGGCACGGCAGAATCATGGTTTCTTGTCCTCTGGCGTTGGTAGCTATCTTGCCGCAGCCAGCGGGCGCGTGTGCTCTGCACGGGGATGGGGCCTAGCCAATGAATATCTCCTGAGGGCACGAAACTTTCATCCTTAGCCCAGCGTGCGCTTCGCCGCCAGACAGCGAGGTCAGAGCGCCGCTTACAGCGACTCCTCGACGACTTGCGGTAGCCATTCGGCGTAGGCCGCGGGGATGAGGGGTTTGGCTCTCAACGCCTCAGAAGCGTCGGGTCATCTTTGTGGATTTTGATCAGGTCGGCGAGCGTCTCGATGCCGAAGTCCGTGAACGCCATGAGCTGTTCGTCGCCAGGACCGTAGACCCAGATCACGCCATCCTCGGTATCCATTTCCATGGCGACGTCGTGCAGCCAGTCGGCGCTCTCGCCGAGATCGGCGGCGACGCGATCGATGGTTGTCACACGGTAAACTTTGTTGACGTGCATGGTCAGGCCGCGATCGCCGGGTCTGCCGCTGCTGCTTGTCGCCAGTTCCACGGCAGCAGTTCATCAAGCCGGTGCGCGGGATGGCCGGCGATGCGCGCGAGGACATCGGCGAGCCATGCCTGCGGATCAACGCCGTTCATTTTCGCCGTCACGATGAGGCTATACATCGCCGCAGCGCGCTGCCCGCCGCGATCGGATCCGCAGAACAGCCATGATTTTCTTCCCAAAGCGATGCCGCGCAGGCCGCGCTCGGCGGCATTATTGGACATGCACACACGTCCGTCATTAAGGAACAGCGTGAAGGCCGCCCAGCGCTTCAGCATGTACTGGATCGCCTTAGCCAGGTCATGCCCGCGCGACAACTTGGCCGCCTGCTCTCGCATGTAGACATGCAGATCGTCGACCAGAGCCCGGCTCGAGGCATGTCGAACCGCAACGCGCTCCTCCGGGCTCTTGCCGTTGATGGAGCGTTCGATTGCAAACAGCGCGTCGATGCGGCGAACGACCTCGATCGCGATCGGCGAGAGAGGTATCTCCTTCTTGCCCGCAGCCTTGCGACGCGCGTTCTCCTCAAGATCGGCCATGGCGAAGAACGGTCGGCGAGCGTGCACCCAACACGCGGCCTCGCGAACAGGTCCCGGTTTTCGGTCCGCTAGATAGAGCTTGTTGTAGCCGTCGTAGGCGTCGGCCTGCAGGATGCCGGCGTATCCCGCCAGATGGGTTTGTGGATGCTCGCCCTTCCGATCGCGCGAGTAGTAAAACATCGCCGCGGGCGGCCCGGCGCCGCCGAACGGCTTGTCATCGCGAACATACACCCAGCACCGCCCGGTGTCGGTCTTGCCTTTCGCCAGCACCGGCACTGTCGTGTCGTCCCCGTGCAACCGCTCGGCCGCCATCACATGGGCTTCGATGAGGCGACGAAGGGGATCGAACGCCGCGCAGACGGCGCCCACCGCGTCGGCCATCGTCGACAGCGCGATCGGCGTGCCTTCCAATGCGTAACGCTCGGCTTGGCGGTTCAGCGGGTGGTGCTGTCCGAACTTCTCGAACACGATCATCGCCAGCAAGCTCGGACCCGCCCATGCGCGTGGTATTGAATGGAACGGCGCCGGCGCCTGGCTGATCTTCTCGCAGTCCCGGCAGGTGAACTTCTCCCGCACCGTCTCGATCACTTTCCACTGACGCGGCTGCGTCTCCAGCGTGCGCGTGACATCTTCGCCGAGCTTGCGCAGGCGCGTGCCTCCACAACATTCGCACGCTGTCGGCGGATCAATCACCACGCGCTCACGAGGCAAGTGATCGGGGAACGTATTGCGCTCGGCGCGCCGGCGCGTAAATCCGCGGACATTAGTCGCCTTGGCGACTGCCTGTTCCGCCGCCAATTCGTCTTCTGTCGCGCTCGCTTCCAGCTCTTCGAACACGAGCGCCAGTTGATCGATCAACCGCGCCGAGCGTTCCGATTTCTGGCCGTAAACCTGACGCTCCAGTTTCGCGATCCGCAGCGTCTGCTGCGCGATCAGCGCCGCATCTTCCGAAGCCTTCGCGCGCGCCACCGCCAGCTCCGCTTTCAGGGCGGCGTTTTCTCGGGCAAGAGCGGCGCGAGCGGCATCCATGAGACGAAGTGAATCATAATTTTCGCGATTTGTGGCGCCCCAAAATGCACGCGCCCCGCATTTTTTCACCAGCGCGTGCAGATTATCCGGCGCTCTTGGGTCGCCATGTCAGTTGTGGATTCCGCCAGTCTATCCCTTCGAGCATATACGCCATCTGCGCCGCCGAGATCGACACCGTGCCGCCTGACGCCGACGGCCAGATGAACTTTCCGCGGTCCAGTCGTTTGGCGTAAAGAGACAGCCCGATGCCGTCGTGCCAGAGGATCTTCGCCAGATCGCCACGCCGGCCCCGGAAGATATAGAGATCGCCGACATAAGGATCGCGCTTCAGACTCTCCTGAACTTGCAGCGCAAGCCCCTGCATGCCGCGCCGCATGTCGGTGTGGCCCGTTGCAATCCATACCCGAACGCCGCTCGGAATCGGGATCATCGCCGCGACAGCGCCTTCAAGACACGCGTCAACGCCGCCGTCTCGACGTCCGACCACACAAGGATACGTTCGCCCTCGGCGAGCACGATCTCAATCTGGCCGCTTGATCCCAGCCCGGATTCTTCCGCCGCTGCCGCAGGAGTAATCGTCACCGGTAGGATCGGCGCGAGTTTCTTCGGCTCGGCGGGCTCCAAGCCGCACTGCCGACGCCAGGTGAAGAGCTGGTTGGCGTTAAGATCGTGCCGTCGCGCGACCTCGGCGATCGAGGCGCCATCTTCCAGGCTCTCGTCGATGATCCGGCGCTTCTCATCAAGGGTCCAGGATCGACGCCTGCGCCCGGGCGCCGCTCCACCATCGTCCTTGCCGTCCGACATCCGCGTAGTGTCCGCTTGTATTAGAAATGGACACGATCACCGCGCCATTCATGCGCAATCTATCCA
>NZ_JBPFDU010000005.1:0-17067 GCF_051062815.1 Methylocystis sp. | reverse complement strand
CGTCGCGACGGTTATGCCGCCGCCGCGATTATCCTTGCGCCGAAGTAAGCCTCGTCCGGGGTGCGCCGGTCAAGCGCCGAATGCGGCCTTCTTTCATTGTAGAACGTCAGATAGCGGGCGATCGACGCGCGCGCCTCAGCCACGCTGTCGTAAGCGCGCAGATAGACCTCCTCATATTTGACGGATCGCCACAGCCGCTCGACAAAAACATTGTCGCGCCAGGCGCCCTTGCCGTCCATGCTGATGGCGATTTTCCCGTCGAGCAGCACGTTGGTGAAGTCGAGGCTGGTGAACTGGGCGGATTCAATCGATCGTCGGAACGCTCTCGATGGAGACGGCGATGGCGAGCACGAGATCGAATATCAGGACGTCTGACAGAAAGGCGATGCGCTCTCCCGGCAGGCCGTCGGCAGCTGTGCGGGAGCAACTTGTCCGGTTCTGGAAAGCAATTGCCGCGGGTCGGACAAGCGATGGCGCTGGTATAGATGCGGGCGTCTCCCCGGCGGTCGGCGTCCGGTGGTTTCGGAGGGCGGGCGGCATGGCGCCGTCGCATTTGTCGAAAAATTCAAAACCGCCGTCCGGGCGCTATCTGTCGTTTGCCGAGCGAGAAGAAATCGCGATCCTTTACGCACAAGATCAGGGCGTCTGTGAGATTGCGCGCCAATTGGGACGAGCCGCCTCGACCATATCCCGCGAACTGCGTCGCAATGCCGCGAGGCGTTCCGGTGGTTCCGATTACCGCGCCACTGCCGCCCAATGGCATGCGGATCGATCAGCTCAGCGGCCAAAACCCGCGAAACTGGCGACGAACTCTCGTTTGCGGCAGTATGTTCAGGAAAGGCTGTCCGGGGAAATCAGCTCGGGTGACGGCTCGAAAATATCGGGGCCGAAGGTCGAATGGAAAGGCCGCAAGACGGGGCCTCGGCAAAGTCGGCGCTGGGCGCGCGCCTGGAGCCCTGAGCAGATCGCTCGTCGATTGCCATTGGACTTTCCCGACGACACGGAGATGCGGATCAGTCACGAAGCGATCTATCAAGCCCTTTTCATTCAAGCGCGCGGCGGGCTCCGACGCGAGTTGACCGCCTGCCTTCGAACAGGGAGAGCGCTGCGGACGCCACGCGCACGCACCCGAGGAAAAAGCAAGTCTTTCGTCTCGCCCGAGATCATGATCAGTGAACGTCCCGCCGAAGCCGAAGACCGGGCCGTTCCGGGTCACTGGGAAGGTGATCTGATCCTCGGCTTGCGTAGCTCCGCCATCGGAACGTTGGTCGAAAGGACAACACGCTTCACGCTGCTGCTGCATCTGCCCCGGATGGCGGGCCATGGTGAAACTGCGCGCGTGAAGAATGGGCCTGCTCTGGCGGGCCACGGCGCCGACGCGGTTCGTGATGCAATCAGTCGGACGATCGTCCAGCTCCCCGAACTATTACGCCGGTCATTGACCTGGGATCAGGGAGCGGAAATGGCGCAACATCCACGTCTGCGGATCGACACAGGACTAAGCGTCTATTTTTGTGATCCGCACAGTCCGTGGCAACGAGGCACAAACGAGAACACCAATGGGCTGCTGCGGCAATATTTTCCAAAGGGAACCGATCTCAGCGAGCATAGCGCCGAAGCCCTGGAGGCCGTCGCTCACGTGTTGAACACACGACCACGGAAGGCCCTGGATTGGAGAACACCCGCTGAAGCGTTGAACGCCTTCATCGGATGAACTATTTTGCAACCGTTGCGACGATCGATTGAATCCGCCCTGGCTCCCCTGATCCGTGTTGAAAATCTCGGGCTTGCCGTGTTTCGCCAACGCCTCCTCAAGCGCCTCGACGCAGAACGCCGCCTCCATCGTGATCGACACGCGATGCGAAAGGACGCGGCGGCTCGCCACGTCGACAACCGCCGCGAGATAGACGAATCCGCGCCGCATCGGGATGTAGCTGATGTCCATCGCCCAGACATGATCCGGCCGGTCGATCTTCACGCCGCGCAGAAGATACGGGTAGATCCTGTGGCCGGCCGCCGGCTTGCTCGTATTCGGCCGCCGGTAGATCGCCTCGATCCCCATCCGCTTCATCAGCGTCGCGACATGCCGGCGGCCGACGACGGCGCCCTCGCGCCGCAACAGATCCCGCAGCATCCGCGCTCCGGCGAAGGGATAATCGAGATGCAGTTCGTCGAGACGCCGCATCAGCTTCAGGTCCTCGGCCGACACCGGCCGAGACTTGTAATAGACCGTGCTCCGCGAAAGGCCGAGCATCCTGGCTTGTCCTTTGATCGGGAAGGCGTGGCTGCGATCAATCATCGCTTTGCGCTCAGCAGGCCCGCTTTGCTGAGCGCGCCCTCTAAAAAATCATTGGCCAGGGTCAGTTCGCCAATCTTGGCGTGAAGCGACTTCAAATCCACGGCCGCCTCTTTCGGCTCCGCCTTCTCCTGCCCGAACACGCCCGCCGCGCCTTCCAGAAGCTGGCTCTTCCACGTCGTGATCTGGTTCGGATGCACGTCGAACTGCTGCGCCAGTGCGGCCAGCGTCATCTCGCCCTTGATCGCGGCCAACGCCACTTTCGCCTTGAACGCCGGAGAATGCGTCCGGCGGCTCCTCTTCGTCATCGAATGCTCCTGATTCGCAGCGAGAATCCTCGCCGCCCTCAGTCAGAAAATCCACTTATCTCACCGTCCGAATTTGCGAGGCCAGCTCTCTTCGACTGGACACCGATCCGCTACCGCAATGTGATCGCCGTTCTCAAAAATCCGTTCTACGCGGGGGTCTACGTTTACGGGAAAAGTGAGAAACGCACGTCCATCGTCGACGGAAGGGCGCGGCGAAGTTACGGACACGGCAAGCCGTTCGGGACATGGGAGGTGATGATCAAGGATCATCACGAAGGCTATATCGACTGGTCGGAATATGAGCGCAACCAGAAGCAGCTCGCCCTCAACAATTACGGCAGCGCCGCAGGCCTGAAGTCCGGCCGGGGCGGCAAGGCGCTTTTGTCGGGCGTAATGACTTGCAGGCGGTGCGGACGGCGATTGAGCGTCGCCTATACGGGCAATCCTCAGAGTCGGCCGGTATATCGCTGCGACAAGCCAAACCTTATGATGGGGCTTCCGCGGTGCATGACCTTCGGCGGCCCGCGGGTCGATGCGGCCGTCTCGCGAGAGTTGTTGCGGGCGGTGGAGCCATTGGCGATCGATGCGGCGTTTGAGGCGGAACGAATGCACCGGGAACAACAGGAAGACCAGCAACGCATCCTCGACATGGAAATGCAGCAGGCTCGCTATGAGGCAAGTCTGGCCGAGCGTCGTTATGCGGCCTGCGATCCCGACAATCGTCTCATTGCCGCGCAACTAGAAAAAAGCTGGGAGACGGCGCTGCGGCGTGTCCGCGAACTGGAGATGCGCCAGCCCGCGGAACGCCCATCAGCCCTTGAGGTCGATCCGAGCGCCTTCACGAACCTGGCGGATAATCTATCCGCAGCATGGCATGCGCCGAATGTTACGATGCGCGCCCGACAACAACTGCTGCGGACATTGATCGCCGACATCATCGTCGATGTCGACGACGCCGCACGCGAAGTCGTGTTGACGATTCACTGGCGTGGCGGTCAGCATTCCGAACTGCGTGTCCGTAAACCACGGGCTGGCGAGCACGGTTGCGCGACGACAGAGGACGCATTGGCGGTCATGCGAAGCATGGCTGGTCGCTGGTCGGACGAGCATATCGCCGCGTCGCTCAATCGAATGGGCATGCCCACTGGCCAACGCAAAACCTGGACAGCGCATCGTGTTGCTTCCGTTCGACGTGTGCGTGGAATCCATGCCTATCGATCGGCGGAAAAGGACGGCGAATGGCTCACCATGAGGGAGGCGGCAAAGCTGTTAGGGGTCACCCACCATACGATTCGGCGCCTGATCAAAACGAGTGTCCTTCCTGCCGTGCAGGTTGTCGCCGGAGCCCCGCATCAAATACGGGCCGAGGACTTGGCGTCGGACCCGGTGAAAGCGGCGGTGGCCCGTAAAGGTCGCCCGTGTCGTGTTGTCGACGCGGACACGCTTCCAATGTTTACAGATGCTTGAAGAAAGGGCGCACAATGACTCACGCTTCGCTAGCGGCCTGATTTGATTTTCGACGAGGTTCGTATCCATCTCGATAAGGCCGTCTTGAAGGAACAGCGTCAGCCCGTCCCAGTGGTTCAGAAGATAGGCGACGGCCTTTCCCATGTCGCTGCGGCCCGACAGGCGCGCGGCCTGGGCGCGCAAGAAAGCTTCGAGCTCGATGACGAGAGGCCGTGATCGCTCGACGCGAGCGCTTTGCCGGATCGACGCCGCCTTGCCTCTGATCTCCGCCTCGATCGCATAGAGCGCCGCGATGCGCGCAAGGACCGCCTCGGCGACGGGCGAGCCCGCCTTCGGCGTGGCGGCGATGATCTCGCGCCTTCCGTGGCTCCAACACCAGGCGAGCCTCAAGGGTGCGCCGCTGCGGCGCCCGGGCCGCGCCAGCCGGTGATAGCCGGCGTAGCCGTCGACCTGAAGAACGCCGTCGAACCCTTCGAGAATGCGCTCGGCGTGCTCGCCGCTGCGCCCCGGCGCGTAATGATAGACCACGATCGGCGGATCGGCGCCGCCGTGCCCGCGGTCGTCGCGCAGAACCGCCCAGAGATAACCGGTCTTCGTGCGCCCGCGACCGGGATCAAGCACCGGCGCCCGCGTCTCATCCATGAACAGGCGGCCGGACAGCTTCATGAGCGCGCTCATGCGCTCGACGAGCGGCGCGAGGTGAAAGGCGACCGTTCCCATCCAATCGGCCAGAACGGCGCGATCCAGCAGGATGCCGTGCCGCCCGAAGACCTGCGACTGGCGGTAGAGCGGCATGTGCTCGCTGAACTTCGCTACCGCGACCTGCGCCAGCAGCGCCTCGGTCGGCACGCCGCCCTCGATCAGATGCGCGGGCGCCGGCGCCTGAGCAACGCCCGAGCAACCCTTCGGACAGGCGTAGCGGGGCCGCACTGTCTCAATGACGCGATATTGCGCGGGCGTCACGTCGAGGCGGCTGGAGCGGTCCTCGCCGATCCGAACCATCTCGTCGCAACCGCAGGGACAGGCGAGGCTCAAGGGCTCGATCACGCGCTCGACGCGCGGCAGATGGGCGGGAAAGGCGCGCGCGGCGCGGCCAGTTCTTTTGCTCCCAGGCGGGCGGCCCGAGCGGCGCGCGCGATCGTCCTCGCTCTCTTGCGTTTCGGCAATTGCGATCTCGATGTCTTCGAGCACGAGCTGCAATTGATCGGGATCGAACTTCTCCGAGCGCTTGCCGAACCGCGCGCGTTCGTATTCCTTGACGAGCAGCTGGAGGCGTTCGACCGTTTCCTTGGATGCAGCCAGCTCGCTCTCTACGTGAAGGCGCGCCGCAAGCTCGTGATCTGCGCGGACCCGTTCGGCCTCGAGCATCGCGCGCTGAGCTTCGAACAACGCGCGCAGATCGGCGGGCAGCTCTGCTAGTCGGGCGGCGTCGAAGCTTGGCGTCATGCAACGCAATCTACCTCATGCAACGCACCGCGCGAACGAATAGAATCCAGCGGACCCGAGTCAGTTTGCCGCAACCGGTGCGGTCATGACCGGCTCACCGACACGCTTCCAGTTCAGCCCGTCGAACAGCGCTTCGAACTGAACCCGGGTGAGTTGGAGAACGCCACCACCGATCTGCGGCCAAACGAAACCGTCCTCGGAGAGGCGTTTGTAAATCATGACGAGTCCGGTTCCATCCCACAGCAAAATCGTCAAGCGATCCTTTCGCTTTGAACGGAACACCACGATCAAGCCGGAATGCGGATCGAGCCCGAGCGTGTTCTGCACGAGAGCGGCCAGCGCATCATGCCCGCAGCGAAAATCAACAGGACGAACGGCGAGCACGATCCGCAGTCCCTGAGCAGGGATGATCATGCGCTGCGTTCCAACGCCGCGACGATCTCGGCGATGCGTGTCGATGCGGCGTCCCTCTCCAGACGCAGCAGCACCTTGCCGACGACGATCTCGATCTTCGGCTCGGTCTTTCTGTGAGCGGCGAGATCTTCGAGCGCAATCTCAACGAACTCAGCAGGCTCGTCGGTCACAAGCGCAAGACGCCCCGCGCGCGCCGCGCGGCGCCAATGTGTCAGCTGCTGCGAGCGTAAGCCGTATTTGCGCGCCACGTCGGCGACACGAGCCCCCGGCACAAGGCTTTCCCGAACAATCCGCCCCTTCTGCTCGGTCGACCAAAGCCGACGGCCAGATCGTGAACGACGAAAATCGACGCGTTCCACAAATCCAGCGCATTCAATCGCAGTGGCCTTCGTGCGTTCGCTCATAGTTGGATCCTTCCAGAGAGAGGCGGTCTCTCAGAAGAATCTCACATCAGAGAATCCGCACGAACCCAAAAAATCAATGGGGAAATAACGGCGCTTACAGCTGACAGGTGAAGGCCTTGGTCGAGGCGACCCCGATCTCGGGTCCCGCCAATGTCTGCGCCACCGTGTCGCTCTCGCGGGCGATCGTCGACGTTTCGACGTTGACGATCGAGAGAATGTGCTGGCCCTGCTCGCGGGCGTAGCGCAGGGCGGCGAGCGTATCGGCGGTTTCCCCGGACTGCGAGACGAGGATGGTCAAGCCGTTTTCGGGCAATGGCGCTTCGCGGTAGCGAAATTCGGACGCGATGTCGATTTCGACCGAAAGGCGGGCGAAGCGCTCCAGCCAATAGCGGGCCACGAGGCCCGCATAATATGCCGTGCCGCAAGCCGAAATCGTTACGCGCGACAGCGCCTGCGGATCGAAGTTGAGTTCGAACGGCAAACGCACGACGCCCTCGGCGAGATCGAGATAATGCGCCAGCGTGCGGCCGACGACCTCGGGCTGCTCATGGATTTCCTTGGCCATGAAATGGCGGTAGTTGTCTTTGTCGACCAAGAAGGAGCCGGCGAGCAGCGGCTGGAAGCGTCGCTCGACGGGCGCGTCTTTGGCGTCGTGGAAGCGCGCGCCTTCGCGGGTCAGCGTCACCCAGTCGCCCTCGTCGAGATAGGCGATGGAGGTCGCGAACGGCGCAAGCGCCAGAGCGTCGGAGCCGAGATAGACGCCTTCGTCGCTCCTGCCGACGGCGAGGGGCGAACCGCGTCATGCGCCGATGAGCAGATCCTCTTCGCCTTCGAAGAGAAAGGCGAGCGCGAACGCGCCTTTCAGCCGCTTCAACGCCGCCGCGACCGCTTTTTCCGGCGTCGCGCCATTGCGCAGTTCCTAGGCGACAAGATGGGCGACGGCCTCCGAATCCGTTTCGGTCGAAAAGACGTGGCCCTTCGCCGTCAGTTCGGCGCGCAACTCCCGGAAATTCTCGATGATGCCGTTTTGAACCACCGCGACGCGGTCACTGTCGTGCGGGTGGGCGTTATTCTCTGTCGGGCGACCGTGCGTCGCCCAGCGCGTATGGCCGATGCCGGCGGCGCCGGAAAGCGGCGCGGCCGCGAGCTTTTCTTCAAGGTTCTTGAGCTTGCCGCTCGCTCTCAGGCGGGTCAGCCGCCCGTTCTCCAAAGTGGCGATGCCCGCGGAGTCATAGCCGCGATACTCCAGACGCTTCAACGAATCGATGATGCCGCCCGCTACCGGGCCTGCGCCGATAATTCCCACAATGCCGCACATGACAGTCTCCGAAGCGATAGTAGCAAGAGCGCCGACAAGGCGGATGAACGCGCGCGATCAACGTCAAATTTAGGGTGAATAGGCGCGAAGGCTCGAAGTTACCGATTTTTGGCCTTCTTCGCAGCCTGCGCGGCGCGAAAGGTCGCCGCCCCCTTGTTTTTATTTGAGTTCATACGATTTAAGGCCAAACACGTACCAAGTAAAATCAATGCCTTACAGATTTTTAGGGCTTCAGTCCGACAGGCTGCTAGGCGACTCGTCATCTGAGGAAGCGCTGAGAAATGGTGGAAACCTAAGACCCTCTTGGCCGACCGGCAGGCGGCGCGCCACGAAAGAACGGAGGATGGGCATGAGCAAGATCGCCAATCCAAGACCGCCGCTCGCCCTCATAGAATCTGCGGGGGATTACTCATTTTGTTGACGCGCGCCCTTGTCTCCTTCCAGACGAGGTCGGCGATGCCGTCCGTCGGGCTGTAGCCGGTCGGCGCGCTTCGAAGCAGCGCGCAGATTTCGGGGATGGACTGCGCCGCGCACGCCTCCAGGAGCCGATCGAGCAAAGGCGCGAGTTCGCTCCAGTCGAGCGCGACCTCTGTCGCCGTGAGGATGCGTGGATGGCTGGTCGTCGCCGCATTTTCTCCGATCAACAACTCCTCATAAAGCTTTTCGCCGGGACGCAGTTGCGAAAAGGTGATTTCGATATCGCTGTCGTCGCTTTTCGTCTCCGGACGAGCGGGATCGACGACGACGGACTTCAGCCCGCTCAATCTGGCCATCCTTTCGGCGAGGTCGACGATGCGGACCGGTTCGCCCATGTCGAGCACGAACACGTCGCCGCCGCGCGCCATCGCCCCCGCCTGAATGACGAGCTGCGCCGCTTCCGGGATGAGCATGAAGTAACGGGTGATTTCGCGATGCGTCACGGTGAGGGGCCCACCGGCCTCGATCTGGCGTCGAAACAGCGGGATGACGGAACCCGACGACCCGAGGACGTTTCCGAAGCGGACCATCGAGAAAAGCGTGCCGGATTGCTCCCGGGCGAACGCCTGGCAGACCAGCTCGGCCATGCGCTTCGTCGCGCCCATGACGTTGGTTGGACGCACCGCCTTGTCGGTCGATACAAGTATGAACGCGCCGACCCCCGCCCCGATCGCGGCCCGCGCGAGGGCCAGCGTGCCGAACACATTGTTTCGGACGCCTTCCGCGACATTGTGTTCGACCATCGGCACATGCTTATAGGCGGCGGCGTGATAGATGGTCGCGACGTTGTATCGCCGCAGCGCGGCCTCGACGCGGCTTTGATCCTGAACGGACCCCAGCAAGGGAGCCAGCTCGACGTCGATTCTCTCGCGCCTCAGGATGTCCAGCAGCTCCTGATGAATGGTGTAGAGCGCGAATTCGGATATTTCGAAGAGGACGAGGGCGCTGGGCCGTTGACGGAGGATCTGGCGACAGAGTTCGCTGCCGATCGATCCCCCGGCACCGCTGACCAAGACGGCCTTGCCGCGGATATTGGCGTCCATCAGGCGGTGCTCCGGCGCCACCGGATCGCGGCCGAGGAGGTCTTCGATAGCGACGTCGCGGACCTGACCGACGGTCGCGCGGCCCGAGACGAGGTCTGCGATGCCGGGAATGGTCTGGATGCGGGTGTTGAGCTTCTCAAGGCGATCGATGATGGACTTGCGCTGCGCGCGGGTCGCGCTCGGAATCGCCAGCAGCACGACCTCGACCTGCTCGTTTTCGATCAACTCCTGCAGGGCGGAAGTGGGATAGACCTCGTATCCACCGATCACTCGGCCTTGGATCGTGGGGGCGTCGTCGACGAAGGCGACGGGAGCGTATTCGGTTCCCTGCCGCAGGGCGACGAGCAATTGGCTGCCGGAGGCGCCGGCGCCGTAAATCACGACGCGTTTCTTCAGCCGGTACTGGCGGCGCCGGTGTATAGACCGGAGCACGAAGCGCACGCCGCCCACCGTGAGGAACGCTAGGAGCAAATAGATGAATGGCACGGATCGCGGAACGAACAGGCCAAATGCTTGGTTGATTACGAAGAGAAGCGCTGCGGACAACAGGAGGCTCGCCAACAGTAGGCGAAGAGCGTTGCTGCTTATGTAACGGATCACGGCGCGATGAAATCCGAGCTTCGCAAATGCGACGAGCGTGACAGGCAGGACGACCAGGAACGCCAGCCAGCTCCCGAGATCCGACGCGAAATCGAAACTGTCCAACCGAAGCGCCATCGCGACGGCGAAGCTCACCGTCAACAATGCGCCGTCCACGACGATCTGAATCAGGTGTTTGTAATGGCGATCGAGGCGGAACAAGCGTGAGTACAAGGTTTCCAGCATGGTGGGCGGTCTTCCTGGCGATGCCTGCGAGTTATATCCGATTTCGCGGCCGATTCGCGGAACGGCGTGGAGCGAATCGGCCGCGGCTGCATATGTCGGGCCTTTGACGGCCCTCGGAGCCGCGTCTTGGATTTGTCCGGGCTGGAATCTGGAGGGTTATGTGAGGTCCGCGGCGCAATGATTGGGCTGCCCGAAAGCGGACCTCATATAAGATCCCATGGGGAGGTGGATAGCGACCGACGCTCTGGCAGAGTGAGGTTGCGAACACCGACTCTGGAGACGACCATGCAAGATGGAGCTAATCGACACGAAACGCCGAACGCTATCCGCACCGATATTGGCGCGATTTTCATCTCAATGGAATTGGCTTGGCGCCGACACCCTGGCAGAGCGGATCGGTCGATCACGAACAAGGTGTACGCGGCGGCGCAATAATCGGCCATTGAGCGGCGCATATTGCGGCCGCGTGGCGGCGTAAAACCCGGCCAGTTTTAGGCTGACTTCCCGAACATTGATTCGGGAGGGCGGCCGGGGATGTTTGCGGTGGAGATTTACGCGGCGGTTCGACGCTTTGTTTTCATCGAGGGCAAGAGCCGGCGTGAAGCGGCGCGGGTGTTTGGATTGAGCCGGGACACGGTGGCGAAGATGTGCCGCTATTCGGCGCCGCCGGGTTACGTGCGCACCAAGGCTCCCGAGCGGCCGAAGCTCGGGCCGCTGCTCCCGGTGATCGACGCCATCCTTGAGGCGGACAAGACGGCGCCGCCGAAGCAGCGGCATACGGCGAGGCGGATTTTCGAACGGCTGCGGGACGAGCACGGCTTCCTTGGCGGCTACACGGTGGTGAAGGATTATGTGCGGCTGGCGCGCACGCGCTCGCGCGAGGTGTTCGTGCCGCTCGCGCATCCACCGGGTCATGCGCAGGTGGATTTTGGCGAATGCGTCGGCGTCATCGGCGGCGTGCGGATGAAGCTGCATGTGTTCTGCTTCGACCTGCCGCATTCGGACGCCTGCTTCATCAAGGCTTACGTGGCGGAGACGACGGAGGCGTTTCTCGATGGCCATGTCTCGGCCTTCGCTTTTTTCGGCGGCGTTCCGCTTTCGATTCTCTACGACAATCTCAAGATCGCCGTGGCGAAGATACTGGGCGGCGGCGAACGGCGGCGCACGCAAGCCTTTACCGAACTCGTCAGCCACTTTTTGTTCGACGATCGCTTTGGTCGTCCGGGCAAGGGCAACGACAAGGGGAAAGTAGAAGGACTGGTAAAATATTCGCGGGCCAATTTTCTGACGCCCGTTCCGCATGCGCCGTCCATCGAAGCGCTCAACGCCAGGCTCGCGGAGCGCTGCCGCGCTCGCCAGAACGAGCGCGCCGGCCGGCATGAGCAGACGATCGGCGAGAGGCTCGTCGCCGACATGGCCGCCTTTCGAGAACTTCCCGCCACGCCGTTCGAGGCTTGCCACAAGGTCGCGACAAAGGTCTCGTCCCTGTCGCTCGTCCGCTATCGCACGAACGATTATTCGGTTCCCACAAAGTATGGCTTTCGCGACGTGCTGGCGAAAGGCTTCGTCGACGAGGTCGCCATTTTCTGCGATGGCGCCGAGATCGCCCGCCATGCGCGCAGCTACGTGCGCGATGATTTTATTTTTGAGCCGCGTCATTATCTGGCGCTGCTCGAACAAAAGCCCGGCGCGCTCGATCAGGCGGCGCCCTTGCAGGGCTGGACTCTGCCGGAGACGCTCGCGCATCTGCGCCGACTTCTGGAAACGCGCATGGGCAAGCGCGGCAAACGCGAGTTCATTCAGGTGCTGCGGCTGACGGAAGTGTTTCCCGAAGCCGTCGTCATCGGCGCGGCGCTCGACGCCATAAGGCTGGGCGCCATCGGTTTCGACGCAGTCAAACAACTCGTCATCGCAAGAACTGAGAACAGGCCCGCGCGTCTCGATCTTTCCGCCTATCCCTACCTGCCGTCACTGAACGTCAAGACGACATCGCCCGCCAATTATCTCGCGCTCGTTTCCAGGGAGGCAGCATGACCACGTCCGCCTCTGCCGATATCCCTGCGCCGCCGCGGGTTTTGCTCGGCCATCATCTGCGGCAGCTCAAATTGCCGACGATCCTGCGGGAATACGAGAAGGTCGCCGCCGAGGCGGCGCGCCAAGGTCAGGATCACGTCCGATACCTTCTACGCCTCGTCGAACTCGAACTCATCGACCGCGAACGACGCATGGTCGAGCGGCGTATCCGCGCCGCGCGCTTCCCGGCGGTGAAAAGCTTCGACACTTTCGACTTCGCCGCCATCCCATCGCTCAACAAACCGCTCGTTCTCGAACTCGCCCGTTGCGAATATGTCGTCGCCCGCGACAACATCATCGCGCTGGGCAACAGCGGCACGGGCAAGACGCATGTCTGCCTGGCGCTCGGCCTCGCCGCTTGCCAGCGCGGGCTGTCCGTCGCCTTCACCACGGCCGCCGGCCTCGTGCATCAATTGATGGAGGCGCGCGACGAAAAGCGTCTGCTCAGGCTCCAGGCGCAACTCGCCGCCGTCAAGCTGCTCGTCGTCGACGAACTCGGCTATGTGCCACTGTCGCAAACCGGCGCCGAACTGCTCTTCGAGGTGTTCAGCCAGCGTCACGAACGTGGATCGACGATCGTCACATCCAATCTGCCATTCGACGAATGGACCGGCGTCTTCGGCAATCAGCGGCTCACCGGCGCGCTGCTCGACCGCCTGACCCACCATGTCCACATCCTGGAAATGAACGGCGAGAGCTATCGCCTCAAGCAATCGAGGGCCCGGCGTCACAAGCAGCCGCAGCCCACCGCCGAGCAGACCATCGATCCCGATACCGGCGAAATCTCGCCAACGTAGCCCGAAATTTTTTCCGCCGCCGACATGCAAAGGGGCCCGATCGGGCCCCTTTGCATGTCGGCGATCGCGACCAACTGGCCTGGTTTTACTCCGCCCCAATGGCTGGAAATCTCTCCGCCGTTGACACATCGGCTCTGAAATCCATGCGGCAAACCACGCGACGATTGAACTACCGCAACCGAACGGAACTGAGTCTGAAGGACATCGCGCGTCTGCACAATCCGGTCCTGCGTGGCTGGATTGGCTATTACGGGCGGTTCTGTCCCTCGGCGCTCTATCCGGTCCTCAGGCACTTCGACAAGACGTTGGCCGCCTGGGCGATGAGGAAGTACAAACGTTTGAAAGGACACAAGACACGGGCCTGTCGCTTCATCGAAGGCATCGCGAAGCGGCAGCCCGATCTCTTTGTGCACTGGCGCAAAGGGCCGGCGATAGGGCTTGCTTGATGGGAGCGGTGTGAGTCGAGAGGCTCCCGCACCGTTCTGGGAGAGGCTGGAGGTGAAATCCCTCCGGCCTACTCACCACGAGAGCTTCAACATCTTCAAGAACAACGGCTATCATCTCGAACACAACTTCGGCCACGGCAAGCAGAACCTCGCCATGCTGTTCGCCGCCATGAACCTCTTGGCCTTCGCCATCCACACCGTCTGCGACTGCCTCGAAGCTCTATGGAGCCAAGCTCGCGAGGCCAAGCGCGCCCGAAAACGCTTCTTCGAACACATCCGAACCATCACCGCCTATCTCGTCTTCCCAGACTGGCGGACCCTCATGACAACCCTGATAAACTCCAAACCGCCTCCCGAAATCGCAAAACAGATCGAAGCCTGATGATCGAGAGGGGAACCGAGTTAGAAATTGCTGCTGAGTCAGTGCACTAGGTTGACAGATCGCGCGCCCCGCGTAGACTATCTTCAACGGGCCGGGGGGGCTGTTCAGCGGCGAGCGCGTTTGTCTTGATCAAGAGATGCCTTGACATCAGTTGCGCGGGTCTCGGTCTCGGCGTCCTGTTCCCCGTGTTCTTGGCTGTGGCTTTGCTCGTTCGCTGGAAATTGGGGCCACCCATGTTATTTACGCAGGTGCGGCCGGGGCTGCATGGCGCGCCCTTCCGTATGTACAAGTTCCGCACCATGCGAGACGCGCGCGACGCCGCCGGTGATCTGCTGCCCGATGGCGAGCGGCTAACGTCACTTGGCCGATTTCTGCGCGCATCGAGTCTGGACGAGCTTCCGGAACTGTGGAACGTGCTGAAGGGCGATATGAGCCTCGTCGGACCGCGGCCCCTGCTCATGGAATATCTGCCGCTCTATTCGCAAGAGCAGGCGCGTCGTCACGAAGTTCGGCCGGGCGTCACCGGATGGGCGCAGGTGAACGGGCGCAATGCGTTGAGCTGGCGGGAGAAATTCGCGCTCGACGTGTGGTATGTCGATAATCAAAGCCTCGCGCTTGACCTTAAAATCCTTTGGCTGACACTTCGCAAGGTCTTTATCTGCGAGGGCATAAGCGCCGCCGGTGAAGCGACGATGTCGCGGTTCACAGGGAGCGGGAGTTGAAGCTTTTCGGAATTTATGGGGCGAGCGGCTGTGGGCGTGGGATCATGCCGCTGGCGCGCGATTTCCTCGCTCGAGAGGGTCGTTCCGACGTTGACCTGACATTCATTGATGACGCCGGCTCGGGGGACATGGTGAACGGACATCGCGCGATGACGTGGGACGCCTTTCTAATTGAGCCCTCCGAGCAGAAGTTCGTTGCGATCGCCATAGCAAATTCCCGCGTTCGCCAAGTGCTGGCCGATCGTTGCGCGGACGCTGGACTACGGTTTTTTTCGGTCAAGGCCGAAAACGTCGTCATAATGGACTGCGTCGAGATCGGCGAAGGCTCGCTCCTGTCACCCTTCGTCACCCTCACTTCAAACATCCGCATTGGTCGGCACTTCCAGGCCAATCTTTATTCCTATGTGGAACATGACTGCGTCATCGGCGACTTCGTGACTTTCGCGCCGGCCGTCCGGTGCAACGGCAATGTGGTCGTCGAGGACCACGCCTATGTCGGAACCGGCGCAATACTTAAGCAAGGCGAACCCGGGGCTCCCCTGGTGATCGGTCGCGGCGCGGTGGTCGGAATGGGCGCGGTGGTGACGAAAAGCGTGCCGCCCGGCGTCACCGTCGTCGGCAACCCGGCCAGGCCACTGGTCAGGAACTGAAGATGCTCGACACCCATTTCTCACCCTGGCCGAGCTTCACCGAGGAGGAGATCGCCACCGTCGCCCACGTGCTCGCCTCGAACCGCGTAAATTACTGGACGGGGCAGGAATGCCGCGCCTTCGAGCGCGAATTCGCCGCCTGGGCGGGAACGGAGCGCGCGATCGCGTTGGCCAACGGAACCGTGGCGCTCGAACTGGCGCTGCACGGACTTCGCATCGGCGCCGCCAACGGCGGCTGCGCCGGGGACGAGGTGGTCGTCACGCCGCGCACTTTTCTTGCCTCGGTTTCCTGCGTCGTGAACGCCGGCGCGACCCCCGTCTTCGCCGATGTCGACCGCGACAGCGGCAATATCACCGCCGAAACGATCGCGGCCGTTCTCACGCCGCGCGCGCGCGCCGTCATCGCAGTCCATCTCGCAGGCTGGCCGTGCGACATGGATCCCATCATGTCGCTCGCCGATCGTCATGGCCTTAAAGTGATCGAAGACTGCGCGCAGGCGCATGGCGCCCGCTACAGGGGACGCAGCGTCGGCTCGATCGGCCATGTCGGCGCCTGGTCCTTCTGCCAGGACAAGATCATGACCACCGGCGGCGAAGGCGGCATGGTCACGACCAACGACCAGGATCTGTGGGCGCGGATGTGGGCGTTCAAGGATCACGGAAAGAACTACGAGGCGGTCTGTGAACGCAAGCACCCGGTGGGGTTCCGCTGGCTGCATGAAAGTTTCGGAACCAACTGGCGGATGATGGAGATGCAGGCGGCGATCGGCCGCATTCAGTTGAGGCGGATGCCGGATTGGACCGCGGCCCGCATCGCCAACTCGGACGCGATCGCGGCTGCATTAGCCCCTTTCGCAACCGGGGACGGCCCGCTTCGCCTGCCGCAGTTCCGCTGTGCGGCCTGCCCTGGCTGCGACACGCGGTCGGGCTGCGTGCATGGCCGGTACAAGTTCTATGTCTATGTCCGCCCCGAGCGGCTCGCCTCCGGCTGGACCCGCGACCGGATTATCAAGGAGATCAATGCGCGGGGCGTCCCCTGTTACCAGGGAAGCTGCTCGGAAGTTTACCTGGAGAAGGCGTTCGACGGCACGGGCTGGCGGCCGGCGGCTTCCCTCCCGGCCGCGCGCGAATTGGGGGAAACCAGTCTCATGTTTCTCGTCCATCCCACGCTGACGGCGGACGAAATTCGACGAACCGGGGAGGTCGCCGCGCAGGCCGTCGCTTCGGTGATCTGAGGCCCCTTATTCGCGAATTCGAATTGGGCTGGCCGAACGCGGCGCACTCGCCGCCGCCGCGAATCCGCCCGCGTTCCACAGTCGCCCGTGAAGAACTCAGAAGCCACTGAGGTTACAGCGATTGGAGCCTTGGGGAAGTAATCGTTTTTGCGAGTTTCCCTTGGGTTTGGCATGGTTTTCTTGCAAATTGATCCTCCGGCCGCGCTGTGATTCTCTCCTTTCGTCGATCTCGACGACGAGGAGATTCGCGATGCAGCCGAAGGAGCGGCGGGACGGCGGCCAGAAGGATTTGTTTCGCGCGCGTCTCGATCAAATCGTCGACATGGGTCATCCCCCGGCGAAGCTCGCCGCGACGATCGACTGGGCTTTTTGGAGCAGACTTTCGGCGCGGTTTACACCGACCTCCCAGGGCGTCCGCCATTGGCGACGCGGCTCATGGCCGGCCTCGCGCCCTCCGCCGCAAAGTTATCTTTTGCGTTCAGGGCGTGAGCACACCCCCTTGCGGGGACACGTCATCATCGGAGGGCCAGTTTTTCAGAACCGGAGGCCACGGCGATGCGCGCGCCGATCACAACGCCAAATACGGCTCGGAGTGTCAATCGGCATCCAAAATTCTTATGACCTTGGAGTGGGCCCCTCGGGCCGGACAGGGACGCGTTTAACGATTGACCGTTATGCCGGGCTTTCAAAGGACGAAAGCCGATGGCCAAACACCGCTCCTACAGCGTCGAGTTCAAACGTCAGGTCGCGCAGGAATATCTCGG
>NZ_JBPFDU010000004.1:0-65441 GCF_051062815.1 Methylocystis sp. | reverse complement strand
CGCGTTGGAGAGGGTTATGGTCAGGAACTCGGTGAAAGCCTCGCGGGACATCTCGCCCGAGGCCATGGCGAATTCCCGGTGGCTGTGGCGTCCGAGCCCGGTGACATTGCCGTCGATCTCGACATTGTAGGGCGGATCCGTAAAGATCAGATCGGCTTTCTCTGCGCCAAGCAGACGGGAGTAATCACGCTTCTCCCTCGCGTCGCCGCACAGCAGCCGGTGTTTTCCCAGGATCCAGAGATCGCCCAAGCGTGTTACAGCTGCTTCGGGTAAATCTGGGATGACGTCGAGCCCGTCCGGCGTCTCGACCGAAGCCTCCCGCGCCTGATCGAAGGTGAGATCGATCTCCGCCAAAGAGAAGCCGGTGAACGAGAGATCGAACTCCGAGTCGATCAGCGCCTGAAACTCGATCGCCAGCATTTCCATGTCCCAGCCGGCGTTAAGGGCGAGCTTATTGTCCGCAATGACATAGGCGCGCACTTCCTCCGGCGTGAGATGCGACAATTTCAACGTCGGGACCGTTTCGAGACCCAACTCCTGCGCCGCCAAAACCCTGCCATGGCCGGCGATAATGCCGCCGTCGTCCCTGATCAGGACCGGATTAGTGAAGCCGAAGCGGCGAATGCTCTCCGCAATTTGCCGGATCTGTTTCTTCGAATGACGCCGCGCGTTGTTTGCATAAGCCTTGAGGGAGGCTACGGGACGTAATTCGATGGCGGGCGGAGTGGCGTTCATGGTCTGCCTCAACAGCAATTTCGGTGGGACCGGCTTGCGCGCTTAGCGCAATGAGCGTCGATCAAATTACGCAAAGGGTTTCACAGAGAGATTCCAGTCGTCAATATTCGGAATGGGGATAAGCTTGGGGAAAGCGCGTTTAAACACCGATTCAATGGTAGTATACGTATAAATCTACCCTGCAGAGGCTATTAATATAGCAACAAAATTCGCGGCGGGGAGGGGCCTCTTCAAAGGCCCTTCAAAGCCCCTTTAAGGGCCGTTTAAGAACCGGCGCGTTTCAGAGGGCGATTTATACCAGTCCGAATGCTTGCAAAATACTGGCGTTGCTTCGAGCGCAATGCCGCCTCGATCCGGTTAGGGCGCCCTTGCACAACAGGTGCCTCGCTCAAGAGGTCGGTCGAGGGCCATTTCAGACCCGGGGACGGTCCGAGAACCCCGAATCACCCGGTTCGATCGCAATACGCACGGCGTTGTCGCAGGCCGACAACACCCTCCCGCCTTACGGCGCCGCCGTTCCAGATAGCGACTCGCATATCCCGCCTAACGGCGCGCTCATCCCGCTCAACGGCAACCGAAATCCAGATAATGGCAATCGAATCCCGGCTAGCGACAATCCGATCCCGTTTAACGACAAGAAATTCACCTGATAAAAGGCCCGCGTCCCGTGTTTCTGGTTACATGCCTCCCTTTTTTGCAGCAGGGAATCGGCGTCAGGACACTGAAATCACGTGGGTTTCGTCGCAGACGTGGGGTGGAGCCTGAGTTTTTTGAAAAGTTACCTGATTTTTCCCGTAGTCAGGGATGGGAGCGAGGCGAGACGGGTTCGCAGGAGACTGCGTCGTCAGCCAGACATTCTCGAAAGTTGAGACCGGACGCGGACTCTAAAAAAAGGGCCGGGATTTCGGGGCATTTGCGCGAGAGCGGCGGCTCAGAGACTTTCCTGAGTCGGAAATCCCTGTCTCAATGGCGTGATTCCGGCCACAGTCTCAGTCGGCGATTTTTCAGTGTCCGGGATTTTTCGACGGACGCCACCTGAGACAGGTTCGCCTCGCGCGCAGACTGGTTCGCTTCGCAGTTCGGCCCCCAGATCGAGACGCAACGGAGGCAGAGACGGCGTGGCGTCGGTTGCATCGGACAAGATCGTGATTGGGATTCTAGCTGAGGCAGAGCAGTCGTTCTTGATCCGCCCAAGCATGAGGCAGAGCCAGTGTCAGGCTGGAGACTGTCACGCCCGAGGGAGCGGTGCCGTCGGCGATCGCCCGAACGACTTTCGGCGACAGGAACGCAAGGACGGCCAAGCGCCGGACATGACGTTCCGCGAGACCTTCGTTGGCGGCGATGTCATCGAATGATGCGGCCTTACCCGAGAGGATCGTCTCCATCCAGCCGCATGAACGCGCAATCGCCTTCAGCAGCGCCTCCCGCGTTTCGGAGTCGATCGTCCCCTGGTTTATTGGCGCATGCACAACTCCCTTCCGGGAAATTAGTTTTGGAGCATAGGGGATCGTCAGCTCGGTCAATCGGGTCGGCGCGCTTTCAGCGTCTGATAGATCCGCTTCCAGTTCCGGCTCTCGAAGCGTGATCGCGATTCGATCGGATTCAATGATGATCCGCTCGATCCGCGCCCGAATCAGATCACGATCGGAAGCGCCATCATTTGCGTTCAAGGCTTTCCTCACGGCGTCGCATATAAGTTGCTCGATGTCGGCGCCGATACGCGGGAGACGGTTCCCGCTTCGCTTTTTCGGTTCTGCAATAGGGCGTGAGACACGTAATAGCGATAACGCACGCCCTTCTTGTTGGCGTGGCTCGGGCTCATCGGGTTGCCGCGATCATCGAAGAGAAGACCGACGAGCATGGAGGAGGAGCGTGATCTCGTGAGTTTTCGCTTGACGGCGCCTTTGGCCAGTCTCGCCTGAACCGCGTCGAAGAGATCGCGATCGAGGATCGGCTCGTGCTCACCCTTGTGGATTTCTCCGCGATAGGCGATCTCGCCGACATAAAAGCGATTTTTCAGCATATGCGCGAGCGGACCGACCATGAAGCGCGCGGCGGCGATAATTTTGCCGCTCGCAAGCTTCCGGGGTCTTGATTTGACGCCTTCCCGATCGAGCGCCGCCGCCAGTTCGCCGATTGATCCAAGGCGCAGGTAGTCGGCGAAGATTTTTCTTACCAGTCGCGCATCGTCAGGAACGACTTCAAGCTTCTTGTCGACGCTACGATAACCCAAAGGAACTGGGCCGCCGACCCAGATCCCCTTGCGCTTGGAGGCGGCAATCTTGTCGCGGACACGCTCGCCGATGACTTCGCGTTCAAATTGAGCGAAGGACAGCAGCACGTTCAGGGTCAACCTTCCCATGCTTGAGGTGGTGTTAAAGGACTGGGTGACCGAGACGAAGGATACGTCGAACTCATCGAAGAGCTCGACAAGCTTGGCGAAATCGGCGAGCGAGCGCGTCAGGCGATCGACTTTGTAGACCATAATGATGTTGATCTTACGGAATCGAACGGTCTCGGCCTGGATCGGATCGATCTCCAAAGTCTTCTTGGTCTTCTGGCCGCGCTGGCCGGCGTCGACGATGCGATAGCCAATCGGCGCGCGCGATCCGTTCCAGTAGCCCTGGCGGGCATTCTCTTTCATCGCCCTCAATGTGTGCTTGGCGTTCTCCCGGGACTGGTACTCATCGAACAGCGCCATGATCTGGCGGATCATGTTGCTCATCGGGTCGTCGCCCAGCTCCTGAGTGACCGCGACGAGCCGTACCGCATTCTTGGCAAGCCGCCGGACGCCGAACTCCCGTTGGAACTGGTCGCGGAAGAAGCGGCCGTAGCTGTGAACGACGATCGTTTCGAAGGCCGGCGGCTTCGTCGTCGTCGCGCCGATTATCCGTTGGAGCTCGCGCCTCCGGTCGTCGGTGGCGGATTGGCCCGGCTCGACGAAGTCAGCGACCGCCTCCCAGCCCCGCGCCTTACAAAAGATCTGCGACTGCCGGCGCTGATCCGGAATGGAAAGATCACTGTCAGCATGCCGGCCGAAGCGAGGTCGACAGCGCGTCGCGACTCGGACGCGGCGTCAGGAAACTGTCTCACCAGAGTGTCCGCGCGTCCCTCCACGCGCCAAAGAAAAGGGACTCGACCAGCAGCCGTTTCGATCGCCGGGCATACGCCAATCATGACGCTCCTCGTTCTTTCCGGCTTGCTCATCGAATGCGTTGCAGAGTGGTACGATATCCGTGGTAAAAAAAAGCGAGGTAGGGGCAGGCGCCGAAAACAGCATGTCGGATGAAGCTCTTGGCGCTGGCAATGGCTCAAGCGCGCCTCGCGCAGTGCCGTCACAGCCCGTGCAATCCCATCGTGAAATCAAATAGTAATGTGCAGGCCAGACCGCAGCAACACCGTTGTTCTTATCTTGCCGTCCAACCACTCGCCGCCTCGCCGCCAATCATACGCAAAACTACGATGTCATACTCCTCAACATTCTCGAAAATGGCAGGCGCAGGCCATCTCGTCAGCGCGCGTCGGGGCGCAGCCGACGCGCAAATGAACTGTAAGAACATGCGTGCTCGCTGCAAATCCGCGCTCAAAAAAAACGCGTTCGCGACTCGCAGCCGGGATGCAGAATGTGCGTCTGTCGATGTGTCGGTCGGATGCGCTTTGAGTCACCGAGAAACATGAGGAAACGTTGTTCGGGGCGCAGTCGCTCGTCGAACCACTGGTCGCCGGGACATTCCCTGATCGCGGCTAAAATGCAAAGCGGCGATGACTTTAGGCGCGGCAAATCGGCTCAGCAATCCGTTCATCTGGAAAAGATCGCAACCAGTCAGGGCCACGTCGGCCTGGCGCCGGTCGCATGTGGACACGACGCCGAAGATCAACGGAGCACGCTTCCCCGATGCTTTGTATCGAATCCATTAATGACGCCATGAGCAAGCATCATGCGCCGGGTAACGTTCGACAGGATAGAATCGGTCGGCGTCCAAAGCCGTCCCGGAGTTCCCATGCGAGCGAGCCTAATCCTCCTGTCAATGCTGGCCGTTTTTGTGAGCCGAGCGCAAGCCGCACAGCAGTCCAACTACGAAATCATAGCAAGGTTCGCGCAAGCGCCCGGCAACCTCACGGTCACCGGGAGTGGCAAAATTATCATGAGCCAGCATCAGTTTTACGAACCGAATTACTCGGTCGTTGAGCATCGCGACGACGGTTCTCTCGCGCCCTTTCCGAACAAAGAACTCAATGACCGGCTGAGCCATTCGGAGCTAAAGCTGGATTCTGTCCTTGGCGTTAGGAGCGACGCCAACGGCGTTGTCTGGATGCTCGATAATGGCATGCGCAGCGGAGTCACGCCAAAACTTGTCGGCTGGGATACGAAGGCCAATAAGCTGCGCCGCGTTATCTATCTGCCGCCGCCGATCGCTCCAAAAGATGCGTTCGTCAACGATTTCACCGTCGACGGCAAGCACAACAAGATATTCATCGCCGATCCCGCGGGTGGCGCAAATGCAGCGTTCATCGTGGTGGATTTGCAAACGGGCGCCGCGCGTCGCGTGTTGGAAGGTCACTCCAGCGTTGTGCCCGAGAAAGTCGATCTCGTCATCGATGGGCGCCCCATTCAGGTGAAAGACCCTGCCGGCCATCTCGTGCGACCCCATATCGGCGTCAATCCGGTCACCGAAGATCTGCAGAATGAATGGGTGTATTTTGGTCCTATGCACGGAACGAGCCTTTACCGCATAAAGGCCGCTGATTTGGCTGATGAAGCTCTCGACGAAAAGCAGCTTGGCGCGCGGGTCGAGCGCTATAGCGCTAAGCCCATTTGCGACGGCATCAGCATCGACAGGGACGATAACATCTACCTCGGCGATCTTGCAGAAAATGCGATCGGGGTCATCAAGGGGGATCGCGTTTATCAGCGGCTCGCACAAAACGAAGAGTTGTCCTGGGTCGACTCGCTGAGCTTTGGGCCGGGAGGCAAGCTCTATGCCGTCGTCAATCGCTTGCACAAATCCGCTGTTCTAAACGGCGGAGAGTCATTGTCGAAGCCGCCGTATTTCCTCATCGAGGTCAAAGCGATGGCCCCCGGACTCGCGGGCAGATGAGGCTTTGGCCTAGTTCTGGAGCAAGACGGGCAAAAGGCAAAGTTGTCGTCAAGGTCAGATAGCTAAACACGCAGGTTCCGGGAAACTTCCACGATTTGATCACGCAACCAACGATGGGCGGGGTCGGGATCGTGGAGCGGGTGCCAGACCATAACGAGGTCATAGGCCGGCAATTCGATCGGGAGCGGCAGGATGTTCAGCGGCGCCAGGTCGACGAACGCGTTGGCGATTCGCTCCGGCAGGGACAAGATCATGTCGGTCTTCGCCACAATAAACGGAGCCGAGAGGAAGTGAGGCACGATCAGCGCGATGCGGCGCGCCAGCCCTCTCTCGGCGAGCCACTCGTCGATGAGTCCGACGCGTGTGCCGGTACGGGAGATCAACATGTGCTTGCTCGAGACATATTCCTCAAGCGTTAGCCGGCCGTTTTTGACGACCGTATGCCGCCTGCCGACGACGCAGGCCATGCGCTCTTCGAAAAGTTTTGTTCTGCTCAAATAGGCAGGCGGCTTCAGTATCGCATCGAAGCCCAGCACGACATCGAGATCATTGTGCTCAAGGTCCTCTTCGGGAAACGGCGACTCGGTTCGCTTGACATGGATGTCAATGCCCGGAGCCCTCAACGCAATGCGTTCGATGAGCGGAGGAAGCACCAGCATGTCCATGTAATCGGTTGCGGCGATCACAAACCGCCGCCTGCTTTGTGCAGGATCGAATTCTTCCGGCGCACGGATCAGGCGCTTGATGTCGCGCAGGACGGCCTTCACCGGATCGACCAGTGACAGCGCGCGATCGGTCGGCTTCATGCCTGACGGCGTCTTGACGAGTAACGGATCGTCCAGCTGTTGTCTGAGCCGCTGCAAGGTACGACTCATCGCCGACTGCGTCACGAACATGCGTTCGGCGGCGCGCGAGACGTTCTTTTCTTCCATGAGGAGGTCGAACGCCACGAGCAGGTTGATGTCGAAATTATGCAGCTCGGTCACGGCATTTCCTCACTATGCTCTCTCCGCGCGCCGCAAATGCGTCAACGCTGATTTTTATTCATAGAGCTATCAAAACTCGCCATTTCACGCAGCGCCTCGCGCCCCCTAGGCTTGCCGGCAGTTGCGCCGTCTCGTCGTTCGCCATTCTGGCCGCCGTTCGGGAAAGAGCCGCACAGAAAGCTAACCTTCATGGAGGACCGCATGATCGGCAAATCGCTGGATATTCCAGCACGGCCCTATACAGGGGAAAAGGCGAGACTGAGCCGCGCCTATGATTATCTGATCCTGGTGCTCGCGCTATTCCTTTTCATTGGCTCCTTCCATTTGCATGTCGCTCTGACGGTCGGCGACTGGGACTTCTGGCAGGACTGGAAAGACCGGCAATGGTGGCCGCTCATCACGCCCCTGATGATGATCACCTTCCCCGCGGCGGTACAGGCCGTGCTTTGGCCAAACTTCAGGTTGCCGCTTGGCGCGACGCTTTGCATTTCATGCTTGCTGATCGGCACGTGGATCACGCGCTTCTTCGCCTATCACATGTGGAACTTTTTCCCGATAAACGAAGTCTTGCCAGCCACGATGTTGCCGAGCGCGCTCGTACTCGACGCAATTTTGATGTTGAGCAACAGTCTGACGGTCACGAGCATCTTCGGCGGCATGGCCTTCGCCCTGCTTTTCTACCCGACCAACTGGCCGATTTTCGGCATGTTTCACGTGCCGGTGGAGTATGGCGGCGCGCAACTCACCGTGGCCGACCTCTTCGGCTTTCAATACATCCGCGCGGGGACGCCCGAATATCTTCGCCTGATCGAGCGTGGAACGCTGCGAACCTACGGCCAATATGCGACGCCGTTGTCGGCGTTTTGTTCGGCGCTGCTTTGCACCCTGATGTATCCGCTCTGGTGGTATCTGGGAAAAGCCTTTGCGACGACAAAATACGTCAAGAATATCTGAGAGAGAGACAACGAAATGAAAAAGTCACTCAAGACTCTCTTCAGCGCCGCTTGCCTCGGACTATGCGCCGGAGCGCTCGCTCCCGAAGCAGCGCTCGCCCATGGCGAAAAGGCCCTGGAGCCTTTCGTCCGCATGCGTACGATCCAATGGTACGATGTGGCGTGGTCGAAGGCGAAGCTCAATGTCAATGAAGAGGTTGTCATCACCGGTAAGTTCCACGTCAACGCGGATTGGCCGCGCGGGGTGGCGCAACCGGACGCGACCTATCTGAATGTCTCCGCTCCAGGGCCCGTCTTCATTCGGACCGAGCGTTACCTCAACGGACAATCGTCCGTCAGTTCCTCCGCTTTGAAACTCGGCGGCGACTATGAGTTCAAGATCGTGATGAAGGCCAGGATCCCTGGTCGCTTCCATCTTCATCCGTTCGTCAATCTGCATGATGCGGGCTCCGTCGTGGGCCCGGGCCAATGGATGGAAGTTGAGGGCGACGCCTCCGCATTCACTAACCAGATCAAGACGCTCGATGGCGGCGTGATCGACATGGAGACATACGGGCTCGCGAATGGCGTCGCCTGGCACGGTTTCTGGATCGCGCTCGGTTCGGCGTGGCTGCTTTGGTGGGTCAGGCGTCCGCTGTTTATTCCACGCTATAAAATGCTGCATGCCGGCCAAGAGGCGAGCCTTGTCTCCCCGCTTGACCGGAAGATTGGCGCGGCGATCATCTTCGCAGTTCCGATGATCGTATTCGGCGCGAACTTCGTAACGGATCTGCAATATCCAAACGCCATCCCGCTGCAAGCCGCAATGGATCAGATTGATCCGCTGCCGCCCGCCGTCGACGTCGGAGCGGTGCAGGTCAAGATTCAGCGCGCCGAATACAATGTGCCTGCTCGTGCCATGATCATGACCGCCTTGCTCCATAACGGCTCCGACCATCCCGTCCGGGTTGGCGAGTTCTCGACCGCCAATGTGCGCTTCCTCAACCCCGCGGTTGTCCAGCCGCCACAGGACGAAGGCGCCGCTTTGGCCGCACGCGAAGGCCTGAGCGTCGACACGGCCGCTCCCATTGCGCCGGGCGAGACGAGAACGATCCGCATCACGGCCGAGGATTCGCTCTGGCAGCGGGAGAGGCTCGATGGCCTGATCCGCGACGCGGATACGCGGATGGGAGGCTTACTCTTCCTCTATGACAACGCGGGCCAACGCTATGTCTCCAGCGTGTCCGCTCCGGTCATCCCGAAATTCTACTGACAATCTCGCGCGGCGGGGCAAAGAGCGTCGCGCGCGCGAAAACAATTCAGGCCAACCAAAGGAGCGGCCATGAGCACCACCGCGCAAACAATCTCCCGAACCACGCCGCGGGCGCCGTTCAATCTGCCCTGGTATCTGAGAGACCTGCCGAAATATCTCCTGACCTTCGCCGTGATGACCGTCATCTACGTCGGCTTCAGAATGTATCAGGGCGCTTATGCTATTTCGACCGGCCTAGACTCTTCCGATCCTGCGTTCGACGTTCATTGGATGCGATTGCTCTACCTCGAAGGCGCATTTCTGTTGATCGTGTTTCCGTCGCTGTGGGGCTATCTTTGGTTCACCCGCGATCGAAGCCTCGACAGGATTACGCCAAGGGAGGAGATTACGCGCTACTTCACGCTGACGATGTGGATCAGCATCTACACATTCGCGGTTTATTGGGCCGGAAGCTATTTTGCGGAGCAGGACAATTCCTGGCATCAGGTTTCCGTCCGCGACACGCCTTTCACCGCCAACCACATCATCGAGTTCTACTTTAACTTTCCCTTCTACATCCTCATGGGCGGCTCGGCGTGGTTATACGCGAGGACGCGCCTGCCGCTTTACGCCAAGGGGATTTCTCTCCCTCTGACGCTTGCGGTCGTCGGTCCGTTCATGATCTTCGTTAGTGTGGGATTTAACGAGTGGGGCCACACCTTCTGGTTTCGCGAGGAGTTCTTCGCAGCGCCGATTCATTGGGGCTTCGTCACTGGCGTGTGGTTTGCCCTTGGCGTCGGCGGAATTTTGCTGCAACAGGTGATGCGTCTCATTCAACTGCTGGACCAGATCGAGGACGCGGCCTGACACGCGCGCCTGCGGCGCGTTCGTGCGCCCCGACGAACCCTCGGGGCGCTCGTTTCCAAGAATCGATCCGCATTGAAGCGTGCGCCCGATTCGCATCGCCAAAATAGGAGAGATCAAATGCCTCTCGTGCGTATCGATCTCATCGAAGGCAAACCTGTCGAATATTGTCGCGGCATCGGCGATGTCATCTATCACGCGATGATCGAGGTCTTGAAGGTTCCAAAGGACGACCGCTTCCAGGTGATCGCCGAACATCCAGAGCACGCCCTCATTGCCGACGAGAATTACCTTGGAATCACACGCACGCAGGACTGCGTGTTCATCCAGATTACGCTCAACGCAGGTCGGTCGGTCGAGCAGAAGAAATCTTTTTATCAAACGGTGGCGAAAGAACTTCATTCCCGCCTGGGACTTCGCGTCGAGGATGTCTTCATCAACCTCGTCGAGGTTCCCAAGGAGAACTGGTCGTTCGGGAACGGCGACGCGCAATACGCTGATATGTGAGCCCTTGAAATGGCGCTTGATCGACTGACAATCAAAAGCATCAGGGCGCGGCCCTTGATCCTCAAATTGGAACGCCCGATCGTCGCCAGAATAGCGACGATCTCCGACTGGCCTGTGATCCTTATCGATCTGTCCACAAATGAAGGAGTCGTTGGGCGAAGCTACCTCGAACCGTACACAGCAAAGGCGATGAAATACATCGTTGCCGCATTGGAGGATTTTGGCGAGCTTCTCGAGGGTCATGCCGTCGCGCCGACCGAGATATTCGAGCTAACCCGCAAGTCTCTCCATTTCGTTGGCTACCAGGGCGTGAGTATGATCGCCGTTTCGGGCCTCGACATGGCGGCGTGGGACGCCTTGGCGAAGGCCGCGAATTTACCGTTGTGCGTGCTCCTCGGCGGCACGGTTGGGCCGGTGAAGGCATACAACAGCAACGGTCTTTGGCTGACTGATCCAGCGCAATTGGGGGAGGAAGCAGCGATACTCATCCAAGAAGGAGGATTTGCCGGACTGAAGATCCGGCTAGGCCGCACAACCGCAGATCAGGATTTGCGCGCGATCGAGGCGGTGCGCGCGGCGGTCGGCCCCGACGTTCATTTGATGGCGGATTTCAATCAAGGGCTCGATCTTGCTGAAGCGCTCGTGAGATGCCAATCGGTCGACAGCTTGGGCCTGGATTGGATCGAGGAACCCATCGTTTACGACAATCTGGATGGATATGCGCGCCTCGCTTCGCAATTGAAAACGCCGTTGCAGATAGGAGAAAATTTCTACGGTCATCGGGATCTGCACCGTGCGCTTCAAATGAAGGCGTGCGACCTGGTTATGCCTGATTTCATGAGGATCGGTGGCGTAACCGGCTGGCTAAAATCGGCAGCCATTGCGGCGGCGTTCGGGGCGCCCATTTCTACGCACCTCTATCCAGAGGTCGGCGCCCACGTCATGCGGGTTTCAGAAACGTCGCATTGGCTTGAGTGGCAGAATTGGGTCAATCCAATCCTGAAGCAGCCCTATGAGATCGTAGACGGGATGTTGCATATACCCGCTGTCGCCGGAGTAGGCCTCGATTGGGATGAAGCTGCTATTGGAGTCAGGGACTGACTGCTTGTGCTGCGCACGCTCCATGCAAACGGCATGGACGCGAACCCTCGAAGTGAATGCTGGCCGATCGGAAAAGGAGAGGAATCGGCGCGCCGATCGCGCGGCGGAAAAACCTCGCATTGCTTTGCGGCCACTGCGCCCCTCGATACAAATTCGGCCCGCCTTGCACAACACCTACCCAGGCCGAGAGTTTGTCGAGGGCCATCCCAGACCGTTGGGTCGGGCCGAAAACCCCGAATCATCCCGTTCGATTCGCAGTAGCAAGACATTGCCCCAGGCCGACAACACCGTCCCGCCTTCGGCGCCGCCATTCCAGATAGCGACTCTCGTATCCCGCCTATCGGCGCTCATCCCGCTTGATGGCAATCGCAATTCAGATAACGGTCAATCGTATTCCGCCTAGCGACAATCCGGTCCCGGTTAACGACAAGAAATTCACCTGATAACAGGCCCGCGTTTTCGGGAATTCAACTCAGGCTCCTGTTTCTGGCTACACGCTTCCCTGCTTTTTTGCAGCAGGTATCGATGTCATGACGCTGAAATCACGTGGGTTTTGTCGCAGGCGATGGGGGTGAAGGCTGAATTTCTTTCTATTTTTATTCTTGAGCCAGGGAAGGGAGAGGCGAGTGCGGTTCGCAGGGGGACTGCGTCATCAGACAATAGTTTCAATGTGTTATGGTTTCTGCCCAAGCGCTGTGGCGCCGATTTGGCACTGATTGCGTCAGCGTTTCCGTGTGCAAAATTGAGAATGTCGGCAGCCCAATATATTAAAGGGCGGCTTCAAAGCCCGCCGGCGCGACCCAGGATGGGCGACCCCATTCTGATCTGTCGCGGACTCTCATCTAATTTGCCGCGCTACAAATGTGATTATCGCGCTACAATTCGCAGCCTTGACTTGCGCGGGGACGCCGACCTATATCGCAAATTCTTCCAGACCGCTCAGGCGGGTCGGGGCGGAGTAGCTCAGTCGGCTAGAGCAGAGGAATCATAATCCTTGTGTCGGGGGTTCGAGTCCCTCCTCCGCTACCAAATCACCGACGCGGCGATGCGCATGTTGGGGTAGACATTCGGGGCGCCCATAAGCAAAGCAAGGCGTCCCTGAAGCTGGATGGCAAAGCCGTCGCCTGAGGGCGCGACGACTGCTTTCGCGACCAGTTCACGGATTTTCTCCGCCGCCTCCGCGTTGTCGGGGGTGACCCCTCGGCCGAAAACATCGTTTAACTGTCCAACCGGCCTCTCGTAATGCTGAAGCGCGGCCGGGTGCAGGCCGACGATTTTTTCCGGCTCCAGTTGCGCTTCCATCTCCGCCAACAATGCCACCCTCGGCTGGCGAACCGCGCTCATGCCGCAAGCAGGTTCCGAAAAAGTTCAGACTTTTTCGATGAGAACTGCTCCAACATTTTGATTTTGAGCGATTCCTTATCGATCACATGATTCCATGTGATGGGCTCCAGGCCGGATAGTCCGTGTAACCCACCGGACCCTTCGTATAGAAGGTCGCCGGTTGGGGGTCATTCAACGCCGCATGCCTGCGAAGACGCTCGGGCAGGTCCGGGTTGGCGATGTAGAGCTTGCCGAACGCCGCCGCGTCGGCGTCGCCCGCGACGATCGCGGCTTCGGCGGCTTGAGCATCATAGCCTTCATTGACGATATAGGCGCCGCCGAATTCCGCCTTGAGAACGCGCCCGAGCGCGTCGGGCCCCGCATGTTCGCGGGCGCAGATGAAGGCGACGCCACGCTTGCCGAGTTCACGCGCGACATATCCGAAGGTCGCCTCGGGGTCGGAATCGCCCATTGAGTGGGAATCGCCGCGCGGCGCCAGATGCACGCCCACGCGGCCTGGTCCCCAGACGGCGATAGCGGCGTCGGTCGCTTCAAGCATGAGGCGCGCGCGGTTTTCCACCGGGCCGCCATAGCGGTCTGTTCGCCTGTTCGCGCTGTCCTGGAGAAACTGGTCGAGCAGATAGCCGTTGGCGCCGTGCAACTCCACGCCGTCGAAACCGGCCGCCTTGGCGTTTTCCGCGGCGCGCCGATAGGCCGCAACGATTTCCGCGATCTCGGAAAGCGCCAGGACGCGGGGGACCGGATAGGGCTGGTAAGGGCGCAACAGGCTCACATGTCCGGCGGGCGCGATCGCGCTCGGCCCGACAGGAGGCGCGCCGTTGAGATAGATTGGATGCGACACCCGCCCGACATGCCAGAGCTGCAGCATGATCCGTCCGCCAGAATCGTGAACCGCCTCCGTGATCCGTCTCCATCCTTCGGTCTGCGCGTCCGACCAAATCCCCGGCGTGTCGGGATAGCCGACGCCCATCGGCATGATGGATGTCGCTTCAGAGAGGATGAGGCCCGCGGAAGCGCGCTGCACATAATAATCCCTCATGAGCGCGTTAGGGACGCGCCCTTCGCTGGCGCGGCAGCGGGTGAGAGGCGCCATGATGATACGGTTCGGCAATTCCATCTCGCCGAGACGCACGGGCTGAAACAAGATCGACATTTGGATGCTCTGCCTACGGGAGGACGTAATTTGATCGGAAGGGGTTCACTTGCTCGGCGCCGCGCGCCCATCTTTACAAACGTCAAACATCGTCCCAGCCTTATGTTTTGAACCGTTGAGACAAGCCTGAAAGTTTCTACGGGATTTTCCGATGCTGACAATGCCACGCGAGGTGTTTGATCTGGCGAACACCGAGAGACTGGAGTGAAAGATGAGCACGACCCTTCTCAGCGACTGGACTCTCGCCGCATTCAAACAAAGGGAGGAAGAGCGTCGTAGAGAAGAAAATCTTCGTGGAAGAGAGCAGGTTGATGCGGCTCCGTTCGCGCCAGCCGAGGCGCCGCCGCGTGACAACGAGACGCTGCGCAGCGAGTGGACGATCGCTGCTCTGCAAAAAAGATTTGCCGCTTTGGAGCAAAGACTCGCCGCTGTGGAACAAAGAGAAGAAGAGCGTCGGCGATCTGAACGCGTCGAGGCCGCGGCGCGCGCCCGGCGAGAGGAAGAGCAGGAACAGGTCGTTTTGGGCGTCGCGAACGACGTCGCTCCGGATCAGAGTCATGCGTACCCGCATGAGATCGAACAATCGCAATTTGTCCAGGCAGCGTTTGAACCGCCACAGGCGGGAACGATCTTGCACGCCCACGAGCAAGTATTTGAGCAAAAAACCCCCGAGATTGTAAGAGACGCTCAAGGATACGAAAGTCGTTTAGACGTCCGTCCGGCGCGCAGTCGCGGGACGCTCGTGTACAGGTTCGTTTCTGTCGTCATCACGGCTTTGATCGCCGCAGCGATAGGTTTCGGGATCGCCATCTTCACGGTGCCGATCGAGAAAGCGACGCAATTCCATACCTCCGTCAACCGCGCGCTTGACGGGTTGCACTCATTACAGAAAAAGCGCTGAGCTATAGGCGGATGCCTCTTCGACTTTGCCCGCGTGCTCGTCGCTCGGGCAAAAAATGTCCGACGATTGCGCCTCGATTTCCGGCAGCGAAGCTTCGAATTTTTCAAGAACCCGCGCAAACGGTCGGCTGTATAAGTCCGAAAGGATGCGTGCGCGCGTTCGCCCTGCCAAGCTCGGAGCAGAGCCAGCGGAACGGCCTCGCCTGCGCCTGCTATCTCGCCGGAGCAGGGCTTTCGGCGCGGCAGTCCCGACTGGGATTGTCGGGAGCGGCTAGTTCGCGCAGCGTTCGGACAGAAACGTCGCGTCGATCGTGAAGCCTGAGCGACGGGAACTCGCCGTCGTTTTCGACTGTGCGCGATACCAGCTTTGGAAATCGCCGGTGAACAGCAGACTCGTGACGTCACGCGCGTCCTTCGGGCCGCATTCGATGGTGACGATGATCTGATCATTCGCGTGCGTAACAGAAGGCTTCGCGCAACTTTCGTCCTGGGCGCCGATGATGCTATCGCCCTCTTCGATGCAGACGTCATTGGTCTGCAGCCCGATCTCCGGCGAGATCGTCGAAATGCGCCATAGGCCCGGCCGGCGCTTTGGCAATTCAGCGTCGCTCGCCACGGCAGGCGAATGCGCGCCCGCCAAAAACAAGAGAGCGACGACGAGCCCGGAGGAAAAAAGTTGTGCGCGTTGCATCTCAATTCCTTATCGCGAAAGCGCATGGCGATCTACGTGCTGCCAGCCCCGTGGCCGATGGCTGCCACTATTTCCCTGCGTACCCAGGAGATTGTCCTGTTGCGTCTTTGCGCCGGCGTACATAGCTTTGCAGAGCCATATGCCGGGGATTCGAATGATGAAGTCGCCCAATCTGAAGTGGATCGGTCGCGACCTTTTAATTGCCGCGAGCGCGCTACTTTTCGTCGCCGCGCCCCTGCGCGTCTTAGCTGCGGAGATTACTCGCGCAGAGATCGAACAAAAGCTCGCCGAAGCGCATGGTGAGCCGATCGATCTTTCAAATCTCGATCTCTCAGGCGTCGATCTGTCCGGCCTTAACATGCATGGCGCAGACTTCTTCTCCACCAAGCTCGCGGGCGCAAAGCTGGCGAAGGCCGATCTGTCGGACGCGAATTTCACGCGCGCTGATTTGCAGAACGCGGACTTCTCGGGCGCTCGGATGAAAGCCGCGACGCTCTATGCCGCGCTTCTCGACGGCGCGAATTTTGGCGATGCCGACCTCTCGAATGCGCGCATCATTGGCGGCGGCAAGGGCGTGAACTTCCACAATGCGAAGCTGATCGGCGCGGATCTCGGCGCCGATCCCGCCAATCAGGGTATGGTTCCCGTGCGCGCCGAACTCCCCGACGCCAATTTCGACGGGGCGGACCTTACGCGCGCCAATCTCACGCATGCGGTTCTTACCGGCGCCAATTTCACCGCGGCGATCGTCACCGGCGCACGTTTCGACTACGCCGTCCTCGATGGCTCGAACCTTTCTCTCGGGCGCTGACCCCTGCGGCGTCGTGCTCAACTTTCCTGCTTCGTCAGGGAATATTTCCGCGAGACGCAAAGAGAAGGTTGCGTTAAGTGCGCCGTATCCGCCAACAACGCGTCCGCATCATGAGCGCCAAAGGTCCGCCATCGTGTCTGGCTATGCCAGTCGCTCTGCTCGCATTCTGCCTGATCGGTCCTACCGCCGATGCAGGCGAAATCGAACGCGGCCGCTATCTCGTGGACGCGCTAGCCGCCTGCGATAACTGCCATACGCCGCGCGGCGCCGCGAGCTACGATCTCTCCAATCGATTTTCCGGCGGCGCGCAGACATTTTCCGACAAAACCTATGTCGTGCGGGGTCCGAACATTTCTCCAGATAGAGAGACCGGCGTCGGGGCATGGACCGACGAAGAATTGCGCGCGGCGATCGTCGACGGCATTGGCCGGAATGGTCGCCTTGCGCCCGTCATGCCATCGGACTCGTATAAGCCGCTAACGCCGAGCGATCTTGACGCAATTATCGCTTTTCTGCGCTCGGCGACGCCGATCCGCGCGCCGCTTCAGTCGCCACAGCAGCGCAGCGGCGAATGGACGCCCCACCCGATGCCCGGAGCGGCGGCCCCCTTCGATGAAGCGTCTCTTGTCGACAAAAACACGCGGGGCCTTTATGTCGCGTCGCTCGCCCGCTGCCTGTCGTGCCACAGCGAGGAAATCGACGGCGCGCCTGATTATCAAAATCGTCTCGGCGCGGGGGGAAAGTCCTTCCGCAACGCCGCCGGCGTCGTCGTCGCCTCCAACATCACGTCCCATCCGGCAATGGGCGTCGGCGCCTGGTCGGACGATGACTTGAAGCGCGCGATCACACAGGGTGTGGCGCGTGATGGCGCGCCGCTGAGGCCGCCGATGTCGACGCTCTCCAAGGCGCATTTTTCGAAAATGTCGCCCGATGATCTCGACGCGCTTGTCGCCTGGATACGGACGATTCCACCAAAAGAATGAGCTAACGCGGCTTCGACGCGGCGTCACGGATCGCCTCGGCGAGTTCGCCTTCGAAAAGCATCGCCGAACCGAAATGCGTCTCGATATCGAAAGGCCGCTTCTGATTCATGTCGAGCGACGCGCTATGCAAGGCGATCAGACGGCCGTCTTCGGTGAACAGGCCGGAACCCGAGCCGCCATAGCCGTCATTGCAGTCGTGACGCACGCGACGAATATGACCTTCGGTGGGTTCGTCGACGCGATAAACATCGCATGATTCAGTGGTGGCCGCGAGGCTGGAATTGGAATGTCCGGCCGGCGAGACCATCACGACCTTGAAGCGCGCGCCCGTGGCGATATCGCTCGCGTCCGGCGCGGGCTGCGGTTTCACGGCTTCAGGCGTCGGCTGAAGCAGATGCAGCAACGCCCAGTCGTCAGTGATGTGCAAGGCCTTCGACTCGACGGATGCGCCGATGCGCAGGCTGTTCTCGTCGAAATAATAATCGCCGCCGGCGATCCTGAAGAAGCAGTTCGTCACCGGATGCGTTGGGGCGAGACGCCGGTCGACGAAATTATGCGCATTCATCACGACGAGGTCATGCGAACCGATGAGCCAGGCGGCCGCCGCACGCTCCAGCGTTCCGAAATCGGAGTAGCACATGAGCACGCCGGCGCCGGCAAAGCGACTGGCGTCAGCCTCGGTCATCGCTTGCCGCCTGTCGTCGGGGTAAAGCGCGGCGTGGGCTGTTTGCGCGCCGATGCGCGCAAGCGCCGCGCCGAGCAGCATGAGCATGACCAGGGCGAGCGGAAGAGGCGACGAGCGCAGATTCGCCGGAGTGAACAGGCGATGACGGCGCGCAGGCGTATACATTGGCTCAAGAGTTTTTGGCATTCGATGCTTCTGGTGAGGAGGGGATAATCGCCCGTCAACAAAATCTGTGCGCGATTTTGCGTCAAGCGCCACAACGTCAGGAAGCATGGGTAACAGACATGCCAATCTTTCCCGAGACACATTACCGATAAATCGTGAAGACTCGGCCTTGCGCTTAAACTTATATGCCGGCGGATCGTCTCTCGAATTTGCGCGCGAACGCGCAGCGAGAATAAGCGACCGTCAATGAACCATGGCGGCTTGCATTTTGCCGTCTATTTGCGGGGCGACGTCGCCGTCGAAGACGCCGTGAAGGCGTCCGGGCGAGGTTGCAGGAGGACTCGTCGATGAGGAAATTGCTGAATTCCGTGTCCCTGTTGTCCGTGCTGATCGCGGCGCCGATCGTGACGATGTCCGCTGCGACTGCCGAGGATAAGCTCGAAGCTCTGACGAAGAGCGAAGACAACTGGGCCATGCAGGGCAAGAACTACAGCTCCAACCACTACAGCACGCTGACCCAGGTCAACGCCGATAACGTCAAGAACCTCAAGGTCGCCTGGTCGTTCTCGACCGGCCTGCTCAGCGGTCACGAGGGTTCGCCGATCGTCATCGACGGCAAAATGTATGTTCACACGTCTTTCCCCAATAATACGTTCGCGCTCAACCTCGACGATCCGACCCGCATTCTCTGGCAGCATAAGCCCAAGCAGAACGCCGCGGCGCGCGCCGTCGCCTGTTGCGACATCGTCAATCGTGGTCTCGCCTACTGGCCCGGCGACGGCAAGGCGCCCGCGCTGGTCGTGAAGACGCTGCTCGACGGCCATGTCGTCGCGCTGAACGCCAACACCGGCGAGGAATACTGGAAGATCGAAAACTCCGACTTCAAGGTTGGCTCCACGCTGACCGTCGCGCCGCACATCTATAAGGACATTGTGCTCATCGGCAGCTCGGGCGCGGAACTGGGCGTGCGCGGCTACATGACCGCCTATGACGTGCGCACCGGCGAGCAGAAGTGGCGCGCTTACGCCACCGGTCCGGATTCGGATGTGCTGATCGGCGACGACTTCAACAAGGCCAATCCACACTACGGCCAGAAGGGCCTCGGCACGGCGACCTGGGAAGGCGACGCCTGGAAGATCGGCGGCGGCACCAATTGGGGCTGGTTCGCTTACGATTCGGGCACCAACCTCGTTTACTACGGCAGCGGCAATCCGGCGCCGTGGAACGAGACCATGCGTCCTGGCGACAACAAGTGGACGATGACCATTTGGGGCCGCGATCTCAACACGGGCGAGGCGAAGTTCGGCTATCAGAAGACGCCGCATGATGAATGGGATTACGCCGGCATCAACTTCATGATGCTCAGCGAGCAGAAGGACAAGGACGGCAAGCTTCGCAAGCTGCTGACCCATCCCGACCGCAACGGCATCGTCTACACGCTGGACCGTACCGACGGCACGCTGGTCTCCGCCGACAAGATCGACGACACGGTCAATGTGTTCAAGAAGGTGGATCTGAAGAGTGGTCTGCCGGTGCGCGATCCGGAATATGGCACGCGGATGGACCATCTCGCCAAGGACATCTGTCCCTCGGCGATGGGCTATCACAACCAGGGCCTCGACTCCTATGATCCGAACAAGGAGCTGTTCTTCCTCGGCGTGAACCACATCTGCATGGACTGGGAGCCCTTCATGCTTCCCTATCGCGCGGGTCAGTTCTTCGTCGGCGCGACGCTGAACATGTTCCCGGGTCCGAAGGGCGATCGTCAGAAGGCTGAAGGCCTCGGCCAGATCAAGGCCTACAACGCCATCACCGGCAAGTTCAAATGGGAGAAGATGGAGCGCTTCGCTGTTTGGGGCGGCACCGCCGCCACCGCCGGCAATGTCGTCTTCTACGGAACGCTCGACGGATTCATCAAGGCCCGTCACAGCGACACCGGCGAACTGCTGTGGAAGTTCAAGCTGCCGTCCGGCGTCATCGGTCATCCGATCGTCTATCAGCACAAGGGCGTTGAATATCTCGCCATCATGTATGGCGTCGGCGGTTGGCCGGGAGTTGGCCTCGTGTTCGATCTCCAGGATCCGACGGCCGGTCTGGGCGCGGTTGGCGCCTTCAAGCAGCTCGCCAATTACACGCAGATGGGCGGCGGCGTGATGGTGTTCTCGCTCGACGGCAAAGGCCCCTACGACGATCTGAGCGTGGGCGAATACAAGGCGAACTAGTCGCCGTTCGTTCCATCGATCTCATCCGCCTGAGGCGGTTACGAGACGCCTGTTCGGACGCGCCCCCATGCGTCCGAACAGGCGATCGAAATGATCACGGAAAGAAAGCCATGTCGCGATTCACTCGCTTGCCCATCGGCGCATGCTGCGCGCTCGTCATCGCTCTTGCGGCCATGAGCGCAGAAGGCGCTTCGCTTGGCGTTTCCGGCGACGCCGTCTCGAACGCCGCCACCGCTTCGACGGCGGAGCCGTCAGATCCCAATACGCTTCGCATCTGCGCGGCGGAGAACCAGCCGCCGCTCTCGATGGAAGACGGCTCGGGACTTGAGAACAAGATCGGCGTTGCGCTCGCCGACGCCATGAAACGCAAGGCGCAATTCGTCTGGTCGCAGCGGCCGGCGATTTATCTCGTGCGCGATTCTCTCGACAAGAAGCTCTGCGACGTCGTCATCGGCCTTGATACCGGCGATCCGCGCGTCGCGACGTCGAAGCCTTACTATCGGACCGGTTATGTCTTCGTCAGCCGCGCCGATCGCGACCTCGACATCAAATCCTGGTCCGATCCACGCTTGAAGAAGCTCGGCCACATCGCCGTCGCCTTCGGCTCTCCGGGCGAAACGCTGCTCAAGGACATGGGCCAATATGAAGACAACATGGCCTATCTCTATTCGCTGGTGAATTTCAAATCGGCGCGCAATCAATACACGCAGATTGATCCCGCTCGCATGGTTGGCGAGGTGGTCAGCGGCGCCGCCGATGTGGCGGTCGGCTTCGCCCCAGACGTCGCGCGCTACGTCAAGGCGTCATCGGCTCCGCTGCGGATGACGCTGATCGAAGACGATGCGGCGAAGAGCAATGGCGAAAAAGTGCCGCAGCGCTTCGATCAATCGGTCGCGGTGCGGCGCGACGACAAAGCCTTGCTGGCTGAAATCAATCAGGCGCTCGTCGCTGCTCGGCCAAAGATCGATGAAATCCTCAAAGTGGAAGGCGTTCCTCTTCTTCCCGTCACCCAATGATGCGCCGCGCGCAAACGAAAAGCAGGACGAAATACGTGTCGAATAGCAAAAGAAGCGTTTCCCTGTCCCTCATCGGCGCCGCGGCCTGTTTGGTTGCGCTCGGCGCCATCGCGCAGACCGCAGGGATCACATTCCGCAACACGATCACGGGCGAGGTGCTGAACTTCAATGACGCGCTGCCCGAGGGAAAGGACACCGAGGGCGTCAAGCAGTTCATGGCGTCCGGCAAGAATCCCTATAACGAAGATGTAAGCTGTCTCAAACAGGGTGAACAGCTCTTTCTGTCCGCCTGCTCCGGCTGTCATGGCCACCTCGGCGAAGGAAAGATCGGCCCTGGCCTCAACGACTCCTATTACAGCTATCCGCAGAACGAAACCGACGAAGGATTTTTCTCGACGATCTACGGCGGCGCGCAAGCGTCCATGGGGCCGCAGTATGAGAATCTGACGCTCGACGAAATGCTGAAAGTTATGGCCTGGGTCCGTCACCTCTTCAAGGAGGAGCCCGAAAAGGCGACTTGGCTGACCGCCGAGCAGCGCAAGCAGTTCAAGCCCTACGCCGGTCACGAGACGTTGCCGGATAATCCGCCCGGTCAATGCCAGCCAAAAGCGAAGTAGTTTTCACGTCTCCGTCGCCCGGGGACGCAAACAAGGAGGCGCGAGCCTCGTAAAGGGAGGAAACTGATGCGTAAGATGCATTTCGCCGCGGCGCTTGCCGTCGGCATTTTGTTTGGCGCCGGCGGCGCGCTCGCCTATGACGGCACCAAGTGCAAGGCGCCCGGAAATTGCTGGGAACCCAAGCCCGGCTTCCCGGACAAGGTCGAGGGGTCGAAATACGATCCCAAACACGACCCCAAGGAAATCGCCAAGCAGCAAGCGTCAGTTGAGGCTATGGAAGCACGCAACAAGAAGCGGGTCGAGAACTTCAAGAAGACCGGCAAGTGGGAATATGACGTGAGCAAGATTGCTCAATAAGTTTCATCGCGACAAAAGCGCGATGATCTAGCGGCCACGATCTGGAGCCGGCGTATTCGACAACACGCGTCGGTCCCATTCCCGAGATCGTGGCCGCCTCTTTTTGTTTGGCGCGCTAAGGTCAGGCCTTGAACGAAACTCTGCACGTCGTCCAGAAGCTCTCCGATTGGCGCGCGCGCGCCCTTGAGTTTGAACAGGAAATTCAAAAGGCAGTCATCGGGCAAGCGCGCGTCGTCAGGCTCGTGACCATCTGCATTTTCGCGCGCGGCCATGTGCTGATCGAGGGCGATGTCGGGGTCGGCAAGACGACGCTGCTGCGTTCCGTGTCGCGCGCGCTTGGCGGCGATTTCGCTCGCGTCGAAGGCACGGTCGACATGATGCCGAGCGACATTCTTTATCATACCTATCTTGGCGAAGACGGTCGGCCGCGCGTCGATCCATCCGAGCTTCTGCGCCTGGCGGAGACGCTGCCGGTCTTCTTCTTCAATGAGATCAACCGCGCGCGCCCGCAGGTTCATTCGCTGTTGCTGCGGCTGATGGCCGAGCGCAGCGTGTCGGCGTTCAATCGCGAGCATCACTTCCCCTATCTCAATGTGTTCGCTGATCGGAACATGGTGGAGCGGGAAGAAACCTTCGAACTGCCGGCGGCCGCGCGCGACAGATTTCTCATGGAAATTCTTATGGCCGCGCCGGACGATGAGGACGCGCGCCGCAGGCTGGTTTTCGATCCAGCGTTCCATGATACGGAAACCCTGCTCGAGAGGGTGAACCCCGGAACGCTGGACTATCGCGAGACGCCTGCCATCGCGCGCGCGATCCAGACACATGTGAGATCGAGCGACGCGCTTGAACGCTACGTGCTGAACCTCTGGCAGGCGCTTGTCGAGCCAAGTTCGGCCGGCGTGTCGCTGCCGGACGTCGACCTCGACAGTCTCGTCAAGGGCGGCGCGAGTCCGCGCGGACTGGCGGCGCTGGTGCGCGCCGCGCGCGTGCGCGCCTGGCTCGAAGGGCGCGATTATCTTGTTCCGGAAGATGTGCGCGATGTCTTCATTGAAGTCATGGCGCACCGCATCTTTGTCGATCCGATCCACGCTCTGCGCGGCGACGATATCGTCAAGCGGCTGTGCCGCGCGGCTTTCGACGCGACGCCCGTGCCATGAATACGATCGTCGATATCCTATATCGACCGCGCGGTCGCTTTGCCGCCAACCACGTCGGCGCTCACACGTCGAGCGAGGTCGGCGGCTTTGGAGTCTTTCGCGACCAGGCGCCTTTCATGCGCTATCCGGACGCGCGCCGCATCGACCTTCGCGCGACGCTGCGCGATCCGTTCGGCGTAACCGTCGTGCGCCGCTTTGAGCAAAGGGCGGCGATCGACGTTTACGCGCTCGTGGATCTTTCCGCGTCGATGGGGTTCGCCGGAGCCGTCGACCGATTTCAGGTCGCCGTCGATCTTTGCGGCGCGCTGGCGTATTCAGCGACGCGCAACGGCGATCGCTTTGGCGCGTTCGCTTTCAGGGAAACGCTGATCGGTGGCGCGACGCTACCGGCGACCCGTTCGAGAAGGGCGGCGCTCGCCGCCGTCGAAAGGATCGGCGTCGAAACGCCCAGCGGATCGAGCGCTAAAGGCGTGCTCGACGCCGCCGCGGCTCTCGGCGCCACACGCAAGCTGGTGCTTCTCATTTCCGATTTTCGCTGGCCCGCGCAATTGATCGAGCAGGCGTTCGAGGCGCTTTCACTACATGACGTCGCGCCGCTCGTTCTGATCGACTCTCTCGAAGCCGCGCCGCCGAAATGGGGCGCGCTGGAGCTTTGCGACAGCGAGAGCGGCCGCCGGCCGCTCCTGTTGATGCGGCCCGCGCTCCAGCGGCGCTGGGTCGAAGCCGAGCAGTCCCGTCGCCGAAGTCTCGCCCGCGCGTCTTCAAGACGCAGCCGAGCGCCGATTTTTATCCAAGACAGTTTCGACGCCAGCGATCTCAGCATGCGGCTGACGGCGGCGTGAGGCCTGCGATGCGCATTGCATGTGTCGCCCTGATGCTCGCCGCGACGTTTCCTGCGTGTGCGCAGGAAACGACGGTGCGCATCCACTCGGCGCGCCCGTTCGGCTATTTCGTAGGCGATCTCATCCATGCGCGCATCGACGTCTCCGCGCCCGCGGACGCCGTGCTTTCGCGCGCCTCCTTGCCCAATCCCGGTCCGCTCACCGGTTCGCTCGATCTAAGGGACGTCAAACTTACCGAGACGTCAGAAAACGGCGCGCGCCTATGGCGTCTCGATCTCACATATCAGAATTTCTATGTCGCGCTCGATGCGCGCGACATCGAGATTCCTGGGTTCGAACTCTCCATTTCGACCGCGACGGGCGCGCAGACCGTGGCCGTTCCCGCATGGAGGATTGGCGTTTCTCCTTTGCGGGAGGTTGCGCCGCAGAAGCAAGAGCAGGCGTCGGATTATCTGCGTCCAGACGGTTCGTCGGCATTCGTTGATGAAGCCACGCCGCTTAATCTGGCGTTCGGCGCCGCCGCCGCCGCCCTGCTGGCGCTCGCTCTTGTCGCGCGGGATCGCGCCTGGCCGCCCTTCCAGCAACGGAAGGCGCGAGTTTTCTCAGCGCTCGCGCGTCAAATCTCGACGCGGCGCGCCGCCGATGACGCGAATCTCGCCGTGGCGATTCAATCGGTGCATCGCGCGCTCGATCGGGCCAATGGCGCAATTCTGCTGTCAGGCGACGTTCCGGAGTTCCTCCGCAGACATCCGGAATTCAAGCCGCTGCGCGTCGATTTCGAGCTATTTTTCGAAACCTCGAAGCGGCGTTTTTTCGGCGGCGAAAGCTCCAAGGACGACGACTTTGCCGCCGAGCAGCTCGCGCAATTTGTCGGCAGGCTCGCCAGGCGGGAGCGCTCAGGATGAGCGCCGTCGGCTTTGATCACCTTGAGGCGCTGTTCCTGGCGCCTCTGGCGCTGCTTCCGCTGCTGCGGTCCGTCTTGCGCGGCGCGACGATCCCCTCGCTCCTCGCAGCTCCGGTCGACGGCCTTTCCATCGTCGCCGGCATTCTTCTGAAGTTCTGCGGCGTCGTGGCCATCGGCGCCAGCCTACTCGGCGCCGCCAGCCCCTATGTCGCAGGCGCGGACGTCGAGCGCTTTTCCGAGGGCGCGCAGATCGTCATGCTGATCGACCGCAGCGGCAGCATGAACGAGACCTTCGCGGGGCGAACGCCGTCTGGGGACGAGGAGTCGAAAGCCGCTGCGGCAAGGCGCATTCTCAAGCGCTTTGTCGAAGCGCGCCGTCACGATCTCGTGGGCGTCGCGGCGTTTTCGACGGCGCCGATGCTGGTGACGCCGATTTCGGACCATATCGGCGCCACCGAAGCGGCCATCGACGCGATCGACCGCCCGGGCCTCGACTATACGAATATCGCGCGTGGGCTCGCCATGGCGCTCTCGATGTTCAAGACGAGCCAGGCTGATCTGTCGCGCGCGGTCCTGCTGATATCCGACGGCGCCGGCGTCATCGATCCAAAGCTGCGCGACGATTTAAAGGCGGAATTCCGCAAGACGAACGTCAGCCTTTGCTGGCTGTTCTTGCGCACCCAAGGCAGCCGAGGCATCTCCGATCAGACGGGGGACGACGATGAGTCGCCACAGGCAGCGCCAGAACGTCATCTCGATCTCTTCTTCAAATCGCTCGGCGTTCCTTACCAGGCCTTTGAGGCTGAGGGCGTCGAGGCGACGGAGGAAGCCTTAAAACAGATCGACAGGCTCGAACGCCATCCCGTCCGATATGTCGAAAAATTGCCGCGCACGGATCTGAGCGCGTGGGGCTTCGTGCTGGCGCTCGCCGCGACGCTGCTTCTCCTCGCGGCGAAGCTCGCGGAGGTCAGGCTGAGCGTCGGGGACAACGCGCGATGATGGCCTTCGAGACGAGGATCACGATCCTGCGCAACAAGGCGCGCGCGCTTTGGCGTGAAGCGAAATCGACGATTCTGGTCGCGCTCTTTCTCGCGCTTATCCTCACGACGGCTGCATTGCTCGCCGAATGGCGCGGCGCCGTCGTCGCCAACGATGCGATCGAAGCGATGCGCGAGGGCCGCGACGTCGCCGTCGACGCGAACGACAGGCCGGAAACTATTCTCGCGCGCGTCGCCTTCCTTGCGACGCGAAGCGAAATCGATCGCGCCCGAGCCTTGGTGGAGGCGCTCGATCGTAGCGGGCGCATCGAAACGCGCGCGCGGGGTCATTATCTCTTGGCGAACGCGCTGCTGCGCAAGGCGTTTGATCATGTCGAGCGCTCGGAACTCGAAGCGGCTAATCCGTTCGTCAATCTCGCCAAGCGCGAATATCGACGTGCGCTGCAGCTCGCGCCCGACTATTGGGACGCGAAGTTCAATCTCGACGTCGCGGCGCGGCTCGTCCGGGATTTTCCGGATTTCGAGAGAAAGAGCGGCGACGAACTGAGCGCCGATCCCAAGAAGCTCTGGACCGATATTCCCGGCAAACCGAAAGGACTGCCGTGATGCGCCCGGATGTGCGCGATCCCCGCGTCGCTCTTCTCGCGTTGGCGACGCTGTCGCTCGCAGCCACTTTCTTCGCGCCAAAGATTATGATCCGGCGTCCGTCATTCGATTTTCTCGCCATCGTCGACATCACCGGCAGCATGAATGTTCGCGATTACGCCGCCTCCGGCCGGCCGGTCAGTCGTCTCGACGCCGTGAAAGCCGCGCTTCGCGCCATGCTCGCGGAATTGCCCTGTCCATCGCATGTCGCTCTCGGCGTTTTTACCGAACGCAGGCCATTCCTGCTGTTCGAACCGATCGACGTCTGCGCGGATTTCACGCCTCTACAAGCTTCGATTGAGGCGCTCGACTGGCGCATGGCCTGGGAAGGCGACAGCCGAATTTCGGCCGGCTTTTTTCGCGCCATCGCTATGGCGAGGGAATTGAAAAGCGACCTGCTGTTTTTCAGCGATGGCCAGGAAGCGCCGCCGCTTCCCGCGCGTGGCGCGCCGACGTTCGAAGGGCGTGCGGGCGAGGTGCGCGGCCTTGTCGTCGGCGTCGGCGGCTATGAGCTTTCGCCCATCCCGAAATTTGACGATAGGGGCCGCGAGGTCGGATTCCTCGGCGCCGACGACGTTCCGCACGAGAGCCGCTTCGGCTTGCCGCCTGAAGGCGCGGAGCGGCGCGAGGGCTACAACGCCCGCAACGCGCCGTTCGGCGCCAGTGCGGCGGTCGGCATCGAGCATCTATCTTCCGTAAAGGAGGACTATCTTCGTTCGCTCGCCGAAAAGACCGGGCTTTCCTACGCCCCTCTCGAAGACGGCAAGCGACTGTGGAAGGACTATGCCGCGGTCGCGTCCGTCCGACCGCGTCAAGCAGCGCTCGACCTGCGCCCGTTCTTTGGCGTAGCAGCTGCGCTTCTCACGTTCATGGCCGTCGCCGCAACTTTTTTCGCGCAGGCTTTCATTCAAATGCGCCGCGCCGCGCCGTTCTACCGCTTTCCACAACCAAGGAGATCCAAATGAGGAAGCTGCTGGGGCTCTTCGCCCTTCTGATTTGCGCGCCTGCGCTCGCGCACGGACCGACGCCGATCAAGGTGGACGAGACGATCGTCATCGCCGCCGATCCCAAGGCCGTATGGGCTGTAGCCGGTAAGTTCGACGGGCTCGCGAACTGGCACCCTGACGTACAGAGCGTAGCCGCCAAGGGCGGAGACGCCGCCGGCGCGGAGCGCGAAATCACCCTCAAGAAGGGCGGCGTTCTGAAGGAAGGGCTCGATGAATATGACGCTTCGGCGTTCAAACTGTCCTGGCGCATGTCGGATCCAAATCTCGATGCGCTGCCCGTAAGTTCCTACACCGTCACCTTCACGATCGAACCTGCGTCGGCGGGAGGGAGTCTGGTGAAATGGTATGGCCGTCTCTATCGCGGCGACACCAGCAATGAGCCGCCGGAAAACCTCAATGATGACGCCGCGCGCACGGCGATGGCGAGCTACTTGCGCGACGGTCTCCAGGGCCTGAAGAAGAAAGTGGAAGGGAAGTAGCTCTGCGATGCGCTTTCGCGGAGCGATCCTTCTTGCAGGCGTCTGCGCGCTCTTCGCCTCATGCGGCGAAGAGCGGCGCGCCGCCGAACAGGATGATCTGATCGAGTCTGAGGCGCGTAGGGGCGCTGACGTCTGGCTGCGCGCCACCGATCGCACGGAACCTGCGCTCTGGCTGGCGCAACGCGAAGCCGGCGGCGCCGTCGGCGTGCGTGAACCTGCGGTAGAGCGCATACGCGCGGCTCTGCTCTCGGCGCAGCCGCATTTCCTCGAGTCCGACCGCATGCTCGCGAATCGTACCGCTCAGGTTGGGCAGATGCTCGCGGCCGACGGCCATGCCGAGGACTTCGCGCAATTGATCAGCTCGCTTGTCGCGATCGCCGCGACCGCCGGCCAAAAGCAGACCTATGGCGAGGTCTGCCAGCACTATTACAATCTGCGCCACAGCGGGGCTGAACGGGAGGCGGCGCTGCGGATGCTCGCCGCCCGTTATCGAACGCAGAAGCAATTCAGATAGCGGCACCTAGAGCAGGTTCCGAAAAAGTTGACAGACTTTTTCGATGAGAACCTGCTCCGACGTTTTGATTTTGAGCGATTCCTTATCGATCACATGATTCCATGTGATCGGGAAGCGCTCTAGACAAGCTTCATCGCAACCTTGTTTTCGACGGCGATACGCAGAAGATCCGCTTTCGAACGCGCGCCGAGCTTGCGCTTCAGCAGAATGCAATTATTCGCGACGGTCTTGTAGGAGACCTTCAGAATATGCGCGATTTCGGTCATATCCTTGCCGTCGGCAAGATTGCGCAGGATCTCGATTTCCCGGCCGTTCAGCGCGTCGAGGGGGTTGCTGGCGCGGCTCTGGTCGGCGAAGGCGAGCTTGAGCGCGAGAGTGTTCGACAGATAGCGCTCGCCCGCCGCGACGGCGCGGATCGCCTTGATAAAGACGCGCGGGTCCTCACTCTTCGCGACATAGCCGCGCGCCCCGCCCTCGATCGCCCGCGCCGCAAATACCGGATCGTCGTTCATGGTGAAAATGATGATTTGAGCGTTCGCGTCCCGCTTCAAGATGCGGCGCAGCAGTTCGAAGCCGGAGACGCCGGGTAGATTAATGTCGAGCACCACGACGTCGGGCGCTGCGGACGCGTAGGAGTCAAGCGCCTCGTTGGCGTCATGCGCCTCGAGCACTTCGATGTCTTTTTGTCCCGAAAGCATGCCGCGGCAGCCCTCGATCACCATGGGGTGGTCGTCGACGATGAGAATGCGCATCCTTATTCGCTTGTTTGAGAGCCTGAACCTATGTTGGGAAAACCGCTAGTCTTGTCAATCGACTGTAAATGGACGTCAGCGGTTAAGCATGGAGACGAGGGCGTTCATCATGCGCGGGGTTTCGCTTAAAGCCAGACTGGGCGGATTGATCGGCGTCGTGCTCATCGCGACCTTGCTGATCAATCTTGCAATCCAGCTTCTTCACGCCGGCCCGCGCGTGCGCGCGGAAGCGGGAAGCAATCTCAGATTGATGCGGGAAGTTGTCCTAACAACGATAGCAAATCTTCCCGAAAACGAAGATCCGCTCCCCGCGTTGCGGCGTCTCTACGCGTCGCTGGGGAACCTTCGCCATGCCGATGTCGAGATCCTCGCCGCCAACGAGACCGCTCCGCGCGATTGGCTGGAGAAGATCCGTCGTTCCGATCGAGGAGTTCCGGAATGGTTTGTGAAGCTCGTTGGCGCCTCGCCGCGCGTCTTGACAATTCCCGTGATCGTCGGCGGGCGCGCTTACAGCAATATTGTGGTGATCTCGAACCCCTTCGACGAACTCGAAGAGATCTGGTCCGACATGCTATGGCTTGCGGCGATCAGCCTCGCCGTCACGATCATCTTCCTGACGCTCGTGCTCCTGTTCCTGCGCTACTCGCTTGCGCCTTTCGATGCGCTGAAGTCCGGCCTGGCGCAATTGGAGACAGGCAAGAGCGGCGTGCGCCTGTCGGTCAGCGGCGCGACGGAATTCCGATCGATCGCCGCCGCCCTGAATTCGCTCGGCGCGACGCTTGATCGCGTCAAGCAGGAGAATCGCGAACTCGTCGATAGGCTTTTTCAGGTGCAGGAAGGCGAGCGCAAGGATATCGCGCGCGATCTGCATGACGAAGCCGGTCCTTGTCTGTTTTCGATACGCGCAACGTCTGCCGCGCTACAGGAGCTTCTCTCGCATCCCGCTCCCGATCTGGGCCGACTGAAACAGATGAGCGTAACGATCGACAAGGCGAGCGAGTCGCTTCAAGCGCTGTTCAGAGGCCTGCTTGGACGGCTGCGGCCAAAAGGCCTCGAGGAACTTGGTCTGGAACCGGCGCTGAAGGCGCTCTTCGCCTCATGGGCGCTTACCCATCCCGAGGTCGATCTGCGGCTCGTCGCTCGCCACGATCTCTCGTCCCTCGACGAGGAGACGGCGCTGGCGGCCTACCGTGTGGTGCAGGAGGGCGTAACCAATATCTTCCGCCACGCGGGCGCGGATAAGGGCGAGGTCACTCTGGAATTCGGCTTGGACGCGTCAGCGGACTCCTCCGGGTTCGACGCGGAAGCGCCGCCCCAACTGAAAATCACGATCGAGGACAATGGCGTCGGCATTTCGGAGCGCTTTGCTCCAGGCATGGGTCTGCTTGGCATGAATGAGCGCGTGCGCGCGCTGGGCGGCGCGCAGCGAATCGAAAGGCGGGAGTCCGACGGCACGCGGATTACGGTGTCGCTTCCGCTGCGGGACGACGGCGAGTGATTGAGACAAGGAGCATATGCGCCCGACGCCCGTCAGGAGCGGGAAATGTTGGAAGCGTGGATGGCGAAATTTTGAAGGTGTAACGATACGCGCCGTTCATTATTCTCTACCGGAGCCGTCGTATCGGGCGGACTACGTAAATTGGAGGAGCAACGCCATGGCCTGGTCGCAACCGATCATCGTCGAAATCTGCGTCGGTATGGAAATCACCAGCTACGAATCGGCTGAGATCTGATCAGCCTGTCGCGTCGGTTCGATATCGGGCTCGCCCAATCTGAAGCAGCAGGCCGCGCCTGGTCGACCGAGTAAACTGAGCTGGCGCCGTCGCTTGCGACGGCGCTGCTGTTTTCTGTCTGCCTTCCGAATGCAGACTTCTCTGAGCTGCGCCGGGATTGAGCCCTGCATTTTTGGCACTCACGCACGGCTGCTGATAGCATATTGTTTTTTCAGGCCTTTGCCTTTCCTGGCGCTTGCGCTCCGAGGATTTGCTCCTAATCTGAAAGGAATCAGATCGTCAAGGAGCAGGCCATGGCGTCCAGCGGCTTCCGTTTGCAGCTTCAAGGCTACGGCCTGACGACGGCGAATATTCTCTATCGTCTGCCGGACTATCCGAAGATCATCCAATCCTACATCTGGCAGGAATATGATCTGCATCCCGAGTTTCCGGAGCTGCGCAAATTTCTCGATTTCTGGATGCGCAGCCTCGATGGCCCGCTGCATTCCGTCACCGTCGCGCATTCGAACCTCATCAAACCGGCTGAGTTGAAGCTCCTCGACAAGGAATTCAAGGTGCACTGAAAAACTAATATGGCCGCCGTCTTGCGCAACGCGCTTCGTCGAGACAAAATCGATGCGGGTTGGAGCGAGGGCGCTGTGAGGGACGAGAGCGATACGAAATCATGGCTGGGAGTCTGGGAAGCGGCTGCGCTGATCGTTGTCGTGGCGACGGCTTTCCTTCTCGCGAGGCAATACCGGGAAAGCCTTAATGTCGATGAGCCGCTGGAGCCTCTTTCGCTGGCTTTGGAGCGCGAAGCCGCAGAGGTGAACGCGACGCTTCCGGAAATGGTCAGCGAGGGCGTTCGTCTCGATAAGGCGACCGCGGGTCCGGGCAACGCCTTCAATTACAGCTATACGATCGTCGACGATGAAGCGGCGAGAACTCTGATCGGCAATGCCAAGAAGCTCGCCGATTTGAAGACCCAGCTGCAGGAGCGCGTGTGTCTGACGATGCCGAATCACCGCTCAAGCGGCGCCATCATCCGATATTCGCTGAAGGACAATAAGGGCGAGATGATCGCCGACGTCTCAATTGATGCGAGCGACTGCTGAAAGGGCGAGGGCGCCGGCTTTGGCGCGCGGCGCTCGCTGAGGACCGACGGCACGCCACGATTGTCGCCTTTCAGGCAAATTGCCGAGGTCCTGGCAGCGCCGAGGCGCTCAGAACTTCTTTACTTCGACGCCATGTTTTTGCAGCGCGTAGCCGATCTGACGAGGGGTGAGCCCAAGCAGCCGCGCCGCCTTCGCCTTGACCCAGCCCGCGCGCTCCATGGCGTCGACCAATCGTTCGCGATCGGAAGGTCCGTCACGCTCCACGGCGGTGCAATTTTCCGCGCCGGGACAGGTCTCGGGCGAAGAGTCGGCGTGGGCGCGCTCACTCGTGGTCATCGGCGGTGGCGGCGGCGGTGCAGGCTGACGGTCGCGCGGCGGCGCCAGGGTCGGCAAGATTGCGACGGGCGCATGAGGCGCTGAACGCTCCAGCGAGCCGCTCCAAAGCACCGAAGAGAGACAGCCGTCGTTGCGACAGGAGAAGTCCTTGTCGGTGATGACATTCCCTTGCGCCAAAGTCGCTGTCCGAAACACGCAGTTTTCCAGCTCTCGGATGTTGCCCGGAAAGGCGCAGGCGGTGAGCACGTGAAGGGCCGATTCCGAAAAGCTCAGCCGTCCGCCTTGCTCCGCATTGAAGCGACGCAGAAATTCATTGGCGAGAGGTTCGAGATCGCCCTTGCGGTCGCGCAGCGGCGGCACGAAAATGGGCACGACGCTGATGCGATAGTACAAATCGGCGCGAAATTCGTTGCGTTTGACCGCCTCTTCGAGATTTTTGTTCGTCGCGCACACGAGTCGAACGTCGACCTTCTGCGTGCGCGTGCCGCCCACCCGTTCGAATTCGCCTTCCTGTAAAACGCGCAGCAGCTTAGCCTGAAACGCCGGCGTGATTTCGCCGATCTCGTCCAGAAACAATGTGCCGCCGTCGGCCAGTTCGAAACGGCCCTTGCGCATGTTCACTGCGCCGGTGAAAGCGCCGCGCTCATGGCCGAAGAGCTCCGACTCCAGCACGCTCTCGGGGAGAGCCGCGCAATTCAGCTTGATGAAGGGTTTTGAGCGGCGCGGCGAGAGATTGTGTATCGCCGCGGCAAACAGCTCCTTGCCGGTGCCCGATTCGCCGCGCAGAAGGACGGTGGACTTGGCCTTGGCGACGACGCGAATCTTATCGATCACCGCGCGCAGCGCCGGGCTGTTGCCGACAACGCCGTTGATGCCGCTGATCTTGGCTTCAATCTGCGGAAGGCGGTCGCCTTTTTCGAGCCAGGCTTTTTCCTGCATCAAACGTTCACGGTCGCGTGCGATGAGCTTGTGCAGTCGAAGGGTCTGGCCGACGAGATTGGCGATCATCGTCAGGAAGCGCACGTCATGGTCGAATAGCGTCACTGAACGTTCGTCGTAGACGCGATCCACCGTCAGCGTGCCGACAACGGCGTCGCCCTCCTTGATAGGGACGCCGATCAGTGAGAAAGGCCGGCCGTCGGTCGGTCCCCATTCGGAAAAGTCGGAGCCTTGGAAGAGCGGTGAGGCTGCGACGTTCTCGACGACGAGCGGCATTTTCGTCGCAACGATCTGTCCCACGGCGCGTTCGGGCAGCCGGTCGAAGAAACGCTTGGCGGAATCTTCGCTCCAGCCCGACCCGACCACAACCTCGGGCCCGCCCGCCGCGTCGAGCAGCGCGACCAAGCCATGGCGCATATCAAGAAAGCTCGAAAGCAGCGCCAGCACGCCCGCAAGCGTGGTTTCCAGACGGTTTGGCGACGCCAGGAGCTTCGATATTTCGTAGATGCCGACGAGAGCGGTGTCTCTCACATCGAATTCGCGCGCCTTCGGCGCGCACGCGCCGCCTGCCAGCTGCAAACCCATACGTTTTAGCCTCACGACATGCGTGGGTGTTTTCGACAGTTTCGACGCAAACATCGTGCCATGCTGCCCTTGAGTCCTTAGTGTCACGAAAACAATGGCCTGCACTCGCGTCGAGATTGGCGTTGGCGCGGGCTTGATGAACTCTTGCGCCTTCTGCCGTCTCCTCCGGCGCCGCCGCCCGATTGATCGGCGACCGGCTCCATCCAAACCGCGCTCTCGCCGCTACCGACATTGATGTCGCCTTGCCGACGCCGGCGCGAAGATTTCCGATGCGCTAAGCGCCGCGCGCATCGTAACAAACCGGTAGCGGAATTGCAGGGCTTCCGCGCGTTATGCGGCATTTCGCCGCCGTGGCGCGGTTCTGTCGCGCTCAGTGCATTATTAGCGCATTCCCGCCGCTACGCAGCGGCGCGACGTGTTGAGCGCAATCTTTGATGAATTGGGGGCGGACACGCGACCGATATCTACGAGGACTGTTCCTTGAGAGCGCTGCTGCCTAGATGTGCAACAGACTGGATAGTTATTGGTCGTTTATGCAGCAGGCGTTTGGTATGCGCCGCGCCTTGCCGATGATATAGACGCGATCGTGCAGTCCCATTTCATCGAAGGAAACCCGGCGAGAGCGGCTGATTATTATGCCGCAGCCGTAAGGACGTCGGGCGCCGTCGAGGGGAGGCCATAGCGATAACCACTTTTCTTAGGAGCCGACGGCATGAAGATTTCCGCGCGTAACTGCCTTCCCGGGACGATCAAGCACATCCAGAAGGGCGCAACCACGGCGCATGTGACGATTGACGTCAACGGATTGACGGTCACAGCTTCAATCACCAACGAATCCGTCGAGGAACTTGGACTCCGCGAAGGGTCCAAGGTCAAAGCGGTCATCAAGTCGTCGGATGTGATGATCGCGGTCGACTAACGCTCGTGGGCGGCTGATGGACGCTATTGCGCCGGAACGCGCGACGGCTTTCCATCGGCGTCGACGAAGGGAAACAGCCCCGACTGGAAACATTGCGTCATGTGGGCGGCTTTGGCGATCGCCTGCTCGGCCTGCGTCTTCGGCAGCGCTTCATTGGCGCTTTCACTAAAGATTTCGAGCCAGCGCGTAAAATGCTGAGGCTCGATCGGCAAATTGATATGCGCGGCGAAAGGCTGGCCCTGATAGCGCTCCGTGCCGAGCAAGGTCCTGGACCAGAAATTCGCGACGATCTCCATATGCTGGTCGAGACCGTCGATCGTCGCAAAGATTGGAGCCAACAGCGGATCTTCGGCGCCCTTCGCGTAGAAACGACGCACGCAATCGTCGATCGCGATCTCTAACTTGTCACGTTCGGCGCCGTCCTCTATCGGCGGAATGGCGGGCTCCATGGCGACCTCCCTGCAATAAACCTCGAATGCGGGCTGTTTCGGCGCTAACGCATGTTCAGAACGGCCCGCGGCATTGTGACGGCCTTTTTCCTGGCGCTCAGCAGCGCGTCGACCTTATCGCGCAGCAGCTCAACCCGCAGCGGCTTCGCCAGAAAGCCGTGCGCGCCCTCAGCGACGCACTCCTGGCCGAATCCGCTGGAAATCTGATCGACGATGACGATGATTTTGGTTTCGGGAACGCGCGCCAGAAACTCCTGAATGAGATCCAAGCCGTTGACGCGGATGACGCCCTCGGCAAGCACCAGTACGTCCGGCCTTATTTGCTCCGCTTTTGCGAGCGTTTCGGACGCGCTCGCGAGTTCATGCGCCTCATATTCGTCGTGGAGCATGAACTCGATCGCCGCGCGAAAGGTTTCATTGTCGTCCACGACAAAAACGCGCCTGCGTTCGATGACTTTCGCCACCTTTACGCCGATCTGCATGGCAGCCTCGCGCGGTGATTGACTCACGATGCTGAAAGCAAGTTGCGTGCCGCATGCGGAGCGCTGCGAAGCGGCGCGATCGCCATGGCTTCCCAACGGGATGGCGGCCGTCGCACAGCTGTCTGCGGCATGGGCCGCTTAAATTTGGCGGGCTCACGCCAACGGCCAGATCAGCCAAACCGACGAACCCTACCGCCGCACTTCACAGCGCGACCCTCTGCGCCTTTCGGCGCAACGAACATAATATTCTCCGTCAAAGTAGCGCCACCTAGTTTGGAATTAAAGCGGTTCCAAACTAGACGTGTGGCGGAAAGACAACAATCGCCAAAAAAATTATTGTATGTGTCTGAAACTATACAGATTACAATACTTCCATACAAACGTTTCGACTGTTGACCGCGATCACCGCCAAATTTAGCTTCGATCAACTTCTTCGCGCCACGCGAAAGTAGACAACGCATAACCCCCCTTGGCGGTTCCCCGATGAGCGACGTGAAATCTCCACTTTCTCTACGAATGCTGACTCAGTCGCTTCCGCGGACTCGTGCTGGAGATCTGACGTCGGTGAAGGCGCTGAGCGTTGCAGCGGCGCTTGCGTCGAGCGTCAGCGCATCGGCTTTAGCGCAGTCCGCTTCGACGACGCTGCCGCCCGTTAAAGTCGATGCGCCGCAGGAGAAGCCGCGCGCGGCGGCGCCGGCGAAACCCAAGCCCATCGCCGCCGCTCAGCCGCAACCGGCGCGTCATGCGGCCGCCAATCAGGCCTCGGGGCAGCGGCGCGGCGCGCCGGGCGCTTCAAGCGCCGGCGGCCAAGGCGCGGGGGGCGGAGGCCTTCCGGTCTTCGCTACGGCGCCCAACGCCAATCCTTACGCCGATCCCGTCGCGCCCTATAAGGTCGATCGCCTGTCTTCGCCGAAATTCACCGAGCCGGTGCTCAACACGCCGCGCACGATCACGGTGCTCACCAAGGAAGTGCTCGACGACAAGAACGCCTTCACGCTGCGTGAAATCGGTCGCAGCACGGCGGGCGTGACGCTGGGGACGGGCGAAGGCGGCAACGCCTTCGGCGATCGCTTCTTCATTCGCGGCTTCGACGTTCGCAACGACATCTTCGTCGACGGCGTGCGCGATCCTGGCGTCAGCATTCGCGAGAACTTCTATACCGAGCAGGTCGAAATTCTGCGCGGGCCGGGATCGACATTCGCCGGTCGTGGCACTGCAGGCGGCGCGATCAACATCGTAACGAAACAAGCGACCGATCGCGATTTCGTCGAACTCAAAGCGATTGGCGGCTTTTCCGACCACATGAAGCGGGTGACAGCTGACGTCAACAAAGTGATCAGCCCGATCCTCGCGGTGCGCGTCAACGCGCTTTATCACGACTCGAATGTCGCCGGCCGCAGCTTTGTCACCGACTATCGCGACGGCGTCGCCGGCTCAGTGGTGTTCAAGCCGCTCGAGGACCTGACGCTGACCGCTCAATACACGCATGTCTATCAGAATGGCCTGCCGGACTTCGGCGTGCCGTATAACCGGATCTGGAATAGGCCGTTCCCCGAAGGCGTTACGCCGCGCTCCAACTGGTATGGCTTCCTCGATCGCGATTTCCAAGTTGCGATGCAGAATTTCGGCACCTTCACCGCGCATTATCGCTACAACGACAATCTCGTATTCGACAATCGGTTCCGGCAGAGCCGCTCCGTTCTGGACTATATCGGATCGCTGACGGGGAGCGCGGATCTTTTCGCCTCGACGGTAAGAATCGGCGCGCAAAGCCGCTACCAGGTGGTGAACACGCTCGACAACCAGACAGAGGCGACGCTTAAAGTCGAAACCGGCCCCGTCAAGCATGCGCTCGTCGCTGGCGTGGAATTCGCCCGCGAAGGCGTAACGCGCGCCAATTATCAGGGCCTCGCTTCCGAGTTGAATGGGATACCCACCGGCAATGCGGTGACCTGTAACCTCTATCTTCCGTGCACCTATTTGCCGTTCCTCAACACGCCCTACCGCAATACCAATCCCACGCGGATCGCTGTCGACACGAAATCGGGCTATCTGATCGAAACCGCGAACTATCAGGACGTCGTGATCGTGAACGGCGGCGCGCGATTTGACGATTACAACATCACGAGCCGCACTGAGACCCTTTCGACATTTGCCCAGAACCATTCAGGTCTGTTCAATTGGAACGCCGGCGTCGTCTTCAAGCCGCTGCCGAACGTCAGCGCCTACGCCGCCTACGCCACCTCGGCGACGCCCGTCGGAGCAGAGCTTGACGGCGGCGCGGCGAATTACGGCGGCTTGAACACGGCGTCGCAAATCTTTGCTCCGCAACTCAACAAGGCGGCGGAGGTCGGTCTGAAATGGGAGCTGTTCGACAGGCATCTGCTCGCGACAGCCGCCTTCTTCAAGACGGATGTGAGCGGCGCTAGAGAGGTGAACTCCGGCGTCACCACCGGCGACGCGTCCTATTACGTCCAGGGCGTCGATCTTGAGGTTGCGGGCAATATCACCGACAAGTGGATGGTGCTTGGCGGCATCGTGCTGATGGACTCGCGGGTGACCAGCTCCTACGCGCGAACGAATATCGGTCTTCAACTCGCCAATATCGCGCATGAGTCCTTCAGCCTGCTGTCGAAGTACAAATTCGGCGACCTAATCGGCCTCGCTCCGAACGCGCTCGAATTCGGCGGCCAGGCCATCTATCGTTCCAGGATCTATGGCGGCAACAATATTGTCGCCAATGGCGGCACAGCGTTCAACAGATATGGACTGCCGGCGCCGACCGCCACCAATCCTTTTTTGAACGTTCCGACGATCCTGCCGTCATACTGGCGCTTCGATATTTTTGCGGAGGCCAAGATCGGCCAAAACATCACGATGAAGTTCTCGGTCAACAATCTCTTCGACCGCACGATCTATGACGCCTTCTATCAGACGGCGACGCCCTTCGCGCAGATGTCGCCCGGCCGCTCCGTCTATCTCGAAACGCGCGTCTTGTTCTAGGAGCCGTATCGATGCTTGCTCAGATACCAGGTGCGCTCGACAGACAGGAGGTCGACGTCCTTCGCGAGGCGATGGCGCAGGCGACGTGGGAGGACGGCGCCTCCACCGCCGGGGCGAACGCCGGCGAGGCGAAGCGCAATGAGCAACTCCCGCCTGACTCTGAAATCTCGCGCGCGCTCGGCGGGCGGCTGCTCTCGTCGCTCCTCGCCAATCCCGCTTTTGTATCAACGGCTGTCCCGCTGCGCATCTATCCGCCGTTGTTCAACCGCTACGGCGTCGGCGACCACTTCGATCCGCATGTCGACAATGCGATACGTGGCGACGCAATGACCGGCGCGCGTATCCGCGTTGACCTCGCCGCGACTGTGCTTCTTTCTGATCCCGACGAATATGAGGGCGGCGAACTGATCGTTGAAGACATCTACGGATCAAGGCGCTTCAAGCCGCCGGCGGGCGACCTCATTCTATATTCGGCCGGCAGCCTGCATATGGTGACCCCTGTCACCAGCGGCCTACGTCTCGCCTCATTTATGTGGCTGCAAAGCATGATCCGCGCCGACGAGGCGCGCAGCCTCGTTTGCGATCTCGACGAATCGATACAGGAGCTCGCGCCGCGCGTGGGCGCAGACGATGCGGATCTGCGCAAGCTGGCGACCGTCTACCACAATCTCATCCGCTACTGGGGAGAAGCATAGCGCTGATGCTTATTTGCATATCCGAAGTTCTTTCCAAGCAGCAGGTGGCCTTTTTCCGCGCGGCGATGGACCGGGCGGCGTGGGAGGATGGCCGCGCGACCGCTGGTTCGCAGTCCTCTCTGGTGAAGAACAATCTTCAACTGCCGCAAGCCGGCGACGTCGCGCGCGAACTTGGCGAACATGTGCTCGAGGCGCTTGCACAGTCGTCGATGTTCGTCTCCGCGGCGCTGCCGCACAAGATTTTTCCGCCGCTCTTCAATCGCTATGGCGTTGGGCACGATTTCGGATTGCACGTCGACAATGCGATCCGCGGCATTCCCGGAACGCCAATTCGCATTCGCACGGATCTTTCTTGCACGCTGTTCCTCTCGGAGGCCGACGAGTATGACGGCGGCGAGCTTGTGATCGAGGATCGGGTCGGGCAGCAGGAAGTGAAACTTCCCGCAGGCGATCTCGTGCTTTATCCTTCGACGAGCCTGCATCTTGTCAAAGGCGTCACGCGTGGTGAGCGCATCGCCTCGTTTTTTTGGATGCAGAGCATGATTCGTGACAACGTGGCGCGCGCTTTGCTTTTCGATCTCGACCAGGCCATCCAATCCCTGACGACTCGGCTCGGCGCCGGCGATCCTGCCTGCGTCAAATTGTCGGGCGTTTATCACAATCTGATCCGAACATGGGCTGAAGCATGAAACGTTCTTTGCAGTTTCTCGTGATCTCAATCATTGCGCTTCTCGCTGCGCAGATCGTTGCAGCCGCACCAGGATCGCCAGCGCTCGATGCAGCGATTGCGGCCACCAAGCCTCATGATCTTTCGGTGTGGACGATGTTCGTCAACGCCGACATCGTCGTGAAGTTCGTAATGGTCGGCTTGTTGCTGGCGTCCGTCGCGACATGGACGATCCTCATCGCCAAAACGATCGAACTGAAGCGGTCGCGCGAGCGCGTGATGACGGCGATACGCCGGCTCTCCGAAGCGCGCGGCCTCTCCGAAGCGCGGCTGGCGCTTGGCGGCGGCGACCGTTTGACGCAGGCGCTGCTTGGCGAGGCGACGCGGGAAATGAAGCTTTCGTCCGATATTCTTGCCGCGCCGGGCGTGAAGGAGCGCATTGCAGCGTCCTTCGCGGAAATCGAACGCGCCGAAGCGCTTTCGATCAAGCGGGGCACCGGACTGCTTGCCTCCGTCGGATCGACGGGCCCCTTCATCGGACTGTTCGGCACCGTCTGGGGCATCATGAACAGCTTCATCGGCATTTCCAAAGCGCAGACGACCAATCTGGCCGTCGTCGCGCCCGGCATCGCCGAAGCGCTGCTGGCGACGGCGATCGGGCTCTTCGCCGCCATTCCGGCGGTGCTCATCTACAATCATCTTGCGCGCCAGGCGTCGGCTTATCTCGAGCTCGTTTCTAATCTCTCCGGCGAATTGCTTCGCATCGTCTCGCGCGATCTCGACCGCGCCGGACATGCCGCCGCCACAAACAAGATTCACGCGGCGGAGTAGATCATGGCCGTCCATCTCAAAAGCGATCTTCAGGAAACGCACGAAATCAACGTCACGCCGTTTATCGACGTAATGCTCGTGCTGCTCATCATCTTCATGGTGGCGGCTCCCCTCGCCACCGTCGATCTTCCGGTCGATCTCCCGGCTTCCAACGCCGCGCCGCATGAAAAACCCGACAAGCCGATTTACGTGACGATCCAGGGCGACCTCGCGCTCGCCCTGGGCGAGACGCCCGTCAAACGCAACGATCTTGTTTCCGCCCTCGACACGCTCCTCGGCGACAAGTCGAAACGCATCTATTTGCGGGCCGACTCCAGCGTGCCCTATGGCGAGATGATGGCGATCTTGGAGCGTCTGCGCGCCGGCGGCTATCTGCGCGTGGCGCTCGTCGCGCTCGACGCCGGCGGCAAGGAGCAGGCAACGCAATGAGCGCCGCCGCCGCTCTCCAGAAGCCGCAGTCGAACGGCAAGCTTTGGGGCGCCGCAGTCGCCCTGGCGCTGTTTCTGCACGTCGGCGGCGCCGTCGCCGCGCTGGTGACCTTGCGGGGCGACCTCGACGAGAGCGCGTCCGGCGCGCCGGCGATCGAATTGTCGCTCGAGCCCGCCGCGCCGCGCGACGCCGAGGCCGCGGATCTGCCGCCTGGACCACTCTCCGACGAAGCGGCCGCCGCTGCGCCTTCCGTCGCCGCATCAGAAGCGAAGGAGGCGAACGAAGAGCGGATCACCCACGCCGAATCCGAAGACGCCGAGCTCACGCACAACGTTCAGCCTGAGAAGCCGATCGAGGAGGAGAAGACACATCAGGCGCAGCCGGTCGTCTCGGCTGAATCTGCCGCCTCGGAGGCGACTGCGCCGCCCAAGTCTGACGCCGAGCGACAATCCGACAGGCCCGTAGCGCCTGTTCAGGGGGCCGACGCCGTCGCCAACGCCGTGAAGCTCACGTGGCAGAAGGCTTTGCTCTCGCACCTCAACCGACACAAGCGCTATCCGGGCGCCGCCGGTCGTCGATCCGCCGAAGCGAGCGTTTCCTTCACGCTCGACAGGCGCGGCCATGTCGTTAGCTACAGCATCAAACGTTCCGCGGGACATCCACTCTTCGACGACGCTGCGCTGGCGATGATGAAGCGGGCAGACCCCGTTCCGCCGCCGCCGCCGGTGATCGCGGACGAGGGATTGACCTTCGAAGTGCCCGTGCAATTTCGTGTCGGCAAAAAATAGTGCTGCTTGATCGAACGGAGGCGGTTCAAGAGCCGGAGGCTTCCGATCCTCCGCTATGGAAATCCAGCTGCGACTGAAGCTTGTGAAGGTTAGTTTGGGGTTCTCCACAGCGCTTATTTGCGGCTAAGCTTTTCTATTCCTTAAAAAATTTGGAGCATTATCGGAACAGATTTTCGAATCGGGGCTTCATTCCCCGTGCGGAGAGCTGCTCATGCCGCCACATGAAAACCGAGCGAGACTGACAGAGACGACAATGAGACGAAATCGATACACACGCGATGCGGTTGATGTGGGGCCGAGCGTGAGCCGGCTCGGTGAGCAGCTCAGGCGCCAATTTTCCGATATTGCTTCGGAGCCGCTGCCTGACGACATGCTGGCCCTTCTGGAAGAGCTTAGCCAGATAAGCGCGGTCGAGTGACGCGCAGAGAGATTTCTCGAATCTCAGCGCATCTTGTTCGGACGATCCGCGAAGTCCAATTTGATCAGGAGACCTTTGAGGTCCTCGGGTACCGGCCTCATGATCAAGTCCAGATACAAAAGCGAGAAGCGCTTTCCGAGCGCCTCGCTCATCGAGCGCCGAAGCAGCGCTCTCTTGCCTTGTCTACGGTCGAGTTTCGGAGAAGCGGCAGTCATAGTGATCGCGCCTCCTGCTTGAACAGCGACCGCCACGCGGAGAGTTCATCGCGCATGTCTTTGCCCGCGGACGTCCGTTCCGCTTCTCGAACCGTAAAGCGGAATGCGACGCCGCCTCGCACCGCGCGCGACCTGCCGCGTTTCGATCGGTATTCGACGGTGAACGGGCGAACGGTTTTCTTCATAGATAGACCTTCGTCTTGCGGACGCGTCTATAAAACCTCGGCGCCAAGCCAGATGTTCCGCCCTCCGAACGCGGACGCGAATTGCCGAACACATTGCTCGCGTCGCATTTGAAAATGAAAACGCCGGCGAGGGCATTCGCCGGCGTCTTGCATTGATGGGCTGGAGTTAGTGGCGCGACATCCAGCTGTCGACCTGCTCCTTCGCCTTGTCCTTGGCGACGCCGTAGCGCTCCTGGATCATGCCTTCGAGCTGCTCGCGGTTCCCGTTGATGCGCGCAATGTCATCATCGGTGAGCTTGCCCCATTGCTCCTTCACGTTTCCGGTGAACTTCTTCCAGTTGCCTTCGACAGTGTCCCAGTTCATGAATTCCTCCTAGTCAGGAGGCGGCCGCAATCGCGGCGGACGCCTTGGAAAGCCGAGCCCGGGCCTGGCTCTCACGAGCATTAAAACCTTTCACCGGCTCGGATGTTCCTTGTGGACTGTGCTCTGGCTAAAAATTAGCAGTCCAGTTCATGTCTGGAGTGATCATTCTTTGCGCGCCAAGCTTAAGAATCCTTGCCTGTGCCCACGCGCGTCTCGATCTCAGATTGGCGGCCGGGTCCTCGCCAAAGTCGGTCATCAATGACGTCAAACCGTTACGTGAGGTTCTTGAGCAGCGTGTCGCGCGCCTCGACGATACGACGGTATTGTTCGTCGCTGCCGCCTGCGTCTGGATGCGCGGTCTTGGCCAACTGCCGGAAGGCGGCGTTGATCTCCGACAGACTGAGCAGGCCTTCGAACGCCAGCCCTAAAATTTCGCGATGTTCATGGTCATCGTCGATATCCGCCCGAAACAATAGCGTGCGGCGCTTTTCTCGCGCCTCGAGACGCAGATTGAGTTGATCTTCCCGCCATCGCTGGCGCGACATAACCAGACATTCGCCAAAAGCGATCCGTCCCACCGTTTCGAGTTCGTCGAGACTGAACGGCCCCACGACGCCATAGGGCGGCGCAAGAGACGCCTTCCTGCCGGTCTCATCATGTTGGATATCGCCGATCGTCGCCATATCCAATATTCCCATCGAGCCGTTCCAGACGACCCATTCCTCTTTGTCCGTCATACGCAGCGCTCATGGATAGACTGACCCCGCGCTTCGCCTTTTTTGTACAAAAGCGTTCACAAGAGCTGGACCATGAGCCATGCATGTTCGAAGCCAAAGGCGCACGCTGCGAGTGAACCCGAGCCGCGTGCCCGCGCCTAGAAAGAGACAATCGCTTGATGTCGAATTCCGCGCGCGGCGTCTTGGCTTGAGCCTTGCTTGTTAGGCGGTAACGGGAGCGGGATTCGGTGCTTGACGCTACACAGACACGCAGCCTCACGACGGAGAAGGTCCTCGAACATCCGATCGAGGCCGTTTGGCGCGCGATGACAGATTCCGAATGGCTCGCCGTTTGGTTCTTTCCAAATGACGTTGAGCCGGTGGTCGGCCACAAGTTCACGATCTGGAGCCGCCCGATCGAGCGTTGGGACGGCGAGTTCAAATGCCAGGTTCTCGCTGTGGAGCCCGGCTCCATGTTGCGTTTCAGCTGGTCGGGCGGCGACGACGAGCTCAAGGGTTTTGGCCGATACATCGACACGACAGTTACATGGACGATCTCGCAGCTGCCGAATGGCGGCACGCGTTTTGTCTTTTCCCAGGATGGAATCGACGCTGCCCCCACGGCGGATGCGGTCTACGACGTCATGCTCAAAGGTTCGCAGAGCGTGTTGAACTCTCTTGCCAAAAGACTCCCTGACCTCATCGAACACGGCGCCTGAAACGCCACGCTTGCCCGAGCTCATCGGAGCAGCGACCATGGCGAGCTCAGAGCAACATGTCAGCCACATTCTCAGATTCGACGAGCGAGCCTGACGAGCCCATCAAACCCGTTGTCGTCGGCGACACATGCGTCGCGGCCGCGCCACTCGACTTTTCCGGCTCATCGCTCTTCTTTCCGGAGAATTCTTCAGCACCCTGCACGAACGCGCCAACAGGCTCGTCGCAATCGGCGCCGGAAGCAGCGGCGCTTTCCGATGCTTTATGCGCGAAGATTTCGCCCGTTTCTTTTGGCGACTGCGTGTTTTTGCTTCCCTCCGAGGCGGATGCCTGGCGTTCCGCCGTCGAAATGGTTCGGCGTTACCATGGCGTCGTCGGTCGCCCCAAGCGGCGCCGGTTCATTGTCTGCGTCGGGCCTTCTGATGCAACGGCGAGCCTTCCGCCTTGCCTGGAGGGCGATGATGAGATCGTCATTCTCCGAACCGACGATCACGCCGCATTGCAGGCGGAAGTCGATGTGAGGACCGCGGGCATTCTGATCGCTCCGGTTAGGACGCAAGCCGGTTTTGAGGTCGTCTCAGGGAGCGTCCTCGCCAGACTGCGCGAGACCGCGGATGAATATGGGCTCATGCTCGGTTTTGACGAAACCTTTTGCGGCCTCGGCCGCTCAGGCATGCTTTGGGCGCACGAATGGACAGGCGTCACTCCGGACCTGATGATCGTCAGTCATGCGTCTGCAGACGCCCCGCCGCTGGCGGCGCTCGTCGTCACGCAACGACTGGCGCGAGGGGCGCTCGGCGGGTCGCCGCTGGTTAACGGGGCCGCGCTTCTGGCCGGGCACGCGCTTGTCGACGCTCTGTCGACGCCTGGCTTTCAGGAACGCGTGCAGAGCCGAAGCTGGTATCTCGAAGACCAGCTGTCCGCGTTGTTTTATCGGCGTCGTGCAGCCTTTACGGCGCTGGATGGCCTTGGCCTGATGCAGGCGCTAAGGCTCGCGGGAGACGCGGAGCCCATGCGCGCGATGCTGGCCGAGCATGGGATCCTCACCCGCGCCATGGGATCGGTCCTTGGTTTATTTCCTCCGCTCACAGTTGAGGAAAGTGACATCGATGCGGCGGTATTCTGCATCGATATGGTTTGCGCGCAGGAGGAACGATGAGCGCGCGAGTCATTTGCCTCCGCCTCACTGAGGCGCACGCCCCGCCAAATCCGGCGCGAACACAGTCGTCGCGTCTCGGCGCGGCCTCAGCGAAGCGCTTTGCTCGAGCGCGCGCATTCCCTCAAATCCTGGCGGACCGTTCAACATCATGATCGAGATAAATGCGACTGATCCAAATTTGCGAGTCATCGGGCGAGACCCTGTTCCCCCCGCGCTGCGGCGATTCATCTGGGACATTCAGTCCATGGTCGAACTCGCCGAAAGCGAGCGGGAGATTTTGCTGATCGGCCGCGATCTCATGGCTCGGCTCTTTGCGACGGACGATTGGCTGCCAACGGTCTTCGCCGTCCCAAATTCCGCCGGAGCCCAGCAATTCCAGATTTATCGCGACGGGCTCGATCGCTTTTCCGTCGTGAGCACAATTTTGTCAGGCGGCGCCTGCGTGACAATCTCTCAGCCTTCCGTTTGGGAGATTGCGGGCGTATTGCGCGGCGCCGTCAATCGCCGTCAACTCGATGCTTCTTCGACGAATAGCGCGCGGGCCGGCGTGTCCCGTCTATTGCAAGCGCGCGCCGTGGAAGCCCGCTCGTCCGGGAGCGGGGAGGTCTTCGAGCTTCGCAACGCGCTGGATGATCGGACATCCATCGCCATCCATGTTTATGGCGGCGACATCGGAGCGATCAGTCGCCGAACCGGAGCGTCACACGGAAGTATGGACGCGCAGCCATTGGGCTACGCCAATGCGGACAACGCTCCTCCCTACGATATCTTTTCAATTCAGAACGAGATCCGGGATTGAGGAGACTGACCCCATCAGAGAGAATGTCTTTCTATGAGGGATCGAAATATTCGATCTTTTGGCTTGGATCTCTGTTCGGGCAGGGGATTTCTTTGAACAGAACTTCGGCGAAGGCCTTCAGGCCCGTGTTCGTGCGCAGAGACAGGCGATTGGGGTCGGACGTCCAGCTTTGATAAGTGACGATCCCACGGGTGATGCTGATCACCGTATATTTTTCCGAGTTGGTTTCGCCGCCCTTCGTCCGATAGCACTTCCCGGGCAGAACGCTTTCTTCCTTCATTGGCATGGATGCTCACCTTGCATCTTGGCGCTGCGTGCATGGCCAGTGAGCAAGTTCCAGACCATATAGAAATTTCCCGGGACGTTCGCTGCAACGCCATCGACGTTCGAAACCATGCGGCGAATTAAAAGCCGGTCGCATCCTCCGGGGCGATGCGGATTTCCATTCCGTCAAACGTGTCATCGAACCTGATTTGACAGGCCAGACGCGAGTTGAGTTTGCGATGGCTGGCTGTCGCAAGCATCCGGTTTTCTCCCGGTCCGGAGTCGGGCATTTCAATCCCCTGAGGCAAGGTGAGATAGACATGGCACGTCGCGCAGGCGCAACTGCCGCCGCATTGCGCGACCAGCTCTTCGACGCCGGCGCGGCGGATCAATTTCATCAGCGAGACGCCATTCTTGCCGGTGATTTCCTGTCTGGCGCCGTCTCTGGTTTCAAGAGTGAACTTGGCCATCCTTCTCCATCTGCCCGAGGTCGTCGTCAATGTTTTCCTTGGCGAAGGCAACGCGGAGCGCGTCACGACCCCAAATTCAGTGACGCGAAATCAGGACAAACCGCATGGCGACTGTCCGCGGGACCTTGTCGCGCGATGAGCGTCGTCGCAAGGCCCGCCGATTGGGCGGCGTCCAATTCCTCCCCATCGCCCGACAGCGCCAGCACCGATCCGGAAGGCAAATCGAGACGCTCACAGATCGCACGGTAGGAGGCGGGTTCGATTTTCTGACCGATGGACGTGTCGAAGAATTCCTCGAACAGGCTTGTGAGGTCGCCCGACGCGCTGTGGCTCAGCAAGAGTTGCTGCGCCAATCTCGAATTGGATGAGTAAACAAACAGGCGACGGCCCGATGCCGCCCATGATTTCAGCGATTCCGCAACGTCTGGATAAAGCTCAGATGTGATCGAACCTGCCTCATAGCTCTCGCGCCAGATCAGGCCCTGTATCGTCTTCAGCGGGGTCGCCTTGCGATTCTGCTTCATCCAGCGCAGCAACAGCGCTTCGGCTTCCTCGAGCTTCAAGTCGAATCCGCCGAGGAGACGCCCCGTTTCCTCCAAGGCGTCTTCCACGTCCGGGTCCGAAGCATGTTCCGCGATGAAGGCGCCAAGCCGGGCCTGCGCGAGCGGCGTGAGGGTCCCGGTGACGAAAGCCATCGGAACGGCGGCGCCTTCGAGCTCGATCAGGACGGCGCGCACCTGTTCATTCATCGCGGATCCGTATGGTGTAGAATTGTCTCAATCGCGCCACGGACCGCCGATGCTTCAGCTGTTCCCAAAGTTGCGCTCTGGCAAGCATCATATGTGCCGTGTCCTCCCGCGCGAGGCTCCAAGCCGATAGTGTCGCTCCCTGCGCCACATCGGCGAGGTGCGAACCCAGCGGGGCAGCGCGACGTGTTCGCGGGGTCGGCGATGGCGAGACGATTGTTCGGAGGCCCCACAATGGCTCCAAGCTCGGAAGATTTGAAAGCGGTCACGGGCGGCACGCTGCGACATTACAATCAGCGCGCCGAGGCGTTCTGGGAGGGAACGCGCAGCCACGACGTCACACAAAATATCGCGGCGATGCTCAGCCATATTCGCGGTGAGCCTCCTTTCACCTTGCTGGATTTCGGTTGCGGACCCGGACGCGATTTGAAGACGCTCGCCGAGCTTGGCCATGTCGCGATCGGGCTTGATGGAGCGCTGCGCTTCGTCGAAATGGCGCGCATCCACAGCCGTTGCGAGGTGTGGCTGCAGGATTTTCTCGCGCTCGATCTTCCTGAAGGCCACTTTGACGGAGTCTTCGCCAATGCGTCGCTGTTTCACGTGCCCCGCAGCGAATTGCCGCGCGTCCTGCGCGCGCTCCACGCCGCTTTAAAGCCGGGGGGCGTCCTGTTCAGCTCCATTCCGCATGGCGCGGATCAGGAAGGATGGAGCAATGAACGCTATGGCGTGTTTCACGCTCCCGAAAGCTGGCGAGCGTTCGGGTCGGCGGCGGGCTTCGTCGAGGTCGAACACTATTACAGGCCCAGCGGCGCGCCGCCGGGCGAACGGCCATGGCTGGCGAGCGTATGGCGGCGCGAATAGGCGGCGCCGCGACGCTTAAAGTGCGTCAGGTCTCGCGGAGAGCCGCCGCGAGCGCTTCGGGTTCGACGATCGGCAGCGAGCAGACCGTTCCCCGGCAGACATAAGCCGTGGCGCGGTCGCCGAGCAAGGTTTTGCCGAAAGCCGGATGCGCGCGAGGCAGCGTGGCCGCGGGCGCGATGACATTCAAGACCCGACCGGGCCGACTGACTCCGTAGATCACCCGTTTCAGCGCCGCCGTATCCGCGGCGTCCGATTCGCCAATCACGACAATCTGCAAGGCCTCTCGCAGCATTTCCATGCCGTTCAGCAATGATGAAAAACCAAGAACGCGCTCACGAATGGTCCCGGCAAAATCCTCCGCGATCGCCTCGGCGCGTTGCCGGTAGACGCTCTCGCCCGTCAAATAATAGAGCTGCGCGAGCACTTGCAGCATCATGCCATTGCCGGAGGGAAGGGCGGAATCCTCGGCGATTTTCACGCGCGCGATCAGCGTATCAGCGTCGTCGGCGGCATAAAAATAGCCGCCGGTTCGATCGCGATAATGATGCTCCACATGTTCGACCCAGCGCCGCCCGCATTCGAGATAGGACGGCGCGCCAGTTGCTTCATAGAGCGCCAGCGCCGCGCGGCACATCGCGGCGTAGTCGTCGAGGACGGCCATATGACGTGCGCGTCCGCATCGCCACGAATGGAGCAGACGACCATCGTTCGTCGTCATCGCGTCCTTGACGAAATTGAAGGCCTCGATGGCGATATCGAGCCAGTCCCCACGTTCAAACACGCAAGCCGCCTTCGCGATGGCGGCGATCGTCAATCCATTCCAGTCCGCCAGAACCTTATCGTCGCATCCTGGCCTCACGCGGCGCTCGCGCACCAGGAACAAGGCGGCGCGGTCTCGCGCCAGCGCCGCCTCGGTCTCCTCTTCCAGCAGCTCCATTGATCCGAGGCGATTGAGAACGGATTTGCCGTGTTCCCAGTTGCCTTCGCGGCTGACGCCATAGGCGCGCTCGAAGACCGGCGCGCGCGCGCCCAGCGCGTCTCGTATTTCGGTTTCGCTCCACGCGTAGAACTTGCCTTCTTCGCCTTCGCTGTCGGCGTCGAGACTGCTGGCGAACCCGCCGCCTGGCGCGCGCATCTCGCGCGTCATCCACTCGATTGTCTCTGTCACGCGCAGGCGATACAGTTCACGCCGTTCGTCTTGCCAGACCTCCGTCAGCAGTTCGATCAGCTGAGCGTTGTCGTAGAGCATTTTTTCAAAATGCGGCACGAGCCATCGATTGTCGGTCGAGTAGCGGGCGAAGCCGCCGCCCAAATGGTCGTAGACGCCGCCTTGCGAGATATGATCGAGCGTCAAAACGACGGCTTGCCGCAATGACTCGCGACCCGTTCGCTTCCAGGCCCTCCAGAGAAAGTCCAGGCTGGACGGCTGCGGAAATTTTGGCGCCGCCCCGAAGCCGCCGTTGACGTAATCGAGCCGTTGCTCCAACTGCGCGCAAATGCTCTCGACGAGGTGGGGAGAGACCGGCTCTCCGGGAATCGTTTCGGACAGGCTGGCCAGTCCCGCGCTGAGCTCGGCGACATTATGTTCGATCGCATTCGCGCGCGTGCGCCACAGCTCCGCGATGGTTTTTAAAAGCTCGGCGAATCCGGGTCTTCCGCCCTGCGCAAAGGGCGGAAAATATGTGCCGCCCCAGAAGGGCCGGCCATCAGGCGTGAGAAACATCGTCAGAGGCCAACCGCCGCGCTGGCCCATCATCATCAGGGCCTGCTGATACAAATAGTCGACGTCCGGCCGTTCTTCGCGATCCACCTTCACATTGATGAAAGATTCATTCATCAACGCCGCGATTTCGGGGTCATCGAACGATTCATGCGCCATCACATGGCACCAATGACAGGCGGCGTAGCCGGACGAGAGCAATATCGGTTTGCCCGTCTGCTTGGCGAGCGCGAGCGTTTCCGCGCTCCAAGCCTGCCAGTGCACCGGATTGTGCTGGTGCTGCAACAAATAGGGGCTGGTCTCTTGACCGAGCCGATTGCGCTCGACGCTCATGGAGCGGTCCTCCGTGTGCGGATTACATACGGCTGCCGGACGTCGAGCGCCATTCGCTGCTGGAGGATTTCGCCGCTACGCCGCAGGCGAGGGGGTTCGTTGAGCAAAGCGGCGCGGTGGTGGGAAGAGTCGTTTCCGGGATGCGAGAATCGCGCGCGGCGCCTGGTTCCGCCTTGATCGGCTCATTGGCGCCGCGCGTTGGTCAATGTGGGGCGACTTCGTTGCTCGGGAGCACGTCGCGGATGCGCTTGCCTTCCACCCAGACGAAAGCCCCGTCGGCGTCAGCGCAGGCGATGTCCTGTTCGGCGATCAGCTTGTCGCAGAGCATGATGCAAATGGCGTCGATCGGCGCGTCTCTGTCGTTTTCCTCGGTCATGCGGTCGATCGAGATTTCACCCATCTCCTCGTCATCGATCAAATGGATGATAAACACTTCCTCATGGCCGGGAGAGCCATGCGCATTCACCCGGAAGGTTTCCCCCTTGTAGCGGAATTCGCGTATCATTCCTGGCCCTTTTTCATTTGCTTGGTTATGTCCGCGTTTCGCGCCTTGGCGTTCGGGCGACTCCCGCGTGCCCGGCGCGCACGCAAACTGCGTGCCATTTGTGCGTCGTTGACCCTCGTTTTGCGCGAAGAGTCAGTGAAATTGCTTTTGAATGAGGCAAGAAGCGCTCAGGCGATTAGAAAAGCGCCATGCCAATGCCCGCCGAAGACATCCGACCTCTGATAAGCGTGGATGGCGTGGTCGTCGCAGCGCAGCGCGATTTCGCCAGACTGTCTTCTTGCTAATGATCATACCGCCGTCGGCGTCGGCGTCGTCGCCGGCGCGAAAGTCGGCGATGCGTTTTGCGAATCGCCGACTACGATGTCTCTCGCTATGTGGCTCGGTGATTGCTTTGAGCCGGCCATGAACACTTTGCGCGCCGACGCTGACGTCGTGAACTTCGGCGAACTCGACCCAAAGACCAACGATCTCCTGCAGCAGGGCGTCGTCGCCTATCGGACCGACCGTGAGAAGGCCGACAACCTGTTCAAGCAGGCGTTGGCGCTGACGCCGCAGGAGCTGGCGCCCTATTACTGCCTCTACAAAATCCACACCTATATGGGCAGTCTCGACTACGCCGCTGACGTCGCCGCGCAAGGCATGAAGGAGGCCACGCGTCAGGCGGGTTGGCCGAGCGATCCTACGGCGTGGCCGGCGACGGCCGAGGCGCATGACGGGCCGGCGCGCTTCGCTCTCTATACGCTGAAGGCGCTGAGCTTCATCGAATTGAAGCGCGGTCGCAGCGACACCGCAATGGAATATCTCGATATCCTCTCCCGCGCCGATCCGCAGGGCAGCGTCGGCTGGAAGGTGATCGAGGAATTGGCGCAGGGCAGCGTGTAATCGATGCGCATGACACGGCCATGTCGCAACCTCAACAAAACGTCGCGCGAATGTCACGCTTCGGCCGTTACCGCGCCGCCCTTGTCGCAAACCCGACATCGCGCGCTGCGCTGGGGCGACACGGCGCTGCTTTGCGTGGTTCTTGCATAAAACAAACTATGAACCGCGTGAGACGATCGGAATCGATCCTCGCATGTGCGAACGGAAACCCTGGCTTCGGGCTGACGGTGGCTGTTCGAGGAAGGCGGCCATGGACGACGTAGCCACTTCACGCTCTATGCTCACGGAAGGCGTGGCGGCAAAGCCGCCGCGGGCGAGACCCCCGTCCGCCGATACGGCGCTGCTCGGCATTTATGAAATCTCAAAAATCCTGACCGCGCCGGCCCGCCTCGAGCAGACGCTGGGCAATGTCGTCGCCGTGCTCAGCTCCTTCCTCGACATGAAATTGGGGATGATCACGATCCTCGATCAGCATGGCAATCCGGAGATCGTCGCGACCTCGGGTTGGACCAGCCACGACGGCGGCAAGCCGCTTGACACGCTGCCAGCCAAAGTGATCGACCGGCTTGTCGCCACCGCCATGCCTGTCATTGTCGAGGACGTGTCCCGCGACCCCTTATTCGCGACGGCCGCAGGGACGATCACCCGGGCGGTCGGCGCGAAAGTCTCCTTCCTTGCCGTTGCGATCAAGAGCGATAGCCGCGTCGTTGGGACGTTGTCGATCAATCGCACGTCAGAAGATTGGATCTCCTACGCTTTCGACGCCGATCTGCGCTTATTGACGATGATCGCCAATCTGATCGGCCAAACGGTGAAGCTGCACCGCATGTTTTCGGCCGACCGGCAGCGGCTGCTGAACGAATGCAGCACGCTGGAGAAGGCGCTGGTCTCGTGCCTGCCGAAGGAGATTCGTGGAGAGCGGCCCGACGTCGCCGGCATCATCGGCGAGAGCCCGGCGATCATGGAAGTGCTCGACACCATCGCCATCGTCGCGAAGTCCAATTCGACCGTGCTGCTGCGCGGCGAGAGCGGCACAGGCAAGGAACTTTTTGCGCGCGCGGTGCACGACCTGTCCCGCCGCAGCGCCAAGCCCTTCGTTAAGCTGAACTGCGCCGCGCTGCCCGAAAGCGTTCTCGAGTCGGAGTTGTTCGGTCATGAACGCGGCGCTTTCACGGGCGCCGTCGCGCAGCGTGCGGGTCGCTTCGAACTGGCCAATGGCGGCACGCTGCTGCTCGACGAAATCGGCGAAATCTCTCCCGCCTTCCAGGCGAAGCTGCTGCGTGTGCTGCAGGAAGGCGAATTCGAGCGGGTTGGTGGGTCCAAGACCTTGAAGGTCAATGTCCGATTCGTTTTCGCGACCAACAAGAATCTGGAAGAGGCCGTCGACAAGGGCGAATTCCGCGCCGACCTCTATTATCGCATCAGCGTCGTGCCGGTGTTCCTGCCGCCGCTGCGCGAACGGCCTGGCGACGTTTCGCTGCTGGCGCAGAATTTCATCGAGACGTTCAACAGCGAAAACGATCAAAAGCACGAACTCTCGGCGAGCGCCATTGAGACGCTGCAACGCTGCTACTTCCCGGGCAACGTGCGCGAACTGGAAAATTGCGTGCGCCGCACGGCGACTTTGGCGCGCGACGAAACCATCGTCGATCATGATTTCGCCTGCGCCTCCGGCAAATGCCTCTCGGCCTTGCTGTGGACCAGCAGCGCCAGCGGCGCCTATCCGCATGCGCATCCCGAACCGGCCGCCTTGCGCGCCCCGGCTCCGCCTGAGGAGATCGCCGCGGCGAGCCGCGGCGCAGCGGCGTCGGCTCCCACCTTCGACAAGGAGACCTCGTCGCGGCTGGGCGTTGCCGGGGAGGAGGAGGGCGACGGGTTTGCGTCCTCCCGCAAGATGATCGACCGCGAGCGCCTCATCGAAGGCATGGAGAAGGCCGCCTGGGTCCAGGCCAAGGCTGCGCGTCTGCTCGGCCTGTCGCTGCGCCAGGTCAATTATGCGCTGAAGAAATACAACATCGAAATAAAGCGCATCTGACCGCATCCAGCGATTGTCGCATTTACAACATTTGTTCAGTTCATGCGGCCAAGCGGGCTGCTTCGTTCCACCCGAAGGGTTCAACGAACGCGCCCGGAGGGGGACGGACCAAACCGGCCTTCGCCCGCGAGTTTGCAGGCGGGCATGCGATCGTCTGCTTCATCCCGCGGCTTGCCGTTGGAGGCAAACAGGCGGGGTTCGCGACTGGCATGCGATTTGAAGGGAGTGGAAAAGCTTGCAGTGAATCCATGAGGAATCGCGACATGGCGTACAAAATTATCGCCTCACAATGCACCGTGTGCGGGGCTTGCGAATTCGAATGTCCCAATGCGGCGATCCGCCTCAAGAACGACATGTACATCATCGACCCGAAGAAATGCACCGAGTGCGAGGGGCATTTCGACTCGCCGCAATGTGCGGTCGTCTGCCCCGTCGAAAACACATGTGTGCCGGCATAGCGCTCTAAGTGCGGCCGAGCGGGGCGATGCATCGCATGGATCGCATGGACGCCGTCGACTGGCTTGGAAACTTCCTGTCCTGCCGCGATTGTCCGCATGGGGAGATTCGCGAGAAAGGCCTTTGTGATCTCGGCCAGATTTGCGTGCGCGACCGAAGGGCCCGCCGCATAGACAGGTTCTTCGCCGCGAGTCCGCAAGAATCTGCGAAATATCTCGATCATCCCTATTTTGAACTGCGCGTCGGCGCGGTGAAATATGCGAGCGTCTTTCAGTTGGGCGCGCTGATCGATGACGAGGAGCCGGACGTCAGAGCCATGGTGGCGCAACGTCTGCCGTTGCGACTCGCCGAAAAACTGATCGGAGACTGCGACCGCAAGGTGCGCATGGCGATGGCCCAGCGAGTCGAGGGCGCTTGCCTCGTGAAGCTGCTCTTCGATGAAGACAGCGGCGTGCGCCTGATCGCGGCGCGCCGCGCGCCGCCCGATATCCTCGCCGGCGCGACGAGCGATGACGATCCGCAGGTGCGATGCGAAGCGGCGCGCCGGATTGCCCTCGACAAGCTTCCGGCCATGGCGCGCGATCCCGAACCCCGCGTGCGCATGATTATTGCAGAGCGGTTGGCGCCGGCGCAGCTGGGGCTGCTCGTCGCCGACGACGATTTACGAGTCCGCTTCCTGGTGGCGGAGCGATGCGGGACGGAATTGCTGGCGCGTCTGCGCGACGATCCTGATCCGGAAGTGAGGCGCCTCGTCCAGGCGCGCCTGGACGAAGCGCAACAGTGAACGGAGAGCGAAATGGCGGCGGTGCAAGAGACAGTTGAACAGGTTCGCCGTGTCGGCGCTGATCAATATAAATACGGCTTCGTCACCGACATCGAGTCCGACCTCGCCCCGAAGGGTCTTTCCGAAGAGGTGATCCGCTTCATCTCAGCGAAGAAGGACGAGCCGGAATGGATGCTCGAATGGCGGCTCGAAGCCTATCGCCGCTGGCTGACGATGACCGAGCCGAAATGGGCGCGCGTTGACTACCCGGCGATCGACTATCAGGATCTCTATTATTATGCGGCGCCGAAATCGACGGCGGGTCCGAAATCGCTCGACGAAGTCGACCCGGAGCTGCTGCGCACATACGAAAAACTCGGCATTCCGCTGCATGAGCGCGAAATTCTCGCCGGCGTCGAACGACCGGAGGGCGAAGAGCGCCCGCGCGTCGCCGTCGACGCGGTATTCGACTCGGTCTCCGTCGCAACGACATTCAAGGAGGAGCTGAAGAAGGTCGGGGTGATCTTCTGCCCGATCTCGGAGGCGCTGCGCGAGCATCCCGAACTGGTGCGCAAATATCTCGGCACCGTGGTGCCCACTTCTGATAATTATTTTGCGACGCTGAACAGCGCGGTGTTTTCGGACGGCTCTTTCGTCTACATCCCGCCGGGCGTGCGCTGCCCGATGGAATTGTCGACCTATTTTCGGATCAACGAAAAGAATACTGGGCAGTTCGAGCGGACGCTCATCATCGCCGACCGCGGGTCCTACGTTAGCTATCTCGAAGGCTGCACCGCGCCCAAGCGCGACGAGAACCAGTTGCACGCGGCGGTGGTCGAACTCGTGACGCTCGACGACGCCGAAATCAAATATTCGACCGTGCAGAATTGGTATCCGGGCGACGAGAACGGCAAGGGCGGAATCTATAATTTCGTGACGAAGCGCGGCGATTGCCGCGGCGCCAATTCGAAGATCAGCTGGACGCAGGTCGAGACCGGCTCGGCGATCACCTGGAAATATCCGAGCTGCGTGTTGCGCGGCGATAACTCGCGCGGCGAATTTTACTCCATCGCGATCTCCAACGGTCGCCAGCAGGTCGACTCCGGCACCAAGATGATCCATCTCGGCAAGGGCACGACGAGCCGTATCATCTCCAAGGGCATTTCCGCCGGCCGCTCGTCAAACGCCTATCGCGGCCTCGTCTCGGCGCATCGCAAGGCGGAGGGCGCCCGCAATTTCACGAATTGCGACTCGCTGCTCATCGGCGACGCCTGCAGCGCGCACACGATCCCCTACATCGAAGCGAAGAACCCGTCCTGCGTGTTCGAGCATGAGGCGACGACCTCGAAAATCTCGGAGGACGTCTTGTTCTACTGCATGCAGCGCGGACTATCGCAGGAAGACGCGACCGCGCTGGTGGTCAATGGGTTCGTGCGCGACGTGTTGCAGCAACTGCCGATGGAATTCGCGGTCGAAGCGCAAAAGCTGATCTCGGTCAGTCTCGAAGGCAGCGTCGGCTGACGCCTCTATAGAGTGGGAGTGGTGGAATGACGGCGCTACTGGAAATTCGCGACCTCAAGGCCGAGATTGCCGGGAAGCAGATCCTGAACGGCTATGACCTCACCGTGAAGGCGGGTGAGGTGCATGCGATCATGGGGCCGAACGGCTCGGGCAAATCGACGCTGTCCTATGTGCTCTCCGGCCGGCCCGGTTATAAAATCACCGAGGGGCAGGCGCTGCTCGCCGGCGCCGATCTGTCACAGATGAGCGTCGATGAACGCGCCGCGGCCGGTCTGTTCCTCGCCTTTCAATATCCGCTGGAGGTGCCGGGCGTCGCTACGATGACCTTCTTGCGCGCCGCGCTCAACGCGCAGCGCAAGAAACGCGGCGAGGAGGAAATGTCTTCGCCCGATCTGATCAAGCGCGTCAAGGAACTCGCCAAGATTCTCGACATGGACATGGAGATGCTGCGGCGTCCGGTGAACGTCGGCTTCTCGGGCGGTGAGAAGAAGCGGGCCGAGACGCTGCAGATGATGCTGCTTGAACCCAAGCTGTGTATCCTGGATGAGACCGACTCTGGACTCGACATCGACGCGCTGAAAGTCGTCTCCAACGGCGTCAATCAATTGCGCTCGAAGGACCGCGGCATCGTTGTGATCACCCATTATCAGCGTCTGCTCGATTACATCACGCCGGATGTCGTTCATGTGCAGTCGGCTGGCCGAATCGTGCGGACCGGCGGGAAGGAACTTGCCCTGGAGCTCGAAGAAACGGGCTACGCGCGCTATCAAAGCGAGGCGGCTTAAGTCATGGGCAACGCACCGATCACTCCCGCGCGCAAACTCACCGACGCCGAGGCTCGGCTGGCGGAAATCTTCGCCATGCAGCAAAGCGCCGGCGCGCCGCAACTTGCCAAGCTGCGCACCGCCGCCTTCGACGCCTTTGCCAAGACGGGCCTGCCCAACCGACGGGATGAGGCATGGAAATACACGGATTTGCGCGCTCTGCTGCGCGACGTGAAGCCCCTGGCCGCGCCGCCGGAAGATAGCGCGAAGCAAAGCGCGCGCAATACGGCAGTTCTTGAGGGAGTCGCGGCGCGGCGGCTCGTCTTCGTCGGCGGCTATTTCGTTCCGGCGCTTTCCGATCTTGGCGATTTGGAAGCAGGGTTGAGCGTCGTGTCGCTGTCGGAGGCCTTGGCCAAAGGCGACGCCGCGACGACCGCGCAGATCGGGAATGTGGGCGAGGTCGACGATCCGGCCTTCGCGCTCAACACGGCTTTCATGGGCGAAGGCGTCGTCATTCGCGTTGGCGCCGGCGTATGCGTGGACAGGCCGATACAATTGGTTTTCGTGGCGGGTGCGCAGCCGGCGACCTATTTCTTGCGCTCGCTCGTCATCGTTGAAAAAGGCGCGCGGGCGACTCTGATCGAGAGCTTCGAGGGCGAAACGGCGCAGGAATATCATGTGAACGCCGCGACCGAGGTTGTGCTGGAAGAGGGCGCGTCGCTCGAGCGGCTCAAGATCAGCCACGAAGGCGCCGCGGCGATGCATGTCTCGACCTTCGTCGCCTCGCTCGCCGCCGATGCCCGGCTGAGCGACTTCGGGTTCAATCTCGGCGGCGCCGTGTTGCGCAACCAGTCCTTCATCAACATTAACGGGCAGGGAGCCCATGCCGGCCTGCGCGGGGCCAACATATTGAAGGGCAAGGAGCACGCCGACGCGACCTTGTTTTTCGACCATGCGGCGGAACGTTCGGAAAGCAAGGCGCTGTTCAAATCCGTGCTGGACGACTCGTCGCAGGCGGTGTTTCAGGGGAAGATCCTGGTTCGGCCCGGCGCGCAAAAGACCGACGCGCGCATGATGGCCCGTACCCTGTTGTTGTCCGAAGGGGCGCAGGCCAACTGCAAGCCGGAGCTGGAAATCTTCGCCGACGACGTGCAATGCGCACATGGTTCGACCGTCGGCGCGCTGGACGAGAACTTGATTTTCTACCTGATGGCGCGCGGAATTCCCCAAGCGGAAGCCCAATCGCTGCTGACGGAAGCCTTCGTCGGGGAAGTGATCGACGCCGTGGAGAATCGCAGCGTTCGAGACGCTCTATTGGCGCTCGTTTCCGAGCGGCTGAGAACGCGATAAAGATTCCAAACCTGTGAGCGACGCATCATATGGCGTCGCGCGGTTGCGTCGAGACGCTCCGATCTGGACGTAAAAATCCACGGTAGCCGCTCGTCTATCTGGACAATGCGGCGTCGGCGCAAATGCCTCGACATGGATAATGCGGCAGATGCTCGTCTCAGCGCATGAGCAGCCCAGCGCCACCGAACCTGTCCACGATGTTGAATCTGTAACAAGCATCGCCACACAGAATGTAGGGACGTGTTTGAATATTTACATTGTTGGTTCACGTTATATCTCTGATTAATAAAGGGAATTGTTAGTTGAGGCGCTGGCATGGTTGTTGCGATCCCTCCAACAAACAGATGCAACGGTGCGTCTCAGCCGAGAGTCGGCATAGGCGACTTTGCAGCGATAGAAGGAAGCAAAGCCATGACGTCTCTGGATGTGGGAACGGCGGAGGCAGCTGAAGGGGTGAACGCGGCGGTCGCCATGGGCGACGTGATGCAGAAGATCGCCGAGCACAAGGGTTGCGGCACGTCGGGCGGCAGCGGCAAGGCGAGCTGCGGTTCTGGCGCCGGAGAGGGCGACCTGCCGACGGAGATTTGGGAGAAGGTCAAGAACCACCCCTGCTACAGCGAAGAGGCGCACCACCATTATGCGCGCATGCATGTCGCCGTCGCGCCCGCTTGCAACATCCAGTGCAACTATTGCAACCGCAAGTATGATTGCGCCAATGAATCGCGTCCCGGCGTCGTCAGCGAGAAGCTGACCCCAGAGCAGGCCGCGAAGAAAGTTTTGGCCGTCGCCTCCACCATTCCGCAGATGACGGTTCTGGGCATCGCTGGCCCGGGCGATCCACTCGCCAATCCGGAAAAAACCTTCAAGACATTCGATCTGATCTCGCGCACCGCGCCGGATATCAAGCTCTGCCTGTCGACCAATGGCCTCGCATTGCCGGATCACGTCGACACGATCGCCGGCTACAACGTCGATCACGTGACGATCACCATCAACATGGTTGATCCGGAAATCGGCGCCAAGATCTATCCCTGGGTGTTCTGGAAGCATAAGCGCTACACCGGCGTCGAAGCGGCGAAGCTCCTCACCGACCGCCAGCTGCAGGGCCTGGAAATGCTCACCGAGCGCGGCATTCTGTGCAAGGTGAATTCGGTGATGATCCCCGGGATCAACGACAAGCACCTCGTCGAAGTGAACAAGGCCGTCAAATCTCGCGGCGCGTTCTTGCACAACATCATGCCGCTGATCTCGGCTCCGGAGCACGGCACGGTGTTCGGCCTCAACGGCCAGCGCGGTCCGTCGGCGCAAGAGCTGAAGGCGCTGCAGGACAGCTGTGAAGGCGAGATGAATATGATGCGCCACTGCCGCCAGTGCCGCGCCGACGCGGTTGGCCTGCTGGGCGAGGATCGCAGCGCTGAGTTCACCACGGAAAAGATCATGGCGATGGAGGTCGATTACGATCTCGAGTCCCGCAAGGCCTATCAAGAGAAGGTTGAAGAAGAGCGCGTCGCCAAGGTGGCCGCGAAGCAGGAAGAATTGGCGACGCTGGCCGGCGCGGCGAGCGACATCAAGTTGCTGATCGCGGTGGCGACGAAGGGTTCGGGCCTCATCAACGAACATTTCGGTCACGCCAAAGAGTTCCAGGTCTACGAGCTCTCGACCTCGGGCGCGAAATTCGTCGGACATCGCCGCGTCGATCTCTACTGCCAGGGCGGATATGGCGACGAGGACAGTCTGGAGACGGTTATCCGCGCCATCAACGACTGCCATGCGGTGTTCGTCGCGAAGATCGGCGGCTGCCCGAAGAACGACCTGATCAAGGCCGGGATCGAGCCCGTCGATCAATTCGCCCACGAGTTCATCGAGAAGTCGGCGATCGCCTGGTTCAAGGCCTACCTCGACAAGGTGAACAGCGGCGAAATCGAACATCAGGAGCGCGGCGACGCCGAAATCCGTCAGGGCGCGCTCATCAACGCGGCCTGAGACATGCGTCAAGGAACCAAGCTAAGGAGCAAGACATGACGCTTAAGATCATCGCGTCGCAGTGCACGAGCTGTTCGGCCTGCGAGCCGGAATGCCCGAATGTGGCGATCACCGAGAAGAACGGCACATTCGTCATCGATCCCAAGAAATGCACGGAATGCATCGGCCATTTTGACGCGCCGCAATGCGCGGCCGTCTGCCCGGTCGACAACACTTGCGTGATCGACAATGCCTATCCGCGTTACCAAGCGCCGGCTTGAGGAGGCCTGCAATGAAATTTACGCTTACGCCGGCCGCACAAAAATTTATCCGGCGAATGATCCAGTTCAGCGTCAATCCAGGGGGCGGCTTTCGCTTGATGGTGTCGCCAGGGGGATGCTCGGGGCTCAGCGCGCTGTTTGACGTCGAAGCCGCGCCGCGCGCCGGCGATCAGGAATTCGTCGTCGAAGGCGTGAAGTTCTTCCTGCCGGCCGAAAGCCGCCTGCTGCTCGATGGCGTCACGATCGATTTCGCCGATTCCTCTTCGAGCGGGGGGCTCGTCTTTCACGATCCAAAGAACACGGGATCGTGCAAGAGCACCGGCGGGCCCGTGGTGGAGCATGTCCATTAAAGGCGCGCGTCATGGTGAATGGCGAGCAAGCCGCTCTAAGCCCCGACGAGAAGGAACTTCTCGCCGGGGCGCTGCTTGGCGAGGGCCTGCCGCTGGAGGCCGAAGAGTTTCTGCATCTCGCCAGCGAAACCTACGCCGACTCTGAAACGGCGGAGCGTTACTTACGCCAGGCCCAGCAATGGGCGCCGGATCACGCCGCGGTGCTGATCGGCTTCTATCGCTTTTACTTTTACAAAGGCAGATTGCGGGAAGCATTGGAGATCGCCAATCGCTGTCTCGAAAAAGCCGCGCGCGAAAACAACATGCCGCGGGATTGGCGACGCGCCTCGGCGCAGGACGCGGTTTTTGATCGCTATGACGAAATGCTGCCGCGGTTCTTTCTGTTTACCTTGAAGGGCTACGCCTATCTGCAGATGCGCCTGGGCGAGTTCGAGGAAAGCCGGATCGCCATCGCCAAGCTTCTCGAACTCGATCCAACTGACAAGATTGGCGCCAAGGTTCTTCTCGGCGTTCTCGATAGAATCGGCCTCGAAGATGACGCGTGAGATCGATGAAGCGCGCGACTGGCGCGGTTTGGATGTCGACTGTGCGAACTGCGCGCATGGAGACCTGCTGGCCGCCGGGCGATGCGAATTGCGCAAAGCCTGCGTACACGACCGATATGCGCGGCGCATCGATCGCTTCTTCAATTGGAATCCCGAGCTCGCCGACGGCTACCTCTCGCATCCACATTTCGAAGTGCGCGCCATAGCGGCGAAATTCGCCAATCCGTTTCTCTTGCCGCGCTTATTGTCGGATCCCGATGAAACCGTGCGCAGGGAAGCCGTGCGGCGATTGCCTGCGCGCTATCAATGCGAATTGCGCAAAGATCCGCATCGCGAAGTGCGCATCCGCGTCGCCACGCTGCTCGATGATCCAGACCTTCTGCCGATGATGCAGGATGAGGATTATTACGTGCGGATCGTCATCGCGCGGAAGGTCGCGCCGGCGCTGCTGGTGATGATGTTCGATGACCCGGAAGTGGAAGTCCGGCGTATCGTCGCGCAACGGATCGACGTTCAGTGGCTCGGGCGAATGTGTCGAGATTCGAACGCCGAAGTGCGCCTTGAAGCGGCGCAAAGGATGACGCCCGAACAATTGTCGGATTTGAGAGATGACGTCGATTGGCGTGTGCGCCATTACGTCGCGACCAGACTGAACGTGGAAGAAATCGGACATTTGATCAATGACAGCGATCCACTCGTCGCGGAAGCCGCCCGCGAGCGTCTCGCGGGCGAAGCATTGAAGGGATGACCGCCTGCCGACGACGTCGCGCCATCGGCGCCGCCGCGCCGCCGCATCAGTTTTAAGCCGGCTTCAACTCGCTGCCCGCTCCACAACGAATTCCAAGGACGCGCCGCCGGCAGTCAGGACCGTTCCGGCCGCCATAGCGTCGGCGAGCCTGTCCAGGCGGATCAATGCAAGGCCCCGATCGCCGCTGTGCGAGCCCGCCACGCCGATTTCGATCTCGCCCGCCATGACTTTTGTTCCCGGCGCTGGAGCTTCACCTTCCACATGGTAAGGGGTCACGCGCTTGCGCGCGAGATTGCGATGCTTCGTGCGCGAGACCACTTCCTGGCCGATATAGCATCCCTTGGTGAAATCAACGCCGGCGAGCAGGTCCATGTTGGCTTCGTGCGGAAATGCGGCGCCATAGGCGAAATCAACCCCGCCTTGCGGCACGCCCGCGGCGATGCGCGCCGCCTCATAGTCTTCGCGGGCGTCTTCCGCCTTTGTGCCGCGCGGCGCGATCAGCCGCCAGCCCAGCGTCGCGGAGCGCGGGTCCCGCGCGATCGCCAGCGCGGGAATTTCGGGTCGCGCCTCGCCGAGAACGGCGAAGGCTGCGAGTTCGTCGCTTTTGGATGTGACGCTCACCGACGCGCGCAATTTGTACATGCCGAGGCGGCGCAGGAGATCCGGCTCCAAGCTGCTCGGGCAATCGAGCAAATAGCGGCGCGTCTCGCCCTCGCCTTCGACGAAGACCAGGAAGTCGACCAATATCTTGCCCTGCGGCGCCAGCAGCGCGCTAAAGCGGGCTTCGCCGGGGGCGAGTTTGGCGATGTCGTTGGTGACGAGATTATGCAAGAATTTCGTCGCGTCGGCCCCGGCAATTTCGACAACGCCGCGATCCTGCAGGCTGATGACTGCTGACATTGTGTCTTATGCTCCAACCGCGTCTGTAAGCCGCCGCGGTTTGTCGTAAGCGCGCGACTCGCCGGATCGACTCTGGAAGCAACAATGTTGCCATTTGGCGTTTTTGACGATGCCGAACCTTTCACAGCCAAACGGTCTGGTGCGGGAAAGGCGGACGTGCGGCTCCAACCGCGAGCGGAAACGCACATCATTTGCGCCACGCCTCAAGGCTCGTCATCGCGCCGGCTCTCTCAAGGAAGCCTTTGCGAACGACGCTACGACGACGAAAAAGATCACAAAAAGCGTCGACCGCCGTCGGCAATAACTTTGTCGTCCACATCACATCGTTGTTAGCTTTTTGACATCGCACAACCCGTCGATGGCCTTCATCAACTAATTGTTTTTAAGAGGTATTAATTTTGCAATCGAACTCAGCAAGTGCTGGCATGGACATTGCGAAAGACGGACCGGCTCGAGAATCGAGGGCCGTCGAAGAGAACCTCTTACTGGGAGTCCTTCTCTAACTCGGCAGCGAAGCAAGGCGCCGCGAGAGAGCTGCGGCAATGAGTAGGGGCCCAAGAGGAGACAGACATGTCGTCACTACGGCAAATCGCATTTTACGGCAAAGGGGGCATCGGCAAGTCGACGACGTCCCAGAACACGCTGGCCGCTCTGGCCGAGATGGGTCATCGCATTTTGATCGTGGGCTGCGATCCGAAGGCGGACTCGACGCGCCTCATCCTGCACGCCAAGGCGCAGGAC
>NZ_JBPFDU010000003.1:0-22116 GCF_051062815.1 Methylocystis sp. | reverse complement strand
ACAACAAGAGGCTGCTGGAGCCGATCGGAAACATTCCGCCAGCCGAAGCCGAAGCGCGCTATTATGCGCAAATCGCGAAGCCCGCATTGGCGGCGTGACTCAAACGAAACAGCCTCCGGCAAACCCGGGGCGGTTCAAAGTTTCTCAGGTGCTAGACATTCGATGAGCGCAATCTCCGCGCGGCGGCGAGCGATGGCGCGTGCCGCAAGCGCCATCCGCTCGATGGTTTCCACCGTCGGCAAGAGTACTCCGCGGTCCCGCAGCGTAGCGACCACGGCATTCACAATCGAAGCACCGCTTTCGGACATAGCGGCCGCCTCAATCGCCGATAGCAACGCCGCGCGACGATCCTGTGCTGTTGCGGTCTTGACGCTGAGATAGATCATCAAGTGGGCAACGTGGTCGCGGCGCGTCTCTTCTCGGCGTGCATAGAGTGTAAAAGTGGTAGGGTCGACACCGATCTGGTCGGCAACATATTTCAGCATCGTTCGGGGCGGAATTTCGCCGACCGCAAGCACCCGACCTGGATAACGCATTAGGCAAAGCTGCAAAGCAAAGCCGAGCTTATTGTGCTCGCGTCTGCGCAGCTCAATCTCCAGGCGGTCCACGGCGGATAATGAATAGTGTCGAATCAGGCTGTCCTCATCAGCCGGAATATCGAAAATCTCTTGCCGCTCTTGAACTTTAAGTATTTTGCGTCTGCCCATTGCCTGACTCCGCACACGACATTGACGCAGATGAATGTTGTTGAGCCGGGTGGAGGAGGAAATCAAAACTGTTGAGTTGCCGTGGCTATCCACAGGGGATTGACACAGCGGATTGGGAAATCGAGAGATACAGCAAGCTTAGTTCACGCTCCGTTCGGTCTTAGCGTACGATTTGGAGCAGCTCTTGTTCTGACCCCATCTGGCCTCAATCTCGTCGTCTCGGCCGTCATCCTTTGGAATACGGTCTACCTCAGCCACGCCGTTGCTGAGCTGCGCTCCAGTGGTGAGCGAGTCCGTGACGATCTGCTCGCTCATATCGCGCCGCTCGGCTGGGAGCACATCACCTTCAACGGCGACTATGTCTGGCCGACCGAGCCGCTCCAAAACGCCTTCCGGCCTCTCAGGAACCCGCGATCCGAAATACTCGATGCGGCTTAGCGTAGGATTTTTGGAAGATTCTGCGATGATGGGGTGGACGGCGCCCCGAGCGGCATCATCGTGCCAAGATGGCCGTTATCGCAGCACCATCTAAGGGAAGCCGTCCATGGGGAAGTCTAACATCGATCTTTCGTCTGTCACGCGCATTGGTCTTGATCTGGCGAAGAATGTTTTCCAGGTTCACGCGGTCGACACGGGCGGCGCCGTGATCGTCGCGCGGTCGGTGCGTCGCGGGAAATTGCTCGAATTTTTCGGCGCCTTCCCGCGCTGTCTTGTTGCGATGGAGGCTTGCTCGACCGCGCATCATTGGGGACGCGCTTTGATCGAACTCGGTTTCGAGGTCAGGCTGATCCCGCCAGCTCATGTGAAGCCCTATGTCCGCCGCAACAAAAACGACGCGGCCGACGCGGCAGCAATTTGTGAAGCTGTTGGGCGGCCCGGCCAACGTTTTGTCCCGGTGCGATCAATCGACAATCAGGCGCAGTTGATGCGCCATCGCACGCGCGAAATGCTAGTTGGTCAACGTACGCAGCTTTTGAACGCGCTGCGAGGTCATTTGGCCGAGATGGGCGTCATCGCCCCGCAAGGGAAGCAAAACTCCTATGCTCTCAAGCGGCTTGTCTTCGACGGGGCTGACGAAAATGGCGAGGTGGTTGTTCTCGATTGCGTGCGGGTCGCGCTTTCTCCGTTAGGCCGCCAAATTGACGCGCTCGACGATGCGATCTCGACGATAGACAAACAAATCGCGACGCAAAGCAAAACTGATCCGACGGCGCGACGACTGACGGGTATTCCCGGAATCGGCCCCATCACCGCTTCGGCGATTCTCGCCTCCGTGCAAGACATGAACGCATTCGCCTCGGGGCGCGAGTTCGCGGCATTCCTCGGATTGACGCCGCGCCAGAATTCGAGTGGCGGCAAGGAGCGGCTCGGGCGCATCACCAAGATGGGCGACCGCTACCTACGCAAGCTGCTCGTGGTTGGCGCCTGCTCTGTATTGTTTCGCCGCAAAGGACATGCCGACGCCTTGCGGCGCTGGGCCGATCAATTGATGGCGAGAAAGCCGGGCGCATCTGGGTTCAAGCTAGCCGCAGTGGCGCTCGCCAACAAGCTCGCGCGGATCGTCTTCGCGCTTTTGACACGAGGCGGCGATTACAACGACCGGCCCGTCGAGGTCTGACGCCGAGGAAGGATTATCGCCGCAAGGCGACATGCAATCGAGGGTGACTACTGGGTGATGTGAACGAACGGAATGGCTCGAAAGCCCGTTAGGGGTCGGCGTCAATACGAACGCGCTGCGATGATTGGGGCAAAGAGCCAGGCGGATCAACCATCAAGGCCAGCGGGCGATCTCTCCCGCATAAACAGGCCGTAGACATGACCGCGCCCGAGATGTTCGCAGAACCGCAAAGAGACCCTTGACCAAGGGGCGCCGTCCAGACATGACCCCGTACAGCTGCTGGGCTTCCTTGGGCGAGCGAGATCGGTGCGACTTGCTAAACGAAAGAAGCCTCCTTAGCGAACCCCCCACCCGATCGCAGAGGCCTTAGCGTGCTCTTTCGGGAAGATTCTGCGATGCCCCCCTGACTGCAGCCTTCGATCGCCGCGAGAGTCACCGTATCCGTTTTTGCCAGCATATCGCGGCCGCTTGTCATGATCCGCGCAATTGATCTGGCGGAGGGCGTTCGATAGAAGCTTTCCGCGTCGGCTAATTCGGCGCGCGGCGGCAGCGAGCCCATTCAGAGACAACCCGCCATCATCCCCGAAAACCCAATCTCATTTGGTTCTATTTTTGCTTCCCTCCTTGCGTTGAGCACCCCCTCTCAAGACATGGCACGCGAGTCGAGGCCAACGCACCCAAAATCACAATCGGTGCCGTTACGTGTTATCTAGGGCCTTGGACACGATTGAGTAGCCAAGACCATTCGGCGCGCCAACAGCGGATTGGAACATTCGGATGACGGATTGCCAAGCTCGCCATGTACCGGGCGCTCGGTGCTAGGTCAACCACCGTCCACTCGGTGATGAGTGGCGTTCCTTGCAAGTGCAATGATGGAGGACGGTCGGGTCGACCCGTGGAAAAGCCGTCCAAGGGAAAAGACAATCCCAAGCCAAGAGCTTTTACGAATGCCTCCTTGCGCGTCCAAGTCACGTAAAACGCAAGAAGCTTTTGTGCGTCAGGCACACGAAACAAACCCTCGACTTCTGTGGGAGCGAAATGATTGCGAGCGATCTCCTCGAAGTCGGGAACCTCCCGGACCTCTTCGACGTCCACGCCCAAGGGCGCGATGCACGAAAAAGCTATAAACGCCATGCAGCCCGAATGACTGAGATTGAAATGCAGGCGGCCGGCAGGACTCGCGAGGATCGGACGACCGTTTGTTTCGCGGGTGAACAGTAGCGCGGCCGGTGAAGTTTGGAGATAACGCGCGATGATGAGTCGCAACGCAGCATGATGGCCGACATAACTGGCGCGAAGGTCTTCGAAGCGAAAGCGCTCCGCGCGTTCGAGCTCGCTCGTGGAGAGGATCTTACGCAACATGCCTTCCGAATCGGCGGGCGCGGCAGTAGATGAAACCCACCAGCAATCGACCCGGTCGATCGGCAGCGGAAGCGATGCATCACTTTGTGGCGGCGCCGGTGGACATTGAATCGCGGTAATCCCGGGAGCGAAGCCGCTGGTTTTCAGGGCATCGACGACAGTTATCTCCGATATGCGGCGTTTTTGCATGAAGCCCACAGCAGTGTAACATAGTTCAGGACGACCTATCGAGAGCGAGGGATCGAATGCGCAGAAGTGAGCGACCGACCTCGTAAAACGGTGATCCCGCAACTTTTCGCTGTCAGCCGTAGACGAAGACCTTCTGCTTGTTGAAATCTTTCAAGTAAAGTTCTGCGGTCGCGGCGTTATCATTGATAAAATAGAATTTCTGTGCCGAGTTGTCGGGATCAAATCTGTAGAGCACGTCCGCGGGTGAGGCATCTGTTATAATCGGGCCGCCTTGTATTGCTGAGGTAACAGCATTAGCCTCGATGAGCGCCGCGAAACCCTGATCAGCGCCTGCGGGATTTGAACCGCTGACGTGCAGGTGTCCGTACGTATCGAATCCGAGGTAAGCGGCCGATAGTACTTCGGCAATCGGGGTGCCGGTCTCCTCAAAATTCAACGGCATGCGTCTTTGCAGAGCTTGTCTCCAATCCGCAGCTGGAAAAAATTTGACCGTGCCGGTGACGCTTGTCAAGTCTGGATTGGTATCGAGACCGTTTCCCGTATACAGATTACCTTGACTATCAAGGGTTACGCCAGCCGGCGCTCCGCGGATGCCGTCTACGACAGGCACCACCTGGTTCGTCCGAACGTCAACAGCAACAACGCGAGTGGGAATAGTTACCAGAAGCAGGTTATCGTCAGCCCATTCGGCATCATATCCAGAGCTGAAGGGAATCCTTGAGCCACCGGCTGGTGAACTGGTGTTGAAAATCAGTAGCTGATCGCCGTCATGGCATGCAATCAGCTCGGAAGGGCAGATCCGTATAAACGCCGAGTAACCCTTCAGCCCGACTCTGACTAAATCAAAGGTCGCGGAACCGGTAGTCCGTTCGAGAGAAATTGCCGTGCCGTCACTAGATATTACGCGACCGTCCAGAAGGAAATCAAACACCGCATATGAGTCATCCGCCCCCGGTAACTGAAAATCCCGCTTGAGTGCATACGGGGGAAAATCACCACTGGGCATCGCCGCTCTCCTCGCCAGCCTTGAAGGCTATCGCTCGAACCTTATCATAGCCGTCAAGGCTATGCCAACTTCATCGAATGCTCTGCAAGCCATTACGAGATCGAAAAAGTTGTTCTCCCCCTAGCTAGCAGGCTGTTGAAAAACCGTCTCGGTTGGCTTTGAGGACGACCTCGTCGCCGCCGTCGTATTCGAATTCGATCTCGATGGAGCCGTGGTCGAGCAATTCGACGCTTCCTTCGCCGGAGACTTCGTCCGTTTCGTCGGAGCCGATCCAGGTGAAGGCGATAGAGGTCGGGTCGTATTCGACGTCGAGGCGCGGCCGTTGATGTTTTGCGTGACGTGCGGCGTCACCTTCATCGCGCGCAGCTCATTGACGAAGTCCCCGGCGTCATAAGGCCTAGTCGGTGCCGAGCGTGATGGCTCGCGGCCGGTCGGCGCGCGGATCGATCATGTGCAGGCGGCCATGTTGTTCTGGGTGCTGCTGGCTTCAGGCGAGATCGTCTGCAATTCCGACAGGGGGGAGACCTTCACCGAAAGGCCCTTCGAGCGGATTATTGACCTCGCCGCTTGATCGGATAACATCATTCCGCCCAACGACCACGTTGGAATTTCCAACACGAGTCGCGACAGGACCGAGTGGGTGCATGCCTGGGGATGGTCAAACGACGGCGAGCTTTCAGGCAACTTCCGAGCAAGGAAGAATCTGGCGCGCAGAGCTATTGAGTAGCGACAGCCGCATCAATCATCTGGGGATGCTGATCGAGTTCAGAGGGACTATTAATATTGATGCTCTGTCGCGCGCCTTAAATCTGATCGTTGACCGTCACCCCCTGCTACGATCTACATTCTCGGCTACAGACGACGATCTACATTGCGTTATCAGAGGTCGGTCAACCGATGTCCTCGCAATTTCTCAGTCAACTTTCGGCAACAGAAACGGCCTGGACGAATTTTGTGAACACCACATGGCCGAACTCTTTGATTTGCAGGCCGGGCCACTGTATCGGGCGGTACTGGGCAAAGTAGCCCCTGACCATCATGCGCTCGCTTTCGTGGTGCATCATATCGTTTTCGATGCCTTTTCTTCTACGATCTTCTTTGGCGAGCTGCGTGAGACCTACGCCGTCATGGCCGCTGCGAAGGATTTGAATATGGATCAGCGGCCGCCCGATCCATCGGCAACAATCGAACTAATCAGTGCGCGAGATCTTGCCCGCGAATCGAAGAATGAAGCCTACTGGCGGAGAAAGCTTGACGGCGCAGCAATGCGAACGACCTTGCCGAGTGATCGGCCGCGGCCGCGTGTGCTCAGCCAGCACACCGACTCAATCGCGATCACCTTGCCTCTCCAAGCGTATGCAGTGCTAAAATCTATGGCGACCCAGCGACGCCTCACATTGTTTTCGATGCTTCTTGGGGCTCACCTGATTACCCTCAGCCGGTACAGCGATTGCGACGATTTTGTCATTGGCAGCTCCATGGCAAACCGTAGCCATCTTCATCTGCGGAACCAGATCGGCTTGTTTGTCCGCACGCTGGTGATCCGGCACGCTGTCCCGCACGACCAAAACGTCGGGAATTTTTTAGCTTCCATTCAGCGGACGCTGTTGGAATCGATCGACCATTCGGCGTTGCCCTTTGATCGGGTGGTTGAAGCCGCCGGCGCGCGCCCGGACCTGTCGCAACACGCGCTCTTTCAAACCGCAGTTGTTTGGGAGGAAGCAGAAAAGATCGATCTTCAGTTGCCAGATGTCGAAATGCACAGCCGCGAAATTTCCAGTGAACGCTCGCCATATGATCTCTTTATACGTGCCAAGGAGACGTTGGACGGTCTCAGTCTGACGGCGCAATTCAGTATCGATCTTTTCGATCAGGCAACCGTCAAGGAGTTTCTTGAGACCTTTGCAAACATCTGTTGTCAGTTGCCCGGCGCATATGACAAAACCATCTGCGAAATCGATCTCGCCGAGCAGCAGAATTATCGGTCGAGAATCGCGCCGAACATCACACGCACTCCATGGGTTGAAGGTGAGACCATTTCCGGGCGCTTCACTCGGATCGCCCGGCTTGTCCCTAACGCAACCGCAATAATCCATGGCACCAAGGACATCAGCTATCGCGCCTTATCGACAAAAGTCGACGCCTGTGCCCGGCATCTTCGTGACGTCGGCATCGGGGCCGGCGCGTTGATCGGATTAGCTCTTCCCCGGGGCATTGAACTCGTCGCGGCCGTTCTCGGTGTCATGAAAGCCGGGGCGGCATATGTCTTCATTAACCCGTCCCACGGGGCGGAGCGCATATCCGATATCATTTCAGATGCCGGCGCGCTCGCAATCCTTACGGACAAGGAAAATGAAGCCCGAATTCCGGCGGATGCATTCGTTATCGACGTCGTTACGATAGCCGGCTTTTGCGGACAGACCATCGAATCGGAAGAACTCGAGGACTTCGCCGCGCCTGAGGCACCGGCCTATGTGCTCTGCACGTCGGGAACGACTGGGCGCGCGAAAGGGGTGATGATCGCTCATGACGGAATCGTCGGTTTGGCGGATTGGCAGGCCGGCTATTTTCGCGTCGGCGAAGGCAGCCGCATTTCTCAGCTTTCGTCGTTTGAATTCGATGCCTGCGTTGGCGAACTTGTGATGGCGTTGCTTAATCGAGGGACGCTATGCATCATTGACCATGAAGACTTGGCGTCTGATAAGCTCGCGGACGCGGTTAATCGTTATATGATTAACGTCGTAGTGTCTGTACCATCGGTGCTGCGCCATCTCGATCCGGATACGATCGAGCATCCGGATCGCCTGACGGTGGTCTCGGTCGGGGAAGCCTGCCCGATAGAATTAGCGCGACGCTGGTCCGCGAAGTGTCGGTTCGTCAACGGCTATGGGCCCACGGAGTTTTCCGTTTACTCACACGTCTACGAGGTCGACGCGTCATCTATCGTGGATATGTTAAGTACGCCCATTGGCACGCCAATCGACAACGCTCGCGCGGTACTGGTGGATCGGCACGGCCGGGTGGTGCCAAGGGGCGGGACTGGCGAGATTTATTTGGGCGGGCGCGGCTTGGCGATCGGCTATTGCGGCGGAGATCAGGCGGACCAATTCCCCAAGGACAGTTTTTGCCGCCAAATGGTGACAGCGTCCTTTTCAGACGAAGCCTTGCAGGAAGCAGCCGCTGCATTGTCGGATTTCCACGCATGCCATTTCGAGATCGAGACGATCCCGACCGCCGCGGCGACTTTTTCTATGCTTCACGACATCAAGATCACCTGTCGCGGCTTGGGTTCGGAATTGCGTGAAAACGCAAGCCGAGTAATTGCGGCAATAGAGACGGATGCGTCGTCAATCGAAAGTTTTGCGCGTTATGGCGTCGAAGGACTCCACGGCATTTATCGCTCGTGCGGGCTCACCCCCCTGTTGCTTCGTGAAATGCTTGGCTTGCGCCACATCGTGGGCAGCGTCGGTGCGGATTTTGGATGCGGAAACGGTGACTGCCTCGACACGTTGCGGGAGCTGGGCACCTCGGCCATTGGGCTGGATTTCTCCCCGTCCTTTGTCCAGAAGCTTCGAAAACGTGGGTTGGATGCTCGCCTGTCGCGAATCGACTGCTCGCCCGCGCAATTCGCAGAGGAGAGCGGAATTGCCGACCGCTCGCTCGATTTTGCGCTCGCGACGTTGGTCCTCGATCGCGTTGCGCGGCCCAAGCAACTGCTGAGAAACATGTTATCGAGCCTTCGCAACGATGGCGTTATTGCAATACAGACGCCGCTGCCGGTGAGGCCGATCGGAGAAGGGCCCTACGCAGGCATATCCTATACGGCGGAAGAACATCGATTAGCCGGGGCGGAGAACCCCGAAGCGGCCAGAGCCGACCTCGTTCAACACTTGGCCCAACTCGGTGTCGTTGACGTCGTCATTCGCCCCTTAGAAATGGCTGTCATGAGCCTTGACGGCAGCCGGAGCTACCAGATTTGGAGCATTGCTGGACGAAAACAATCGGTCGCCGAACGCCTGCAGCGACAGTATCGCACTGGAGATCTGGGCCGCCTGCGCACCGATGGCAATCTTGAGTTTCTCGGGCGCATCGACCGGCAGGTGAAGATCCGCGGGCAGCGCGTGGAAATCGCGGGGATCGAGGAGGTTTTGCGTCAGCATCCGAAGGTCCTGGACGCGGCGGTCGTCACCAGCAGCGGACCGGGCGCAGGCTCGGCGATTGTCGCCTATGTCATTCCAGTCCCCCACGAAAATTTGGACCCACACGCCTTCGGAGCCGAGCTTGCAGCGCATGCGCGGCAGCGGCTTTCACCCGTCGAAGTGCCTTCGCGATTCGTTTCTCTTGATACGTTTCCGGTTAATGCCAGTGGCAAGCTCGCGTATGAGCAGCTGCTCAATTCCGAACTAGGTAGCAAGCCCAGCAGTGATCCGCCGCGAGCTGGTGTCGAAACCATCATCGCCGACGTTTGGCGCGATGTGCTTCGGGTGGAGCGCTGCGGCCGAGACGACAACATTTTCGACCTCGGTGCGGATTCCATCCTGATAGTGCAGATTGTTTCGCGTCTTGCCGTGCGTGGAGTCATTTGTACAGTAAATGACGTATTCCTTCATCAAACAGTTGCCGATCTCGCTGTCGCGGTGGGCAAGACATCACCAGGCAAGCTTGTCTCCGGTGGCAAGACGCCGCGATCCGGGCCGTTGTCGCCGGCGCAACGCTGGTCTTTGGAAAGTGACGTGAATGGGACTCGCGTGGCTGCGTTTGCGATCATCATCTCGGTCCACGGGTCGCTGAACGCGGAGGTGCTCCGAGCTGCGGTCAAAAGCGTTGTGGCGCAGCATGCCGTGCTTCGCAGCTCATGTCGCTTGCGGGATAACGTTTGGAAGCTCGACGTGGAAGCGTCGGCGGATCCTGCATTTCGCGTAGACATTCTCGGTCGCTCTCGTTCTGTCCGTGGTCACCTCCCGCGCAAGATGGCGTCAGCTTGGATAGAGCAAGCGAAATGGGGGCTCAAGATTCACAGCGGGCCACGATTGTTGATCGCTGTCGCGCCTTCCGACGCCCAAAATGAAGAGCTGATCATCCTCGTTCATCATTTCGTGACCGACATCGTCTCGCTCGCCATTTTGATCGAGGATCTTAGATCTGCTTATAACTGCCAACTTCGTGGCCAACGTTGGGTGGGAGCACAGGCCGGTTCATTCCTGGGCTGGACCAATGATGTGCTAACGCATGTGGAGAGTTCGACCTTTGCAAGTGATGCCGTATCCTGGGCGAAGATCGAACATCGATGCCAGTCGCTCCCTCCACACGCGGTCGCGGCAAGCGCTCGGTCCCGTGGGATCGTCACGCGAGTGGTCACGGCTGAATTGGCGGAGACCTTCCGTCAGGTGGCGGCCGGAACGGGCCGCCGAGATGCCGCCGCGGAGCTCTTGGCTGCCGCTTTCGCTAACGCCTTCTCCACTTGGTCGGGAGACAAGACCGTAGCGGTCTTTCTGGAGACCCACGGCCGCGATGAAGTTCCGGGAGGTAGCCCGCTCGGGCGCGCCATTGGATGGTTTGCCTCGTTCTATCCTTTGGTTATCGAGGGTGAACTCGATGCTCCAGCGGAGTTGTGGCTTGAGCGCACGCGATCGGCATTTGACGCCCTTCCGGCTTGGCGGCAAGGATATCTGGCTTGGCGGCAGGCCAGCGACGATCGTCCACTCCACAAAACTCTGCCGACGCCCTCAATCTTGCTCAATTTTCTAGCGGGTTTCGGAAATGCATCGGATTCCCAGGCGCCTTGGCGAGTGCTCGACGTGCGTCGGGTTGAAGATGAAGCGAGCTCGCGAGAGGCTTTCGATTTGGAACTAAATGTTTGGTCCAAGTCAGGCGAACTGCATTTTTCGTTGGCGTGGGATTTGTCTATTCTCGACAAGGCGGACGCGTCTTCGCTCGTAACCGATGCCTCTAATACTCTAATAGCGTTGCTCGGTGCCGGAAGCATTGAGTTGCCCGTCCATTCAGGTAGTGGTCCCGGCGTGGGAGCCGAAAAGCCCGTGGGTGCGTCACCATCCGTCCCGTTGAGCGCGTTACAGCAGGGCATGTTGTTTCACGGGTTGCTGGAACCTGGTTCGGGTGTGTACGTCAACCAGATTAGCATGGCCGCGTCGAGTGTTTTCGATCCAAACCATTTTGCGGCAGCATTCTCGGATGTGGCGGCCGCCCACGAGGCGCTGCGTTCCTGCTTCGCTTGGGAGGGCGTCTCAGAGCCGGTCCAGATCGTAGAACAGAAGATCGAAATTCCCATGGTCGTCGAGGATTGGTCGGAGCTTTCGCCAGCGACACTGCATGAACGGACAAGGCAGTTTTCGATCGACGATCTTTCCAGGGGATTCGATCTTGCAAGGCCGCCGCTGATGCGGTTGCACGCGGCGCGTCTGTTCAACAATTGCTGGCACCTTACCTGGACATTTCATCATGCGCTCATCGACGGGTGGTCGGTAGGTATCGTGCTCGGGGACCTCCTGCAGACGTATTCGACACGCGTTGAAGGAAAATCCAATATCGTTCCAACTTCTCCGCGGCTGTTCGACGTCGTCGCGGCGGTCCGCCAGCCGGACCGGCTGGAGGCGCTTGCATTTTGGCGTGAGCGCCTGGGCACCATCGACACACCAGTGTTGTTGTTGGGCCGCGCGATGGCACCGCGGTCGAGTGAACAGAGCGGCTACGCCGAATTGGTCGAGCGCCTGGATCGAGCCACCGCAGAAAGCCTAGTCAACTGGGCACGCAAGCGACGTTTGACGGTCAACACCGTGGTTGAAGGCGTCTACGCCGTCCTGCTGTCGCGCTATGCGGACTCCGCTAAGGCGATTTTTGGAGTCACGGTGTCGGTACGCAGGCCCGACGTCCCGGACATCGATCGGATGGTTGGGTTGCTCATCAATACCATACCACGCGTCTACGACGTTCCCGACAGCGGTTCTTTTGTCAGCTTTCTCGCAGGCGTGCAGGCCGAGGTGCGCGCATGCGAACCCTGGGCGGCCACGCCCTTGGCCGTCGCTCAGGAGGCCAGCGGCGTTGCCAAAGGTTGCGCCCTGTTCGATTCTATTCTGATGTTTGAGAATTATGCGCTTCCTGACAGGCTTTTGGATCGCTTTGCGGAGCTTGGCCTCAAAGAAGCCAGCTTTGTTCAACAATCAAATTATCCGCTCAACATGGTATGTGTGCCGCGCGATGGGTTGGCGCTGCATCTATCGTTCGATCAATCGCGGGTGCGTGACGAGTTCGCGATACAATTTCTTCGGCATTTCGTAAGGATCTTGCGGGCGGTCGCAGGACGCGAGGACTGGCAAATCGACGATTTGCCAATGCTAGGGCCCAACGATCTCGAAGCCGCCTTAGTGCGCGGCGAACAACGTGCGTGGCCCGTCAATGCCGATACGACTCTCCATCGACTGTTTGCGGACCAGGCGACTCGCGCCCCCGCCCGGGTCGCAATCATTGATCAGCTCGGGGTTGTCACGTATGCGCAGCTTGCCCGGCAAGCGTCACGCGTCGGAGCCCTCCTGCAGATTCAGGGGATCGCGCAGGAAGAGCGCGTCGGCATTTGCGTCGATCGCTCGCGTCTGATGTATGCCGGCCTCCTCGGGATACTCATGGCCGGCGCCGCCTTTGTTCCGCTCGACCCACGCCATCCACGGGATCGCATCGCGCGTCTTGCGACGCATGCGGGAGTGCGGTTCATCATCGTCGACGAAGCGCATGCTGCAGATGTAAGCGGCTTGCCGTTTGTGGTTCTCTCTCTGGAGGGGATCGTGCATGATGAAGCGCTCGAAATTACGTATTCGGAAACGGCGGGTGCCGACAATCTTGCGTATGTCATGTTCTCCTCCGGGTCGACCGGTAATCCGAAGCAGGTCTTAGGGACACATCGCGCTACCCTGAACTGTATGTTCTGGAGATGGGAGGTGTACCCGTTCGCGGACGGCGAGATCGCATGCCAGAAGACCGCTCTCGCATTTGGCGACTCGATCCAGGAAATCTTTGGACCGCTGTTGGCCGGAATCACCACCGTCGTGATCCCAGACGCGCTCGCTCGAAATCCAGAGGTTCTGGTCGATCGGCTATCGGACCACGCCGTTACACGTATTGTGCTCGTTCCTTCTTTGCTGCGGGAAATCTTGCGTCTACCAAACCTTACCGCGCGCCTCCCGAAATTGAAACTTTGGATCTCAAGCGGCGAGGCACTGTCAACCGATTTGATAGCAGCCTTCCACGGGCAGCTGCCATCAGCGCTGCTGGTAAACCTTTACGGTACATCGGAAATCTCGTGCGACGTCACCTGGGCGGAATTTCCGGCTCACAAAAAGGTGGATGATGGCCCCGTTTCAATCGGACTCCCGATTCCCAACATGGCGGTGGCCGTACTCGATTCCCGCATGCGGCTGGTACCTGAGCACGTTCCCGGCTTCCTCTATGTTGGGGGGCAAGGATTGAGCCGCGGTTACCTTGGGCGGCCCGACCTGACGGCGGCGGCTTTCGTGCCCGATGCGTTCGGCGTCAGTGAAGAACTCGGGGAACGCCTGTACCGAACAGGCGATATTGTTATTTACGACCGCAGGGATGGTCTTCGCTTTGTTGGACGTCAAGACCAACAGGTGAAACTGAGGGGCGAGCGGATTGAACTCGAAGAAATCGCCGAGACACTGCGCGGCCACGAGAAAATTGAGAGCGCGTTTGTGACGACGAGGGAGCACGAGTCAGGGGACATCACGCTCGTGGCGTTCATTGTTCCGGTCAAGCATCAACGCGCCCAATTGAGTTCGACGGATCGAGGCCTTGTTGGCGGTTCGGTACTCCTCCGAGGAGTCCCCGTTACTACGGACGCGAAGGGCCCGAAACCTGAGCCGAACGTTGCGACCGGCCCCGCTGGTGTCCAGGATGAGGCCGACGGGTCCAACAACCTCTCCGAGGAGGCGCTCCGGGCGTTCCTCGCGAAACGCCTGCCAAGAGTGATGATTCCGACGTATTTTTTCGTATTGAGCGAGTTGCCGCGCACCCTGAGTGGCAAGATCGACCAGCAGCGGCTGGCGGCTTTGCTGATAGAGGCACCCCCTCCTTTCGCCAAACCCCTCAGTCCAAAGGGCACGATTGAGCAATGCATCGTAATGGCATGGTCGCATATTCTGGGGCGTCAAATACCCGATCGGAACACGAACTTCTTCGACGTGGGCGGGCATTCGCTATTGCTTGTCAGGGTCCGTGACCGCTTAGCTGCCGAACTCAACATGCCCATCAGTTTGCAGGACCTCTATCGGCACCCCACCGTTGCTGATCTTGCGCTGCACCTAAGTACCGGACAGACGGCGGATCCGTCAGCGGATGGACCACCAACAAGGAAGCGCAACAGAATTCGGCGCGACCGTGGAACCGTTGCTGGCCAGCTCTGCAGAGATCTGGACGGACGGAGTAATTGATGGTGAGTCATCCGGAGTCGCACATCGCCATCGTCGGTTTTGCTGGGCGTCTGCCCTCTGCGGGAGCGGCTGTCGAATCTATCTGGCCATTGCTCGAGCGTGGCGGAACATCGATCAGGCGCATCACAGCGGATGAAGCTGAAGACGCCACGTTGGAAGGCATTAGCCCCGACAATCCGAACTGGGTCGGCGTAACCGCAGACATCCCGGATGCATACCTCTTCGATCCGCGCTTCTTCGGCATGACGCGCCGGGATGCCGAACTCTCGGATCCTCAATATCGCGTGCTGATGAAATGCGCGTCTGAAGCGCTGCAGCATGCGGGCATTGATTCGCATGCCTTCCAGGGGCGGATCGGCGTCTACGTAGGGGCGACGACCAGTCGCTATATGCTTCGGCTACTCGCGGATGCGCGGCTGCGCGAAATGTTCGGGCCAGATCAGATCGCGTTCGGCAACAATCCGGACTACCTTGCGTCGGCGATTTCATATCGTCTCAACCTGACTGGCCCCAGCTTGGCGATTCAGACCGCGTGCTCAACCTCTCTAGTATGCGTGCACGCTGCCGTGGAGGCGCTGCTTGCGGACGAGTGTGATCTCGCGCTTGCCGGCGGAGTGTCAATACGAGTGCCGCAAGTCACCGGTTACGTCTTCACAGAAGGGGGCATTCTGTCTCGCGACGGGCATGTTCGGCCGTTCGACGCTCGCGCGGGCGGGACGGTGATTGGTAACGGTGCCGGCATCGTTGTCCTTCAGAAACATGCCGATGCGATTGCAAATCGCAGTAACATCTGGGGCGTGATCCTGGGTTCATCGGTCAATAATGATGGCTCCGGCAAGGCTGGTTTCACTGCCCCCAGTTTTGAAGGTCAGCGGGATGTCGTGTCCGCGGCCCTGGCGACGGCAGGTGTCAACCCTGAGACGATTGGATACGTCGAGGCTCACGGGACCGGCACTATGGTCGGGGACCCCATCGAGCTGTCCGCACTGGGGGAAGCATTTCGGCAGTGCGGGAGCCATAGAACACAGTATTGCTCGATCGGGTCGATCAAGGCGAACATTGGTCACTTGGATGCTGCGGCTGGAATCGCGGGGCTGCTCAAGCTCATTTTGATGTTCAAATATCGAAAGCTGGTCCCGCTTGCGGGCTTCGAGAATGCCAACCCCATGGCTGATTTTGGAAGCAGCCCGTTTTTCGTGACCCGAAGTGCGGCGCCTTGGATCCCTACCGTTGGATTTCGACGGCGCGCCACGATCAGCTCATTTGGTATCGGGGGCACCAACGTCCACATGGTACTTGAGGAGCCGCCCGTGCCAAAACCGCGGGCTTCCACGAATGGCCTGCAAGTTCTGCCGATTAGTGCTGACGATGAGTCAGCCCTCGAGACCACCCGCAGGGCTCTGGTGGAGGCCATCTCGGCAAGACCTAACTTCGAGTTGGACGACATCGCGCGCACGCTTCAAGATGGACGCCCGCGGAAGCGCAAGCGGTGGACTGCGGTGGTGTCGTCGATCGAGCGTGGCGTTGAAGACCTAAGTGCAGCGCTGCGGATCCGCGGCGAAACCGATGGATCGAAATTGCCTAAGCTGTTATGGGCCTTCTCGGGGCAAGGAACCGGCCATGTCGAGTCCATACCCGCGCTGTTCCAAACCTATTCCGTGTTTCGAGAGGCATGTGACGCATGTGCGGAGTCCTTGTCTGCTTCGGCGAAAGATCAGCTTGCCGCCGTGCTTCGGAATGGGAAGATCGACGGACCGCTGGGCCAGCAGATAGTATTCACGGTCCAATACGCCCTTTGTCAGCTTTGGCGTTCGTGCAATGTGCACCCCGATGCGGTATTTGGCCATAGCCTGGGCGAGTACGCCGCGGCCTGCGAAGCGAGTGTTTTCGATCGCGACACGGCCCTGCACCTGATTGCTGAGCGTCAGATTCTCATGGATGGCGTGCCACAAGGTGCCATGCTTGCTGTCTACTCTTCGCATTCCGTAGTTGCGAGTGTGTTACCTCACAATGTGGATCTGGCCTGTATCAATGGACCCGATCACTGCGTAGTGGCAGGTCCGGAAGCCGCGATTGAACGCTTTTCTCAGAAACTTACTGAGATTGGCCTGCGTAACAGACGATTGGCAACGCCGGGCGGGTTCCATTCTCGATTGATTGATCCGGCAATTGAGCCGTTTAGCGCTATTGTCGCACGCTCGAGCCGACAGGAGAACACGATCCCGTTCCTTTCTTCGGTCACCGGCGATTGGGCAAGTCCGTCCGAGCTGACCGCGGCGGAATATTGGTCCATGCATCTCCGGGCAGTTGTCAGATGCGCGCCGGCGCTGTCGATCCTTGCTCGAGAAGGTGGGTGGACGGTTCTGGAAATCGGCACCGATTCAACTTTGTGCGCCCTCGCGGAGGCCTCAAATATCCTGTCGACTATTCCGAGCCTACGATCTGACGGGATCGCGTCAAACGCATCGTTCTTAGAGGCAGCATCTGCGCTCTGGCGAGGTGGAGTTGAGATAAGGTGGAGCGCGCTTCGGGGAGAATCTGATGCACGCCTCGTTCCACTCCCACCGACGGCTTCAGCGCAAGAGCACCTGCTTGCAGACATTGCTTCGCAGCCAGTGGGAGGGGATCGATCGTCCCAGCGGGAGATTGACTGGGAATGTTGGTTCCAGGTTCCCGTGTGGGTTAGGAAGCCCAGGATCGAACGGGCGAACCTGGGCTTTGCGGGTCGCAAATTCCTGATACTTGCCGATGCGTCACCGCTGCGGGAGCAAATCGCGGCCGTGATCAAAGGCGGTGCCGGGATTGTGCATCTAACGGATGGAGCAGCAGTCGGCCTCAACAGGAAGTCAGAGCGCCCCGTTCAATCCGCACCAGGGACCTGCATCGCCACACCCTTTGATGACGCAATCCGCCATCTCGGCGGGATTCCGTCTGACTTCGTCCACATATGGACTCCTGGGGAACCGGGTGACAATACGCTTGAATGTGAATTCCTCAAGCTGGCGACTTGGCTACAGCACGTAGCGAGATCGGCTCCTGCCCAGCCGATCCGCATTCACCTCGTGACCACCGGCGCTGATGAGGTAATCCCGGGCGATGTCGCCGTCCCCGACCACGGGTTATTGGCGGGCCTTGGTGCTGTCACCGCGCAGGAGTTTTCAGATCTCGAAGTGCAGCGCCTCGACCTGCCTCGGGTTCCAGCACCTGCCGACATCGCCACCCTAGCTTCACTAATTCGAGGTGGCTTTAGGGGCCCGGAAACGGCTGTGCGAATGGGAGAGAGCTGGTCGCTATCTTTTGAGCCGGTCGAAATGCCGCGACGGCCGTCGCGTTTTCGTTCGGCGGGGACCTACGTGATTTTTGGCGGCCTTGGCCAGTTCGGCCTGCTGGTTGCCGCACACCTCAAGCGGGCATACGGCGCGAAGATCGTGCTGGTTTCCCGCTCGTCATTTCCAGGGCGGGAGCTTTGGGCAGATCTTTCCCGCGGCGCTCAGACCGATCCGAGGATTTCCGAACGGATCCAAAGATTGATCAAACTCGACGCAACGCACGGTGAGATCTTTATCGAGCAGGCTGACATCCACGATCTCGCATCGCTTCAGGACCTCTTCCTGCGCGTGGAGACGACTATTGGCTGCGTCAATGGCGTCATTCATGCTGCTGGCAGCGTTGATCTTTCTGCCCACGTTCCACTAGAAGAAATGGACAAAAGCGCCGTGGCAGCGCATTTCAACTCGAAAGTTCATGGCATCAATGTCCTTGAAGCCGCACTTGCGGGACGCAATCTGGAGGTTTGCCTCTTTACGTCGTCGCTGAGCCCATTCATCGGCGGGATTGGACTCGCCGCATATGCGTCCGCGCATGCCTATATGGACCGATGTGTCGGGCGATTTCGCAGACTTGGCATGCCTTGCCAAACCATCAACTGGGAAGGGTGGCTCCCGCCTGCCACCAAACCAGTTCCCTCGAGCGCCGGCAGCCAACTGATCAATCTTGCACTGACCGAGGCCGAGATAGTTAGTTGTCTCGAACGAATCGTGGCTATCCCGGAGATCAGCCAGGTAATCGTATCACGCTCTGGTCTGGCAGATCGGCGGAAAGACTGGAAAACAACTGTCAAGCGCGAGCGCATGCCGAGCAAGCGAAGTCACACGAGAACAGTACTTGGGGACGCGCGCGAGGTTCTTCGTGAAATTGTCGAAGATCTCTTGGGTTGCAAGGGTATCGACGACAATCAAAACCTGTTCGAGCTTGGCGCCACCTCGTTGACCATGGTCCAACTGGTTGCGCGCGCAAGAGCTCAGCTTTCTCGGGAACTGCGGTTGCGTACAGTATTCGAAACGCCCACGATCGCAGCCATCGCCGGCGCGATTGACGGCCAAGGGCGCGCCGCCATCAACCTTGCCTCCTTGCTGGAAGACATTGAAGCGATGTCCGAAGTCGAGGTCGACAGAGCCTTGGCGGAAATTCGCGCCAACAGCACCAGCAATTCGGAGGCATAGGACCGGAAGTCGGGGACAAACGAGTCGTTGCCCGTGAAGAACGCCGCTCACGCTGTGACGGAGTGATTTTCGGAGCAACGGCCTCGAGCGAGGGCGGCGAGCAGGAAGGCGCACAAAAGCGCGAGCCATGCGAGCAGGTGTCGGAAATTGTAGCCGGCGGCGGCGGGGATGGCGTTGCCCACGGCACCGGCGGCGTGCTCGAGGAAGCCGCGGCCCATACGGCGGTCGGCCTTCAAATGGCCGAGACCAACAACTTGAGGGCGGAACGGCGGAACGGCGGCGCAGTTCGCGTTTGATTATCTCGGCCAGGTACCGTCTCTGGCCGGAGATGAACACCCTGAACTTATTAAGTTCCGGGTAAGCGATGTTTTGACCTCACCTTCATTTCTGCGCGCGCAAGGACGAGTCTGGTCTCCTTAAGGAGATAGGGCTTGTGTCTAAACTTGATCGTAACCGGCCGATAAAGACCGCCGTCCATCGAAGTCAGGCGGCTTTTCGTTTCGAGTCTTTGAACGGCGCCCAATTCCACGGAAGAAGCTCATGGAGCTTAGTGACGAGATGATCGTTGATGCGCGCAAGGACGTCCGCGAGATAGGCTTCGGGATTGAGGCCCGACATTTTCGCTGTTTCGATGAGCGTCATCGCGTCGGCGATATTATCGCCTCCAACGTCGGAGCCGGCGAATAGATAATTCTTTCTGCCCAACGTCACTGGCTTGATGGCGCGCTCCGCCGCATTGTTGTCGATCGCGACGCGGCCATCGTCGAGAAAAAGCGTGAACGACGGCCATCGATTGAGAGCGTAACGCATCGCCCTGGCCAAATCGCTTTTTCCAGGGATGCGTGGGAGCTGAGTTTCGCACCAGGCGCGGAAGGCCTCGACCCGTGGCCGACTGTGTTCCTGTCTCATACGTTGGCGGTGCTCGGCGGACTTGCCGGTGATCTCGCGCTCGATATCGTAAAGGGCGCCAATCCGGTCGAGCGCGTCCTTGGCGATCGGCGAACCCGTCGCCTTCCACTCATCGTGAAAGGCGCGACGAAGATGCGCCCAACACGCCGCCTCGCGAATGCGCGCATCGCCGTTCAGCGAGGGCTCGTAGAGCTTCTTGAAGCCGCCATAGGCGTCGGCTTGCAGCACCCCCGAAAAACCGGCGAGATGAGATTGCGGATGTTCGCCCTTTCGGTTCGCCGAGAAGTAATAAGCGACGCCCGGCGGATCGCCGCCGCCCCAGGGTCGATCGTCGCGAACATAGACCCATATGCGGCCTTCCTTGACGCCTTTCGTCATCGGGTCGGCGCTTTTGCGCGAGAGATCGAGGACCTTGATCGGAGTGTCGTCGACGTGCAGGCGGTCCGTTCGAAAAATCTCCGCCTTGATCAAGTCGCTCAGCGGCCGCAGCGTTGCGATCCCGGCGCCGCAACCGTCGATCAAGGTCGAGCGCGGAATGTCCGCGCCAAGACGCGCGAAGATCTCGCCCTGCCGATAGAGAGGCAGGTGATCGTCGAACTTGGAGACGAGGATATGGGCGATCAGACTGGGGCCGAACATGCCGCGATAGATCGGACGCGTCGGCGCGGGCGCCTGCACGATTTTCTCGCAGCACCGGCAGGATTTCCTGAGACGCACGGTCTCGACTACCTTCAATTTAGCGGCGATGTAGTCGAGCATCTCTGAGACGTCCTCGCCAAGAAGACGCAGCGGCTCGCCGCATTGGGGGCAATGATCGCCCGGATCGAGCACGATGCGTTCGCGCGGAGTCGCTGCGTCGACACGGGGCTTGCCGCGCCGGCGCGGCTCGGTTTTCTCGAGGGACGGCGCCTCGCCTTCGTCGCCTTCATCCGTCTTGTGGGACGCGTCGGCCGCCGCCATCGCCACTTCGAGATCTTCGAGCGTCAGCTCTAACTGCTCGATCTCGCGCTGGATCTTTTCCGAACTCGGACCAAACTTTTGCCGCTGAAGTTTCGCGATCCGGATCTTGAGGGCTTGGATCAGGGTCTCATAGGCGCGAACCGAAGCCTGCAACCGCACGGTTTCCGCCTGTTGCGCGATAATCATCGCCTTCAGCATCGCCGGGTCGTCAGGAAGAGTTTCGGGTGACCATTCCATTCCGAAAATATACCGCAACGCGCAACGCAAGTACAGCGCTGAAGCGGTGAACACCCAAGAAAATCATACAACGCGTGCAGGCGGCGCGCTCCACGCGGGACGGCGCCAGTCGATGCCCTCCCACAACATCGCGAGTTGCGCCGCTGTGAGACGCGCGGATCCGTCGGCAGGCGACGGCCATGGAAAACGGCCCTTCTCCAGAACCTTGTAATAAAGGCAAAAGCCCTGCCCATCCCAATGCAAAAGTTTGATCCGATCGCCGCGGCGCCCGCGGAAAGCGAAGAACGCCCCGGACGCGGCGTTCTGTCTCAGTTCCTCCTGCGCCTTCGCCGCGAGGCCCGTTATGCCTTTGCGCATGTCGGTCACCCCGCAGGCAAGGTAGACGCGCGCGTTCGCGCCAGGCGCGATCATGAGCGCTCCGCGATCCGCATTAAACGGTGAAGGACCTTGTCGGGTACGTCGGCCATGACGCGCAAGCTGCGGCCATTGCGAAGCATGATCTCTATGTGATGCGCGCCGACTGCGCCGGGATCTTCGGCCGGCCCACCATTCTCCCGGCTTTCATCGCGCTCGGTCAGTTCGACTGCGACAAAATTAGATTGCCCGATCAACGGCCGGCCATTGTCCCGCAGCTCGCGGCGCCACTGATAAATATGCTGCCGGGTGATGTCATGGCGGCGGGCGACATCGGCGACGAGCGCGCCGTCCGACGCGGCTTCCGCGACGATCCGCAACTTCTCTGCGTCGGACCATCTCCGGCGTCGTTCAACTCCGGACAAAATCTCCTGCCGCATAAATCACCCCGCTGACGACGTACATAACGACGTCGATAACGACGTAAATTTACACCGCAGACCTCATCCCCGTAAGGCGGCCCTTATCGGCCGGTTACACTTGATCCTACGCTTGAGGCTAAGGGCGGTGTGATTACGGGCGGCGGCGAACGCCGCCGCCGTTGGTCGTGACGATTAAATGCGCAAGTCGTAAGCCTCCGGCGAGAACCGTCTGGCGCTGAGCGCGGCGCGCTTGGATAGATTGCGCATGAATGGCGCGGTGATCGTGTCCATTTCTAATACAAGCGGACACTACGCGGATGTCGGACGGCAAGGACGATGGTGGAGCGGCGCCCGGGCGCAGGCGTCGATCCTGGACCCTTGATGAGAAGCGC
>NZ_JBPFDU010000002.1:0-33908 GCF_051062815.1 Methylocystis sp. | reverse complement strand
ACCCGCAGCCTCGTCTTTTTCCGCCTCGGTCATCGGAGATAGTGTCCATCATCGATAGTGGACACGATCCCCGCGCCACGCGCACGACTATCGCCGCCGTCAGCCCCAATCGCCAGACGGCCCTCGGCGGAGGCTTACGTTGCTGATCAGTGTTTTCATCGCGCTGCCGGCGCAGGCGGATGACGTCATAAAGCTCGCGCCGGGCGGCAGCGCGATCTTTACGCTGCAGGAGAATGTCACGACCGGCTATTCCTGGCGCATCGATCAGGCCGCGAGTCATGATCTCGACATCCTAGCGATATCGGATGGCGGCCGCAGCGGCGGTCGGCGGCGCATGGTCGGCAGCCCCAGCATACGCCATTGGAAAATCCGCGCGCTCAAACCCGGACGCGCCGAAATCGTTTTCGCCTATCAGCGCGCATGGGAGCCCGCGCCGGTTCGAACGCGCAGCGTTGAGGTGGAGGTCGCGCCTTAAAGCAGGTTCGACGAGAACCTGCGCCACCATTTTGATTTGAGCGCTTCTTATCGATCACATGATTCCATTTGATCGGGAAGCGATCGAGTTCAGGCGTCGCTCTCGCGCGAGGATTTCATCGCGTCTTCGAGACTCATCATGGCCGAGCCGGGCTTCGCCGGCTTTTGTTGGCTCTCATGCGGCGCCCAGCCCGAGGCCCAGACGATTTCGAAGCTCGCGCGCACGCGTCCGTCAGCGTCGTGGAAGCGCTCGGCGTAGATTTGCGCCGCGCGCGCCACGACATCCCGCCGCAATGGTTTGCGCGCCCGCTTCACGAGGACGTTGGCGGCGCCCATCGCGCGCAGATCCTTCATCAGCCCGAAGACTGACTCATAGCGCAGCGTGAAGCTGTCGACGTCGGCGACCGGCAGAGCGAAGCCGGCGCGCTGCAGCAGACCGCCCATGTCGCGCACGTCGACGAAAGGCGACACGCGAGGACTTGCGCCGCCGGTGATTTCTTCTTCGGCCTGCGCAAAGGCGGCGCGAAGCTCGACAAGACTGGCGCCGCCGGTAAGGCAGGCGAGGAAGAGTCCGTCCGGCGCAAGCATGCGTCTCGCTTGCGCCAGCGCGCCCGGCAGATCGTTGACCCACTGCAGCGACATGCCCGAGACGATCAAATCAAATGAGCCCGGCGCGAAGGGCGGAGCTTCTTCGTCAGCAATGACGTCGCCGGCAAAGCCGCTCGCGCGCAAAGGCCGCGCACGGCCGCTCGCCACGACGGCTTGCGCGAAATGTGCGCTCGGCGAACCGAGATCGAGCGCGCGTGGAAATTCGCGCTTCACCGTCAGCAGGCGATCGAGCAGATCGTCGGCGGCGCGCGTCATCAGGAAATCCGGCGCGCCTTTTGACATGGCGCGGCGCAAGCGCCGGCGCAGCAGCGCGCGATCAAAAATCTTCGGCGGTCCGGCTGTCTCGCTCATGCCTTATTACCGCGCCCGCGCCAGTTACCCTGCAAGTGCGCAATGCGCACGAATTTCGACGAAAGGATGGCGCAATCTTGAAGCGATGACCTGAAGCGAAGCGGTCGCGACGATAGAACATCCCAAATTATCTTAACGTTAAGCCATAACCTGAAAACGCGAAACGTTTCGACAAGATCATGGCGAAAGTTAGACTGCCGCCATTCGAGAAGTCGCTGTCGAAGCTTCAACACGTAGGGTGTAGCGTCATGCGTAAACTGTTTGCTTTTTTGCGTCGATCCCGCGCCGTCAAGTCAACCGGAACGCTTCAGGCAGTTTTGATGGCGACGGTCGTCGGACTGGGCGTCGCCGCGCTTCCTCAAGACGCGAACGCGCGCAACATCGTCTCTTTCTCACCTCACGTCGCTCCCGGCACCGTCGTGATCAGCGCCAGCAAGCGGAGGCTTTTCTACGTCGTCGACACCGGAGTCGCCATCAGCTATCCCGTGGCCGTTCCCAAGCGCGGCAAGGAATGGTCGGGCGCGACGTCCATCGAGGGAAAATATGTCAATCCCGACTGGGTTCCGCCAGCGGTGGTGAAGGCCGATCACCCGGAACTGCCGAATTTCATTCGTGGCGGCTCGCCGCGCAACCCGATGGGCGTGCGCGCTTTGACGCTCAGCAGCGGCGAAGTGGCGATTCACGGCACGACCCAGAGGATGCGCGCGTCAATCGGCACGGCCGCCTCCTACGGCTGCATCCGAATGTTGAACGAGGACGTTTCCGACCTCTACGATCGCGTGAGCGTCGGATCGCCGGTCATGATGACGCGCTAGCCCAGGCAATCCATCAAAAAAACGCAAGCCTCGCCCGCGATCGAGCGGACGAGGCTTTTTCGTTCTCCGCAGGCGCTCGCGCCCGCCGCGCGATTTCGTCCTTTATCCAGAGCTTTTTTTGGCGCGCGTGGCTGTGGAAGAGCGCAGCTGCGCCATGGACGCAGACACGCGAATCCCGCAGTCTCCGCCGCGAACACGATCTGACCATCGCTTTTTTGGCGTCACAGTTCTTGTGTGGAGTATAGTGATCGCAAGAGATGATTCGACTTTGAATCAATCGCTTGAAAAGGAGGCGCCCTCACGCAAAGCTCCACGACGCATCGTCGCCTGTCTTTTAGTCGCCGCGTTATGCTGACATTGAGAAAAAGGTTGGCACATGCTGATCGCAACGGAAAAAGAAACGGAACGCGCCGAACATCCGGTGGATGTTGTGGAGCAACTGGCGGCCAACAATGATTGGTCCTTCGATCGAGACGATGAAGACGAGATTTCGATTTCCGTCGCCGGAGCTTGGACGGAATATCACGTCGCTTTTACTTGGCTTCCGCAGCTTGAAACGCTGCACGTCAGCTGCGCTTTCGATCTCAAGGCGCCCGAGCGCAGGCGCAATGAACTGATGTCGCTCGTCAATGCGATCAACGAGCAGATGTGGATCGGGCATTTCGACTTCTGGCCGAAGGAGGGCGTGGCGATGCACCGTCATGGCCTCATCCTGACGGGAGGGGCGCAGCCCTCGGCGACGCAATGCGCGGCCTTGCTCGACAACGCGCTTCAGGCGTGTGAGCGGCATTATCAAGCCTTTCAATTTGTGCTCTGGGCCGGAAAGAACGCCAGGGAAGCGCTCGCCACCGCCAATTTCGAGACGAAAGGCGAGGCGTGACCGACGCGGGCGGGCTGCGCGGAAAGTCGGTCGCTCTGATCGGCGCCGGAAACATGGGGCTGGCGTTGCTTGAAGGCTGGGCCGCGCAGGATCTGCTGGGCGCAGTGTCGATCGTCGAGCCGCAGCCCTCCCAGCGGCTGCAGGAGTTGTGCGCCGCGCAGGGCTACGCGCTAAACGGCGCTGCTGCTCCCTGCGACGCCGTGGTTCTCGCCGTTAAGCCGCAGGCGCTCGAGTCGGGCGCCGCGGCGGCGGCCCCCTTCGTGGCGCGTGGCGCCGTTGTCGTGTCGATCCTCGCCGGCAAGCGCACCGCGGATGTCGCCGCGCGCCTGCCGACGCGAGCCGTGGTGCGCGCGATGCCCAATACGCCGGCGGCGATCGGGCGCGGCGTCACCGGCGCCTTCGCCAGCGCGGCGACGAGCGCCGCTCAGCGCGCGTTTTCCGACGCATTGCTGAGCGCCGTCGGCGGCGTCGAATGGGTCGATGACGAGGCGCTGATCGACGTGGTGACGGCGGTTTCCGGATCGGGTCCCGCTTATGTCTTCTATTTCGCCGAATGCCTTGCCGCCGCCGGCGCCGAAGCCGGTCTGCCGGCCGCCCTGGCGGCGCGGCTCGCCCGCGCGACGGTCGAAGGCGCAGGCGAACTGATGCGCCGACAGCCCGAGGCAGGCCCTGACGAATTGCGCCGGCGCGTGACCTCGCCAGGCGGCACGACGGCGGCGGCGCTTGAGGTTCTTGAGGCGCCGGACGGCCTCGCCGCGCTGATGCGCCGCGCCGTAGCTGCGGCGAAGCGCCGGGCAGGGGAACTTTCCGGTTGAGACGGCGCACGCCTTGTCCCGCCGCCCGGCGACAATAGAATACTGACTAGAAAATTCCTTCGGACCTGGAGACAGACATGACCAGCGGCGGCTCCCGCGACCGAGTGATCGATGCGACGCTTCGGCTCGCCACGCGGCGAGAGTTCAGCGACGTGACGCTCACCGATATCGCCCATGAGGCCGGCATCTCGCTTGCCGATCTGCGCGAACTTTTCCCATCGAAGGGCGCGATCATGGGGGCATTCTCTCGGCGCATCGACCGGGAGGTTCTCGACGCGGCGCCCAAGGAAGCCTCGCACGAACCCGCGCGCGAGCGGCTTTACGACGTTTTGCGTCGCCGGCTCGACTCGCTAGAACCGCATCGTGAGGCGCTGGCGAGCGTCGGCCGCTGGGCGGCGCGCGATCCTCTCACCGCCGCGGCGCTCAACCGCGAAACCGTGAACTCGATGCGCTTCATGCTGGAGGCGGCGGACATCGACAGCGAGGGCCCGGTTGGCTCGCTCAAACTGCAGGGGTTGGCGTTGGCCTGGAGCCGCGTGCTCGAGGATTGGTTCGCGGGCGATATTCATGACGCGCTGTCGACGCTCGATCGCGAACTCACGCGCGGCGAGCGCTACGTCGACCGGGCGGAGGATCTCGCAAGACTGACGCGGCCCTTCTATTCCTTCGCGCAAAGCCTGTTCGGCTGGCGGACGCGACGTGGGCGCGATTACCACGACGACGACAGCGGCTATCCCCACGCGCGCGCGTGATCGGGTAGAGCTCTAAAGCGGCAGACTGGCCGTCGCGCGCAAGCCGCCGAGCGGGCTGCGGTCGAGCGTGATGTCCCCGCCATGGCCGCGCGCGATGTCGCGTGCGATGGCGAGGCCCAGACCCGAGTTTCCGTCGTTCTGGCTGCGGGATTCGTCGAGCCGGTAGAACGGCCGGAAAGCGTCCTCAAGACGCTCGACGGGGATGCCGGGGCCGTCGTCGTCGATATGCACGGTCATCATCGCGCCGTCGTTGATCACTGAGAGTTCGAGCCGGGCGCCGTAGCGCTGCGCATTGCCGACGAGGTTGGCGAGCAGCCGCTTGATCGCCGCCGGCCGCGCGACGATTGTCGGATCGCCCTCAATCTTCACGGACGCCGCGAGACCGCGCTTCTCGGTGTCCGCCTTCAGTTCGTCGAGGATGGCGCCGATATCGGTGGGCGAGGACGTCTCGTCGCCGTCGCCGCGGGCAAAGGCGAGATACGCCTCGACCATGCGCTCCATCTCGTCCACATCCTTGCGCATTTCGGCGGCTTCATGCGAGTCGCGCATCAGCGCGAGCGAAAGCTTGAAACGCGTGATAATGGTTCGCAGATCGTGCGAAACGCCATTGAGCATCGTCGTGCGCTGCTCGATCGCCCTTTCGAAACGGCGTTTCATGTCGAGAAAGGCGGCTCCCGCCTGACGCACCTCGCGCGCGCCGCGCGGACTGAATACGACATCGCGGCCTTTGCCGAACTCCTCTGCGGCGCGGGCCAGCCGCAGGATCGGCCTGATCTGATTGCGCAAAAAGGAAGTGGCGATGGCGAGGATGATGACCGAGGCGATCGCCATCCACATGAAGAAAATATAGGAGTTGGAGGCGTATGCGTGCGTGCGCGTGGCGAGCATTCTCAACGTCGCGTCGTTGACCGCGACACGGATTTCGATGAGGCTGCCCGGAAGCGCGGTGTTGATCCAGAAGGGCTCCTTAAGTCGGCGCGAGAGTTCCTTCGTGAGCGCCTTGTCGAGCAGCGAGAACAAGGACGACTTTGGCGCCGGCCCAGGCAAGTCCTGCTTGGGGAGAACCGCGATCTCCATATTGAGATCGAAGGCGGCGATGCGGCGCAGTTGCGCGTGATCCGGATCGTCCGGGAACGTCTGATAAATATCGACGAGCGCCGCCACTTGCCGGGCCATCCCAGCGGATAGACGGTAGGTCACGACCTCCCAATGCCGCTCCATGAAGACATAGGCCACGGCGGACTGGAGGAGCACGACCGGCAGGATCACGATCAGCAGCGCGCGGGCGTAAAGCCCTTTCGGCATGCGGTCATGCAGCCAGTTGGCGAAGCGCCGCCACAGATTGCGGGGCGCGGCGAGAACTTCCGGTAAGACGGCGGTCATCGTGACGACTCTATCATTTCAGCGGTTGGCGCGTAGTGGGTCGACGAGCAGACGGTAGCCGTGGCCGCGCACCGTCTGAAGATAGCGCGGCGCATTCGGCTCGGTCTCGATCTTGCGCCTCAATCGGGCGATCTCGACATCGACGCTGCGCTCGCTTGCGCTTCGTGCGGGGTCACGGTGCGCCAAAGTTTGGCGCGAGACAATGGCGCCGCCGCTTTCGGCCAGCGCCCGCAACAGATCGCGCTCGCGAGTCGTGAGTCGGACCGGCGCGCCGTCGTGCAGCAATTCGCCGCGCGACGGATCGAAGACAAAATCGCCAAAGCGCTTTGGCCCCGCGGGATCTGCGCGCCGCGCGCGGCGCAGGATGCTGGCGATGCGCAGCGACAATTCCCGCGGATCGAAAGGCTTGGCGAGATAGTCGTCCACGCCGGCTTCAAGACCTTCGACGCGGTCCGCCGTCTCGGTAAGCGCCGTCAGCATCAGGATGGGCGCGGAGCGCAGCGGTTCAGCGCTCTTGCGCAGCCGCGTCGCGAAGGCCGTGCCGCTTTCGCCAGGCATCATGACATCCAGAACGATAAGATCGAAGGCGATGTCGCGCATTCTGACGCTCGCCTCCCTCGTGTCGGCTGCAGCGCTGACGAAATAGCCCTCTTTCATCAGATAGCGCGACAGCAAGGTGCGAATGCGCTGATCGTCGTCAACGACGAGGATATGCGCCGCTTTCGCATTCGGCGCGGCGCGTTGCGGAAAAACCGTCATGTCGCGGCGCCGGCCGCTTGCGCGCAGGCAAGATGCGCTCGAACGCGCTCACGCTCGCCGGCGTCGATCATCGCGAACAGGAATTTTGAGGCGGCGCCACGCGCCGCAGGCGGAAGCTCGTCCATGACTTTCCGGAAACGCGCCGATTGCAGCGCCGCCAGATCGCGCGCGAGCGTCGCGCCCTTTGGGGTCGGATAGAGAAGGCGCTGGCGGCGGTCGACGACGCCGGCGCGCGCCTCGACGAAGCCCGCCTCAAGAAGTTGTTTCAGCACGCGGTTGAGGCTCTGCTTGGTGATTCTCAATATATCCAGCAGCGCGGCGATGGTGAGGCCGGGGCGACGGTTGACGAAATGGAGCACGCGGTGATGCGCCCGTCCGAACCCATAGTTCTCGAGCAGCCGGTCGGCGTCTCCCACGAAATCACGATAGGCGAAAAAAAATAATTCCACGAGCTCGAGAGCGTCGCCGTCGCCCGCGGCCGCTTCCGCGGCCGTATTCCGCCAGGCGGCGACGCCGGGCGGCTCGGAGATTTTTCTCGCTACGAGTTCATCCACGCTATTTATTGCCTGACGTTTTGGCGCGCGCTATTTACGTCAACTATATTGACATAAATCTGACCGATAGCTAGTGCTGACCAAGCGTCGCAGCGCCTTGTTTGGCCTCTCGATCGCGTCTTCCCGGAGTTCGCCATGTCGCTTCCGCCCTTCGATCAGCGCGACGGATTCATTTGGTACAATGGTGCGCTCGTTCCGTGGCGCGAAGCGAAGCTTCACGTTCTCTCGCATGGGTTGCATTACGCGTCTTGCGTCTTCGAAGGCGAGCGCGCCTACGGCGGGACGATCTTCAAATCGCGCGAGCATTCCGAGAGGTTTCAGACGTCCGCTCGGATCCTCGATTTCGAGATTCCTTACAGCGTCGAAGAGATCGACGCCGCAAAGCACGAGACCGTAAAGGCCAACGGACTATCGAACTGCTATGTGCGTCCGGTTGCTTGGCGTGGCAGCGAAATGATGGCGGTCGCGGCGCAGAATTCGACGATCAATGTCGCAATCGCCGTTTGGGACTGGCCGAGCATGTTTGATGTCGAGACCAAGATGAAAGGCGTCAAGCTCGACATCGCCGAATATCGGCGGCCCGATCCGCAGACGGCGCCCTCGATGGCGAAGGCCGCAGGTCTTTATATGATTTGCACCATTTCGAAGCACCGCGCGGAGCGGCGCGGGTTCGCCGACGCGCTGATGTACGACTGGCTCGGCCGAGTCGCCGAATGCACCGGCGCAAATGTCTTTTTTGTTCAGGACGGCGCGCTGCATACGCCGATCGCCGATTGTTTCCTTGACGGCATCACCAGGCGCACGGTGATTGACCTCGCGAAGAGACGCGGCGTTGACGTCGTTGAGCGCCGGATCATGCCGGAGGAGCTGGCGTCGTTTTCGGAGTGTTTCATCTGCGGCACCGGCGCAGAAGTGACGCCCGTTTCCGAGGTCGGCGTCTATCGCTTCACGCCAGGCGAGCTTTCGCGCGCGCTGATCGAAGACTATTCGCGCGAGGTGGAGAAGCAGCCTTCGCCGGCGGCTTGAGCGCGACTCTGCGCGCGCCCATCGCCGGAGCGTTGAGGCAATAGCGGTCAGCCGCTCATTCGCGCCTTGATCGCGTGTTCCGCCAGAGTCTTGCCGAGCGACCAGACGGCGGAAGGCGCCTTGTGCGCGTCTGCGATGACCGCGTCGAAGGATTGCTCGATCCAATCGCAATCTTCATCGGAAATCGTGAGCGACGGCAGCAGCTTGATCGTGTGATTGCCGTGTCCGGCCACTTGCGTCAGCACTTTATGATCGCGAAACAGCGGGATGGAGATGAGCTGGCAGAACAGGCCTGAATTCACCGTCTCCAGCAGATTCCAGGCGGCCTTCAGCTTGAACGACTTCGGCGGCCCGAATTCGATTCCGATCATGAGGCCCTTGCCGCGCACGTCGGCGACAAGCTCGTAGCCGCCGGCCATCCGCTGGAACGATGCGAGCAGACGGTCGCCCGTCTTGGCCGCATTCTCGATGACCCGCTCGTTCTTCAGCACGTCCAGCGTCGCGACGCCGGCCGCCATAGCGAGATCGTTCTTGCTGAAGGTCGAGCCATGCACGACGGCGCGATCCATGCGGTCGAAGACCTTATCGAAAATCCATTTACGCGTGAGCACCGCGCCGACCGGCACATGGCCGCCGGAAAGCGCCTTTGCGACGACGATCATATCGGGTTCGACGCCCGGGTAATGATCGATGGCGAAGAATCGGCCCGTTCGGCCCACTCCCGTCTGAATTTCGTCGGCGACGAACAGCGTTCCGTATTTGCGGCAGAGCGCCTGCGCGCCGAGAAGATAGCCCTCTTGCGGAATGTTGACGCCCTTGCCCTGGATCGGCTCGACGAAGAAGGCGGCGACGTCGCGCCCCGCCAGAGCGCGTTCGAGCGCGTCGAGATCATCGAACGCGACCTCGCGCGCGTTCGGCAGCAGCGGTCCGAAGCCCTTCTTGAAAATTTCGTCGCCGTTCATCGACAGCGAACCATAGGTCAGGCCGTGAAAGGAATGCGCGCAGTGCAGGATCCCGGGACGACCCGTCGCCGCGCGCGCGAACTTGATCGCCGCTTCGACCCCTTCGGCGCCCGAATTGGCGAAAAAGACCTTTTCCAGCCAAGGCGCGTAGCCGAGCAATTTTTCCGCGAGAACGCCGGCCAGAACTGAAACGTCAAGCTGCACGAGATTGGCGAGTTCGCCGTCGAGCACGCTGACGAGCGCGTCGCGCACCGCCGGATGGTTGCGTCCGAGCGCGAAGACTCCCCAGCCGCTGAGGAGATCGAGATAGCGGTCGCCCTTGCGGTCCCACAAATACGGCCCAAGACCCCGGGTAAAGCCAACGTCATAGCCGATCGTCTTGAGAACGCGCACCCACATTTCATTGAGGTGTTTTGTATGCAGCGAAAAGCGATCGCTCTCGCGGGCCGCCGCAAGCGCGGCGAGGTCATAGCGAGGATCAATTCGCGCAGAACCGCTGTGGGTAGCGTGAACACTCATGGGCGCGCTCGCTGGCGCGGTCGACGAATGGGTCATTGGCGGCGCTCCAACCGAGGAAAAGGCGGGCGGGCGACAGGGCGCGCGACGCTCGCCGGGTTCCGATTGCGCGCCCGGGGCGCGTTTGTCAAATCCCCGTCGATGTGGCGCAGGGGCCACAGGTTCAAAGATTTTGGGCGTCTCCGCCGATTTTATCCGCGACAGAATCCGCGTTTATTGCGCAATATCGCTGCGCGCGTCGTCGCGCACGCACGCATGTTTCAGTTTCAGCGACAAAGGCTTCGCCAATTCGCGCGGCGACGGAGCGCGTATCCACAGACATTCGCTAGTGTACAAAAATTGTCGGTTGGATGGCGCGCCGCGGGTGTTATCTTGTTAAAAGTGATTCATGAGCGACGCGGGGTGATTCGCGCTTCAGGATAATCGCCAGCGCGCGCCAGTCGAATGCTCTGGATCAGCACGGGGAGTTGGTCGGTGAGCGCTAAAGTGACTTTTCAGGATGATTTGACGGCGAGCGCAACAGAATCCGATGAGACCGGCCTCGAATTGGTCGAAGTCGCGGGACGGATTAAATGGTTCGATGTTGCCAAGGGATACGGTTTCGTGGTGCCCGACGACGGCTCCGACGATATTCTCCTGCATGTCACCATTCTCCGCCGCAGCGGTATGCAAACGGCCTTTGAAGGCGCGCGCGTCGTCTGCGAGGCGCAGAAGCGCGTCAAGGGCATGCAGGTCTTTCGCGTCATCGCGATGGACGAAACCACCGCGGTGCATCCGTCACAATCATGCGCCGGGCGCACCCACGTCCAGATTGTCCCGACCAGCGGCTATGAGATCGCCATCGTCAAATGGTTCAACCGCATGAAGGGATTCGGCTTCCTGACGCGCGGCGAAGGCACCGAAGACATTTTTCTGCACATGGAGACGGTGCGCCGCTACGGCATGACCGAACTCAAGCCCGGCGATAGCGTCCTCGTGCGTTACGGCGGCGGTCCCAAGGGTCTGATGGCGGCCGAAGTGCGGCCGCTCGACGCCAAAAGCGTTCCGTCGCACTGAAGACATCGATGCTGCGCGAGGCTCTTTGGAGCCCACCCGAATGAGAGCGGCGCAAATCCTCCGCACCATGATCATGTCGCTCCTGCTGGCGCTGGTCGCGTCGACAGTCGCGCGGTCCGAGCCCGCCGTTGAAATCCTGCGCATCGTGACGGCGACGGGAGAGCATGACTTCAAAGTCGAAGTTGTGGACACGCCCAAGGCGCGCGCCCGCGGCCTCATGTTCCGCAAGTCAATGCCCGCCGATTACGGCATGCTGTTCGAATTCAAGGCCGAGGGGCCTGTTTCGATGTGGATGAGAAATACTTACATTCCGCTCGACATGGTTTTCATCGGGCGCGACGGGCGGGTGGTGGGCGTGGCCGCCGACACGAAGCCGATGTCGGAGCGAATCATCACTTCGCCAGAGCCCGCTTATGCGGTGCTGGAGCTGAACGCCGGCGCCGCGCGGAAGATGTCGCTCGCGCCCGGGGACCAGGTGCGGCACCGCATGTTCAAGCGATAGTCGCATTCCCTTGTGAGGGGCCGCCGTGCGTGGTAGCGAATTTCGAGCGAGGGCAGGGCCGCCAGAGGCGCGGCTTGGTCCGGCGGGGTATAGCGCAGCCTGGTAGCGCGGAAGTTTTGGGTACTTCAGGTCGCAGGTTCGAATCCTGCTGCCCCGACCAGCGCGAAGACCGCCGCGCGCCGCTCTCATGACGCGTCTACGAGCGCAGCAACGACGACGAGGCCATATGACCGCACGCATCTATCTTCCGGCGCCGAGCGCCACTCAATCCGGTCCGGGGTCGGACATGTGGCGGCTTGACTTCGAGCCGGAGCTGCCACGCAGCATCGAGCCGCTCATGGGCTGGACGAGTTCGGCTGACATGCGCCAGCAGGTCAGGCTCAATTTTCCCACCAAGGAGGAGGCGATCGCCTACGCCGAGCGCAATGGGCTCCCCTATCGCCTCGAGGAGCCCAAGCCTAATTTGGCGGCGCGGCGCGGCGCATCCTATTCAGATAATTTCAAGACCAGCCGCATCGGTCTCTGGACGCATTGAGGCTGTTTCGGCCCCGTAGCTCAGCCGGATAGAGCAACTGCCTTCTAAGCAGTAGGTCGCAGGTTCGAATCCTGCCGGGGTCGCCATATATGACTACCCTGTCGGGCGTTGCTGGCGCCGCGTTGGCCGAACTGATACGGTCCGAGGCGAAAGCTGCGCCGTCGACGGCTCCGTAGCTCAGCTGGATAGAGCAACTGCCTTCGAAGCAGTAGGTCGCAGGTTCGAATCCTGCCGGGGTCGCCAGTCGAAGTTTAGTAGACGGGGACGGCGAATGCGGCTCAACCGCCAAGGTGCGACAGGGATCGCGGGCGCTCTGGCTTTCGCCTTGGCGTTCGTCTCACCCCACGACGCTTTGGCTCAAGGCGAATTTTTCGATTTCCTCTTTGGGCCCGATCGAGCTCCGGCGTTCTCGTCCCACCGCTCCTGGCGGCCGATGCGTGCGCGCTCGCGGCAACCGAGGCGCGCGCCGAAGACGTCAATTCATTACGCCAAACCCGAACCCGTAGGCGCCTCCGACACGGACTCGATGTCCGGCGGCGGCTACTGCGTGCGCGCCTGCGACGGCTATTATTTTCCCCTCGTCAAATTATCGCGAATTTCCGGCCAGCAATCCTGCGAATTCGCCTGTCCGTCAGCGCGCGTGCAGCTCTATCAGGGCGCAAGCATCGAGCAGGCGCGAAACGCCAAAGGGCAGCGCTATTCGGCGCTTCCGGCGGCGTTCAGTTTTCGCGACAAGCTGACTGCGGGATGCGCGTGCAACGATCCGACCGCGTCTCGCGACTATTACCTTGGGCTGTCCCGCCGAGATCCGACATTGCAAACCGGCGATATCGTCGTCGGCGAGAAGGGCGCATTCATTTACAGCCGCTCAAGCCTTGTGAGCGTCAGTCATGCCTCGCGCCAGATCAGGGCGCGATTACGAGGCGTGCTGTCGCGCAACATCGCGCCGGACGCGGCGCGCGCCTCCCACCAAGGCGCCGTAGCGTTGAACAAAGCGCAGCGATCGCCAAAATAGTCGCGGCCGCGGCTTCTGCGGCGCTTTACACTCGAAGCCGCGCCGGCTATGTGCCGCGAGCTCGTTTATGACGGTTTTGTGACGGGTTCCCGGGAGGCGAGAGCGCCATGCTGTCTTGGTTTCAGGCGCTCATGCCGCGAGAGGAGCGCTTCTTCGACCTTTTCGAGCGGCATGCGGAGACGCTCGTCGCCGGATCCCACGCCTTGCGCGAGTTGCTGAACGGGGGCGACCGCGTGCTCGTCTGCAGCCAAGAAATCCGTCGCCAGGAGCATGAGGCCGACGCTATCGTCCGCGAGGCCCATCTGGCGGTTCGCCGCACATTCATCACGCCGTTCGATCGCAGCGACATCCGTGACCTGGTCACCGCGATGGACGACGCGATCGACCAAATGCATCAAACGGCGAAGGCGACGCTGCTCTACGAGACGCGAGATTTCGAACCCGGCATGCGTCGCATGGGCGATATTATCGTCCAGTCGGCGGAGCTCACGCGCAGCGCCATACCCTTGTTGCGCTTGATGCGCCAGAATGCCGGCAGGCTCAATGCTTTCAGTGAGGAGATCACCCACATTGAGGACGAGGCCGACGCCATTCACGATCAGGGCTTGAAGGAGCTGTTTCTGGCGCACCGCCACAACGACCCGATGGCGTTCATCGTCGGCGCGGAAATCTACGGCCATCTCGAAAGAGTCGTCGACGGCTTCGAGGACGTCGCCGACCGCGTCGCCGGCATCGTCATCGAGCATACTTAGGGACGACGCTTGCAGAACTTTTCATCGTATCTCATTGGGCTTATCGCGGTCGCTCTGATCTTCGATTTCCTGAACGGTCTGCACGACGCCGCCAATTCCATCGCGACGATCGTCTCAACCCGCGTTCTACGTCCGCAATTCGCAGTGGCCTGGGCCGCCTTCTTCAACTTCATCGCCTTCCTGTTTTTTGGGCTTCACGTGGCGCAAACTGTGGGCGCTGGCATCGTCTCGCCCGAAATCGTGGATGATTTCGTGGTGTTCGGCGCGCTGATGGGGGCGATCGTCTGGAATTTGATCACATGGGGATTGGGCATTCCGTCCTCGAGTTCGCACGCCCTCATCGGGGGCCTCGTGGGCGCCGGCGTGGCCAAGGTCGGCGCGTCCGCGATCGTCTGGAACGGGCTACTCAAGACCAGCGCAGCGATCGTATTGTCGCCGGCGCTCGGGTTCGTCCTGGCGCTGGCGCTGATCCTGCTCGTGTCCTGGATCTTCGTGCGGCGGACGCCGGGCGGCGTCGATTCGCTGTTTCGCATCCTGCAATTCGCCTCAGCTTCCCTTTATTCGCTGGGCCATGGCGGCAATGACGCGCAGAAAACCATGGGCGTGATCGCGGTGCTCCTCTATTCGCACGGGGCGCTCGGCGGCGAGTTCTACGTGCCCTTTTGGGTTGTCGTCGCCTGTCAGGCGGCCATGGGCCTTGGAACCTTGTTTGGCGGGTGGCGGATCGTGCGCACAATGGGATCCAGGATCACCCGCTTGACGCCGGTGCAAGGGTTCTGCGCCGAGACGGGGGGCGCTATCACGCTGTTTCTCGCGACGTCGCTGGGCGTTCCAGTGTCGACGACGCATACGATCACCGGCGCGATCATTGGCGTAGGCGCGTCGAGGCGCGTGGCGGCGGTCCGCTGGAATGTCGCGAAGGACATCGTTGTCGCCTGGGTCATCACCATGCCGATGGCCGCCTTTTTCGCCGCGACCTTCTACGCGCTTGCGAGGTTCGCGGCATGAAGCCGGCCAAAGCGAAGAAGAAGCGCGTCGGCGCGGGTTCCGTCGTTCGCACGCAATACGCGGCTTTACCGTGGCGGATCGATAGTGGGCGCCTGGAGGTCATGCTGGTCACCTCCCGCGACACAAAGCGCTGGGTGATACCGAAGGGCTGGCCGATGAAAGGCCGCAAACCGCATATCGTCGCGGCGATCGAAGCGGTGCAGGAGGCCGGCCTCGTCGGCAAGATGGACAAAGTCAAGCTCGGCGATTTCCGCTATGAAAAACGGATCGACAGCGGCGCGACCGTCGACTGCTGCGTCGAGGTGTTTTCTTTGCGCGTACAAAGGCAACGCAAGAAATGGCGCGAGAAGAAGCAGCGCGCCACCCGATGGTTCGAGTGCGCCGTCGCCGCCGGACTCGTGGAGGAGCCTGAACTTCGCGAACTGATGCTGGCGTTCTGCAGCGCGTCAACTCCGCCAAAAGTCTAACAGCGGCTAGATCACGCTGCATTTGGGCGGAATCGCCCAAATGCTGATAAATTGATCGATTCCAAAAGTTTAGAGCGCGCTCTACGCGAAAAGCCGGTTCCCACTTTTTCGCAGCGCTCTACCGCGTCTTGGGCGGCGGAGGATCGGCGCGCATCCAGCCTTTCGGAAGCTTCATGCGGGCGGCCTTACAAAACACCGTAGGTTCGGAGACTTTGGCGGTCTTGTCTTTTCTGCCCGAGCGGCTCTTGGCTCCTGCTGGGGGAGCATCCTTGTCGCCCTTGTCGTAGACCGTCTTGTCCTTGCAGACGTCGGGGCATTTGCCGATGACGTCGGACTTGTTCTGGCCGCATCCCTTGCAGGCGCATGTGGAGTTTGGAAAGTCCTGACCACTGGCCGCCCGCGCCGGCGCGACGCCCGCAATCAAAAAACCGCAGACGGCCACATAGGCAGCAACCCGGGAAACGGCCACCATATTGCTTCTCCTCTTCAAGACATCTTTTCACGATAGGAATGCGAAAACCTGGAATACACGGCGGCGCGCCGCCTTCAATAGCCGTTGAGGCGCGCGAGCCCCGCCTCGAGATCAGACTTCAGATCCGCGACATCCTCCAGTCCGATGGAGAAGCGCAGCGCCGGTCCTTCTTGAGTCCAGCGCGTCGCCGTCCTGTAAGAAGAGCAGTCGAAAGGCAGGACAAGGCTTTCATAGCCGCCCCATGAGAATCCGATGCCGAACAATTCCAATCCGTCGACAAAAGCGGCGACCGCCTCTTTTGAAGTCTTTTTAAGGATAACGGAAAAAACGCCAGAGGCGCCGGTAAAGTCTCGTTTCCACAGCGCGTGGCCGGGATGCGTCGCAAGGCCGGGATGCAGCACGCGCGAAACTTCCGGCCGGTTCTCCAGCCACCGCGCGATGTCGAGCGCGGCGCGCTCTTGTTCGCGCAGCCGTAGCGCCATGGTGCGCAGCCCGCGCAAGGCGAGCGCGGCGTCGTCGGGACTGGACCCCATGCTGAAGGCGTTGAAGGTCGCGCGCAGGCGCTTCGCCCACTCCGAATTGGCCGAAACAAGTCCCATGAGGAGGTCGGCGTGGCCCGAGAGATATTTGGTGCCGGCGTCGACGGCGAGGTCGCAGCCGCGCTCATGCGGCGGGAAGAGAAGAGGGGTCGCCCAGGTGTTGTCCGCGATGACACAGGCCCCGTGGGCGTGGGCGGCCGCGGCGATTGCAGGAATGTCTTGAACTTCCATGCTCTGGGAACCGGGCGATTCGACGAGCACGGCGGTCGTCTCGGGCTTCATCATCGCGGCGATGCCGCCGCCGATCAACGGATCATAATAGTCGACTTTGACTCCGAAGCGCGCGAGAAGAGCGTCGCAGAAGATCCGCGTCGGCTGATAGGCGGAATCCACGATGAGCGCATGCGCGCCCGCGTGGGTGGCGGTGAGAAGCGCCAGCCCGATCGCCGCAAGGCCGGAGGGCGTCAACACCGTGTCCGCGGCGCCGGCGATCTCGCTCCAGCCCTGCTCGAGCGCGCGAGTCGTGGGCGTCCCCTTGGTGCCGTAGGTGTACGGCTGCCGTAACGCCTCGAGAGCGGCGACCGTCGGGAACAGCACCGTCGAACCGCGATAAATAGGGGGATTGACGAAGCCGAAATGATCGAACGGCGTGCGGCCGGCTTGCGTCACCAGAGTGGCGGGCTTTAATTTGCGCCTTGCTTTTCTCTTTTCTTCGGACATGCCGCCTCTGACAACTCGCCTTTGCGTGAACGCCGCGCGACCGTAGTATATCCTCCGCCGGATGCCGAGCCCGCCATGATCCGCCGCACAACTTTCGCCGTCCTCGCGGCCTTCGCCGGAGCGCTTTTCGCTCTTAGCGCCGGCGCGCAAACGGATGTTGGTCCTACGCTCGCGCAGATCATGAAGCGCGGCTATTTGACCTGCGGCGTGACCGACACGCCCGGCTTCGCTCAACGCGACGGCGGAGGTGAATGGCGTGGCTTCGACGTCGATTTCTGCCGGGCCGTCGCCAGCGCCGTCCTCGACGACCCGGGCAAGGCGCGATTTGTCGAGCTCTCGCAAAAAGAGCGCGCGGGCGCGTTGCAGGCGGGCGCCGTCGATATGCTCGTCAGCGCGTCGCCGTGGACTCAAGCCCGCGACACCAGTCAAAAGCTGATCTATGCCGGCGTCTTTCTCCATGACGGTCAGGGGTTCTTGGTCCGCCGGCAGCGCAACTCAGCTTCCGTCCAGGACCTCGACGGCGCATCGATCTGCATCGAGCAAGGCACGCCTTACGAACTCGCGGTCGCCGACTTTTTCCGGGCTCGCAAGGCGAAATATGATCCAAAGCTGTTCCCGAGCCTCGAGGACGCGGCCAAGGCCTATGACGAGGAAAAATGCGAAGCGCTGACGGCTGACGTTTCCACGCTGCATCGCGTCCGCATCGGCTTGACCGCGCCTGCGGATCACGCGGTCCTGCCGGACATTCTTTCGAAATCGCCGCGCGGCCCGCTTGTCCGCCAAGGCGACGATCAGTGGCTGAACATCGTCCGCTGGACCTTGTTTGCGATGATCGACGCAGAGGAGCTGGAGGTGTCGAAGGCGAACGCCGACGCCGCTTTGTCATCGGAGAATCCGCAGATACGGCGGCTGCTCGGCGTTGACGGCGCCCATGGCGACGATCTCGGCCTCTCTCAGGATTGGGCCTACCGCATCGTCAAACATGTCGGCAATTACGCCGACGTTTTTGAGCGCAATCTCGGGCAGGGTGCGCCCTACGCCATGGAGCGCAGGCTGAATGCTTTGTGGAACAAGGGCGGCCTGATGTATGCGCCGCCGGTCAGATAGGGGTCCTTTCCGGCGAGCCGGCGCGGTGCTTCGCCCACCAATCCGCGAGCGCCTGGCGCTCGGGCGCGATGTCTTCCGCCAGCGGCCCGGCGAAGGCGCGCCATTCGTCGCGATAGTGCGGAGAGACCGCCGCGATCACTGGAACGCGCGCGTTCATCGCCGCTCGGAAGGCGTCGCAAAGCCCGCCACGCGCCGCCTCCTGTTTGGAGAACTTGCTGATCACGATCAATTGCGCGCCATCGCGCGCCGCGCGCTCAATCGCCGCGCAGGCGAGGGCCAGCTCGCTCGTATCGAGATTGCAGGCGACCGAACCGGGGCCAAGGTCCTGCGAGATCGGGTAAAGGGCGCCGGTGGCGACGTCGCGCAGTACGATGCCCGAGCGGCCCGATGACTCCGCGACGCGCGTCTGCGTCACGCCGCCGACCCGCACGCCATCCCGCATCAGCTCTTCGGCGAAGGCCTGCATCAGGGACTGGATCCGAACGCTATCTTCAGCGGGCAGGGCCGCAATGCGCGTCCATCCGGTCGAGGCCGTCAGGGTGGATCCGTTCAGGACATGAGATTCTTCGCTGGGGATCGACATCGAATCCTCGCCGGGCGCGCTGAAAGAGCCTATGTTTCAGGTTACGCGCCAGCCTCTTGTTTATCAGAGAGCAGGGCCGATTTGATAGAGAGCGTCAGATAAAACGACGTGAACCGCAGTGGGCGAACATTCACCTAAACCGCCGGCAGCTCAAGGCTCTGTGCAATCGGGGCCGATAGACGCCTTCCTGGACAAGGCAAAGAACGTCGCGGCGCGCGCGTCGCGCGGACGCCTGATTTTCGCGCTGGACGCCACAATGAGCAGACAGCCGACCTGGGACATGGCCCAGTCAATTCAGGGCGAAATGTTCCGCACGACCGCCGCGCAGGGCGGACTGGACGTTCAGCTCGTCTACTTCCGCGGCTTCGGGGAATGCCGCGCCTCGCGCTTCGTCTCAGGAGGCGAGGGCCTCGGCGCGCTGATGTCGCGCATCGCTTGTCGAGGCGGCCGCACGCAGATCGGCAAGGTTCTACGCCACGCTCTCGACGAATCGCGTGCGGGACGCGTGGGCGCGCTCGTTTACATCGGCGACGCTATGGAGGAGCAGCTCGACGCCCTCGCGGCGACGGCAGGCGAACTTGGGCTGCTCGGCGTCAAGGCCTTCATGTTCCATGAGGGCCAGGACTCGGCCGCACAGCATGCCTATCGTGAGATCGCGCGCCTGACGGGCGGCGCCTATGCGGCGTTCGACGCCACGGCTCCAGGGCGTTTAGCGGAGCTTCTCGCCGCCGCGGCGGCCTACGCGGTAGGGGGCAGACGCGAGCTGGAGCGACGCGCCGAAGAAGGCGGGGACGCCGCGCGCCTGCTTCTGTCTCAGATCGGTTGAGGATAAACGGATGCCCATTCTGATCGGACTGATCGCCCTGCTCCTGACGATTGTGGCGCTAAACGCCTATACGAAGACGTCGCCGGCGTTATTGGCGGTGATTTTCAAGCGCGGGGGCGGCTTCGTCGCCCTAGCGCTGGGCGCATTGCTTTTGGTGCGGGGACGCCTCGACCTCGGCATGGCGCTTTTGGGCTTTGGCGTTTGGCTCATGGGCCTCAGCGGGGGCGCCCTGCGCGGCTTTCGCAAAGCGGGCGCAGGCGCCGGCGGCGTATCGCGGGTTCGATCGGCGATGATCGAAATGGAGCTCGACCACTCCACGGGCGCCATACGGGGCGTGGTTCTGGCCGGTCAGCACGAAGGCGTGCATCTTGATTCGCTGGCGCGCCCTGCGCTCCTCGAACTCTACGGCGTTTGCCGCCAGGACGATCCTGACGGCGCCAGGCTTTTAGAGGCTTATCTGGACCGCCGATTTTCCGGCTGGCGTTCGGCAAGCGATACGCACGCAAACTCGGGGGGTTTTCGTCCGGGAGAGGGCGGCGCGCGTCATGCAGGCGCGATTACGGAAGACGAGGCTTACGAAATTCTCGGCCTCAAGCGTGGCGCGGCGGCGGCGGACATTGCGCGCGCCCACCGTGATCTGATGAAGAAGCTTCATCCAGATCTTGGCGGAACGACTGATCTTGCGGCCCGGGTGAATGAGGCCAAGGACGTCCTGATGCGGCGTCACCAGCACTGACGCGCGTTGCGCGCCGTAGTCGTGGTCCCAAGTCGTGGACATGATCAGTTCTTTGTCGTGAAGCAGGCGAAACCGGAGCGCTTGAGCGCCTTGCAGGCCGACTGCGCCGTGTCTTCCTCAAGCCCGGCGAAACGCGCGCGATAGAGCGTTTCAGTTCCCCGCTGCACCTTCTCGGTGAAGGCCCTGGCGGTCGCGGGAAAGCCTTGAAGCTGGCTGCGGGCGCGCACGAGCAGCTGATTGGCCTTTTCCTGATCCTCGGTCGCGCCGATCTGAATCATCCAGCCGGGCCGCCCCGGACGCGCGGCGTCCGCCTTTGCGAGCTGTGATTTTGCGGCGCCGCCGCGAACGGCCGAAGGCGTCGTGGACACGGGCGTAACCTCGATCTTACGCGCGCCGTTCGTCGTGGAGCCGTCGCGCGCGGCCACTGGCGTAGCGCCCGCGCGGGCCTTGGCGCTCGGAGACGCGCCCTTGCGTTCCGCATCCCGGTCGTCGGCCGTTCGCTTCTGACCGCCGGAAACGAAAGCGGGACGAACCACTGGCCGCTCAGCGCTCTCCTGCGGCGGAATGGCCGCCGCTGGAACCGGAGCGTTCAGCCGGCGGCCAAATGGTTCGGGCTGCCCGGCGGGCTCTTCCTGAGGCTCGGCATAAGCCAAGCGCTCCGCGGCGATCTGTTGGGCGCGCTCGGCGGCGCGTTCGGCGCGCTGCGTGCGCTCCTGCGCCAACTGCTCCTGCGCCTTGGCGGCGCGCGGATCTTCGCTCACCGCCGCCGCAGTTCTTACCGAAGAGCCGCCGTCGATGTTTTCCTCGATCAGCCCCGCCATGATGCGATCCCGCGTGTAGGCAGTCTTACCGCCCATCACCACCGCGACAATGTGATGCCCGCGACGGCGCACCGAGGTCAGTAGATTGAAGCCGGATGCGCGCGTGTAGCCGGTCTTGATGCCGTCCATGCCTTCGACCTGGCCGAGGAGATGATTGTGATTCCGGTGCAGGGCGCCGTTGTAGGCGAAGCTCGGCGTCGAGAAATAGCGATAATAGCGCGGGAAGCGCTCCTGGATGGCGCGTCCGAGCAGCGCGAGATCATAGGCGGTCGTCACCTGATTTGGATCGGGGAGCCCCGACGCGTTCTCATAATTGGTGTTGCGCATCCCAAGTGCATGGGCCTTGCGCGTCATCATCTGCGCGAAACTATGCTCGTCGCCCGCGACGTTCTCGGCGATCGCGCAGGCGATGTCATTGGCGGATTTGGTGACGACCGCCTTGATCGCATTGTCGACGCTGATCGTCTGGCCAGGACGCAGGCCAAGCTTGGATGGCGCCTGCGCCGCCGCATGTTGCGAAATCATCAGCGGCGAGTCCAGGCGCAGCCGCCCCTTCTCGAGCTGCTCAAACAGAAGAAAGAGCGTCATCACCTTTGTAACCGAGGCGGGATGGCGCAACTCATGCTCGGAGCGGGAATACAGCGCGCGGCCGCTGTTGGCGTCGACGACGATGGCCGAAAAGCCGCGATGCTCGCCGACAACAGGATCGCTATTGGTGTTTGCGCGCGCCCGAACGGCCGAATTGCGGTCGTCAGAAGCGCTGCGGTGATGGAAATAATGTCTGCCGCGCGCCTCCGCGGAGACCGACATTGTGACGAGGATTGTGATCGTGGCAAAGCTTGCCGCGAGGGAGCTGGGCCGCGGCAGGCGGTCCGACAAACTCGATCTCAGCATAAACGCGCCCCTTGACTTCACTGTTGTTCGCGCAACCGCCCAGCCGCGCCAAAAGTGACGATTTGGCAAACTAAGCGCTTGCAGTTACCCGCGGGTTAAGCGCTAGCCCGGCGCTGTGACTATTTTGCGCCGCAACATTTTCATTGACTTTATTTTGTGCAATGCATATAAATAGGTCGTGAGCGGGCGCATAGCGCCGCATAGGGCGCCTTTGCGCCAAAATCATGAGGACGAACCCATGGCAGCTAATTTCGACAGCGTTCAGAAGCTCGGCAAAGAGCAGTTTGAAGCCGTGTCCGCCGCCGCGGCTGCGGTGACCAAGGGCTGGCAGAGCATCGCCGCCGAGACCACCGATTATTCCAAGAAATCCTTCGAAAAGAGCCGCGTTCTGGCGGAAAAGCTGATTACGGTGAAGAAGATCGACGAAGCGCTTCAGCTTCAGACTGATTTCGCCAAGAGCGCCTACGAGGATTTCCTCGCCGAAGCGACCAAGCTCGGCGAACTCTACGCCTCGATCGCCAAGGAAGCGTTCAAGCCGATCGAATCTGCGGCGAAAGCCTATAGCCCTGCCGAGTAATAGGCGCTAAACAGGTTCGTCCAAAACGCGGCTAGGACAAATGAGCCCCGGGGAGGCGGTCGCCTCCGCCGGGCTTTTGACTGAGCGTCGTTCGTGCTGCTTCGTCGAGACCGTGGTCTCTGGCAAGCTCGAAAGGCGGTCTTTATCCTAGGAGTACAACATGAGTTATGGAAAGCCGGCGCTCGCCGCCGGCGCCCTGTTTGGCGCGTTTCTTCTGAGCGCTGCAACGCCCGCGACTGCGCAGGATGTGCGCATCGGCTGTTCCCTCGTCCAGCAATATGGCGGCGCGGAAGTGAGCGCCATGCTTGAGCAGGTCCGCTCAACCGTTGGCGACAGCGAGGCGAACACGCTTCACGCCAAATATGTAGGCCTCAAGAACGACTGCAATTCTAATCTGAGCGCGTCTCGTGTGGTTCACCTCTCTCCCGCGATGCACCGGCTCCTCGCCGAAAATGGCGTGAACGTTCACCGCTTCGCTGTTTTGCGGCGATAGTCTGCGCTCCGCCCCAAACGTGAAAACGTTGGGGCGGGCGCCGCTTTTCACGCGATCTGGGGACGGCGGCGCGCGCGGAGTTCCGGGACGGGGCGCGAAACTGTAGACTTCGGCCCGAATCCGTCCGCGCCCTCGAGCCTCAGACCATGCCTGCCGCCGAAGCCAGCTTCGTGCATCTTCACGTCCACACCGCCTATTCGCTGCGCGAGGGCGCGCTGTCGCTTGGCAAGCTGATTGATCTCGCGGTGCGCGACCTCCAGCCCGCGCTCGCTGTCACCGACACCAATAATCTTTTCGCGGCCCTGGAGTTTTCCGAGAAGGCCGTCAAGGCTGGCCTCCAACCGCTCGCAGGCGCACAGCTCCGCGTCGATTTCGGCGACGGCAAGGGCGGCGCAGTCGCGGCGCGAGACGATCGTTTCGCCAATATCGTGCTGCTGGCCAAGACCGAGACGGGCTATCGCAATTTGATGCGGCTCGCCTCGCGCGCGTTTCTCGACACCGCGCAGGGCGACGAGCCGCATCTGACGCTCGAAGCGCTGGCCGCCGACGCCGAGGAGCTCATCGCGCTGACCGGCGGACCGGACGGCGCATTGGACCGCGCCCTGGCGCAGGGCAGGCCGGAGCAGGCGCGCGCACGCCTCGCAACGCTCGAGCCTCTCTACGGCGACCGGCTCTATATCGAGGTCCAGCGCCACAGTTTGCGTTCTGAACGCGACGTGGAGCCGCAGCTGCTGGACCTTGCGTATCGTCGCGGCTTGCCGCTTGTCGCGACGAATGAGCCCTATTTCGCTCAGCCCGCCGATTTCGAAGCGCATGACGCGCTGCTCTGCATCGCCGAAGGCGCGGTGACGAGCGTCGACGACCGGAGGCGGGTCTCGCCCGAACACTACTTCAAGACTCGCGCCCAAATGTGCGCGCTTTTCGCCGATCTCCAAGAGGCGACCGCAAACACGCTGGAGATCGCCCGTCGCGTCAGCTTCCGGCCCCAAACGCGCAAGCCGATCATGCCGCGCTTCGTCCAGGAGGCGCGCGACGCGCAGTCTCTCGACGACATCGAGGCGCAGGAGCTGCGTCGGCAAGCGATCGAAGGGTTAGAGCAGCGCCTCGCCGGGCATGGGCCGGCGCCGGGCCGAACGCGGGAAGAATACGCCGCGCGACTCGATTTCGAACTTTCCGTCATCGAGAAGATGCGCTTTCCCGGCTATTTCCTTATCGTCTCCGACTTCATCAAATACGCCAAATCCCAGGGAATTCCGGTCGGACCGGGACGCGGCTCCGGCGCGGGTTCGCTCGTCGCCTATGCGCTGACCATCACCGATCTGGATCCGGTTCGCTTCGGACTCTTCTTCGAACGCTTCCTCAACCCTGAGCGCAATTCGATGCCGGACTTCGACATCGACTTCTGCCAGACGCGGCGCGGCGAGGTGATCGATTACGTCAGACGCCGCTATGGCGCCGACCGAGTGGCGCAGATCATCACCTTCGGCTCCTTCCTGGCGCGCGGCGTTTTGCGCAGCGTCGGTCGCGTTCTCGAAATGCCGCTCGGACAGGTCGACAAGCTCGCCAAGCTCGTGCCGCAGAATCCGGCGAAGCCCGTCACGCTCGCCGAGGCGCTGGCGAGCGAGCAGAAATTACGCGAGGCCGTCGAGGAGGACGAGCGCGTCAGGCGGCTCTTTAAAATCGCCGGCTCGCTCGAAGGGCTTTTTTCCAACGCCTCCACCCACGCGGCCGGCGTCGTCATCGGCGACCGCCCGCTGCACGAGGTGGCGCCCCTTTACCGCGATCCAAAGTCTGACATGCCGGCGACCCAGTTCAATATGAAGTGGGTCGAGCCGGCGGGATTGATCAAATTTGACTTTCTCGGTCTGAAGACGCTCACCGTGCTCGCAACGGCGAGCGGTCTGGCGCGCCGCCGCGACCCTGGCTTCGACCTCGCCAAGGTTCCGCTCGATGATCCGGCGACTTATGCGCTGCTCGGCCGCGGCGAGACGGTCGGGATATTCCAGCTGGAAAGCGCTGGCATGCGCAAGGCGCTGGTCGAAATGCACGCCGATCGCTTTGAGGACATCATCGCGCTCGTGGCGCTGTATCGCCCGGGACCGATGGCCAATATCCCCACCTATTGCGCGGTGAAGCTCGGCGATGAGGAGGCGGATTATTACCATCCTAAGATCGAGCCCATTCTGAAGGAGACCTTCGGCGTCATCATCTACCAGGAGCAGGTGATGCAGATCGCGCAGGTGCTCTCCGGCTACACGCTGGGCGAAGCCGATATGCTCCGCCGCGCCATGGGCAAAAAAATCAAGTCCGAGATGGACGCCCAGCGCGAGCGCTTCGTCAAAGGCGCCATCGCGCGCGATGTAAAGGCGGACCTCGCCAATTTTATCTTCGACCTCTTGGCGAAATTCGCCGATTACGGCTTCAACAAGAGCCATGCGGCGGCCTATGCGCTGATCGCCTATCAGACTGCCTGGTTCAAGACGCACTATCCGGCGGAATTCCTCGCCGCCTCGATGACCTTCGACAAGAGCCAGACCGACAAGCTCGCCGAGTTCCGTGACGAGGCGCGGCGCATGGGCATCGCGGTCGAACCGCCGTCGATCAATGAGTCGGGCGTCGACTTCGACGTCGCGCCGGGCGCCGAAGGCAGGCTCGCGATCCGCTACGCATTTTCGGCGATCAAGGGCGTCGGCGAAGCGCAGGCCGAGTCTCTGGTGCGCTCCCGCGGGGCGCGCCAATTTGCGAGTCTCGCCGACGTCGCGAGACGGCTGAACCCCCGCGAAGTGAACAAGAAGACGCTGGAGAGCCTCGCGGCCTGCGGCGCCTTCGACGAGATCGAGCCCAATCGCGCCAGGGCTTTCGCCGCGATCGAGGCGATGCTCGCCGCCGCGAACAGGCACGCCGAGGACCGCAAGGCCGGGCAAAATGCGCTCTTTGGCGAGGCCGAGGCTGCGGACCTCGCGGTTCCAAAGACGCCGCCCTGGCCAGCGGCCGAGACGCTGCGACGCGAATATGAAGCCGCCGGCTTTTTCCTCTCGGGCCATCCGCTCGACGCTTACGCCGGCCTTTTACCCAAGATCCGCGTGTCGCGCTGGAGCGAATTCGCCGCCTCGGTCAAGCGCGGCGCGACCGCGGGCCGGCTCGCCGCCGTGGTTTTGGACAGGACCGAGAGGCGCACCAAATCCGGGTCCAAGATGGGCATCTTGCAGCTCTCGGACGTCAGCGGACACTACGAGGCGATCCTCTTCCAGGAGGGGCTGACCCAATATCGCGATCTTCTGGAGAAGGGCGCGGCGGTGCTCGTGACCCTCTCCGCGGCGGTTGAGGGCGAGGACGTCCGGGCGCGTATCGTTGCTGTCGAACCTTTAGCCGCGGCGGCGGCGCGCGCGCAAAAGGGACTGCGCGTCGTGATCGGCGACGAAGGGCCGCTCGACGGGATCAAGACTCGGCTCGCCGGCCGTGGCGACGGCGAGGTGTCGATTCTTCTGAAGCGCGATGCGGGACGGGAGGAAATCGAAATCCGACTGCCCGGAAGCTATCCGATCACTCCGGAAGTGGCCGGCGCGCTGCGCGCCATTCCGGGCGTTCTGGAAGTCGAATATCTGTAGGGAGCTACTTAAAGTTAAACTACAGGTTTAACAATTAAATTATTGATTTAATTATATTCATGCATACCTATATATAAAGCAGTAGCTGCGCGATCGAGAAGCTGGGCGCCCCGCGCGGGAGCGATCTTTCCAGACGCCGGGAACAAAAGCTCGTCGAGATCGTTAAAGGGCCGTTAGGTCTAACTGCAACCTTTCCTCACCCGCCGGGAGGCCCTCATGGACGCGTTGCTCTCCGCCGCAGCCGCGATCGTTGGCGCGCCCAACGCGCAGTTCCTCGCCCTTCTGATCATCGGCGGGCTTATCGGCTGGAGCGCGACAAAGCTCTGGCATGTTCTGCACGTTGACGTTCGAGCAGGGGCATTGGTGCTCTCGGCGGTCACGGGGGCATGGCTGACGGCCGAACTCGCCGTTCGCGCCGGAGTGGGCCAGCGCTGCGCAGACGCGGTCTTGATCGCCGGCGCGATCGGCGCGGCGCTGTTCTGCGTCGGATGCCGGGCGCTGCCTCACGCCAATAGATCTCCCGAGGACATTGCCGTCCGCCATTGATATGCCTAGCTTGGTGAGAGAGGAGACTCTCCGCTCTTGACCGTGCTTGATCTCTTGAACGACGACCCCCGCAAGAAGCGGGGGGAGACGCCGCTGCGTCATCCTGAAAAGGCGGGCCGTCCTGACGCGCCCATTCTGCGCAAGCCGCCGTGGATTCGCGTCAAAGCGCCCGGTTCGAAGGCCTGGGCGGAAACCAGCGGCCTCTTAAAGGACGCCGGGCTCGCGACCGTGTGCCAGGAAGCGTCCTGTCCCAACATCGGCGAATGCTGGGAGAAAAAGCACGCCACTTTCATGATCATGGGCGAGATCTGCACGCGCGCCTGCGCGTTCTGCAACGTCGCCACCGGCCTGCCGACACGGCTCGACCCGACCGAGCCGGGCAGGGTCGCCAAAGCCACCCGCGCTCTCGGCCTGTCGCATGTCGTCGTGACGTCCGTCGATCGCGACGATCTCGTTGACGGCGGCGCCGGTCATTTCGCCGAGACCATCGCCGCCATCCGGTCGGCGTGTCCCGAAACGACGATCGAAGTGCTCACGCCGGACTTCCTCAGGAAGCCTGGCGCGCTGGAGCGCGTGGTGGCGGCGAGCCCGGACGTCTTCAATCACAATCTCGAGACCGTGCCGTCGCTCTATGTCACGGTGCGGCCGGGCGCGCGCTATTTCCACTCGCTGCGATTGCTTCAGTGCGCCAAGGAGCTGAACCCCTCGCTTTTCACCAAGTCCGGAATCATGGTCGGGCTCGGCGAGAGCCGTCTCGAAGTGATGCAGGTGATGGACGACATGCGCTCGGCGGACATCGACTTCATCACCATCGGCCAATATCTGCAGCCGACGCGCAAGCACCATGCGATCGAGCGCTTCGTGACGCCGGAGGAATTTGAGTCCTATAAGACGCTCGCCTACGCGAAGGGCTTCCTCTACGTCGCCGCCTCGCCGCTCACCCGCTCGTCGCACCATGCCGGCGAGGATTTCGCGAAATTGCGCGCGGCGCGCCAGCGACGGCTCGCGCTAGGCGAGGCGAGCCCGATATGTTGAGCGTCGCCGCCTTCAGATCACACCCACGCCGGGCCTTCGACGCTGGAAGCGGCCCCTCGTCCTTCGAGACGCGTGCTGCGCACGCTCCTTAGGATGAGGGGCCTTTGATTCCGCAGCCGCTCCGAGCTGATAGGAGAACGCTGCCCTCAGAAGCTGAGCGGCTAATTCCATCGTGTCTTGCCCCAGTAAGCAGTCCACATCCTGAGGAGCCGCCCGCAAGTCGGGTTCATCCGACTTGCGCATCAAATGTCGATCTCGGGCAGGCCCGAGATCGAGGTGGCGTCTCGAAGGATGAGGATGCGCCAACCGCATCCTTCGAGACGCGGCCTTCGGCCGCTCCTCAGGATGAGGATTCTGGCCTTCCTGTCGGCGAGCAGGCCGATTCGCCGAAGAAGGCCGCCACATGAACGAGGCCGACGAAGCCGAAATCGAGGCCAGCAAGGCGCCGTTGATCGAACATCTGATGGAATTGCGCGAGCGCCTGATCAAGGCGCTGCTCGCGTTTCTCGGGATGTTCGTGCTCTCCTTCTTCTTCGCCAAGGATATCTACAATCTGCTTCTCATTCCCTACACGCAGGTCGCAGGCCCTGAGGCGCGGCTGATCTACACGGCGCCGCAGGAATATTTCTTCACCCAGATCAAGGTCGCGCTGTTTATGGCGGCGTTTTTCTCCTGCCCGATCGTGCTGTCGCAGATCTACGCCTTCGTCGCGCCGGGACTCTACAAGCATGAGCGCCGGGCGTTTCGGCCCTATCTTTTCGCCACGCCGATCTTCTTCGCCTTCGGCGCGCTCGTCGTCTATTTTCTGGTGATGCCCAATCTGCTGCGTTTCTTCATGGGGATGCAGCAAGCGAATGAACCGGGCAAGGCGCAGATCGAACTGCTGCCGCGCGTCTCCGAATATCTTTCGCTGATCATGACGCTCGTGCTCGCCTTCGGCATCGTGTTTCAATTGCCGGTGGTTTTGACGTTGCTCGGTCAGGTCGGCATCGTGACGTCGGAGTTTTTAAAGGAGAAACGGCGCTACGCCGTCGTGCTCGTCTTTATCGTCGCGGCGGTTTTGACGCCGCCGGATGTGTTCTCGCAGCTCGCGCTCGCTGTCCCCGGCGTGCTGCTCTACGAAGCGTCGATTTACGCCGTGCGCATGATCGAGAAGAAGAGGGCCGCGGCGCAGCAGCCCTCCGCTTGACCCCTTCTCCCGCTTGCGGGAGAAGGTGGCGCAATGAGTCTCCCCGCGTCATGCCCGCGCTTGTCGCGGGCATCCACGCGGTGCCGTTGCGCATACTCTGTCATTTGACCGAAGCCGCTCGGCGTGGATGGCCGGGACAAGCCCGGCCATGACGGTCTGTTGTCACTCGATCACTGTCCAGGCGCCCATGTACGACATCAAATGGATTCGCGAGAACGCTGAACTTTTCGACCGCGGCCGCGCGCGGCGCGGGCTGGAGCCGATCTCAACGCAGCTGCTCGCCTTTGACGATGCGCGGCGCGCGGCGATCGGCGCATTGCAGCGCGCGCAGGAGCGCCGCAACGCGGCCTCGAAAGAAATCGGCGCGGCGATGAAGGCGGGCGATAGCGCCAAAGCCGAAGCGCTCAAAGCGGAAGTCGCGACGATCAAGGAGAACTGGCCGGCGCTGGAAGAGGCGGAGCGATACGCCATCGCCGAACTCGACGCTGCGCTCGCCGCCATTCCCAACACGCCGCTCGATGAAGTCCCCGACGGCGCCGACGAGAATGACAATGTCGAAGTCGCGCGCTGGGGCGAGCCGCGCGTGTTCGACTTCACGCCGAAAGAGCATTTCGAAATCGGCGAAGGCCTCGGGCTGATGGATTTCGAAACGGCGGCGAAAATTTCCGGCGCGCGCTTCGTCGTGAATAAAGGTGGGCTGGCGCGGCTGGAGCGCGCGCTCGCGCAATTCATGCTTGATCTGCATACGAACGAGCATGGCTATATGGAGGTAAGCCCGCCGCTGCTGGTGCGCGACGATGCGATGTTCGGCACGGCGCAATTGCCGAAGTTTCGGGATGATCAGTTCTCCGTATCGGCAGGTCGGCAGATCGGCAGTGGGCAGTCGGATCCAACTGCCGAAGCCCGAATGCCGACTGCCGATTACTGGCTCATCCCCACCGCGGAAGTGCCGCTCACCAATCTCGTGCGTGAATCCATCCTCGACGAAGCGCAATTGCCGATGCGTATGACCGCCGGCACTTATTGCTTCCGCGCCGAAGCCGGCGCCGCCGGCAAGGACACGCGCGGGATGATCCGCCAGCATCAGTTCTACAAGGTCGAACTCGTGTCGATCACGACGCCGGAAGATTCGCTCGAAGAACATGAGCGCATGACCGTCTGCGCCGAGAAAGTCTTGCAGCTTTTGGAACTGCCCTATCGCAAGGTCGTGCTCTGCACCGGCGACATGGGCTTCGCGAGCCAAAAAACTTACGACCTCGAAGTCTGGCTGCCGGGGCAGGGGAGATACCGCGAGATTTCCTCATGCTCGGTCTGCGGTGATTTCCAGGCGCGGCGCATGAACGCCCGCTATCGCCCGAGCGAGAGCAAAGGGCCGCGTTTCGTCCATACGCTGAACGGCTCCGGCGTCGCGGTCGGCCGCGCGATGGTCGCGGTCTTGGAGAATTACCAGCAGGCCGACGGCTCAGTCGACGTTCCGCGCGTCCTTCGGCCTTACATGGGCGGACTCACGCGCATCCCGAGCTGAACGCCGTCGGTGGACGCAACGCCCGCGTCTCGCGGGCTCTTCGCAATGGGGCTCGGGCGACGTCCCAAAAAACGGCGTCCAGCCATAGCCGTAATCGGCGCGCGGCGCATAGCCGTCGCTGAGCAGGTCGCGCGCCGCGACGGGCAGCACCACGGGAGCGGCCAAAAATCCCAATAGGCCGGAGCCGGGCGCGGTCGGCGGCGCGCCGGGGATGACAAGCGGCGCCGGGACATAACCCATGGTCCCGCCATATTGCACCTGGCACCAGCGGCCGCAGCCCAGGACATTGAACGGAATATTCGCCGCCATGGTCGTGACCGGCCGCGCATCCGAACTTGGGCTCACGCGCAGCGGCATCACCGCCGCCACATAGGCCTCAAAAGCGGCGGCGCAGCCGGGAAGGGCGGCGAGCGACGCCGCGAGCAAGAACGACAGTCGTAAGCGCATCAAAAATCCCCCCGAGAATGAGGCTGCAACTCGAGGGCGATCAGGTGAAGAATGTTTTTCCTCACCCTCATCCTGAGGAGCCGCCGCCAGTCGGGTTTACCCGACTTGCGAATTTAATGTCGATCTCGGGCAGGCCCGAGATCGGAGGTGGCGTCTCGAAGGACGAGGACTGCGCCATTTGGAATTTTGCATGACGATTAGAACGCGACCGAGGCGGACCGAGTGGTGTGAGCGTGCTGGGCCGGGAGCGGCGCGAGGCTGCGCCACCCGAAATAAGTGTCTTACGCGCCAAGCGCCGTTGAAATCTCGGCTAGCGTCGCGCGTTCGGCGTCGGTGACCTTCACCCCGCCAAAGCCCAGAAAGCCGCCCTCGACGCCCGCTTCCGCCACCAGATTGGCGATATGGTTGAGCCAGTCCTTAAACGCCTTCGACTCATTTGGCGCCTTGGCATCGAGGATGGAGGCGGTGCGGCGCAACTCGACGAGCGCCCGATCTTTGAACTCCTCCACCTTGGCCCCGTCCACCACGCCTTTCACCCCTTCGCGGGCCGCCGCGCGTCCGTCGGGCGTGAGAAGGTCGTCGACAACCGCCTTGATCAGCGCGTCGGCGTTCGGATCGGATTTTGCCGTGGCCAAAGCCTTGGCGCTCGCGAAGCCCTCCTGCAAGGTGCCGATAAAGCCGCTCGGATCGCCGGCGCTTACGGCGAAGCCGGCGAGCAGCGGCGATTCAAGCAGTTTTTTCCATTCTTCAGCTGTGAAATCGGATTTGTTCGCCATTGTTCCCTCCGTGGAATATCTCAGGAGCCAGCGAGAGCTCGTCGATAGAACTGCAACATGACGCAAATGTTCCAGCCGCGTGAAGGCGGCGTCTTTTGCCGCTCTCGTCAATGAACTAGAAGCTTGGCGCATGAAGAGTTTTCGCAACCGTCGCTACGTGCCGCACAGCGCAGGAGAAATGTTTGCGCTGGTGCGCGACGTTGAATCCTATCCGCAATTCGTGCCCCTCTGCGAGGCCGTGCGCATCCGCCGACGGTCCGAGATCTCGCCTGGGGTCGAGCTGTCGCTGATCGAGATGCAGGTTGGCTTCAAAGCGATCTGCGAGCGCTATGTGAGCCGCGTCTGCTGCGACTTCAACAAATTAGACATCAGAGTCGAGTGCGCCGAGGGACCGTTTCGAAAACTCGACAATCGCTGGACGTTCCGCGACGAGCCGGCGGCGACCGGCGGCGCGCCCCGGTCGATGGTCGAGTTCTTCATCGCCTATGAATTCAAGAGCCCGGCGCTTGGCTTTGTGATGGGCGCGATGTTTGATCGCGCGTTCCACAAATATGCGGACGCCTTCGCCGCACGCGCCGACGAGGTTTACGGCCGCCGCTGAGCCGCATCGACGGCGTCAATCATCATATCCAGCGCTTGCATGACGGCCGCGGCGCGGATCTCGGCGCGCGACAGCGGTCCATAGCGCCGCTCGATATGGTCGACGCCGCCGCCGCGCCGGGCGCAGGCGAAATGAACCAGCCCCACAGGCTTTTCGAGCGAACCGCCGCCGGGTCCGGCGACGCCCGTCACCGCGACGGCGACATCGGCCAGCGAGCGGTCGATGGCGCCCAGCGCCATGGCGCACGCGACCTCGGCGCTGACGGCGCCATGCGCTTTGAGCAATGCGTCCGCGACGCCCAGCATGTCGGATTTCGCGGCGTTGGAATAGGTGACGAAGCCGCGGTCGAAAACATCCGAAGCGCCGGCAATGTCCGTCAGCGCCGCGGCGACGAGGCCGCCGGTGCAGGATTCGGCGCTCGCAAGACGCAGGCCTTTGCCGCGGGCTTTATCGATAAGTTCTTTAGCTATTACGTATGTCGTATGTTCATTCATTACGTATCTCATAAATGCGCATTACGTATGTCATAACTCATGCGTCGGCTTGCCGCGCAGCGCCTTCACGTCGCCGCGCTGTTTCTTGCCGTCGAGACGCCTCAGCTTCGAGCCGAGCGTCGGCCGGGTCTTCTTTCGCGGCGGCGGCGGCGGAGCCGCCGCGATGCGGATGAGGTCGATGAGGCGCTCGAGCGCATCCGCCCGGTTGCGCTCCTGCGTGCGATGGCGGCGCGCTTCGATGAGGATGACGCCGTCCTTCGTCAGACGCCTGCCGGCGAGGCGCGCGAGCCGCGCCTTCACATCATCGGCGAGGCTGGGCGAATTGCGGATGTCGAAGCGCAGCCGCACCGCGGTTTCGACCTTCTGCACATTTTGGCCGCCGGGCCCCGACGCGCGCGCGAATTCCTCCACGATTTCCCATTCGTGGAGCGCGATTCTATCGGTCACGCGGATCATGAGAGGCCCCGGCTTTGCGAACCGGCCTTATAGCAGGTCATGCGCACAATGGACGCTGCACAGCAGCTGCTCTCTGGGCGATCGGGTAAAGGGTTTCCTCATCCTTGTAACTTAAACCGTGCCGGATCGGCTAACATTGCCGCTGCGGTGGCGGACGGGACGCCGGCTCATCCTCGGGCGATCGAGCCCGTTCCTCAGCTTGGCCGCCCGTCCGCCGTTCCATCGAACCCGA
>NZ_JBPFDU010000001.1:0-3905 GCF_051062815.1 Methylocystis sp. | reverse complement strand
ATGTCCGATAATGTCGGCTTATCGGACATGATTCGGAACCGGCGGACTTCCGGGCGAAACTGGCCGAAATCGACCTCAGATCGCCTGCCGAGGCGTCGGAATTTGTGCGCTCGAAACGACGCAGGACCCAAGCCGGCCCGAATGTCGGACAGCCATAATTTTGTGGGATTGGGCGCTCGGCGCGGCGGGACCGCGCATAATTTCGGAATTCCGATTCACAATTCATGGGACAAGCCGCGCCGAAATTTGTGGGACTCGCGCATAATTTATGGAACTGCGCTGCAATCGACGCCGTCGCGGAGCCTTTCCAGCCGGCTGCGCGTCGGTCAGGCGTCGTAACTCGACGCCGATGCGACGGCGCGTCGCAGACGGCCAGGTCCTCAAAATACGACGCAGGATCGTCTCCCCCTCGGCGTCGGCCGCCGCCAGCGCCGCCGCTGCGTGTTCGACGGGATTTTCGGTCAGGCGCGCCACGCCGACGGCCAAAGCGTAGTTCTGTAAGAGCGAGCCGCACGCGAGCGCGGCGAGCCCCGGGCGAACTGGCTTGGCGAGCACGGGCGCGAAGCGATCATATTCCGGCGCGACGACAAGCAGGGCCTGGCGGACGATCGGTCGGGTCAGAAACGCGTGGTTGGCCCGGCGCGCCTCCAGTGAGAGTCGCGGCTGCTCCGCCAGGGACGGCGGCGACGGGCGACGATAGGGTGTGGTCAGGAACCGCAGCAGCTCCGCAACCGTTGGCGGGTCGATCTCGCCCACGGCGTCGCGCTCCTCGGCCCAGGCCGCCAAGCGGGCGGCGCCGCGGCGCGCCAGTGGATCGAGACGTTCGAGAACGCTATCGGGCAGAAAGCTTTCCACCGGCCGTTTGTCGCGCGCCCACAGCCGAACGCCGTGCACGGAACACCAAAACGTCCAGGGCAGCGCCGCATCCTTGCGGCCGATCGCGGGGGTTTGAGCGCAACGCGGGCAAAAATATCTGGCGCTCGGCGCGATCATGAAACGGGCGTGCGGCGCCAAAGCAGCGAATGTCATGTTGTCGATCGTCCGCGCGCTCAACCCGGCGCGCGTCGCGATCAAGGCCCCCTGCCCCGGCGATAAACCCTGTTCGAGCTTCAGCGCCGAAAATCCCGCGAGCCTGAAATGGGCGAGCAGCGCGTTCGCTGACATGCCGTAGATCTCCGCGACCCGCGACAGCCATGACGACAGGCGCTCCTCGGCCGCCGGTCGCGGCGCGACAGGCAAGAGCGAGGCGAGCGCCTCCGCGTTCACACCGCCTCCCCGAGCAACGAGGTCGTCTTGGCGTCCTCGAAATCGGATCCCATGATCCGCTCCTCGCCGCTGACGATGGCGGCGACGGCCAATCGCGTCATCAACGAGAAGATCGCCGCCGTGACGCCGCCCGTCGTCTCGAGGATGCTTTTGAGCGCCCGCTCGCCGATCTCGCTTTGCCGGCGCAATGGCAGCGTGCGCTGCAAACTTCCGATCAACGCCGCGAAATCCTGGTCGTTCCGCCAGGGCGGGAGCGCGATGGCCTCGAAGCGGCGCACCAGTTGCTCGTCGGTCTTGAGCGCATTGCGGGCCTGCTGGGTGCCGACGCAAACGAGCGGGATGCGCAGCTCGTTGCCCAGAAACCGCAGCATGTTCAGGAAGCGCGCCTGCTCGCGCACCGTGCCCGCCTGGAGGCTATGCACCTCGTCGATGACCAGCATGCCCGGCTGCGCCTGCTCCAGCACGCGCAACGCCACATTCTCCAAAGCGCCGAGCGTCGGCCGGGTCGGCTCCGGCGCGCCGATCGCCGCCAGCAGCCGCTTGTAAAACCGCGCTTCATCCGGCCCCGAGACCATCTGGACGAGCACGACCGGCATGCGCTTGAGCCCGTTGACGGCGTCGAAATAAGCGGGGTGATCGCGCGCGAATTTTTCGACGATCATCGTCTTGCCCATGCCCGACTCGCCGACGATCAGCAGATTGGGCATGCGGGCGCGGCGCGGAAACGAGATCAAATCCTCGAGCATCGCCAGCGCCTGCTGCGCCCGCGGGTAGTTGATCCAGCGGTCCGCGCGTATCCGGCGCAACCGCTCTTCCGAGCTCAGCGCGGCGATCGGACGGATCGCGGCGAACAAATGCTCAAAATCTTCAATCATCCCATTCCTCCACCTCGAAATAGGGCAGAACCAGCGGCGGGTCCGCCGCTCGGGGCCCGGCGGTCTGCGGGGCCTCGATCGTCTTCGGCGGCTGCGATCTGGGACGCCGCGCCGCGTCGCGCCGCATCGCCTTGGTGGCGCGCACCGCCTCGTCCACCAAGGCGCGCTGAGCGAGGATCGTCGAAAAGATTTGTTCCTCGTCGACCGCCCGGCGGCCCGCCGCGCGCAGCGCCCGCAACGCCGCCCGCTGCTCCCAAAGCGCAATGGAAGGGCGCGTTCGATCGGCCGGCCGCGCTTCGAGATACCCCTCCCCCGCCCGCACGAAGATCACCGAGAGATCGCGCGGATCGTATTTCACCGTGAGCTTTTCCGCGCCCCGCCCCATGTGCCAGCGCAGCTCGTCAGACCAGTAGCGGATGTGATGGAGATGCAGGCCGTCACGCTGCAAAACGCGCCGCTCGGCGGGAAGGAAATCGATCAGGAACCGCCTGACGTCGTTTGGCATGCGCACCGCGACCTCGTCGATGCGCGCCCGCCAGACCGCCGCCGGCGGCGCCCCGAGCGCCTTGTGGATCCGCGCGTGATAGGCCCCGACGATTTCCAGGGCGAAATAGGTCTCGAGTTCGCGCAGGGTCATCACCGCCTGCCGCTCCGGATCGAGATCGCCGCGCTCGCGGATGTTGGAAAAATGCGATCCCGGAATGAGATGGACCGCCCCCATCATCGTCCCGATCAGCCGCTCGATGTGGCCGCCGAAGCGGGGCGTTCCTGGCGGTCGATAGGCGAGCTCGACGCCGTGCTCGGCGCAGGCGCGCTCGAAAGCCAAGGCATGGAATTCGGCGCCGTTGTCGACATGAATGACGCGGGGTATTCCCCGCGCCGGCCATTCCGCCGCGATCCCGCGGGCCGCCAACCAACGCGTCTTGTCCATCACCGCATGGGTCAGACACAGCGCGACCGCCGTCAGCGAGGGCGGATCGAGCGACAGATGAAACCCCATCGCCATCCGCGTGGCGACGTCGATCGCCAGCGTCAGCGTCGGCCGACCGATGGGAAGCCGCGTGACGGGATCCACGACGGTCACGTCCACCTTGGTGTGATCCATCTGCATGATCGCCAGCGGCGCGCTCGCCTCCAACGATCCCGGCGTCGCCAGGAAGACCGGCTCCGACTTGCCCTTGCCTTCGCGCCGTCGGAGCAATTCGGCCTCGTCCTGGCGATCGAGCCAGCGACGCAGACGGCGAATCGACGGAACGGGGAATCCCTGGCGCCGACAATCGGCGGCGACCTCGGCCCAGAACCGCGTCAACGTAGGGCGCCGTCGCGTCGCGTAGAACTCCCGGAAATGCATCTCGACAACGGCGAGAACATCAGCCGTCAGCGGACGCATCCCGGAGTGGGGGCCGCGACGACGCGGCGCCAGCGCGCTGGTCCGGGCGCTCTCTCGAAACCGCTTCAACCAGCGAAACAGCGTCGTCCGGCCGACCCCGAGCGCCGCCATGGCGTCGCGGATTTGCTCGCCCGAAGGCCGCTCGGGCAGCTTGGAGAGAACCTCCGCCCGCCGTTGCGCCGCCACCCATTCTTGCGGGTCGATGTCGCCAATATCCATGGACAGCCTTGCCGTCTCGCAGCAATCTGGTTCCACAAATTACGAATCAAACTCGACGCCAGTGCCTGAAATTCTGAATCGATCCCAAAATTATGCAACAGGGAAGTCCAAAGATTCCAATGCCCGGCAGTCCCAGAAATTGCGACAATCCGACA